>NZ_JBLFFG010000002.1:0-1138592 GCF_051400635.1 Sphingomonas radicis
GCCGCCAAACACGAATACAAGCGCGCCTACCTGCCCGTGAACCGCCTCGAAGACGGATCCATGTGGAACTGGTGAGGCGGCTATAAGAAAATAATTCAATAAGTTGGGGGGAGGTATTGATGTCGGCCGGAAATAGAATCCTGGCGTTGCTCGGCGCTGCGAGTGCGATCACCATCGCACAGGCGGCACCCGCGCTGGCGCACGATGCGTCGATCGTCGTCGCCTCGCCGCGCAGCACCTACAACCTAAACCCGGGTTGGCGGACCACCACCAGCGATGTCGCGGGCGCCGAGCTGCCCGAGTTCGACGACGCCAAGTGGCAGACGGTCACGCTTCCCAACGCGTTCAACGAGAAGGAAGCGTTCGCCCGCGACATCCGCGAGCTTTCGACCGGCATCATCTGGTATCGCAAGCGCATCACGCTTCCCGCGGGCGCCGAGAAGGGTAAGGCGTTCCTCGAGTTCGAAGGCGTGCGCCAGGCAGCCGAAGTGTGGGTGAACGGCCGCTCGGTAATCCTTTCCGAACATGGTGCGATGGCGTTCGGCGCGGATATCACGCCGATGCTCAAGCCCGGCGAGAACGTGATCGCAGTGCGCGTCGACAACGACTGGCGCTACAAGGAACGTGCCACCGGCAGCGGCTTCCAGTGGAACGACCGCAATTTCAACGTCAACTATGGCGGCATCACCAGGAATGTCCGTCTGCACCTGTCGGGCAAGCTGTACCAGACGCTGCCGCTGTATTCTGGACTGGGAACCACCGGCCAATATGTCTGGGCCGATGGCTTCGACATTCCCGGCCGCGCTGCAACGATCCACGCCGAGACGCAGATCCGCAACGACGATGCCCGCCCGCGCAGTATTGGCTATCGCGTCGAAGTGCGCGACCGCGAGGAACGCGTGATCGGCCGCTTCGACGGCGATACCACGACGATAGCGCCCGGTGAGACGCGCACGCTGGCGGCAGAGCGCCGGCTCGAAGGGCTCCACTTCTGGAGCTGGGGCTATGGCTATCTCTATCGCGCGACGACCAGTCTGGTGGAAGCGGGCAAGGTGATCGACAGCGTCGATACGCTCACCGGGTTCCGCCAGACGCGCTTCGCGGACGGCATGGTCACCCTCAACGGTCGTGTCATCCAGATGCACGGCTATGCCCAACGCACCTCGAACGAATGGCCGGCGGTGGGCGTCTCGATCCCGCCGTGGATCAGCGACTTCTCCAACGCGCTGATGGTCGAGAGCGGCGGCAATCTCGTTCGCTGGATGCACATCGCGCCTTCGAAGCAGGATGTGGAATCGGCTGATCGCGTCGGCCTGATCCAGGCGATGCCTGCGGGAGATGCCGAGCACGACGTGGAGGGGCGCCGCTGGGAACAGCGCAAGGAAGTGATGCGCGACGCGATCATCTACAATCGCAACAACCCCTCGATCCTGTTCTACGAGGGCGGCAACGAGAGTATCAGCGAAGCGCATATGGCTGAGCTCAAGGCCATCCGCGACCGCTATGACCCGAACGGCGGCCGTGCGATCGGATCGCGCGAGATGCTCGACAGCAACACCGCCGAGTACGGCGGCGAGATGCTCTACATCAACAAGAGCGGCGACATCCCAATGTGGGCAATGGAGTATAGCCGCGATGAAGGTGCGCGCGCCTACCAGGACGAGTTCACGCCGCCCTTCCACAAGGACTCGCCCGACTATAACCGCAACCAGGACAGCCATGCCGCGGAGGACGTGCGGCGCTGGTGGGACTATTATCGCGTGCGGCCCGGCACCGGAAAGCGCGTGAGCTCCGGCGGCGTCAACATCATCTGGTCCGACAGCAACACCCATTTCCGCGGCGACAACAATTATCGCCGCTCGGGCGAGGTCGACGCGGTGCGGCTGCTCAAGCAGGGCTTCTATGCGCATCAGGTGATGTGGAACGGCTGGGTGGACCCCGAGACACCCGCGACGCACATCATCGGCCATTGGAACTATGCCTCCGGCACGGTGAAGGACGCCACGGTCGTCTCGAACGGCGAGAGCGTCGAGCTGTTCCTCAACGGCCGCTCGCTGGGGAAGGGAGAACGCAGCAGCGGTTTCCTGTTCACCTGGCCCAAGGTGGAGTGGGAGTCCGGTACGCTGCGCGCGGTGGCGACGCACGGCGACGGCCGCACGTCCGAGTACAGCCTCGAAACCGTGGGTGAACCTGCGGCGATCCGACTGACGCCGCGTACCTCCCCGCGGGGGTTCGTGATGGACGGTGCCGATGTCGCGCTCGTCGATGTCGAAGTGGTCGACGCCCAGGGACGCCGCGTGCCGACCGCAAACCATAAGATCGCGTTCGATCTTGCCGGACCTGCCGAATGGCGCGGCGGGATTGCGCAGGGTGACAGTTCAGGCAAGCCGCGTGCCGAAATGCCGGTCAAGCAGGAGTCGATCCCCGGGACGACCAGCTATGCAGGCACCGCGCGTCACGAGGACAATTATGTCTTGTCCCGCGCGCTGCCGGTCGAGGGCGGCGTGAATCGCGTCCTGCTTCGCGCAGGCACCAAGAAGGGTATCGTTCAGCTCACCGCTACCGCCGACGGCCTCAAGAGCGCGACGATCGAGATTCCGGTCGTGCTTCCCGCGGCGGCGAAGGGCGGACTGTCGCCCGATTTCCCTGAGAACCACCAGTTAGGCCTGCTGACGCGCGGCCCGACGCCCGCGACGCCGTCCTATCGTGTGACGCGAACGACTCACGTTCCCACGCGGATCGTAGCTGGTGCCAACCAGGCCGAAGCTGGCAGGACCACCGACGACAATGAGCTTTCGCGCTGGGCGAGTGACGGCAAGCCGGGCACGGCCTGGATCGAGTATCAGTTCGATCGCCCGGTGACGCTCAGTGAAATCGACCTCAAGCTAGTCGGCTGGCGCACGCGCAGCTATCCCCTGCGCTTCACCCTCGACGGCCGCACGATCTGGGAAGGCGCGACCGAGCGTAGCCTGGGCTATGTGGGGCAGGCGTTCCCGGCGGCGACCGGGCGCGTGCTGCGCATTACCCAGACGGGCCCGGTGGCGGACCGCGACGGCTTCGGCAACATCGTCGAGCTGAGCACCGCGCGCCAAGCCGGTGACACTGGCGCCAATGAAGTGCCGCCCGGCTGGAGCCTCGGCATCGTGGAAGCCGATTTCCACGGCCCGGCAGAATAGGCGCAAAGGGCGAGCGGGCGCGATAAAGCCGGGGCGGAGGACCGCCGCCGCCAATGTCAGTCCGTGATCTTCTTGCCCTTTGACCAGGCTTCGTAGGCGTCGATCGCGCGCTGCGGGTTGGTAACCCACCAGTTGTAGCCGTTGCGGCGGCCGACCGAGATGTTGTTGACGTCGGCGTGGATCGTCCGGTCCTTGTCGCCGAAGATCGGCTTGCCCGTGACCACGTCGTAATTGCGCGACCAGAGCGGTCCGCCGCCCTTTTGCGGGATCAGCTTGCGGCCCTCCGGAGTCTGCGTCCACGCAAAGTCGCGCACCGCGCTTGCCTTGAGCCAAGCGATCCCGCCATCGACCGCGGCGCGGATTTCGGGCGAAGGGTCGCGCTGGCGCATCAGGAACAGCAGGATGTCCGTGGTCTCGGCGCTGGCGATCGAGCGCGGCTCGTAGTTGCGCGCCGAGATGGGCTCGAGCGTGAGCGGATCGACTTGCTGCGACCAGCCAGCCAAGCGACCGTTCTGCCGGACCTGCGCCTGGAGGATCACCTTCACCGCAGCCTCGACTGCGCGCGCGGCCTGTGCACGAAGATGCTCGGGAACGAAGCGATAGCCGGGATCCTCGGCGACATCCTCGAGCAGCATCGCCGCCTTCGAGACCGCATCGTCGTTGAAGGTGATGCCGTCGTGGAAACCGCCCTCGAGCGGCCAGATCTGCGGCCAGCCGCCGTTGGGGTATTGGGCGGCGAGCAGATAAAGAACGCCGTCAACAAAGCTCTGCCGGTAACGCGCGCCCGCATCGCCCGGGAGCGCCGTCGCGACGCGGCCGAGGAAGCGCATTTCAGTGGTGGTAGCGCCATTGTCGAGCGTGCCGACGAAGGTCCAGAAGCGGTCCACCGGCGCGTCGAAATTCGCCGGATCCTGCACCATCGTCTCGGCATCGTTCGCGAAGCGCTGGCCCGGAAGCCGCGGCGGGCCGGCGCGGTTCTGGTTCTTGCTCCAGCCGCCTGCGGGAGTCTGAAAGCTCACGATCGTGTCGGCGATGCGCCGCGCTTCCGCCGAGCCGTACCATTTGGCATCGCGGTCGAGCGGCATGCTCTTTTCACCACCGCCGAACGCCTGGGGCGGGGGAGGGGCTGACTGGCCTGGGGCGAGCTCGGCGGCGAGCGTCGCGCGATCCGCGCGCCGTTGCGCCTCGGAGCGCAGCAGATAGGCGCGCCAAACGGGCTGCTCGGCATCGGGGAGCGTCGCGATCCGGCCCTCCGAGAGTGTCTGGGCGGGCTGGTTGATCGCGATCACCTGCGCCGCGGCGGGCGTCGCAATGACCGATACGCCGATGAGCAACGCGGCCGGCAACCTGTTCATCTTCTTTCCTCTCCTCCGCCAACCAGGGTTTAACTCCCATTATGCGGTACATTGTTTCAATTAGCACTATACATGCCGCGGAAAAAGAGTCATTCCAATCCCCGGCTACCATCGGAATGGCGCAGAAATACGTCAGTGACACCGGTGGACGAAACAAGCGCTGCCACCACCGGCGAATCCCGCAGGATCGGGTGGTAGAAGCAAAGGCGAGCGGCCCGGGAGGTCGTTCGGCGGAGAGGAGCTGACGTCTTGATCCAGGATCACCATGCACCCGCGCGCCCGCGTTCCGCGCTGCTGCTCGGGACGCTGCTTGCTGCAGCCACAGGCTTCACTGCAGCCTCTGCCCAACCCGCGCAGCCGATCGATCGCGAGGCACTGGTCCGTCGCCACAATCCGCAATTCACGGCAGTCGACCCGCACGCGCCGGTGATGCTCGGCAACGGCAATCTCGGCTTCACTGCCGACATCACCGGGCTCCAGACCTTTCCCGAGCGCTATTCGGAGCTCGCCCCACTGCTGACGATGGCGCAATGGGCCTGGCACAGCCTGCCCAATCCAAAGGGCTATACCGAGAAGGACGGGCTGGTGAACGTCGCGGTCCCCGGGCGCGGCGAGCAGCCCTATGCCTATATGAAATCCTGGGATGCGGCCGAGCAGAAGCCCGCCTTCACCTGGCTGCGCGCCAACCCGCACCGCATCTCGCTAGCGCGGATCGCCTTCACGATCGACGGCAAGGCGCCCGACTTCGCGCGCATCGCGGCGCCGCGCCAAACGCTGGACATGTGGACCGGCACGCTCGAGAGCCGCTTCACCTATGACGGCCAGCCCATCCGCGTCGTCACGCGCGTGCTGCCGAAGCCCGATGCTGTGTTCGTCGATGTCCAGTCGCCGCTGGTGGCAGCTGGTCGGCTGGGCGTAACGGTGCGCTATCCGGGCGTCGATCCGAAGATCAATCCCGACCCGTCGCGCTGGGATGGAGGCGGGACGACCACGATCCTGTCGCGCCGGCCGAACCGCATCCACCTGCGCCGCGCGCTCGACGCGACGCAATATTGGTCGGCCCTGGCGAGCAACGGCGTGCTCGCGGAGCACGGTACCGGGATCGCCGCACGTGCCAGCGGCGGCGACCGGCTGACGGTGATGGCTTCGTTCGACCGCAGCGCCGCGCCTGTCAGCCTTCCCGCCGCCGATGCCGCCGCCAGTTCCGTAACCGACCATTGGCGACGCTTCTGGACCAGTGGTGGCGCGATCGACTTCACCGGCAGCACCGATCCGCGCGCCAAGGAGCTCGAACGGCGCGTGGTGCTCTCGCAATATCTTTCGGCGGTGAACGGTGCGGGCGAGCTGCCGCCGCAGGAGGAGGGGCTCTTCTCCAACAGCTGGTACGGCAAGTTCCACCTCGAGATGCACCCCTGGCATTCGGCGTGGCAGCCGCTCTGGGGTCGCCCCGAGCTGCTCGAGCGCAGCCTGCCCTGGTATCTCGCGCATCTGCCCAAGGCACGCGAGGAGGCCGCGCGGCACAAGGTGAAGGGTGCCTGGTGGCCCAAGATGGTGGGGCCCGAGGGACGCAACAGCCCCAGCCTCGTCTCGCCTTTCCTGATGTGGCAGCAGCCGCACCCGATCCTGCTCGCCGAGCTCGTGTGGCGCGCACGCGAAGACCGCGCGACGCTGGATCGTTACGGCGAGCTGGTCGAGGCCACCGCAGAGCTGCTCGCGTCTTGGCCGCTCGACGCGGGCGGGCGGAAGAACCTGGGTCCGCCGCTGATCCCGGCGCAGGAGAATTATGACCCGATGACGACGGTGAACCCCACCTTCGAGGTCGAGTATTTCCGCTGGGGGCTGACGACCGCGCAGGCCTGGCGCGAGCGCCGCGGGCTCGCGCGCCGCGCCGATTGGGATGCGGCGCTTGCCCGGATAGCACCGCCTGCGGTGCGCGATGGGCTCTACTTGCCTGTCGAATCCATTCCTGACTTCTGGACGACCGCGCAATCGGCCGAATGCCGAGGCAACGCGGCTGCGGAGCACTGCAAGAATCGCGATCACCCCTCGTTCCTGATGGCTTATGGCTTCATTCGCGGGGAGCGGATCGATCCCGTGACGATGCGCCGCACGCTCGACGCGATGGAGGCCAATTGGGACCTGCGCCAGACTTGGGGCTGGGATTTTCCGATGATCGCCATGGCCGCGGCGCGGCTCGGCCAGCCCGAGAAGGCCGTCGACTGGCTGTTCGCGGACCGGAAGAACAACCAATGGGGCCGCACCGGCATGACGCCGCGCGTCCATCTCGACGAACATGCCAATGAGCTGGTGCCGGTCTCGGGCGGGGCAGGGGGTGTCAAGATGGCCAGCAATTCCGACGGCGCCGGCTATCGCCGCGCGGCGGAGACCTATTTTCCCTCCAACGGCGCACTGCTGATGGCGGTGGGGATGATGGCCGCCGGCTGGGACGGCGCCACCGGGCACGCGCCCGGCTTCCCCAAACAGGGCTGGACCGTGCGCGTGGAGGGAATCAACCCCGCGCCATGAGCAGATCCACCGTATCGAAGGAGCGTTTATGACGGCCGAAACTCGGCGCACCGTCCTGAAGGGACTGATCGGCGGCTCGATTGCTGCACCCGCGCTTGCCGAGGCTGTGGCTCAGGTTGCGCAGCCCGCGGCGAAAGGGCTCGCGCCGCGCGAATGGGTAGATGCCAAGACCGGGCATCGCGTCTGCCGCGTCAGCCCCGACGAGGGTGGCGGCAAGCTCTATTTCTACAAGAACGCCTATACGCCCGAGGGCGACCTGATGGCGATCTCCACCCCCGGCGGGATCGCGCTCGTCGATCTGAAGACCTTCCAAACCCGGCTGCTGGTCAAGAATACCAAGGCCGACCTGATGTTCACGGCGCGCCGCTCGCGCGAGGTCTTCTATTCGGTCAGCGATCCGGGCGAGGCGCAGCCGATGGACCGGCCACGCACGGTGTTCGCGGCGAATGCCGATACCGGCCGTACGCGCCGCATCTGCAGGATACCCAACGGCCAGTTCAACGCGCTCAACGCCGATGACACGCTACTGCTCGGCTACGTCGCCTACGGCTCGCAGCCGCTCCAGCCCGGCGTCGCGGACCCGCGCAATCGGCGGTTCGACCAGGCCGAATATTCGGCGACCGGACCCGACGGCAAGCCGCTCAACTTCGCCCGAGCCAAGGGCGTGCGGATGCTCCAGCGCTGGGCGGCGCGCTATCCGATGGAGATCTTCGTGGTCGACGTGCGCACCGGTACGCGGCGCGTGATCCACAAGACCAACGAGTGGATCGGCCACACCCAGTTTTCGCCCACCGATCCGCAGCAGATCATCTTCTCGCACGAGGGGCCGTGGCACCGCGTCGATCGGATGTGGGCAATGCGCGCGGACGGATCGGGGTTGCGCAAGCTCCACCAGCGGACGATGAACTTCGAGATATTCGGCCATGAATGGTTCGGGCCGGACGGCAAGCAGGTGTTCTACGATCTGCAGACGCCGCGCGGACAGGTGTTCTGGGTCGCCTCGGTCGATCTCGAAACCGGCCGCCGGGTCTATCGCTGCGTGGAGCGTGACGACTGGTCGGTGCATTTCAATCTGTCGCCCGACGGCAAGCTCTTCGCCGGCGACGGCGGCGACGCCGACATGGTCGCACACGCCGCCGACGGAAAATGGCTCGTGCTGCTGCGCCCCGAGGCAGTTCCGGACGCCGACCCGGAGAGCGACCGTGACGAGCTGATCCATACCCAGGTGATGCGCCGTGAGCGGATCGTCGACATGTCGGCGCACGATTACCGGTTGGAACCCAACGTCAGCTTCAGCCCCGACGGCGAGTGGCTGTTCTTCGTATCCAATATGCACGGCGCGAACCACGTCTACGCAGTGGAGGTGCAGCGCAGCTAGGACCTGCTGATCGGCTCCACAGCAGCACGAGCCGCACTTCGGGGACTAGACGGCTTTTTGCAAAATGTGATAGTTCATCGCAAAATCTGGGAAATGAGCGACACCGCCCAGAGTTATTGACACCGGTATCAATAAGGGTCGCGCGTGGAGAGGAAGATGATCAGTTCGTTGCGTAATCCTGCCCTGCTTTCGGCCGGCGCCTCGGTGCTTGCGCTGTTCGCCGCCACCGGTGTCCAGGCCCAGACCGCCGAGCCGGCGCCCGCTGCGCCTGCCGCAGCCGAGCCGCAGGAGGCCGAACCCGCGCAGGATGTGGCGACAGACGAGGAAGTGGTCGTCACCGGCTTCCGCTCGAGCCTCGACAAGGCGCTCAACGCCAAGCGCAACGAGGCCGGTGCGGTCGACATGATCCTGGCCGAGGACATTGCCGACTTCCCCGATCTCAACCTCGCCGAATCGATCCAGCGCCTGCCCGGCGTGACGATCGAGCGCGAGGGCGGGCAGGGCCGCACGATCAGCGTGCGCGGCCTCAACGCGGACTTCACCCGCGTGCGCATCAACGGGCTCGAGGCGCAGGCAGCCTATGGCGGCAACCGCAGCCGAGGCTTCGACTTCTCGATCTTCGCGTCCGAGCTGTTCAACAGCATCACCGTCCGCAAGACTCAGTCGGCGGAGATCGAGGAAGGTTCGCTGGGTGCGACCGTGGACCTGCAGACCGGGCGTGCGCTCGATTTCGGCGCGGGCGTCCATGGGGCCGCCGCCGCACAGGGATCGTACAATGACCTATCCAAGCAGCTCCTGCCCCGCGTCGCCGGGCTGCTGAGCTGGGCGAATGAAGACGAGACCTTCGGTGCGCTGATCTCGGTCGCCTACAGCGAGCGCAAGCCGACCAGCGAGAGCTTCAACACCACTCGCTGGCAGAGCGGCGATCCCGCGGCGGCCTATGGTGCGGGCAACAATTTTGCGGGTTGCGTGACCTGCACCACCGACGCGCAGCGCACCGAGTTGCTCTCGGCCTATTATCCGCGCATCCCGCGCTACACCTACGGCCAGTTCGCGGAAGATCGGCTCGGCATCACCGCCTCGCTTCAGTGGAAGCCCTCGGCCGACACCGAAGTGGTGGTCGACATGCTGCACTCGCGCTTCAACCAGGAAGCCGAGAGCCCCAACATCGAAGCGATCAGCTTCAGCCGCGCCGCGGGCGGCGTGCGCGAGACGATCGTGCGCGACTATGCGATCGATCCCGAGAAGAACGTCATCTCCTATGGCGTGTTCGACGATGTCGACGTCCGATCGGAGAATGGGTTCGTGCGGGACGAGAGCGAGTTCACCCAGCTCTCGCTCAACGCACGCCATGCCTTCAGCGACAGGTTCCGCGGCCGGATCAAGATCGGCAGCTCGCTGTCCCAGGCGCGCACGCCGCTCTCGGTCGCGTATATGTTCGATGCGACCAACCGCGACGGCTATACCTATGATTTCCGCGAGAACGATCGCCTGCCGCTGATCTCCTATGGCTTCGACGTGACCGACGGTCGCAACTTCACCCTCACTGAATGGCGCCGCAGCACCGGTGGCGCCGACTATCGGCTCAAGACCGCGGCCGGTGCGCTCGAATATGACATCGAGGATGGGCTGACGATCAAGGGCGGTGGCGAGTATCGCACCTACAGCTTCGATACCTGGGGCTTCCAGCAGGCCGTGTCGCAGCTCTCGGGTGCCGACCGCGCGACCGATGTCACCAATCTCGGCCGGATCGCATCGATCGAAGGCGGGCTCGACATCCCCGACGGCACCGATCTCCAGTATCTCGTGCCGGACATCGGCAAGATCAGCGACTTCCTGAGCGTCTACGATGCGCCGCTGGTGCCGACCTATAACGGCGTGCGCGAGGTCAAGGAAACCGACAAGGGCGCGTTCATCCAGGCCGACTTCAACTCTACGCTCGCGGGGCTGACGGTCCGCGGGAACCTCGGCCTGCGCTATGCACGTACCGACACCGAGAGTTCGGGCTATCTCAACACCGAATATGTGACGGTGAACAACACGTATGAGGACTGGCTGCCTTCGGTAAATATCGCGATCGAACCCGCGCAGGAACTGGTGGTCCGCCTCGGTGCGGCCAAGGTGATGTCGCGGCCGGCGCTGGGCGACCTCACTCCCGGCGGCAGCCTGTCGACGCCCACGCGGCGCGTTTCCTACGGCAACCCGCTGCTCGACCCGTTCCGCGCAACCAACCTCGATGCTTCAGTCGAATGGTATTTCGCCAAGGAATCGCTGCTCGCAGCGGCAGTCTTCTACAAGAAGATCGATTCGTTCATCACCACGGTGACCGATGTGGTGCCATGGGCGAGCCTGGGTCTCCCCGACAGCCTGCTCGCCGGAACGCCGGCGTCACCTGACGAGGATTTCGAGGTCACCCGCAAGATCAACGGGCAGGGCGGTACGCTCAAGGGCATCGAGCTTCAGTACCAGCAGCCGTTCAGTTTCCTTCCGGGCGCGCTCAAAGATTTCGGCTTCATCGGCAACTTCACCTATGTGGATTCGGATGTTGATTATGGCGACTATGGCAAGAACCGCCTGACGGGCCAGTCGAAGTTCATGTACAATGCGACGCTTTACTATGAGACGAGCCGGTTCAGCGCGCGCGTTTCGGCGGCGTATCGCGACGGCTATCTTCTGTCTTTCCCCGGAGGGAACAACAACAGCGAGGAGGGCGTCAACGGCGCGACCAACATCGATGCGTCGATCGGCTATGAGCTGACCGACAACGTCAAGCTCTCGCTGGAAATGGTGAACCTCACCGACACCTACAGCGACCGTTATGTCGACGTGACCGACCGCGTATCCAACTACCGCCACTTCGGCCGGGAGTTCCTGCTCGGCGTGCGGGCGACCTTCTGAGGCGAGGAGAGGGGATCGTGCAAACGAGATCGACCATCGCGGTGGCGCTGCTGCTCGCCGGCAGCGCCCTTGTTCTGCCGACCGTCGCGGCGGGGCAGGTAGCTGGGATCGAGCCGGCTTGGCTCACCGCCAAGCCGCGTCCGGCGCTCAGCACCGATCCGAAGCGCCTCCCGACGCGCGAAGAGGCGCTTTCGGCCGCGGAATATGTCGCCTCGGCCCAGATCGCCTCGATGGTGAATAATCCCATTCCGCTATCGACGGGCGGGGCACTCGATCACCTCTCCTCCAATTGGGTCTCGGCGGCTTTCTATGTCGGCGCGGCGCGGCTGGCGCGCGTATCGGACAAGCCCGAGATGCTGCGCTTTCTGACCAACGTGGCCGAGCACTACAACTATGCCTTGCGCGGTGCCCGCTCCGGCGTGACGATGCTCAACGCCGACGACATTGCGATCGGCGACCTCTATCAGGAGCTCTACGCCCGGCGCGGGCAGGAAGGCACGCTGCTGCCGCTGCGCCAGCGGCTCGACTGGCAGGTGCCACATCTCAATCGCCCGACCGACGACGGGCCGCTGATCTGGTGGTGGTGCGACGCGCTGTTCATGGCGCCGCCTGTGCTCGCGCGCATGTCCGCGATCACCGGCGATCCCAAATATCTGATCGCCGCCGGCCGCGAGTGGCAGCGCACCGCCGCGCGCCTCTGGGTGCCGCAGGATCGGCTGTTCCTGCGCGACGAGCGTTTCAAGGGACGGACCGAGGCGAACGGCAAGCCGATCTACTGGTCGCGCGGCAACGGCTGGGTGCTCGCCGGGCTCGCGCGCTGGCTGGAGAGCTTGCCCGCGGACTTCGCCAACCGCGGCTTCTACGTCGATCGGTTCAAGACGCTCGCCGGGCGTATCGCCGAGCTTCAGCGTCCCGACGGCCTTTGGCCCGCGAGCCTGTTAGCGCCCGACGCATATCCCGAAGCGGAGACTTCGGGCTCGGCATTCTTCGTCTACGGCCTCGCCTGGGGGATCAACCACGGGTTGCTCGATCGTGCGGCCTATCTGCCGCACGTCCGCAAGGGCTGGGCCGCGCTCAATCGCCAGGTGCTGCCGAGCGGCCTGCTCGGCGCCGCACAGAAGACGGGCGACCAGCCGGTGCGCACCAGGCCCGAGGAGACGGGTCCCTATGCGAGCGGCGCTTATGTCCTTGCCGCGATCGAGATCGCTGATCTGGGCGGCAAAGTGCAGACGTTGCCGGAGGCCGAGCCGGCGCGCGATACGACCGAGGTGATCGCCGCGACCACGCCGGTCCCGCCGCCGCCCAAGACCGTGGTGGGCGCCGAGGAGATCGCGCGGCGCGAGGCCGAGATGAAGGCAGTGCGGGCGCTCTCCTATGATCCCGCGGCACTCAAGCGTCCTTCCGAGATCGAGATGCTCCCCCTGCCGCCAGTGGAGCAGCTCAAGCCCCGCGCTGTGGCGCGCTTCGCGCCAGATCGCCTGGATGACCTGCTCTGGGAGAACGACCGCGTAGCGCACCGCATCTACGGCCCTGCGCTCGAAGCCAAGGAGCCACCCTCGGGATCGGGGATCGACGTCTGGGCCAAGCGCGTGCGCTACCCGTTCATGGATCGTCAGCTCAAATTCCCGAACTATCACGTCGATCGGGGCGAGGGCCTCGACTTCTACGATGTCGGGCGCAGCCGCGGCGGCGGGGGCCTGGGCGTCTGGTACGACAACAAGCTGTGGACTAGCCGCAATTTCGCCGATCACAAGATCATCGAGACCGGGGGCGACACGGCGCGCTTCTCGGTCACCTACAAGCCCTGGCCGGTGGATGTCGTGCGGAAGGTCTGGGAAACGCGCGAGTTCGCGCTCCCGCTCGGTTCGCACTTCACGCGGATGCGATCGACTCTGTCGTCGGATACGAAGGAGCCGCTGACCGTCGCGATCGGGATCGCCAAGAAGAGCACGCCAAACGGCAAGGGCTTCGTCACGCGCAGCCGCGAACAGGGGCGCATGACCTTCTGGGGGTCCGAGGATCCCGGCCATGGCGCGCTGGGCTTCGCAATCCTCGCCGATCCGGCGATGGTGGTCGGCTTCGTCGAGGATGCCGAGAATTACCTGATGCTGCTACGTGTGGAGCCCGGCAAGCCCTTCACCTATTACATGGGATCGGCCTGGAACCGCGGCGGCAACTTCGCGACACGCGAAGCTTGGGAACGCCATGTAGCGGAACAGAAGATGGCGTTCTGAGCATCTGCATCTTTCCAAAGCTACTCGGCTGCCAAGGGTGCGTTGGCCAGGGTGACATCCTCCGGAGAATCGGCGCCGATCTCCTCGGCGAACCAGGCGCAGGTCCGCGCCAGCCCTTCAGCGAGTGGCATGCGCGGACGCCAGCCGAGCAGTGCTTCGGCGCGTGAGATGTCGGGACGGCGGCGGCGCGGGTCGTCGACCGGGAGCGGCAGGTTGGTCACCGTGACCGGGCGGTCGACCAGCGCCAGGATCGCCTGGAGCAGCTCGTTGACGGTGCGCTCTTCGGGGTTGCCGAGATTGATCGGCTCCAGCCCGTCGATGTCGCGTTCCATGAGCAGAATCAGCCCCTCGACCATGTCCGAGACATAGCAGAAGCTGCGCGTCTGGCTGCCGTCGCCGTAGATGGTGACGTTGCGTCCCGACAGCGTCTGGCAGATCAGATTGGAGACGACGCGGCCATCGTCGGGGTGCATGTGCGGGCCATAGGTGTTGAAGATCCGCGCGACGCGCACATCCGCGCGCTTCATGCGGGCGAAGTCGAACGCCATGGCCTCGGCCGCGCGCTTGCCCTCGTCATAGCAGGCACGGGGGCCGGTACAGTTGACCCAGCCGCGATAATCTTCGCGTTGGGGATGCATTTCGGGGTCACCATAGACCTCGCTGGTCGAGGTGAGGAGGAAGCGTGCGTCCGCGGATTCGGCCAGGCGGAGCAGATTATCGGTGCCCACGACGCAGGTGAGCATCGTGTGCTCGGGATCCGCCTGATATTGCGGCGGCGACGCGGCGCAGGCGAGATTGTAGACGCGCTCGAACCGGCCGGCGCGATACAGGATCTCACGCGGCAGCGGATTGACGATATCGGCCTCGATAAACTCGAAATTGGGGTGGTTCTCGAGCAATCGCAGGTTCGAGGGACGCGCGGTTTGCAGATTATCGAGGCATACGACGTGCCTTCCGCGCGCGAGCAGCTCGGCACAAAGGTGCGAACCGATGAACCCGGCGCCGCCTGCGACGAGGGTGAGGGGCTGGTTCCTGGAGGTCATGCTGGCGCTCCTCTCCTTGGGCGCGGCAGGGAACCGCGCCGTTGCTTCGATCAGATGCTTTTCGAGTTCGACGGCACGGTGCGCCGCGGTGTGCGCTGCGAGCACGCGCTGCCGCGCGGCCGCACCGATCCGTGCGGACGGCCGCGACAGTGCGGCGATCGCTTCCTCGGTCGTGTCGGCGAGTATGATCTCGCTGCCAGGCGCGAACAGGCTGTCGATGCCGTCCCAGCGGTCCGATAGGATCGGCGTCCCGCACGCGCCCGCTTCGAACAGTCGCACCGACGGCGACCAGCCCGCTTCGATCATGTTCGCACGGGTGACGTTCAGCGTCATTCGCGAGGCGCTGTAGAAATCGGCGTGCTCGGCTGGTGGCAGATGTTCGATGCGCTCGACATTGTCGGGCCAGTCGATGTCGTCGGGATATTGGGGACCCGCGACAGCCATGCGCAGATCGGGGCGGCGCCGGGCGGGCTCGATCAGCAGCTTCTCCAGCGTGGGTTGCCGATCGGGGCTGTAGGTGCCGAGATAAGTGAGGTCCCAGCGCTTGGGCATCGCGAGCGGCTGATATGCCTGCGGATCGACCGAGCAGTAGAGCGCGCGCGCAGCAGGTGAGCCATATTCCGCTTCGATCCGTCGGAGCGTGGGGCCGCCGGTGAAGGACAGATAGACGTGGTAGCCGGGGATCACCGCCGGCGAGAGATATTCGAAGTCGCCGCGGGCGAGCTTGGCGAGGGTTACCGGGGTGTCAATGTCGTAGAACGCAGTGACGCCGCGTGCCGCCGACTGGACGAAGCGCGCGACTTCGACGCCGTCGGGCACATAGGAACCGACGATCACCGCATCGGCGCTCGCCACTTCGCTGCGCCAGCGATCGAGCTCGGCGAGATCGCGGTAATAAGCGAGGCGACAGAAGTCCGGATCGGTCAGGTCGCGGTGGGTGCCCGCGTACCAGGGAACCTCGCGTTCGAGGAACAGGATGTCGTGCCCGCGCGCAGCGAAAGCCTTGAGCAGCGCGCGATAGGTGGTGGCATGGCCGTTGCCCCAGGAGGAGCCGAGGCTGAGTCCGAGAACGACGAGTTTCATGCGGCCTCCGTCAAGCGCTGGTGGTGTTCCTGGAAGATGCGGTGGACCTGCTCGCCGCGCAGCGCATAGGTGTGCGCGGCGAGCACGCGCTTCAGCGCCGCCTGCCCGATCGCCCGCGCGCTTTCCTCGGTGAGCGCCTGAAGATGTTCGGCGACGTCCTGGCCGTCGCGCGCGACGAGCACTTCCTCGCCGGGGACCAGGAACAACTCGATGCCTTCCCACGCGTCCGTGATCAGGCAGGCTGCCGCGCCGGCGGCTTCGAACACGCGCGTTGCCGGCGAGAAGCCGATATGCGCCATCGAGTCCCGCGCAACGTTGAGCACCGCGCGCGGCGTGCAGTTGAAGGCGTTGTGATCGCCGGTGCCGACATGCCCGATCGCGCGGACATTCGGCGGCATCGGCTTGTCGTGCCAGCCGTTGCCACCGAGCAGGAAGCGCGCGGCCGGAAGATCGGCAGCAGGGCGAAGGAAGAACTCCTCGATCCGCGCTTCCCGATCCGGCAGGCGATTGGCGAGCAAGCCGAGATCAGCGGCGAAACGCGGATCCGGCGGAGTCGGGTGATGCGTCTCGGGATCGAGCGCGTTGTAGACCGGCTCGCAGCGGGCCGCGCCGAAGCCGGTATAGGCGTCCACCACCGGCGGGCCGCCGCCATAGGTCAGAACCATGTCTAGCTCGGGCAGGGCGCGGAGCACCGGATGCGAGGCGTCCCCGCGCATTTCGTCGAGCGTCGCGGCAGCATCGACATCCCAGAAGATGCGCAGCGCATCGGGCCGACTCATGCCGATTACGCCTTCGAGCAGCTCGCGATCGAACACGCCGACGCCGTTGGCCTTGACGACGATATCGGCCGCGCCGGCTTCCGCCAGCACGGCGCGCAGGCCGTCCTCGGTCGCCGGATAGACGATCGATCGCGCCCATTCGGGCGGATCGATGTCGCGGTGCTGCTGCCGCTCGAACGCGTCGGGCTCGTAGAAAGTGATGTCGTAGCCGTGGCTCGCCAGCGCCTTGAGGATGCCGCGATAATAGGTCGCAGCGCCGTTCCAGTAGGAGGAAAGCAGGCTCGATCCGTAGAATGCGATCTTCATGCGGCGTCCTTGGCAAGGGCAGGGGCGATGCTGGCGACGATCGCGAGCAGTTCGTCGACGCGGTGCGCGCAGCTGTGGCGGGCGCGGATCGTGTCGAGACCGTTGCGCACCAGTTCCGCGCGAAGGTGAGGGTCGTTGCGCAGCGCGAGCAGGTGACGAGTCATTTCGTCTCCGTCGCGAGCGACGAGATAGTCGTGCCCCGGGCGGAACAGACCCTCGGCGTCTTCCCAGGGCGCGGACACGAGGGGGATGCCGCAGGCCAGCGCCTCGAACACCCGGATCGTGGGGATGCCGGGCAGGATCGTCGCGTAATAGCGCCGGGGCACATGGACGGTGGCGAGGTGACTCGCGAAGATCTGGGGGGCGCGGGCGTTGGGCGCCCAGCCGTGATAGCGGGCGCCGTAGCGCGCCAGCATCGACTTTGCCTCCGCAGGGTAGCGCACGCCGTAGATGTCGAGCGGCATCCGCGCGTCGCGCGCCGGGTGGAACAGGAAACGGCCGAGTTCCTCGGTGCGTTCGCCGTCGCCCCAATTGCCGATCCAGACGAGCCCCTCGCGATCGCCTTCCTGTTCGAGCGGATGGAAGCGGCGGAGATCGGCGGCCTCGTGCCAGGTCCACACCCGGCCACCCCAGCCCCAGCCGCGATAGACTTCCGAAAGCGCCTCGCCGAACGCCAGCACACCGTCATAGCCGGATAGGTCATAGGCGCGCATCGCTTCGGGCTCGCTGACTGCGCGGTGGTGCGTGTCGTGGAAAAGCAGCGTGAACGGCGCGCCGAACGAACGTGCGAGCCCCAGTCTGGCGACGAGCTTGGGATCGTTCCATTCGTGGGCGATCACCAGATCGGCGTCCTCGATCATCCGTTCAAGGTTGCAGAGCGGGGTGTAGGTCGAGGAGGAGAGCTCGGGATAGGCCGCGTGGTAGGCATCGAGCCCGGCTTCGCCATGATCCGCGAGCAGGTTGGCGAGGCTCCAGGCCCCGTCGGGCTCCCATACCTGCACATCATGCCCGCGCGCGATCAGCTCGCTCAGCACGCCGCGCAGGAAATGGGCGTTGCCATGGTTCCAGCACGACGCGAGCGAGTGCGTGAAATAGACGATCTTCATGCGGCCACCCTCCCGCCGGGAATGCGTGCGCCGAGCAGATCGGCGTAGATGGCGAGCATGCCGTCTGCCATTCCCTGCGGCGTGTAGCGCGCGGCGCGCTGGCGAGCGGCTTCGCCGAGCCGGAGGCGTTCGCCGGTATCGCCGAGCAGGGATTCGATCGCAGCAGCATAGGCGGATTCGTCTTCCTCCGGCACGAACAGTGCGGCGCCGTCCCAAAGCTCGCGGAAGCTGGCGATGTCCGAGAGGACCAGCGCGCAGCCGGCGCTGGCTGCTTCGAGCACGGCGAGGCCGAAGGGCTCGAAGGATGCTGCCGAGACGAACACCGGCCGCGCCGCGAGCAGGCGACCGAGTGCGGCACTGTCGACCTGACCGAGCAGATGGAGGTTATTTAGCGCCACCTGTTCGCCATGCGGTCCAGTGACTGCGCCTGCCGCGTCGAACGGCACCGCGAGGCGCGCCGCCACGCGATCCAGCAGCTCGGCGCGCTTCACGCGGTCCCACAGCCGCCCCACGGTCAACACCCGATCGTGGAGCAGCGCCTGCGGCTCGCTCACCAGCGGCGTACGGCCGTTGTGGACCACTTGCGGCGCGCGGGGCAGGCCATAATGGCGCGCGACCATTCGGGCATAGCTTGCCGTCGGGGCGACCAGGCGATCGGCGGCGCGCAGACCTTCGCCCATCAGCTGACGGTGCCAACGATATTGGGGCGCGAGCGGCTCGCGCGGCTTGGCTGCCTGCCACCAGGTCGAGACGCAGCCGTGCGTGACTGCTACCACCGGCATGGACGGCGGCGCCGCTGCTCCGAGCGTAGGCATGTTGAGCTGGACCAGATCGGCGTGCGTGTCGCGGGCGAGCTCGGCGATTGCGGCGCCGGCAGCGAGGACCGGGGCGGGGCGGTCACAGAGCCAGTCGAGCGGTAGACCGGTTTCGATCAGGGTCGCGCCGGGGATAGCGCCGGCTTCGGCGCGCTGCGCGGTGTCGGGCGCCGGGCCGAGCAGGGCGAGTATCGGCTCGACGCCGCGCGCAGCGAGACCGCGGGCCAGGTCGAGGCCGTATTGCCAGACCCCACCAATCGCATCGACCGTGAGCAGGATGCGCAGATCGGTGCCGCTCACAGCGCAGCCACCCGCTGCGGCGGGGAAACCGGGCGCGGACCGCCCAGCTTGATATCGAGGCCGCGTTCGCTCGCCAGCCAGCGCGCCAGCCGCGCCACGCCCGCGCGCCACGGCATCGGCGTGGCGAGGCCGAGCGCAGCGCGGGCGGCGCGGGTGTCGGCGACGAAATAGCGCTGATCGCCGGCACGCCAGCCATCGAACCGTACGTCCGGATCGGTGCCGACGAGCTCGCCGATATAGTCGATGAGCCGGCGCAGGCTCACCGCGTTCGCGGCGCCGCCGCCGAGATTGAAGACGTGCCCGGCAACCCGATCGATCCGCTGCCAGGCGGCCAGATAGGCCGCGACTGCATCGCCGACTTCCAGGATGTCGCGGACCTGATGGCCGTCGCCGTAGAGCGTGATCGGCTGGCCTTCGAGCGCGCGGATCAGGAAATGGGCGACCCATCCCTGATCCTCGGTGCCCATCTGGCGCTCGCCATAGATACAGCTCATCCGCAGCACCGTGGCGGGAACGCCGAAGCTGCGGGCGTAATCGAGCACATATTGGTCCGCGGCGCCCTTCGAGCAACCATAGGGCGTGTGAAAATCGAGCGGACGCTGCTCGCCGATGCCGTGCGCGCGGATCGCGGCGTTGGTGGGCAGGTAACCGTCGCCGGTCGAAGCGAACTGCAAGTCGGCGAGGTCGCCATAGACCTTGTTGGTCGAGGCGAAGATCACCGGCACGGGCGTTTCGGCGCGGCGTATCGCTTCGAGCAGGTTGAAGGTGCCACCGAGGTTGATCTCGAAATCCTCGCGCGGATCGGCGAGGCTGGTCGTCACTGCGACCTGCGCCGCCAGGTGGAACACCGCCCGCGCGCCCTGCACTGCCTCGGCGAGCAGCGCCGCGTCGCGGATATCGGCGACGACCGACTGGATGCGGCTCCCGTGCCGGCTCTTGAGCCAGGCGAGATTGCGCTCGACGCCGGGGCGGGAGAGCGCATCATAGACGATCACGTCGTGGCCGGAGGCGGCGAACCGGTCGGCGAGGTTCGAGCCGATGAAGCCGGCGCCGCCGGTGATCAGGATGGGCCGGTCGATCGCGCTCCTCATGCCACCAACCCCCGTGCTTCGAGCTCGGCGCGCGCATGGCTCACGCGGTCTTCGGCGGTCTGCTCCTTCACCCATCCTGCAAGTTCGGCGAGGCCCTGATCGAAATCCTGCCGTGCGTGGAAGCCGAGCTTCTCGGCGGCGAGGCTGGTGTCGCAGAAGCAATGGCGGATGTCGCCGATCCGCGCCTTGCCGACGACTTCGGGCGCGACATCGTTCTTGCCCATTGCGCGGGCGAGCGCTTCGGCCACTTCGAGCACCGAGCGGTCCTGCCCCGAGCCGATGTTGAACGTCTGGCCCGCCGCTTCCGGGAGCACGAGCGCGTCGGCGAAGGCGCGGGCGACGTCGCTCACATGGACGAAGTCGCGGCGCTGCTGGCCGTCCTCGAAGATCATCGGCCGCTCGCCGTTGAGTAATCGCGACGCGAAGATCGCGAGCACGCCGGTGTAAGGATTGGAGAGCGCCTGGCCGGGGCCGTAGACGTTGAACAGGCGCAGGCAGACGCTTTCGATGCCATAGGGCGCGGCCATGATGTGCGTGGTGCGCTCCTGCACATATTTGTTGAGCGCGTAGATCGAGGCGAGGCTGGGGCGCTTCCATTCGGGGGTGGGCAGCGGGGTGAGCGGGTGGCCCGCGAAATCGGTGGGGTTCCAGACCTTCTGCCCGTCCCGCATGATGCCGCGTTGGGCATCCTCGATCAGATTTCCGGACATGTCACGGTACAGACCCTCGCCGTAGATGCTCATTGACGAGGCGGTGACGACGCGGCGGACGGGGTGATCGATCAGCCGCTCGAAGAGGACGGCGGTGCCCACGTCGTTGGCCGAAGTGTAGCGCTCGACTTCGTACATCGACTGGCCGACGCCGACCTCGGCGGCGAGGTGGACGACGCTGTCGATGCCGTCGAGCGCGCGGGCGACTGCCTCACCATCGCGTATGTCTGCCACGATCAGCTCGGCTTCGGCGTCGAGCCCGGCCGGCCTTTCGGTGTCGCCATGCACCTGGGGCAACAGGCAATCGAGCACGCGAACCTGGTTTCCCCGGCGCAGCAGCTCGGCGGCCACCTGCCGACCGATGAAGCCCGCGCCGCCGGTGATCAGGACCTTCTCTGGCATATGCTGTCTCTCCGCAGATTTACAAATGAGCGAAAGCGAACTAGTTGGACTCGCCTGAAAAGCTCGGATGTTTCGAAGCCGTTGCGGATGGGAACACCTTCTTCTTCATCTTGTTCCCCGGCTTTGTTGCTCTAAACTCAGGTTAAGTATTTGATCTGTGCTGTCTACGAAGCGACGGCGTGTAAACTACACTCGTTTCGTTTCGATAATTATTGGAACATTCAAGTAAAACATCTTAACATGAGTAAGGATGTGCAGTGGGCGGTATAGTTCATCTGATCCGGCACGGTTCCCATCAGGAAGTCGGCAAGGTGCTGAGCGGCCGTTCCGAAATCGCGCTCGATGAAGCCGGGCATGGGGACGCCGAGGCTCTGATCGAAATATTCGCAAGTTCGCCGATCGCCTCGATCCATAGCAGTCCTCGTCGGCGCACTTGGGAAACGGGGCTTCCGCTCGCCAAATCACGGGGACTCGCGATTCAGCGCGCAGATGCGCTCGATGAGATCGATTTTGGCGGCTTCGCCGGGCGGGCGTTTGCGGTGCTCGCAGACGATCCGGAGTGGTATCGCTGGAACATGGAGCGCGCCGAAGCGCGCTGCCCGGGCGGTGAGACGATGCGCGAGGCCGTCGTGCGAGCGCGGGATTATCTCTTTTCGCTGCCGGACGAGGCCCTGCCGGCGATCTGCGTCACGCATTGCGACATCATCCGCGGCGTGGTCGCTGACCTGCTGGGGATGGGGCTGGAGCGCATCTTCTCGCTCGAATGCGACCCGGGATCGATCACGACGCTCGCGATGGACGCGGGCAATGCGCGGCTCGTCTCGCTCAATGCGCAGGCTCCGCGATGAGCGAGCGATCGGGCGACGGCGCGCCGGCACCGCTTGCGTAGCTCTTTTCCTCGACGAGCTCGGAATGGAGCAGCGCGTTGATCTGCCGCTTGAGCGCAGCGCGCTCGTCGTTGGTCTTGTAGACCGAACGCGCCAGCGCGACGAAGCGCGTGCCGAACCGGGCATCGGCTTCCTGCGCGCGGATCGCATCCTCGACGTCCCACAGCGTCTCGTTGACGCGCTTGAGCCGCTGCAGCAGCGGCACGATGCCCTCGATCCCGAGCACCCGCGCGGCTGCTTCATTGAGCATCGCGTACTCTCTCTCGACGTTGCGGAGCGCTTCCGGGCGCTCGATCCGTTCACGCTTGATCTCGAGGATGGTGATCTTGTCGAGGAGCTCGCCCCAGGACACGGGGACGGAAGGGGCCGCGAACTGCTCCATGCCCAACCTACCTTTCGGCCGCTACGAGATTGCCCGATGCTAAATCCCGCTCCACGCTTGCGAGCACCGATTCCCAGTCACCAGGGCGCGGCTGGACGTAGGGGCGTATCGATGGATACCAGGGGCTGCCGGGCCGATCGGCCGCCCAGCGCCAATCGGGATCGGCCTTGAGTAACAACCAGACCGGCTTGTCCATTGCGCCGGCGAGATGCGCGATCATCGTATCGACTGTGATCACGAGCTCGGAGCCGGCGACCAGAGCGGCGGTGGCGCCGATGTCGAATGGACAGCCTCCGGGATTGAGCACGTCGAGGCCGGTGGGCTCGGGCACGAGCGTCACGCACGGCGCGTGGCGGCATAACGATGCGAACAGCGCCGGTGGGACGCAGCGTTCGCCGTCCCAGTCTCCGGCGCCGTAACACAGCGCGATCGTGCCCTTCGGCAATACCGCGCGCGGCGCACGGAGATAAGGCGGGGGCGCGTCGCGCGGCGTGGCGCGGAGCGCGAAGTCGAGTTCGGTGATCTCGATATCGACCTCTGACGCCGGCAGCGGGTGTTCGACATCGAAGGGGACGAGCGCGATGCCCTCGGCAACCGTGGTTACCAGATCGATCAGCCGCGGCTGCGCTTCGACGGTGAGGGACGCTGCACGCTCGGCAAGCTTCGGCAGGAACCGCGCGAACTGGAGCGTATCGCCGAGCCCGTGATAGCAGCGCACAAGGACATGGCGGTTATCGAAGCTGCGGCCGTCCCACACCCAGCGTAGATGATAGGGAAGCGCAGGATCATCGCGGGTCCCGGGGTCACGCTCGGCCAGCGTCCGTGCGGCGACGGCCCAGGCATCGGCATATCGTTCTGCCCGCATCGCTGCGGCCCATGTGCCCATTCGATCGGTCATGCGCCACGCAATCACGGAAGCGCGCCACGGTTCCCAAAGGTGCGACAAAAAGGCCGAGGAATTTACCTAGGTTAATCTTCTAAGGCTTTGTTGATGCTCATGGAACAGCGCGCGGTGCTGTTCGTTGGCGAAACGAAATCCAGATGGCTCATCGGCTTCTCGACCGTGTTCTCGTGTCGTTTGTCCGACTCTGCCGAGAGGTAGCGAATTGCATCAACTGGCCAAGAAAAACGCAATAGCGTTCGATACTATCCGACTGCGCGAGCGGATCGATGCCCTAGGTCCTTGGTTTCATAACATTGACTTGGGCGACGGCATCATGACGGCGCCGGACCATTTCCTGGGCGACTATCCGAGATTCAAGTTCAAGACCTTCGCGCACGTCGTTCCCGAAGACCTGAGCGGCAAGACAGTGCTCGATATCGGCTGCAACGCGGGCTTCTATTCGATCGAGATGAAGCGCCGCGGCGCCGCGCGGGTGCTGGGGATCGACAGCGACGAGCGCTATCTGGCCCAGGCACGGCTCGCGAGCGAAGTGCTCGGTTTCGACGGTGTCGAGTTCCGCAATCTCTCGGTCTATGACGTGGGTGCACTGGGCGAGAAGTTCGACCTCGTGATCTTCATGGGGGTGCTCTATCACCTCCGTCACCCGCTGCTCGCGCTCGACCTGATCCGCGAGCATGTCGCGGGCGAGCTGATGCTGTTCCAGACGATGCAGCAGGGCTCGAACGACGTGCTGATGGTGCCCGAGGACCACCCCTTCTTCGTGCCCGGCACCAGCCAGCCGCCCGGCTATTTCGACAATCCCGCCTATCCCAAGATGCATTTCATCGAGCGCGAGTTCGCGCACGACTGGACCAACTGGTGGGCGCCCAATGCGGCATGCAGCCAGGCGATGCTGCGCGCGGCGGGGTTCACGATCGAGGCCCACCCCGAATCCGATGTCTATCTGTGCCGCACAGTGTCCGTACCCTACGCCAAATACGGCCCTGCGGCAGTCTATCCAGCGAGGGAGGACGCGCGTTGATTGAAGCGGCGATGCTCTGGAACGAGCCCAACAACAAATCGCACTGGGACCCGACGCTCGATCCGGAATGGGTGCTGTTCGCCGATCAGGTCGTCCGTGCCGGCAACGCGATCCGTGATGTAAATCCGGAGATGACGCGCGTGCTGGGGGGCATGTCGCCGATCGACGCGCACTGGCTGCGGCGGATGGAGGGGCATGGCGCGCTGGAGGCGGTGGACGTAATTGCGGTGCACGGCTTTCCGCTCGACTGGAATTTGTGGCCGCTATCGGCCTGGCCGGACAAGGTCGACGAGATCAGGGCCGTCACCGACAAGCCGGTGTGGGTGACCGAAGTGGGCGTGAGCTCGTTCGGCGCCGAGGAGGTGCAGGTCTTCGGGCTGCAGCGCACCGCAGAGCTGCTGAAGGGCAGGGCCGAGCGCATCTTCTGGTATTCGCTGTTCGACCTGCCGCAGAGCTGGGGAGCGGAGACGCGCCATCGTGAGGCGGAGGGCTCGTCCTATTACCGGCATTTCTACCTGGGGCTGATCCGCGAGGACGGCACGCCCAAGCCGGCACTCGACGTCTATGCCGAGCATGCGGCCGAGATTGGGCTGATGCAGTGGTTCCACTTCCACGATCCGCGGCTCGACGAGGCGGTGCAGTGGATGAAGCGGCTCGGCACGCGGCGGATCCGCACGGGGCTGAGTTGGGCGGACAGCTTTCGGCCCAATGCGGTCGACTGGTTCGACCGGCAGATGGAGGCGCTGGCCGATTTCGAAGTCACGGTAACCTTCTGCTTCACGCCCGAGCATCTGGGAGTCGTGCCGCATCACACCAGCCCGGCGCGCGATCCGCAGCAGTTCGCCGACTTCTGCGCCTGGATGATCGATCGCTATGCGCCGGCGCAGGGCAGCAGCCGCGGCGTCGCTGCGCCTGAGCAGCCGGCGGTGCCGCCGCGCGCGCCCGAACTCACGCCTCTCAACTTCAACCGCGACGAACGCCTCGCCGCCGAACGGAGCGCCGCCTGATGCTTTCCCCTGAACGCCGTGGAATCAATGTCGCGATCGCCGGCATCGGCAATTGCGCGAGCTCGCTCGTCCAGGGGATCGCGCACTACCGCGCCGGCGCGAACGACACGATCGGGCTGATGCACCAGGAACTCGGCGGCTATGAGCCGAGCGATATCCGCGTGGTGGCGGCGTGGGACATCGACAGGCGCAAGATCGGCCGCGACGTAGCCGAGGCGATCTTCGCCAAGCCCAACTGCACCACGGTGTTCTGTGAAAAGGTGGCGAAGACCGGCGCGAAGGTCCACATGGGGCGGGTGCTGGATGGCGTCGCGGAGCACATGGCCGACTATCCCGAAGAACGCACCTTCATGCTGGCGGACGCGTGCCAGCCGAGCAAGGAGGATGTGGTCGCGGTGCTCCGTGAAACCGAGGCCGACGTGCTGATGAACTATCTGCCGGTGGGTTCGCAGACCGCCAGCGAGTTCTATGCCGAATGCGCGCTGGAGGCGGGGGTGGCATTCGTCAACAACATCCCTGTGTTCATCGCGAGCAATCCCGAATGGGCGGCGCGGTTCGAGGCGGCGGGGGTGCCGATCATCGGCGACGATATCAAGGCGCAGCTCGGCGCGACGATCGTCCACCGCGTGCTCACAGACCTGTTCAGGAAACGCGGAGTGAAGCTCGAGCGGACCTACCAGCTCAACACCGGCGGCAACACCGATTTCCTCAACATGCTCAATCGCGCGCGGCTCGCCTCGAAAAAGGAATCGAAGACCGAGGCGGTGCAGGCAGTAGCCGAGCACCGGCTTGAGGATGAGAACATCCATGTCGGCCCGAGCGACTATGTCGCTTGGCAGAACGACAACAAGGTCTGTTTCCTGCGGATGGAGGGCCAGCTGTTCGGCGGCGTGCCGATGAACCTGGAGCTGCGGCTCTCGGTAGAGGACAGCCCCAACAGCGCCGGCGTGGCGATCGACATGATCCGCTGCGCCAAGCTGGCGCGTGACCGCGAGATCGGCGGGCCGGTGCTGCCCGCGGCGGCCTGGTTCTGCAAGCACCCGCCGGTCCAGATGACGGACGACGAAGCGTACGCCGCGCTGGAAGCCTTCATCGATCGCGCGAGCTAATGTTCCAACCCCTCCTCACGACGGCGCTCGTCGAGCGCGTCGAGCACCTGCGTCGGCTCGATATCCTTGCGGATCTCGTCGAACTGCGGGTCGTCAGTGGAAATGTCCAATCGCGCGGCGATGCGCTCGACGAGCTCGGCGAGCGTGGTCAGCTCATGCTCGGCCAGCAGATTGACATGAAGGTCGAGATCGGCGCGCCGGTCTGCGGCTGCCGCCATACGGTTCTGGCTGATCAGTACGAAGGTCGAGAGGAAGATCGCCTCGACCGACGCAACCATGGCCAGCACGACGAACGTCGGATCGAACCGTGGCACGATCGGAATCGCTCCCAGATTGACGAGGATCCACGCGCCGAAGACGAGCAGGTGCAGCGCGACGAAACGCATAGAGCCGGTGAAGCCAGTGATCCGGTCGGCAAGACGATCGCTCCAGGGCGCGTTTTGCGCCTCGGCGCGTTGCCGGGCGGTGAGCTCGGCGATGTTGTCGCGCAGCGTAGCCGCCATTTCCTTGGTCGAGGCCATGCGGACGCCAATCGTTCGGGCGGCGAATGGTTGCAGCAAAGGGAGGCATGATGCGCGCGGCGGTGCTGGAGGGCCCGGGACTTATCCGGATCGAGGACGCGCCGCTTCCCGAACCCGGTCCCGGCGAGGTTCGCATTCGGCTGGAGGGATGCGGCGTATGCGCTTCGAACCTGGAGCCCTGGGCGGGGCAGGAGTGGATGACTTATCCCGGAGAAGCCGGTGGTCTCGGCCATGAAGGCTGGGGCGTGGTGGATGCGCTGGGAGAGGGCGTCGACGGGCTCGCGCCCGGCGATCGGGTTGCCGCGCTATCCTATCGCAGCTTCGCGGAATATGACGTCGCGCGCGCCGATATGACGGTCAGGCTGCCGGCAGGACTCGACGGCAGGCCGTTCCCCGGCGAACCGCTCGGCTGTGCGTTCAACATCTTCCGCCGCAGCGATATCCGTGCGGGGGACACGGTGGCGATCATCGGCATCGGCTTCCTGGGCGCGGTGCTGACCAGGCTCGCCACCGATGCCGGCGCGCGGGTGATCGCGATCTCACGGCGGCAGGAATCGCTCGATCTCGCGCGGCACTATGGCGCCGCCGAGACGATCCCGATGCACGATCATTGGGCGATCATCGAAGACGTGAAGCGCCTGACCAACGAGAAGATGTGCGAGCGCGTGATCGAAGCGGTGGGCAAGCAATGGCCGCTCGATCTTGCCGGCGAACTGATCAGCTTCGGCGGCAAGCTGGTGGTGGCGGGGTATCATCAGGACGGGCCACGACAGATCAACATGCAGAACTGGAACTGGAAAGGGATCGACGTGGTCAACGCGCACGAGCGTGATCCGGAGGTGCAGATGCTGGGGCTCCGCGAAGCGGTGGACGCGGTGGCGAGCGGCCGGCTCGATCCGGAGCCGCTCTACACGCACCGTTTTCGTCTCGATGAGCTTGGCGATGCGCTCGACGCGACGCGCGACAAGCCGGGCAATTTCGTCAAGGCGCTGGTGCTGCTGTGATCGTGCGCGATTTCCACTCCGTTTGCCCTGAGCTTGTCGAAGGGCGGCCCTCCCCGCCGGCCGAAATGAAAGCCGGTGCTTCGACAAGCTCAGCACGAACGGGGGAACTATGAAGCCGCGCATAGGATTCCTGGGGACCGGCTGGATCGGGCGCCATCGGATGGAGGCTATGCTGGCCACCGGCGTCGTGGAGGCCGTAGCGGTGTGCGATCCCACGCCCGAATGCGCCGCAGAGGCTGCCAGGCTCGCCCCCGATGCGCACAAGGTGGCGTCGCTGGAGGAGATGTTGACCCTCGACATCGACGGAGTCGTGATTGCGACGCCGAGCGCGCTTCATGCCGCTCAGTCGATTCAGGCTCTCGACGCGGGAAAGGCAGTGTTCTGCCAGAAGCCGCTCGGTCGCACCGCCACGGAGGCAAGGGCGGTGGTAGACGCCGCGCGCGCTGCCGATCGGCTACTCGGCGTCGACCTTTCCTACCGCCACACCACGGCGATGCGGCAAATCGCGGAGCTGGTGCACGGCGGCGCGCTGGGACAGGTGTTCGCGATCGATCTCACCTTTCACAATGCCTATGGCCCGGACAAGCCGTGGTTCTATGACCCGATCCAATCGGGCGGCGGCTGCGTGATCGATCTGGGAGTCCATTTGGTCGACCTGGCGCTTTGGATCCTGGGATTTCCTGCCGTCGAACAGGTGGACGCGCGATTGCTCAAGGCTGGGGAACCGTTGCCGCCGGGCGAGGTCGAGGACTATGCCGTCGCGCAGTTCACCGCGGGGGACGCGGCGGTGCGGCTGGCCTGTTCGTGGCGGCTCAACGCGGGACGCGACGCAGTGATCGAGGCAGCCTTCTACGGCACCGAGGGCGGGGCCGCGCTGCGCAACGTCGCCGGATCCTTCTACGACTTCACTGCCGAGCGCTTCCGCGGCACCGCGACCGAGCGCCTGGCCGACCCGCCCGATGCCTGGGGCGGACGTGCGGCCGCAGCCTGGGCCGAGCAGCTCGCCCGCTCTCCGGCCTTCGATCCGCAGGCCGGGCAATTTATTCGTTCGGCCGAAGTGCTGGATCGCATCTACGGGCGTTAGGGCCGCATGAAGATCGGAGTCCTGACTTTCCATCGCTGCATCAACTACGGCTCCTACTGGCAGGCGCGCTGCCTGGTCGAGGGACTGCGCGCCGAAGGGCATGACGCCGAGCTGCTCGACCACGACGATGCGCAGGTGCGGCGCGCCGAGTGGCGCTGCGCGTTGCAGCCGCAGCTCCCGGCTCGCACGCCCCGCCGGGACTTGCCGCGATATGCTGCCAAGGCGCGCTATTTCCTGGAAGCCTTCGAACGTTTGCCCCAATCGCGGCGCTTCGCGCTCGACCGGCCCGAGGAGGCGGGGGAGTATGATGCGGTGCTGGTCGGCAGCGACGAGGTGTGGAACTTCCGCCACCCCTGGTACGGATCGAAGCCGATCTTTTTCGGCGAGCGGCTGCGCACGCGGCGGCTCGCTTCCTATGCAGCGAGCTTCGGCAACCATGACGCCGAGCATGGCATCGATCCGGCGTGGGCGGCGAAACTTGAGCGTTTCGACGCGCTTTCGGTTCGCGACGAGAACAGCCGCAGGCTCGTCCGCGACGGGCTCGATCGCGAGCCCGAGCTCGTGCTCGACCCATGTCTCCAGTTTCCGCCGCCGCCGGCACCACCGAGCGGGGAGACGGCTCCGTATCTCGCGCTCTACGGCCATGGCTTTCCCGACTGGTTCGCCGCTGCGGTGCGCGACTGGGCCGATGCGAACGGCACCCGGGTGCTCAGCATCGGCTATCGTAACGACTGGGCCGACGAGCAGCGGATCGAGGCGGACCCGGAGGAATTCTCTGCGCTGATCGCCGGGGCCGACGCGGTCGCGACTAACTTCTTCCACGGCTGCGTCTTCGCGCTGCACCACCGGCGGCCGTTCGTGAGCGCGCCGTCTGTGTACCGCTTCAACAAGGTGCGCGACCTCACGCGCGCGCTTGCCGCCGAACGGCACATGGTGACGGAACAGACGCCGCGCGAAACCTATGCCGATCTGCTCGAGACTCCGCTCGACCCTGCGATCGGCGCGCGGATCGCTGCGATGCGCGCGAAGTCGAGCGCCTATCTGGCCGCAGCCCTTGCCTGAGGCTCCGCTCGCGCCGCGCGACGTGATCGCGGCCGGGCTATGCATCGGTTGCGGAGGATGCGCGGCGGGGAGGGGGATTATCGGCTGGGATCGCTTCGGCCAACGAAAGCCGGAGGGTGCATGGACCGCCGAGCCCTCCGAAGCCTTTGCGCGCATCTGCCCCTTTTCGCCGGGCGCGCGAAACGAAGACGAGATCGCCGCCGAGCGCTTCCCCCGGGCGCCGCATAGCGATCCGCTGATCGGCAGCTTCGAGGCAAGCTATGTCGGCCATGTCGCCGAAGACGCATTCCGCGCCGGCGGCAGCTCGGGCGGAATGGTGAGCTGGGTCGCGGTCGAGCTCCTCCGGCGTGGGTTGATCGACGGTATTGCCCATGTCGCTCCCGCCGATCCGACCCGCGAAGGCCAGTTCTTCGATTATCGCGTGTCGCGCAGCATCGACGAAGTCCAGGAGGGCGCCAAATCGCGCTATTATCCGGTCGATCTGTCGAGAGTGATCGACGAAATCCGCGCGGTTCCCGGCCGCTATGCGGTGGTCGGCGTGCCGTGCTTCATCAAGGCGATCCACTTGCTGCGTGCCGATGACGCGGTGCTACGCGAGCGCATCGCCTATACGCTTGGGCTGTTCTGCGGCCATATGAAGAGCGCACGGCTGGTCGAGAGCTTCGCCTGGCAGCTCGGCGCGCGGGTCGAGGAGGTGCGCGCAGTCGAGTATCGCCGCAAAGACCCCGATCGCCCTGCCAACTGGTACACCGCCCAGTTGACGCTCGCCGACGGTAGCGCGCGCTGGCAGGATTGGTGGCATCTGGTTGACGGCGACTGGGGAGCGGGGTTCTTCCAGAACTCCGCATGCAACTATTGCGACGATGTCGTTGCCGAGACTGCGGACGTTTCCTTCGGCGATGCCTGGGTCGAGCCCTATTCCTCCGACGGACGCGGCAGCAACGTGGTGATCGTGCGCAGCCCCGAGATTGCCGAGCTGATTGCGTCGGCGATCGGTGAGGGGCGGCTTGCGCTCGATCTAGTAGATGCGGCCTTCATCGCGAATACCCAGGCCGCGGGTTTGCGCCAGCGCCGCGAAGGGCTCGCCTACCGACTCCGTATCGCGCCGCCGCGCCTGCCGCTGCGCAAGCGAGTCGCGCCGGGCAGCCGGGCGCTGCCTTTCCGCCGCAAGCTCGTATACCGCAGCCGCCGCTGGATCAGCGCCTGGAGCCACCGCGTCTTCGCCGCGGCGCGGGGTAGCGGCTGGCCCGGCTTATACCTCCGGTGGGCTCGCTTTACCCTGCGCACATATGAGGGGCTGGCCTATTTGCGAGGGCCTTTCGGATCACTGCTTCGTCGCATCGATGGAAGGTCCGGCAGCCACTGATTTCGTCTCCCCGTGCCGCCTTCACGGGCTGGCGCAAAGCCGTTGCCAAGCCGACACGATCCTGAGGGGATGCCGGCATAGTAATGCGTAAAGGGGGAGGCGCTTGTGCGGCTGAACGGTCGACGCGGAGCGTGTGTGCGAGTGCGTAGTGGGTATCGAGCTGCGCTGCTTTGTGGGGCAGGTGCGATACTGACATCCGCGGCGGCGCAGGCCCAGACGGCACCGCCGCCTCCGCCGCCCAGCGAGACACCCGCAACCCCGGCTGCCGATCCGACGGCAGCAGCCCCCACGCTGCGCTTCTGGGACGGCGGCGATCCCGCGTTGCAGGAGAACGGCGTGATCGACGGCGGCACGGGAACGTGGAGCGCGACGGCGCCCAACTGGACCGACACCAATGGCGCGATCAACGGACCGATGAACCCAGTCCCCGCCTTCGCCGTGTTTCGCGGCGCGCCCGGCACGGTGACGATCGACGACAGCCAGCGCGTACCGGCGATCAGCTCGATGCTGTTCGAAGTGAACGGCTATAGATTGGCCGGGGGCCGGCTGCGGCTCGACGGCGGATCTTTCACTTCGGTCCGCACCGGTGACGGGATTACTGCGCAGATCGACAGCGAAATTACCGGCGAAAGCGGACTCCTCTACAACGCGCTCGGCACGCTCATCCTGACCGGTGACAACAGCTATACCGGCGGCACCCGCGTCGATGGCGGCACGCTGATCGGCGACACGCGCTCGATCCGCGGCAATCTCGACAATGGCGGCCATGTGGTCTTCGATCAGGCGTTCGACGACACGTTCGAAGGCGGCGTCAGCGGCCTGTTCAGTACCTGGGGGCTGATGACCAAGCGCGGCGCGGGCACGCTCACGCTCGGTGGCGGCAGTCAGCTCGACTGGCGTGTCGAGCAAGGCGGGCTGATCGCCCGGGCGGAGGGATTCGGCGGCAACATCGATGTTTCCGACGGCGCCCGCCTGACGCTGAGTTCGGGCGATGTCGCTGGCGCGAGATCGACCTATCACTATCAATTGTCGGGCAGCGGCCGGTTCGATGCGGCTGGCAAGGGCCTGCTGGTGCTTACTGGCAATTCGAGCGGTTTCGCTGGCCACAGCGAAGTGCGGGACACTGCGCTTCGGGTCGAGGGCAAGCTGGGCAGCACGCTCCATGTCGGCGAGGGCGGGCGGCTGGGCGGCACGGGCGCTGTCGGCGAAGTCACGGTCGGCAATGGCGGGCGATTGATCGGCACGCCGGGCGAATTCCTCACGATGGACTCGCTCGTGCTCGATCCCGGCGCGATCATCGACGCGCGGCTCGGAAATCTGGCCACGCCCCAGCTATTCTACGTCTATGGCGATCTGACGCTGGACGGAACGGTCAACATCGCCGGCACGGGGCCGATCGCCCCGGGGGTCTATCGGCTGATCAGCTTCGTCGGCAAGCTGGTCAATAACAGGCTCAGTATCGGCAGCTTGCCGCCGGGGCAGGAACGATCGCTGATCTCGATCATCACGACCTTGCCTTGGGGAGTCGATCTGGTGTCCGAGGTGGGCGGCAACCCGATGCAGTTCTGGGACAGCAGCGATCCGACCCGCTTCGGCGACGGCAGGATCGAGGGCGGGCCCGGCGTATGGCGCCGTGACATCGCCAGCTGGGCCGATCGCACCGGCAGGAAGAACCAGACCAGTGTAGGAACGGGCTTCTCGGTGTTCGGCGGGCGCGGCGGGCAAGTGGTGATCGACGCAGGTGGTGCGGGGGCGATCGAGACCGGAGGGATGCAGTTCGCGGTGACGGGCTATACGCTTTCCGGTAGCGGCCTGCGCCTGGCGGGCAACGAGCGCACCGTGATCCGCGTCGGCGATGGCAGCGAATGGAGCTCGACGATGGTCGCCGAGATTTCGGCGCCGATCTCCGGCCGCACGCGACTGGTCAAGAACGACGAAGGGACGCTGATCCTCTCGGGTAACAACAGCTATACGGGCCCCACAGAAGTTGAAGGCGGCACGCTGGTGGGGAACACCCGCTCGATCCGTAACACGCTGCTCAATTCCGGAACCGTGGTGTTCGATCAGCGCGAGAACGGCACTTTCGGGCATATGATCGCCGAGTTGAAGGGCACCGCAGGCGATATGGTCAAGCGCGGCAGCGGCGTGCTCACGCTAGCCAGGGAAAGCCGACTCGACTGGACCGTCGAGGAGGGCCGGCTGGTGGTGCAGGTCGATCGCTACGGGGGCCGGGTGGCCAATTTGCGGGGTGGGGGCGAGCTCGAGCTCGGCGTTCCGAACGACATCTCAACGGCGCTGCTGTTCCGCGGTGACGGGCACCTGACCAAGACCGGCGCCGGACGGCTGGTGCTGACCGGGCGTTCGGACACATTCGAAGGCACTACGCGGATCGCCGGCGGCGAGCTGCTGGTCGAGAAGGGGCTGGGCGGTCATATCCGTGTCGAGGCCAATGGTGTGCTGTCCGGCTACGGCCAGGTCGGATCGGTGACCGTCGCGCGGGGCGGCACGCTTTCACCGAGCCCTGACGCCGCCGACTCCCTTCCCGTCGCGCGGATGCGGATTCAGGGCGACCTGGTGTTCGAGCCGGGCGCGCGCTTTGCAGTCGATGTCGATCCCCAGGGCACACTTAGCGACAGGGTCTCCGTGGAAGGGGTCGCGCACCTTGCCGGCTCGGTCATCCATATCGGCAAGGACGGCAACTATCGGCCGTCCTCGACCTATACGATCCTGATTGCGGGTGGGGGGATCGAGGGACAGTTCGACGGCGTCTCCTCCGATTTCGCCTTCCTCACCCCGCAGCTCCTTTACATGCCGACGGTGGTACGGCTGCGGCTCGACCGTAACGACGTCCAGTTCCAGGACGTTGCGCTGAGCGAGAACCAGCGCGCGGTGGGCGCGGCGGTGCAGACCATGGTGGCGGGGCCGCTCTACGACGCAGTGGTGGACGCCAGTGCCGAGGATGCGCGAGCGACTTTCAACAGCGTCGCGGGCGATTTCCACGCCTCGCTGCGCACTGCCCTGATCGAGGACAGCCGGTTGCCGCGCGACGCGACGCTGGAACGGATGCGCGCTCCATATGAACAGCCCGGAGTATCGGCCTGGGGTCAGGCGATCGGCGCATGGGGTCATTATGGCAGCGACGGCAACGCCTCCCGGCTCGAGCGGTCGACAGCCGGCGGGCTCGCCGGTCTCGAGGCGCAGGTGCCCGACGGCGATGTCCGGCTGGGCGTGTTCGGCGGCTATCATCACGCCGATCTGCGCGGGAGCGGCGATGCGGATGTGGATAGCTATCACACCGGGATCTATGCCGGTGCGCAGCTCGGCGCGATTGCAGCGCGCGGCGGCGTGGCGTTCAGCTGGCAGGATGTCGCGGCACGGCGCGAGATCAGCGGTGGCGGGCTGGAGGGGCAGGTGCGTACCGATTATGGCGCCTCGACCGCGCAGGCTTTTGCAGAGCTCGCCTGGCGTCTCGAACTGGGTGGCGCCTCGCTCGAGCCTTTCGCGAATCTGGCGCATGTCGTGCTGGACGTCGAACAGGGGCAGGAACGCGGCACCGCTGCCGCGGCGCTCGCGCTGGCGCATGACACGATGACGACAAACTATGCCACGCTCGGTGTGCGGGGCGAGACGGCGCTGCCGATCGGCGGCGGTAAGCTTTCGCTGCGCGGCTCGGCGGGATGGCAGCATGTGTTCGGCGATCGGGTGCCGAGCGTGACCATGACGGTGGACGGCGCGGGGTTCGACAGCGTGGGTCTGCCGATCGCGGAGGACAGCTTCGTCGGCGGCCTCGGCGTAGTGGCGGCGATCGGAGAGCGGCTGGAGATCGACCTCGGCGACCGCGCCGCCGTTTCGCGCCGGAACCTCGATCACACGGCCAGCGCGGGCCTGACTTTCCGATTCTGACTTCGCCACCTGTGCGCGTGGTGGTGACCCCTACGGGAATCGAACCCGTGTTTCAGCCGTGAAAGGGCCGCGTCCTAACCGCTAGACGAAGGGGCCATGCCGAAGCGTGGAAGCGCCGGTTAGGGAAGGAACGGCGGTTGGTCAAGCGGGTTCAATCCACCCAGGCTGCATCTTCGATGTGGAGCTCGGCGGCGGGGCGCGGGCCCCAGTCGTCGATCTTCGCCCGGCCGGCGAGCCACAGCTTGCGGTGGCGGGGTGCGGAGAGCAGCGCGGCACCGAGTTCGGTATCAGCCTGGCGGAAGGCGACGGCCTTGAGGCTGCGCCCGTCGTCCCCGGCCACGATCGCGCGGACATGGCCGTTGCCGACCACATCGGCCTTGATCACCGACAGCGGCCCAGCCGCGACCCGCGGCGCCGGCCAGCCCATGCCATAGGGGCCGCCTTCCTCCATCGCATGGACCAGATCGGGGCAGACGCCCCCCGGCGCCACTACTGCGTCGAGCAGCAGCGCGCGTTCGCCCATGGCTTCGGTGACGCGCGTGGCGAGTCGCTCCTCCAGGAAATCGGAGAAGGTGTCGAGCATCGCCTCGGTAATTGTGACGCCGCACGCCATCGCGTGGCCGCCACCAGCCTGAAGCAGCCCGGCGTCCTTGGCGGCGAGCACCGCTGCGCCCAGATCCACGCCGGGGATCGAGCGCCCGGAGCCCTTGCCCAGCCCTGCCTCATCGAGTGCGATCACGATCGCCGGACGGCCGAGCTTCTCCTTGAGCCGGCCCGCGACGATGCCGATCACGCCCGGATGCCAGCCGTGCCCGGCGATCACCGCTACTGCGCGGTTGCCCCTGGACAGGCTGAGTTGCTCGGCGCCGAGCTGGACTTCGGCTTCAATCGCACGGCGCTCCTCGTTGAGCGTGTCGAGTTCGGCGGCGATCGCGCGCGCTTCGGCGGGGTCGCACGTGGTGAGCAGGCGGACTCCGAGGTCCGAGCGGCCGACGCGCCCCCCGGCGTTGATCCGCGGGCCCAGTGCGAAGCCGAGATCGGTGCAGGTCGGCGCGCGCGTGAGCCGCGAGGCTTCGATCAGAGCGTTGAGCCCGATGTTGCGGCGCTTCGTCATCACCTTGAGTCCCTGCGCCACGAAGGCGCGGTTGAGCCCCTTGAGCGACGCCACGTCGGCAACGGTGCCGAGCGCGACGAGATCGAGCAGGTCGAGCAGCCGCGGCTCGGGACATGAGGCAAAGAAGTTGCGTGCGCGCAGCGACCGGATCAGCGCCGCGCCGAGCAGGAACGCGACGCCGACCGCCGCAAGGTGGCCGTGCGCGGCGGCGCCCTCGGCTTCGTCGAGCCGATTGGGATTGATCAGCGCAAATGCTTCTGGAAGCTCCGAGGCGCATTTGTGATGATCGCAGACGATCACTTCGGCGCCGGCGGCGCGCGCCATCGCGAGTGCCTCGAACGCCTGCGCGCCGCAATCGACGGTGACGATCAGGCTCGCACCCTCGGCCTTGAGGCGCACCAGCGCTTCGCCCGATGGGCCATAGCCCTCCATCAGCCGATCGGGGATGTACGGCCGCGCCTCGAGCCCCAGATCGCGCAGCAGCAGGATCAGCAGCGCCGCGGAAGTGGCGCCGTCGACGTCATAGTCGCCGAAGATCGCCACCTGCTCGCGCCGCTCGACCGCGTCGGCGAGCCGTTCGGCGGCCTTATCCATATCGTTGAAGATCGACGGATCGGGCATGAACGCGCGGATGCTGGGCGCGCGGTGCGCGTCGATCGCCTCGCGCGGGCAGCCGCGGGCGAGGAGCAACTGGGTGATCAGGTCGTCGGGAGCGAAGGAAGGGTCGCGCGCGTCGGCCGCAAGGCCGCGCCAGCGCCAGGGCTGGCCGAGGATCGATCGGTGAATGTTGAGCACGGCGGTCATCCCGCGCTCCTGGAGCGGCACTGTGAAGTTGTCGAGCCGGGGCAGGTGAAGTTGACTCGGTTGACTCGGTTGACTCGGTTGACTCGGTTGACTCGGTTGACTCGTTCGCGGGTTTTTGCGGCACGAGTCAACGCAGATGCGATTGGGTAATCGCCTGCGCTGATTCGTTGATATCCCCCGACCGCCATGTGCATGGGGTGGCAGGCAAAATCCTACATTGCCAGCAGTTTCGCGCTACCTTCACTGCTCGTCCGAAGCGTTTCCCGGGGAGATGAAGGTAGAGAGCGGCGCCCGGAGCCAAGGGCTTTCACGAAACCATTTGGTTACGATGTATTTGGTGCCCTCGATCACGCGCATCCCCTCGTGGAGCGTATCGTAATTGGGGCTGCCGTCAGGGAGCATGTTGTTCCAGATCACGAGCAGCCGCTTCCGGGGCTTGAAGCGGATCCCGGCGCGGGGAAACCAGGTGGCGCCGCCCTCAGGCACTTCGTTGAGATAGGCCATGGCGGTCCAGGTCCGCTGGCCGCCGGTCTCCTTCATCTTCTCCCAATATTGGCTGGATTCGTGGAAATAGTCGCAGTGGGCGCGGAACTGCTGGTTGACCGAATAGCGTTGCCCCTGGAGCGTCTCGGCATTCTCACCGGGAATGCCGAGCAGATCGGCGATGCGCTGGTCGATCGGGCCCACCGTCGCGTCCCAGCGGCAGAGGTCCGAGCTGTCGCTGGTGCGATATTCGGGATCGTCACTCATCGCGAGCAGCGTCGACGGGCGCGAGCTGGCGTCGATCAACTGGATGAGCGCATCGCACTCGGCATCGCTCAGGAAATCGGGATAGGTATACATCTGCGCCGCGTCGGTCTTGGCACGGCGCACGTGGGGGTTCGCTTCGAGCCGCGTCGACACCTCACGGCCGATGCGCGCGCGGAGCGGGGAGGGGCCGCCGGAGATCTTCGCGACCGTCTTCTGCATGTCTGTCTTGCTCACGATGCCGAAATTGCGCCTGCTTCTGCGGATTGCAAGCGCCTGAAACGACGAGGGGCCCGGCGTCTCCACCGGGCCCCAGCTCTCGGCAGGGAAGCGCGCCTCCTTACCAGAAGAAGTCGTGCATCACGTCGACCACCTGACCCGTGTCGATATCGACCAGGAGCGCGTCGTTGTAATAGCGCACCCAGCGATAGGGACCATAGGCCGGCGGGAGCCGGTAGTGATAGGGATCGCTGATCCAGTATTGCTGCGCGAACAGCAGCGAGCTGAGCGTGAAGCCTACCGAGAAGCGGCGATAGCCATAGCCCCAGCCGACTGGCGCATAATAGCGCGGCAACCGGTAGATATGCCGGTAGCGGGAGCGATAGTCGCGCCAATCATAGCGGCGATCGTTGCGCCAGCTGTTGTTCCAGCGGCCGCGGTTGCGATCGTTGCTCCAGCTGCGGTTGCCGTCCCAGCGGCGATCGTTGTCCCAACGCCGGTCGTTGCCCCAGCGGCGATCGTTGTCGCGCCGGTCGTTGTCCCAGCGACGGTCGTTCGTGGTGTTCCGCGAGCCGTTCCAGTCGCGGTTGCCGCGGTTCCACCGGCCGTCGTTGCGGTCACGGTCGTCGCCGTTCCAGCGGCTGCGATCCCGGTCGCCGTCATTACGGCCGCCCCACTGGTTGCGGTCGCGATCACCGCGCCATTGCTGTTGCTGGCGGACGCGGTCGATATGCTGGGTGCCGCTCGAACGCTGGCCGTTCCACTGGCCGCGATCGGGGCGGGGCGCCTGCGGCTGGGCCTGCTGACGCTGCTGGCGCCAGTTGCCGTTGCCGCCACGCCAATCCTGGCGCTGGCTGCGCTCCTGACGCGGCTGCATCGAGGGGCGGCTCTGCGGGCGCCACGCGCTGCGGTCCTGGCGCTGCTGGGGCGCGGACTGCTGGCGGCTGTGGGCGGAGTCTCCGCCACGACCGCCGCCGCGGCCTCCCCGGTCCTGCGCGAGTGCCGCCGGCGGGACCAGAGCCGTTGCGGCGATGAGCACCGCGAGCAAGGTCTTCTTCATTCCAATGTCTCCGCTGGGCCGGCAGGGCGCCGGTGGCCAGATATCGACGTGCTAGAACCCTGTCGATGAGCGGTCCCTGAATTGCGGTGAAAGGCGGCAGAAAGGATTCATTCGACGGCCGGCGCGGCTTCCACCTCGGGCGCCGAATCACCTCGCGCGATCCGCGCCGCCTCCTCGATCGCGCCGAGCAGCCGCGGATAGATACCGCAGCGACAGATGTTCGCGATCGCGCCCTTGATGTCGTCCTCGGACGGATTGCGGTTGTTGCGGAGCAATACCGCTGCGGCCATCACCACGCCGGGGATGCAATAGCCGCACTGGGGGACATTGGCGGCGATCAGTGCTTGCTGGACCGGGTGGCTGCGGTCGCTGGGAAGCCCTTCGATCGTGGTTACGAACGTGCCTTCGAGCGCGCCGATCGTCTCCTGGCAGGCGAGCCGCACGGCCCCGTCGACATCGACGGTGCAGGCGCCGCAATCCCCGGTGCCGCAGCCGAACTTGGTGCCGGTGAGATTGGAAGCCTCGCGCAGCGCCCAGAGGAGCGGCGTGCGTGGGTCCATTTTGTATTCGACCGGCTGATTGTTGACGGTGAAGCGAGTCATTGATGGGTGTTTACGCTTCAAACCCGCACTTCGTCACCCCGACCTTGTGCCGGGGCCCACGGCAGCGCAAGTCATGCGGCAGCGGTTCAAGCCCGAAAAGCCCCACCGCCAGATCGTTCCACATCGGGTTCTGCCGCTCGATCAGTTACGCTTCCACTCTCGCCGGTAGCGCTTGAGCTGCTTCTCGCGCACTATTGCAGACTCCATGGTGCCGCCTACCTCGAAATAGGCCAGCCACTTGATTCCGTGCTTCTTGGTGTGCCCGTCAAAGAGTTCTTCGCGGTGTTGGACAATTTGGGCCCGCAGGTCGGAAGTCACACCTACGTAAACGGCACCATTATATCGGTTCGCTAATATGTAGACGCAGGGTGTCCGCTCGATCATGAGCGGCATTGTCTGCCTCGCGGTGGACCCCGGCACAAGGCCGGGGTGACGAATTTCTTTTACTCCCGCCAGCTCTTGTCCACCCGATCCACTAGTCGCACCATCGCGGCGAAATCGGGCGCGCCGGGGCCGCCGGGGAGCTGGACCTTGGAAAGGTCACGCTGGTGGACGGCCACTATTTCGTCCGGCACCAGCAGCGGCTTGCCCATCGAAAGCGTTGCGAGCTGGATCTCGCAGGCACGCTGGAGAGCCCAGTGCTTGATGAACGCCTCGGGCAGGGTGCGGCCCATCACGAGGATGCCGTGGTTGCGCAGCATCATCACGCGCTTGTCGCCGAGGTGTTCGATCAGCCGCTCGCCTTCCTCCGATCGTACCGTCACGCCTTCGAAGTCGTGATAGGCGATCTGGCCGATGAAGTTGCACGCGTAGAAGTTGATCGGCTGGAGCCCGCCTTCGAGCGCGCTCACTGCCATGCCCGCGGTGGTGTGGGTGTGCATGATGCAATGCGCATCGGGCAGGTTGCGGTGAAAGACGCTGTGCTGGGTGAAGCCCGCGAGGTTAACCGGGTAGGGCGAGCCATCGAGCTTGTTGCCGTCGATGTCGATCTTGACGAGGTTCGATGCCTTCACTTCGCTGAAGTGCAGCCCATAGGGATTGATCAGGAAGGCATTGTCCTCGCCGGGCACCTTCACGGTGATGTGGTTGTAGATCATCTCGGACCAGCCGAGGTGATCGAACACGCGGTAGCAGGCGGCGAGCTGCTGGCGCGCCTCCCATTCGGCGTCGCTGACGCCCGGCTTGTTGCCGGGTTCCGCCTGGAGCGCAGTGGCCATCGGTCCTCTCCTTAATCTATCGCGCGATTATGCCATGGCATCGCGGCGGGCGGCAACCGCGCGGGTGCTTCGCTGGTTTAGTTCTCCAAGAGGAGAGGCGAGATGACCAGCAGCAAGCACGACGAGACACAGCCCAAGGGCCGGCCGCGCGACGACCTGATGGAGAACCCCGGTATCGGCCAGTCCAAGGGGCTGTTCGCGACCGGCGCGGATCCCAATGAACTGGCCGGCGAGAACGCGATGGAAGGCGATGTCGAGAATGAAGCGGGCGCGCAGGGCCAGGCGTCGGACACGCGGCTCGGCCGCACCAACCGTTGAGGAGAGTAACCGTGGCAACCGACGACCGCCGCATGCACGAGGGCCGCTCGCGCAGCCTGGACGACCGCGAGCGCGGGCACCAGCGCTATGAGGAGCAGGCGCGCGACAGCGACCGGATCGGCACCGGCGAAGAGCGCGATTCCAATGCGCATCACCAAGCGCAGGGCAAGGCTGCCTCTTCGATCAACGAAGCCGAGCAGGAGAGCGCGCTGGGCGGCCATGTGGGCACGCGCTCGGGGCTGCGGGAGACGCGGGAGGACGAGCGGGACGGGTAATCGGCCATCCGGTGCTCCTGCTTCCGCAGGAGCACTAGGAAAAGGCGTAAGGTACCACGCTGCGCCGATCGGCGTCGATCGCGATGACCGAGCCGGCGGGCGGGAAGGCGCGCTGGTCGCAGTCGGTGCGCGGGCAGATGCGGCATGAGGCGCCGATCGGCGTGGCTGCGCCGCCGGGGCGGAGCGCATCGGCATAGACGAAATCGGCCGCGTGCGCTTCCTCGCAGCCAAGCGCGACGGCGTAGCGCCGCGGCGGCCGAGCGTAGCTACCCGATGGCTTGACCAGCCCCTTGGCCATCGAGACGTAGCGGGTGCCGTCGGGCATCTCGGCGAGCTGGACGAGAATGCGGTCGGGGATCGCGACGGCCTCGTGGACGATCCACAAGGGGCAGGCGCCGCCGAGCGCGGCGAACTGGAGCCGGGTAGCCGAATGGCGCTTGGTGATGTTGCCGGCCATGTCGACGCGGCAGAAGAAGAAGGGCAGACCCGCGGCGCCGGGGCGTTGGAGGGTCGAGAGCCGGTGGCATGCCTGCTCGAAGCTCACCCCGAAGCGCTGGCGGAGCCGATCGATGTCGTGGCGCGACTCGCGTGCAGCGGCGCGGAAGCCGCTATAGGGCATCAGCAGCGCGCCGGCGGCATAGTTGGCGAGGCCGACGCTCAGCAGCTCGCGCGCGGCAGGACTCGTGAGGCCGGCGTTCTCAACGACCTGGCGCATCTCGTTGGCGAACTCGTAGCGAACCAGCCGGTGCGCGAGCAGGAAGGCGCGGCTTTCGGGCGGCAGGGCACCGTTGAGCGCGAGCGTGCGGCTGCCCTCGTCGAAGCGGCTGAGCTCGTTGCCGTCGCCATCGGCGCGGACCAGGCGGACCGCATGCCAGAGCCGCAGCCGGTCCTCGAGGCTATGGCCATCGAGCGCGAGCGTTTCGGCGAGCGCCTCCGCAGAGCGATCTATCGCGTCGATGTAGTTTCCCTCGGCCTGGAACCAGTCGCGGACTTCCTCCCACGGGAGCGGGGCGGCTTCGCCCGATCCGGTATCGAACCGGTCGTCGAGCACGCGAAGCTGCTCCTGCGTGCGGCGCCACGCCTCGTGCACCGCAGTCAGGCGGCGGGCGAGCAGGGGCTGCTGCTCCACGCCGCGGCGGACGTCGGCTTCTTCCATCCGTTCGGCGGGGATGCTGGTGTCGGTGGCGGCATCTATAGCGCGCAGCAGGCCGGAGCTTTCGGTCTCGGCGCCGATATCGGCGGCTTCGAGCGGGAATTCGCGGGCGAGGGCGAGCAGCACCACGTCGGTGATCGGCCGGCTGTTGTTCTCGATCTGCGAGAGATAGGGCACCGAGATACCGAGCCGTGCGGCCATCGCCGACTGGCTGAGCCCAATGCGGCGGCGCAGGTCGCGCAGGCGGAAACCTTCGAACAATCGGCGGCGGGGTATGGCCATGGCGCAAGCATATTCTGCAAACCTGACCGCTGCAACTTTGCAACATTGCATTTGCACAGGCGAACGTGCCCTGTGCAGAAGGCGCCACCGCTGGAGACCGGCCAATCTCCTGGAGAGCTGAATGTCGTCGACGATCGAGGAACTGGAGCGCCGCCGCGCCGCGGCCCGCCTGGGCGGCGGGCAGAAGCGGATCGACGCGCAGCACGCCAAGGGCAAGCTGACCGCGCGCGAGCGGATCGAAGTGCTGCTCGACCAGGGATCGTTCGAGGAGCTCGACATGTATGTCGAGCACAATTGCGTCGATTTCGGGATGGAGGAGCAGATCGTCCCCGGTGACGGCGTCGTCACCGGCAGCGGCACGATCAACGGCCGCCTCGTTTTCGTGTTCAGCCAGGATTTCACGGTGTTCGGCGGCTCGCTTTCCGAGCGCCACGCACAGAAGATCTGCAAGATCATGGATATGGCGATGAAGGTCGGCGCGCCCGTGATCGGATTGAACGACAGCGGCGGCGCGCGCATCCAGGAGGGGGTGGCGTCGCTCGGCGGCTATGCCGAGGTATTCCAGCGCAACGTGCTCGCCAGCGGCGTGGTGCCGCAATTGAGCCTGATCATGGGCCCCTGCGCAGGCGGGGCCGTCTATTCTCCCGCGATGACCGACTTCATCTTCATGGTGAAGGATTCATCGTACATGTTCGTCACCGGCCCGGATGTAGTGAAGACCGTTACAAACGAGATCGTCACGCAGGAGGAGCTGGGTGGAGCGGTGACGCATACCACGAAGTCGGGGGTCGCCGACGTGGCCTTCGACAATGATATCGAGGCGCTGCTCGCGGCCCGCGACTTCGTGGACTTCCTTCCCGCGTCCAATCGGGAAAGCGTTCCCGAGCGGCCGTGCGACGATCCGTGGGATCGCGTCGAGGGAAGCCTCGACACGCTGATCCCGCCGAGCGCCAACCAGCCCTATGATATGCACGAATGCGTGCGGAAGGTGCTCGACGACGGCGAGTTCTTCGAGCTCCAGCCGAGCCACGCCGGCAACATCCTGATCGGCTTCGGGCGGATCGAGGGGCGCACGGTGGGCGTGGTGGCGAACCAGCCGATGGTGCTGGCGGGGGTGCTCGACATCAACTCGTCGAAGAAGGCAGCGCGGTTCGTGCGCTTCTGCGACGCGTTCGAGATCCCGATCGTGACCTTCGTCGACGTGCCGGGCTTCCTGCCGGGCGTTGGGCAGGAGCATAGCGGCATCATCAAGCACGGCGCCAAGCTGCTCTTCGCCTATGCCGAGGCGACGGTGCCCAAGATCACCGTGATCACGCGGAAGGCATATGGCGGCGCCTATGACGTCATGGCGTCGAAGCACCTGCGCGGCGATTTGAATTACGCCTGGCCGACTGCCGAGATCGCAGTGATGGGGGCCAAGGGGGCGGTCGAGATCATCTTCCGCGGCAAGACGCCTGAGGAGATTGCCGAGCGCACTGCCGAATATGAGGCGCGCTTCGCCAATCCGTTCGTGGCGGCGAGCAAGGGGTTCATCGACGAAGTGATCATGCCGCATTCAACGCGGCGGCGGGTGGCGCTGGGGCTACGCAAGCTGCGGAACAAGCAGCTCGAGAACCCGTGGAAGAAGCATGACAATATTCCGCTGTGAGCTAGCGATATGGCTCCTGAACTAGTCTCCGCGCTAATTGGCTTCGGTGGCGCCATTATAGGCGGTGTCGTCCAATCGGCCTTCGGTTGGCGTCAAGCTCACGCGCAGTTTCTACGTGACTCTCGTGCGCGAGATTATGCTCTCTTTGCAGAGTCTTTAGCTGCCATGTCTCAGTCCTCTCCAGGAGATCCTGAACGTACTAAGGCTATTCAGATCAGCATCGAAGCGAAAACTAAAATCATTTTGAACGGGTCACCCGCCGTTGTGCGCGCCCTTGCAAAGCATTCGAGTCATGCTGTCCTGAGTTCCGACGAGTCCTATAGCGACTTTTGCAGTTTGGTAGCGGCAATGCGGAAGGATTTGGGTGGACTTAGGGACGACGAACTAGAGCTAATGACACGAGCAATTTTGTTCGAGACGAAGGCACTTGGGCGATGAAACTCGGCCGCCTCAACCATGTCGGCGTCGCTACGCCTTCGATCGAAGCTTCGGTCACCTTCTATCGCGACGTGATGGGCGCGGAGGTGATCCGCGAGCCCTTCGACTTGCCCGCGCAGGGGGTGAGAGTGTGCTTCGTCGATACGCCCAACACCCAGATCGAGCTGATCGAGCCGCTGGGCGAGAGTTCGCCGATTCACGGTTTCCTCGCGAAAAACCCGGCGGGCGGGCAGCATCACCTCTGTTACGAAGTGCCCGATATCCACGAAGCCAAGGCGTGGTTCGAGGCGAAGGGCGCCAAGGTGCTCGGCGAGCCGCGGATCGGCGCGCACGGGACACTGATTTTCTTCGTGCACCCGAAAGACATGGGCGGCGTTCTCACCGAGATCATGGAGACGCCGCGCGATGCGCACTAAAGCCGCCTTTATCCGTCACCCCGGACTTGTTCCGGGGTCCACCGGGCGACGGGCAATGCGCGTCGTTGTGAAGGCGTCGCGTGCGGCGCGGTGGACCCCGGCACGAGGCCGGGGTGACGAAGGAAAATGATAATGTCCGGCTTCGAACATATCCTCACCGAGCGGCGCGGCGACGTGCTCGCTATCACGCTCAACCGGCCCGATCGGCTCAATGCCGCGCCGCCGGCGATGTTCGACGAGATCAGTGCGGCGATCGGCGCGCTGGAAGGCGCGCGGGCGGTGCTGCTGCTGGGGGCGGGCAAGGCTTTCTGCTCGGGTGCCGATGTGATCGCGGGTGCTCTGGGAGCGAGCGATCCTGGGGCGGCGACGCATTCTGCCCTGACGGAGCATTACAATCCCGCGCTCGCGGCGATTGCCGATCTTGCGGTGCCGGTGGTGAGCGCAGTGCGCGGGCCCGCGGCGGGGATCGGCTGCAGCCTGGCGCTGGCCGCGGATTTCTGCGTGGCGAGCAACACCGCCTATTTCCTCCAGGCGTTCGTCAACATCGGGCTGGTGCCCGACGGCGGCGCGAGCTGGATGCTGCCGCGGCTGATCGGCCGGCACCGCGCGCTGGAGATGATGATGCTCGGCGAGCGCCTGCCCGCCGACAAGGCGCGCGACTGGGGCCTGGTCTACCGCGTGGTGCATGACGACGTGCTGGAGGACGAGGCGTGGCGGCTGGCCGAGCGGCTCGCCGCGGGGCCGACCGTGGCGCTCGGGCTGATCCGCGGGCAGCTCCATGCCGCGCTCGATTCGAGCTATGCCGAGGCGATGGCACGCGAGGCAGACAACCAGCGCGCCGCGCGGGGCACTGCGGATTCGATGGAGGGCGGGATGGCGTTCCTCCAGAAGCGCAAGCCGGAGTTCAAGGGACGGTGAGAGGTTTACCGTTTATCTCCCTCTCCCCTTGTGGGAGAGGGAAGGGGCCCGCCGCCGCAGGCGGTGGGAAGGGTGAGGGGGCCGCGCGTCTCACTCCCCCTCACCCTTCCGCCGACTTCGTCGGCTCCCTCTCTCTCCCACAAGGGGAGAGGGAGAATGACTAACAAGCCCTCTCTCGATGCCTGGGCGAAGCTTGCCGCGAAGGAAGTCCGCGACGCCGATCTCACCTGGCACACGCCCGAGGGGATCGCGGTCAAGCCGCTCTACACCCTGGCGGATGCGCCCGATCCGGGGCTCCCCGGTTTCGCGCCGTTCACGCGCGGGGTGAAGGCGACGATGTACGCCGGGCGGCCCTGGACGATCCGGCAATATGCGGGATTCTCGACTGCCGAGGAGTCGAACGCCTTCTACCGCCGCAACCTCGCCGCGGGGCAGAAAGGGCTTTCGATCGCCTTCGATCTCGCCACACACCGGGGATACGACAGCGATCACCCGCGCGTGGTCGGCGATGTCGGCAAGGCGGGTGTGGCGATCGACACGCTCGCCGACATGCAGATGCTGTTCGACGGCATTCCGCTCGACCAGATGTCGGTGAGCATGACGATGAACGGTGCGGTGCTGCCGTGCCTCGCCTTCTACATCGTCGCTGCGGAAGAGCAGGGGGTGCGGCAGGACCAGCTCACCGGGACCATCCAGAACGACATCCTCAAGGAGTTCATGGTCCGCAATACCTATATCTACCCGCCCGAGCCTTCGATGCGGATCGTTGCGGACATTATCGCCTACACCGCCGAACACATGCCGCGGTTCAACTCGATCTCGATCTCGGGCTATCACATGCACGAGGCCGGAGCGACGGCGGTGCAGGAGCTGGCCTTCACCCTGGCCGACGGCATGGCCTATGTCCGCGCGGCGCTCGATCGCGGGCTCGATATCGATGCCTTCGCAGGGCGTTTGTCGTTCTTCTTCGGAATTGGCATGAACTTCTTCATGGAGGTGGCCAAGCTCCGCGCGGCACGCACCTTGTGGAGCCGGATCATCGCCGGGTTCGGCGGTAGCGAGCGCTCGCAGATGCTGCGCACCCATTGCCAGACCTCCGGCGTCTCGCTCCAGGAGCAGGATCCGTACAACAACGTCATCCGCACCACGATCGAGGCGATGGCGGCGACCTTCGGCGGCACGCAGAGCCTCCACACCAACAGCCTCGACGAAGCGGTGGCGCTGCCCACCGACTTCTCTGCGCGGATCGCGCGCAACACGCAGCTGATCCTGCAGGAAGAGACCGGGATGACGCATGTCGTCGATCCGCTGGGCGGCTCCTATTATGTCGAGGCGCTCACCGCCGAGCTCGCCGAAAAGGCCTGGGCGCTGATCGAGGAAGTCGAGGCGGCCGGCGGCATGACCCATGCAGTCGAGAAGGGCATCCCCAAGGAGCACATCGAGCGCGCGGCGGCGGCGCGGCAGGCGCGGGTCGACCGCGGCGAAGACGTGATCGTCGGGGTCAACAAATACCGGCTCGCCGAGGAGGCGCCGATCGACATCCTCGACATCGACAACGCCCGGGTTCGTGCCGACCAGATCCGGCGGATCGAGCAGACGCGTGCCGAACGCGACGGGGATCGGGCGGCGGCGGCGCTGGGCGCGTTGCGCGAAGGCGCGATGGGAAGCGCGAACCTGCTCGCGCTCTGCGTCGAGGCCGCGCGGGCGCGCTGCACGCTGGGCGAAATGTCGGCGGCGATGGAAGCCGCGTTCGGCCGCCATGCGGTGGGCGTCACGCCGATCAAGGGCGTCTACGGCCCCGCGCATGCAGAGGATGCCGGCTGGCTGCGCGCGCAGGACGGGGTCGCCGCATTCGAGCGCCGCACCGGGCGCAAGCCGCGCGTGCTGGTCGCCAAGATGGGGCAGGACGGGCACGACCGCGGCGCGAACGTGGTCGCCAGTGCCTTTGCCGATCTGGGGTTCGACGTGATCTCGGGCCCGCTGTTCCAGACGCCCGCCGAGACGTGCGCGCTGGCGCTGGAGAAGCAAGTCGACGTGGTCGGCGCTTCGAGTCTGGCGGCAGGACACAAGACGCTGATTCCCGAGCTTGTCCGTCAGCTCAAGGAGGCGGGCCGGGCGGACATCAAGGTGGTGGCCGGCGGGGTGATTCCGCCGCAGGACTATGAATATCTGCGCGAGCACGGCGTGCAGGCGATCTTCGGCCCGGGCACCAACCTGGTGAACGCAGCCGCCGAAGTGCTACGGCTGCTCGGCCATAACCTGCCGCCGATGGGGGAGGCTGCCGAATGAATGACGGGGTACGCAACGACTGGACCCGCGACGAGATCGCCGCGCTGTTCGATCTGCCGTTCGGTGAGCTCGTGTTCCGCGCGCAGACCGTGCACCACGAACATCACGCGCCCGATCAGGTCCAGATGTCGACGCTGCTCTCGATCAAGACCGGTGGCTGCCCGGAGGATTGCGGCTATTGCAACCAGTCGGTGCATGCCGAGACGGGGCTCAAGGCGACCAAGCTGATGGACGTGCGTGCGGTGCTTCAGGCAGCGGCGCAGGCGAAAGACAATGGCTCGTCGCGCTTCTGCATGGGCGCGGCGTGGCGTAACCCCAAGGATCGCGACATGCCCGCCATCATCGAGATGGTACGTGGGGTGCGCCAGATGGGGATGGAGACCTGCATGACGCTCGGCATGCTCACGCCTGCCCAGGCGGCGATGCTCGCCGATGCCGGGCTCGACTACTACAACCACAATATCGATACCTCGCCCGAGCGCTATGGCGAGGTGATCACCACCCGGACTTTCGAGGAGCGGCTCGATACGCTGGAGCATGTTCGCGAGGCGGGGATCAACGTCTGCTGCGGGGGGATCGTGGGCATGGGCGAGACGCGCGGCGACCGCGTGGGCTTCATCCATGCGCTCGCCACGCTGCCTCGCCATCCCGAGAGCGTGCCCGTCAACGCGCTGGTGCCGGTGAAGGGCACGGTGCTGGGGGACATGCTGGCGGACACGCCGCTGGCGAAGATCGACGATATCGAGTTCGTGCGGACGATCGCGGTGGCGCGGATCACGATGCCGGCGAGCATGGTGCGGCTGTCGGCCGGACGCGAGAGCATGAGCGATGCGACGCAAGCCTTGTGCTTCCTCGCGGGCGCCAATTCGATCTTCACCGGCGACAAGCTGCTCACCACCGGCAATGCCGGCGACGACAAAGACGCGGCACTGTTCGCACGGTTGGGGATCGTGCCGATGGCAGCCGAGAAGGCCGAGCTCGAGACAGCGGAGTGAAGTCTATCCACCGTCATGCTGAACCTGTTTCAGCATCCAACTCTCCTCCAGCGGCGTCGTCTGTGGCGCGGTCGACCCTGAAACAAGTTCAGGGTGACGAAGAAGAATTCCGAGGAGCCTGATGTTCAAGAAAATCCTGGTCGCCAATCGCGGCGAGATCGCGTGCCGGGTGATGCGCACTGCCAAGAAGATGGGGATCGCCACGGTCGCGGTCTATTCGGATGCCGATGCGCGGGCGCCGCATGTGCGGATGGCGGACGAGGCGGTGCGGCTCGGGCCGGCTCCGGCGGCAGAGTCCTATCTCAAAGCCGAGCTGATCCTGCTCGCGGCCACGCAGACCGGGGCGGACGCGATCCACCCGGGCTATGGGTTCCTTTCCGAGCGCGAGAGCTTCGCCAAGGCGTGTGCCGAGGCGGGTATCGCCTTCATCGGGCCGCCGCCGGGCGCGATCGCGGCGATGGGCGACAAGATCGAATCCAAGAAGCTCGCCAAGCAGGCCGGGGTCAACGTCGTCCCCGGTTTCGTCGGGGAGATCGCCGACACCGAGCACGCCGTGAAGATCGCCACCGAGATCGGCTATCCGGTGATGATGAAGGCCTCGGCCGGGGGCGGGGGCAAGGGGATGCGGCTCGCGTACAGTGAGCAGGACGTCCGCGAAGGCTTCGAGGCGACCAAGCGCGAGGGGCTTGCGAGCTTCGGCGACGACCGTGTGTTCATCGAGAAGTTCATCGAGCAGCCGCGCCACATCGAAATCCAGGTGCTGGGCGACCAGCACGGCAGCATCGTCTATCTGGGCGAGCGCGAATGCTCGATCCAGCGGCGGCACCAGAAGGTGGTCGAGGAAGCGCCGTCGCCGTTCGTCACGCCCGAGATGCGCAAGCGGATGGGCGAACAGGCGGTCGCGCTCGCGCGGGCTGTGGGCTATTATTCGGCGGGGACGGTCGAGCTGATCGTCAGCGGCGCCGACACGAGCGGCGAAGGCTTCTACTTTCTCGAGATGAACACTCGGCTCCAGGTCGAGCATCCGGTGACCGAGGAAGTCACCGGCCTGGATCTGGTCGAGCAGATGATCCGCGTCGCGGCGGGCGAGAAGCTTAGCTTCGGCCAGGAGGATGTGAAGCTCACCGGCTGGGCGATCGAGAACCGCGTCTACGCCGAGGACCCGTATCGCGGCTTCCTGCCGAGCACAGGCCGGCTCGTGCGCTACATGCCGCCCGCCGAGGTGCGCGACGCGAGCGGCGTGACACGCGTCGACGACGGCGTGACCGAGGGCAGCGAGATCAGCATGTTCTATGATCCGATGATCGCCAAGCTGGTCACCTGGGCGCCCACGCGCGAAGAGGCAGCCGCGCGGCAAGTGGCGGCGCTCGATCGGTTCCGGATCGAGGGCATCGGCCACAATATCGATTTCCTCTCCGCGATCGTCCAGCACCCGCGCTTCCTGGAGGGGCGGCTGACCACCGGGTTCATCGCCGAGGAATATCCGGAAGGCTTCGCGGGGGCGCCTGCGTCGACCCAGCTCAAGCACAAGCTGGCGGCCGTGGCCGTGGCTGCCGACCTCGCACGCACCGCGCGCGCGGCGGAGATTTCGGGCCAGCTCAACGGGCCGGTCTACGGCGTGCCTGCGCGAACCGTGCTGATCGACGGCGAGCGTTTCGACATCACCGTGGACGGCTATGACGGCGGCCTCCTGATCAACTTCGGTCCCGACAAGGCGCCGCTCGATCTCGTCGGCCGCTGGCGGCCGGGCGAGCCGCTGTTCGCCGTACGGATCGACGATGAGCCGCTGACCGTGGGGATCGAGCGCAAGGGCGCCGCTTGGCGGCTCACGGCGCACGGCGCGGCGCACAAGGTGGAGGTGCTGCCGCCGCACATCGCGCAATACCGGCATCACATGATCGAGAAGGTGCCGCCGGACCTCTCGAGGTTCCTGCTCGCGCCGATGCCGGGGCTATTGACCCAGCTTCACGTCGCGCCGGGGGACAAGGTGGAGGCGGGGCAAGCGCTCGCGGTGGTCGAGGCGATGAAGATGGAGAACATCCTTCGCGCGGAGCGCGCGGGCACCGTCAAGGCGGCGAACTTCGCGCCCGGGGACAGCCTGGCGGTGGACGCGGCGATCCTGGAGTTCGAGTGAGGTAATGGGTGAACCCTGAAAGCGCCTATCCTCCCCCGCCAGGGGGAGGTGGTAGGCGCAGCCTGACGGAGGGGAAGGACACACTGCTCTATTTGAAGCTGCATCGCCGACCTCCCCTCCGTCGCCTCCGGCGACACCTCCCCCTGGCGGTGGAGGATAAAGGGATTACTCGCAAGCAGGTAGCAACTGCAGGCGCTCCGCCTCAATTCCGGAAGATCGGCTGCAGGGTGCCTCCCCCCGCCGCTTCGCTTCGTCGTCCGCTGCGCAGGCGATCGGCCTCGGCGGTGAGGGCCTGTCCCTCGGCGAGGGTTTCGGCCCGGCGGGCCTGCTCTTCGAGGTGCCGGATGCGTTCGAGCTTCTGGTCCATGACGCATCAACCCCCAGCTTCGCCCTCCGATCCCAAAACTATCTTGGGTTAGCGCTAACTTCCCCATAGCTTCGCGCACGCAGAAGCGTGCCGCGGCGCTTGGCGCCCGCAGGCTTCTGCTAGATAGTCGAGAAGAACCGGCGCCACGATCTGCCGGCCAGAGCGAGGGGAAGAACCGAATGGCGACTGCGGCAGGCGACGTGCCCAAGCATCATGAAGCGACGCAGAGCGAGAAGCTGGTGATCACCGCCTCGTCGCTCGGCACCGTCTTCGAATGGTATGATTTCTATCTCTATGGCCTGCTGGCGACGATCATCACCTCCCAGTTCTTCTCGGGCGTGAACGAGACGACGGGCTTCATCTTCGCGCTCGCCGCCTTCGCCGCGGGCTTCGCGGTGCGGCCGTTCGGCGCGCTGGTGTTCGGGCGGATCGGCGACCTCGTCGGGCGCAAGAACACCTTTCTGGTGACAATGGGGATCATGGGGCTTTCGACCTTCCTGGTCGGCCTGCTGCCGAGCTACGCTTCGATCGGCGTGACGGCGCCCGTGCTGCTCGTGCTCCTGCGCCTGCTCCAGGGCCTCGCGCTGGGCGGCGAATATGGCGGCGCCGCCACCTATGTCGCCGAGCACGCGCCCAACAACAAGCGCGGGCTCTACACCAGCTGGATCCAGACCACGGCGACGCTGGGGCTGTTCGCGGCGCTGCTCGTGGTGATCGGCGTGCGCACGCTGCTGGGTGAGGCGGCGTTCGCCGCCTGGGGGTGGCGCGTGCCGTTCCTCGTTTCGATCGTGCTGCTCGGAGTCTCGATGTGGATCCGCATGCAGCTCTCCGAGAGTCCGGTGTTCCAGAAGATGAAGGACGAGGGGAAGACCTCCAAGGCGCCGCTCACTGAGGCGTTCGCCGAATGGGGCAACCTCAAGATCGTGATCCTGGCGCTGGTCGGCGCGGTGGCGGGTCAGGCGGTGGTTTGGTACACTGGTCAGTTCTACGCGCTGTTCTTCCTCGAGAAGATGCTCAAGGTCGACGGTGCGACCACCAATATCCTGATCGCAATCGCGCTGGCGCTCGCCACGCCATTCTTCGTGATCTTCGGCTGGCTGTCGGATCGGATCGGGCGCAAGCCGATCATCATGGCGGGATGCCTGTTGGCCACCGTGACCTATTTCCCGCTGTTCAACGCGCTTTCGCACGCCGCTAATCCGGCACTCTACGCCGCGCAACAGGCGGCGCCGGTGACCGTGACGGCCGATCCGGCCGATTGCTCGGTGCAGTTTGATCCGATCGGGGGCAACAAGTTCGACGCCAAATCGTGCGACATCGCCAAGTCGTTCCTCGCCAAGACGGGCATCCCGTACAGCAATGTCGAGGCGCCGGCTGGCACGTTGGCACAGGTGCAGATCGGCACGACCGTGATCCCGACGCTCGATCCGAAAACCGTGAGCGGAGCCGAGCGCACGGCGGCGATCGCGGCGTTCCAGGGACAGGCCAAAGCCGCGCTTGCTGCGGCCGGCTATCCGGCGAAGGCCGATCCTGCAGCGATCAACAAGCCACTGGTGGTGGCGATCCTGTTCGTCCTCGTCCTGTATGTGACGATGGTCTACGGGCCGATCGCGGCGTTGCTGGTGGAGCTCTTTCCGACGAAGATCCGCTACACTTCGATGTCGCTGCCCTATCACATCGGCAACGGCTGGTTCGGCGGCTTCCTGCCCACGGTGGCCTTCGCGATGGTCGCGGCCACGGGGGATATCTACTACGGGCTCTGGTATCCCATCGTGGTGGCGACGATCACGCTGGTGGTCGGGTTGCTTTTCCTGCCCGAGACTTTCCGGCGCAGCATCGATGCCTAGGTGCCATCGAAGTGGGGCGATGAATTCGATTATCCTCCCCCGCCAGGGGGAGGTGGCAGCCGAAGGCTGACGGAGGGGGAGGAAAGCGAGCAACTGTCTGCGTGCTTCCTCCCCCTCCACCGCCTTCGGCGGTCCCCCTCCCCCCGGCGGGGGAGGATAGCTTCAGAAGGCCGCGCGCAACGTGAACTGAACCAGCGGGCCCGAGTGCTCGCGCTCGATCTCATACTCGTCCAGATCGCCTGCGGCGCGGTTTTCGAGGATCTCCTCGTACGAGTCGCCGTCGTACTTGCGGAAGTCTTCCTTCTTGACCCGATCGAGCAGGTTCTGCGCGGAGATGCGGAACACGAAGTTCCTGCCGAAGCGCTTCTCGACGAACGCCTCCAGGTCGGGCGTGTAACGAAGATCGATCGTCTCGTCGAAGTTGGACTCGGTCGCCCCGCTGCGCCCCGAAACCGTCGCGCCGAAGCTCATGCCCGCCGGCTCGACGTTCTGGATGAAACCCGCGTTGTAGACGTGGTGCGGCTGGTTGTTGAAGCGCCGCTCCTCCCCGGTGAAGGGGTCGATCGTCTTGCTGTCGAGGTAAGTGTAGTTGGCGAACAGGCCGGTCTCGCCGAAGCTGAACAGGTTCACCGGAGCCGAGAAGTCGACTTCGAAGCCCCAGGTCTGGCCATCACCGATGTTCTGCGGCGTGAACTCGTTGCCGATCACGATCTCCTCGGTGACGTTGCCGTCCTCGTCACGGTCGTCCTCGTCGACTTCGGTGACGTCGCCGATCGAAACCAGTTCGATCAGATCAGTGATATCTCGGTAGAAGAAGTTGATGCCGACGATGCCCTTCTCGCCCAGCCGACGCTCATAGCCCATGTCGATGCCCCAGGCCCGCTCGTTGCGCAGCGCGGGGTTGCCGAAAGTGATGTCGTCGTCGCCGGGGCTCTCCTCCTGCTCATAGGGCGAGATGAAGTCGTAGCTCGGACGGCGCACCGTACGCGCGATCGAGGCGCGGAACTGGTCGCGGGTAGTCGGCGCAAAGCGCAGGTGCAGCGACGGATTGAGCATCTCGGCATTGTACGAAGCGCTGCCGAGGTTCCCCACGGTATCCCGATCGGTGATCTCGTAGCGCAGACCCGCATCGACCGAGAGCTGGCTGGTCGGCTCATAGCTCAGGCGGATGTATGGATCGTAGCGCTTCTCTTCGATGGTGAAGGTTGCGGCGGGATTTTCTTCGCTCTCGTCGTCCTCGACATCGAACACCGAATTGGAGCCGGTGCGCTTCTTGCTGAGGAAGTCGATACCCGCCTTCACTTCGAGCGGGCCGCCGTTGTGGCGCAGGAACAGCGTGCCCGAATATTCGTCGTCCTTGATGCGGGTCGATTCGATCTCGGTCTGCTCCAGGTCGCTCAGGTCCTCCTCGCCACCTTCGGAGACGAACGAGTCGGTGTTGTCGCGGTAACCGTTCCAGGCGCCGGCGATGCCGAGCTTCAGGCCGCCGAGCGGGATCAGCGCGTCGCCGGTGATCGCATAGGTCTGCTGGCTGATCTCTTCGTGCTGGACTTCGGCGCCGTCGAAATCGAGGTCTGCGCCTTCATAGGTGAGCGAAGTCTCGTCCTCGTCCCGATCGGTGTCGACGAAGAAGCCGCCGACGCGGAAGTGCCCGCCATCGCCGAAGCGCGTCGTGATCTCGGCATTGCCCGAGAGGTCGCTGCCATCACGCGTGTCGCTCTGCGCTTCGTAATTGTCGAACTCGGGATCGGTGACGTAGCTGCTGTTCAGCCCATCGGGGAAACCGTCGCTGTCGTCGGCCGTCGGCGTGTCGGTGAAGCGGTAAGACACCTTCTTCTTGGGGTTGCGGCGCTCCTGATAGTTGAGCGCGGCCCAGAAGTCGGTCGCATCGTTTACATGGCCGGCATAGGCACCGGCGATTGACGGACGCACCACGCCGTCGCGGGTGTTGAGCAACGCACCACCCTTGAGGAAGCCGCCCTCGAAGCTCGCGCCTTCCTTGGTGACGACGTTGAGCGTGCCCGCGACGCCTTCGCTCGGCTGATCGGCGCGCGGCGCACGGACGATCTCGATCCGCTCGACCAGCTCGGCCGGGATGCGATCGACGTAGAAGCTGCGATCGGCGGCGGCGCCCGGCGCGCGGCGGCCGTTGATCAGCACCTGAGTGTAGCCCGCAGGAAGGCCGCGGAACTGCGGCTGGTCATATTCGAGCACGTCGGAGGTGAAGGTGACGCCCGGCACGCGCTTGAGCATCTCGCCGACCGACACCGGCTCGAACTTCTGGAAATATTCGAGATCATAGGAGAGCACTGGATTGGGATCGGCGGTGCGGTTGCGGAAGGCGATGTTGCCGGTGACGATGACTTCGTTCGCGCGCTGCTCCACGCCGTCGCCGGCATCGGCCGCCGCCTGCGAATCCTCCGTCTGCGCATGGGCCGCCGCGGGTACGAGGCAGGTCGCGAGCGCGGCCAGCGCCGCCCCGCCCAACAGGCGCGAAACAATCATGTCATATTCCCCTTGCATCGGGAGCCACCCGGTCCCCGCTCACAGGGGCCTCAACAGGATGGACATGAAAATGCGGGGGCACTTCGGAGTCATTTCGGTTACGGTTTCTTTGCTGTTATGCGGCTGCGCCGTGCAGCAGTCCGGAGTTGGGACGGTGGCGCCTGCGCCCACAGTCGAAATTCCCGCCGCGGGCGAGACCGTGGCGGTCGCAACCAAGCTCGCCGATGCTGCAGACGATCCCGCGATATGGACGGGGCCGAACGCTGTCGATTTCGCCGGCAAGCGGCTTCCCGGCATCATCCTGGGCACCGACAAGAAGGCGGGGCTCTACGTCTTCGCGCTGAGCGGGGAATCGCTTCAATTCCTGCCCGAGGGGCTGCTTAACAATGTCGATCTCCGGGGCGAGGGAGCCGGGTTCATTGCCGGGGCATCGGATCGCGGCCGGATGGGCGTCGCGCTGTACCGCTACGAAGGGCAGGGCGATCTGAAGCCCGCAGGCTTCATCAAGTCGGATGTCGTTGAGCCCTATGGCTTCTGCATGGGCCGGATCGACGGCACGCTGATCGCCGTGCTCGTCGCCAAGGATGGGCAGGTGCGCGAATATTCGGTCACGGGCGAGGGGACTTCGCTCAGCGGGATCGAGCGCCGCCGCTATGCGGTGGGATCGCAGTCCGAGGGCTGCACCATCGACGATGCGACGGGCACGTTGTTCATCGGCGAGGAGATGAAAGGCGTGTGGCGCTATTCGCTGCGCGGCGAGCCGGGCGCGCGCACGCTGCTCGCCGGAGTGGGTGATGGCCGGCTGTTCGTCGACGTCGAGGGGACGACGCTGCTGCGCGACGGGGGTGAGACCTTCCTGATCGTATCGAGCCAGGGCGACAGCGCCTTTGCGGTTTGGGAAGTGAGCGGCGCGGCGGGAAGCGAGCGCTACATCGGCCGTTTCCGCGTAAGTGCGGCGAACGGCGTCGACGCGGTCACCGGCACCGACGGGCTCGATGCCTGGTCAGGCCCGATCGGCCAGTTCCCGCGCGGGCTCGTCGTGACGCAGGACGACGTCAACGAAGGCGGCTCGCAGAATTTCAAGCTCGTCGACTGGGGGGCGGTGCGAGCCAAGCTGATCCCCTGATCAAGGTGGGGGCAAGCTGACACCTTGCCCCCAAGCTCAGCCGGCCACGGGCAGGCGCAAGCTCCCGTCGGGTTCATAATGGAGCTGGCTGTACGCCGTCACGGCATCGAGCGGCAGCGGGGCATAGAGATGCGGGAAGAGCTGCCCGCCGCGCGACGGCTCCCATTTGACTGCTTCGCCCAGCGCATCGAGGTCGACTGCCGCAAGCCAGAGGTCCTGCTGACCTGCGAAATGCTTGTCGATCGTTTCCTGAAGCTGCGCCGCGGTGGAAAGATGGATGTAGCCGTCGGCGAGGTCCACGGGCGCGCCGCGGAACACTCGCTCGTGCTCCAGTACCGACATCTGCTCGGCGGTCAGAACCTTGTAGGCAGTCGAATCGGGCATGACGCGCTCTCCTGAATCCCTCTCCCGCAAGCGGGAGAGGGGAGGTGTTTACTGCCCGTCCTCCGGTCCCGCGGCCAGATCTTCGTTCGTGGTCGCGTCCGGCGTCGGCTCGCCAACGGTTGGGCCCTCGCCGAGGTTCACTTCGGCCTCATCTTCGCTCTCCTCGATCCGCGCCGCGGAGACGACATGTTCGTTCTCGGCGACGTTGAAGAGGCGCACGCCCGCCGATCCGCGCCCGATGACACGCAGATCGCCCAGCGACATCCGGATCATCTTCGCCTGATCGGTGACGAGCATCAGCTGGTGGCCCTTGCTCGCGGGGAAGCTCGCCACCACCGGACCGTTGCGGGCGATGTTGTCGATGTTGGTGATGCCCTGGCCGCCGCGGCCTGTCCGGCGATATTCGTAGGATGACGAAAGCTTGCCATAGCCGTTGGCGCAGACCGTGAGGATGAACTGCTCGCGGTCCCTGAGTTCCTCGTAACGCGCATCGTCCATCAGGCGCGGCGCGCGATCGGCATCCTCGCCCTTCCAGGGAGCGTGGCGCAGATAGTCGTCGCGCTCTTCCTGGTCGCGGATGCCCGCGCGGTGAAGGATCGAGAGCGAAATGACCTCGTCGCCCTCGGCAAGCCGCATGCCGCGTACGCCGGTCGAGGCGCGGCTCTGGAACTCGCGAACGTCGTCACCGGGGAAGCGGATCGCCTTGCCCTGGCGGGTGGCGAGCAGCACGTCGTCCTGCTCGTCGAGCAGCGCCACGCCGATGAGGCGATCGTCGGCGTCCTCGCCTTCGAACTTCATCGCGATCTTGCCGTTCGAGGGCACGTTGGTGAACGCGTCCATAGAATTGCGGCGGACGCTGCCCTTGCAGGTCGCGAACATGACGTGGAGCTTGCCCCACTCGCTCTCGTCCTCGGGCAGCGGCAGCACCGTGGAGATCGTCTCGCCGTCGGCGAGCGGAAGCAGGTTGATCATCGGCCGGCCACGGGTGGCGGGGCCGCCCTCGGGCAGCTTCCACACCTTCATCCGATAGACCTTGCCCAGCGTCGAGAAGAACAGCACCGGCGTGTGCGTCGACGTGACGAACAGCTCGGTGACCGCATCTTCTTCCTTGGTCGCCATGCCCGCCCGGCCCTTGCCGCCGCGGTTCTGCGCGCGGAAGCTGTCGAGGCTGGTGCGCTTAATATAGCCCTGCACCGTCACGGTGACGACCATGTCCTCGCGCTCGATCAGGTCCTCGTCCTCGATGCCATCGGCCGCCGGGGCGATCTCGGTGCGGCGCGGCGTCGCGTACTGATCGCGCACCGCAGTCAGCTCCTCGACGATGACTTCGTAGAGCTTGGCGCGGTTGCTGAGGATCTCGAGCAGCTCGGCGATCGATTCGGCGAGTTTGGCGAGCTCGTCTCCGATCTCGTCGCGGCCGAGCGCAGTCAGGCGGTGCAGGCGCAGGTCGAGGATCGCGCGAACCTGGATGTCGCTCAGGCGATAGCTGTCGCCGGTAACTTCGGTGTCGACCGCTTCGACGAGGCGGATATAGGGCGCGATTTCGGCGATCGGCCATTCGCGGGTGAGCAGCCGGTCCCGCGCAACTGCCGGGCTCGGCGACGAGCGGATGATCTTCACCATCTCGTCGAGGTTCGTCACCGCGATTACGAGACCGAGCAAGATGTGCGCGCGGTCACGAGCCTTGGCGAGCTCGAACTTCGAGCGCCGCGTGATCACTTCCTCGCGGAACTTGACGAACGCTTCGATAATGTCGCGCAGGTTGAGCAGCTCGGGGCGGCCACCGCGGATCGCGAGAATGTTGGCCGGGAAGCTCGATTGGGCAGGGGTGTTGCGCCAGATCTGGTTGAGCACCACCTCCGGGGTCGCGTCGCGCTTGAGATCGATGACGATGCGGACGCCCTCGCGCGACGATTCGTCGCGGATGTCGTTCACGCCTTCGATCCGCTTTTCCTTGGCGGCCTCGGCGATCTTCTCGACCAGCGCGTTCTTGCCCTGCTGGTAGGGGATCTCGGTGAGCACGATCGAACGCCGCTCGCCGCGCTGCTCGAAAGTGTGGCGCGAGCGCACGATGATCGAGCCGCGGCCGGTCTGATAGGCGTTGCGGCATCCGGTGCGGCCGAGGATCAGCGCGCCGGTCGGGAAGTCCGGCCCCGGCACGATCTCCATCAGCTCTTCGAGGCTGATCGCGCCGTTCTCGATATACGCCAGGCAGGCGTCGATCACTTCGCCCAGATTGTGCGGCGGAATGTTGGTCGCCATGCCGACTGCGATGCCGCCGGCGCCGTTGACCAGCAGATTGGGGAAGCGGGCGGGAAGGACCGTAGGCTCACTCTCCGAGCCGTCGTAATTGTCCTGGAAGTCGACGGTGTCCTTGTCGATGTCGTCGAGCAGCGCCGATGCGACGCGGGCGAGCCGCGCTTCGGTGTAGCGCATCGCCGCGGGCGGATCGGGGTCCATCGAACCGAAGTTCCCCTGGCCGTCGATCAGCGGCACGCGCATCGCCCAATCCTGGGCCATGCGCGCCATCGCGTCGTAGATCGAGCTGTCACCGTGCGGGTGGTACTTACCCATCACGTCGCCGACCAGGCGGGCGGATTTGCGATAGGCGCGGCCGGCGACATAGCCGCCTTCCTGCGCGGCATAGAGGATGCGGCGGTGGACGGGCTTCAGGCCGTCGCGAACGTCGGGCAGCGCGCGCGCCACGATCACGCTCATCGCGTAATCAAGGTACGAGGTCTTCATCTCGTCGACGATCGAGATCGGAGTAATGTCGGAGGGGTCGGCGAGCAGGGTCTCGTCGGTCAAGTTATCATGCTTTCGGAATGAATCTCGTGTCTGAACGGCTCTAGCGGGCCAGAGGCATCCTGCCAACCCCGCGCGCCCGCGCGTACGCGCACGCGAGGGCGCCGATCGAGGTCAGATGCCCGTTACGCCGCATGCACGGCCGATCGTCTGGATGTTGCCGAGCGAAAGCGAAGCCTTCAGCTGCTCCTCCATGGCGGAAAGGAACGCTGCCTCGCCGACGATCCCGCGCTTGGCGAGCGTCTCTCCGTCGAACCGCTGGGCCAGCGGCTTGAGCGCGGCATCGATGCGCGCGGCGGCGCTTCCGTCGGGTCCGCTGCCGCGCAATTCCTCCGCGGGGCCTCTTAGAACCGACAGCGCGCCCAGGCACATGACATCGCGATCGAATGCGTTCGCCGGCAGGCGCGGCGGAATCGAGGCCCGGGCGAGGGGATAGCTGCGGTCACAGCTGGCGATGAGCGTCTTTGCCGCTTCGGGCGCCAGCGCTTCTCCCTTTGTGATACTGGCGACCAGCTCGGTCATGCGATCGAAGAAGGGCTTGCCGCCGGGATCGGCCTTCGCCGCCTGCATGACGAAATACATGAAGTGCGACGTGGCTTGCAGTGAGGGCATGGATTCGCCGTTGGTCGCGATGATCGCGCTTCCGCATTTCAGCGCGGTTTCGGCGCTCGGGGTGGGGACGGAGGCAGTCTGGATCGCCAGCGCCAGCAAGGTCAGCATTATGGTGTTCCATCCCCGTTCGAATCGGCTGGCCTGCCAAAGCTGCGGCCGGCCTGCTCCGGGCCTGCATAGGCGGGAGTGCCCCGGCCATTCAATTGCGGTTCATGCGCCGATTGGCACCCGGCGTGCGACGCTCGCGCTTGAACGCGGCGAGAGGGCCATCTAGAGGGCGGCGGACTCCGTCTGCCACCCCCACAGGAGAGTTTCCAGATGACGTTCGTTTCCAAGCTCGCGCTGTCTGCGGTGCTTACGCTCGGTACCCCGATGCTGGTGGCGACGCCGGCTGCTGCACAGAAGAAGGACGAAAAGGCCCCCGAGCTCAAGGTGAGCGAGGAGTTCCGCACGCCCGCCGCCGCGGCCGACGCTGCGCTCAAGGCCAAGGACCTGGCCACCGCCGACACGCAGCTCACGGCTGCCGAAGGCGTTGCCAAGAACGACGACGAGCGTTTCTTCGCCGCGTCGCTGCGCCTCCAGCTCGAACTCGAGCGCAAGAACGTGGCCGGCCAGCTGAAGGCGCTGCAGGTTCTTTCGACCAGCCCGAAGACCCCCGCCGACAAGGCCAAGGTCTATGGCGCGGTCTACAACTACATGCTCGGCGACCAGCTGCTCGCGCAGAAGAAGCCGGCCGAGGCGCTTCCGGCGCTGCTCAAGGCGCGCGAGCTGGGCTCCGACCAGCCCGATCTGCCCGTGTTGCTCGCCAACGCCTATGCAGGCACCGGCAAGCAGGCAGAGGCCGTGGCTGAAGTCGATCGTGCGATCCAGGCGAGCAAGGCCGCCGGCCGCAAGGCGCCGGCCGAATGGTACAAGTTCGCGATTCCGCGCGTGCACCAGCTCGGCGACCGGGCGGCGACCGCGACGTGGCTGACTCGCTTCATCCAGGAATATCCCACCGTCCAGAACTGGCGCTGGGGGATTTCGGTATTCGGCCTGGGCGCCAGCGACGACAAGTTCGAGAAGATGAACCTCTATCGCCTGATGCGCTCGACCAATTCGCTGGCGGGCCGCAGCGACTATGCCAACTATGCCTATGCGGCGCAGCAGGCGGGCCTGCCCTGGGAAGCGGTGGCGGTGATCGACGACGGCCGCAAGACCGGCGCGATCCCCTCGGGCGATGCCGATGCGCAGCGGACCTACACGGCGTCGCAGGCAGCGGTGAAGGCCGAGGGTTCGCTCGACGGGCTTGCCAAGAAGGCGGCAGCTGCGGCGACCGGCAAGAATGCAGTGGGCACGGCCGACGCCTTCCTCGCGAGCGGCGACAATGCGCGCGCGCTGGAGCTCTATGATCTCGCCCTCCAGAAGGGCGGAGTGAGCGCGGACCAGGTCAACTTGAACCGCGGCATCGCGCTCCAGCGGCTCGGCCGCAAGGGAGAGGCCAAGGCCGCGTTCCAGCAGGTACAGGCTGGCCCCTATGCCAACCTTGCGCTGCTGTGGGCCGCGTCGGTGGATTTCCCGCCGCTCGCCGCCTGACGAAATCGCCTGGGTCCAGAGAGGGGCGGCCGCGTGCCGCCCCTTTTCTTTTCACATCTCGGGGACGGGAACGCCGGGCAGCGCCTTGGACGTGCGAATCGTGAGCGATGTCTTCACATGCTCCACGTTGGGCGCAGTGGTCAGCCGCGTCGTCAGGATCTGCTGAAAGCTCTGCAGGTCCTGTGCGACGATCTTGAGGATGAAATCGATCTCGCCGTTGAGCATGTGGCATTCGCGCACTTCGGGGATTCCGGCCACGAGCTGCTCGAAGGCGCGCAGGTCGCTTTCCGCCTGGCTCTTGAGGCTCACCATCGCGAAGACGGTGAGGTTGTATCCGAGTGCCGCGGGCTCCAGCGCGGCATGATAGCCGGTGATCGCGCCCTGCTGCTCCAGCGCCCGAACCCGCCGCAGACACGGCGGCGCGGTGAGGCCCACCCGTTCGGCAAGTTCGACATTGGTCATCCGGCCATTGTCTTGCAGAAGACCGAGAATTCGCACGTCGATGTCGTCGAACCGCATTTATTTGATTCTCCGCTTTGGGTTCGTTGCAATGGGGCTCGGATAACCGCAATATTATTTCAAGGCAACGCAATTGTCCCACATTGCGACGTGCCGAAATGAGCGGTTCCGGCGGCTCTCCGCACAGGTTAAGGAATCGTTACGACGCCCGGTACCGGTGCGTACTGCGGGGATGAGCTTGCGATTCGACGATACTCTGGAGACGGTGCTCGCCGCCGATCTGACCACGCCGCACGGCGTGCAGTCGGCGTGGCGCCAGCTCACCGATCTGGTCGGGCGCGGGCGGGTCGCCGCCGAGCCGAGGGTAATGGCGGTGCTGCACGCCATCCGCGCCGATGTTCCCCTGGAAATCCGAATCGCCAGCGCGCGCGCACTCGAGTTCGCCGATCCTCCCCTTGCGCTGGCGGAGCTCTTCGCACTCGACAGTTGCGGATCGGGCTCTGAGCGCGAGGAAGGTGCTGGCCCTTCCGGAATTGCGCAGGCGGCGGCCCGGATCGACGCCTATTGGTGCGACCGTGAGACGAACCCGGCGGACCGGGACGGTGCCGCACGGGCCACGCAGTTCCGGTTCGAAACCGATGCCGAGGGCGTGATCCGCTGGGTCGAGGGGATCAGCCGCGGCCCGTTGATCGGCCTCGGCCTGCGATCGCAGCCACTGGGTGACGGATCGCGCATCGATGCATCGGCCGCGGGGGCATTCCGGCACCGGACCGACATCACGAAGGCGCGGATGCGGATCGCAGGCGAATCCGAAGCCGCCGGCGAATGGCTCGTCTCCGCAGTTCCGGTGTTCGATCCGGCGAGCGGCCGGTTCACCGGCTATCGGGGCACCGGGCGGCGCCCGCGCGCGGACGAGCGGGTTGAGCCTGTCGCCGGCAGGCCTGCCTCGGCCGATTCGCTCCGCCAGCTGGTGCATGAGCTTCGCACGCCCACCAATGCGATCGCCGGATTCGCCGAGATGATCGAGAGCGAGATGCTGGGGCCCGTGCCCGAAGCCTATCGCCGGCGTGCCGAGGCGATCCGCATGCAGGCGCGCGAGCTGCTCGGCGCGATCGACGATCTCGACCTCGCCGCGCGGATCGACAGCGCCGCGCTGGCGCTGGTTCCGGGTGCCGTGCCGCTTCGGCCGCTGCTCGCCGCGATCGTCGACGATCTCGCGCCGCTGGCTGAGCTTCGCTGTGCGATGGTAGCGCTTCCGGTCGACGATTTCGCGGTGGTGGGGGACGGGCGCGCAGTCGAGCGCCTGCTGTCGCGCCTGATGGCGACGCTGGTTTCAGCGAGCGCAGCGGGAGAGCGGATCGAAGTGCGGACTGCCCTCGAAGGCTCCGACATGGTGGCGATCGCCTTCGATCGTCCGCGCGCTCTTGCGGAATATCCCGGCGATTCGGTGCTCGGCATCGACGATGAGCGCGAGGACGCGTCGCTGCTCGGTACGGGGTTCGCGCTCCGCCTGGCGCGCAACCTGGCGCGCGAACTCGGCGGAAGCCTGGTAATCGAGGCGACGAGCCTCACCCTGCGCCTTCGCGCCGCCGTGATCTCACCCACCGAGCAGGCGCATTCGAGCTGAGCCGGAGCGACCGGCGCCCCTCGAAATCCTCGACTCGGCTTGCGGCGCCCCCGCCACCTCCGCTAGGGCGGCTGGCGCTGGGGGCCTGTAGCTCAATGGTTAGAGCTGGCCGCTCATAACGGCTAGGTTGCGGGTTCGAGTCCTGCCGGGCCCACCAGCGCGCCGGCCGAAGCAGTAACGAAGCTATGCGTGGCTTCGCCACGCCGCGCTTGTATCCAACGTCGCTAGCCTCTAAGCGCGCTCAGCGTCGGGGAGTGGCGCAGTCCGGTAGCGCGCCTGCTTTGGGAGCAGGATGTCGCAGGTTCGAATCCTGTCTCCCCGACCATTCCTCAATCCGGATCGGTCTCCGCCGGCGGCGCCGCCGGCAGCGCGTCGGGGGTACCCGCCAGCGCACGATCGAGCGCACCCTTGTCGAGCGCGCCTTCCCAGCGGGCCACCACCACAGTCGCAACGGCGTTGCCGATGAAGTTGGTGAGGCTGCGGCACTCGCTCATGAAGCGGTCGATCCCCAGGATCAGCGCCATTCCGGCGAGCGGCACCTTGGGCACGATCGCGAGCGTGGCGGCCAGGGTGATGAAGCCCGCGCCGGTCACGCCCGCGGCGCCTTTCGAGCTCAGCATCGCCACCGCCAGCAGCCCGAGCTGCTCGCCGAACGTCAGCTCTACGCCGGTCGCCTGGGCGATGAACAGTGCGGCCAGGGTCATGTAGATATTAGTGCCGTCGAGGTTGAACGAATAGCCGGTGGGCACGACCAGGCCGACCACTTCCTTGCGACAGCCGGCGCGCTCCATCTTCTCGATCAGCGCGGGCAGAGCGGCCTCGGAGGAGGAAGTGCCCAGCACCAGCAGCAGCTCGGCCTTGAGATAGCGGATCAGCTTCAGGATCGAGAAACCGTTCACCGCGGCAACCGCACCCAGCACCACCAGCACGAAGAACAGCGACGTAAAATAGAAGGTGGCGACCAGCGCGCCGAGGTTGATCAGCGTGCCGATGCCGTATCTGCCGATCGTGAAGGCCATCGCGCCGAACGCGCCGATCGGCGCCGCGCGCATCACGATCGCGACGATTCGGAACACCACCAGCCCGATCCGCTCGAGCATGTCCGTCACTGGCCGCGCTGGCTCGCCGGCGACCACCAGCCCGGCGCCGAAGAGCACCGCGACCAGCAGCACCTGGAGGATCGAGCCGCTGGTGAAGGCGGAGAGCAGCGTGGTGGGGATGATTGCGAGCAGGAAGCCGGTCAGACTCGTCTCGTGCGCTTGCTTCTCATAGCTGTGGACCGCAGCGGCATCGAGGGTGGCGACGTCGACGTTCATGCCCGCGCCCGGCTGGACGAGGTGCGCAACGATCAGGCCCAGCACCAGCGCCAGCGTCGAGAAGAACAGGAAATAGGCGAACGCCTTGAATGCGACTCGGCCGACCGATCCCAGCCCATGGCCGCCCGCGATCCCGGTGACGACCGTGAGGAAGATCACCGGAGCGATGATCATCTTCACCAGCGCGATGAAGGCGTCGCCGAGCGGCTTGAGCGCGGCGCCCGTGGAAGGCGAGAGCGCTCCCAGCAGCACGCCCGCGGCGATCGCGATCAGCACCTGCACGTAGAGATGGCCGAGCATCGCCGACAGGCGTTTGCGGGGCGCGTCTTGTTCTGCCGCTCGTGCGATCGTGCCCGTTCCCATATCCAACCGAGTCATACGCCGATCCGGCCAAAGAAAAAGGGCGCCCCGCGAGGAGCGCCCTTTCTAACTCTCAGCTCCGGCCCATTCGGACCGGAAGTCCGATCAATGCGCGTTCGCCTCGGCGGCGTCAGCGGCATTCTCTGCGACTTCGGCGGCGTTCTCGAGAACGTTCTCGGCGATCGCATTGGTGGTGTTGTCGGCAGCCTCTTCGTACATCGCGGCGTTCGCTTCGTGCGACTCTGCGACGTTCTCGGCGACGGTGTTGGTGGTCTCGCCGCCGCAAGCCGCGAGCGACATCAGGCCGGCGGTCGCCGCAACAATGAGGATCTTCTTCATTCGGGTAGCTCCCATTGGAACGTAAACGTTTCGCACCCGGCCCGACAGCCGACGCGAAGCCGCTGACATAACGGTCGTTGCGCGCGCGTCAATCGAAAATGCGACGAGCTGCAAAGATTCGGCCGTGTTTCTGCCACAATTGCGCCGCTTGAGTGCCTGTTTCCGTGGCGTCAGCGCGGCGCGGCGGGAACCGGTCCGATCTCCTCGGGTGCATTGGCTGCAACTGCCAGCATCGCCGTCCAGGCCGCCACATTCTGCCGCAGCTGCTCGGGATCGACCTTGTCGAGCGTGTCGTCGGGCGTGTGGTGATAATCGAAATAGCGCAGCCCCGATTGCTCGAGGTCGACCGCGGTGACGCCCGAGGCGATCACCGCGCCTACATCGGCGCCGCCGGTCGCGCGATCGGTGCTGCGGCCGATGCCGAGCGGAGCGAGCGCTGCAGCGATCCGATCTCCCACGGGCTTCGCGCTGTCGGACCAATTTGCCTTGAACTGCCACACGCGATCGGCACCGAAATCGGATTCGGACGCGAGCACGTGCCGTTCGTTCTTGTGCGCCTCGAAATAGGCACGGCCGCCGAACACGCCAGGCTCTTCCGCGCCCGCCCAGAGCAGGCGGATCGTGCGGCGCGGCGTGCCTGCCTCCATGATCCGCTTGGCCGCCGCGGTGATGATGCCGCAGCCGGAGGCGTCGTCGATCGCGCCGGTGCCCAGATCCCAGCTGTCGAGGTGGCAGGCGATCACGACGATCCCAGCGGCGGGATCGCTGCCCGGCACTTCGGCGATGACGTTGCCCGAGGTGCCTTCACCCTTGAACTCCGGGGTCATATTGAGCTTCAGCCGCACCGGGCCGCGCTTCAGCAGCCGCTGGAGCTGCTCGGCATCGGGCAGCGCGAGCGCGGCGGCGGGGATCGGCTTCACGCCCTGGGCCCAGTTGGTGCCGCCGGTGTGCGGATTGCGATGATAGTCGGTGCCGATCGAGCGGATCAGCGTTGCGACCGCGCCCTTGCTCGCCGCGACCGTCGGCCCCGAACGCCGGGCCGCGCCGAAGACGCCATAGCTCGAGCCGTCCTGCGTCGGCGCCATACGGTGGTCGATGAAGACGATCTTGCCCTTCACGCTATCCGCCGGCGCGGCCTGGAGATCGGCGAAGGTCGGGAAATAGGCGACTTCCGCCTCGATGCCTTTCGGCCCGGTCGAGCCTGAATTGCCCAGCGCGGCGAGAGCGAGTTTCTGCGCCATCGGGCCGATCACTTCGGCACTCTCGTCGCCGCGGACCCATACCGGCATCTTGAACGGCTCGTTGCGCACATTCTGGAAGCCGAGCGCGGTGAGCTTCTTCACTGCCCAATCGCGCGCCCGCGCCTCGGCCTCGGTCGCGGCCAGACGCTGGCCGATCTCGGTGGTCAGCCCCTCGGTGATCTCCCAGGCGAGGTCGTCCTTGAGCGCGGCGTCGCGGAGCGCTGCGGCATCGTGGGTCTGGGCGAGAGCGGGGAGGGGAAGGGCGAGCGCAGCGGCGGCGGCGAGCAGGATGTGCTTGGTCATGGCCGGGATTGCTAACCACCCCCGAAACATTTGCCAATCGCCGCGTGCGTTTCCGGTGCGATTCAGCCGCGCGCGTTGCCAATCGCGCGGCGCATCGCTACATGCGCGGCCAACTTCCCGCATCCAGATATACCCATCGGAGACCCTATCGTGGCCGCCCAATACGCCTTCGTCATGAAGGACATGACCAAGACCTTCCCCGGCGCTCCCAAGCCGGTGCTGAGCAACATCAACCTGCAATTCTATCAGGGCGCCAAGATCGGCATCGTCGGCCCGAACGGCGCCGGCAAATCGACGCTGATGAAGATCATGGCGGGTGTCGACAAGGATTTCACCGGCGAGGCATGGCCCGGCGAGAACATCACCGTTGGTTATCTCGAGCAGGAGCCTCAGCTCGATCCGACCAAGAACGTGCTCGAGAACGTCAAGGACGGCGCGCGCGAAATTGCCGACATGGTCGATCGCTTCAACGCGATCTCGGCCGAAATGGGCGATCCCAAGGACGACACCGATTTCGATGCGCTGATGGAAGAGATGGGCGAGCTTCAGGGCAAGATCGACGCCGTCGACGGCTGGACGCTCGACAACCAACTCGAGATCGCGATGGAGGCCCTGCGCTGCCCGCCTTCGGACTGGTCGGTCGAGAATCTCTCGGGCGGTGAGAAGCGCCGTGTCGCGCTCACCCGGCTGCTGATCCAGAAGCCCTCGATCCTGCTGCTCGACGAGCCGACCAACCATCTCGATGCCGAGAGCGTCGAGTGGCTGGAAAACCATCTCAAGGAATATCCGGGCGCGGTGCTGATGATCACCCACGACCGCTATTTCCTGGATAACGTGGTCGGCTGGATCCTCGAGATCGATCGCGGCAAATACTTCCCTTACGAAGGCAATTACTCGACCTACCTCGAGAAGAAGTCCAAGCGCCTCGAGCAGGAGGAGCGCGAGGAGTCCGGACGCCAGAAGGCGATCAAGGACGAGCTCGAATGGATCCGGCAGGGCCCCAAGGGCCGCCAGACCAAGTCCAAGGCGCGTATCGCCAAGTTCGACCAACTCGTCGAAGCGCAGCAGAACCGCACGCCGGGCAAGGCCCAGATCGTCATCCAGGTGCCCGAGCGCCTCGGCGGCAAGGTCATCGAGGTCGAGAACATCTCCAAGGCCTATGGCGACAAGCTGCTGTTCGAGAATCTCTCGTTCACGCTGCCTGCCGGCGGCATCGTCGGCGTGATCGGCCCCAACGGCGCCGGCAAGTCGACGCTGTTCAAGCTGATCACCGGTCAGGAGCAGCCCGACACCGGCAAGATCGAGATGGGGTCCACCGTGCGTCTCGGCTATGTCGACCAGAGCCGCGATCACCTCGATCCCTCGAAGAACGTGTGGGAAGAGATCTCGGACGGGCTCGACTACATGAAGGTCAACGGCCACGATCAGTCGACTCGCGCCTATGTCGGCGCGTTCAACTTCAAGGGCGCCGACCAGCAGAAGAACGTCGGCAAGCTCTCGGGCGGCGAGCGCAACCGCGTCAACATCGCCAAGATGCTCAAGCGCGGCGGCAACGTGCTGCTGCTCGACGAGCCGACCAACGATCTCGACGTCGAGACGCTGGGTGCGCTGGAAGAGGCTATCGAGAATTTCGCGGGCTGCGCCGTGGTGATCAGCCACGATCGCTTCTTCCTCGATCGTCTCGCCACGCACATCCTCGCTTTCGAGGGCAACAGCCATGTCGAATGGTTCGAAGGGAACTTCGAGGCCTATGAGGAAGACAAGCGCCGCCGCCTCGGCGACGCCGCTGATCGTCCGACCGCGCTGGCGTACAAGAAACTGACGCGCTGAGCCGATAACGTCCGGCGGGTGGGATGCATCCCACCCGCACGGAGCGGGGTTGCGAAGGTGTGATACTACATTAATACGGTGCGATGATCCGCACTCTCTGCGCCGCAGCGGCGCTCCTCGTCGCTGCGTCGGCAACCGCCCAGCCAGCGCCCACCCCGTCCTTCGCGTCGTACGTCGATGCGTTCGACACCTTCGCGACCGAAACCGCGACGATGCCCGAGGCCGAACGTGCCCGTGCGTTCAGCGCGCGCTTCAATGCCTTGGTCCCGGGATTCTATGCGCCGCGTAACGGCGCGACCGAGGCGAAGTACGACGCGCGAGTCGCGCGCGTGCTCGCCTATTATCCCGCGCATCGCGAACGATTTCTGGCCGCTGCGCGCAACTTCACGACCAGCTATGCGACGGCGAACGATCGATTCCGCCAGGTCTTTCCTGACTATGCGCCGACGATGCCGATCTACCTGCTTCACTCGCTAGGGGAGATGGACGGGGGCACGCGCGAGCTGGAAGGCAGGGTTGTCGCGGTATTTGGCGGAGATGTGATCGCCCGGATCCACGATAGCTCTACCATTGCGCCGTTTCTTGATCATGAGCTGTTCCATTTCCATCACGCGCGATTCTTCCCAGACTGCGAAGCGCTATGGTGTTCGCTGTGGCAGGAGGGGCTCGCCACCTATGTCGCGGCGCGGATGAATCCCGAAGCGGACGACCGCGCGCTGCTGCTGACCATTCCGCGGCCGATCCGCGCAGAAGTCGATCCGCGTCTGGGCGAAGCAATGTGCCTCACCCTCGCCAAACTCGATTCGACCGCGCCGGACGATTATTCGGGTTTCTTCTTCGGCGACGGGAAGGGGACAGGCTTCCCGCCGCGCTTCGGCTATTATGTCGGCTATCGCCTGGCGCAGAAGCTCGGCGAGGGTAGGAGCCTACAGCAGCTCGCTGCCTTGTCGCCCGACAAGGTTCGCCTGATGCTCCGGGCAGCGATCGAAGATTTCGCCGCCTGCCCTCAATAAGTGACGATCTTGACCTTCTCCCCCGGCCGCAACGTTGCGTTGCGCGCAAGACCGTTGAGCACCAGGAAGCGCTCCGCCCGCGCCTGATCGAATGCCATTCGCGAGGCGAGCGACGCGACCGTGTCGCCCGGTTTGACGGTAACGACCCGCAGATAGCGCGGCCGCGCGCGCGAAGCCTCGGTGCCGCTCAGCGGGCGGAAGGATTCGAGCATCGAAGTTGCGGCGCCCAGTCCCCGTCCGGCGGGCGTCAGCACCACGAAGTGATAGGCGTTGCCATTCAGCGCATAGGCGAACACCGTCGCGTCCACGCGGGTTTTGCCGCTGTTGGCCTGCGTCTGCGCATAGGCTGCCGGCACGCCGTTTACCGTCGTCGTGCGCACGGTGGCATCGCTCACGCCAGTGGCACCCCCCAGCAGCGATTGAAGCAGCGCGGCGACGTGCGCGCGCAGGTTGCCCGAATAGCGTGCGCTGGAGAACTGCGCCTGAGTGTCGGGCCCGCTGATCGACACGGCGCGCGTGCCGTTCGTCATCTTGAAGCCCTGCGGGATCGTGAAGGCGAGCTTGAGCTCCGGGTGCAGGAAGTCACGACCCACGATCATACCCTGGCGCGGATTGTCACCATACAGCATGCCGTCGATCGCGGCGAGGAAGGCGTCGCGATTGCGGGGAAGGTTGGTTCCGCCCACCGCCTGCGCCCGCGACGTCGCACGCCGGATGCGGGAGGAGGGATCGGGGTGGGTGCTCGCCCATTCCGGCATCGAGCGCGCGTCGCCGGCGAGCTGCTGGTTTAGGCTGTTCTGCGCCGCAAGGCTCCCGAGCATCGAAGCGAGCCCGTCGGTATCGTAGCCCGCGCCGCGCAGATAGGTGACTCCCAGGTCGTCGGATTCGGTTTCCTGGCTGCGCGAATAGCCGAGCGTCGCGAGCTGGGCGCCGGTGTTGATGCCCTGGCCCAGCAGCTGGCCGAGCCCTGAATCGCCCGCGACGGCGCCCACCAGCACCTGCCCGAGCACGCTGAGGATCGAGTTGCGCTGCGCGGTCTGCTGCCGGCGCTGGCTGTGGCGCGCCGCGACATGCGCAACTTCGTGCCCCAGCACCCCGGCGAGCTCGGCCTCGTCGTTCATCAGCGCGAGCAACCCCCGGGTCACATAGACATAGCCGCCCGGCGTCGCGAACGCGTTGTCGACCGGACTGTCGAGCAGGACGACGGTGAAGTCGGAAGGGTTGGAGGAAAGGCTGGACTGGACCGCCACGCGGCGCGCCACATTGGCGACATAGCTCGCCTGCCGTCCCTGATAGGCGCCGCCGAACTCCGCGATCAGCGCGGCGCTGGCCTGCTGCCCCTGGCTTCGCTCGCTGGCGGAGATCGGCGCCGCCTGCCCGCGGTTGGCCTGGGGCCCACCAAGGCTGTTGGCGCTGCACAAAAGTGCCGCGGGTACGGTGCATGCTAGAAGCGCTCGACGGAACTTCATGGTCCCTCCTGTTCTCTCCCTGACAGGAGCGAAAAAGCCGAAACAGGGCGATCGTTCCGCGCGTGGAGCGATCCGGCTTTGGCGCGCGCCATCACATGCGGAAAACGCCGAAGGCCGGTCGCTCGGGGACAGGTGCGTTGAGGCTCGTCGCGAGTGCCAGCCCGAGCACGTCACGGGTCTGGGCGGGGTCAATGATTCCGTCGTCCCATAGCCGCGCGGTGGCGTGCCAGGGGTTGCCCTCGTCCTCGTAACGCTGACGGATCGGCGCCTTGAAAGCCTCGGCTTCCGCCTCGCTCCATTTGTCCGCGTCGCGGTGGACGGTGGCGAGCACCGAGGCTGCCTGTTCGCCGCCCATTACGCTGATCCGGCTGTTAGGCCAGGTGAACAGGAAGCGCGGGGAATAGGCGCGGCCGCACATGCCGTAATTGCCCGCGCCGAAGCTGCCGCCGATCAGCACGGTGATCTTGGGCACGGTCGCAGTGGCCACGGCGGTCACCAGCTTTGCGCCATGTTTCGCAATGCCTTCGGCCTCATATTTTCCACCGACCATGAAGCCGGAGATGTTCTGGAGGAAGAGCAGAGGGATGCGCCGCTGGCACGCGAGCTCGATGAAATGCGCACCCTTCACGGCGCTCTCGCTGAACAGCACGCCGTTGTTGGCGATGATGCCCACCGGCATGCCCCAGATGTGCGCGAAGCCGCAGACCAGGCTGGTGCCGTAGAGCGGCTTGAACGCGTGGAACTCGCTGCCGTCGACGATCCGCGCGATCACTTCATGAACGTCATAGGGCGCGCGCACGTCCTGCGGCACGATGCCGTACAGCTCCTCCGCGGCATATTTCGGTGGGCGCGGATCGATCAGCTTCACGTCGGGGGTGCGATCGGCGGGGAGATGGCTGACGATGTCCCGCACGATCGTCAGTGCATGCTCATCGTTCTCGGCGAGGTGATCGACCACGCCCGATTTGCGCGCGTGCAGGTCGCCGCCGCCCAGATCCTCGGCCGAGATGATTTCGCCGGTTGCAGCCTTTACCAGCGGCGGGCCCGCGAGGAAGATCGTGCCCTGGTTGCGTACGATCACGCTCTCGTCGCTCATCGCGGGCACATAGGCGCCGCCCGCGGTGCAGCTTCCCATCACGCAGGCGATCTGTGGGATGCCCTTGGCGCTCATGTTCGCCTGGTTGAAGAAGATGCGGCCGAAATGGTCGCGATCGGGGAAGACTTCAGCCTGGTGGGGGAGGTTGGCGCCGCCTGAGTCGACCAGATAGATGCAGGGGAGGCGGTTCTGCTCGGCGATCTCCTGCGCGCGCAGATGCTTCTTCACCGTCATCGGATAATAGGTGCCGCCCTTCACCGTGGCGTCGTTGCACACGATCATCACCTGCCGCCCCGAAACGCGGCCGATGCCAGCGATCATCCCGGCGCCGGGAACTTCGCCCTCATACATGTCGCAGGCGGCGAGCTGGCCGATCTCGAGGAAGGGCGAGCCCGGATCGAGCAGCCGCTCCACACGCTCGCGCGGGAGCAGCTTGCCGCGGCTGGTGTGGCGCTCGCGCGCGGCCTCGCTGCCGCCCAGCGCCGCGCGTGCCACATCGGCGCGCAGCCGCTCGACGAGCGCGTGGTTGTGCGCGGCATTGGCGCGATAGCCCTCGCCGTCGCGCACCACCCTGGTATCGAGCACGGGAGCGCTCATTAGGGCATCCTTCCTGACCTATTTTGGCCGTGCTTACACCGCGACCAGCCGCTTGGGAAGGTACTGGCGCGCAGCGGCGGGCGGGAGTAGCAGCGGGGCAGGACAATTCGGAGAGTAGCTACGTGAACAGCCGCGCAATCCTGCTGGCCGCACTTCTCGCCACTGCCGCGTGCACACCGGGTGGCGACGCCGGCAACCAGTCTTCCGCGACGGCAACCCCCACGATCGGCGTCGATGTGGAGGGGCTCAACAAGCAGGTGCGCCCCGGGGACGATTTCGACGAGTATGCCAACGGCGGCTGGCGGGCGCGGACCGAGATTCCGGCCGACCGGTCGAGCACCGGATCGTTCCTGCAGGTGTTCAACAAGGCCGAGGCGAACAACGCCGCGATCATCAAGGCAGCGCTCGAGGCGAGTGCGGGGGCTGGCAGCGATCAGCGCCGGATCGCCGACTGGTATCGCGCCTATACCGACACCGCGGGAATCGAGACGCGGGGTCTTGCCCCGCTCGGAAGCGAGCTCGACGCAATCGCCCGGCTTGGCGACAAGAAGGCGCTGTCGGCGATGCTTGGCGCGAATGTCCGCGCCGATGTCGATCCGCTCAACGCGACCGATTTCGAGACCGAAAATCTCTTCGGCATCTTCGTGACCCAGGCATTCGGCCAGCCCGAGGCAACGGTCCCCTATCTGCTCCAGGGCGGCCTTGGGCTTCCCGAGCGCGACTATTACCTCTCGGGCGAGTCCGAGATGGCGGAGATCCGCGACCAGTATCGCGCGTACATCGGCAAGCTGCTGAGCCTCGCCAATGTCACCGAGCCCGATGCGCGCGCGCAGCGGGTATTCAATCTCGAGCTCAAGATCGCGCGGGCCCACGCCGATCAGGTGGCCAGCCAGGACGCGAACAAGGCCAACAACCCTTGGAAGAAGGCCGATTTCGCGCGCAAGGCGCCGGGGATCGACTGGGACGCCTTCTGGAGCGCCGCGCAACTCGGCAACCAGCAGGACTTCATCGTCTGGCAGCCGGACGCTGTGGCGGGAATGGCGAAGCTGGTGGCAAGCGAGCCGCTTCAGGCGTGGCAGGACTGGCTCGTCTTCCACCGCATCAACGAAGTCACCGAGGTGCTGCCCGCGGCGTTCGATCAGGCGCATTTCGAGTTCTACAATCAGACGCTGCGTGGCCAGCTCAAGCCGCGCCCGCGTGACAAGCGCGCGATAGCCAGCGTCGACACCTGGCTCGGCGACGCCGTCGGCCAGCTGTACGTGAAGGATTATTTTCCGGCCTCGTCCAAGGCGGACATCCAGAACATGGTGAAGGGCATCCTCGCCGCTTTCGACAAGCGCGTCGCAGGGCTGCCGTGGATGGCGGAGAGCACCAAGGCGGAGGCGCGCAAGAAGATCGCGACGATGCGTGTGGGCATCGGCTATCCCGAGACGTGGCGCAGCTATGCGTCGCTCGACGTGAAGGCAGACGATCCGGTCGGCAATCTGCGCCGCGCCGAGCTCGCAGAATACCGCCACCAGCTCGCAAAGATCGGCAAGCCGGTCGATCGCGGCGAATGGTGGATGACGCCGCAGACGGTCAATGCCGTCAACCTGCCGCTCCAGAACGCGCTCAACTTCCCCGCGGCGATCCTGCAGGCGCCCTTTTACGATCCGAATGCCGATGCTGCTGCGAAATACGGCTCGATCGGCGCGGTGATCGGGCACGAGATCAGCCACGGCTTCGACGATCTGGGCGCGAATTTCGACGCGAGCGGGCGGCTGCGCAACTGGTGGACCCCGGCCGATCTCGCGCGCTTCAAGGCTAGCGGGCAGGCGCTGGTCGAGCAGTATAACGCCTATGAGGCGCTGCCGGGGCTCAAGCTCAACGGCAAGCTGACGCTGAGCGAGAACATCGCCGACGTCGCGGGGCTCGCCGCTGCCTATGACGCCTATAAGGCGTCGCTCGGCGGCAAGGAGGCGCCGGTGATCGGCGGACTCACCGGCGATCAGCGCTTCTTCCTCGCTTTCGCGCAAAGCTGGCGCGAGAAGCAGCGCGAGCAGCAGCTGCGCAACCGCGTAGCCACCGACGCGCACGCACCGGCACGCTGGCGCGCCCAGACCGTGCGCAACCTCGACGCCTGGTATCCGGCGTTCGACGTACAGCCGGGCCAGAAACTCTATCTCGCGCCCGAAAAACGCGTGAAGGTCTGGTGAGCCAGGGAGAGCTGCGAGCTAGCCAAAAATCCTCCCCCGACAGGGGGAGGTGTCGCCGAAGGCGAGGGAGGGGGATGAAGCACAACGATGATTGATCGCCGTCCGCCCCCTCCGCCACGCTGCGCGTGCCACCTCCCCCTGGCGAGGGAGGATTGGATTGCTCCTGCGGCGTTCCCGTTTGCAATGGATATGGACGCTGACGGAAAAGGGAGAGCAGAATGAAGGGTTTGCAAACGGTTGTTGCGGCGGCGCTCGTGTTTGGCGTGTCCGTGCCGGCACATGCGCAGCATTGGACGCCCGCATGGACGGCCAGCATGTGGGAAGGGCATGGGGACCGCAGCGTGGCGGTCGAGAATGCCACGATTCGTGCAGCTGTTCGTATTGGCGCGGGCGGCAAGTCGATCCGGCTCCGGCTCGCCAATGATTATGGTCCCGCGTTCGAGATCGGCGCCGCTACGGTACGCGTCCGCGGCGGCCAGACTGTCCGCGTATCGTTCGACGGCCGCCCGTCGGTGCAGGTGCCGGAGGGAGCGCCCCTCGTCAGCGATCCCGTTGCGCTGTCCACCAAGGCATTCGATGTGGTGGAGGTTTCGATCTATCTTCCCGGGGCGGTGCGGCTCGCCACGGTGCACGATGCCGCGGGCCAGCCGACGCAGATTTCAGCTACCGGCGATCACAGCGCCACCGATTTCGCCCCGGCATCGTCTACACGGTTCCGCCCGCTGATCGCCGGGATCGACGTCGAGACGCCGAAGCAGCGCCCGGTGGTCGTCGCCTATGGCGATTCGATCACCGATAATGTGGGCTGCCGGATCGATGCGAAGCCGATCTGCCGCTGGGGCGATGCGCTCGGCCGGCGGCTGGCTGCCGCGGGCAAGCCCCACGTCGTCGTCACCCAGGCGATCTCGGGCAACCGGGTGCTCGCCACTGGTGCGGGACCGAGCGCGCTCGCCCGCTTCGACCGTGACGTGCTGGCGATGCCCGGTGTCAGCCATGTCGTTCTGCTCGAAGGGATCAACGACATCGGCAATTCGGGCAAGGAGCGGAACGGGGAAAAGGCTCCGGTGGTGACGGCCGACGCGTTGATCCAGGGTTATCGCCAGCTCGTCCGCCGCGCGCACGACCACGGCATCAAGGTGATCGCGATGACGATCCTGCCTTATGAAGGCGCCGGCTATTATTCGCCCGAAGGCGAGGCGACGCGCGTGGCGGTCAACAACTGGATTCGCACCTCGAAAACCTTCGATGCAGTGATCGACATGGAAAAGGCCGTCGCCGATCCCGCCAACCCGAAGCGGCTGGCGGCGCATATCCAGGGCGAGAAGGGGGACAACCTTCATCCGAACGGAGCCGGCGAGACTGCGATGGGCGAGGCGATCCCGCTCGATCTGTTCCGCTGAGCTCCCGTTCCCGGAGCGGGACTAGGCCGTATCGACGTTCACTTTCCCCCTCCCTGCAGGCAGGGAGGGGAGATTAAACTCAGCCCGCGCCCACCAACTCGCGCCCGATCAGCATGCGCCGTATCTCATTGGTCCCCGCCCCGATGTCGAGCAGCTTGGCGTCGCGCGCGAAGCGTTCGACCGGCCAATCCTTGGTGTAGCCCGCGCCGCCCAGCGCCTGGATCGCCTCGAGGCTGACCTTCACGGCATTCTCGCTCGCCAGCAGGATCGCGCCCGCCGCATCGAACCGCGTGGTCCGCCCTGCGTCGCAGTTCTTCGCCACTGCATAGACGTAAGCGCGCGCCGAATTGAGCGCGACATACATGTCCGCCACCTTGGCCTGCATCAGCTGGAAGCTCCCGATCGGCTGGCCGAACTGCTTCCGCTCGCGCAGATAGGGCAGCACCACATCGAGGCACGCCTGCATGATGCCCAGTTGGATGCCGGCGAGCACGGTGCGCTCATAGTCGAGCCCGCTCATCAGCACGCCCACGCCGCCGTTGACCGGGCCCATGACGTTCTCGTCGGGCACCTCGCAGTCGTCGAACACCAGCTCGGCGGTGGGGGAGCCGCGCATCCCCATCTTGTCGATCTTCTGCCCGATCGAGAAGCCGGACATGCCCTTCTCGATCAGGAAGGTGGTGATCCCGCGCGATCCTTCACCGGTCTTGGCGTAGACCACCAAAGTGTCAGCATAGGCCGCGTTGGTGATCCAGAATTTGGTGCCGTTGAGAACATAGCCGCGGTCGGTCTTCTCCGCCCGCAGCTTCATGCTCACCACGTCGGACCCGGCGCCTGCCTCGGACATCGCCAGGCTGCCGACATGCTCGCCCGAGACGAGCTTGGGGAGGTATTTCGCCTTCTGCTCCTCGCTCGCCCAGCGGCGGATCTGGTTGACGCACAGGTTCGAATGCGCCCCGTAGCTCAACCCGATCGAGGCCGATGCACGGCTGACTTCCTCGCACGCGATGACATGCTCGAGATAGCCGAGCCCGAGCCCGCCCCATTCTTCCTCTACCGTGATTCCGTGCAGCCCCAGCTCGCCCATCGCAGGCCAGAGCTCGTGGCGCGGGAACCAGTCGTCGGCGTCGATCCGCGCGGCGAGCGGTTCGATCCGCTCCTTGGCGAAGCGCTGAGTGGTTTCGCGGATCATGTCCGCCGTTTCGCCCAGGCCGAAATCGAGCGTGGGTTCCATGTCGCATTCTCTCCCGAATCGTTCGTCCGGCCTTGTCGAGGCGCGGGTGATGTCCCTAGGCTTGGAGAAAGTGCGCGGCTTCGACAAGCGCATGCCGGCAGGGGGACGAACATGACGAGCCTTTTTCGACGCAAGACCATTCTCGCCGCCGAGGAGCAGCCTGCGGCGCACCGCATGGCGCGCACGCTTTCCTGGCCGCATCTGGTTGCGCTCGGCGTCGGCGCGATCGTCGGCACCGGCATCCTGACGCTGATCGGCGTGGGCGCCGACCGTGCCGGGCCCGCGGTGCTGCTGAGCTTCGTGGTTGCCGGCGCGGTCTGCGCCGCCGCGGCGCTCTGCTATGCGGAGATGGCGACGATGATCCCCGCATCGGGAAGCGCCTACACCTACAGCTATGCGACGCTTGGCGAGATCGTCGCCTGGGTGGTCGGCTGGTCGCTGATCCTCGAATATTCGCTGGTGGTGGCGACGGTGGCGGTCGGCTGGTCGGGTTATGCCGTGGGATTCCTCACCGGGCTCGGCATCCACTTGCCCGAATTCCTGACCCACGGGCCCACCGCGGACGGCAGGTTCGGCATCAATCTGCCCGCGATTGTCATCATCGGCGTGGTCGCCGGCCTGCTGATGCTCGGCACGCGCGAGAGCGCCCGGGTCAACTCCGCGCTGGTAGTGCTCAAGCTGGTGACGCTCGCGCTGTTCGTCGCGGTCGCACTCCCGCATTTCGATCCCGCCAACCTCGAACCCTTCGCGCCGTTCGGTTACGGCAGCGTGGCGGGCGAGGCTGGTGTGAAGTTCGGCGTGATGGGCGCCGCGGCGATCATCTTCTTCGCCTTCTACGGCTTCGATGCGATCTCGACTGCGGCGGAGGAAGCCAAGAACCCCGAGCGCGATCTTGCGATCGGCATCGTCGGATCGATGGTCGCCTGCACCGTGATCTACATGGTCGTCGCGGCTGCCGCAGTGGGCGCGCTCAGCTACACCCGTTTCTCGAACAGCGCAGAGCCGCTTGCGCTGATTCTGCGCGAGATCGGCCAGGGCCGTGTCGCGACGATCGTCGCGGCGGCGGCGGCGATCGCGCTGCCTACCGTGCTGCTCGCCTTCCTCTACGGGCAGAGCCGCATCTTCCTAGTGATGGCGCGCGACGGCTTTCTGCCTGCCAGCCTCGCCAAGATTTCGTCGCGCGGCACGCCGGTGCGGATCACGCTGGTGACGGCGGTGGTGGTGGCAGTGCTCGCCGCGCTGACTCCGCTCGACATGATCGCGAGCCTGGCCAACGCCGGGACGCTCTGCGCCTTCATCGCCGTCGCGATCTGCGTGCTCGTCTCGCGCCGCCGCGATCCGGGGGCGAAGCGGCCGTTCAAGACGCCGCTACCGTGGCTGGTGGCGCCTATCGCGGTGCTCGGCTGCCTCTATCTGTTCAGCAGCCTGCAGGAAGTGACGCAGTGGTCGTTCCTGGCGTGGAATGTCTTCGGGCTCGCAGTCTACCTGCTCTACGCGCGCCGCCGGGCGACGCTCACGCAGTGACGATCGTCCCGTCGATGACGGTGACGGGCCAAGGCTGAAGCGCCGCGCCTGCGCAGGGGCCACCCACGCATGCGCCGTCATGGATCCGGAACAGCGCGCCGTGCCATGAGCAGGCGATTAGGCTGGCGTCCTCGGTCAGGTACGCGTCGAGCTTCTGCGCAAGCGGTAGGCCCATATGCGGGCAGCGGTCGACATAGCCGTGCACGGCCTCGCCCCGCCGCACGACGAAGCCGTGGAAATGCCCGGCGCGGAGCTCGAGCACGAAGTTGCGTGCCTTGCCGTCGGAGATCACGTCGAGCGGCCCGAGCGCGACGCCGGCAGGGGTGGAATAAACCCGCTCACCCATTCCCGTTCGCCCTGAGCTTGTCGAAGGGCCGTTCTTCTCTTCTCCGGCGGCACGAAGAAATACCGCCCTTCGACAAGCTCAGGGCGAACGGAGGAAATGGCCGCGGAATCACTTCGGCAGCTTAGCCTTTGGAAACCCCGCCCAGGCCGCGTCGTAATCCGGTTGCGCCCGCTCCAGGGCGAACCGCGTCGGGCGGTACGGCCAGCAAGTCTCGACCATGAACGCCAGCGTGCCTTCGATCTTGTGCGGCTTCAGCTCGGCCTCGCTAGCGCCGCGCCAGCTCGCGACATCGGGGCCGTGCCCGGACATGAGGTTGTGAAGCGAGAGCCCGCCCGGCGCGAACCCTTCGGCTTTGGCGTCATAGGCGCCGTGGATCAGCCCCATCGCCTCGCTCATCACGTTGCGGTGGAACCAGGGCGGACGGAACGTGTCCTCGGCGACCATCCAGCGCGGCGGGAAGATCACGAAATCGGCGTTGGCGCGGCCCGGCACGTCGCTTGGACTGGTCAGCACGGTGAAGATCGAGGGATCCGGATGGTCGAAGCTCACCGTGTTCATCGTGTTGAACCGCGCGAGGTCATAGCGCCACGGGGCCAGATTGCCGTGCCACGCCACCACGTCGAGCGGGCTGTGGTCGAGATCGGTGATCCACAGACTCCCCAGCGATTTCTGGATCACTTCGAAGGGCGCGTCCCGGTCCTCGAACCACGCGCAAGGCGTCTCGAAGTCGCGCGGATTAGCCAAGCCGTTGGCGCCGATCGGCCCCAGATCGGGCAGGCGGAACAGCGCGCCGTGGTTCTCCGCGACATAGCCGCGTGCTTCGCCGTCCGGCAGCAGTGCACGGAACTTCACTCCGCGCGGCACCAGTGCGATCTGTCCGGGTGCGACGTCGATCCGCCCCAGTTCGGTCAGCAGCGTCAGCCGCCCTGCCTGGGGCACGAACAGCAACTCGCCGTCGGCATCGACGAACACGCGCGCCACCATGTCCTTGTTGGCGACATAGACATGCATCGCGACACCCTCGAGATCGGCGGGATCGCGGTTCACCAGCATCGTCGTCATGCCGTCGATCAGGTCGACGGGCGCGGTTGGGGAGGGGAGGGGATCCCAGCGCAGCCGGTTGGGCGCCAGCGGCTCCTGCACTATGCCGGGCGCGAAGTTCTTCGCGCCTTCATAGCGCCGATAGGGCGGATGCTCGGCAGTCGGCCGCAGCCGGTACAGCCAAGAGCGCCGATTCTCGTGCCGAGGCGCGGTGAAGGCAGTCCCCGAAAGCTGCTCGGCATAGAGCCCGAACGCCGGCTTCTGTGGCGAATTGCGCCCGATCGGAAGCGCACCGGGCACAGCCTCGGTCGAGACGTGATTGCCGAAGCCGGGGAAATAGTCGGTAGCCATCGAGCAATCCTCTAAGCCTTCTCCCTTGATGGGAGAAGGATAGCGTAGCTTGGATGAGGGTGATGGCGGGGCTTGAGGCGACGTCACCCTCACCCTCCCACCGCCTTCGGCGGCGGGCCCCTCCCTCTCCCATCAAGGGAGAGGGCACGAAGGAAGTTCGGCCGGACTCGCCCGCGAACACCACTGGCGGCGCGGTCCGGCTCTTCCTCTCCAAACTATGCGTCGACCTTGATGACGCCCCGCCGGATCTGGTCCAGCTCGATGCTCTCGAACAGCGCCTGGAAGTTTCCGTTCCCGAAGCCTTCGTTGCCCTTGCGCTGGATGATCTCGAAGAAGATCGGGCCGAACATGTTCTCGGTGAAGATCTGGAGCAGGATGCCTTCGCCGTTCTCGACCGAGCCGTCGATCAGGATGCGGTTCTTGCGCAGCCGTTCCAGGTCCTCGCCGTGCCCAGGCACGCGCTTGTTGACCAGCTCGTAATAGGTCTCGATCGTGTCCTGCAGCTTCACGCCGCGTGCGCGCAGCCGCTCGACCGTGTCGTAGATATCGTCCGTCGTCAGCGCCAGGTGCTGGATGCCCTCGCCATGATATTCGCGGATGAACTCCTCGATCTGGCTCTTGTCGTCCTGGCTCTCGTTGAGCGGGATTCGGATCGCCTTGTCCGGCGCGATCATCGCCTGGCTGAACAGGCCAGTGGCCTGGCCCTTGATGTCGAAATACTTCTGCTCCTCGAAGCCGAACAGCGTCCTGTAGAACTCCGACCACACGCGCATCTGTCCGCGGCGGACATTGTGGGTCAGGTGATCGAGCAGGTCGAGCCCGACATTGTTCTCGGCCTCCGCCTGCTGCCAGCCGGGAACTTCCTCCCAATCGGCATAGAGGTCGCTGCCGTCCTTGATGAAATAGAGGTACGAGCCGCCGATGCCCTCGATGACGGTGTCGTCCTCGATCGTGCGCTTGGCGCCATGCTCGAGCGCCCACTGCATCGCCGCCTCGGGATCGGCGACGCGGAACGCCATCGCGCTGGCCGAGGGGCCATGCGCCGCGCGGAACTCGGCGACCCGGCCGGTCTCGTCGCGGTTGAGCATCAGATTGATGCGCCCCTGTTTGTAGCGGGTGATGTTCTTGCGCGGATGCCGGTGGCTCGCGACGAAGCCCATCTGCTCGAACTGGCGCGCCATCGCGTCCGGATCGGGGGAGGTGAATTCGACGAACTCGAAGCCGTTGAGGCCGAGGGGATTTGCGGGATCGGTCATGCGCCGATTGTATCGTCTGCGACCGGATAGTGTCAAATGATACTAACGCACTTGGTACACCCTTCGTCATGCTCCCTGCGTTCTCTGCGCCTCCGCGCGAACAAAGCCGTGCGAATATCTAAAGCCCTTCGCCGCCCACCCAATGCGCATTGGACAGGCGCCGCGCGACGTTCCACGTCTGCGTCCGTATGTCGGGCACGGCGACGATCTCCCAAAAAGCGCCCCGCGTCATCGGTCCCAGCGCGTAGAGATTGGCATTGGGCAGGCCCTCGGCATCGATCGTCTGTCCCTGATTGTCCACGTCGATCCCGAGATGCGCGGCGTCCGGCCGGATCACGCCGCGCGCAGCCAGCTTCTGGAGCAGCGGTTCGTCGGTCCGGGCGAGGTCTCCGAGCGGGCCCGTGCAGTTGACGATTCGCTGGACGCGCAGCGTTTCGGCCGTATCGCTGCCGCGGCGGCGCAGCCTCACATCGACGCCGTCGCGGCCTTCGCCGAAGCCGAGCGTCCTGCCGGCGATCACTTCGAGCTGTCCGCGATCGACGACAGCGGTCAGCCGCGCGTGGACCTCGGGCGCCAGGCGGTGGCGGTGGACGTCCCACCACGGCCGCAGATGGCGGAGGAAGCGGCCGCGCTCGGCTTCGCCGGCATTGCCCCACATCGCCTGCGTGAAGGGGCGGAGCTCGTCGACCGCGTTGCGCCAGCCGATCTCCGCGGCGCGGCGGCGGACGTTCCGGACCAGTTGGGAAGCCAACGTCGCGGGGCGCTCGGCGAGCTTCAGCCAGTCGGCGCCCGGAGCATGGCTGCGCGGCAGCAGCCCGCGCCGCGAGAGCGCGACGATCTTCCCCTTGAAGCCCCTCGCGTCGAGCAGCAGCACCACGTCGACCATGGTGAGCCCGGTGCCGATGATGAGGACGGTGTCGCCGTCCGAAAGACCTTCGGGCACGCTCGGGTCCCACGGGTCGCCCTTGTAGCGTTCTGCAGAAAGCTTCTCGGGGTCCAGCCCGGGCGGATCGTGAGGAGGAAGATTGCCCACCGCGAGCACCGCCGCATCGGCGTCGATCGTCCGGTCGCGCAGGTGTACCCGCACTCGGTTTGCGAATTCCAGGTCCTGCACTTCGTCGCGCATCAGCGTGAGCCGCCCGTTCGAGTCGCGCAGCGCCGCCTCGAGCAGCTCGCGCAGATATTCGCCATAGGTCACGCGCGGGATGAAGGCGTTCGCTGCGTTCGCCACGCCACGCGCTTCCAGCCAGCGCACGAAGTGTGACGGATCGTCGGGGAACGCACTCATGTTCGCGGCGCGCACGTTGAGCACATGGCTCGGATGCGCAGCGCCATAGGCGAGACCGGTGCCCGCCACCGGCGCACGTTCGATCAACGTGGCGCGGGGGCCTTCGTGGCGCAGCAGGTTGATGGCCTGCAGCGTGCCCGAAAAGCCCGCGCCGATGATGGCGACGTGCTCGATCACGCGATCAGATCTCGTATTCGATCTGCCACTCGGGCTGCTGAAAGGCCGGGCGCTGTTCGGAGAAGGCGGGCTGCCGCGCCTTCATCTGCCCATAGAGGCGCTTCACTGTATCGCTCGCGGTACGCGCGAACAGCGCGGGAACCACGGCATGGACCAGGCAGGCGACGCCACCGGCGACCATCGTCACGCCGAAGCGCGCCGCAGTCGCTGCGTGCTCGCCATAGCTCTCGCCCACGCTGCGCGGATGGGAGAGGAAGATGCGATCGATCATGATGCTGATGAAGCCCCGGGGCGGGCACCGCGTCAACCTGCCTTCTTCGCAACCGCAGCTATCCGCGCCGTATCGTGGGGTGTCTGCGCTCGGGCGTGGAAACCCGCTGGACAAAAAAATACTGGCCGGTATAGAAAGGTCCTTGACGCGGCGCAGCACGGTTTCTATACCAGTCGGTATGGAATGATCCTCCACCTTCGGATCTGGGACCTGCTGAAGGAGCCGCCTATGAACAACGTCAGCGAAAAACGGGTGCAGGCCCAGGCCTGATCCATTGGCGCCCCAGCGCGCCGCAATCTGAAGGGCCGGAACCTTAGCCGCGAGAGCAATCTCCCGCGGAAGGATCTTCGCGTCCTTTGCCACAGAAATTCGCCGGTGACCGCCAGCCGAGGAGCTGCGCGGAAGGGAGCGGTGCGTCCGCCGCCGGCCAGGAGCAGGGAGAATGACCATGGCTTATATGGACTTCGCCGCACTGCAGGGCACTCGCGTCGCCGCTCCGGCGGGCATGCCGGCGCCGCTTCGCAGGGAAACCAGCTGGGAAACCGGCAAGGAAACCAAAAGCGGCTTCTCGGCACTCGAATGGCAGGTCGTCGCGATTGCGCAGCGAGACCGTCTTTCATCGCTGGAGGAGCCGGGCCGGCTTTCGGTCGCGCTCGGCATGATCTTCGGCGGGCAGCGCCCCAATCCGCGGCTCGCCGACGCGCGGCTCGAGGCGCTTCGTCGCGTCGCGGTGCTCGCATGGCATCGCGGTTATGCGCTGCCGCCGCACGAGATCCGCGCCTTCCACCAAGCGGGCTTCACGCCCGAGCAATATGAAACGCTGCTCGCCAGCATCAGCCAGGGCCGTGCAGCGCTCAACCAGGGGACCAACCGATGAATATGATTACGCGTATCGAGTCCACCGATGCGGGCGAGCCGCAACCGGGCACGCTGGGCCGCTTCCGGCGGCTGCCTCTGTGGCAGCGCGGCGGGCTGGTGCTCTTGCCCGTGGCGCTCGTCGCCGGCGGCGTGAGCCTTGCGAACAAGGACGCGCCAACCGTTGCCGCGCCGCCGCCGCCGACCGTCACAGCAGCCACTCCGCTGGTCCGCGAAGTCAACGAATGGGACGATTATGTCGGCCGGTTCGAGCCGAGCCGCGCGGTCGAGGTGCGTCCGCGCGTTTCGGGTGCGATCGTCGGCGTCCACTTCACCGACGGTGCGGTGGTGCAGAAGGGCCAGCTTCTCTTCACGATTGATCCGCGGCCCTTCGCCGCGGCGCTCGCCGAAGCGCGTGCCGGCCTCGCCAGCGCACAGAGCGAGTTGGCGCTCGCCCAGTCCGATCTCGGCCGCGCCGAACGTCTGGTGTCGGTCGAGGCGGTGTCGAAGAGCGACGTCGAACGGCTCCAGGCTCGCGTCCGCGCTGCCCGCGCAGCAGTTGCCGGGGCCGAGGCCCGCGTCCGCAGCCGTGCGCTCGACGTCGAGTTCACTCAGGTCCGCGCGCCGATCGCCGGCCGTATCTCGGATCGCAAGGTCGATCCGGGCAATCTGGTCGCGGCGGGCGAGGGGGCGGGGAGCAGCCTGCTCACCACGATCAACGCGCTCGATCCGATCTACTTCACCTTCGAAGGCTCGGAGGCGCTGTTCCTAAAGGCCAAGCGCGCCCAGGCGGCCGGCAGCAAGGACTCGCCCGTCGAGATCCGCCTGCAGGACGAGGCGGAGTATCGCTGGAAGGGCCGGCTCGACTTCACCGACAACGGACTCGATCCGCGCTCGGGCACGATCCGGGGCCGTGCGGTGCTCTCGAACCCCGACATGTTCCTGACTCCGGGCATGTTCGGCAACATGCGGCTCGCCGCCGGCGGCACCGCCCAGGCGCTGCTGGTGCCCGATGCTGCAGTGATGACCGATCAGGCGCGCAAGCTGGTGATGACCGTCGGTAAGGACGGCACCGTGCAGCCGCGCCCGGTCGAGGTCGGCCCCGTCGTCAACGGGCTCCGCGTCATCCGGTCGGGCCTCACGCCGCAGGATCAGGTCGTCATCGCCGGCGCCATGACCGCGCCGCCCGGTGCCAAGGTCCAGGTGAAGCCCGGCAAGATCCAGCCGCTCGCGGCACCCGACACTCCGGTGACATCCGCTCCGGTCACGGGCGAAGCGACCTTCGCTCGCTGATCGGCCTGCCGCCGGGCGGTCCCCAAAGGCCCGGCGGCAGGACTAATTCGCCACCGTTCGGCCCGAGCTTGTCGAAGGCCGCATCGCCACTCGGCGATCGGCCCTTGGAACGCCTTCGACAGGCAGGGCGAACGGACGGAAGTAGAAACCTTTTTACGAGGAGAAGGCCATGCGCCTCTCACGTTTCTTCATCACGCGACCGATTTTCGCGGCCGTCATATCGGTGACGATCGCCATCATCGGTGCGCTCGCCTATCTCGGGCTGCCGGTGTCGCAATATCCCGACATCGTCCCGCCCACCGTCACCGTTGCCGCCAGCTATCCGGGCGCCTCGGCCGAAACCGTCGCCGAGACCGTTGCCGCGCCGATCGAGCAGGAAATCAACGGCGTCGACAACATGATCTACCAGTCGTCGCAGTCGACCGGCGACGGCAACCTCACGATCACCGTCACCTTCAAGCCCGGCACCGATCTGGATGCCGCGCAGGTGCTGGTGCAGAACCGCGTCGCGATCGCGCTGCCGCGGCTTCCCAATGAAGTGCAGCGCCTCGGCGTCGTGACGCGCAAGACCAGCCCCGACTTCCTGATGGTCGTCAACCTGATCTCGCCAGACAAGTCGCTCGATCGCGGCTATATCTCCAACTATGCGCTGACGCAGGTGAAGGATCGCCTCGCCCGCATCGACGGGGTGGGCGACGTCCGCATGTTCGGCGCGCGCGACTATGCGATGCGCGTGTGGATCGATCCGGGCCGCGCCGCCGCGCTCAATCTCACCGCGGGCGAGATCGTCCAGGCGCTCCGCGCGCAGAACGTCCAGGTCGCCGCCGGCGCGCTGGGCCAGCCTGCCGCGAGCACCACCGGCCAGGCCTATCAGCTCAATGTCGAGACCCAGGGCCGACTCAAGAACCCGGATGAGTTCTCGCAGGTCGTGATCCGCACCGATGCCGATGGCCGCCAGGTCCGCGTGTCGGACGTGGCGCGCGTCGAGCTCGGCGCCGCCGACTATTCCTCGAACACCTATCTGTCGAACGAGCCCACGGTGATCCTGGGCATCTTCCAGCGCCCCGGCTCGAACGCGCTCGCCGCCGCCGAGGCGGTCCGCCACGAGCTCGACTCGATGGCAAAGACCTTCCCCAAGGGTCTGGAATATCGCGTCATCTACAACCCGACCGAGTTCATCGAACAGTCGATCGACGCGGTCATGCACACGCTGGGCGAGGCCGTGGTCCTCGTCGTGCTCGTGATCATCGTGTTCCTCCAGCGCTGGCGCGCGGCGATCATCCCTGTCGTGGCGATCCCGGTGTCGCTGATCGGCACGATGGCGGTGCTTGCGGGCTTCGGCTATTCGATCAACAACCTCTCGCTGTTCGGCCTGGTGCTGGCGATCGGCATCGTCGTCGACGACGCGATCGTCGTGGTCGAGAATGTCGAGCGCAACCTCGCGCGCGGGCTCAGCCCGCTCGAGGCGGCCAAGACTTCGATGGACGAAGTCTCGGTCGCGCTGGTGGCGATCGTGCTCGTGCTGTGCGCGGTGTTCATCCCCACCTTCTTCATCACCGGCCTCTCCGGCGCCTTCTATCGCCAGTTCGCGCTGACGATCTCGGCGGCGACGGTGATCTCGCTGATCGTGTCGCTCACTCTTTCGCCCGCACTCGCGGCGGTGCTGCTGCGGACGCACGAGGAGGAGCACGAGCCGAAGAACCCGGTCATGCGCGTGATCCGTCGCGCGGGCGACTGGTTCAACCGCGGCTTCGAGCGGATGAGCGTCGGCTATGGCAACCTCACCCGCGCGCTGGTGACCCGGCCCAAGCGGATGATGGTCACCTATGCCGGCCTCATCGCGGCGACGGGTGCGCTGTTCTGGGCGACGCCGACCGGCTTCATCCCGGCGCAGGACCAGGGCTATTTCCTCACCGTCATCCAGCTTCCGCCCGGCTCGTCGCTCGAGCGCACGGATGAAGTGATGCGCAAGGTCGTGGCCCGCATCCTGCCGATCCCCGGCGTCAAGGGCTCGGTCATGCTCGCCGGCTTCGACGGTGCGTCGCAGACGCTCGCCCCCAACGCCGCCGCCGCCTACGTCCCGCTCGAGAGCTTCGAGAAGCGGCGTGAGCTCGGCGTCAGCTTCCAGCAGATCATGGACGAGGCGCGCAAGCGCACCGCGGACATCAACGAAGCGATGCTGCTCGTCGTGCCCCCGCCGCTCATCCAGGGCATCGGCTCGGCCGGCGGCTACCGCATGATGATCCAGGATCGTGCCGGCCAGGGCTATCAGGCACTGGGCCAGCAGGCGGGAGCCGTGATCGGCAAGGCCAACCAGACCGAGGGACTCCGCCAAGTCTATACGCTGTTCAACACCATGACCCCGCGCGTCTTCGCCGACATCGACCGCCGCAAGGCGGACATGCTCGGCGTGCCGCCGGAGCGCGTGTTCGAGGCGCTCAACGTCTATCTCGGCTCGGCTTTCGTGAACGACTTCAACCTGCTCGGCCGCACCTATCGCGTCACCGCCCAGGCGGATGCCCCGTTCCGTGCCACCGAGGCGGATATCGCCAACCTGAAGACTCGCTCCAACTCGGGCGCGATGGTGCCGATCGGCTCGGTCTCGACCTTCCAGGACAAGACCGGTCCGTATCGCGTGGTCCGCTACAACCTCTTCCCCGCGGTCGAGGTCGATGGCGACACCGCACCGGGCTATTCGAGCGGCCGTGCCCTGACGACGATGGAGAAGATCGCCGACGAGACGCTGCCGGCCGGCTACAGCCACGAATGGACCGGCATCGCCTATCAGCAGGAAGTGGCGGGCAACACGGCACCCCTGGTGTTCGGGCTGGCGGTGCTGTTCGTCTTCCTCGTGCTGGCGGCTCAGTATGAAAGCCTGACGCTGCCGCTCTCGATCATCCTGATCGTGCCGATGTGTCTGTTGGCGGCGATGGCCGGGGTGAACATGCGCGGGATGGACAACAACGTCCTGACGCAGATCGGCCTTGTCGTGCTCATCGCACTCGCGGCGAAGAATGCGATCCTGATCGTCGAGTTCGCCAAGCAGGCCGAGGATATCGACGGGCTCTCGCCGGTCGATGCCGCGGTCCGCGCTGCCCGCGATCGTCTGCGCCCGATCCTGATGACCTCGTTCGCCTTCATCCTCGGCGCCGTGCCGCTGCTGATCGCGACCGGGGCAGGCGCGGAGCTCCGCCAGGCGCTCGGCACCGCCGTCTTCTTCGGGATGATGGGGGTGACCGCGTTCGGCCTGCTCTTCACGCCGACCTTCTACGTCGTCTGCCGCGAGCTTGGACAGCGTCTCGCGCGCAGGCGGCGTGGATCGGCGCCGGAGGCCGAGCTGCAGCCCGCGGAATAAAACCGATGCGATCTCTCGCCCTTCGCACCTCCTTCAAGGAGACGAAGGGCGAGGATGACGCCACATAAGGAATGCACAAGATGCGTATCTTTCTCGCCACCGCTTCCGCGCTCGCCCTTGCGGCGTGCGCGGCGGGGCCGGACTATGCTGCCCCTGCCAGACCCCAGGCGGCTGCCGGCCCCTTCATCTCCACCAGCCAGGCCGTCACAGCCGAGCCTGTCCAGGGCAATTGGTGGAAGCTCTACAACGATCCGGTGCTCGACGGCCTCGTCACCGACGCGCTCGCCGCCAACACCGACATCCGCGTGGCTACCGCCCGCATTGCCCGCGCCCGCGCAGCGCTGCGCGGGGCAGGGGCGGACCGGCTTCCCCAGGCCCAGGCCGGTGCCAGCGCCAACTACGTCCGGATGTCGCAGATGCAGCGCCCGCCGGGCATCGCGCGCGAGGACTGGCAGATCGATGCCGGGCTCGACGTCTCCTATGAGGTAGACCTGTTCGGCCGCGTGAGCCGCAACGTCGAGGCCGCGCGCGCCGATGTCGACGCCGCCCAGGCCGACGCCGATGCCGTGCGCGTAATCGTCGCAGCCGAGACTGCCCGCGCCTATGCCGACGCAGTCTCGGCGGGCGAGCGGCTCGCGGTGGCCGAGCGGATCGTGAAGCTGCTCGATCAGTCGCTCGGCCTGACCGAGCAGCGGCGCGAGGTGGGGCTCGCGACACGGCTCGACACCGCCCGGATCGGAGCGCTGCGCAACCAGCGCCGCGCGGAGGTGCCGGCGCTCGCCGCCGAACGCGATGCAGCGCTTTTCGCGCTGGCGACGCTCACGGGCCGTGCGCCTGCCGAGCTGCCGGCGGAGGCACGCACCCGCACCACGACGCTGCGGCTCGACCAGCCGATCCCGGTCGGCGACGGCGCGACGCTGCTCGCCCGCCGTCCCGACATCCGCGTAGCCGAGCGGCGCCTCGCCGCGGCAACCGCGCGGATCGGCGTCGCCACGGCGGACCTCTATCCGCGGATCACGCTCGGCGGTTCGATCGGCTCGACCAGCAACGATATCGGCGACATGTTCGGCGCCGGTCCGCTGAACTGGCTGCTTGGCGGACTGATCAGCTGGGCGGTCAACCCGGAGCCCGCGCGTGCCCGCGTCCAAGCGGCTGAGGCCGACACCCAGGCCGCGCTCGCCACCTTCGACGGAACGGTGCTGCGCGCGCTCCAGGAAACCGAGACCGCGCTTTCGGCCTACGGCCATTCGCTCCAGCGGCGCACCGCGCTGCAGGCGGCGCTCGAAGAGGCGCAGGTGGCGGTCAATATCGCCCGTTCGCGCCAGCGTGAGGGCGACATCGACTCGCTTGCGCTCCTCGACGCCGAACGCACCTTCGCCGACGCGCAGGCCGACCTCGCCAGGGCAGATGCGGAGATATCCCGCCGCCAGGTCGACCTCTTCCGCGCGCTCGGCGGCGGCTGGCAGGCCTAGCTAATCCTCCCCCGCCAGGGGGAGGTGGCGCCGAAGGCGACGGAGGGGGAGGAAGCACACGGATGCGTTCTGGCATCCGCCCCCTCCGTCAGGCTGGCGCCTGACACCTCCCCTGGCGGGGGAGGATAAGGCGCTACCCCCGCTGCCCAGCCACGTGCCGGTCGATCACGTGCCCCAGCACGGTCATCGGCACGTTGCCGCCCAGCACCACCGCGTCGTTGAACGCCTTGAAGTCGTAGCGGTCACCCAGCGCCGCCTTCGCCAGGTCGCGAAGGCGGTTGATCTCGCTGTGGCCCACCTTGTAGCCGCACGCCTGGCCCGGCCATGAGCAATAGCGGTCGACTTCGCTGGTGACTTCCTCGATCCCCGATCCGTTGGCAGTGACGAACCAGTCGATCGCCTGCTGGCGCGTCCAGCGCTTGGCGTGGAGACCGGTATCGACCACCAGCCGGCACGCGCGGAAGCCCAGCGACTGAAGGTAGCCCAGCTTCTCCGCCGGGTTCTCGGCATAGACGCCCAGCTCGTCGGCGAGTTGCTCGGCATAGAGCGCCCAGCCTTCCGAATAGGCGTTGAACGACAGCAAAGTGCGGATCAGCGGCAGCTTGTTGGCATATTCGCCCTGCCAGACATGCCCGGGGATCGCCTCGTGATAGGCAAGGTCGGGCAGGCTGAAGCGCGTGTGCAGCTCGGTGGTGCGCAGGTTGATCCAGAACTTGCCGGGAACCGTGCCGTCGATGGATCCCGCGCCACCATAGGCGCCCGGCGCACCGGGCTCTTCCTCGGGCGGCATGCGGCGCACTTCGACATTGCCCTTCACCAGCGTGTTGAACGCCTGCGGCATGCGGCTGCGGATGTCGGTGATGCGCTCGTTCAGGAACTTCATGATCTCGGCACGGCCGGGATCGCCTTCGGGGAAGGTGAAGCGCGGGTCCTTGGCGAGCGCCGCCATCCGCGCGCCGACGCTGCCCTGGCTATACCCCTCCTTCTTCAGGATCACGTCCATCTCGGACTGGATCGCGGCGAGCTGGTCGAGTCCCATCTTGTGGACCTCGTCGGGCGTCATGTCGGTCGTGGTGCCGGCCCTGAGCGCCCAGGCGTAATAGTCTGCGCCGTCCTTGAACTTCCACACGCCGGCGTCGGAGGTGGCCCGTGGGCGGTGTCGCTCCAGCTCGGCGATCTGCCGGTCGAGCGCGGGGGCGACCTTGTCGGTGCACAGCAGGAACGCGCGCTGGCCGAAGTCGCCTTCCATCCCCGCGCTGCGGTTGGCGAGCGAAGTCACCAATCCCCAGCCAGCGATGTGGCCGTCGCGCGCGAGCTTCAATTGCTTCAATGCCTTGTCGAGCAGGAAGTCGGGCGCGATCACGCCCTGGCCCGCGGCGATCTTCAGCCGCTCGGTTTCGCCGTCGAGCGCCTCGGCATAGGATTCGACGCGGTCGAGATAGGCTTCGGCGTCCTCTGCCGCCTTCACCTGGTGATCGGTGTCGAGCATCCGCGGCACGTCCAGGAAGGCGCCGACGTTCTGCACCACCACATAGGGCGTGTTGCGCCAGCTCCCCACCGCCACGTCACCATAAGGGAAAGCGAAGCCCTGGAGGGCGTTGCCGTAGCTCGCCTGCACCACTTCGACATTGGTGCGGACCACCGGGCTCAGTGCATTGGCGTCGAGCTTGGCGAGGTCGGCGAGCGCCTGCTTGAGGTGCGCTGCGATCTTCGCCTGCCCCTCGGGCGATGCGTCCTTGAGCCGGTGCTTGAGGGCCGCGCGCTTGTCCTTGTCGATCCCGAGCGTGGTCGCGCTTTCGGGATAGTCGGTCAGATAGGTCTCGGCGATCCGGTCGAGCAGCGCCGCGGCGCGGGTGTCGGCGGCGCTGGTTTGTCCGAAAGCTGCGGACGGAATCAGGCTGGATGCGGCAAGCGCGCTGCTGCCCAGCAGGAACTGGCGACGGTCGGTACGCATGGGAAACTCCGGAGAGGTCAGGATTGGGGAGCGGAGAGCGAGGGCAGGGGCTCGACTTCGAGCGTTCCGCCCTTGGCGCCGGTGATGCGGACGCGCGCGCCTGCCGGCTGATCGGGCCCGTGCGCGGGCCACTCGCCGTCGCCCACCCGCACGCGGCCGCGCCCGCCCTCGATCGCTTCGACCACGGTCACCGTCTCGCCCACCAGCCGCGCGATGCGATCGTTGAGCAGCGGATCGCTCGTCTCGACCGGGAAGTCGCGATACCAGCGCTTGCCGATCAGCACCGCGGCGAGCGACCAGGCAGCGAAGCCGATCAGCTGCCCGCCCACCGAAAGCTCGGGAAAGAGCAGCGCGATCGCTCCGGTGATCGCCGCCGCGACGGCGAAGAACACCAGATAGACGCCCGGTACGAGCAGCTCGGTGATCGCGAGCAGCACGCCCGCGATCAGCCAGAGCACGCCCGAGTTCTGGAGCCAGTCCACCGGCTCAGTCCTTCTGCTCGAAGGGGCCGCGGCGCGGCGGCTGCTCGGGGGCAGTGGCGGCCGGCAGCTTGCCGAGCGCATCCTTGGCCAGTTCGCCGATCCCGCCCAGCGTGCCGATCAGCTGCGTCGCCTCCACCGGGAACAGGATCGTCTTGGCATTAGGCGAAGTCGCGAACTTGCCCACTGCCTCGACATATTTCTGCGCGATGAAGTAGTTGAGCGACTGCGACGAGCCCTTCTCGATCGCGTCGGAGACGAGCCGGGTCGCCTCGGCCTCGGCCTGCGCCGCACGCTCGCGCGCCTCGGAGTCGCGGAACGCCGATTCCTTGCGGCCCTCGGCCTCCAGGATCCGTGCCTGCTTCTGCCCCTCGGCGCGCAGGATCTCGGATGCGCGGGTGCCCTCCGCCTCCAGGATGTTGGCGCGCTTCTCGCGTTCGGCCTTCATCTGCCGGCCCATCGCGTTGACGATGTCGGCGGGCGGGCGGATGTCCTTGATCTCGACGCGAGTGATCTTGACGCCCCAGGGCGTGGTCGCATGGTCCACCACCGAAAGCAGCCGCGCGTTGATCTCGTCGCGCTTCGACAGCGTCTCGTCGAGGTCCATCGATCCCATCACCGTGCGCAGGTTGGTGGTGGTGAGTTGGAGCAGCGCCACATAGAGATCGCTGACCTCATAGGCCGCCTTCGCCGCGTCGAGCACCTGGAAGAAGACCACGCCGTCGGTCGAGATCATGGCATTGTCCTTGGTGATGATCTCCTGCCCGGGGATATCGATCACCTGCTCCATCATGTTCACCTTCCGCCCCACCCGATAGAAGAAGGCGGGGTAGAAGTTGAAACCCGGCACGGCAACGGTGGTGAAGCGGCCGAAATGCTCGATCGTGTATTGATAGCCCTGCGTGACGATCTTCACGCTCGACATGACGTAGAGGAACACCAATACGGCCAGCACGACCAGAAATGCAGAAACGACGTCCATCCCCCGACTCCCTGTTAATCTGTCCCCATTGCTAGCATAGAGAGGGGCCATGACCACAGCCCGCTTGGCGCCGCGCACGGCGCTGTTCCTTCCGGCCTCCAATCCCCGCGCGATCGCCAAGGCGCGGACGCTCGGTGCGGACATGATTATCCTCGATCTCGAGGACGCCGTGCGCGACGATGCCAAGGCTGCGGCGCGCGCCGCGGCGGTCGAGGCGGCAGGGGAGGGGTTCGGCCCCCGCCTCGTCGCGATCCGCATCAACGGCATCGACTCGCCCGAGCATGCCGCCGACCTCGACGCCGTCGCCGCCTCGACCTGCGATTTCGTGGTGGTTCCCAAGGTCGAGACTGCCGCCGACGCCGCCGCACTGGCCGAGGCGACCGCCAAGCCGCTGCTAGCGATGATCGAAACCCCGCTCGGCGTTCTCGCCGCCGCGGAGATCGCTGCGGTTCCCGGCGTCTCCGGCCTGATCGCGGGCGTCAACGATCTGCGCGCCTCCCTCGGCATTCCCGCTGGCGCCGGCCGCGAGGGGCTGTCGCTCGCGCTCCAGACGATCGTCCTTGCCGCCCGCGCGAGCCAGGTCTGGGCGATCGACGGCGTCCACAACGCGCTCGACGACACCGAAGGGCTCGCCACCGAATGCCGCCACGGCCGCACCCTCGGCTTCGACGGCAAGTCGCTGATCCACCCCGGTCAGGTCGCGATCGCAGCCGAAGCCTTCGGCCCCGGCGAAGCCGAGCTCGCCGACGCCCGCGCGCTCCTCGAAGCCGCGACCGGCGGCGCCCAGCGTTTCGCCGGTCGCATGATCGAAGCGATGCACGTCGCCCAGGCCCGCGCGTTGATCGAGCGGGCCCGCACCCCCTAGCGCATTCCCACCCTCGCGTTTACATGGGCCGCCAACTTCCGATTCTCGAACACGGACTTGGCGCTCCCATGGATATTCCTCTCGGCCTCACCTTCGACGACGTCCTGCTGTACCCGGGCGAGTCCGAGGTGGTGCCCAGCATGGCCGACACCCGCACCCAGGTGACCAAGGGCCTCGCGCTCAACATCCCGATCCTCTCCTCGGCGATGGACACCGTCACCGAGGCCGACATGGCGATCGTGATGGCGCAGCTCGGCGGCATCGGCGTGCTCCACCGCAACCTCGACATCGAGCAGCAGGTCGAGGCCGTCCGCCAGGTCAAGCGCTTTGAGAGCGGCATGGTGGTCAACCCGATCACCATGACGCCCGACGGCACCTTGGGCGAGGCCACCGCGCTGATGGAACGCCACCGGATCAGCGGCATCCCCATCGTCGAGGCATCGGGCAAGCTCGTCGGCATCCTCACCAATCGCGACGTGCGCTTCGCGGGCAACCCGAACCAGCCCGTCTCCGAGCTGATGACGCACCAGAACCTCGCCACCGTGAAGATCGGGGTCGCGCAGGAAGAGGCCCGCCGCCTGCTCCACGCCCGCCGGATCGAGAAGCTGCTCGTCGTCGACGATGCCTATCGCTGCGTCGGCCTGATCACGGTCAAGGACATCGAAAAGGCCGTCACCTATCCCAACGCCACCAAGGATCCGGCCGGCCGCCTCTGCGTCGCCGCCGCTTCCACTGTGGGCGACAAGGGCTTCGCGCGCACCGAGGCGCTGGTCGACGCCGAAGTCGACCTGATCGTGATCGACACCGCGCACGGCCACAACAAGGACGTCAGCCGCGCCGTCGAGCGCGTCAAGAAGCTCTCCAACCGCGTCCAGGTCATCGCCGGCAACATCGCCACCGCCGAGGCGGCGCGCGCGCTGATCGACGCGGGCGCGGACGGCGTGAAGGTCGGCATCGGCCCGGGCTCGATCTGCACCACCCGCGTCGTCGCGGGCGTCGGCGTGCCCCAGCTCACCGCGGTGATGGACGCCGCGAACGAAGCCGCCAAGTCGGGCGTCCCCGTCGTCGCCGACGGCGGCCTGCGCACCTCGGGTGATCTCGCCAAGGCGCTCGCCGCCGGCGCCTCCACCTGCATGGTCGGCTCGCTGCTCGCCGGCACCGAAGAGGCCCCGGGCGAGACCTTCCTGTACCAGGGCCGCGCCTATAAATCGTACCGCGGCATGGGCAGCGTCGGCGCAATGGCGCGCGGCTCGGCCGACCGCTATTTCCAGCAGGACATCAAGGATCAGCTCAAGCTCGTCCCCGAAGGCATCGAGGGCCAGGTCCCCTTCAAGGGCCCCGCGCGCGACGTGATCCACCAGCTCGTCGGCGGCATCAAGGCCGCAATGGGCTATGTCGGCGCCCCGACCATCCCCGAGCTCCAGAAGAAGGCGCGCTTCGTCCGCATCACCAACGCGGGGCTGAAGGAAAGCCACGTCCACGACGTGACGATCACACGCGAGGCGCCGAATTACCCGACGCGGTGAGGGTGTGTAGCTGCAACCTTTTCTTCCCTCTCCCTCAAGGGGAGAGGGTTGCGCAGACTTAGGCCTTGCGAAGCAAGGTCTTGGTCGGAGCTGGGGGAGGGGTGTGCGGCTGCGATAGCAGGCGCTCGGCGCTTCGCGCCCATTTAACCGATCCACCCTGAGGGGAGAGTTAAGTCCGAAATCCTAGGCCGCGTTGCAGGTGTTCGGAGCGCTTCCTTTTGCGATCCGCCAAGTACGCTGCTGCCTTGCCGGATTCGATGAGTTCAAAAATTTGAAGCTTGGCGTCTAGCAAGCTGTCATAATCGATCTTGCCTTCAACATCATCGAAGCCTACCCGGAACTTGCTACCATTTTGAAATATAAAGGCTACGATCCTGGCGCGCTTAATCGTAAGAAGTCCGGAAGGTGTTTGCTTCCACTTCTGGGAATCAACAAAGCGTTTCCTCATATCTACGAGTTTGATGTAGCGCGTTTGATATTCACTCGCTTCCGTTGTTAACGTTAGCTTATCGCAACAATCTGTGCCGACCGCCATAGCTCCCCAACTGGGATGCTCTACGGCAAATATGTAGCGAAGCTCGGTCCCGCACAGCTCGCAGTTACCACACAAATCGCCTAGATCGTCGCTGGCGATCAGGGTCCAACCGCTTTGCGGCATGATCTTGCCATGTTCTTCAGCATGACAGCCTTTGCAGAGGGCCTCGCATTCAGTGTGCCCGTATTCCCAGGGCCTTCGGCCAGAAATGTAGTGTTTGTGGTGAACTTGAAGAACAGCACCGGCAGCTACAGTACGGTGACATCGAGCGCATCGTCCGCCATGCAGCGTTATGACCTCTCTTCGAAACTGAATCCAAATCTCGGTGCCGGTATAGATTTGCCATGGATGCTACTCCCTAGCATTCAGGAACCTATTTATAACAACTTTGCGGACAGAGAGCATTATACGCGCATCAGCTCATTTATAGATACTCGGTCTATTGAAAAAATGCATTAACTACATGCTATCTAGGCACCGGCGTGTAACTGCCACTCCGCTTCTCAATCAATCGCCATACCCAATCCACACCTTACCCGCCGCCTCAGCCGCCACCCGCCGCGCCGCATCGGTATCGCCCGCCAGAGCCAGCGCCACCCCCATCCGCCGATACGGTCGCGAAGTCGGTTTCCCGAAAATCCGCACATCCACGTCACCGCCCGGCACCGCGAGCGCCTCCGCGAGCCCCTCATAGGACGGCGTCTTCGAATCGCGATCCGCCAGGATCACCGCCGAGGCCGACGGCCCGCGCAGCACAATCTCCGGGATCGGCAGCCCCATCACCGCGCGCGCGTGCAGGTCGAACTCGCTCAGATTCTGCGAGATCAGCGTCGCCATTCCGGTGTCGTGCGGCCGCGGTGACAGCTCGGAGAAGATCACTTCCTCGCCCTTCACAAAGAACTCGACGCCGAAGATGCCATGGCCGCCCAGATCATCGACTACCTTGCGCGCCATGTCCCGCGCATCGGCGATCGCGGAGGCCGACATCGCCGCCGGCTGCCAGCTTTCCTGATAGTCGCCGCGCTCCTGCCGATGCCCGATCGGAGGGCAGAAGGTCACGCCGTCGCGGGTGCGCACGGTCAGCAGCGTGATCTCGTAATCGAAGTCGACGAACTCCTCGACGATCACCCGCCGCCGGTCACCGCGCATGTTGGCGACGGCGTAGCCCCACGCCGCCTCCAGCTCGCTGGCCGAGCGCACGGTGCTCTGGCCTTTGCCCGAGGAGGACATCACCGGCTTGATCACGCATGGCAGCCCGGTGTGCTCCGCCCCTGCGCGCACCTCCTCGAAACTCTCGGCATAGCGATAGCGCGAAGTCCGCAGCCCCAGCTCCACCGCGGCGACTTCGCGGATACCGTCGCGGTTCATCGTCATCTGCGTCGCACGCGCCGAGGGGACGATCGTGAAGCCCTCCCTCTCCAGCTCGGCCAGCACTTCGGTGCGGATCGCCTCGACTTCGGGCACGACATAGTCCGGCCGGTGCTTCTCCACCGCCGCGCGCAGCAGATCGCCGTCGAGCATCGAGAAGACCTCGAAGCTATCCGCCACCTGCATCGCCGGTGCGCCTTCGTAGCTGTCGCACGCCACCACATGGGCGCCCAGCCTTTTGGCCGAGATCGCGAACTCGCGCCCGAGCTCGCCCGAGCCGAGGAGCAGGATCTTCGCCGTGAACGCCATTTGCTTGCCTCGGTGCGGTTGCGGGGGGACGAGAGCGTCGATGGCGTCAGATCGCGGGCTTGTCCATCGCTCGCGGCAACGGTCCATCCTCAAGATTTCGCTACCAATGTAGGATTTCTTCTGCTTGGTCGGTGGCGATGCAGCCGCCGTTCGCCTTTCGTCTTTCCGTGCAGCGCCGACGCTGCCGCAGGGGCAGGGGAACGAGGCGCGAACGGTGTCAACTTAGTGTCAACTTCGGCCGATGAACCCCTCGGCGCGTCTCCAGGCGGCGATCGACCTGCTTGACCGGATCGTGGTCGCCGCGCGCGACCAGGGCGGCTCGGCGGACACGATCATCGCGCGCTGGTTCGCCGAGCGCCGCTATGCCGGCTCCAAGGACCGCCGTGCGATCCGTGAGCTGGTCTATGATGCCATCCGCATGCTCGGCGAGCGCCCGCAGAGCGGCCGCGCAGCGATGCTCGCGGTGGCGGAGAAGCGCCCGGAGCTTGCCGCGCTGTTTGACGGTTCGCCCTATGGCCCTGCACCGATCGCCCCCGGCGAGCCGGTGGCCGAGGCAGGGGTGCTTCCCGCATGGCTCAAGGCCGCGTTCGAAGTCTCGGAGCTCGAGGCTGACGAGCAGGCTGCGCTGCTCGAACGCGCTCCGCTCGATATCCGCGTCAACCGTCTCAAAGCCGATCCCGCGGTGATCGCTGCCGAGATCCCCGGCGCGGTGCCGCTTCCCTGCGCGCCTGATGGGCTGCGGCTGCCCTCGGATACGCCCGTCGAGCGGCTTCCCGCGTTTCAGGAGGGCGCGCTCGAAGTCCAGGACTGCGGCAGCCAGGCCGTCTCGCTCGCCGCAGGCGCCGAGCCCGGCCAGCACGTGATCGATCTCTGCGCGGGCGCAGGCGGCAAGACGCTCGCGCTGGCCGCGGCGATGCGCAACCACGGCACGATCCTCGCCTGCGACATCGACCGCGCACGCCTGTCGCGCCTCGCGCCGCGCGCCGCGCGGGCAGGGGTGACGATCGCGGAGACGCGCCTCCTCGATCCGGGCCGCGAGGCGGAGCTGCTTGCCGATCAGATCGGCCGCGCCGATCTCGTCCTCGTCGATGCCCCATGCTCGGGCACCGGCACCTGGCGCCGCAATCCGGAGGCGCGCTGGCGCCTCACCCCCGATCGGCTCGCGCGCTACGTCGCCATCCAGGCCGCGCTGCTCGATCTGGGGGCCGCGCTCGTGCGCCCGGGCGGCGCGCTCGTCCATATCGTCTGCTCGGTGCTCGACGTTGAAGGGGCGGGGCAGGCGCAGGCATTCCTCGATCGTCACGCGGGCTGGCAGTCCGTGCCGCTTTCGCTGGGAATCGGAGTCCAGCGCGGTCCCGGATTGCGGCTCACGCCGCTAAACGATTCGACGGACGGCTTTTTTGTCGCGAAGATGGTGCGGCCATGATAGCTGCCCGAACTCCAATGTCGGAGATTTTCATGCGGATCACTGCGATCTCTGCCGCCGCGGCGCTGGTGCTGCTGTCGGTCTCCACGTCGCTGCTGGCGCAGCGGCCGGACGATCAGATCGATCCCAAGTCGCTTTCGCTGCTGCAGGAGGGCCGGCTGGCGCTCGCCGCGGGCGATGTCGATGGCGCGCAGGATGCGATCGAGAGCGCGCTCGCCGTCGATCCGCGCAACCGCCAGGCCTTTGTCGCGCTCGCCGAGATCGCGCGCAGCCGCGGCCTGCCCGGCAAGGCGATCCGCTTTTACAAGGAAGCGCTGGCGCTCGAGCCCAATGACGTCACGGCGCTGCGCGGCCAGGGCGAGGCGCTGGTCGCCAAGGGTGCGACCGAGAAGGCCAAGGAAGTCCTCGCCAAGGTGCGCGCGGTGTGTGGCGACCAGTGCGGCGACGCCAATGTTCTCGCCGCGGCGATCGCCAAGGGTCCGCCGGTGACCGCTACTGCCCAGGCCGAACCGGCCAAGCCTGCGTCGGGCAATCCCTGAGCGGACTTGCTATGTAGGATTTCGTCTGCTGGGCTCTTTACGGATCAGCCCAGCGCGCGGGCCAGTGCGACGAACTCTTCGATCGTCACCGTCTCGGCACGGCGGCTGGAGTCGATCCCCAGCCGCTCCATCGCCTCGATCGCGCCGGACACGGGCTTCAGGCTCTGGCGCAGCATCTTCCGCCGCTGCCCGAACGCCGCGCCGGTGAGCTTCTCCAGCGTCGCCAGCCGCACGCCTTCGGGTGCTTCGGTCGGGGTGACGTGCACCACCGCCGACATCACCTTGGGCGGCGGGGTAAAGGCAGAGCGGTGGACGGGCATGGCGATCTTCGGGGTCGATCGCCACTGGGCGAGCACTGCCAGCCGGCCATAGGCGTCGCTCCCCGGCGCGGCGACGATCCGCTCGGCGACTTCCTTCTGGAACATGAGCGTCAGGCTCTGCCACCAGGGGAACCAGTCGGCGGAGAGCCAGCCGACGAGCAGCGCGGTGCCGACGTTGTACGGCAGGTTCGCCACGACGTGCGGCTCGCCGGCGAACAGGGCAGGGGCGTCGATTTCGAGCGCGTCGCCTTCGATGACGCGGAGCTTGCCGGGGAAATATTCCCCCAGCTCCTCCAGGGCCGGGATGCACCGCCGGTCCCGCTCGACCGCGGTGACGCTGGCGCCCGCTTCGAGCAGCGCCCGGGTCAGTCCGCCGGGGCCGGGACCGACCTCGAACACCTCGGCGCCCTGCAGGTCGCCGGGAACCCGGGCGATCCGGGCGAGGAGCTGGTGGTCGAACAGGAAGTTCTGCCCCAGCGCCTTGCTGGCGCTGAGCCCGTATTTGCGGATGACCTCGCGGAGCGGGGGAAGCTGGCTCACTGGGCTCCCGCCGCGGCGAGCTCGGCGCGCCGCTCGGCCTGCATCGCCGCCATGCGGATCGCGGCGATCATGGCCCCCGGGTTCGCCTCGTCCTTGCCGGCGATGCCGAAGGCGGTGCCGTGGTCGGGCGAGGTACGGACGATGGGAAGCCCCAGCGTGGTGTTCACCCCGTCGTCGAAGTGGAGCGTCTTGATCGGGATCAGCGCCTGGTCATGGTAGAGGCAGAGCGCCGCGTCATAGCCGGCCCGGGCACGGGCGTGGAACATGGTGTCGGCGGAGAAGGGGCCGACGGCGTCGATCCCTTCGTCGCGAAGCTGGGCGATGGCAGGCGCGAGGATGTCGATTTCCTCCCGCCCGATCGCGCCGCTCTCGCCGGCGTGGGGGTTGAGCCCGGCAAAGGCCAGCCGCGGCTTCTCGATCCCGAAGTTGCGGAACAGGCCCCGCGCCGTGACCCGCGCCTTCGCGACGATCAGCTCGCGCGAGATCAACCGCGGCACCTCGGCCAGCGCGACATGCACCGTGATGGGCACTACCCGGAGCGTGGGGCCTGCGAGCATCATCACGGTATTGTCGTCCGCCACGCCGCAGCGCTCGGCCACGAACTCGGTCTGGCCGGGGTGGGGGAAGCCGATATGATAGAGCTGCGCCTTGGAGACAGGCCCCGTCACCAGCGCGGCGGCAGCGCCCGAGCGGGCGAGGCCGACCGCCAGCTCGAGTGACTGGAGCGCGGCATGCGCGCTGTCCACGTTCGGCGCGCCGGGAACCACTTCGCCCGCTTCGCCGATCGACAGGATGGGAAGCGCGTCGGTGAAGACCGCGCCCGCTTCGGCCGGATCGTTGATCCGCACCACCGGGCCGTCCCACACCTTCTCGACCGCCGCCGGATCACCCACGGCGAAGAACGGCGCAAGCGAATGAAGCTCGCGCGCCGCCCACGCCTTCGCGGCGATCTCGGGGCCGACTCCTGCCGAGTCTCCCATTGCGATGGCGATCGGCCGGATCACGGGCCCGGCCGCTGCGTCAGCGATATTCGACCAGCGCGTCGCGGCGCAGGTCGCGCAGCATGCGCTGGGCGCGCAGATTGACGCGCTCTTCCTCGAGCCGCTCCTGGACCTGCTCGACGGAGGGCATGTTCGGCGGCGGCGGATCGTCGCGGCCGCACAGCACGAGCACGCGCACGCCGTCCTCGATCGAGCCGAACGGCTGGGTAGCCTGGCCGATCTGGAGACCGAGCATCATGTTCTGGAGCGCAGGCGGCAGCTCGCGAATGGTGATGTTGTCGCGGTCCACCACTTCGGCTTTTTGCGCGGTTGCCACATTGGCGACATCGCCGCAGCCGCGGATCGCACGGGTCGCCTCGGCGAACTCGGCAGCGCGCGCGGTCGCCTGGGCTTGGGTGGTGCCGGCCGGGAAGTTGATCGCGAGCTGGCGCAGGCTGAGCTTGGCGTCGCGTTCGTCGGCCGTCAGCGTCTTGCGCTTCTCGGCGATGTACAGGATCGAGAAGCCGGTCGGCAGCTCGATTGGGCCGGCGACCTGCCCGGCCTGCATCTCCTGTGCTGCCTGGGCGAGCGCATCCGGCAGCATGCCCGGCTGGACCCAGCCGAGATCGCCCCCCACGGCCTTGGTCGATGCTTCCGAATAGGTGCGGGCGAGATATTCGAACGGCGCACCCTCGCGCATCTGCTGAATCATCTTCTGCATCGCCCCGCGCACTTCGGCGGCGCGGTCGGGCGTTGCATTCATGTAAATCTCGTAGACGTGGATCTCCTCCGCGCCCTTCTGCTGCTTCATCTTCTCGATGATCGCATTCGCCTCGGCCTCACCCACGTTGATGTTGACGCGGCGGCGCAGCAGGCGGCTCCAGGCGATCTCCGCCTCGATTTGGCGGCGTACGGTGCGCTCGGACGAGTTCATTTCCTTGAGCCAGGTGCGGAACTGCTCCGGCGTGCGCTGGAAGTTGCGCGCTACGCGGCTGAAGCTCGACTCGATCTCGCGCGGCTCGACGGTGATCTCGTTGGCCTTGGCTTCCTGGATCTGCAGCGTCTCGTCGATGAGCTGGCGGAGCACGGTGAGGCGGAGCTGGTCGCGTTCCTCGGGCTTCAGGTTGAGTTTGTTGATCGCGACGATCATTGCCACGCGCTGGTCGATGTCGGTGCCGGTCAGGACGGTATCGTTGACGATCGCCGTCGGTTTACGGACGTTCGGATCGGCCTTGCCGAAGATCTGGAGATTGGCGGGGAGGTCCAGCCCGGACGAAGGCGGCGCCGGCTGGTCTTGTGGCGTCTGCTGATCCTGCGCCGTCTGCGCGAGCGCGATCGTGCCGATTCCACCTAAAGCCGCCGCTAAAACCGCCTTGCGGCCGATGCGGACCGCCTTTGCAACACCGATGTTCACGTGAACCCGTACCCTCATCCTGCCGGAAGACAGAGGCGCTTAATCGCCAATTGTGCCTGAACCAAGGCTTAGCGAACCAGTGCGCCTCCCATGCCTGAAAGGGTTAGCGTCCCAGGTTCTTGAACGCCAGCGCCAAAAGGAAAGTGTTGCCGCGCTGCGCGTCTCCCGTTGTGGCATAGTCGCGCTTCCAGGTGAGTCCAAGCCTGAGACAATCGTCTTCATAGGCGAAGCCCAACCGGTGCCGCACAGGCTGGAAGCCGTCGCTGCCGGACAGAGGGTCCTCCTCATAGTCGGTCAGGTCGACCAGCACCGAGCCATAGACCGACCAGAAGCGCGAGACCTGCGCACGGCCGCCAACGCGCGCCTCTTCGCGATCGCGCAGATCCTCGAGCGCGGGAGCGATATTGCGGTTGAGCCGCAGATAACCGACCTGCACATAGGTGTTGCGCGATCCCACCGTGGCATCGATTTCGTTCCGGCGAACCGCAAACCCGTCCTTGTCGAGCCGATAACGGTGCGTGAAGCTCACGAAGTCCCGGAAGCGGACTACAGTACGTCCGACGATGTCCGACACGCGGTCGGTCAGTCCGGTTCCGTCCGGGAAGATCGTCGGCCGTGAGGTGAGGCGATAGCTCTGGCCGACGTTGGCGTCGATGCTCAGTCCCGGGAGATAGAGCGCATAATCCACCCCCCAGGTGAAGCGCGTCGAGTCCTCGAACCGGTCGTAGCCGGGAAAGCGATTGAGCGCGAACAGGTTGGAATCCTCCAGATCCACTGCGCGCGCATCCTCGTTGGGGACGTCGAGGTTCTCGATCCTGGGAGCGGCGACCATCTGGAGGCGTGGCGTGATGCGCTGGGTGCCGCCGAAGATCTCGCCCACGAAGGGCCATTTCATGTCGAGCGCCACGGCGCCCACGCCGCGAAACTGGAAACCCTCCAGCCCGCGATAGCTCGGTATCTCGGTCTCGAGTGTGTCGTCGGCGTTATAGGCATCGGCACGCGCATAGGCCGTCAGGGTGATTTCCTGGCCCCAATTGGTGAGCCGGCGCAGGTCCCATCTGGCGCTGGCGAACGCCCGCTGCGAATCCTGCCCCTCGGAGCGGGCGATCGCGAGCGTATTGACCTGCAGCTCGACCCGGCCGCCCACGATCCCGTCGTCCAGCCGGCGCCGGTAATCGAGCTCGGGCAGCGCTATGGGCTGTGTGCCTTGCCGTTCGCCGACCCGCAGCGTCTGCACCGCCCAGGCATTGATCGACAGATAGCTGTCCTCGTCGATCCGCTCGGCGCGGAGATTGTTGCGCAGCCGGTCGTCGCGCGAGATGTCGTAGCGCCGCAGGAAAGTTCGGTCGGTGACCAGCCGCAGCGAGGCGCTGGCGCTCCAATGGGGATCGAGCTGGAAGCGGCCGAGCGCGTCCAGATAGCCGCGGAAGTCGTTGCGCGAGGTCGCCGGGGTTACCGGTACGGTAAGATCGTCGGCGCGGCGGCTGTAGGTTCCATAGCCCGTCACCCGATAGGCACCCGCCTGGGTGAGCGCGCGATACTCGGCCTGGAGCATCGGCAACGTGTCGGTGAAGACCCGCGGCGTGATCGTCAGATCGCGGTTGGGCGCAAGGCTCATGAAATAGGGAAGCGCGAACTGGAATCCGTTGGTGCGATCGTACCGGATGTCGGGTGTCAGGAAGCCGTCGTCGCTGCTGCCGCCCGCGGGATGCGAGAACACCGGGAGCGGGATCGTCACGAAGCCGAAGACCGAGACGCGTGCGCCGGAATAGCGGATGCGCTTCCTGGACGGATCGTAGACCACCCGGTCGGCGGTGATCTTCCACGACGGTTCCTTGGGGCATCCCGCGGAGTCGGTGACGGCGCAGGGTGTGTACGCCGCGTTCTCCACCGTGATGATTCCGTTGTCGCGCCTTCCGCGCTGCGCTGCGAGCCGTCCGCCGGCATCTAGCACGACGAGCATGTTCTCGACCACGCCGTCCTTCAGCGTGTCGGTGAGCTCGATCCGGTCACCATAGGCGGCGTCGCCTTCCGGATTGGTGATGACGATATTGCCTTCGGCCACCACCTGGCCCGACTTGCGGTTCCATACCACGCGATCCGCTCGCAAGCGGTCGCTGCGGCGGAACAGGCGCACGTCGCCGCTCGCCGTGACCACGTCTTTCTCATAGTCATATTCGAGCTGGTCGGCAGTGAACTGGATTTCGTCCGCATCCTCGGGAAGCGGAACCGCCGAGGGTGGAGGCAGCGCGACATCGCGGTTCTGGAGATCCGGCCCGGAGGGAGGCGTCTGTGGCAGGTCCGGCTGGCTGGCCGGCGTATCGCGCGGGTCGGCGGCCTCCTGCGCCCGGGCCTGTGCGGCAAGGCACAATCCCAACGCAGCCGAGAGCAGCAGGGCCTTGCGCGTCACTCTAGTTCCCACCTTTTCTTTTCACTCCCGGCACACGGCCGTCCCGCCCTATCGCAGCGGTTGCGGCATCGCAATGTCGCGCGCGTTGGCCCGAACGCTCAAGGGCGCTATCAGGAGCCATGCAGGTCGATTTCTATCATCTGACGCACCAGCCGCTCGATCGCGTGCTGCCGCGCATTGCCGAACGCGTATTGGAGCAAGGCGGCCGCCTGCTCGTGGTGGCGGAAAGCGAGGAGCAGCGCGCGCGCGTCGATCAGCTGCTATGGAGCTACACCCCCGAGAGCTTCCTTCCGCACGCACAGGCGGGCGGCGGCTTCGATGCCGAGCAGCCGGTACTGATCGCCGAGCGTGTGGAACCGGCGAACGGTGCGCGAAACGTGGCACTGGCTGATGGAGTCTGGCGCGACGAGGCGCTGGCGTTCGACCGCGCGTTCCATTTCTTCGACGAAGAGAAGATCATCGAGGCGCGGGCAGCCTGGAAAGCGCTGGCCGAACGCGACGGCGTCGAGAGGCGCTACTGGAAGCAGAACGACGCAGGCCGCTGGGAACAGGCGGCCTGAACTTGCATTGACGAGGCTGCCCGACTAGGGAGCCGCGACTTTTCCACAACACCCAAAGCAGGAGCCGCACGGCCATGGCCGCGACCCGGACCTTTTCGATCATCAAGCCCGATGCCACCCGCCGCAACCTGACCGGCGCAGTCACCAAGATGCTGGAGGAAGCGGGGCTTCGCGTCGTCGCTTCCAAGCGCATCCAGATGACTCGCGAGCAGGCCGAGGGCTTTTACGGCGTTCACAAGGAGCGCCCCTTCTTCAACGATCTGGTCGAGTTCATGATCTCGGGCCCGGTCGTGGTGCAGGTGCTCGAGGGCGAGAACGCCGTCCAGCGCAACCGCGACATCATGGGTGCCACCAACCCCGCGAATGCTGAGCCCGGCACGATCCGCAAGGAACTGGCCGAGTCGATCGAGGCGAACTCGGTCCACGGTTCGGACTCGGAAGAAAACGCCGAGATCGAGATCAACTTCTTCTTCAAGCCGGAAGAGATCGTCGGCTGAATTTGAGATACTCCCTCTCTCAACGGGAGAGGGAGGGGTGAGGGTCGACGGCATCGTTTGCATCGACCCTCACCCTTCCGCCGCTTCGCGGCTCCTTCCCTCTCCCAAAGGGAAAGGGAATATTAGCGCGGCAGGTTGATCGTCGCGACGAGACCGCCGCCCTCTCGATTGGCGAGCGCGATGTCGCCGCCTGCATCGCGCACGATCGCGCGCGCCAACGCCAGGCCCAGCCCGATCCCTCCCGTCTCGCGGTTGCGCGAAGTCTCCAGCCGAGTGAACGGATCGAAGACCGCGGCAAGCTTGTCCGGCGGAATGCCCGGCCCGCGATCGGCCACTTCGATCGCCACCGTTTTATTCCCCGGCACCAGCTGCACCTCGGCACCACCGCCGCCATATTTGACGGCATTCTCGATCAGGTTGCGCACCGCACGCCGCATCAGCGTCGGGCGGAGCCGCATTCTCAGCCGCGGCGCCTCCTCGAAGCTCACCGGATGATCGAGGTCGCGGAAATCCTCCACGACGGCGTCGATCAGCGCAGAGAGATCGACGTCGGTCAGCGGCTCGCTGGGGCGGCCAAGACGCGCCAGCGAGAGAATATCCTCCAGCGTGCGGTTCATCTCCTGGATGATGTCCGCCATGCGTGCTCGATCGTCTTCGTCCTCCACCGACTCGATCCGCACGCGCAGTGCGGCCAGGGGCGTGCGCAGATCGTGCCCGATCGCGCCGAGCATCCTATCCTTCTCATCGAGCATCGCGTTCACACGAAGGCTGAGCGCATTATAGGCGCCGATCACCGCGCGCACGTCGCTGGGTCCGCGCTCCTCGAGCGGTGCCGATCCGTCGCCCGGACGAAAGCCGCGCGCGGTCCGCGCCAAAGTCTGCAGGGGGCGAGCGATGCGGCGGCCGGCGAGCAGCAGCGGGATCAGGACGACGATGTAGAGGATCAGCGTTTGCCCGGCGAGCTGCCAGATCAGCCCGCGCTCCGCCCGCGGCCAGCCGGAGCGCAGTGAAAGCCAGCCTTTTCCGGGAAGCTCCACCGCCACCCGCAGCTCGCCGCCCAACCGCCGCAGCCGCTCGGCGCGACCGCGACCCATTCCGGGGAGCGGATCGTCGCGATCGATGCTGCGGAGCGACGCGAATATCTGACCGGTCTGGATGCCCGCTTCCTGGAAGGCCTGGCGCACGTCAGCTTCGATGTCGCTACGACGCGGCTCACCCGCTGCAATGGGATTGGCCGTGACGATCTGGACGCGTGTTGGTCCTTCTAGTTTTAGCATCCGCCGCTGGCGAGGGCGGGGCGGGGCCGTCGGGTTGGTGAGCCGGTCGCCCGCGTCGACCAGCCGCGTTACCGCCGGGCCGATCACCTGGCCATAGCGATATGCCCTGCGCTCGCGCAGCAGCATCGCGAAGTTGATTGCCTGAGCCAGGAACAACGCGATGGCGACGAGCAGCGCCATCTGGCCGGCAAGGCTGCGGGGGGCGAGACGCCTCAAAGCCGCGTCACCTCGGCAGCGAGCGTGTAGCCGCCGCCCCACACCGTCTTGATGATCGTCGGGTTCTTGGCATCGGGTTCGATCTTCCGGCGGAGCCGGCTGATCTGGTTGTCGATCGCGCGATCGAACGCCGCGGCTTCGCGGCCCTGGGTCAGGTCGAGCAACTGGTCGCGCGTGAGCACTTGCCGCGGACGCGTCACCAGCGCGTGAAGGAGGTTATACTCCCCGGTCGAAAGCGGCACCGAGACGCCCTCGCGGTCGACCAGCGCGCGTTCGCCGGTCTTCAGGACCCAGCCGGCGAAGGCGAAGCTGCCGGTCTCGGGCGCATGCTGCTTGATGCCGCCGGCCGCAATGCGGCGAAGCACCACCTTGATTCGCGCGGCGAGCTCGCGCGGGCTGAATGGCTTCACCACATAATCGTCCGCACCCATCTCCAGGCCTACGATCCGGTCGGTTTCCTCGCTGCGCGCAGTGAGCAGGATCACCGGCGTCTCGCTCGTCTCACGAATATGGCGGCACAGGCTGAGCCCGTCCTCGCCGGGCATCATGATGTCTAGGATCACCAGGTCGATCGCATAGGCGGCCAGCCGCGCCCGCGCACCTTCGGCATCGCCCGCCTGAGTGACGCGAAAACCCTGTTTGGTGAGATACTGGGCAAGGGGCTCGCGGATCGAGCGTTCGTCATCGACGAGCAGGAGATGTGGGGTTTCTGCCATGATCGGACCCTAGGCAAGGCGCTCGGCACAGGGAAGGGCCCCGGACCGGCAAGCACGTGCCGGTCCGGGGAGTATTTGTTTCGGCTCAGTTTACGCTTGAGGGCGCGGGAGCGCTGGCCGGAGCCGCAGCGCGACGCTGATCGCGCATCGCCTTCCTCTTCGCTCGGGCGGCTTCGCGCTCGGCCGCGTCGATTCGCCCATCCTTGTTGGCGTCGACGCGATCGAACATCGCCAGCGCCGCGGCACGGCTTTCCTCGCGGCTGATCAGCTTGTCGCCGTTGGTGTCGATGCGCGCGAACCCGTGGCGATGATGCCCGCCGCGCATGCCCTTGCGGGCTTCGCGCGCGGCGGTGCGCTCGGCATCGCTCAGCTTGCCGTCCTTGTCCGTGTCGAAGCGTTCGAGCATTTTGGCACGGCGGGCTTCGCGATCGCCCGTGCCGGCGCCGCGCTCTGCTTCGAGCGTGGTGCGCGCGGTCGCGCGCTCGGCATCGCTGAGCTTGCCGTCCTTGTCGGCGTCGAAGCGCTCGAGGATCGGCGCCCAGCGGTTAGTCGCGTCGAGACGCTGGCCGCGCCTGCCGGGACCTCGATCGGGACGCGCGGCCCGGCGCTCCTCAGCGCTGATCTGGCCGTCCTTGTTGGCGTCGTCCTTGGCGAAGCGCGCGTCGACACCGGCGAGCACTTCGTCGCGGGTTACGATGCCGTCGTTGTTGGCATCGGCGTGCATCATCGGCCCGCGCGGTGCAGACGGGGTTTGGGGCTGGCTCTGCTGGGCAGCATAGGCGCCGCCGCCGGCGAGCAGGCTGGCGCCGAGCAGCGCCGCAATGATCTTCTTGTTCATGACGTAACTCCATTGGCGATCCCGCGTGCTTCGCGGTTCCTGGCCTTTTTGAAGCTCGGCTGTCGCACGCGTTTGTCACCGCACGGGAGAAGTGTCGCAAGTTGTATCGGCGGTCAGCCGAAGATCGCGACGCCCTGCATCGCTTCAGCGATCGGTTCGCCCTCGGCGTTCCATATCGCCATGTGCTGGCTGGAATAGCCGTGCCGCGCCATCTCCGTGCGCGCCGAAAGCAGCCACCAGCCCTCGTGCGTGGCAGGCACGTCGGTGAGGAAGTTGATCTGCCAGTTGAGCGAGCTGAGCGGCGTCCGGCGCTCTGCCGCGAGCTTGAACGCGGCGGGCGGCAGTGCATCGCCGATCGCCATCAGCTCGACCATGGGATGGAGCCCCTCGCGTGCGCGCAGCCGCGCCCAACGGCGCCATTCGGCAGGGGCGAGATCGAGCTTTGGATCGAGGAAATTGAAATTGCCGGTGAAGAAGTCGTCGGGCCCGGTGTAGAGTTCGGCTGCAGGCGATGGCGGGCGCTGTGTTTCGCGCAGCGCCTCGTCGTGCGCGATCACGGAAGCGAGCTCGGCCATGAAAACGAAGGTCGCGCGCAGGCCCAATCCGGCTTGCGACACCACATCGGCCTGAATGAAGGCCGCATTGCGCCCACGGCGAAGCCGTGTCGCAGTCACGCTGACCTCACCTGCGAGCGGCCCGATGAACGCAACTTGCGCCGAGCGGAGCGGCGGAAGGTCCGGCTCGAACTCGATTGCCGCCTGAAGCGCGAGTGCAGCGGATAGCCCGCCATAGGCCGTTCGGCCCTGCATCCAATCAGTCGGAATAGCGGTGCGGAACCCCGTATCGTCGCGAGTCGCCTGAGCCAGCAGATCGGCGATCGGCGTCATTAGGCGAGATAGGCGTCGCGTAACGCGCGCTTGAGGACTTTGCCGATCTCGCTGCGCGGCAACTCGTCCAGCTTCTCAAGCGCCGCGAGCCGCTGGGTCTTGCCGACGCGATGATTGAACCAGTCGAGGATTTCATCGGTCTCCCCGGGGCCGGCGAAGAATCCGACGGGGGCTTCGCCCCATTGCTCGGAAGGAACGCCCACAACGGCACAGTCGGCCACGCCCGGGTGCTCGGCAAGCACCGATTCGAGGTCCGAGGGATAGATGTTGAAGCCGCCCGAGATGATCAGGTCCTTCTTGCGGTCCATCAGGATCAGAAAGCCGTCTTCGTCGAACCGTCCGATGTCGCCGTGGCGGATGAAGCGATTCCCCTGCGAGTCGTGCCAGGTTGCCGCGTCGGTCGCATCGACGCGGCCATGATAGCCGCTCATCATCGCCGGCGAGCGGCCGACCACCTCGCCGGATTCCCCTGGAGCGACCTCTACCCCTTCATCGTCGATCAGCCGGATATCGTGCCCCTCGATCGGCTGGCCCACGGTGTGGAGCTTGTCGGGATGGGCGTTGCACACGAGCAGGGTCGTGCCGCCACCTTCGGTCATGCCGTAATATTCGACGAGCAGCCCCGGCCAGCGCGCGACGATGTCAGCCTTCAACGCAGCGGAGAAGGGCGCGCTGGTACAGGTCTTGAGGCGATAGCTCGAGAGATCGAATCGGTCGAAATCCGGTAGCGCCATGATCCGCTGATATTGCACCGGCACCAGCATCGCATGCGTGGCGCGATGTTCCTGCGAGAGCGTCAGGAACGTGCGCGCATCGAACTTGCCCGTGAGCACGCCCGTCCCGCCCCAGGCGAGCGTGGGGAGGAAGCTGACCAGCGTGGTGTTCGAATAGAGCGGCGTAGCAACCATGGTCACCGCATCCCCGAATCCCGCCGAGGCGCGGGAGATATGCGCCCAGCGCATCGCGTGCGGCTGGACGATGCCCTTGGGTACGCCCGTCGTTCCCGAAGAATAGATGATGTTGAACGGATCGTCCGGGCTGACATGAACTGGTTCGGGCCGGGTGCCATCCGGCGCCAGCCAGCCGCTGAGCCTATCGAGCGCAACCCTCTGCGCCTCCACCGCGAGATCGGCATGGGCGGCATCGTAGAAAAGGATCGGTGCGCCGCAATCCGCTACCATGGCGGCAAGCTGTTCGGGAGTCGAAGAGGGAGCAAGCGGCGCCGCGACACAGCCGGCGCGCAACGCACCTAGAAAGGCGAGGGCGACTTCGATCGAATTGGATCCGACGATCGCCACCGCCTCACCGGCACGAACCCCGTCGCGCTGTAGCGCGGCGGCGGAGCGATCCATCAGCCGATCGAGCTCGACATAGCTGAGGATCGTGGAGCCGCAGATCAGCGCGGGCTTTGCCGGCCGCTCGGTCGCATGGGCGCGGACAAGATCGGACAGGGTCGCGAAATCGCTCGCGAGCATCGTCTCAGCACTCATTCCGGTTCCCATGCTGTGAGGCTAGCCCGGGATCTCCGGGAATACCATACGCACATTTCGAAACTGCGCAGGGTTCGATCAAGCTCCGACGGGCGGCCCGATGCCGGAAGAAATTCCGTTACTCTACGTTAGAATCTGCCGCGCTTATATCGCGACTCGCTTGACGCTCGCCTTGCCATACCGCATCTTCGAAATGATAGCCCAAGGGCTGCAGGAGAGGTGAATTGGCTACCGCACCCGAAATCGAAGCACCCGCGAATCCGCTCGATGCGTTCCGCGCCGAGGTCCGCGAATGGCTGGCGGTGCATTTTCCGCCAAGTCTGAAGGGCAGGGATAATGCCATGTCCGCGGTCGAAGGCCCCACAGAGGAAGATGCCGAGCAGCGCGCATGGCGAGTCGCGATGGGCGAGAAGGGCTGGGGCGTGCCGACTTGGCCAAAGGAATATGGCGGTGGCGGCTTGAGTCGCGCCGAGGCGCGCGTGCTGCAGGAGGAAATGGCGCGGATCGGTGCGTGGAACCCGATCGGCGGCATGGGCGTGATGATGTTCGGCCCCACGCTGCTCGAATATGGCAGCGAGGAGCAGAAGCGCGAGCATATTCCTGCGATCGCGCGCGGCGAAGTGCGCTGGTGTCAGGGCTATTCGGAGCCCGGTGCCGGCTCCGACCTCGCGAGCCTCCAGACCTTCGCCGAGGACCGCGGTGACCATTATCTGGTCAACGGCCAGAAGACCTGGACCAGCGGCGGCCAATGGGCGGACAAATGCTTCATGCTCGTCCGCACGGACAAGACGAAGAAGCACGAAGGCATCACTTTCCTGCTTTGCGACATGGACGCTCCCGGCGTCGAAGTGCGGCCGATCCGGCTGATCTCGGGCTCGTCGCCCTTCTGCGAGACCTTCTTCACGGATGTTAAGGTGCCCAAGGCGAACCGCGTCGGGGAGGAGGGCCAGGGCTGGACGATCGGCAAGCGCCTCCTCCAGCACGAGCGCACCAGCCTCTCGGGTGGCGGCTCGGCGGCGGGCCGGATGTTCGCGGGCACCTCGCTTTCGCAGATCGCCAAGAAATATGTCGGCGTGGACGAGCAGGGGCGGATCGCCGATGCCGAGCTGCGCAACCGCATCGTGCGGCACGAGATGGACCTGCGCGCCTTCATGCTGACGCTCCGGCGGGCGGGCCTTGAGGCAAAGTCGAACCAGGGGCCGTCCGCCGCTTCTTCGATCATGAAGAACGTCGGGGCCAGGATCATGCAGGAGCGTTCCGAGCTGCTGATCGAGATCCGCGGGATGGCTGGGCTGGGCTGGGAAGGCGAAGGGTTCGGCGAGGAAGAGCTCCGCGACGTGCGCGGCTGGCTCTTTGGCAAGGCGGTGTCGATCTATGGCGGCTCCACCGAAATCCAGAACAACGTAATCGCCAAGCGCATCCTGGGGATGCTCGATCATCAATAAGCTAAAAGCCCTCTCCCTTCCGGGGAGAGGGTTGGGAGAGGGGCAGAGCGGAGAGGATGTGGCATTTGCCCCTCTCCCCAACCCTCTCCCCAGAAGGGAGAGGGAGTTATGGCAGTCCTAACCGAAGAACAGATGATGCTGCGCGACATGGCGCGCGAGTGGGCGGACAATGAATCGCCCGTCACCGCCTTTCGCCGCGTCCGCGACATGGCGCCCGCCGAATTCTATGACAGCGCCGCATGGCAAGCGCAGGCCGAGATGGGCTGGGCAGGCATATTGATCCCTGAGGCGCATGGCGGCGCGGGCATGGGCTATCTCTCGCTCGGGCTAGTGCTCGAACAGCTCGGGCGCAATCTCGTCGCGACTCCGCTCGCAGCGACTGCAGCCGCGACGAGCGCGCTGGTGCTCGGCGGCTCGGAAGCGCAACAGGCCGAATGGCTTCCGCGAATCGCCGCGGGCGAGGTTGTCGGAACGCTGGCAGTGGACGAGGGGCCGCGTTTCACTCCGGAGCGCATCGAGACCAGGGTCGAGATCGGCAGGCTGAGCGGCATCAAGGCGTTCGTCGCCGAAGGAGATTCCGCGCAGCTCTTCGTCGTGGCGGCGCAAGACGGACTTTATCTCGTGACGGGTGACGAAGGTGTCACGCGCGCGCCGCGCCGGCTGACGGATGCGCGCAGCCATGCGCAGGTCCGCTTCGACGGCGCGCCCGCGCAGAAGCTCGCGTCGGGTGGACCCGAGTTGCAAGCTCAGGTGACCGATCGCGCCGCGGCTGCGCTGTGCGCGGAAATGCTTGGCATGGCCGAGTCCGCCTTCGCGCAGACCAACGATTATCTGAAGACGCGCGTGCAGTTCGGGCAGGTCCTCGCCAGCTTCCAGGCGCTCCAGCACCGCATGGCGAAGATGTTCACCGAGCTAGAGCTGATGCGCTCGGCGGTGGAAGGCGCGCTGGAGGCAATCGATTCCGGCCGCGGGAGCGTGAGCCAGGAAGTGAGCCTGGCCAAGGCGATCGCCGGTGACACGCTCAATCTCGTCAGCCGCGAGATGATCCAGCTCCACGGCGGCATCGGCATGACCGACGAGCATGATGCGGGCTTCTATCTGAAGCGAGCCCGCGTACTCGAGACGATGTGGGGGAACGCCGCCTGGCACAGGGAGCGCTTTGCTCGGCTGAGCGGATATTGAGTTTCGTGTTTTCCCGCAGACCGGCGGAAGGGTTCTGCGTTGGGGAGGGCGTCAGGCGACTATTGCAAACGGGCAACACTTCACAGCCCGTCCTATCTTGCAACCTTTGTTATGCTTGACTGCTCTGAGGGAAACAGGTCCTATTCGAGGATAGGGTATGGAACCGGCAAGCGTTCCGGCCCGTGGTGGGAGAGGAAATGATGATGCGGATTCGCCTTCTGTCCGCTTGCGCGGCCCCGGCTCTGATCGCGGCGCTCAGTGCGCCTGCCCATGCGCAGGAAACGCCCGCAACGCCCGAGCAGGAAGAGAGCACCTACGACGCGAATGAAGTGGTCATCACGGCGCAGGGCCGCGCGCAGGTGCTCGCCGATGTGCCGCTCGCAGTCTCTGCGATCAGCGCGGAGACGCTTCAGCAATCGGGCGCGACCGACATCCGCCAGCTCAACCAGGTGGCGCCGTCGCTGCTTGTTTCCTCGACCGGCAGTGAGGCCAATGGTTCGGCCCGCATCCGCGGTATCGGTACCGTGGGCGACAATCCCGGCCTCGAAAGCTCGGTCGCGGTGTTCATCGACGGCGTCTATCGCTCGCGTTCGGGCATCGGTCTCAATGAGCTCGGCGAGATCGAGCGGATCGAAGTGCTGCGTGGTCCGCAGGGCACGCTGTTCGGGCGCAACGCCTCGGCCGGCCTCATCAACATCGTGAGCAAGGCGCCGTCGCCCGATTTCGAAGCAGGTGGCGAGGCCACTTACGGTAATTACGATCACCTGCGTCTGTCGGGCTATCTGAACGTGCCGCTGGGCGACACGCTCGCGGGCCGCATCGACGGCGTCTATGTGAAGCGCGACGGCTTCTATCAGGACGTCACCAACGACACCGACATCAACAACCGCAATCGCTATTTCGTTCGCGGCCAGCTCCAGTTCGAGCCGTCGAGCGATCTCACCGTCCGGCTGATCGGCGACTATACCAAGCGCGAAGAGGATTGCTGCGGCGCGGTCTACGCCAATTCGGACATCAACCAGTTCATCGGCGGGCTCAACGATCCGGCGCAGAACAACATCGTTCGCGTGCTCCGCGATCTGGGCCAGCCCATGGCAGCGTTCACCGACCCTTACAGCCGCGATCTCTATGTGAGCCCGGGCCGCAGCTATGCCGGCACTACCGAGGATTGGGGCGCATCGCTTCAGGTCGACTGGAATCTCGGCGGAGCAACGCTGACTTCGATCACTGCCTATCGCGATTATCGCAGCGATCAGGGATCGGACACCGATTACAGCTACGTCGACATTCTCTATCGTGCTGCTGACGGAAATTCCTCGCGCCAGTTCAAGACGTTCAGCCAGGAACTGCGACTTCAGGGCACGGCCTTCAACGAGACGCTCGACTGGCTCATCGGTGGCTATTACGCCGATGAGGACCTGACGGTTACCGACAACCTGCGCTTCGGCAACCAGTACGGCCGTTTCGCGACCTGCCGCATCATTTCGGGCGGCGGCCTCGCGGCGCTTTATTCGCCGACATCACCGGGCTGTCTCGCGGCGCGGCCCGCGGCTTTCGGTGCCGCGTCACCAATCATCTACGCAGCCTTCGACAGGCTCGACGGGATCAACGATCGTGGCAGCACGCGTGACGAATATTTCCAGAACAGCCGAAACTGGGCGCTGTTCACGCACAACATCGTCCATGTGGCCAAGGGCCTCGATCTGACGCTGGGCCTGCGCTACACCAACGAACGCAAGCGCTTCAACGCGACGTTCGGCAACGACAACGTGGCCTGCACGCAAAATCAGGCTGCGTTGCTGCCGCTGCGTCCGGTGGCGTCGCTGACTGCGGTGGTGGACGGCATCCTCGCGCTCTCATGCCAGGGCAATTCGACGGCCGAGCTCAACGGCGTCTCGATCAACGACGAGCGCACCGAGGATGAGTTCACCGGCACCGCGGTGCTCTCCTACAAGCCGATGGACGACTTGCTGATCTACGGCAGCTATTCGCGCGGTTACAAGGCGGGGGGCTTCAACCTCGATCGTTCGGCGCTCAAGGCACCGATCGCGCCGTTCGGCGGGCAGGCGGGCGCTCAGGCGCTGGTGAGCAACCTTCAGTTCGATCCGGAGATCGTCAATGCCTTCGAGATCGGCGCGAAATATTCGACCGGGCCGTTCAGCCTGAACGTTGCGGCCTTCCGCCAGGAGTTCAAGAATTTCCAGCTCAACACCTTCAACGGCACGGTCTTCCTCGTCCAGAACGTCAATGGCTGCAGTTCGGGGCTGAACGGCGGCGATCTGGACCAGAGCAAGTTTCCGACTGCACCCAACTACAACGCGGCTGCGGCGACGACCGGTTCGTGCAGCGGCGACGATGTGACCTATGGCGTGCTGTCGCAGGGCATCGAAATCGAAGCCTCGCTGGTGCCCGCGCGTGACGTGCGGATCGGGCTTGGCCTCACCTATTCCGATACCAAGTACCGCGAGGATCTGGTCGGCAATGCTTCCGGTGCGCCGCTCGATCAGGCGCTGCGCAAGCTGCCGGGCGACAATCTGTCGAACGCGCCGGAGTTCGTTACCACCGCTTCCTTCGCGTGGACCCCGGAGCTCGGCGGCTCGGGCCTCAGCGGCCTCGTCTATTTCGATACGCGCATGACCAGCGACTACAACACCGGTTCGGACCTGTTCCCGCAGAAGGAACAGGACGGCTATGTGCTGATGAACGGCCGCATCGGCATTCGCGGACGTGACGAGCGCTGGGCGATCGAGCTGTGGGCGCAGAACCTGCTCAATCAGGATTATACGCAGGTCGCGTTCAACTCGCCGTTCCAGGAGGGGGCGGCGGGCGCTCCCTTCACCGATCCGCAATATCCGGGTGGGCGGCAGATCTTCTCGGCCTATCTCGCCGAACCGCGCACCTATGGCGTGACGCTGCGTACCCGCTTCTAAGTCCCTCGCACCCCGGGGGAGCGAGCACGTCGCTTCCCAGGGGTGCCTAGTATCGAGAGTGCCGCGACCATGCTCCACTCAGCCAGTCCCGACGCCGCCGCAGACGCCCTGGCGCTCAAGCGGCGGCGGCTGACGCTCGCGCTGCTCACGATCACATATTTCTTCAGCTACATGGACCGGCAGATCCTCGCGATCCTGCAGGAACTTATCAAGAAGGATCTGGCGCTCAGCGATACCCAACTGGGCCTGCTGTCCGGGCTCGCATTCGCGGTTTTCTACGCGACGCTGGGCATTCCCGTCGCCCGCCTCGCCGATCGTGCCAATCGCAAGAACATCGTCGCCGTGAGCCTCGCGATCTGGAGCGCGATGACCGCGGCCGGTGGGTTGGCGCAGAACTTCGCGCAACTGCTGCTCGCGCGCATCGGCGTGGGAATCGGCGAGGCGGGATCCTCGCCTCCCAGTCATTCGATCATCGCTGACCTCTATCCTCCCGAGCGGCGCGCGGGCGCGATGGGCGTCTATTCGCTGGGCGTAGTGCTCGGCGCGGCGCTGGGCACTTTCATCGGAGGGCTCGTGGCGAGCGCTTATGGCTGGCGGGCGGCGATGTTCGTGATCGGCCTTCCCGGCGTGCTGCTCGCGGTGATCGTATGGCTGTTCGTGGTGGAGCCGCGCCGCGGGCTATCCGACGCGCACGCGCATACCGCGCATGAAACGCCGCCCTCGCTCGGCAAGGGCTTCGCCTCGATTCTGGACAACCGGCCCGCGCTGCATCTGGTGATGGCCGTCACTCTCACCTCGATGATCGGCTATGGCCTGACAGCGTGGGGGCCGAGCTTCATGGTGCGCTCGCTTGGCTTCTCGGTGCGCGAGATTTCGCTCTATGTCGCGCTGCCTGCGGGCGCCGCCGGCGCTGCGTCGGCGGTGCTGGGCGGCCGGCTCGCGGACCGGCTCGCGCGTTCGCACGGGCTCCACGCCCAGTCGCTGATGGTGGCGGTTCTCAAGACGCTGGCGCTCCCGTTCACGCTCGCCTTTTTCCTTCTCGGCAGCCCGGTCGCCGCGATCGCGGCCTATTTCACTTATGTGCTGCTCGCCAACAGCTATCTGGGTCCCACCTTTGCGCTGATCCAGGGGCTGGCGCCAGTGCGGTTACGTGCGCTCTGGGCGGCGATCACACTGCTAGTAATCAACCTGATCGGCCTCGGACTTGGCCCGACGCTCGTGGGCGTGATCAGCGACTTGCTCAAGCCCTCGCTAGGAAGCGAATCCCTGCGCTGGTCGATGTTGCTGTTCGCCGCCGTCACGCCTTGGGCGATATTCCATTACTGGCGTGCGGGCGTGTTGCTGAAGCGCGCCCAGGCTGCCCGGGTTTGATGCCGACGGGCTCCGGCTAGCTCTGCAGCACTCGATCGTCGAACAGGCCGAATGCTAGCGTGGAAGCGTAGAAGGCCACGGCCTTCTCGCGCGCCATGGTGCTCGCCCATTTGCGCATGTCGAAGGCTGCATTCTGGAGCGCCATCAGCGCCTGCGACGCCACCAGCGGGTCGATCGCGCGGATCGAGCCTTCGGCGATGCCGTCGGACAGCATCCCTGCGAAGCGGCGCGCGATCCGGTTCGAACGGTCGATCATCGTGGAGCGCACCTGCGGCGGGAGGCCGGACAGCGCAGTGGTGCGCAACAGCGGCCCGTTCTCCGAGAATTGATAGTCGAGCAGCGTCGCCAGCGTGCTCTCCAGCCGATCCCAATGGCTGCCCCCGATCTGCTCGGCCAGTCGCTGCGCTTCGGTGATGATGTCGAAGCTGCGCTTGTAGCAGGCGATCACCAGGTCGTCCTTGGCGTCGAGATGGTGGTAGAAGCTGCCCTTGGTGACGTTGAGCTCGGACGCGATCCGCTGGACCGAGGCACCCCGATAGCCGAGTTCGTTGATCAGCCGCGTAGCCGCCAGCAGGAACGCTTCCCGGCCCGGCTCGGGCTCGTCATGTTGGAGGTCGAGCAGTCGCGGCTTCCAGCCCTCCCCGGGTGCGACGATCCCGTCCCTGAACACGTCCATCAGCCGTGCCTCGACGCGCGGATATTCGTCGACTTCGTAGCGGGTGAGCCAGGCGGGCAGCCAGAAGGTGTTCTCGAGCAACACGTGCGCGCGTGCGCCGCGCAGATCGGTTTCGGCGCGGGTGCCGTCGGCACCCCATAGCGCGCGCGTCTTGCGGAAGATGTTGCGCCAGCCGGTGAGCAGCTGACCCTTCATCGGCTCTTCCATCGCGCGAAGGTCCGAGAGGACCGCGAAGTCCCGCTCTTCGCCGCGGCGGATGCGCGCGAGCCGTTCCATGTTGATCTTGAGATAGCGCGCGACGCGAGCCTCGGGCATCGCCTCGGCCGCCGCTTCGTCGAGCATGGCGTCGAGCCGTTCCAGCGTGTGCTCGAACGCCGCCGCTGCCAGATCTTCCTTGCGCTTGAAATAATAGGTCACGCTGGTGGTGTTGAGCCCCACACGCCGCGCGACATCGGCGAAGGTCATTCCCTTCGCGCTCTGCTCGTTGATCGCGTCCGCGGCCGCCGCAAGGATCGCATCCCGCTTCGCCTGAAACCGTTTCGTGCCCTTTTCCGCTCCCCTGGCGGTCGTCTCCGGCGCTTGCATGTTTGACAACTTACTCCATTCCGGCAGCAGCCAAAGCAGTTTTTTGGGTTTCGGGGATGGAAATCCGCAGGCGTTGAATTGGAGCCGCAATCCTCTTTACCGAATATGCGGTACGCTCTAAGCCGATTCCGAACGAGCAGGAGAGCGACGCCATGGACTTCACGCTGACCGAGCGCGAGACTCATTTCCGCGACCGCGTGAAAGCGTTCATCGATACGCATATCCGCCCGCGCTACCCCGAGTATCGCGCGCAAGTCGGCGAGGGTGAGCGGTGGAAGGTGATCCCCGTGATCGAGGAAGTAAAGGCCCGCGCCCGCGCTGAAGGGCTGTGGAACTTCTTCATGCCGCCCCACTCGGGGCAGACCCATGTCGACGACAGCTTCGAGTTCGACGGCACCCAGCTGACCAACCTCGAATACGCCCTTTGCGCCGAGGAGATGGGACGGATTTCCTGGGCCTCTGAGTGCTTCAATTGCTCGGCGCCCGATACCGGCAACATGGAAGTGTTCCACCGCTACGGCACGCGCGAGCAGAAGGAGCAATGGCTCCGGCCGCTCATGAACGGCGAGATCCGCTCCGCCTTTCTGATGACCGAGCCCGCGGTCGCCTCGTCCGATGCGACCAACATCGAGACGCAGATCGAGCGCGACGGCGACGACTATGTGATCAACGGCCGCAAATGGTGGTCTTCGGGCACGGGTGACCCGCGCTGCAAGATTGCGATCGTGATGGGCAAGACCGATCCGAGCGCATCGCGACACGCGCAGCAGAGCATGATCCTGGTGCCGCTCGATGCCCCCGGCGTGCGGATCGAGCGGATGCTTTCGGTTTTCGGGTATGATCACGCACCGCACGGACATGGCGAAGTGGTGCTCGAGAATGTCCGTGTTCCGGCCAGCAACATCCTGCTCGGCGAGGGCAGGGGATTCGAGATTGCCCAGGGCCGGCTGGGCCCGGGGCGTATCCACCATTGCATGCGTACGATCGGGGTTGCGGAAGAGGCGATCGCGGCGATGGCGCGTCGGCTGGTGAGCCGTGTCGCGTTCGGCAAGCGCATCTCCGACCATTCGATCTGGGAGCAGCGCGTCGCCCGCGCGCGCATCGACATCGAAATGACGCGGCTGCTCTGCCTCAAGGCGGCCGACATGATGGACAAGGCGGGCAACAAGGCTGCGCACCTCGAAATATCGATGATCAAGGTGCAGGCGCCCAGCATGGCGCTCCAGATCCTCGACGACGCGATCCAGGCGCATGGCGGCGCAGGCGTGTCGGGCGATTTCGGCCTCGCGAGCGCTTGGGCGAACATCCGCACTCTTCGGCTCGCGGACGGACCCGACGAGGTCCACAACCGCACCATCGCCCGGCACGAGTTCGGCAAGCACGCCGAATTCAAGGCGGATCGGGCATCGTCGGCCGACCTTGGAGTTTCGCGATGAACCTTTTCCGTTTGCGCTGAGCTTGTCGAAGCGCCGTCCTGCTTTTCGGGACGAGGGGAAGAAGAGAATGGCCCTTCGACAAGCTCAGGGCAAGCGGAGGTTGGAGCAACGTGAAAGCAGCCGTACTTTTCGAGGCCGGAAAGCCGCTCGAGATCGCCGATGTGCGGGTTTCCAAGCCGGGCCCTCGCGAGGTGCTGATCCGCACCGCCGCGGTCGGCGTGTGCCGTTCGGACCTGCATTTCGTCGACGGCGCCTTCCCGCATCCGGTGCCTACCGTGCCGGGACATGAAGCAGCAGGGGTGGTGGAGGCCGTCGGGTCCGACGTCGCGCATCTCAGGCCCGGCGATCACGTCATCACCTTCTTTACCGTCTTCTGCGGATCGTGCGAGATGTGCGTCACGGGGCGGCCATCGCTGTGCATCGATCCGTCGACACGCCGTCCGCAGGATGCGGATCCGCGGCTCGCGCTGGCCGACGGCACCCCGCTGGCGCCGTTCCTCAATCTCTCGGCCTTCGCCGAGATGATGCTGGTGCACGAGAATGCCTGCGTCGCGATCAGCAAGGATATGCCGCTCGATCGCGCCGCGCTGCTCGGCTGCGCGGTGATCACCGGCGCGGGATCGGTGTTCAACGATAGCCGCGTTCGCCCCGGCGAGAGCGTGGCGGTGATCGGCGCGGGCGGCATTGGCCTTGCGGCGATCAACGCCGCCAAGATCGCGGGAGCGGGGACGATCTTCGCGATCGATCCGGTGCCGCACAAGCGCGAGCTGGCCCTCAAGCTCGGCGCCACCCATGCACTCGACGCGTCGTCCGAGACCTTGCTCAAGGAGGTACTAAGGCTCACCAATGGCGGCGTCCATTATGCGATCGAGGCGGTGGGGCGTCCCGCCACTGCCGAGCTCGCCTGGAACATCCTGCGCCGCGGCGGCACCGCGACGATCCTGGGGATGATCGCACCGGGCAATAGCGTCAGCCTGCCCGGGCCAACCTTCCTGACGGGCAAGAAGATCCAGGGCTCGCTGCTCGGTTCCACGCGCTTCCCGATCGACATGCCGCGGCTGGTGCAGATGTACCTCGACGGGCTGCTCGACCTCGACACGATGGTCGCCGAACGCATCCGGCTCGAGGACGTCAATGACGCGCTCGACAAGCTCCGCACAGGCGACAGTGTGCGATCGGTGATCGAGTTCGCATGAGCGACCTTAACGAAGCGCAACTCGGCGAATGGCTCGCTGCCAACGTCGCCGGGTTCGAGGCGCCCTTCACGATCGAGAAGTTCCCGGGTGGACAGAGCAATCCGACGTATCGCATTGATTCAGCTAACGGGGCGTACGTCCTCCGCCGCAAGCCCTTCGGACCGATCCTACCTTCGGCGCACGCGATCGAGCGCGAGTACCGGCTGATCGTCGCCCTACATCCCACCGGCTTTCCGGTCGCGCGACCCTTTGGGCTCTGCGAGGATGCCGAGGTGATCGGCTCGCCCTTCTATGTGATGGACATGATCGAGGGGCGAACGCTGTGGGACGGGTCGCTCCCGGGCATGGCGCCCGCCGAACGCACTGCCCTGTACAACGCGATCGTCGACACGCTCGCCGCGCTGCACGCAATCGATCACGAAGCGATTGGGCTCGGCGATTATGGCAAGCCCGGAAATTACTTCGAGCGGCAGGTGGCACGCTGGACCAAGCAATATCGCGCCAGCCAAACCGACGATCTTCCCGAGGTCGAGCGGCTGATCGAATGGTTGCCGCGCACGGTGCCGCCGCAGACGCGCACGTCGATCGTCCATGGCGATTTCCGGATCGACAACATGATCTTCGCGCCGAACGAACCACGCGTGCTCGCCGTGCTCGATTGGGAGCTGTCGACGCTCGGCGATCCGCTCGCGGACTTCTCCTATTTCCTGATGAGCTGGGTGACCGAGCCCGAGGGCCGCTCGGGTGTCAAGGGGCTTACCGGCCCAGAGACCGGGATCCCGACGATGGAAGCGATTGTCGAGCGCTATTGCGCCGCGACCGGGCGCGACGGGGTGCCGAACCTCGACTGGTACTTCGCCTACAACCTCTTCCGCCTCACGGGCATCGTGCAGGGCATCAAGAAAAGGATGCTGGACGGCAATGCCTCGAGCACGCAGGCGGCGAAGACAGTCGAACGGCTGCCAGGGCTTGCTGCTGCCGCCTGGGAGTTTGCACGCAAGGCAGGAGCATAGCTAAGTCCGTCATCCCGGCGAAGGCCGGGATCTCAGGCGGCAAGCGAACGGCCTGTGAGACGAGATCCCGGCTTTCGCCGGGATGACGAGAAAGGACGAAAGTGCGCTTCGAGAACAAGGTCGTCATCGTCACGGGCGCAGGCTCCGGGATCGGACGCGCGACGGCGCGGGCCTTTGCGGCTGAGGGCGCGAAGGTGATCGCCGCCGATCTGAGCGAGAGCGTGGCGGCCACCGCCGAGGGCTATGACTCGATCCTGCCGCATCAGATGGATGCCGGTTCCGAAGCCGATGTCGAGCGCACCGTTGGGCTTGCCTGCGATCGTTTCGGCGGGCTCGACGTCTTCTATGCCAACGCCGGCATCTCGGGCGGCGCTGCTGGCATCTTCGATTCCAGCGCCGAGCTCTGGACCGAGGTGCTGCGCGTCAACCTGATCGGCCCCTTCCTCGCGATCAAGCACGCCGCCCCGCGGATCGTGGAGCGCGGCGGCGGGGCCATCCTGTGCACCGCGAGCGTGGCGGGGCTGCGCTCCGGCGCTGGCGGACCGGCCTATTCGGCGAGCAAGGCAGGAGTGATCAATCTCGTCCAGACCGCCGCGCAGCAACTCTCGACTTCGAACGTGCGCGTAAACGCGATTTGCCCCGGGTTGATCGAGACAGGAATGACCAAGCGTGCGTTCGACTATGCGCGCGAAGTCGGCAAGGAGCACAAGCTGGGCCAACTCAACCCGCTGCGCCGCGCCGGCGCGCCCGAGGAAATCGCCAGGGTGGCGCTGTTCCTTGCATCCGACGAAGCGAGCTACGTCAATGGCCAAGCATGGGTAGTCGACGGCGGCCTATCCTCAAGCCACCCGGTGACGCGGCAGGAGTTCGGCAAGCCGGCGTTCTAGAGGCGCGGTTGGTGGTTAGTTACCGTTAGCCCCGCGCTCCTGCGAAAGCAGGAGCCTAGGGTAGTGAAGCACCGCACTTGTTCTGGGCTCCTGCTTTCGCAGGAGCACTGAGAGACCAACCGCTTAGGAGCCTTCGCCCCGGCCTTCAGAGCGCTCGCGCAGCCGGACCAGCCCTTCCTGCGCCACGCTAGCCACCAGTCGGCCATGGCGACTGTAGATGCGGCCGCGGTTGAAACCGCGCGAGTGGCCGGCCCAAGGACTGTCGGTGGTGTAGAGCAGCCATTCGTCGAAGCGGAACGGCTCGTGGAACCACACGGCATGGTCCAGGCTCGCAGTCTGCACCTGGCCGGTGAGCCAGCTGACGCCGTGCGGCAGCATGCAGGTGCCGAGCAGCGTCATGTCGCTGGCGTAGGCTAGCATCGCGCGGTGGAGCGCGGAATCGTCGGGCAGCGGCGCGACGACGCGAAACCAGCTGTGCTGGACGGGCTCGGATGGCACCGGCTGAAACCAGTTACGCGGGTTGACCGGGCGGATTTCGATTGGCCGCGCGCGCAGGAAGAAGCGGCGGAGCTTCTCGGGCACTTGATCGCTGATCTCGTCGCGCAGTTCGCGTTCGGAGCGCAGCGCGTCCGGATCGGGAACCTCGGGCATCTCCGACTGGTGGTGGAGCCCGTCGGCCTCGCGCTGGAAGGATGCCGCCATGTTGAGGATCGGCTGGCCCTTCTGCATCGCGATCACGCGGCGCGTGGCGAAGCTGCGTCCCTCGAAATCGCGGACGACGCGGTAGATGATCGGATGATCCTCGTCGCCGGGCCGCATGAAATAGGCGTGGAGCGAATGCGCCGCCTTGCCGTCCTCGACCGAGCGCTGCGCCGCCTGGAGCGCCTGGGCGATCACTTGCCCGCCGAACACGCGTCCGACGCCGCCGGGCTGGCGGGGGCCGCGGTAGAGATCGGTGTCGAGTTCCTCGACATCGAGCAAGGTGGTGAGTTGATCTACCAGTTGCTGGGGAGTGAGTTCAGGCATTTCTCAAACCGATCGTGCTGAGCTTGTCGAAGCACCCTTCTTCTCGCTCAAGAAAGAACGCCCTTCGACAAGCTCAGGGCGAACGGGCGTAGTCAGTAGCCTGCCGCTACGGCCAGCGCGTCGGCATGGAAGTTCGCATCCCCGAACAGTTCGGCCAGCACGCGCGCGCGCTTCATGTAGAAGCCGACATCATATTCGTCCGTCATGCCGATGCCGCCATGCATCTGGACAGCCTCCTGCACCGCAAGGCTGGTGGCAAGACCGGTCATCGCCTTGGCGACCGAGACTGCCTCCGCCGCTTCCTCGCCTGCGTCGAGCCGCTGCTGCGCCTTGAGCACGGCGGCGCGCGCGATTTCGATCTCGCTGTAGAGATGCGCGGCGCGGTGCTGGAGCGCCTGGAAGCTGCCGATCGGTACGCCGAACTGCTTGCGCTCCTTGAGATAGCCGACGGTTATGTCCATCGCGCCGCCGCCGACGCCGAGCAACTCGGCCGATGCGCCGGTGCGGCCGGCGGCGAGCAAGCGCCCGAGCGGACCGTCGCCCACATCGACTTCGCCCACCACCGCATCGGCATCGACTTCGACGCCGTCGAAGCGCAGGTGCGAGGCGATGCTCGAATCCGCCAGCCGCTGGGGCTCGACGGCGAGGCCAGCCGCGTCGCTCGGCACCACGAACAGCGTCGCTCCCCCCTCGGTTCGCGCCGCGACGAGTAGCAGATCGGCGACATGCGCGTGGTGCACGAACGTCTTTGCGCCCGAGAGTCGGAAGCCGTTGCCCGCGCGCTCGGCTCGCATCGCGACTACGCCATTGTGCTTCGGTCCCTCGTCGATCGCCAGCGCTGCAACGGTCTCGCCGGCCAGGATGCCGGGGAACCAGCGATCGGCATGCGCGCTGCCCTTGAGCGCCTCGACCGCGGCGACGGCTGTGGTGAGGAAGGGGGAGGGGGAGAGGTTTCGCCCAATCTCCTCGAGCACCGTGCCAGCCTCGACATGCCCGAGCCCGAGCCCGCCCTGGGCCTCGGGGATGAGGATGCCGGTGAAGCCCATCTCGGCGAACTGCTTCCACAGATCGCGCGAGAATCCCGTGGGATCGTCCGCGTCACGGAGCGCACGGAGGTGCGAGACCGGGGCGGCATCGGCGACGAACTCCTTCGCGGTATCGCGGAGCATCGCCTGTTCGTCGTTGAGGTAGAGGGGCATTTCATTCTTCCTTGCTCCCTCTCTCATTGGGGAGAGGGCTGGGGAGAGGGGGCTGGAGGAGAGCTGTTGGCACCTGCCCCTCTCCCAACCCTCTTCCCGGAGGGGAGAGGGCTTTAGGACGGCAGTTCCAGAATCCGCTTGGCGATGATGTTGAGCTGGATCTCGCTGGTCCCGCCCTCGATCGAATTGGCCTTGGTCCGCAGCCAAGCACGCGCCGCGGCGCCGTGCGCCGAAGCCTCGCTTTCCCATTCGAGCGCATCCGCGCCGCCAGCAGCCATCTGCAGCTCGTGCCGCGTTTTGTTCAGCTCGGTCCCGTAATATTTCATCATCGAAGGCTGCGCGGGATGTGCCCGGCCCGCCTTGAGCTCGTCGAGGAACTTCTCGGACATTGCAGCAAAGGCCCGCGAGCGCACCTGGAACAGCGCGATCTGCGCGCGCAGGATCGGATCGACGCCCTTGCGTGCCGCTTCGATCATCGGATCGCCACCGCTCCCGCCCAGCCCGAAGCCCGAAATCATCTCGCGCTCATGCCCGAGCAGATATTTGGCGACGTCCCAGCCCTTGTTGAGCTCGCCGACTAGATTCGCCTTGGGAACCTTCACATCGTCGAAGAAGGTCTCGCAGAAGGGCGAGTTGCCGCTGATCAGCTGGATCGGCTTGGTGCTGACACCTGGCGAGGCCATGTCGAATAGCAGGAAGCTGATCCCGCCCTGTTTGCTGCTCTTGTCGGTGCGCACCAGGCAAAAGATCCAGTCGGCCTTGTCGGCATAACTGGTCCACACCTTCTGGCCGTTGACGAGGAAATGGTCGCCCCTGTCCTCCGCGCTGGTCTGAAGCCCCGCGAGGTCGGAGCCCGCGTTGGGCTCGGAATAGCCCTGGCACCAGCGGATCTCCCCGCGCGCGATCTTCGGCAGATGCTCCAGCTTCTGCTCCTCGCTGCCATATTTGAGCAGCGCCGGCCCGAGCATCGAGATGCCGAAGCTGTTGAGCGGGTTGCGGCAGTTGAGCCGCTTCATTTCCTCGCGCAGGATCTTGGTCTCGGCCGGCGAGAGCCCGCCGCCGCCATAATCCTTCGGCCAGTCGGGCACCGTCCAGCCGCGCGCGGCCATGCGGTCGAGCCAGAGCTTCTGGTCGGGATGGGCATATTCGGGATTGCGCCCGCCCCAGGTGACTTCCTTGTCGCTCCGCGGCGGTGTGCGCATCGAGGGCGGGCAATTGGCTTCGAGCCACGTGCGCGTCTCGGCGCGGAATTGATCCAGGTCGCTCATTTGTTGAACTTCTCGCCGTTCTCGGCCTTCTCGCGGAGCAGCGGGGCGACTTCGAAGCCGTGCTTCTCCAGCGCGGCGACGATCTTGCTCAGCCCTTCGGTATCCGCCCAGAACATCGGCCCGCCGCGGTACACCGGCCAGCCATAGCCATAGATCCACACCACATCGATGTCGCTCGCGCGCTGCGCCATGCCCTCGGCGAGGATCTTCGCGCCTTCGTTGACCATCGTGTAGAGCGTGCGTTCGACGATCTCCTGCTCGGTCACCTCGTGCTGCGGCGTGCCGGTCCGGTTACGGAAATCCTCGATGATCTCGGCGACGCGCGGGGAGGGCGAGGGGGTGCGCTTCTCGTCGTAATCGTAGAAACCCGCGCTCTTCTTCTGCCCCCAGCGGCCCTCGGCGCACAGCGCGTCGCGGATGTTCTCGATCCGGTTGGGATCGCGGTGCCAGCCGATGTCGGTGCCGGCGAGGTCGGCCATCTGGAAGGGGCCCATCGGCATGCCGAAATCGACATGGACCTTGTCGATCTGGGCTGGCGTCGCGCCTTCGAGCAGCAGCTTCTGCGCCTCCACCTGGCGCGGCATCAGCATCCGGTTGCCGATGAAGCCGTGGCACACGCCCGCCACCACCGCGACCTTCCTGATCTTCTTCGAGACCGCCATCGCAGTGGCGAGCACGTCGTCGGCGGTCTTGGCGCCGCGCACGATCTCGAGCAGCTTCATCACGTTTGCGGGCGAGAAGAAGTGCAGCCCCAGCACGTCCTGCGGGCGCGAAGTCGCCGCGGCGATCTCATCGATGTTGAGGTAGCTGGTGTTGGAGGCGAGGATCGCGCCGCGCTTGGCGATCTTGTCGAGCCGGCCGAACACGTCCTTCTTTACGTCCATGCTCTCGTATACCGCTTCGATGATCAGGTCGCATTCGGCGAGATCGTCGAAGTTCAGCGTCGGCTTGAGCAGCCCCATCGCATTCTCGACCTGCTCGGCGGTCATCCGGCCCTTGGCGGCGCTCGCCTCATAGTTCTTGCGCATCACGCCGGTTCCGCGGTGGAGCGCATCCTGTGCCATCTCGACAATCGTCACCGGGATGCCCGCCGAGAGGAAGTTCATGCTGATCCCGCCGCCCATCGTGCCCGCGCCGATCACGCCTACGCGGCGGATGTCGCGCAGCTTGATGTCCTCCGCGATGCCGTCGATCTTCGATGCCTTGCGCTCGGCGAAGAAGATATGGCGCTGGGCGGCCGACTGCGTCCCCATGATCAGCTTCATGAAGTTCGCGCGCTCGATCTGGACGCCTTCGGCATAGGGCTTGGATACGGTCTGCTCGATCACCGAGATGATCGTCTCGGGCGCCTCGAAGCCGCGGAAACGCTTGGCGTTGGTCTTGCGGAACTGCTCGAATACCGCCGGATCGGCCTCGACGTTCCGGGTCGAGGCGCGGGGAAGGGGGCGTTGCGCCGCGACTTCGCGCGCAAAGGCCACCGCCTCGTCGAGCAGACTGTTCTCACCTGCGAGCCGGTCGACCAGCCCCGCTTCCTGCGCCTTGGCAGAGGAGATCGGGTCACCCTTGGCCGCCATCTCGAGTGCGAGCGCAACGCCCGCGACGCGCGGCAGCCGCTGGGTGCCGCCAGCGCCGGGCAGGATGCCGAGCTTGACCTCGGGCAGCCCCAACTTCGCCGAAGGCACCGCGATGCGATAATGGCAGGCGAGCGCGACTTCGCAGCCGCCGCCCAGCGCCGTGCCGTGGATCGCGGCCACCACCGGCTTGTCGAGCGCCTCGATCTCGTCGACCAGCGTGGGAAGTCCGGGTTCCTGCATCGGCTTGCCGAACTCGGTGATGTCCGCACCCGCGAAGAAGGTCTTGCCGGCGCAGGCGATCGCGACTGCCTTGATGCCGTCGTCGCTCGCCGCCGCGCGGATGCCCGCCTGCAGCCCCTGCCGCACCGCGGCGCCGAGCGCGTTCACTGGCGGGTTGTCCGAAGTGATGATCAGGACTTCGCCCTGGCGGCTGGTGGTGATGGGGGACATCCTCTTCTCCTGTCGTTCGTGTGCGCGGTCAGGCCAGCGCCGAATAGATCATCGTCTTGAGCTCACGCCGGATCGGGTAGAGCATCGAGGGCGAGAATTGCGTCATGAACACCATCGATATCCGCTCGACGGGATCGACGAAGAAGGCAGTCGAGAACATTCCGCCCCAATAGAATTCGCCCGGCGACCCAGGCATCAGCGTCCGCGCGACATCGGTCGTCACTGCAAAGCCGAGCCCGAAGCCGACACCTGCGTTGGTGGTCTCGCTGAACAGCGCGCGCGACAGGGTCGCAAGGTCCGCCCCTCCGGGGAGATGGTTCATCGTCATCAGTTCGATCGTCTTGGGACTGACGATGCGGGTGCCGTCGAGCGCGCCCTTGTTCAGCAGCATCGTGCAGAAGCGGTGATAATCGAGCGCGGTCGAGACGAGGCCGCCGCCGCCCGATACCAGCCGCGGAAACTTCGCCCAGGCGGATTCATCGCCTCGATCGTACATCACCGGTCGCCGATCCTCGCTCAGCGTCCAGCAATCCGGGAGCCGGTCCAACTTGTCGTCGGGAATCTGGAAAAAGCTGTCGCGCATTCCGAGCGGGCCGAAGATGCGCTCGGCGAAGAAGCGGTCGAGCGGCATGCCGGAGACGCGCTGCACCACTGCGCCGAGCACGTCGGTCGAGACCGAATAATTCCACTCCGTGCCGGGCGAGAATTCGAGCGGTAGCTTGGCCAGCGCGGCAACGAATTCGTCGAGCGTGAGATTGCCGTGCCAGCTCTCGATTCGGCCCGTGCGATAGGCGGCGTCGATGTTGGTCCGGTTCTGGAAGCCATAGGTGAGGCCGGAAGTGTGGCGGAGCAGATCCACCATCCGCATCGGCTCGGCGGTCGGCCTGGTGACGAACGGCGCGCCACCGCCGCCTCCGGCGTAGACTCCGATCCCCTTGAACTCGGGCAGCACATGATGAACGGGCGTGTCGAGCGCGACCTTGGCCTCTTCCACCAGCATCATGAAGGCGAGGCTGGTAACCGGCTTGGTCATCGATGCGATGCGGAACAAGCTGCTCTCGTCCAGGGCCGCACCGCCCTCGCGCGCCGAACCCTGATGCGAAAAATGGACGATCTCGCCGTCGCGCGCGATCAGCAGCTGTGCGTGCGGGAGCTTGCCCGAATCGAGATAGCGCTCCTTCACAAAGCCATCGATCCGCGCCAGCCGCGCGGACGAAAATCCGTGGCTTTCTGGCTGGACGAATATCGGGCTCAGGGCATACCTCTCTTTCGAATCGCGTCGGAAGCGTCATCGTTCAGACACGCTTCTTCTATTGCCTTGAGCGCCGTTTGAATCAACACTAACGTTCAATGATGGCGTTGCCCCAACGGCAAACCCAACATTCGGAAACGATGGAGAGATCGCGCCTTGGCCCTTGAACCGATCGTGCCGCTCGACCCTGACTGGCCCAAGATGTCGCTCGAGCAGGCGAAGGCGCTGCTCACTGCCCCAGGCGCCCGTTTCGAAATGGAGATGGCGGATATCGGCGGCGTCCCCACGCGCGTATGGAAGAACGCGCCGCCGTCGCTCGCCGCGCTCCAGCAGCTGGTACGCGCCTATGGGGATCGCGTCTTCACCATCTATGAAGACGAGCGCGTCACCTATGACGCGAATTATCGCGCCGTGTGCCACCTCGCCGCGCGGCTCACCGAAATGGGCGTGGGGAAGGGCGATCGAGTCGCGCTGGCAATGCGCAACCTGCCCGAATGGCCGACGATCTTCTTCGCGATCGCGAGCATCGGCGCGATCGTGGTGCCGCTCAATGCCTGGTGGACCGGCGGCGAGCTCGAATATGGCCTGCGCGATTCCGGCGTGCGGGTGCTGTTCGTCGACCGCGAACGACACGAGCGGCTGAAGCACTGCTACGACGATCTTTCCGGCCTGGAACGTGTGGTGGTGAGCCGTGCCGACGAAGCCCCGGGCGGCAAAGCCGTGCGGCTGGAGGATCTGATCGGGACCCGCGCCGCCTGGGCTGCGCTTCCCGAAATTCCCTTTCCGCAGGCTGCGATCCAGCCCGACGACGATGTTACGATCTTCTACACCAGCGGCACCACCGGCTCCCCGAAGGGAGCGCTGGGCACGCACCGCAACATCGTCACCAACATCCTGTCCGGCGGCTATTCGACTGCGCGCACGCTGCTGCGCCGGGGCGAAACGCCGCCCGCGACGCCCGATCACAAGACCTCGCTGCTCGTCATTCCGCTGTTCCACGTCACCGCGTGCAGCGCCGGGCTGATGGCGATGATGGCGGCGGGTGCGACGATCGTCTTCATGCGGCGCTGGGATCCGGTGCAGGCGATGGAGATCATCGAGCGCGAGCGCGTCAACCTGACCGGCGGCGTGCCGACGATCGCCTGGCAGCTTCTCGAGCACCCGGACCGCCACAAATACGACCTATCGAGCCTGGAGACGATCGCCTATGGCGGCGCGCCCTCGGCGCCGGAGCTGGTGAAGCGGATATACGAGGAGTTCGGCGCGCTTCCGGGCAACGGCTGGGGCATGACCGAGACGATGGCCACCGTCACCAGCCATTCGGCCGAGGATTATCTGATGCGGCCGACCAGCGCCGGGCTCCCGGTGGCGACGGCGGACCTCAAGATCATGACGCTCGAAGGCGATCGCGAGCTTCCCGTGGGCGAAGTCGGGGAGCTGTGGGCGAGGGGCCCGATGATCGTGAAGGGCTATTGGAACAAGCCCGAGGAAACCGCGCAGACCTTTGTCGATGGCTGGGTGCGCACCGGCGATCTCGCGCGGCTGGACGAAGAGGGATTCCTCTACATAGTCGACCGCGCCAAGGACATTGTGATCCGCGGCGGCGAGAACATCTACTCGTCGGAAGTCGAGGACGTGCTCTACGCGCACCCCGCGGTGACCGACTGCGCGCTGATCGGCATCCCGCACCGGACCTTGGGCGAGGAGCCGGCCGCGGTCGTCCACCTCGCGCCGGGCATGGAGGCGAGCGAGGCCGAGCTGCAGGAATGGGTGCGCGCGCGCGTGGCAGCTTTCAAGGTTCCGGTGGCGATCCGCTTCGTGAAGGATACGCTGCCGCGCAACGCCAACGGCAAGATCCTGAAAACGGAGCTCAAGACGCTGTTCGCGGGGGAAGAAGCGGCGTGAACTACTAGGGTCAATCGACATTCGGATTTTGGCCAGCCAATTCCCAACCGTCACCCCGGACTTGGTCCGGGGTCCACCTGGAGACAAGGGCTGGGCAAGAGGCTCCTTGGCAGCCAGCGAGGCGGAGTGGACCCCGGAACAGGTCCGGGGTGACCGGTGGAATGGGCGGATGCGGCGTGCTTCGGCCTGAATGTCGATCGGTCCTAGCTCGTCGTTCCCGCCTTCGCGGAGGTTACGATCGAATGCACCGCATTAGCCCATCCCGTCAGCCGCGCTTCCCGCATGCTCGCCTCCATCTCCGGCTCGAACGTCCGAACGGCGCCACGCATCTGCGCTGCTTCTTCCAGCCCTGCGAACAACCCGCAACCAACCCCCGCCAGCATCGCCGCGCCCAGCGCCGTCGTCTCCGCGAAGTCGGGCCGATCTACGGGTATGTCGAGGACATCGGCGAGATCCTGCGCGATCCAGTCATTGGTGACCATGCCGCCGTCGACACGGAGGCGAGACCAGTCGGCGCCGTCGGCAGCGAAGGCGGTCTTCAGGTCGTGGCTCTGATGTGCCATCGCCTCGAGCGCGGCGCGAATGATGTGCGCCCGGCTCGTCGAAAAGCTCAACCCGGAGAGCGCGCCGCGCGCTTCCGGCTCCCACCAGGGCGCGCCGAGGCCGCTCAGCGCGGGCACGAGGAACACGCCGCCGCTGTCGGGCACCGACCGCGCGAGCGCTTCCGTTTCGGCTGCGTTCGTAACGAGGCCGAGCGAGTCGCGCAGCCACTGGACCAAGCTCCCGGCAACGAACACCGCGCCTTCGATCGCATAGGTGCGGCGCCCGCCAAGCTGCCAGAGCACGGTCGCGAGCAATCGATGCTTCGATGAAGGCGGCGTGGTGCCGGCGTTGGCGAGGATGAAGGCGCCGGTGCCATAGGTCGCCTTGGTCTCGCCCTTGGTCAGGCACGCCTGGCCGATCGTCGCCGCCTGCTGGTCGCCCGCAAGCCCGCAGATCGGGATCGCGCCGCCGAACAGGCTCGTCGTGGCGAACCGGCCCGCACAATCGACGATCTCGGGGAGCGCGGCCCGGGGCGCGGCGAACATGTCGAGCAGGCTGTCGTTCCACCCGCCGCTGCCCAGGCCCATCAGCAAGGTGCGCGAGGCATTGGTCGCGTCGGTGACGTGCAGCCCGCCGCTCAGCTTCCACACCAGCCAGCTCTCGACCGTGCCGATCGCGAGCCGCTCCCCGGCTTCGCGCAGCTGCGGCCAATGCTCCATCGCCCAGGCGATCTTGGTGCCTGAGAAATAGGGATCGAGCAGCAGCCCGGTGCGGGCCTGGAGCGCGGGCTCCTCGCCAGCCTCGCGAAGCTGCCGGCACAGAGCGGCGGTGCGCCGGTCCTGCCACACGATCGCAGGCGCCAGCGGCTCGCCGGTGATCTTGTCCCAGAAAACGATCGTCTCGCGTTGGTTGGTGATTCCGATTGCGGCAATCGCATCGGGGCCGCCGGCCTTCTCGACCATCGCGGCCGCACAGGCGAAGCTGCGCTCCCAGATCTCGGCGGCATCATGCTCGACCAGCCCTGGCCCGGGATAATATTGCGTCAGTTCTTCGGCATGCGACGCCAGGCATTTGCCCGAAGGCTCGAACAGCATCGCGCGCGTCGATGTCGTGCCTTCGTCGATCACCAGCAGCAATTCACCCATAGATCAAGGCTAGCGGCGATCGTGGGCGGGGGGAATGGCGGATGAACGCCGGCTAACTGAACGCCGGCTAACGGGTGCGTTCAGGCGCGCTGCACGCGACTCGTGCCAAAAGGGCTCCAGATTGAGGCACCGATGCCTCCGAGGAGGACGATATGAAGAAGCATCTGATCAGCGCCGCGCTTGCCGCCAGCGTCGTCGTCGGCGGCATGGCTGCTACTCCGGCCGCGGCACAGCGCTATGGCTATGGCGATTACCGCGACGATTATCGCCGCGACTATCGTGATGGCTATCGGGATGGCTATCGCCGCGATTACCGCGACGGTTATCGCAACTACCGCGGTGACGGCTATCGCTACCGCAACTATCGCCGCTGCAGTGACGGGACCACAGGCACGATCCTCGGCGCGATCGCCGGCGGTCTGCTGGGCGGCGAGATCGGCCGCGGCAGCTCGTACCGCGGGCGCAGCACCACTGGCACCATCATCGGTGCGGGCGTGGGCGCACTCGCCGGCCGCGAGATCGAGCGCGGCGGCAGCAACTGCCGCCGCTAAAACCCCGACAAAACTACAGAAAGGTGCCTGTGCCAGTCGCAGGCACCTTTTTTATTGTCCGCGGGGAAGGAGGATGGAGGCCCGAGCCGGAATCGAACCGGCGTGCAAGGATTTGCAGTCCTCTGCGTAACCACTCCGCCATCGGGCCATCCGAGCGGTGAGGCGCGCAAATGCGCTGGCCGGTCGCCTCGTGTCAACTACTAGGTTCAAAAGGCGGAAACCGGTTTAGCTAGTACGTCGATTGCGGCCGGGGAGAAATCGCCATTCGCCGGATAGAAAACAGGTCGGAGTCGCTGTAGCGGCCGACTCGCTGAAGCTGCGTCTTTTCGGCATGAGCGGAGCTGTAAGCACACGGCTAGCGCGAGTCCTTCCGGCGCATCGCCTGGAGCGCCGCATATCCGCTCGTCGTGATGACTGCGTCGCGGAAACAGGGCGCGCGGTTCCGGACCACGATCGCCTCGTACATCACCAGTCCGGCGTCGCAGAGCGCTTCCATCACTGCCAGCAGCTCGCGGTTGCGCATCGAGCCTTCCAGTCCAAAGGCATTGGCGTCCACGTCGCGTGGAGTGGGGCGCCACTGCGCCAACTGATCGAGCACACGGCGCGCGATTGCGGACTCGAGCCTGTCGCCGGCCTGCTCCACCATAGGATTCCCCGCGTTTAACGTGCTGGTCTCGCTATTCCTTTACTGTTGCGTAACCTCTCTCAACGAAGGGTTAACGCGTTGGCGGCCCGAACCCAGTTTGCGCCCGGCCGATGCCTTGGTGCAAGTCGCTTGGCGATCTCGCTGCGCCGCGATAGAAGCGCAGCGTCTTCAACAAGTGTATTGCACAGCTAATACGGTTGTGCCAGATAGCCGGAGTAATGATGGCCCTTTCGGTCGATCCTGCGCCCGTCGAAGCAAGCCGCTTCGAAGCGATGCGCCATTCGATGGTGGCAAGCCAGCTGCGCACCAATGCGGTCAACGATCCGCGTGTGGTGGAAGCGATGGCAAAGGTGCCGCGCGAGGCTTTCCTGCCGCCCGAGCATCGCGCCATCGCCTATCGCGACACGCTGCTGCCGCTGGCCGGGGGACGGCGCCACAATTCGCCGCTCGCGACCGGGCGCCTGCTCACCGAAGCGCGCGTGCAGCCGAGCGATCGGGTGCTGCTGGTCGGCGCAGCGGGAGGCTATGCTGCAGCAGTGCTCGCCCTGCTCGCCAACTCGGTCCTCGCGCTGGAAGAAGAGGATTCGCTGGTGGCGATCGCGCGCGGCGGTCTCGCCGGCGAAGCGAACGTCGAGCTGGTGCAGGGGCCGCTCAACGCCGGCTGGCCCGCCGGTGCGTCTTATGACCTGCTCGTGATCGACGGCGCAGTCGAGCAAGTTCCCGACGCGCTGGTCCAGCAGGTCGCGATCGGCGGCCGGATCGTCACCGGCGTCATCGATCGCGGGGTCACGCGCCTTGCCAAGGGCCGCCGGTCCGAGGGCGGGTTCGGGCTGATCGACTTCGTCGATATCGAATGTGCAGAGCTTCCTGGTTTCCGACGCCTACGGACCTTTCAATTCTGATCAAAAGATGAGGCTGATGCGATTTTCCTCTCTGCTCCTTGGTGTCAGCCTTGCCGCGATCGCCGTTCCTGCCAGTGCGCAGACCGCGGCCCAGCGGCAGGGTACGGTTCCCGCCGCTGCTGCCCCCGCGGCGGCTCCCGTCCCGACCACGACCCTGCGGGATGCGCTGGTCCAGACCTATAACAGCAATCCGGAGCTCCAGGCGGAGCGGGCCAACCAGCGGGCGAACGACGAGAATGTGCCGATTGCCCGCTCGCGCGGCCTCCCGGGAGCGGACGCGACGGGCTCGGTGAACTCGAGCCTGTACGACAGCGACGCGAACCTGATTTCGCCGACTCGTCAGGGCCGGCTCGGGATCAACCTGTCGCAGCCGATCTACAGCGGCGGGGGCGTGCGCAATTCGGTGCGCGCGGCCGAACGGCGCGTGGAAGCCGGGCAGGCCGATCTGCGCGGTGCCGAATCGGACATCTTCACGCAGGCGGTCACTGCCTATGTCGATGTCATGCGCGATGAGGCGATCGTTCGCCTCAACCAGCAGAACGTCAACGTCCTCGAAGTGAACCTTCAGGCGACGCGCGACCGTTTCGAGGTGGGCGATCTCACTCGCACCGACGTCGCTCAGTCCGAAGCGCGGCTCGCGCTCGCGCGCAGCCAGCTGCGCACCGCCGAGGCACGGCTGATCGGAAGTCGCGAAACCTATATCCGCGTGATCGGCACGCCCCCGGGGGTGCTCGCGCCACCGCCGGCGCTGCCCAATCTGCCCGACGATGTGGCGACGGCCGAACAGATCGCGCTCGCCAACAATCCCTATCTCGAGGCGGCGCAGCTCGCCCGTGACGCTTCGCGCTACGACGTGAGCGTGGCGCGCGCTGGCCGGCTGCCGCAGGTCAGCCTCGGCGTGGGCGGCAATTATTACAATTATCTCGGCTCGATTCCGGCGGCCGCGGCAGCGCAGGGCGCGAGCGGCAGCGGCTTCTCGAGCACGATCGGCGCGGAGCTTTCGCTGCCGATCTTCCAGGGCGGACGGCCGGCGGCGCAGGTGCGTCAGGCGCAGGCGCGTCAGGCATCGGCGATCGAGCAGGTGACGCTCACCGAGCGCGGCGTGATCGCCCAGGCACGCTCGGCCTACGCTGCCTATCAGTCGGCGCTGCGCGTGATCGAATCGAACCGTGTCGCGGTCGAGGCCAACCGGCTCAGCCTGGAGGGCGTCCGCGCCGAGAACAGCGTCGGCACGCGCACGATCCTCGATATCCTCAACGCCGAGCAGGAACTGCTCAATTCGCAGGTCAACTATGTGACTGCCGAGCGCGACGCCTATGTCGCAGGCTTCACACTGCTGGCGGCGATGGGTCGCGCGCAGGCGGACCAGCTCGGCCTCGAAGGCGGGCCGCTCTACGATCCGGCTGCCAACTACAAGCGTGTCCGTGGCGACTGGAGCGACTGGAACGACGATCCCGAGCCGCAGCCGGTGGGCACTCCGACTCGCGAGACTCCGGCGCAGGGAGCCAATGTCGCGCCTGTCGGTCTGGACCCCGTGCTGCAACGCGACGTTGACACCAACCCCCAGAATCCCTGATTGGGTTAGCCGGGCCAGTTGAGGAGAAGGTGCCGGCTATGGGCGATATCAGCGCCGAACCTTCGATGGAGGAGATCCTCTCCTCCATCAAGCGCATCATCGCCGAGGAAGGCGATGCCGCCACCGGTGCGCGCGTCCGCCGCGCCCGGGAAACGCCTTCGGACGAAATAGAGCAGGGGCCGGCGGACGAGGCTGCCGATCGCGAAGTCTTCGAATTGCGCGAAGCCGTCGCCGCGGAGCAGACCGAACGCGCGACTGCCCCGGCAGCCGGCCCGGCCCCCGAACCGATCCTCTCGCAGCAGGCGATGGAAGCGACTCGTCAACCGCTGGAGGCGCTCTCGCGGATCCTCGTGAAGCCCGAAGTGCCCGGATCGGACACGCTCGAAGGGCTGGTGCGCGAAATGCTCAAGCCGATGCTCCGCGACTGGCTCGACGCCAACCTGCCGCAGATCGTCGAAGCGATGGTCGCACGCGAAATCTCGCGCATCACCAGCGGGCGGTGAGCCGCTGGCGGCGGCGGGCTGCTCCAAATCCTCCTCCGTCACCCCGGCCTTGTGCCGGGGTCCACTCTACCGCGAGTCATGCCGCAGCGATCGGGGGCGGATAGGGTATATATGCGCCCTTTGCGCGCTCGCTGCTGGTCCCGGCGCGCGCCGAGACGGTATGGCCCGGCTGCCCAGTGGACCCCGGCACAAGGCCGGGGTGACGAATGGGAGAAGGGACCGGAATCGCGTTCCGCGCCATCCCATATTGCGCCGCACTCCGGGCTTTGCTCTACCTCGCCCCATGAAGCACCTCCTGCTCGCGAGCGTCGCGCTCGCCTTTGCCGCCGCACCTGCCGCTGCCCGGGACCTCACCATCCAGGACGTAGCGACGCTCTCCCGCGTCGGCGCTCCCACGGTTTCCCCCGATGGACGCTGGCTCGTCTGGCAGCAGCGCGAGACCGACCTCGCCGCGAACCGCGGCCGATACGATCTCTGGCGTCTCGATCTCACGAAGAAGGGCGTGGCGCCCGAGAAGCTCGCTGCCGAAGCCGATGTGAACGAGACGAGCCCGCAATTCTCGGCGGACGGCAAGACAGTCTGGTTCCAGTCGGACAAGGGCGGCGAGGACGCAATATGGGGCGTTCCGGGCGCGGGCGGCGCTGCCGTCAAGCTCGGTGCGGTCCCGGGCGGCTTCAGCGGCTTCAAGGTCGCGCCGACCGGCGACAAGCTGCTCGTCTGGGCCGATCGCAAGCCTGGCGCACCGAACCTGGAGCCGGCGATGGTCAAGAAGGACCCCAACGCCGGCTCCGGCCGCACCTACGACCAGCTCTTCGTGCGCCACTGGGATACATGGTCGAACGGCGACCGGTCCCAGCTGTTCGTGCTGCCCTTCGGCCCGCAAGGGGCGAGCGGCAACGGCACGCCGATCATCGGATCGCTGATCGGCGATACCCCATCCAAGCCTTTCGGCGGCGGCGAGGAGCTCGCCTGGTCGCCCGACGGCAAGACAGTCTATTTCGCGCTGCGCGAGGCAGGGCGGATCGAACCGCTTTCGACCAACCTCGACATCTTCGCCGCGCCTGCCGACGGATCGGCGCCGCCGGTGAACCTCACGCCCGACAACGACGGCACCGACACGCTCCCCACCGTCTCGCCCGACGGCAAGTGGCTCGCCTGGGCCTCGATGGCGCGCGCGGGCTATGAGTCGGATCGTCAGCTGCTCAAGCTGCGCAACCTCGCCACCGGCGAAGTCCGCGCGCTGACGCAGGATTGGGATCGCTCGGTCGCCTCGATCGCCTGGGCTGCGGACGGCAAGACGCTCTATGTGACTGCGCAGGACACGCAGGAGCAGCCGATCTTTGCGGTGGATGCGCAGAGCGGGAAGGTGACCCGGCTTACGCAGGAGGGCGTCGTCTCGGCGGTCGTGCCGGTGAAAGGTGGCGTGGTGTTCAGCATGAACAGCCTCACCGCGCCCGACGATTTCTACCGTCTCTCGGGCAAGAAGGTGGAGCGGCTGACCTCGGTCAACGCAGCGAAGCTCGCGGGGATCGATTTGCCCAAGGTCGAGCGCTTCAGCTTCACTGGCGCGAACAACGACAAGGTCTGGGGCTATGCCGTCCGGCCGCCGACCCTTGCCGCCGGTGCCAAGGCGCCGATCGCCTTCATCGTCCACGGCGGGCCGCAAGGGTCGAGCAACAACAGCTGGTCCTATCGCTGGAATCCCGCTGTGTTCGCGGGCGCCGGCTATGCCGTGGTTTCGGTCGATTTCCACGGAAGCACCGGCTACGGCCAAGCCTTCACCGATGCGATCCAGAACAATTGGGGCGGCTGGCCGCTCGAGGACCTGCAGAAGGGCCTCAAGGCCGCGACCGACAAATTCTCTTACCTGAATGCCGACAACGCCTGCGCGCTCGGCGCGTCCTACGGCGGCTATATGATGAACTGGATCGAGGGCCAGTGGCCCGATCGGTTCAAGTGCATCGTCCAGCATGATGGAGTCTTCGATGCGCGGGCCATGGCGTACGAGACTGAGGAGTTGTGGTTCGACGAGTGGGAGCATGGCGGCAAGGCCTATTTCGAGGACCCCGAGGCCTTCGAGAAATGGAACCCCGTCCACCACGTCACCAAATGGAAGACGCCGCAGCTCGTCATCACCAGCGAGAAGGATTTCCGCATTCCCTACACCCAGGGGCTGGCCGCATTCACTGCGCTCCAGCGGCGCGAGATCGACTCCCGCCTGCTCGTCTTCCCCGACGAGAACCATTGGGTGCTCAAGCCGAAGAACTCGATGCAATGGTATAGCGAGGTGCTCGGCTGGCTGGGGAAATATACCAGGCCTCAGCAGTGAACCTCGTGCTCCTGCGAAAGCAGGAGCCCAGGGTTACACGGGGCATCGCTTGCGACTCTGGGCTCCTGCTTTCGCAGGAGCACGGGGTGGGGTGACGCGCGCGGCGCCGCTGGCTAAGGGCAGCGCATGACGACCGAGCTTCCCAAGACCTTCGACCCCGCCGAAATCGAATCCCGCTGGTATGGCCATTGGGAGGAAAAGGGCCTGTTCGCGCCCGAGCGCCCCGGCGCCGATCCCTGGACGCTGGTCAACCCGCCGCCCAACGTCACCGGTAGCCTCCACATCGGCCATGCGCTCGACAACACGCTGCAGGATATCCTGGTCCGCCACGCGCGACTGAAAGGCAAGGACGCGCGCTGGGTAGTCGGCACCGATCATGCCGGCATCGCCACCCAGATGGTGGTCGAGCGCCAGCTCAACGAAAAGCAGCAGAAGCGCACCGACTTCACCCGCGAGGAATTCGTCGCGAAGGTGTGGGAATGGAAGGCGGAGAGCGGCGGCGAGATCACGCGCCAGCTCCGCCGCCTCGGCTGCTCGATGGACTGGGCCAACGAGCGCTTCACGATGGACGACGGCTTTTCGAAGGCGGTCCTCAAGGTGTTCGTCGAGCTTCATCGCCAGGGGCTGATCTATCGCGACAAGCGCCTTGTGAACTGGGACCCGGGCTTCGGCACCGCGATCAGCGACCTCGAAGTCGAGACCGTCGACGTCAAGGGCAGCTTCTGGCGCCTGCGCTATCCGCTCGAGGACGGTAGCGGCTTCATCGAAGTCGCGACCACGCGCCCCGAAACGATGCTCGCCGACATGGCCGTCGCGGTGCACCCTGACGACGAACGCTACAAGCCGCTGGTCGGCAAGAAGGTGCGGCTGCCGATCACCGGCCGGCTGGTGCCCATCGTCACCGACGAGCATGCCGATCCCGAGCTCGGCTCGGGCGCGGTCAAGATCACGCCCGGCCACGATTTCAACGACTTCGAAGTCGGCAAGCGCGCCGGCATCAAGCCGGCCGAAATGCTCAACATGCTCGACGCCAAGGCGCGCGTGACGCAGACCGCCGACGGGCTGATCCCGGAGGAGCTGCTGGGCCTCGACCGGTTCGAGGCGCGCAAGGCGGTGGTCGCATGGCTCAAGGCCGAGGGTTTCCTGATCCCGCACGTCGACAAGGACGGCGAGGAGCACGACGCCGAGCCCCGCACGATCGCGACGCCCTATGGCGACCGCTCGGGCGTGGTGATCGAGCCCTGGCTCACCGATCAATGGTATGTCGACGCCGCGACGCTGGCGAAGCCCGCGATCGAGGCGGTCCACTCGGGCGCGACCAAGATCGTGCCCAGGAGCTGGGAAAAGACCTATTTCAACTGGATGGAGAACATCCAGCCCTGGTGCGTCTCGCGCCAGCTCTGGTGGGGCCACCGGATCCCGGCGTGGTTCGCCGAGGACGGCCGCATCTTCGTTGCAGAAACCGCGGAGCAGGCGCAGGCCGAGGCAGGCGAGGGCGTCGCGCTCACCCAGGACCCCGACGTCCTCGACACCTGGTTCTCCTCCGCGCTCTGGCCCTTCGCGACGATGGGCTGGCCGGACGAGGATGTGAAGGCCAAGGGCCGCTACCCCAACGACGTGCTCATCTCGGGGTTCGACATTCTGTTCTTCTGGGATGCACGGATGATGATGCAGGGTTTGCACTTCATGAAAGAAGTGCCGTTCAAGACCTTGTATCTCCACGGTTTGGTACGCGCTGCGGACGGGCAGAAGATGTCCAAGTCCAAGGGCAACGTCGTCAATCCGCTCGGGCTCATCGACAAGTACGGCGCCGATGCGCTGCGCTTCTTCATGGCCGCGATGGAGAGCCAGGGCCGCGACATCAAGATGGATGAAAAGCGAGTCGAGGGCTATCGCAACTTCGCGACCAAGCTCTGGAACGCCGCGCGCTTCTGCCAGTCGAACGGCATCGCCGCGAGCCGCACGATCGAGCCGCCAGCGGCGACCCTCGCGGTCAATCGCTGGATCGTCGCGGAGACCGTCGCGACCGTCCAGACGCTCGACCTCGCACTCGCGGACCTGCGCTTCGACGAGGCAGCCAACAGCATCTACCAGTTCACCTGGAGCCGGTTCTGCGACTGGTACCTCGAGCTGATCAAGCCCGTGCTCCAGACCGAGGGTGCCGAAGGGGCGGACGAAACCCGCGCGGTCGCCGGCTGGGTGCTCGACCAGATCCTGGTCATGCTCCACCCCTTCATGCCCTTCATCACCGAAGAGCTCTGGTCCAAGATGGGCCCGCGCGAATATGAGCTGATCGTGGCGAAATGGCCGATGGCCGACGCCCGCGCGCTCGATCCCGCGGCCGCGCAGGAGATCGACTGGCTGATCCGGCTGGTGAGCGAGATCCGCGCCGCGCGCACCGAGCTCAACGTGCCCCCGGGCGCGCGCCTGCCGGTCCACGTCCGCGACGCCTCGGCCGACACCGCCGCCCGCCTCGCGCGCCAGGACGCAGCGCTCGCCCGCCTCGCCCGCGTCGATCAGGCTTCGGACGATATCCCCGCTGGCGGCGCCCTCCAGATCATCGTCGACGAGGCGACCTATGTGCTGCCGCTCGGTGACGTGGTCGATCTCGAAGCCGAACGCGCCCGCCTCACCAAGGCGATCGCCGCGGCCGAGAAGGAGCGCGACAGCCTGGCAGGCCGGCTGAACAATCCCAGCTTCGTCGAACGCGCCAAGCCGGAGGCAGTCGAGAAAGCCCGCGCCGATCATGCCGAAAAGGCCGCCGAGGCCGAGCGTCTCTCCGCGGCGCTGGCGCGGCTCGGTTAGCCTTCCGCCGGCGCCATCACTTCGATCACGCCGGCGGCGATCTTCGCGACCGCCGGCGTCTTCGCCAGCACTTCGCCGTCGATCGAAATCGGCAGCACCGGCTCGGTCGCGATCCGCAGCGCCTGTCCGGTGAATTCCACCGTGTCCTCGTGCCGCGCCTCCAGCCGCAGGATCGATGCGGCCCAGTTGCGCACCAGCCGCCGCTTCACATGGCCCTTCACCGCCTGAACCACGATCCGTCCGCTGTCGAGCTCGGCCGAATCGACCAGCTCGGTGCCGCCGTGGAAGGCGCCGTTGGAGATGCGCACCTCCACCACGCGCAGCCGCTCTGCCGCCGTGCCTTCGCCGACGATCAGCGTGAACGGGCGGAAGCGCAGGAACTGGATCGCCGCCCAGCCCAGATAGCCCGCGCGGCCGAACCAGCGCTTCGCCAGATGCGGCACCGTTTCCGCGATCTTGGGCGAGAGGCCGATCGCCGCGGCGTTGGCGAAATAGTCGTCGCCGATCATCCCCAGGTCGATCCGCCGCGGCGCGCCCTTCACGATCACATCCACTGCGCCGTCGATGTCGAGCGGGATGCCCAGCGACCGCGCAAAGCTGTTCGCGGTGCCGAGCGGCAGCACCCCCAGCCGCACCCCGCGCCCCACGATCAGATCGACGAGCGAACTGATCGTCCCGTCGCCCCCGCCCAGGATCAGCAGCGCAGCTCCCCGGTCGAGCGCGCGCTCGACGGCCGCGGGCAGCGCTGCCGGATCGTCCACGGCATGGGCATCCACGGCAAAGCCCAGCGCCTCGAATCGCGCACGCGCGCTTTCGAACGAACGACGGCCGCTGCGCGATCGGGTGTTGACGATCATCGCCGCACGCGCCTTTGCTTCCGCCATCCTGCCCTTCCATCCGGAACGTATCGGGCGGGTAACGTTTGTCCCGGGCGGGACGATCCGCAGCCGATGGAGAGTGCATGGCCCCGAACCGCGCCGCGACGCGAGACCTGACGCAGGGGCCGATCGGCAAGACGCTGCTTCTGTTCGCGCTGCCCACGCTCGGCTCGAACATCCTCCAGTCGCTCAACGGCTCGATCAACTCGATCTGGGTCGGCCGCTTCCTTGGCGAGCAGGCGCTGGCGGCGACCAGCAATGCCAACATCATCATGTTCCTGATGTTCTCGGCGGTGTTCGGCTTCGGCATGGCGGCGACGATCCTGATCGGCCAGTCGATGGGCCGTCACGATGTCGATGCGGCGCGGCGCGCCTTCGGCTCGGCGATCGGGCTGGTGATGGGCGGCGCGGTGCTGATCGCGATCCTCGGCTGGCTGTTCTCCCCGCAGATCCTCCGCCTGCTCGCCACCCCGGGCGAGGCGCGGGGGATGGCGCTCGACTATCTTCGCGTAATCTTCCTCGGCCTGCCGTTCACGATGCTAGGCGTGCTCATCCAGATGAGCCTGCGCGGCACCGGCGATTCGCTCACGCCGCTCTGGTTCATGGTGCTCAGCGTCGTGATCGACGCCGGTTTCAATCCGCTGCTCATCGAAGGGATCGGCCCGTTCCCGCGCATGGGGATAGCCGGATCGGCCACCGCGACGCTGCTCGCGGGCGTGATCTCCTCGCTCGGCCTGCTGGTCTATGTCTATCGGCGCGACCTGCCGATCCGCCTCAGAGGGGCCGAGCTGCGCTACCTGATCCCCGAAAAGGCGCTGATCCGCACGATCGTCGCCAAGGGGCTGCCGATGGGCGCGCAGATGCTGGTGATGTCCACCGCCGGCCTCAGCATGGTCGGGCTGGTCAACCGGCTCGGGGTCGATACCGCGGCCGCCTATGCGGTCTCGCAGCAGCTCTGGACCTATATCCAGATGCCCGCGATGGCGATCGGCGTCGCCGTGTCGAGCATGGCCGCGCAGAATATCGGCGCGGGGCGCTGGGACCGCGTCGGCGCGATCACGCGCTCCGGGCTGATCTACAATACGGCGATCACCGTTTTCGTGATCATCGCGATCCTCCTGTTCGATCGTCCCGTGATGGCTTTGTTCGTCGGCGGCGACAGTCCGGCGATCCCGATCGCGCGCCACATCCAGCTTCTCGCGAGCTGGACCTTCGTCATGTTCGGCGCGACGATGGTGCTCTTCTCCACCGTCCGTGCGAACGGCGCCACGGTGCCGCCGCTGGTGATCCTCGCGATCACGATGTTCCCGATCCGCCTCGGCTTCGCGTTCGGGGCCCAGCCCTGGCTCGGAAGCGATGCGCTGTGGCTGGCCTTCCCGGTCGGCTCGGCCTTCTCGCTGCTGTTCGCGACTCTCTACTATCGCTATGGCGGCTGGCGGAGCGAAGTGCTCGCGGTGCCACCCGAGCAGGTCGAGATCGAGGAAGAGGCGCTCGCTGCCAGCGAGCCCGCCGGGCGCTTGCAACCCAATTGCTGAGGGCGCATCAGCGCGCCCATGACTCAATATCCCGCGCTTCGCCTCCGCCGCACGCGTGCCGCCGCCTGGAGCCGGCGCATGTATGCCGAAAATGTGCTCACCCCCGCCGATCTGATCTGGCCGCTGTTCGTCACTGCCGGCGAGGAAGAGGAGCCGATCGCCTCGCTGCCGGGCGTGTCGCGCTGGTCGGTCAAGGCGATCGTCGAGCGCGCGAAGGAAGCCGCGGCGTTGGGCATCCCGTGCGTGGCGCTGTTCCCCAATACGCCGCACGAGCTGCGCACCGACGATGGGCGCGAAGCCTTCAATCCCGACAATCTGATGTGCCGGGCGATTCGGGCGATCAAGGATGCGGTGCCCGAGATCGGCGTGCTCACCGATGTCGCGCTCGATCCCTATACCAGCCACGGCCATGACGGGATCGTCGATGCCGCCGGCTATGTGCTCAACGACACCACCGCCGCGGTGCTCACCGATCAGGCCCTGGTGCAGGCCGAGGCGGGGGCCGACATCGTCGCCCCGTCGGACATGATGGACGGCCGCGTCGGGCTGATCCGCGGCGCGCTCGAGGCCAATGGCCATGTCAACGTCCAGATCATGGCCTATGCCGCCAAATACGCCTCGGGCTTCTACGGCCCGTTCCGCGACGCGGTCGGCAGCCGCGGACTGCTCAAGGGCGACAAGAAGACCTATCAGATGGACCCCGCCAACGCCGAGGAAGCGTTGCGCGAAGTCGCGCTCGACATCGCCGAAGGCGCGGACAGCGTGATGGTGAAGCCGGGGCTGCCCTATCTCGACATCATATTGCGTGTGAAGAGTGAGTTCCAGGTGCCTGTATTCGCCTATCAGGTCTCGGGCGAATACGCGATGATCGAAGCCTCGGCCGCGGCCGGAGCGGGGGACCGCGAGGCGCTGGTGATGGAAACGCTGATGGCCTTCAAGCGCGCCGGCTGCTCGGGTGTCCTCACCTATCACGCACCCCTGGCGGCGCGCTTGCTCGCGGAATGACCCGCATCTTCGTCACCCCCGCGAAAGTGGGGGCTCATCTCGGAGAGAAGCCGCGGGACACCACAGCTGTTGAATCCCGGGCGCGTACAGGAGATGGATCCCCGCTTTCGCGGGGATGACGGAGAATGGAATGATCACCACCGAACGCCTCCGCCTCCGCCCATGGCGTCAGGAAGACAAACCCGTCTTCCACGCGCTCGCCAACACCCCGGCGATGATGGAGCATTTCGGCGGCCCGGTGCCGCGGGCGAAGCACGATGCGATCATCGATCGCCAGATCGAGCAGCAGGCGCGCTTCGGCCATTGCATGTGGGTAGTCGAGATCCGCGACACCGGCGACTTTGCGGGCGTATGCGGCCTGCGCATCGGCGGGCACCCCGGCACCCCGGTTCCCGAGGAGCTCGAGATCGGCTGGCGCATCGGTGAGGCGTGGTGGGGGCAGGGCATCGCCCGCGAAGCGGCCGAGGCGAGCATCGCCTGGGGCTGGGCCAACACTACGCGCCCGCGCATCGCTGCCTGGACGACGATCTCCAACACCCGCAGCTGGGGGCTGATGGAGCGCCTCGGCATGCGCCGCCGCGCCGACCTCGACTTCCGCCACCCGGATCATGCCGAAGGCGACCCCTTCGGCGCGATGATCGTCTACGCAATCGATCGCCCTCAGGGCTTGTAAAATAGGATTTGTTCTGCTTTCGTTCGAATATGGGCGAGCAGCAGGACTTTTTCCTTCACGGACGCGGCGTTTGCGTGTCGCAAAGGCGACGCGTCGCAGATGCTTCCCTGTCGCGTGAGTGGCGCTTCGCTGTCGCATCGGTGTCTAGCGACTGTGGCGTCGCTGTCGCTTCGCTGGCGCTTCACCGTCGCGTCGCTGCAAAATCACGCTATCGCGTCAACCCAGTGTCAACCAAGTGTCAAGTTAAGGCGTAGTCAAGCAGGGCTGGCCCGCCGTCGTTCCGCCCCTCGACTCGCTCGGATCGCCGCGCGTCCCGGGCATTGGATCGCTGGCTATCGTTGTCAGCCTTCCAAGCCGCGAAACGTGCTGCAATAGCGAAACGAGCTTCGCTGCGAATCGGATCGCGGGCACTGCGGCGCGCGTTCCGACCGTGACCTGAGGATGGGGACGAGAAACGATATGAACGCTTCCGAGATGACGGCCAAGATCGCCAACGGCCAGGGCTTCATCGCCGCGCTCGACCAGAGCGGCGGTTCCACGCCCAAGGCGCTCAAGGGCTATGGGATCGAGGAAGGCGCCTGGTCGAGCGACGAGGAGATGTTCGGCCTCATCCACCAGATGCGCAGCCGGATCATCTCGTCGCCGGTCTTCACCGGAGACAAGGTGCTCGGCGCGATCCTGTTCGAGCGCACGATGGACGGCACGGTGGGCGGCAAGCCCGCCCCCCAGGCACTGATCGACAAGGGGATCGTCCCCTTCCTCAAGATCGACAAGGGCCTCGAAGCCGAAGCTGACGGCGTGCAGCTGATGAAGCCGATCCCCGGGCTCGACGCGCTGCTCGCGCGTGCCAAGGGGCTGGGCGTGTTCGGCACCAAGGAACGTTCGGTCGTCAATCTCGCGAACCGGCAGGGCATCGCCGCGATCGTCGAGCAGCAGTTCGATGTCGCCCGCCAGGTGCTCGCCGCCGGGCTGGTGCCGATCATCGAGCCCGAAGTGAACATCAAGAGCCCCGAGCGTGCGGAGGCCGACCGCATCCTGCAGGAGGAGCTGCTGAAAGCGCTCGACGCGCTTCCGGGTGACGACAAGGTGATGCTCAAGCTTTCGATCCCCGCCCAGGCCGGGCTGTTCGGCCCGCTGGTCGATCACCCGCGGGTGCTGCGCGTCGTGGCGCTCTCGGGCGGGTACAAGCGGCCCGAAGCCTGCGCCGAGCTCGCGAAGAACCGCGGCATGATCGCCAGCTTCAGCCGCGCGCTGCTGGAGGATCTGCGCCACCAGATGCGCGATGCCGAGTTCGACGCCGCGCTGGGCGCCGCGATCGACGAAATCTATGCCGCGTCGACCGACAAGGTCGCGGTGCCGGCATGAGCGTCGCGCGCCGCCCGGTCCTTGCCGGCCTGGCCCTGGCGATGCTGGGCGGCGGAGCCTTGGCGCAGGAGACAGGCGAGATGAAACAGGAAATGCCCGTTCCGACCTTCGGAATGATAGGCAGGATCAAGGCGCAGCCGGGCAAGCGTACCGAACTGATCGGGATCCTGACCAGCGGCACCGAATCGATGCTCGGGTGCCTGGCCTATCTGATCGCGGAGGATGCGAAGGACCCCGACGCCCTCTGGATCACCGAGATCTGGGACAATAAGGAGACCCACGCCGCGTCGCTCCAGCTGCCGGCGGTGCGCGAGGCGATCGCCAAGGGGCGTCCGCTGATCGCGGCGTTCGAGATCAGCGCGGAGACGCGCCCGGTGGTGCGGCTCAACCCGCCGGCCCGCTGATCAGCCGACGGTGACCGGGGCTTCGGCCATCGCCGTAAGCACGTCCGCGACGGTCGAGCCGATGACGACCTCGTGCGCCTTGTCGAACGAGATCACGCCGACTTCGCCGCCGGCCAGGTCGATAGTCGTCACGGTGCGGACGAGCGGGAGGTTCACCAGCATCGGTTCGCCGTTGATCGACTTGAGCAGAACGAAGTGCGGCTTGGAATTGGTCATCGGAGGATCTTCCCTGGCGATTGTTTGGATTCTTATAGGGGGTAGCAGCAGGGGGAGGGCCGGAGCGCCGATAATCTAGTGGGTAGACTGTGCTGTCATGGCCTTGAGCGTGAGAGCGTCTTGGATGGCGGCGGCATCGGTGTCGTTGTTGAAATAGCCCAGACTTCGCGGCCGGCGCGGGCCTGAGCGGCCATCCAGTCGGCGGCGGCGAGGAGTGCCTCGTCCGAATAGCGGCCCCAATATTTGCCCTGGCCGCCGTGGAAGCGGAGGTAGGCAACGGGGCCGACGGCGTTGCGGGGACTCTCCAGCCCCGGCATGTCGTGCGTGCAGAAGCTGGCGCCGTAGCGATCGAGGAGCGCGAACACTTCATCGGCGTACCAGCTCTTGTCGCGGAACTCGAAGACGCTGGTCACGTCCTTGGGCACGATCTGCAGGAAGCTCTCGAGCCGTTCGAGGTTGAGCCGGAAGCGCGGCGGAAGCTGGTAGAGGATCGGACCGAGCGCTTCGCCGAGGTGCCGGAAGGGCGGCATCATCCGCTCCAGCGGCTCGGCGCAATCCTTGAGCTTCTTGGCCTGGGTCAGGAAGCGGTTGGCCTTGACGGCGTAGCGGAATCCCGGCGGCGCCTGCTCGCGCCACGCGTCGAAAGTCTCGGCCTTGGGGAGGCGGTAGAAGCTGTTGTTGATCTCGACGGTGTCGAAATGCTCGGCGTAGAAGGCGAACCAGTTCTTGACCGCGAGCTTCTCGGGGTAGAAGCGGCCACGCCAATGGCGGTAGATCCAGCCCGAACAGCCAATGCGGATCGCCGCGAAACCGGAGTGACTCATGATTGATCCCGAAGATGACTTCGACGCCGACAACGCGCTGGAGGGCTTTGCGGATCAGTTCGTGCGCGACGATCGCCGGCCACCGTGCCAGCTCTACCTCATCTCGCCGCTCGACGTGGGGGGCGGCTTCGCGGACCGCCTGGCGCGGGCGCTCGATGCCGGGCCGGTCGCCGCTTTCCAGTTCCGGGTGAAAGACGTCGACCAGCACCAGGCCGCGCGGCTGGCTGAGCCGCTCCAGCGCATCTGCGCCGACCGCGAGGTAGCGTTCATCGTCAACGACAGCGTCAGCCTGGCCAAGCGGCTCGGCGCCGACGGCGTGCATCTGGGACAGGAGGACGGCGACGCTCGTGAGGCGCGCTCGATCCTCGGTCCGTCGGTGCAGATCGGCGTGACGTGCCACGACAGCCGCCATCTGGCGATGGAAGCGGGCGAGGCGGGCGCCGACTATGTCGCGTTCGGCGCCTTCTATCCCACGACGACCAAGGAAGTGCGGCACCGCCCCGAGCCGGCGATCCTGAGCTGGTGGACCACCGTGTTCGAGCTGCCCTGCGTGGCGATCGGCGGAATCACGCCGGCGAACGCACGGCCGCTGATCGACGCGGGAGCGGATTTCCTCGCGGTCTCCGGCGCGGTGTGGAGCGGCGACGAGGCGGCGACGGTAAGGGCGTTCCAGGAAGTACTCAAAGGCTGACGAAACCACCGCGGACCGGCTTCGTTTCCTGACTAACCTTTGTTGGTCAGGAGCTTGCCCTTGCGTAAATCCGTTGGTGTCGCCGCACTGTTAGCTTCCCTGGCCTCGGCCCCACTGGCCGCACAGCCGAAGGCGCCGGCAGGCAAGCCGCCGATCGACTTCACGACGATGCATGCGCAGGTCATCCTCGATTCGCTCGGCTTCTCGCCGGGCATAGTCGACGGGCGCGAAGGCCAGTCGTTCACCACGGCACTCCGCGGCTTCCAGGCGTCGCGCGAGCTGCCGGTGACCGGGAAGCTCGACCGCGCCACGCTCCGGGCGCTTCATCGATATCGCGCTCGCCGCCCGCTCGCGCAGGTGACGATCGAGCCGGCGATGCTCCGCGGGCCGTTTATCCGGCCGATGCCGAGCGATCCGGAGAAGCAAGCCAAGCTGCCCGCGCTCGCCTATACACGCCCGCTCGAGAAGCTCGCCGAGATGTTCCACACCACGCCCGAGGTGCTGGTGGAGCTCAACCCCGGCGGCGCCACCATCGAACCCGGCGCGACCTTCCGCTTCCCCAATGTCCTGCCGCAATCGCGCGACTATCGAGGCGACTGGAAGCCCGAATGGCGCCAGACGCTGAGCGATCTCAACATCGACGCGCGCCAGCCCGCGGCCGACCACCTCGTCGTCGACAAGTCCGAAAAGGCGCTCAAGGTGTTCGATGCCGGTAACCGGCTCGTCGCCCAGTTCAGCGCGACGATGGGGAGCCGGCACGATCCGCTTCCGATTGGTACCTGGAAGATCAACGTCATAGATACAAATCCCAAGTTCCACTATAACCCGGACCTGTTCTGGGATGCCGACGCAGATGACGACAAGGCGCTGCTGCCGCCGGGCCCCAACGGCCCGGTGGGTGTCGTCTGGCTCGATCTCTCCAAGGAGCATTACGGCATCCACGGCACGCCCGAGCCGCAGAACATCGGCCGCACCCAGAGCCACGGCTGCATCCGGCTCACCAACTGGGACGCCGCACGGCTCGCCCTGATGGTGAAGCCCGGGACGCAGGCAGTGTTCCGGGAGTGAAGCCATGGTAAGACCCTGGGCGATGGGAGCGGGGGTGCTTCTGCTTTTGGTGGTGGCCGGGCTCGCCTCGATGATCCGGGTCGTGCCCCCGCATCCCGCGGCGGTGCCGGGCCCGGCGGCGACGCCTCAGCAGGCACCCGCAGCGCAAGCTTCACCGATTGATGCTCCTGCCGGCCTGCTCGTGCCGGTCCAAGGCGTGGCCCGCGCGCAGATCGTCGACAGCTGGGGACAATCGCGCGCCAACGGGCAACGAACGCACGAGGGCACCGACATCATGGCCCCTGCCGGCGCTCCGGTGGTCGCCGCGGCGCCCGGTACGGTCGAGAAGCTGTTCTACAGCAGCGGCGGCGGCGGGATCGCGCTTTACGTCCGTTCGCCGGACCGGCGCTGGAGCTATTATTATGCCCACCTGCAGCGCTACGCGCCCGGCGTGGCGGAAGGGGTGGCGGTCAAGGCCGGGGACCTGCTCGGCTTCGTGGGCGACACCGGCAATGCGGGCGCAGGCAATTTCCACCTCCATTTCGGCATGGCGCAGATGCAGCCGGGCGAGCGCTGGTGGCAGGGGCAGCCGATCAATCCCTATCCGATGCTTGCGCAAGGGAACTGATGTTCGTATTATGTTCCCATCCGGCAAGGAAGGGCATGATGTTGGAAGGTGGCTGCAACTGCCGGTACGTGCGCTATCGGCTGACGGCGGATCCGATCGTCGTGAACTGCTGCCATTGCCGCATGTGCCAGCGCACTTCGGGAAGCGCTTTCGCGCTCAACGTGATGATCGAGGCCGTGCATGTCGAGCAGATCGGCGAGGGTCAGCCCGAAGTGTTCGCCCCTGAGCCGGGCGATCCGATCGCGCAGGGAAGCGCGCGCTGTCCACGATGCGCGACGGTGTTGTGGGGTCACCATGCCGATTTCGGCGCCGCCGTCTGCATGGTGCGCGTCGGGACGCTCGACTTCAGCCGCGAGGTGGTGCCGACCGCGCATTTCTTCACCGTCACCAAACACCCATGGGTAGCCATTCCGAAGGATGCTCTCGCCTATGAGACACTTCCTGACCTCAGCGCGCCTCCTCCGTGGGGCGCGGAGGGCCAGCGGCGGATAGACGCCGTGCTCGCGCAGCGGCGCTGACTTGCCGGATGCCGCGTCGGAAGCTAAGGGGCCCGCCTCAGCTCTTTCTCAGCGACAGGTCTCGATCCCATGAAGATCAGCGGCGTGGACATCCGTCCCGGCAACATCATCGAATATGAAGGCGGCATCTGGCGCGCCGTGAAGATTCAGCACACCCAGCCCGGCAAGGGTGGTGCCTATATGCAGGTCGAGCTCAAGAACCTGCGCGACGGCCGCAAGAACAACGTCCGCTTCCGCTCGGCGGAGACGGTGGAGCGCGTACGGCTCGATACCAAGGATTTCCAGTTCCTGTTCGCGGACGGCGACACGCTAACCTTCATGGACAAGGAAACTTACGATCAGACCACGCTGCCGCGCGACCTGCTCGGTGACGCGGCCGCTTTCCTGCAGGACGGTATGGACGTGGTGATGGAGCTCTACGACGAGGAGCCGATCAGCGTGCAGCTGCCCGACACGATCGAAGCGACGATCATCGAGGCCGACGCCGTGGTGAAGGGCCAGACCGCCTCGTCCTCGTACAAGCCAGCAGTGCTCGACAACGGCGTGCGCATCATGGTGCCGCCGCACATCGCCAGCGGCACGCGCATCGTCGTCGACGTGTACGAACAGACCTACGTCCGCCGCGCGGACTGAACCAAAATCTCCCTCTCTCCGCTTGCGGGGAGAGGGTAGGGGAGAGGGGGCTGCTCGATTCCCTCACCCGATATTGCCCCTCTCCCAACCCTCTCCCCTGAAGGGGAGAGGGCTATAGGTGTCTTATGGTAGCCCATTCAGGCCTGATCACCGTCATCGAGAAGGCATGCCGTAAGGCAGGCCCGCGTCTGCGCCGTGACTTCAACGAGGTCCAGCACCTCCAGGTCAGCCGCAAGGGCCCCGCCGACTTCGTGTCGCTGGCCGACAAGCGCGCCGAGGATACGCTGATCGAGGAGCTCCAGAAGGCGCGGCCCGATTGGGGCTTCCTGGTCGAGGAGCGCGGCGAGATCGCCGGCGATCCGAACAAGCCGCGCTGGATCATCGATCCGCTCGACGGCACATCCAACTTCCTCCACGGCATCCCGCACTTCTGCATCTCGATCGCGGTCGAGGACCCGCACGGGACGCAGGGCAAGCCCGAAGTCACCCACGGCTATATCTACCAGCCGCTCACCGACGAGAGCTTCTGGGCAGAGAAGGGCAGGGGCGCGTGGGTGCAGGACCAGCGGCTTCGCGTCTCCGCGCGGCGCGATCTGGCCGATGCGCTGATCGCGACCGGGATACCGTTCCTGGGCCACGGCGACTTCGTCGAATGGACCCGGATCTTCGGCGCGGTGGCGCCCGAGGTGGCGGGAATCCGCCGACTCGGCTCGGCCGCGCTCGATCTCGCCTGGGTCGCCGCGGGCCGATTCGACGGCTATTGGGAATCGAACCTCAAGCCCTGGGACGTGGCGGCCGGCATGCTGCTGGTGAAGGAGGCCGGCGGCTTCATCACCGATTATCGCGGGCAGGATATGGCGCGCGAGCGCAACCAGTATCTGGTCGCCAACGATGGGCTGCATTCGAAGCTCCACAAGCTGGTCGCAGGGGCGCTGCGGAACCGATAGCGCCGCTCGTTCGTCCGGTTGCGAGGGCGTGATATTCGCACCCTTGCAAGCATCATTTGTTGCGAGTGATTCTCAGGGCTTCCGGGCCTTGCCGCACTCGGTCGACGGGCCTAAAGCCGCACCAAATTCCGCATCTGCGAGAAGGCAATTGGTCGATCTATCGCAATATCTGCCCATCCTGCTGTTCCTCGGCGTGGCGCTGGTGCTGTCGAGCGCCTTCGTATTCCTGCCGATGCTGGTGGGGCGCCTGACGGGCACGCATCAGCCGACGCCGGAGAAGCTCACCGAATATGAGTGCGGCTTTCCCGCCTTCGAGGATTCGCGCAGCCAGTTCGACGTGCGTTTCTACCTCGTCGCGATCCTGTTCATCGTCTTCGATCTCGAAGCCGCCTTCCTCTATCCCTGGGCGGTCTCGGTGTTCGATCTCGGCTGGACCGCCTGGATCTCGATGATGATCTTCATCGTCGAGCTGGCGCTCGGCCTCGTCTATGCATGGAAGAAAGGTGCGTTGGAGTGGGAGTAGAACTCAGCCCGACCCAAGGTCCTTTGGCGCCGGGGACGCTGCCCAACGTGGCGTTCCTCGACGACATCAATGCCGAGCTCGGCGACAAGGGTTTCCTCGTCACGTCGACCGAGGAGTTGTTCCAATGGGCGCGTACCGGCTCGCTGTGGTGGATGACCTTCGGTCTCGCCTGCTGCGCGGTCGAGATGATTCACGTCAACATGCCGCGCTACGACATGGAGCGCTTCGGCGCCGCGCCGCGCGCATCTCCGCGGCAGTCGGACGTGATGATCGTCGCGGGCACCTTGTGCAACAAGATGGCTCCGGCGCTTCGCCGCGTCTACGATCAGATGTCGGAGCCGAAATACGTCATCTCGATGGGCTCGTGTGCCAACGGCGGCGGCTATTACCACTATAGCTACAGCGTCGTGCGCGGCTGCGACCGGATCGTGCCCGTGGACATCTATGTCCCCGGCTGCCCGCCGACCGCCGAGGCGCTTCTTTACGGCGTAATGCAGCTCCAGCGCAAAATCCGCCGCATCGGGACGCTCGAACGGTGAGGGCGCCTGCACCTCGCTACGCCGCGAACGACGGCGTGATCGATACGGCCACCGCCGCGCTCGGCGGCATGCTGCTCCATGCCGAGGACAAGGTCGGCGAAGTCAATCTGACGCTCGATCGTGTGCGACTGGTGGATGCGATGATCGCGCTGCGCGACACGCCCGGCCTCGAATATCAGATGCTCATGGAGATCGCGGGTGCCGACTATCCGGCGCGGTCCGAGCGCTTCGATGTCGTCTATTGCCTGCTCAGCCTGACGCGAAACCACCGCATCAAGGTCAAGGTCACCACCGACGAAGAGCAGCCAGTGCCTTCGGTGACGGACATCTGGCCCGTCGCCGGCTGGCTCGAGCGCGAAGTCTACGACATGTACGGCGTGCTGTTCGAGGGCAACACGGACCTGCGCCGTATCCTCACCGACTATGGCTTCCAGGGGCATCCGCTACGGAAGGACTTTCCTCAGACCGGCTATGTCGAGCTGCGCTATTCGGAAGAGGCCAAGCGCGTGGTCTATGAGCCGGTCAAGCTCGCGCAGGATTTCCGCAATTTCGACTTCATGAGCCCTTGGGAAGGCGCAGCCTATGTGCTGCCCGGCGACGAGAAGGCTGCGCCGGGGCCCGGTCCTGCCGACACGCCCCAGGCCAAGCCCGCGCCGGCTCCCGCGCCTGCGCCGCCTCCGCCACCGCCGGTCCCTGAGGAAAAGGGCGCGCCGAGCCCCGTCACCGCCGACGATGTGGTGAAGGCGGGCGAGGCCGCGACCAAGCCGGTCAAGCCGCGCGCCAAGCGTGCCAAGACCAAGGACGGCACCGCCCAGACTGGCGCGGGCCAGGACCATCCCGGCAACAAGCCCGAAGAGAAGCCGACGGACCCTGATGTGGCACCCGGCAAGGGGCAGAACCAGTGACGAAGTTCGGATATTTTTCCCCGTTAGCCCTGAGCCTGTCGAAGGGCGGACTGTCCTGCGAAGACCAGCGGGCGGAGTCGTGCTTCGACAAGCTCAGCACGAACGGATTTGGGGGAGGCCGCCGTGGCTGATACCGTCGAGAAGATGATGGAGCGCGACACCATCAAGGACCCGGCAACGGGCGACGTCGCGATCCAGAACTACACGATCAACTTCGGCCCGCAGCATCCAGCCGCGCACGGCGTGCTCCGCCTGGTGCTCGAGCTGGACGGCGAGATCGTCGAGCGCGTGGATCCGCACGTAGGGCTGCTCCACCGCGGCACCGAGAAGCTGATCGAGTACAAGACCTACACCCAGGCGCTGCCCTATTTCGATCGCTTCGACTATTGCTCGCCGCTGTGCATGGAGCACAGCTTCGTGCTCGCGGTCGAGAAGCTGCTCGATCTGGAGGTTCCGCTCCGCGGCCAGTATCTGCGGGTCTTCTTCGCCGAGCTGACCCGCATCTCGAACCACCTGCTCAACCTGGGCAGCCATGTGATGGACGTGGGTGCGATGACGCCCAATCTGTGGCTGTTCGAGTTGCGCGAGGACACGCTCAACTTCTTCGAGCGTGCATCCGGCGCGCGCATGCACGCCAATTGGTTCCGCGTCGGCGGGGTGCGGCAGGATGTGCCGCTCAAGCTGCTCACCGACATCGCCGAATGGCTCGACACCCGCCTGCCGCGGCTGTTCGAGGATGCGATCAGCCTGGTCGCCGAGAACCGCATCTTCAAGCAGCGCAACGTCGATATCGCGGTGGTGAGCCGCGATGACGCGATGCGCTGGGGCTTCTCCGGCCCGATGATCCGCGCCGCGGGCATCCCCTGGGATCTGCGTCGTTCGCAGCCCTATGACGTCTATGATCGGATGGAGTTCGAGATTCCCGTCGGCACGCGCGGGGATTGCTACGACCGGTTCATGGTGCGCGTCGAGGAGGTCCGCCAGTCCGCGCGGATCATGAAGCAGTGCCTGCAGCAGATGCCCGAAGGACCGGTGCTGACGCTCGACCACAAGGTCGCGCCGCCCCGCCGCGGGGAGATGAAGCAGTCGATGGAATCGCTGATTCATCACTTCAAGCTCTTCACCGAGGGGTATCACGTGCCCGCGGGCGAGGTGTACGTCGCGACCGAAAGCCCCAAGGGCGAGTTCGGCGTCTATCTGGTGAGCGACGGCACCAACAAGCCCTACCGGTGCAAGGTCCGCCCCACCGCGTTCAGCCATCTCCAGGCGATGGACTTCATGTCCAAGGGCCACATGCTCGCTGATACGACTGCGATCCTGGGTGCGATGGACATCGTGTTCGGGGAGTGCGACCGGTGAGCATCGATCGTGTGGCAATCGCGCACGAGATGATCGCGCGCTACAATGCGCAGGACGCCGACGGCTATGTCGCGCTGATGACCGACGGCGCCTGCGAGGCGACCTATCGCGGCGCGGTGCTGCGCGAGGGTCGCGAAGGCGTGCGCTCGGGCCTCAATGCGATGTTCGCCGAGTTTCCCGGAAATCGTGCTGAAATCCTCACTTCCTATGCGCTCGGCGACACCGTCGTTCTGCACGAGAAGGTCGCGCGCTCGCCCGAAGCCGAGCCCTTCGAAGTGATGTCCATCTATTCGTTCTCCGACGACAAGGTCGATCGGGTGGAGTTCATTCGCTGATGGCTGAAGCCCCACAACTTCCCGACGAGGCAGAGACCCGCGCGCGCTGGGGCGCGTTCGCCTGGTCGCCCGAAAATGCCGAGAAGGCCCGGGAAATCCTCGGCCGCTATCCGGCGGGCCGCCAGCAGTCGTGCACGATTCCCTTCCTCGACCTCGCCCAGCGCCAGGTGGGGGCGGAGACCAACACCCAGGGTTGGCTGCCGATTCCGGTGATCGAATTCGTCGCGCGCGAGCTGGGGCTGCCCTACATCCGCGTGTTCGAAGTCGCGACCTTCTACACCATGTTCAATCTGGTGCCGGTCGGCCGCTATCATGTGCAGGTTTGCGGCACGACGCCGTGCATGCTGCGCGGTTCGGACGATGTGATGGCTGCATGTAAGGCGCGCGGCATGAAGAAGGGCCACACCACCGAGGACGGGCTGTTCACGCTTACCGAGGTCGAGTGCATGGGCAATTGCTCGTCGGCGCCGATGGTCCAGATCAACGACGACAATTACGAAGACCTGACCTACGACCGCACGCTCGCGATCCTCGACGCGCTGGCGAAGGGCGAGAGCCCCAAGACGGGCACGCAGGAGCCCGGCCGCCATACGGTCGAGCCGCTCGGCGGCCCGACGACGCTGCAGGCGATGGTTACCGAGAACCACGATTACCGGGGGGAATGGTGATGAGCGGCGACAACAAGAACCTGATCGTCACGATCCTCGCGATCATCGGCGCCGTCGTCGTCGCTGGCTGGGTGCTCAAGATCACCTTCAACCTGCTCGGCCCACTGCTGCTGATCGGCGTGGCGGTGCTGATCTACCTCATGTTCTTCAAGAAGGGTCCTCGCTGAGATGCTCGCCGACAAGGACCGCATCTTCACCAATGTCTACGGCTACCAGCCGTGGAACCTGCAGGCTGCGCTCAAGCGCGGCTCCTGGGACAATACCAAGGCGCTGCTCGCGCTCGGCCAGGACACGATCATCGATCGCATCAAGGCCTCGGGTCTGCGCGGTCGCGGTGGCGCGGGCTTCCCGACCGGCATGAAGTGGAGCTTCATGCCCAAGAACCCGACGCCCGAGCGGCCGAGCTTCCTGGTGATCAACGCCGACGAGTCCGAGCCCGGCTCGTGCAAAGACCGGGAGATCATCCGCCACGATCCGCATTTGCTGATCGAGGGCGCGCTGGTCGCCGGCTTCGCGATGCGCGCGCGTGCCGCCTACATCTACATTCGCGGCGAATATATCCGCGAGGCCGAGACGCTCTTCGCCGCGGTCGCCGAGGCCTATGACGCCGGGCTGATCGGCAAGAACGCCTGTGGCTCGGGCTATGACTTCGACGTCTTCGTCCACCGCGGTGCGGGCGCGTACATCTGCGGCGAAGAGACCGCGATGCTCGAAAGCCTCGAGGGCAAGAAGGGCCAACCGCGGCTCAAGCCGCCGTTCCCGGCCGGAGCAGGCCTCTACGGCTGCCCGACCACGGTGAACAACGTCGAATCGATCGCAGTGGCGCCGACCATCCTTCGCCGCGGCCCCGAATGGTTCGCGAGCTTCGGCAACGAGAACAACAAGGGCACCAAGCTCTTCCAGATCTCGGGCCATGTCGAGAAGCCGTGCGTGGTCGAGGAAGCGATGAGCATCCCGTTCCGCGAGCTGATCGAGAAGCATTGCGGTGGCATCCGCGGCGGCTGGGACAATCTGCTCGCGGTGATCCCGGGCGGCTCCTCGGTGCCGCTCGTTCCCGCAGCGCAGATCATGGACGCGCCGATGGATTTCGACGGCCTGCGCGCCGTCGGTTCGGGCCTCGGCACCGCCGCCGTGATCGTGATGGACAAGTCCACCGACATCGTGCGCGCGATCAGCCGCCTCAGCTATTTCTACAAGCACGAGAGCTGCGGCCAGTGCACGCCGTGCCGCGAAGGCACCGGCTGGATGTGGCGCGTGATGGAGCGGCTGCGCACCGGCGACGCCGACATTGCCGAGATCGACACGCTCCAGCAGGTGACCAAGCAGGTCGAAGGCCACACGATCTGCGCGCTCGGGGACGCCGCCGCCTGGCCGATTCAGGGCCTGATCCGCCATTTCCGCCCCGAACTCGAACGCCGCATCAACGAGCGCCGCGGCGCGGGTGAGGCGCCGATGATGGAGGCGGCGGAGTGATCGGGATCTTTGCTGCCACCACTATGATGCTTGCAGCCGTGCAGAGTGCTCCGGCTGAGGCCGCTCCCGTGACTCTCGAAGCTCGCGAGACGCTCGAGCGCTACGCCGCTTGTGTGGTTGACGGTAGTGCGGACAAGGTCTCGGAGACGCTGACGAAGGATTTTCGCAGTTCTGAATACCGTAATGCGATGGATGCCATCCGCAGCGCTAACGCTCATTGTTCTCGCGTGCTCCGGAAGACTGGCAGTCGCGGGGCGACGATGCGTAGCAGTTCTTTGCTGGTTGCAGGTGCCATGGCCGAGCTGCTGCTGGAGAGGGAAGGGTCTCCGCTGAAAACGCGCCTCGCAAAGGCCGCTGGGGGTGTGCAGACAACCGCCTTTTCACCAAGCGACGCGATGGCGATCTGCGTTGTTCGCTCGGTGCCGGACGACGTTTCTGCGTTGTTCGTGACCACCTTGGGCAGCGAAGAGGAAGCAGCTGCCGTCGGTCGACTTGATCCGGCGGTCAAGGCTTGCAGTGCCGGTCGCCAGTATGAGGTCAATCCGGAAGGCATGCGCGCCATGCTCGCAACAGCGGCCTTCCGTTCCGTAGCGGCGCAATCCGCTCAGACGAGTAGCCGATAATGCCCAAGCTCAAAGTAGACGGAATCGAAGTCGAGGTGCCCCAGGGCGCCACCGTGCTCCAGGCTTGCGAAGCCGCAGGGAAGGAGATTCCGCGCTTCTGCTATCATGAGCGGCTGTCGATCGCCGGCAATTGCCGCATGTGCCTGGTCGAAGTGAAGCCCGGGCCGCCCAAGCCGCAGGCTTCGTGCGCGTTGCCCGCCGCCGACAACCAGGAAGTCCGTACCGACAGCGCGATGGTGAAGGCTGCGCGCGAAGGTGTGATGGAATTCCTGCTGATCAATCACCCGCTCGATTGCCCGATCTGCGATCAGGGCGGCGAGTGCGATCTGCAGGACCAGAGCCTGGCCTATGGCCGCAGCCACAGCCGCTATACCGAGAACAAGCGGGCCGTGACCGAGAAGTACATGGGCCCGATCATCAAGACGATCATGACGCGGTGCATCCAGTGCACGCGCTGCGTCCGGTTCGGCGAGGAAGTGGCGGGCGTGGAGGATATCGGCGCGATCTATCGCGGCGAGGACATGCAGATCACCACCTATCTCGAGAAGGCGTTCAAGAGCGAACTCTCGGGCAACACGGTCGATCTCTGCCCGGTCGGTGCGCTCACCCACAAGCCGGTGGCGTTCGAATATCGCCCCTGGGAGCTGCGCAAGCACCTGTCGATCGACGTGATGGATGCCGTGGGCACCAACATCCGCCTCGACAGCCGCGGCCGCCAGGTGATGCGCGTGCTTCCGCGCATCAACGAGGACGTCAACGAGGAATGGGCGCACGACAAGACGCGCTACCATGTCGACGCGCTGGTTCGTCGGCGGCTCGACAAGCCGTACGTGCGCCGTGACGGCAAGCTGGTCGAGGCAAGCTGGGACGAGGCGTTCGACGCGATCGCCGCAGTTGCCAAAACCGCGGGCAGCAGCGTTGCCGCGATCGCCGGCGATCTGCTCGACTGCGAGACGATGTACGCCGCCAAGGCGCTGGTGAAGGCGCTCGGCTCCGATCTGATCGAAGGCCGCCAGACCGGCATGGCCTATGACGTGACCAACCTCGGCGCGGTGGCGTTCAACTCGACGATCGCCGCAGTGGAAGACGCCGACGCGATCCTGCTGCTCGGCTCGAACCTGCGCTGGGAAGCGCCGCTGATCAACACGCGTGTCCGCAAGGCGATCAAGAAGGGCGCAAAGGTCTTCGCGATCGGCCCCGAGGTGGACCTCACCTACAAGGTCGAATGGCTGGGCAACGACCTCGAGCTGCTCGGCAAGCTGCCCGAGGTGGCGGCGCAGGCGATCGACAACGCCAAGAAGCCGCTGCTGATCGTCGGCCCCGGCGCGCTCAAGGACGGGCACGGCCCGGCGCTTGCGATGGCCAAGGCCTTCCAGCGCACGGCGACCGAGACCGACGCAGCGTGGAACGGCTTCAACGTCGTCCACACCGCCGCGGCGCGGATGGGCGGGCTGATGCTCGGCTGGGCGCAGAAGGGCGGCATTGCGGATATCGTCGCCGCCGCGCCCAAGCTGACCTTCTTCCTCGGTGCCGACGAAGTCGACTTCACGGCGTTTGCCGGCAGCTTCAAGGTCTATATCGGCCATCATGGCGACAAGGGCGCGCATCACGCCGATGTGATCCTGCCCGGCGCCACCTATGCCGAGAAGCCCGGCACCTATGTGAACCTCGAAGGCCGCGTGCAGCGCGCCGACCGCGCGGTGTTCGCCCCCGGCGATGCGCGCGAGGACTGGAGCATCCTGCGCGCGCTTTCGGAAAAGCTCGGCCATACGCTGCCGTTCGACAGCTTCGACGAGCTTCGCGCCGCGATGGCGAGCGAAGTTCCGGCGTTGGGGCAGGAGGGGCTGGTCTCCTATGAATGGGCCCCGCCGAAGCTCGCCGCCAAAGCCAAGGGGCCGGTGAGCTATCCGATCGCGGACTTCTACCTTACCAACGCCATCTGCCGCGCCTCGCCGACGATGCAGCGCTGCTCGGCCGAACTGATCCACGGCGAAGACTTTGCGGAGGCCGCGGAATGACCGCCTTCTTCCAATCCTGGGGCATGTCGTACGAATGGGCGTGGTTCGTCGCCACGATCGTCGGCATCCTGGCGATCGCGTTGCCGCTGATGCTGACGGTGGCGATGGTGATCTACGCCGACCGCAAGATCTGGGCGGCGATGGCGCTGCGCCGCGGCCCGAACGTGGTCGGCCCCCTCGGCCTGCTCCAGAGCTTCGCTGACGGTCTCAAGGTGTTCCTGCAGGAAACGATCATCCCCGCGGCGGCGAACCGCGGGCTGTTCCTGATGGCGCCGATCATCACCTTCACGGTGGCGCTGATCGTCTGGGCGGTGATCCCGTTCCAGGCGGGCGTGGTGCTCGCCGACATCAACGTCGGCCTGCTCTACATCCTCGCCGCCTCGTCGCTCGGCGTGTACGGCGTGATCATCTCGGGCTGGTCGTCCAACTCGAAATACCCGTTCTACTCGGCGCTGCGCGCGTCGGCGCAGATGGTGAGCTACGAAGTTTCGATCGGCTTCGTCCTGATCTCGGTTGTGCTCTGGGCGGGGACGTTCAACCTCTCCGGCATCGTCACCGCGCAGCAGGGCACCGTGCTCGGCTTCCTCAACGGCTTCGGGTTCAATCCGCTGCTCTTCCCGATGTGGGTGGTGTTCCTGATCTCGTCGCTCGCCGAGACCGCACGCCCGCCGTTCGACCTGACCGAGGCCGAGTCCGAGCTCGTCGCCGGCTACCAGACCGAATACAGCTCGATGAGCTTCGCGCTCTTCTGGCTGGGCGAATATGCCAACGTCATCCTGATGTGCACGCTCAACGCCGTGCTCTTCTGGGGCGGCTGGCTGCCCCCGGTCGACTGGGCGCCGCTCTATCTGGTGCCGGGCATCCTCTGGCTGTTCGCCAAGATTGCCTTCTTCTTCTTCGTGTTCAGCTGGATCAAGGCCACGGTGCCCCGCTACCGCTACGATCAGCTGATGCGGCTGGGCTGGAAGATCTTCCTGCCGCTGTCGCTGATCTTCGTCTTCCTCGTTTCCGGGTTCTTGATGTTGACCCGCGTCGGAGTGCCCGCATGAGCGCCGCGCAACTGATCCGATCCTTCACGCTCTGGGAGTTCGTGAAGGCGCACTGGCTGACCTTGAAGTATTTCTTCAAGCCCAAGGCGACGATCAACTATCCCTATGAGAAGAACCCGATCTCGCCTCGCTTCCGCGGCGAGCATGCGCTGCGCCGCTACGCCAATGGCGAAGAGCGCTGCATCGCGTGCAAGCTGTGCGAGGCAGTGTGCCCCGCGCTGGCGATCACGATCGAGGCCGAGCCGCGCGAGGACGGCAGCCGTCGCACCACGCGCTACGACATCGACATGACCAAGTGCATCTATTGCGGCCTGTGCCAGGAAGCGTGCCCGGTCGATGCGATCGTCGAGGGGCCGAACTTCGAATTCTCGACCGAGACCCGCGAGGAGCTGATCTACGACAAGAACAAGCTGCTCGCGAACGGTGACCGCTGGGAGCGCGCGATCGCCGCGAACCTTGCCGCCGATGCGCCGTACCGTTAAGCGCGCCGCAACAGTGGGACGCACGATGATTCACTCTACCGCCGTCATCCCCGCGAAAGCGGGGACCCATCTCCTGCCGGCTGGGCAGGCGAACGGGTTCGGGAGCTGGGCCCCCGCTTTCGCGGGGGTGACGCTGCGCGCATGATCCAGCTTCTCGCCTTTTATCTGTTCGCGTTCGTCGTCCTGGCCTCCGGGGCCATGACGATCCTCTCGCGCAACCCGGTGCATAGCGTGCTGTGGCTCATCCTCGCCTTCTTCAACGCGGCGGGGCTGATGGTGCTCGCGGGCGCCGAGTTCATCGCGATGCTGCTCGTCATCGTGTACGTCGGCGCGGTAGCGGTGCTGTTCCTTTTCGTCGTGATGATGCTCGACATCGATTTCGCCGAGCTGCGTGCGGGCGTGATGCGCTATGCCGCGGTGGGCCTCGCGCTCGCGATCGCGCTCGTCGCCGAGATCGTCATTGCGATCGGTGCCTATAGCGCGGGCGGGCTTCAGCTTGGCCGCCGCATCGCGCCGATCGACGCTGGAGTGCCCAACATCGAGGCGATCGGGCGGCTGCTCTACACGCGCTACCTGTTCGTATTCGAAGGCGCGGGGCTGGTGCTGCTGGTGGCGATGATCGGTGCGATCGTGCTCACCTATCGCCAGCGCAGCGACGTCCGCCCCCAGAACATCAACCGCCAGATCAACCGGCGTTCGAAGGATGCTACGCGCAACATGAACCCACCAGTGGGGCAGGGGGTCGAGCTGTGATCGGCGTCACCCATTATCTGGTCGTCTCGGCGATCCTGTTTACGCTGGGCGTGCTCGGCATCTTCATGAACCGGAAGAACCTGATCGTCATCCTGATGGCGATCGAGCTCATCCTGCTCGCGGTGAATCTCAACCTCGTCGCCTTCTCGGCGGCCTTGGGCGATCTCGTCGGCCAGGTCTTCGCGATGTTCGTGCTGACCGTCGCCGCAGGCGAGGCCGCGATCGGGCTTGCCATTCTCGTCATCTACTTCCGTAGCCGGGGCACGATCTCGGTCGACGACGTCAATCGGATGAAGGGCTGATGTCGCCGATTCTCCTAATCGTTTTCCTGCCGCTGATCGCGGCGGCGGTCGCGGGTCTGTCGAACAAGGCGTTCGGCAGCGCCTTCCCCAAGATAGTCACCACGGGCGCGCTGTTCGTCTCGTGCGCGCTCTCCTGGCCGATCTTCCTCCAGTACCTCCATGGCGCCGAGGCGACCGTGGTTCCGGTGCTCAACTGGATGGTCTCGGGCGACTTTCACGCCGAATGGGCGCTGCGCGTCGACTCGCTGACCGCAGTGATGCTGGTGGTGATCACCAGCGTCTCGGCGCTCGTCCACCTCTATAGCTGGGGCTATATGAGCGAGGACCCGGATCAACCGCGGTTCTTCGCCTACCTCTCGCTCTTCACCTTCGCGATGCTGATGCTCGTGACGGCGGACAACCTCGTCCAGATGTTCTTCGGCTGGGAAGGCGTGGGCCTCGCGTCCTACCTGCTGATCGGATTCTGGTTCCGCAAGCCGAGCGCCAACGCCGCCGCGATCAAGGCCTTCGTGGTCAACCGCGTGGGTGACCTCGGCTTCATGCTCGGTATCTTCGGCACCTTCCTGGTGTTCGGCACCGTCTCGATCCCTGCGATCCTCGAGGCTGCACCCGGCATGGCCGGCTCGACTATCGGCTTCTGGAGCATGCGCGTCGACACGATGACGCTGCTATGCCTGCTGCTGTTCATCGGGGCGATGGGCAAGTCGGCGCAGCTGGGGCTCCACACCTGGCTTCCCGACGCGATGGAAGGCCCGACTCCGGTGTCGGCGCTGATCCACGCCGCGACGATGGTCACCGCGGGCGTGTTCATGGTCTGCCGCCTCTCGCCGATGTTCGAAGTGAGCCCCACCGCACTCGGCGTGGTCACCTTCGTTGGTGCCGCGACCTGCCTGTTCGCCGCGACCGTCGGCCTGGTGCAGACCGACATCAAGCGCGTGATCGCCTATTCGACCTGCTCGCAGCTCGGCTACATGTTCTTCGCCGCAGGTGTCGGCGCGTACGGCGCGGCGATGTTCCACCTGTTCACGCACGCCTTCTTCAAGGCGTTGCTGTTCCTCGGCGCCGGCTCGGTGATCCATGCGATGCACCACGAGCAGGACATGCGCTTCTACGGTGGGTTGCGTAAGCACATCCCGATCACCTTCTGGACCATGACCGCGGGCACGCTCGCGATCACCGGCGTCGGCATCCCCGCGGTGCTCGGCAACCATCTCGCTATCGGGTTTGCCGGCTTCCATTCGAAGGATGCGATCATCGAGGCGGCTTGGGCCGCGGGCGTGCCGAGCGCCTTCTGGGTCGGTGTGTTCGTCGCGCTGCTCACCAGCTTCTATTCGTGGCGCGTGGTGTTCCTCACTTTCTTCGGCAAGCCGCGCTGGGCAGGCTCGGAGCACATCCAGCACGCCGCCCACGACGCGCACGGCCACGACCATGCGCACGACAAGGGTCCCGCGCAGGAAGGTGCCGGGCACGAGCCGACAGCGCACGAGATCCCGCACGATCACGGTCATGAGGGCACCGCGGGCTATCACCCGCACGAGAGCCCGTGGGTGATGCTGCTCCCGCTGCTGCTGCTCTCCGTCGGCGCGATCGCGGCGGGCTATGTCTTCCACGGCTTCTTCATCGAAGCCGAGGAGGGCGCGCATTTCTGGAACGGCGCGCTCGCGTTCGACACGCATCTGATGCACGCGATGCATGAGGTGCCGACCTGGGTGAAGCTCTCGGCGACCGTCGCGATGCTCTCGGGGCTGGTGATCGCCTGGTACGCGTACATCAAGCGTCCGAGCTTCGCCGGCGCAGTCGCGGAGAACTTCCGCGTCGTCCACACCTTCCTGCTCAACAAATGGTACTTCGACGAGCTCTACAACTTCCTGTTCGTGCGCCCGGCATTCGCTATCGGCCGCGTCTTGTGGAAGGCGGGTGACGAGAAGACCATCGACCGCTTCGGCCCCAACGGGCTCGCCAATATCGTCCGCCTCGGCAGCGTCGGCGCGGTCAGGCTGCAATCGGGATATGTCTACACCTATGCGTTCATCATGCTGATCGGCCTCACTGCGGCGCTGACCTGGGTGATCGCAGGATGAGCGGCTTCCCGATCCTCACCGTCATGCTCGCTGTTCCCGCACTCGCGGCGGTGGCGTGCCTGTTCGTCAATGCGCAGAGCGCCCGCTGGATCGCGCTCGTCGCGACTTTGGTCGATCTCGTCCTGGGCGGCCTGCTCTGGGCCAACTTCCAGATCGGCGGCGAGCAGTGGCAGTTCGTCGAGCACGTCACGCTGTTCCGTCTCGGCTCGGCCGAGTTCGCCTGGGCGCTCGGCATCGACGGTTTCGCCCTGCTGCTGATCCTGCTCTCGGTGTTCCTGATGCCGATCTGCATCGGCGCGAGCTGGGAAGCGATCGAGCAGCGCGTCCCCGAATATATGGCTGCGATGCTCGCCACCGAAGTGCTGATGATCGGCACTTTCGCGGCGCAGGACCTGTTCCTCTTCTACGTCTTCTTCGAAGGCGGGCTGATCCCGATGTTCCTGATCATCGGCATCTGGGGCGGGGCGAACCGCATCTACGCGTCGTACAAGTTCTTCCTCTACACTTTGCTCGGCTCGCTGCTGATGCTGGTCGCGATGATCGCGATGGTGCTGACCACCGGCACCACGTCGATCCCGGCGCTGATGGCGCACGACTTCGCACCGCACGTCCAGACATGGCTGTGGCTCGCCTTCTTCGCCTCGTTCGCGGTCAAGATGCCGATGTGGCCGGTCCACACCTGGCTTCCTGACGCGCACGTCCAGGCGCCGACGGCAGGTTCGGTGATCCTGGCAGGCGTGCTGCTCAAGCTTGGCGGCTACGGCTTCCTGCGCTTCTCGCTGCCGATGTTCCCCGAAGCCTCGGCGCAGTTCATGTCGCTCGTCTTCGTGCTCTCGTGCGTTGCGGTGATCTACACCAGCCTCGTCGCGCTGGTGCAGACCGACATGAAGAAGCTGATCGCCTATTCGTCGGTCGCGCATATGGCGATCGTGACGATGGGGCTGTTCGCGCTCAACCCGCAGGGGATCGACGGCGCGATGATGGTGATGCTGGGCCACGGTCTGGTCTCGGGCGCGCTCTTCCTGTGCGTCGGCGTGATCTACGATCGGCTCCACACCCGTGAGATCGATCGCTACGGCGGCCTCGCGATCAATATGCCGCGTTACGCCACGCTGTTCCTGCTCTTCACCATGGCTTCGGTCGGTCTGCCGGGCACGAGTAACTTCGTCGGCGAGTTCCTGGGCCTGATGGGGACGTACAAGGTCTCGACCGTCACCGCGTTGCTCGGCACCACCGGTATCATCCTGGGCGCCGCCTATATGCTGTGGCTGTTCCGCCGCGTCGTCTGGGGCGATCTGACCAAGGAAGACGTCAAGGCGATGCCGGACCTGTCGCTGCGCGAGATCGCGCTGCTCGCGCCGATCGCCGCGGTGGTGCTGTGGATGGGCGTATATCCCGAAAGCTTCCTCGCCCCGATGCGTGCCGACACTGCGCGCCTGGTGGAGCGCGTCTCGCGCGCCGCACCTCCGGGTGACTCGCAGCCAACTCCGGGCAATCCCGCCGCCGCCGCTGCCGCGCAAGCTGGCCACGGCGAAGCCGCCTCCGCGCACGGGGAGGCACATTGATGAGCTATTCGATGCAACTTCTGATGGCGCTCCCCGAGCTGGTGCTCGCCGTGGGCGCAATCCTGCTGATGCTGGTCGCCGCATGGGGCGGCCAGGCTTCGACCCGGCTGGTGAGCTGGGCCGCCGTGGCGGTGTTGCTCGGCGCGGGCATCTCGCTCGCCGGGCCTGCTTCGGCGGGCGGCACGGCCTTCGACGGCCTCTACCGCGCCGACATGTTCGCGGCCTTTGCCAAGGTGCTGATCTTCGCCGCGGCCGCGGTCTCGATCGTGATCGCCCCGCGCTTCTTCCAGCGCACCTCGGGCGACGACCTGCGCCCCGAATATCCGGTGCTGATCCTGCTCTCCGCCGCCGGCATGGGGATGATGGTCTCCGCGGGCGATCTGATCACGCTCTACGTCGGGCTCGAGCTCCAGAGTCTTTCGGCCTATGTGCTCGCCAGCTTCATGCGTCGCGACACGCGCTCGGCTGAGGCAGGCCTCAAGTATTTCGTCCTGGGTGCGCTCGCCTCGGGCATCCTGCTCTACGGCATCAGCCTGGTGTACGGCTTCTCGGGCACCACCTTGTTCGGCGGCATTGCCGAAGCTTATGCGGCAACGCCCGAGGGCGGCCGCAACTTCGGGCTGCTCTTCGGCCTGGTGTTCGTCTTCGCCGGCCTCGCGTTCAAGATCAGCGCCGTGCCGTTCCACATGTGGACGCCCGACGTCTATGAAGGCGCGCCGACGCCGGTGACTGCCTTCTTCGCCTCGGCGCCCAAGGTGGCGGCGGTCGCGCTCGCAGTGCGCGTCGCGGTGGAGGCGATGGGGCCGGCGCTGCACGACTGGCGCCAGATCGTGATCTTCGCTTCGCTCGCCTCGATCGTGCTCGGGGCGGTCGGCGCGATCGGCCAGACCAATATCAAGCGGCTGCTCGCCTATTCGTCGATCAACAACGTCGGCTTCGCGCTGGTCGGCCTGGCCGCGGGCACCGCGGAGGGCGTGTCGAGCGTGCTCGTCTACATGGCGATCTACGTCGTGATGACGCTCGGCAGCTTCCTGGTGGTGCTCCAGATGCGCGATGCCGAGGGCGGCTCGATCGAGACGATCGAGAGCCTCTCGGGCATGTCGCGCACCCGGCCCGGGCTCGCGCTCGCGCTGGCGATCTTCATGTTCAGCCTGGCGGGCATCCCGCCGCTGCTCGGCTTCTTCGCCAAGCTGGGCGTTTTCATGGCTGCGGTGCAGGCGGGCCTGTGGGTGTTCGCAGCGGTCGCGGCCGCCGCATCGGTGATCGGCGCCTATTATTACCTCAAGATCGTCAAGACGATGTATTTCGACGCGCCCGCACCGGCCTTTGCCGGTCGTGCCGACGCAGTCGAAGGCGGGCTGATCGTGCTCACCGCGACGGCGATCTCGCCGGTCGGCTGGCTGTTGCTCGGGCCGCTCGGCCTGTGGACCGCAGCGGCCGCAAGGGCGCTGTTCTGAGCCACACCCTCCGGACCGCCGCGGAGACGGGCTCGACCAACGCCGACATGGCCGAGCTCGCCCGCAGCGGCGCGGCCGAAGGTCTGTGGCTGCGCGCCGAGCGCCAGACCGCGGGAAAGGGCCGGCAGGGTCGTGCCTGGGAATCGCCCGCAGGCAATCTCTACGCGAGCACGCTGGTGCGCCTGCGGCCGACCGATCCTTCGCCCGCCACTCTCGCGCTGGTCGCCGCGGTCGCGCTGGAGGAGACGGTCTCCACCTTCCTGTTTACGGGCGAAGGCGCGGGTACGGTGCTGAAATGGCCCAACGACTTGCTCGTCGGTGGCGCAAAGCTGTCCGGCATTCTGCTCGAACGTGTGGAGAATGCTGTGATCATCGGCTTCGGCGTCAACCTCGCGCATCATCCGCAGAGCCTCGACCGGCCGACCACCAGCCTTGCCGCTCATGGCCCGGTCCCCGATCCGCAGGTCTTCGCCGAGACGCTGGCCGAGGCCTTCGCGCGGTGGCTGGCGCGCTGGCGCGGAGAAGGGATCGGCGCGGTCCGCGATCGCTGGATGGCACGCGCGCATCCGCCGGGCACTGCGTTGACCGCGCGCCTGGCGGACGGCAGTGCCGTGGAGGGGCTGTTCGAGGGGCTGGATGGGCAGGGCGCGCTCATCCTGCGCTTGGCCGACGGCGGCCGCCATGTCATTCACGCAGGCGACGTGTTCCTGCTCTGAAGGGGAAAGCGATGCTGCTCGCGGTCGACGCCGGCAACACCAATGTGGTTTTCGCGCTGGTCGAGAGCGGAGACGTCCGCGCACGCTGGCGGATCGCCACCGATCCGCGGCGCACTGCCGATGAATATGCCGTGTGGCTGAGCCAGTTGCTTGCGCTCGAGGGCTATGACCGTTCGGCCGTCACCGGCGTGATCATCGGCACGGTGGTGCCGCGCGCGCTCCACAATCTGGAGGTGCTGGCGCAGAAATATTTCAAGACCGAGCCGGTGATCGCCGGGCAGGGCAAGGCCGAATGGGGCTTCCCGCTCGACGTGGACGAGCCGGGCAACCTCGGCGCAGATCGCGCGCTCAACATGATTGCCGGCCATGCCCGGCATCCCGGCGACCTGCTCATCATCGATTTCGGCACTGCCACCACCTTCGACGTGGTCGATTATCGTGGTGCCTATAAGGGCGGGATCATCGCGCCGGGCATCAACCTGTCGCTCGACGCGCTCGTCACTGCGGCGGCAAAGCTGCCGCGCATCGCGATCACCGCGCCCGAGGGGACCAGCGTTGTCGGCCGCAACACGGTCGACCAGATGCACATCGGCATCTACTGGGGCTATGTCGCGATGATCGAGGGGCTGGTGGCCCGGCTCAAGGCCGAGGTGGGGCGCCCTTCCAAGGTTATCGCAACCGGCGGGCTCGCGGTGCTTTTTGAGAAGCGCACCGATGTGTTCGACGTGATTGAACCCGATCTGACCATTCAGGGGTTGGCCATGCTGTGGGAACGCAGCGTCGCGGCCTGACAAGGAATTACAGTGAAACCCGGTAACGAACTCCTCTTCCTCGCGCTCGGCGGCTCGGGCGAGATCGGCATGAACGTCAATCTCTATGGGACGCAGGGCAAGTGGCTGATGGTCGATTGCGGCATCACCTTCGGCGACGCCAATTATCCGGGCGTCGACGTGATCCTGCCCGACCTCCAGTTCATCGAGGAACGGCTCGACGATCTGCTCGGCATCGTGCTCACACATGGGCACGAGGATCATATCGGCGCGCTGCCCTATCTCGCTGCCGATCTCGACGTGCCGCTCTATGCCACCCCGTTCACTGCCGGCCTGATCCGCGGCAAGCTCGAGGAAGAAGGGATCGAGGACCGGATCGAGCTCAATGTCGTCGATGAGGAGGGGCCGTTCTCGATCGGGCCGTTCACGATGACCTACACGCCGCTCGCCCATTCTATCCCCGAGGGCAACGCGATCCTGATCGAGACCCCCTATGGCCGGATCTTCCACACCGGCGACTGGAAGCTCGACGACGCGCCTTCGCTGGGCGGCGCCTCGACCGCCGCGGAGCTGACTGCGATCGGCGACGAGGGCGTGCTCGCACTGGTCTGCGATTCGACCAACGTGTTCAATCCCGAAGCCTCGGGATCGGAAGCGGACGTACGCACCGGGCTCGACGAAGTGATCGGCGCAGCGAAGGGGCGCGTGCTCGTCACCACCTTCGCTTCCAACGCCGCACGGCTCCAGACTTTGGGCGAAGTCGCGCAGGACACCGGCCGCGCGCTGTGCGTCGCCGGGCGCTCGCTCGACCGTATCATCCGGGTTGCGCGCCAGACCGGCTATCTGCGGGACTTCCCCGAGACGGTCGACTTCGACACCGCGATGACGATGCCGCGTGACAAGGTGCTGATCGTCGCGACCGGCGGGCAGGGGGAGCCGCGCGCCGCGCTTGCGCGGATTGCCGACGGGACGCACCAGCTCAAGCTCACCGAAGGCGATCTCGTCGTCTTCTCGTCGCGCCAGATTCCCGGCAACGAGATCGCGATCGGCAAGATCATGAATACGCTGGCGGCCAAGGGCGTCGACATCGTCACCGATCGCCAGGCCTTCATCCACGTCTCGGGGCATCCCGGCCGGCCCGAGCTCGCCGAGATGTACCGCTGGATCCGCCCCGAGATCGTCCTGCCGGTGCACGGCGAGGTGCGGCACATGCATGAGCAGGCACGCTTCGCCAAGTCGCTGGGCGTGCCCCGCGCGATCACCCAGGTGAATGGCGAGATCTGGCGTCTGGCGCCGGGTGCGCCCGAGCGAGTCGGCTTCGCGCCCGCCGGGCGGCTTGTGCTCGATGGCGACGTGATCCTTCCGGCGGACGGCTCGACGATCAACGAACGGCGTCGCGTTGCGCTCTACGGCCAAATTTCGGTCGCGGTGGCAGTGCGCGGCGGCAAGCTGGCGGGCGCACCGCAGGTGCGCATCCAGGGCGTGCCGGTGGAGGAGGACAAGGAAGCCTTCCTCGAGGAAGCCGCCGCCGCCGCCAAGGAAGCGGTCAGGAGCGACGGGCGCAACATTGAAAAGCTGCGCGAGAGCGTCCGTCTCGCGGTTCGCCGCGCGGCGACGCGCTTCACGGGCAAGAAGCCGGTGGTCGATGTGCTGATCGTGGAGATCTGACGTGCGCTGGCAATCCGCGCTCGCGATCTATTTCCTCTTCTGGACCTTCTCGGTGTTCCTGGTGCTGCCTTTCGGCGTGCGGACTGCGCACGAGGCCGGCGGCGAGCTTGTCCCCGGTCAGGCCGAAAGTGCGCCGCACGACTTCTCGGTGAAGAAGCTGCTGCTGCGAACGACGATCGTCTCGGCGATCCTCTTCGGGCTCTTCTTCCTCAACTATCTCTATGGCTGGGTCACGCCCGCGATGCTCGACTGGGCGCGCCCCTAGGCGCGTCCCGGGCTTCTCAGGTGCGCAGGCGCTCGATTGCCTGCGCCAGCACGACGTAGAGCTTGCCCATGTCCGACGAGAGTAGCGTGATGCCCAGTTGCGATCCGTCTCGCAGCGTCAGGATGTGGCGCAGCATCCCCTCGAAGTCGTGGATGTAGCGGTTGACGTTCTCGCGGAACGCAGCGTCGGCGTCGTAGAGGCGTGCGACTTCGCGTGACTGCGCCGGATCGAGCAGCCGCACCGCTCGCCGGGTAAAGACGCCCCGGTCGCCCTTCAGATAGGCGGCCCAGGCGCTGTCGGCGACTTCCGCCGAGAACGCCTTGGCGATGTCGATCGCCGAGGAGTTGAGCGCCTCGATCAGCAGCGAGACGCGGCGCGAGAAGCTGTCGCTGTCGGCCGCTTCGATCTCCGCGCGCGCATCCGCGATCTGGGCGTCGATCTGCGAGGTGGTGTTAGCGAGCGCCATCATCTGCTGGCTCAGCCGCTCCGAAGCGCGCGCGGCTGCGCCCACCGCGGCTTCAGTCGCCTCGGCAAGCTCGGCGAGCTGCCACCGCACCGAGCCGTCAACTGCACGCCGAAGAGCGGTGGTACTGGCTTCCTCAAGCGCACGGGCCGCTCCGGGCGCAATTCCCGCCATCGCGTCACGGGCATGATCCGCGGCCGCGCTTGCGGTCTCGCGAACTCGGGCCAGCGCGTGCACCAACTGCGGCGCGGCGGTCTCGGCGAAACGCCGCGTGGTTTCGATCGTCTCATCGACAACGTCGCCGACTGCAACCACCTGTTCGCTGCTGGTCGCGAGCGTCTCGAGCAGCGACGCCTGGGTTTTGGCAAGCGAGTCGCGCTGCTGGCCGATAACATCGGCGATCGCTTCGATCGCCTCGTGGGTGCTTTCGGCGGCTGAAACCAGTGCCAGCAAATCGGGCCTGGTGCCGGCTACGACCTGACGGCTGGTCGCAATCCGCTGATCGAGCCGGCTGAGCGCCGCGGGAAGCGTCTCGTCGATCTCGCGTGCCGAGGCGTCGAGAGCAGTGAGCAGATCCTCGGATGTACCGATTACTCTGCGCGCCAGATCGTCGCCTGCACGCAATGCCTGCGCCATCGCATCCATCGATGCATGAAGCGTGCTTACCGACGTGGCGAGCGCATGGGTACGCTCCATGCCCGAGGCATGCAGCGTCTGCAGTTCCCGGTCCAACCGGTCGACGCCGCCCGAAAGCTCGGCGAACAGCGCCTCGCCGCGGCCCTGCTCCTCGCCGAGCCGTGCGCTGATCCGGCCGATCCGTTCTTCGATCTCGGCCATTCGCCCACCCAGCGCCTCGGCGCTGTCGCGTCCTGCGCGGTCGAGCGCCGCCTGGTTGGCGCTCAGCATCGCGAGGATCGCCTCGCCCTGCGCGGCGATCCCCTTGCGAGCCTCGTCCACGGCCTGGGCTGCGCTCTCGAGCACTATGTCCACTGCGGACGACATCTCGCCGGTAACCTGCTCAAGCCGCGCGCTCGCCGTCTCGCTGGTGGCTTCCATCCGCGCGATATGTGCGGCGAGTCGTTCGGCCGCGCCCCCGGCGATCGAATCAGCTTCGCGCCCGCGCTCCGCCAGCGCGGTGAGCTGGGCGTCGAGCGAGGCTGCGCGCTGGCTGGCGAGCAGCCCGGCGGCGTCCACGCGGTTCGCCATCTCGCGCATCTCGTCATGCGCCCTGGGCAGCGACGACAGCACGATCTCCACACGACGTTCCGCATCGGCCGAGGCTTCGGCGAGCGTACGCGTGCTCGTGTCGAGCGTGCGCGCCTGCTTGCCCATGGTCCCGGAGACCGACTCGAGCCGCTCGACCGCCCGATCGCCCATCGCGATCAGCATGTTGGTCTGTTCGGCCAGGAGCTCGCGGTTCTCGCTGATCTTGCGTGCGAGGGTCGCGACGACGCGCTCCAGGCTCGCGGCCTCGGCACGCATCGCGCGGGCAGTGGCGCCGAAGCGTTTCGCCTCGGCGCGGCTCGTGCGCAGCGCGAGCAGGTAGAGGATGGCGATCAGCGCTGGCGGCACGCACATCGCCGCCAGCAGCTCGATCAGCGCCACGGGCTCCATCGGGCCGCGCAGCGCCGGGAGTGCGAGCCAGATGGCCCCGGCGATCCAGCCGAGCACGGCGACCACTGCGATGAGGGCAGGCAGCCAGCTAGCGCCGCCCCGAACTGGCTCGTCCTCTTCCTCGATCTCGTACACGGGCTCGGCATGAACGAAGTCTCCGACTTCGGGCTGTCCGTTGCCGGTGCTCACAACGCGTTTCGCGAATTCTGCGGGTTGTCCCCCAATCATACACCGGGTGTATCACAAATCGCCTCGCCGCGAACAGCGCCAACGCAACCAATGATTAAGCCATGCGCTCTAGCATCGTGCGCATGGCTTACGATCCCGGTGCAATCGATGCGACCCTGGCGGCAGCGGTAGGCGACGAGCCCGCGCTGATCGCCGAACTGCGCGAAGCTTTCCTCGAAAGCGTGAACCGCTGCATCGGCGCCTTGCGAGGCGCGGACAGCGCACAGAGCTGGACTGCGGCCGCGCTGCGGCTCAAGGGCCTTTCGGCAAGCTTCGGGGCGGTTCGGCTCATGGCGCTGGCATCCGAAGCCGCCACCGGTCCGGCCCACGACGGCGCGGTCCTGCGCCGCATCCAGCGCGCGGTCGAGCGCTTCTAGCGCTTCCGGCTCAGCTCGCGCATCGCATCGTCCAGACCAGCCAGCGTGAGGGGGTACATGCGGTCCTGCATCAGCTCGCGGATCAGGCGGACCGATTGGGTATATCCCCAGTGCGCCTCCGGCAACACGTTGAGCCACACCGCAGCGGGATAGGTGCTGACGAGGCGCTGCATCCACACCGCGCCGGCTTCCTCATTGAAATGCTCGACCGAGCCGCCGGGGTGGGTGATCTCATAGGTGCTCATCGAAGCGTCGCCGACGAACACCAGCTTATAGTCGTGGCCGTATTTGTGGAGCACCTGCCCTGTGGGCGTCCGCTCTGTGAAGCGGCGGGCATTGTCCTTCCACACGCCCTCGTAGACGCAGTTGTGGAAGTAGAAGAATTCGAGGTTCTTGAACTCGCTGGTCGCGGCCGAGAACAGCTCCTCGCAGAGCTTGATGTGCGGGTCCATCGATCCGCCGACGTCGAGGAACAGCAACAGCTTGACGGCATTGTGCCGCTCGGGGCGCATCCGAACGTCGAGCCAGCCTTGGCGCGCAGTGCCGTCGATCGTCGCGTCGATATCGAGCTCGTCGGCCGCGCCCTCGCGCGCAAAGCGGCGCAGCCGGCGTAGTGCCAGCTTGATGTTGCGCGTGCCCAGCTCGCGCGTGCTGTCGAGGTTCCGGAACGCACGCTGGTCCCACACCTTGATCGCGCGGCCATGCTTCGATTCGCCGTCGATCCGTACGCCCTCCGGATTGTAGCCCGAATTGCCATAAGGCGAGGTGCCGCCGGTGCCGATCCACTTGCTGCCGCCCTGATGCCGCGCGTGCTGCTCCTCCAGCCGCCGCTTGAGCGTCTCCATGATCTCGTCCCACGATCCCATCGCGCGGATTTGCGCCATTTCCTCGGGCGTCAGGAACTTCTCGGCGACTGCCTTCAGCCATTCCTCGGGGATCTCGCCCGGAGCAACGCCGTAGGTCGCGGCGATGCCCTTGAAGACCCTGGCGAAGACCTGGTCGAACCGGTCGAGCAGTCCCTCGTCCTTCACATAGGTCGCGCGTGCCAGATAGTAGAATGCCTCGGGCGTGCGCTCGATCACCTCGCGGTCGAGCGCTTCGAGGAGCAGCAGATGCTCCTTGAGGCTGGCCGGGATGCCCGCAGCGCGCAGCTCGTCGAGGAAGGCCAGGAACATGCTTGCGTCCTATCTGCGGCGCCCGTGGATAGACTCCACCAATACGAACGAGATGATCATCAGCAAATACCAGGCGCCCAGCTTGGCAGGCGACACCATCTCCCATCCGTCTTCCTGGCTGGGATAGACCCAGGCGCGCGAGAAGGTAGCGATGTTCTCCGCGAACCAGATGAACAGCGCGACCAGGAACCAGCCGAGCAGCAACGGCATCCAGCGTTCCCGGCGCCACACGGTGAAGCATACCCGCGTGCGCCAGAAGAGCAGCCCGGTGGCGGCGAAGAGCAGGAGCCGGACGTCGGGCAGCCAATGGTGCGCGAAGAAATTGATGTAGATCGCCGCCGCGAGCACCCAGCTGGTCCAGCGCGGCGGATAGCCGGGAAAACGGAAGCGGAAGATGCGCCAGACCCGGGCGATGTAGCTGCCGACCGCTGCATACATGAATCCGGAGAAGAGCGGCACGCCGCCGATCCTGAGCAGGCTTGGCTCGGGATAGAGCCACGATCCATGCGCGGTCTTGAACAGCTCCATCACCGTGCCGACCAGGTGGAAGGCGAGGATGACCTTGGCTTCCTCGATGCTCTCCAGCCGGAAAACGAGCATGCCGATCTGGATCGCGACGGCGCCGATGACGAGGAAGTCGTAGCGGGCGAGCGGAGCGTCGGCGGGGTAGAAGAGGTGCGTGGCTAGGAGCAGCCCGAGCAGCAGCCCACCGAACAGGCACGCCCATCCCTGCTTGAAGCCGAACAGCAGGAACTCGTAGACCCACGCCTTCCAGCCCGATTTGGGCTGCGCCGCTTCGAGCCGCGCACGGACGCGGGCGAAGCGCGTGGCGCCGGGACCGCCGGCGTGCATCAGGGGGTTTCCGTGTTCACTCGGCGGGCTCGATCCGGGCGAGCAGCGTGCCTTCGGTGACTTGGGCCCCCGCCTCAGCCTTGAGTTCGGCGACCGTGCCGTCAAAGGGCGCGACCAGGCCATGCTCCATCTTCATCGCTTCGAGCGTGAGGAGCTTCTGACCCTTCGTGACAGCGTCGCCCGCGGCAACCTCCACCAAAGTCACTCGACCGGGCATCGGCGCAATGACCGCGCCGTCACCCGCAGCCGCTGCACCGGTAGTCGTTCCGCGCTTGAGCAACACACCGAAGGTCTGACCATCCTGGGTGACCAGCGCGCCGTCGCGTCCGACGGGTGAGGCATAGATGTCGTTAAACGGTTCCTGGTCCGCTTCGACGGTGTAGGTCTCACCGTCGACTTCAAGGCATACCAACCGCCGGCTCGGCGCGTTAAGACGAAAGCCTGCAGGGCCCGCGACATGGCCTTCGGCTTGGCTCGCGACGATGATCTGCGCGGCTTGCCCCAGTAGCAGCGAGCTGGGCCGATCCTCGGGAACCAGCGCCTCAAGATGCTCGCTGATAAATCCCGTCGTGATGCTGCCCTCGGCGAAATCCGGCATGCTCAGCGCACGATGGAGGAAGCCGGCGTTCGTCTTGACCGGCCAGACCGCTACGCCCTCCATCTTCTGGCGCAGCAAGGCGATCGTGTTCTCGCGCGTATCGGCAGCGACGATGATCTTGGCGATCATCGGATCGTAGAAAGGACTGATCTCGGAGCCTCGCTCGACGCCGGTATCCACCCGAACATCGTCTTCGGGGAAGAAGCATCGCTCCAGACGGCCGATCGAAGGCAGGAACCCTTTGGCCGGGTTCTCCGCATATAGCCGGGCTTCCATCGCCCAGCCGTTGATCTCCAATTCCTCCTGCTTCTTCGGCAGCGGTTCACCGCTGGCCACGCGGAGCTGCCATTCGACCAGATCCTGGCCGGTGATCTCCTCCGTCACGGGATGCTCGACTTGAAGCCGGGTATTCATCTCCATGAACCAGATGCGATCGGCACGCAGGCCTTCGCTCGCGTCGGCGATGAACTCGATCGTGCCGGCGCCGACATAGTCGACCGCCTTGGCCGCGCGCACCGCAGCGGCGCAGATCGCCTCGCGCGTCGCCGCGTCCATGCCGGGGGCGGGCGCCTCCTCGATCACCTTCTGGTGGCGGCGCTGGAGCGAGCAGTCGCGCTCGAACAAGTGGACGACATTGCCGTGGGTATCCCCGAACACCTGCACTTCGATGTGGCGCGGGCTCAGGACGTACTTCTCGATCAGCACGCGATCGTCGCCGAACGACGAAGCTGCCTCGCGCTTGCAGCTGGCGAGAGCGTCGGCGAAATCGGCGGGAGCGTCGACGCGACGCATCCCCTTGCCGCCGCCGCCCGCGACGGCCTTGATCAGCACCGGATAGCCGATCGCATCGGCTTCGGCCTTCAGACGCTCGGGCGACTGGTCTTCGCCGAGATAGCCGGGAGTGACCGGCACGCCCGCCGCGATCATTCGCTCCTTGGCGGCGTCCTTCAGGCCCATCGCACTGATGCTGCCCGGGTTGGGGCCAACCCACACCAGCCCCGCGTCGATCACTGCCTGGGCAAAATCGGCGTTTTCCGAGAGGAAGCCATAGCCCGGGTGGATCGCCTGCGCGCCGGTAGCCTTGGCCGCCGCGATGATCTTTTCGCCGACCAGATAGCTCTCGCGGGCCGGCGAAGGGCCGATGTGGACCGCCTCGTCGGCCTGGCGGACGTGGAGCGCTTGCGCGTCGGCGTCCGAATAGACGGCGATCGTGCGGATACCCATCCGCCGGGCGGTGCGGATGATCCGGCAGGCGATCTCGCCGCGATTGGCGATGAGAAGCGATTCGATCATGGATGCCGCTCCGGAAAGCCGTGGCGGCGATTGAGCGCCGCGAGCAGGGCTTCGATGTCGTTGACGAACCCGCCCTCGGCGAAGGCGAGCGCGGGAAGGTTCTGGTTCGCCTCGCCGATCGCGGCGATCACCTCGGGTCGGGGCCGAGGATAGGCGACGCGGACGACGTCGAGGCCCGACGCCCGATCGGGAAAGGCCGCGAGCAGCCCCTCGATCGTGATGCAGTCCTTGCAATAGAAGCTGCGCCCGGGAAGCTCGGCATCGGCAAACTCGGACTCGAGCAGGAACAGACGGTCGCGGCTCATTGCGCGTCACATCCCGTAGTGCGCTGGCTCCAGGTGATGTTGAGCACCTTCCACTGGCCATTCTCACGGACGAGATCGAAGTGATTGGTGCCGCAATGATGCACTTTGCCGTCAACCAGGAAGCTGTAGGGCGCCCAGACCATCGCGATGTCGCCGTCGATCTCGACCGCGGGATTGGCGATGCGCTCCTCATATTTCTCGGGTCCGGGCTTGATGCCGCCGGTGAAGTCGCTCCAGCTCATGTGGCGCAGGCTGCGCGTGCCGTCGGGTTTCTCGACCGCGACTGCGACATGGCCCTCGGGCCGGGTCTGCGCGGCAATCGCGGCGCCGTCGCGTGCGGCGAGGCCCGCGAACATCGCGCGGATCGGCGCGAGCACCGCGGCTTCCTCGGCACTGGGCGGCGGAAGCGCGGTGCCCTTCTCAATGGGTGCGACGGGCGTGGTCTGGAGCCCCAGCAGCAGGGCGAGCGTCAAGGTCATTACGAAGCGATCCCTCTCGACGAAGAGAGGAATCGCCTGCAAATCCGCTACGCGCCGATGCGCAGCGCCAGCGCGGCCGGCCCCTCCCCTGAAAGGAGCGGACGGTCACACAGCCGCCGGGAGTGGTCAACTATTGTTGGGTGCTCGCGCCCGGTCGGGGCGCCGTTCCTGCGCGTGCTCGATCGCGTGCCCCTTGCGCACGCGCGTCGCCGCGCTCGGCTCGGCGACATGCGCGATCTCGTCCTGCGTGCCGACGTCGCGCGCCAAAGTGCCGCCGCTCGACGTGCTGAACGACGGGCCGGGTTCCATACTCTCGATCAGCTCGCGGTCGTCGTGATCGCGGGCCGATGTTGTGCGGGGATGTTCCATCAAGCTCCTCCTACCGCCGATTCAATGCGGGGGAGGGGGAGGCGTTCCCGGTTACGCGGTGAAGCGTTTGGTGAATCCCTTGGCCGACTTCTCGCCATCGGCCGGATGCGCCTCGACATGATCGACCCGCGCCAGCGGCGGTCCTTCGCCGAGCCCCTGGACGAGGCTGTCGAGCGCCTGCTCCTCACCGGCTGCCAGGATTTCGACCCGCCCGTCGCGGACGTTGCGTACCCATCCGGTGAGGCCGTTGCGCTGCGCGGTGCGCACCACCCAGTCGCGATAGCCGACGCCCTGAACACGTCCGGAAACGAAAATACGCTTTGTCGCCATATACCCCACGCTAACTCGGGCGGCATCCTGCCGCTCCGGCAATGTGTCTAGCATGGTGTGCGCCAAGCGGAGCAAGCGGTTCCCTCGGTTCGCCGCAACTGGGGCACATATCAGGGGTATGCGATTGCGATTATTTCATATTCGCGCTCGCCGCCGGGGAGCGTGACGCGCCGGAGGTCGCCGATCCTTGCACCCCGCAGCGCGCGGGCGAGCGGCGCGTTCCAGCCGACGAGGCCCTTTGCCGCATCGGCTTCATCGTCGCCGACCAGCGTGAGCGTGCGCTGGTTATCGTCCTCGTCGGCAATGGTGACGGTCGCGCCGAAATAGGCGCGGCTGCGATCTTCCTGATGGGCAGGGTCGACAACTTTCGCGGCCTTCATCCGCTTCGAGAGCCAGCCGAGCCGCCGGTCGATCTCGCGCAGCCGCTTGCGGCCATAGATATAGTCGCCGTTCTCCGATCGATCGCCGTTACCCGCAGCCCAGGAGATGGTCTCGACGAGCTGCGGCCGCTCGACTGCGAACAGCGCCTCATATTCGGCCCTGAGCGCGGCGAAGCCGGCCGGCGTGATGTAGTTGGGGCGGTCCATCGCGGGTGGGGAAGCTCAGCCGGGCCGGCTCTTGCCCAGATACCAGCTCAGGTTGTTGGGACCGCGCGAGCGCGCCCGCTGCGGATTGAGCAGATCGTAGACCACGGCATTCTCCAGCACGCGCTGGACATAGTTCTTGGTCTCGAAATAGGGGATTTCCTCGACCCAACGAAGCACATCGGTGCCCGGCAGGCGCGGATCGCCATTCTCGCGGATCCAGCGGTTCACGTTGCCGGGACCCGCGTTATAGGCGGCGACCGCGAGCGGATAGCTGCCGTACTGATTATACATCCGTTTAAAGTAGCTCGATCCGAGCTGGATGTTGTAATCGGTGTTCTCGACCAGCGAGGATTGGTTGTAGCTCAGCCCGAGCTTGGTCGCGGCCTCGCGCGCGGTGCCGGGCATCAGCTGCATCAGGCCGCGTGCGCCGGCATGGCTCACCGCGGCGCGATCGAACTGGCTCTCCTGGCGCGCGATCGCATGGATCATCGTCCAGCTGTCCTCGTGCCCGGCGGGAACGGGCACCGAGGGGAAGCCCGCGGCGGTATAGTCCGAAAGCCCGTTCTCGAGCGCACTGCGGCCGACCATCACGCCCAGGTCCGGGCGGCCGATCGTGCGGCTGAGCTCGGCGGCAAGGACATGGTCGGTGTCCGTCTCGGCGTCGCGCGCGATCTGGCGGATGAACAGCCCCTGGTCGGCGCGGTTGCCCACCGAGCCGAGATATTGCGCGGCGCGCACCGTCTCCTTCCGGAAGAAGGCCTGGCGCATTGCGGGGTCGATCGGTCGATTGGCGAGCGCGGGCGGGGCGCGCAGCGGACGGCCGGTGCGCTCGAGCGCGAGCTGGCCGTAATAAAGATCGGGGAAACCCGCCGCCTGCGCGAAATAGGCCTGCGCCGCGATCTGATCGCCCGCGGCCTCCGCCGCGCGTCCGGCCCAGTAAATGCCCTTCGAGCGCGTCTGCGGCGTCCGCGATCCCCGCGAATAGCGCTCGAACATGCCGATCGCGTCGCGTGGGCGCATGAGGTTGTAATAGGCAGTGCTGCCCGCCAGCCAGACGAGGCTCGTGTAATCGTCGCGCTCGCCGAGCGGGAGCGCGCTGATATCGGTGCCCGGCGCGAAGGCGTCGTCGACGCGGCTCGCGATCTGATAGGCCAGGCTGTACTGCCGGTCCGCCACTGCGCTGCGCGCGGCAGTCAGCAGCACTTCGTACCATTCCTCGGCGTCGCCCGGCAGCGAGGTGAGCGCGGGGCGGTTCGCCAGATAGGAGCGCATCGCGGCTTCCTGGCCGCTGTCGCGCAGCCATTGCGCACGATCGGCGATATAGCCGGGATCACCGCTGCCGAGTACCTGCGCCGCCGCGCCCTTGCTGGCGGCATCGGGCGCCTTGGTGCGATAGGCGAGCCGCGCCTCGAACACCGGGCGGCGCGACGAGGTGAGATAGAGGAGCTGGCGCTGCGCCGCGGAGGTCGCGCCGCGCCACAGCAACATGTCCATCCGCGCGTCGTGGTCCGCGGCGGTCAACGCCGATGCGAAACTGCCGATCAGCCGGGTTTCATCGGCCGGCCGAAGCACGCCCGCGCGCCATGCTTGGCGCGCCTGCTCATTGGCTTCGGGGCGGCGGCCCGAAACCGCGAGCGCCTCGGCATAGCGGATGCGGCCTGCGGCGGTGGCCGGCGGGAACCGCTCGAAGAAGCGGATGACCAGCGACGGCGCCTCCACGCCGCTGACCAGCACGGTCTCGGCGGCGGCACGGCGGCTCGTCTCGCCCGGCCAGCCGGGATGCGCCAGCAGGAAATTGGCATAGTCGGCGAAAGGCCAATTGTCCGATTGCTGGAGGCGCTTCCACTCGACGAGCGCAGGCGCGATGTCGCTGGACTGGCCGTAGCGCGGCGCAGTCTGGGACGCGGCGCTCTCGAACGCCATCCGGTACAGGTCGATGTGCTCCCGTGCGAGCTGCGACGAAGCAGCCAGCCCCGAAACCCCCGCAAGTAGCAACCCACTCTTCAACGCAGAACTGAGCATGCTGGACATGATACGCAACCGCGGCCTATCTGCCACCCCCGATTATCCACCTATAGGAAAGATTTCCGGCATGTTCTCCGGCTCGATTCCGGCGCTGGTGACGCCCTTCCGCGACGGCAAGTTCGCGGAAGAGGATTTCCGCGCGTTCGTCGACTGGCAGATCGAGCAGGGCTCGACTGCGCTGGTGCCGTGCGGCACCACCGGCGAGGCCGCGACGATGCCGAAAGACGAGCATTTCCACGTGGTGCGCGCGTGCGTTGAGCAGGCGAGGGGGCGGGTTCCCATCCTCGCCGGCGCCGGATCGAACGACACCCAGGTGGCGATCGCGAACGTGCGCGCCGCAAAGGACGCGGGCGCCGACGCCGCGCTGATGGTGCCGCCCTATTACAATCGCCCGAGCCAGGAAGGCATCTTCCGCCATTTCGAGGCCGTGGCGAAGGCGGCCGAGCTGCCGATCGTGCTCTACAACGTCCCCGGCCGCACCGTGACCGATATCCAGCCCGCGACGATGGCGCGGATCGTCAAGGCGTTCCCCGAAGTGTTCATCGGCGTGAAGGACGCGACCGGCCAGCTCGCGCGCGTTTCCGAGCAGCGCGCCGGCTGCGGCAGCGGCTTCACCCAGCTCTCGGGCAACGACGAGACTGCGCTGGCCTTCAATGCGATGGGCGGGGTAGGGTGCATCTCGGTCTCGGCCAATGTCGCGCCCAGGCTGTGCTCGGACTTCCAGGCGGCATGGGCGGTGGGCGATAATGCGCGCGCGCTCGAGCTCCACGACCGGCTCTATCCGCTCCACGTCGCGATGTTCACCGATGCTTCACCTGGGCCGGTGAAATACGCCTTGAGCAGGGTCCGTCCGGGCTTCCCCGCCGAGCTGCGGCTCCCGATGACCGAAGCGGGCGAAGCAAGCCGCAAAGCCGTGGATGCCGCGCTGGAGCATGCCGGGCTGATCTGACGCCGCGCCGGCAGCCGAGGACTGCTCAAACGGCGCTGGCGTTTCGCCGCACGCGCCCCTACATCGCCCCTCCCATGCCTCGTCCGCGTCCTGCCACATTCGATAAAGTGAAGACCGTCGCCGAGAACCGGCGCGCACGCTTCGACTATTTCATCGAGCAGACCTACGAAGCGGGCATCGCGCTGACCGGCACCGAAGTGAAGTCGCTGCGCTTCGGCGAGGGATCGATCGCCGAGGCCTATGCCGAGGTGACCGGCGAGGAAGTGTGGCTGGTCAATGCGAACATCCCCGAATTCAGCCACGGCAACCGCTTCAACCACGAGCCCAAGCGTCCCCGTAAATTGCTGCTTCATGAGCGTGAAATAAACAAGCTGCACGGAGCGGTAGCGCGCGAGGGTATGACCCTCGTGCCCCTTTCCATCTATTTCAACGGACGGGGCCGCGCGAAAGTCGAACTCGCGCTCGCGAAGGGCAAGAAAACGCATGACAAGCGGGACACCATCAAGGAGCGGGACTGGAAGCGAGAGCAGCAGCGGCTTCTCCGCGACCGTGGCTGATCGCCGCTTCTCCGAGCGGTTCCGCGCCTGGGCGGACCGCAACAAGCCGACGCGCGAGAGCTTCGAATCGAACCGCTGGCTGAAGCCTATCGCCCACCGCATCCTGCATTCGGCGCTGTGGCGGATGACGCGCCGCTCGGTGCCCCGCGGCGTCGCGCTCGGCATGTTCACCGGCATCCTGATCCCGATGGGGCAGATCCCGGCCTCGGCCGTGCTCGCGCTGCCGCTCAGGGCGAACATCCCGGCGGCGGCGCTCACCACCTTCTTCACCAATCCCGTGACCACGCCCTTCCTGTTCATCCTCTACTACAAGGTGGGCGACTGGGTGCTGCACCTCAGCGGCACCTCGCCGGCCGAGGCGAGCACGGCAGTCGCGGGCGGCGGGTGGCTGCACTGGCTGGCGGCCGACGTGGGCCTGCCCACGCTGGTCGGCATGGCGATATGCGCCGTGATCGGCGGCCTGATCGGCTATTTCGGCGGGGCGCTCGCCTGGCGGCTGTGGGTGTTGCGCAAATGGCGCAAGCGCACCCAGGAACGTGCGGGGCGCGACCGGGCTGATTGACTGGCCCTAGTGGCGATCTAAGACGGCTCCTTTCTCCTTTTCGAGGGGCCCCAGATGCGTCTTTCGTTGCTTGCTACTACCTTCCTCGCCGCCCCCGCGCTGCTCGCCGGCTGCGCGCCTGCCGATGTTCCGTCGACCGTCGCTGCGCCCATGGCCGCGGCAGGCGCGGGAACCGCGGCGCCCCAAGCGGCCAAACCGCAGATCGGCAGCTATGGCTTCGACGAGTCCGGGATGGACAAGTCGATCGCCCCCGGCGACGATTTCTACGGCTACGCCAACGGCACCTGGGCCAAGAACACGCCGATTCCCGCCGATCGCTCGAACTATGGCATGTTCACCGTGCTCGACGATCTCTCGAAGCAGCGCACGCGCGAGATCCTCGATGCGGCCAAGGCGGATGCCGATTCGAAGATAGGCGTCGCTTATTCGACCTATCTCGATCAGGCGGCGATCGATGCCAAGGGCTTGGCGCCGATCCAGCCCTGGCTGAACCAGATCAAGGCGGCCAAGACCAAGGCGGCGCTTCCGGCGCTCTATGCCGCCGCCGACCGCAACGGCGTGCCCGTGCCCTTCGCGAGCTACATCGGCCAGGACGACAAGAACCCCGAAGTCTATGCGCTGAACATCTATCAGGCGGGCATCGGCATGCCCGATCGAGACTATTATCTCTCGACCGAGGCCAAGCTGGTCGAGACCCGGACCGCTTATGAGAAGCATCTGGCCAATGTGCTGACGCTCGCGGGCGAGCCCAACGCCGCGGCGCGCGCCAAGGCGATCCTCGACTTCGAGACCAAGGTCGCGCAGGCGCACTGGACCCGGGTCGAAAGCCGCGACGCCAACAAGACCTATAACAAGCTGACGCTGGCAGATCTGCGCAAGCAGGCGCCGGGCTTCGACTTCCTCGCTTATTTCAAGGGCATCGGCGCGCCGGTCGACAGCGCGATCGTGGCCCAGCCGAGCGCGGTTGCGGGCATCGCCAAGGCCATTCAGGCGACGCCGGTAGCGGTGCTGCAAGACCAGTTGCTCGTTCGCAGTCTCGATACCTTCGCCGATGTGCTGCCGAGCGCCTTCGACAAGGAGCAGTTCGCATTCTACGGCACCACGCTTTCTGGCACGCCCGAGCAGCAGCCGCGCTGGAAGCGGGCAGTGGATTTCACCACCGGCGCGCTCTCCGACGATGTCAGCAAGGTCTATGTGGCAAAATACTTCCCGCCCGAGACCAAGGCGGCGGCCGACGATCTCGTCAAGAATGTGATCCAGGCGATGGGCCGCCGCATCGATCAGCTCGACTGGATGGCACCGGCTACGAAGGCGCGGGCGCGCAAGAAACTCGCCACCTTCACTGCGAAGATCGGCTATCCGGATCGTTGGCACGATTATTCGAACCTGACGATCACCGCCGGCGACGCGCTGGGCAACAACATCCGTGCGAACAACTGGCAGCACGAAGACAGCATCTCGAAGCTGGGCCAGCCGATCCGGCGCTGGGAGTGGGGAATGACTCCGATGGAGATCAACGCCTACGCCAATTTCGGCATGATGGAGATCGTCTTCCCGGCAGCCATCCTCCAGCCGCCGTTCTTCGATCCGCATGCCGATCCGGCGATCAACTATGGCGGCATCGGCGCGGTGATCGGGCACGAGATCAGCCACCATTTCGATGACCAGGGCGCGAAGTACAACGAGAAGGGCGAGCTCTCGACGTGGTGGAGCGATACCGACGTGGCGGGCTTCAAGGCGCGTACCGATGCGCTGGTAGCCCAGTACGACCAATATGAGCCGCTGCCGGGCATGAAGGTGAAGGGCGCACTCACGCTCGGCGAGAACGTCGCCGATCTCGCGGGCCTTACCGTCGCCTATGACGCGTACAAGGCTTCGCTGGGCGGGCAACCGGCGCCGGTGCTCGACGGCACGTCGGGCGACCAGCGCTTCTATCTGGGTTGGGCGCAGGTGTGGCGGCGCAACTATCGCGAGGCGAACCTGCGTCAGCGGCTGCTGACCGATCCGCACTCGCCGTCCGAGCAGCGCGCCTGGGTCGTGCGCAACCTCGATCCCTGGTACTCGGCCTTCGCACCGGAACCGGGCGCGAAACTGTTCCTGCCGCCCGAGCAGCGCGTCCGCATCTGGTGATGCCTTACTCCCTCTCCCCTTGTGGGAGAGGGAAGGGGCCCGCCGCCGGAGGCGGTGGGAAGGGTGAGGGGGCTCCTTCTCCGCTAGGAGAGGATTCTGGCGCTTGACCCCCGCCGCGCTACCGAACATCGGTGGTCAATGGCGAGCTTGCCCGCGACTCCTTCCAGGACCCGGCGTTTCCTGCCGCTTCTCGCCGCGACCGTGGCGGGCGCCGCGGCGGGAATGTTCGTGCTGCTGACGCTGAACGATCGCGTGGTGGCAATCGGCTTTGCCGCGGCGGGCGTGCTTGCGGCAGGCGTGCTCTATGCCGCCCGCCGGATGTTCCGGAGCGAGGAAACGGCGGAGGCGCCGGTCGACTGGTCGGTAGCGCACGCGCTCGCCTCGGCGTCGGACGACGCGCTCGCGGTGACCGACCGTGCCGGCCGCCTCGTCTGTGCCAATGCCCGCTTCGAGGCGCTGTTCGATGGCTGGCCGACACCGCCCAACCTGCCGGTGAGCGAGACTGCGGTGGCGGCCCTCGGGATCGCCGCGCGCACCGCCTGGCGCGACGGCGAAGCGCGGCTCGACGATATCCAGGTGTTCGGCGCCTCCGTCTCGGCGCGGATCGCGCGCGTGGGCGACGAATCCCTCGTCTGGCGCTTCATCGGGATTCGGGCGCTCGACGTGACTGCGCAGGTCCAGGCGCTGATCGGCGGGACGACTGGCGACCGGCTGGGCGCGGCGGGGATAATGGCAGTGATGGTCTCACCCGAAGGGCGGGTGCGCGGCGCCAATCGCGTGTTCCGTGCCCGTGCGATGGGCATGCCAGATGCGCCGGTCGAGGGGCGCGACTTTGCCCGGTTCCTGATCACCGATTCGCTGGGGCTGGTGCGCTTCGAGCGCGAGGGGATGGAGGGCACGCCGCTGCGCGTGCTCCAGATCCCGTTCCTCGACGGCGACGACGCCCCGATGCTCGTCGCACTGCTCGACGAGGAACATGCGGAGATTCCGGCGCCGGCCATCGGCGCGAATGCCACCGCACATGTCCGCTCGCTGATCGCGCTGCTCCCCTCGGCGATGGCGCTGGTCGACCGCGACGGCCGCTTCGTCCACATGAACGACGCCTTCGTCCGTGCCGCGCGGATCAACCCGGCCGCGCCGCCGCTCTATCCGATCGATCTCGTCGTCCGCGAGGACAAGGCCGCCCTGGCAGACGCCGTGCGCCGCTTCGCCAGCGGCGCGCCGCAATCGGCCGAGATGACGGTGCGCTTCACCGACGCGCCCGACGAGCCCGTCTCGCTTTCGATCGCCGGCGCCCGCGGACTGGGCGATGCCGCGGTGCTGCTCGGCCTCAAGGATTCGGGCGAGGAGGGCAAGCTCAAGCACCAGGTCGCGCAAGCCACCAAGATGCAGGCGGTGGGTCAGCTCGCCGGTGGCGTCGCGCACGACTTCAACAACATCCTCACTGCGATCATCGGCCATTGCGACCTGATGCTGATGCGCCATTCGCCCGGCGACAGCGACTATGACGACATCCAGCAGATCCGCGCCAATTCGAACCGCGCGGCGAGCCTGACCCGCCAGCTGCTCGCCTTCTCGCGTCAGCAGACGCTCCGGCCGCAGGTGCTCCAGCTGCCCGATGTCATTTCGGAAGTTTCCAATCTCCTCAAGCGCCTGCTCGGCGAGACGGTGCGGCTCGAGGTCAAGCACGGGCGCAACCTGGGGCCGGTGCGCGCCGACCCCGGTCAGCTTGAGCAGGTCGTCGTCAATCTCGCCGTCAACGCGCGCGATGCGATGCTGGCCAAGAACCCCAACGGCGGCGGCACGCTTACGATAGAGACCATGTCAGTCCCCGCCTCGCAGGTCCGCCAGATGGACGACGACGTTCTTCCGGTGGGCGACTATACCGCGCTGCGCATCGCGGACACGGGCACCGGCATCCCGCCCGAGATCATCTCCAAGATCTTCGAGCCCTTCTTCACCACCAAGGAAGTCGGCCGCGGCACAGGGCTGGGGCTTTCGACCGTCTACGGCATCATCAAACAGTCCGGCGGTTTCATCTTCGCCGACAACATCGCCGGCGGGGGCGCCGAGTTCACTATCTACCTGCCGATCCACGCCGCGCCCGAGACGGTGGTGGTCAAGGCCACCGCAGCGAGGGAGAAGCCCGCCGACCTGTGGGGAACGGGCACGATCCTGCTGGTGGAGGACGAGGACATGGTCCGCGCCGTCGCCGAGCGCGCGCTCACGCGGCAAGGCTATACCGTCGTCACAGCCGAGAACGGCGAAGTCGCGCTCGAGACGCTCGCGGAGATGGAAAAGCCCGATCTGCTGATCTCGGACGTCGTCATGCCCCTGATGGACGGGCCGACGATGGCGCGGCAGATTCGCAAGCTCTACCCCGATCTGCCGATCCTTTTCATGTCCGGCTATGCCGAGGAGCAGTTGCGGCGCTCGATAGACATTCCCAACGTCGCCTTCCTCCCGAAACCCTTTTCGGTTCAGCAGCTTGCCGAGGCTACACGCGAAGTTCTGGCAGCGAAATAGGGCTTGGCGAGGCATCGGCTTTCTGCAATGGGACGGCCAATGGCCACGCTTCATCGCATCCTGATCGTCGAAGACGAACCGTTGATCGCGATGATGTTGGAGGACTTCATCGACGCTCTCGACCGCGAAGTCGCCGGAGTGGCGGACAATGTCGCCACGGCGCTCGACCATGTCGAGCAGCACGAAATCCACGCCGCGATCCTCGATGTGAACCTGCGCGGCGGCGAGCAGAGCTGGCCCGTCGCCGACAAGCTCGCCGAGAAGGGCATCCCCTTCGTGCTCGCCACCGGTGGCGCCGGCGATACGATTGCCGAGCGTTTCCGCGATCGCCCCGTCCTCTCCAAGCCGTTCACGATGGACGGCGTCGAGAAGGTCCTGTCCGGGCTTGGCTGAGCGCAGCCGCCGGTTTCTTCTCATCGCGGCCGCCACGCTCGCCGCGCTGCTCCTTCTTCTCTTCGCGCTGTTCGAGATCAGCCGTGTGCCCTGCTGGCAGCTGATCGGCACGCCGCTCTGCAAGGTCGAGACGTCGGAAAAGCTGGTCGCGCTCACCTTCGACGACGGACCCACTCCGCTGGGCGTCGACGCCGTTCTGCCGGTCCTGCAGCGCCACGGCGCGCAAGGCACCTTCTTCCTCGTCGGCCAGGAGATGGACCGTTATCCCGGCCAGGCCCGCCGCCTGCTGGTCGCGGGGCACGAACTCGCCAACCACAGCTATTCGCACAAGCGCATGTGGGGCCTGTTTCCCGGCCGATACGAGCACGAGATCCGCCGCACCGACGCGCTGCTGCGGAGGGAAGGGGCGGTGAACCCGACATTCTTCCGCCCGCCCAATGGCAAGAAGCTCACCGGGCTGCCGATCGCGGTCGAGCGCACCGGCTACCGCACCATCACCTGGGATCACGAGGATCCCATGACCGCGCCCAGCGCCCGCGCCTTTGCCGACGGCGTGCTGGCGCGCGTCCGGCCCGGCTCGATCGTGGTGATGCACGTCATGTACCGCACCGGTCAGGTCCAGCGCGATGCGCTGCCGCTGGTCCTCGAGGGACTGGCCGCGCGCGGTTATCGCGCCGTCAGCGTGAGCGAGCTCCTGCGCCACGGCGAAGGCGCTCGCTGAGAGCCGCAGCGCCCTCAGAAACGCGGATGGTCGTCGGCGCCGATGAGGTCGCAGGTGCCGCGGAACGCATAGTCGCCCGTACCCCTGATGCTGATGCGCCCGCTCCGCCGATCGATGGTGATGCTCGGTTTGTTGAGTCCGTTCAGCCGATAGCCCGCGCGGATCGTGTCGCGTGCCATCGACACATCCGAGAGTGCCCACCAGCCGTGGTCCCCGCGCGAGTTGATCGGCGGGATCAGCTTCTTCGGCAGCCGGATGCGCCCGCCGCCGTCCCACAGCTGGATCGTCACGCTCGCGTCGAAGTCCTCCTTCGTGAGCTCGGTCCGGTTGCCGTAGACGTAGCGATCCTTGTCATAATCCCAGCTATAGCCCCAGCGCGTCGCCGCAGTGGGCCGCTGCCCTTCGCCATAGCAGACCAGGCCGAGATCGATCTCCTCATGGGTCCAGCTCGGGACCGGGCGTGTCGCTTCGGAGGGTCTCGACGGCACCGGCGCGGGGAGCGGGCGCCCCTGCTGGCGGCAGTCGGGCGCCGGGGAAGTGGTGATGCTGTCGTAACGGCCGTTGACCGTCGCCACGGTGACGCAGGTGCGGGTCCGCTGGTTCCACCAATAGGTCCAGACCCGGTCGTCGCCGGTCTCCGCACGGACATTGACATAGCCGCGCGACTGGATCGCAGTCTCTGCACTCGCCGCCCGCGCGCCGATCAGGTCCCGCAGCTCGGGAGGGGTCTGCGCCGAAGCCGCGCTGCCGAATGCAAGAACAGGCAGAGTTCCAAGCACGATGACTGCGTAACGCTTCATGGGAATACTACCTTTCGCCCGAGAGTTCGTGACCGCCGTGCTGACTTGCGGGATCTGTATTACGCTCCGCCTACAAACAGGAAACCCATGAAGAGCATCAGCACTGCGCTGACAACCAGTGCCCGAATGCTGTGCAGCAGGCCGCTGAGCAACCCCGCGTGCAAATGCTTTGCGAACCAGCGTGCCTGCACTGCCACATAGCCGATGAGCGTGACGATGATTACGGCCGGTCCCAGCGGAAGCGACCAGCTATGGCCCGTATGCGAGATGGACGTGCCGAGGCCGAGAAACAGCGCAAACGGCCCGGCGGCATAGCATTGCGCATAAAAGGGCGCCTTCAACCGGGGCTTGGTCACCGGCACCTTGCTCGCCCGCAGCAGCCGGACCGCGAGCATCAGCGGAAAGATCGAGAAGACGATGAGGCGCAGCAGCAGCAAAGTCGAATTGTCGCTCACCAGCGCCCCGAGCCCGGTCGTGCGCGTAACGATCGGATTGGTGCCGCCGCCCAGCGCCATTTCCACGCCGTGCGAGAGGAGAAGCGCGATGACGAGGAACAGCGGCGGGCTCAGCGTATCGGTGAACTGCTCGTCCTCCTTCTCGCGCAGCTCCAGGTCCGCATAGTTCATCATCGCCAGCGGCCGGGTGACGGCCCGCCAGAGCGTGGCCGGAAAGAAGACGATCCAGCTCATCACTTCGTAGAGCAGCTCGTCGAGCGAGTTCAGCCACTGCATGAAGTTCATGGGAGCCCCCTTTGCTATACGGAAAGGATGAAGCAGGCGAACCGCCAAGTGAAGTTGAAAGGCGCGTTTTGCGCGGGCGCCGTGCTTTGAATAGAGTATTCCGGCTGCTGATTTGTGGAGGCTCGGCATGGATCGACTGACTGGCGGCTGCCTGTGCGGCGATGTCCGAATCGCGGCGGAAGGAGCTCCATATCGCGTGGGGCTTTGCCACTGTCTCGACTGCCGCAAGCACCACGGCGCCCTGTTCTACGCGGCGGCGGTGTTCCCCGAGGACGCAGTGACGATCGAAGGCGAAACGCGCGAATATCGCGGGCGGTTTTTCTGCCCCCGCTGCGGCTCCTCGGTCTTCGCGCGCACCGCCGACGAAATCGAAGTGCATCTGGGCGCGCTCGATGCTCCCGACCAGCTGATGCCGACCTACGAAGGCTGGACCGTCCGCCGCGAGGCCTGGCTGCCTCCGTTCCCGCTCGAGAGACGATATGAGCGCGATCGTGAAGCCACCGGCCGCGAGGAATAGGCCGCCCGCTTCCTAATCGACCACCCGCACCGCATCACCCACGCGGATCAGCCCGGGCCGCGCCGGTGTCGCGTAGAGCCCATAATGGTTGCCGAAACGTTGCGCGACGGTACGCAGCACGCGCGGGTCCTTGGCGCCGGTGTCGGGATCGATCGTGATCATCACGCAGCGCGCGATCGGATCGGCGCATTGGACCAGCGCGCCGTCGTGCGCCTCGCCGAACGCCAGCCGCAGCCCCTGCCATTGCTTGGTGGTCAGGTCGCTCTCGACGACAATGTTGGCGCGGAAACGGCGAGGGTCGAGGCGAGCGCCGTGCTCGGCCTCCACCTGAGCATGACTCGCCGTGGTCGCGATCGAGATCGGCATCGAATCATAGATGCCGCGCGCCACCTGCATCAGCCCTGCGGGCTCGCCCGCCGCTGCTTCCAGTTGGGCGCGAAGAATGGGATCCTGGAGCGAGAGCGATGCGCCGTCCGGCGTCTCGACGATTACCGTCGATGTCTTGGGCGCCCCCGGATCGGCGAAGCGGGCGCGGTGGAGCAGCATCGCGGGCACTTCGCGGCCCGTGAACCAGGGGAAGCGCGAGCCGTTGGCGCTGCGGACGAAGGCATATTGGCGATCGCCCTCAACCCCCTGCCAATCGACTTCGGCGACCGCGAGCGATTCGCCCGCCATCGATTTCACCGGAAAGCGATTGAGCGCCGCGACGCGGCCGATGATCTGCCCCATGGGCATGTGGCTAGCCCGCGAACCGGACCGGGGCAATCGCGCGCCTCAAATCTCCAGCAACGCGTAGGGCCGGTCGAAGCGCTGCGAAACCACGAACTGCGCGCAGTTGAACACCGGCACCCCGCGCCGCGTGCGGCCTTCGTAGCGGCCGCGGTGCGCGTGGCCGTGGACTACTGCCTTGACGTTGTCGAACCGGTCCACGGCATCGGCAAGGCGCGAGGACCCGAGGAAGGGATAGATTTCGAGTGGCTCGCCCTCCACCGTTTCCGGGATCGGGGCATAGTGGAGCACTGCCACCACGCGATCGGTCCGCAGCGAACGCAGCCCGTTCTCGAGCTTGCGTGCCTCGTTGAGCGATTCCTCGACGAAGGCCTTGACCGCTCCCTCGCCGAATGCGCCGAGCTCACCGCGGCCGAAACCGCCGACGAATCCCTTCACGCCCGCGAAACCGACGCCTTTGATTTCTACCGCCTGCTCGTCGAGGATCGTCACGCCGGCCTGGTGGAGGATGCGCGCGACTTCCTCCGGCTGGCCGCATTCATAGTCATGGTTTCCGAGCACCCCGACGCTGGGGATGGTGCAGGCGCGCAGATCCTCGGCCAGCAGCTCGGCTTCGCTGGTCTTGCCGAAATTGGTGAGGTCACCGCACAGCGCGAGCACGTCGGCCTCTTCGGAGATGCGCGCGAACAAGTCGCGGTAGCGATGCTCGGACTGTTCGGTGACGTGGAGGTCGCCGATCGCCGCAAGGCGCAGCGGCTCAGAAGTGCCGCTCATGCTTCTCCTCCAGTCCCTTGCCGACGACATCGGCAAAGCCCCAGGTGGTGATGTCGATCACATAGTCGCGCGGGGAGAGCAGCCGTCCACGACAGACCCGCACGTTGGCGGGGGGCAGCTCGGCCTGCGCCTGGACGCGCTCGATCAGCGTGTCGAACAGCCAGCGCGGCACGCAGTCGCGTTCGGTGGGGTAGATGAAGCGGAAATTGAGGATATGGATCAGCAGCACCTCCCAATGGAGCTCCATTGCGGAGAGCAGCCGGTGCCAGTCGATCTCGTCGTGCTTCTTCAGGATCACATGCGCGACATCGGCGCCATCGTAGCGGTAGCGGTCCTGGATGAACATCTTGGAGAGGATGAACTCGGTGGGCGGGGTGATCCGCACCCGGCTGCCGTAGACCTCGGCCTCGTACACTTCCGTGAACCACGAATCGGTGACCGGCAGTGATGCGGAGGAGATGTTGTAGATGACGTCGAAGAAGTTCTCGTCCTGCCAGACCTTGCCGATCCACCGGTCGTCCTCGATCGTGATTCGGTAGCCTGCCGCCTTGAAATGCGCGAGCAGCCGCGGTGCGTCGCCCGCCTTGCAGAAGATGTCGATGTCCTTCGTGGGGCGGATCACGCCCGTGTGGCAGGTGAGCGCATAGGTGCCCGACAGGAGATAGGGGATGTCCCACCGGTTGAGCAGCTTCAGGCTGTCGGAATAGAATTCGACTGCTTCCTCGGGAGGATCGAAGACACTGGCGTCGAGGGGCTCGGGCAGGTCCGACATGAGGCTCCAGGGCTGGCGCGGCGAGCGCGGGAGCTTCGATAACGGGGCGGGGAAGGGGGCGGTTCCGCAGGCGTGCCAAAGTCAATTTCGGCGCGGTGTGGACGCTTTCGCTCCCACGCGCTTCCAGTGGAGGGCGAATTTCGATCCGGGCAGCGATCCAGGCCGCCCCCTCCGGCCTTTCGAACGAGCTGGCAAAATAGGATTTGATCTGCTTTTGTTCCGCGCATGGGCAAGACAGCAGGATTCGCTTCGATGGTGCGGTGTGGCGGAACGGAAACTTCGCGGCGTGAACATGTCGCGTTGCTGTCGCGCAAGTGGCGCGTGACTGTCGCGTCGGTGTGTCGTCGGTGGCGCGTCAACGTAGCGTCAACGTAGCGTCAACGTAGCGTGGGCGTAGCCTGGTTGTCGCGTGGGTGTAGCGTGAGTGATGCTTCGGTGTCGCTTCATAGGCGCTTCGTAGTAGCCTCGCAGGCGCTTCCGCTCGAAAACGCGTTATCGAGTCAATCGGGTCAACCAGATGGCTGCCGCGTCGTCTGTAGTATGATTACCACGATGCAAGAAGGTTCCCCTCTTGTTCCGAGAGAACAAATAATGTACGAACACAACTCACGCGTTGAACCTATGGTCCAAACCCTCTAGCGACGAGGACTTCAGATGGCGGCTTCCCTTAAGGTGATCGACGGCAACATGGCCACTTCCACGGACAAGCAGAAGGCGCTCGACGCCGCACTCGCGCAGATCGACCGCGCATTCGGCAAGGGCTCGGCGATGCGCCTGGGCTCGAAGGAGACGATGCAGGTCGAAGCGATCTCGACCGGCTCGCTGGGGCTCGACATTGCGCTCGGCGTAGGCGGCCTGCCGCGCGGGCGCGTCATCGAAGTCTATGGTCCGGAAAGCTCGGGCAAGACCACGCTGGCGCTCCACGTCATTGCCGAGGCGCAGAAGAACGGCGGCACCGCTGCCTTCGTCGACGCCGAGCATGCGCTTGATCCGGTCTATGCCAAGAAGCTGGGCGTCAACATCGACGAGTTGATCGTCTCGCAGCCCGATACCGGCGAGCAGGCACTCGAGATCGTCGATACGCTGGTGCGCTCGAACGCGATCGACGTGCTGGTGGTCGATTCGGTCGCCGCGCTGGTGCCCCGCGCCGAAATCGAGGGCGAGATGGGCGACAGCCACGTCGGCCTTCAGGCGCGCCTGATGTCGCAGTCGCTCCGCAAGCTCACCGGTTCGATCAGCCGCTCGCGCTGCATGGTGATCTTCATCAATCAGCTGCGTATGAAAATCGGCGTGATGTATGGAAATCCGGAGACAACTACGGGCGGTAACGCCTTGAAATTCTATGCTTCCGTCCGCCTCGATATCCGCCGCACCGGGCAGATCAAGGACCGCGACGACATCATCGGCAACTCGACCCGCGTGAAGGTGGTCAAGAACAAGGTGGCGCCGCCGTTCAAGCAGGTCGAATTCGACATCATGTACGGCGAGGGCATTTCCAAGATCGGCGAGATCCTCGATCTCGGCGTCAAGGCGGGGCTGGTCGAGAAGTCGGGCGCTTGGTTCAGCTACGACAGCGTCCGCATCGGCCAGGGCCGCGAGAACGCCAAGACCTTCCTCAAGGAGAATTCCGAGCTCTGCGACCGGCTCGAGGCGGCGATCCGCAACCGCACCGAGCAGGTTGCCGAGGGGCTGATGTCTGGTCCGGAGCCCGACGACGATCTTTGATCTGAGCAACCTTCAACTTTTTTGACCAAGTCGGCGTGACGATGCCGGCCCAGGTCACGGGCCAAGTCCCATCGGAAGACCCGGCGCATCGCCTGCGCCGGGTCTTTCCAGTTCGGCCTTGTCGGTTCGCGTGAAGCGCGTCAGATGCTCGTTGGAGCACGGCGGCAACAGGGAAGGGGCGGATGACCACCACGTTCGATTGGACCGGCCGCGTCGGCGATGTCTGGGCCGACGAGTGGCGGCGGACCGATCGCAGCCTCGCGGGGCTCGCGCAGCATCTCGACGCAGCGATTCTCGCTGTGGCTCCCCGTCAGGGGAGTGCGATCGACATCGGCTGCGGCGCCGGCGGAACTTCGATTGCGCTCGCCACCGCTCGGCCGGAGCTCTCGATCACCGGCGTCGATCTTTCGCCTTCGCTGGTCGCCATCGCCCAGGATCGTGCAGCCAGCCTCGCCAATTTGCACTTCCAGGTAGCCGACGCGCAGAGCCTCGGCCCCGTCGCTGCCGATCTTCTCTTCTCCCGCCACGGCGTGATGTTCTTCGATGATCCCGTTGCGGGGTTCGCGGCGCTGCGCGATGCGGCGAAGCCGGGTGCGAAGCTGGTCTTCTCCTGCTTCCGTGCCCGCGCCTGCAACGAATGGGCGCTGGTGGCCGATGCGGCGGTGGGTAATCAGGTCCTCCCGTCCTCGACCTATGCAGCCGGTCCCTTCGCTTTCGAGGATTCGGATTTCACGCGGGACATGCTCGTCCGGGCGGGGTGGGTGGATGCCACGGCGCAGTCGGTCGATTTCGCTTATGTTGCCGGCGCGGGCGAGGATCCCGTCGAGGATGCGCTCGGCTTCTTCTTGCGAATCGGCCCGGCCGCCCGCGCGATGGCCGATGCGGAGCCGGACCGCCGTAAGGCGATGCGCGAGTTGCTCCGCGCCGCGCTCGCCTGCCACGTCGAGAACGGCGCGGTGACTTTCGACGCCGGCGCCTGGTTATGGACCGCGACTGCAGGAGAGGCCGCATGACGATCATCGTTCATCATCTCGAGAACAGCCGCTCGCAGCGCGTCCTCTGGCTGCTCGAGGAACTGGAGCTTCCCTATGAGATCAGGCGCTACGAGCGGGACAAGGCGACGATGCTCGCCCCGCCCGAGCTCCGGCGCGTGCATCCGCTCGGCAAGTCGCCGGTGATCGAGCGCGAAGGGCGGGTGGTCGCCGAAACCGGAGCGATCATCGAATATCTGGTCGAGTTCGCCGACGGCCGTCTCGGCGCGCCACCGCACCGTGAGGATGCGCTGCGTTACCGTCAGTTCCTCCATTACGCCGAAGGCTCGCTGATGCCGCCGCTTTACGTGAAGCTGGTGCTCGGCCGCGTGCCGCTGCTGGGCAGGACGGCGCAGAAGAAATTCCAGCCGATGATAGACGTCCACCTCGATTATGTTGAGGCCGAGCTTGCCGATCGTCCGTGGTTCGCCGGCCAGGAATTCACCGCGGCGGACGTGATGATGAGCTTCCCGCTCGAAGCGGCAACGGCGCGCGCTGCGGCGACCGAGGGACGGCCGCACATCGCCGCCTGGCTCGCCCGCATCCACGCGCGGCCCGCCTACCAGGCCGCGCTGGAGAAGGGCGGGCCCTACGCCTACGCCTGAGGCTTGCCGTAGTCGTCGAAGCTGTCGTCGGCCCCCGGCGCCGGTGCCGTGGGGAAGATGATCTCCTCATCGGGCGATTGCGGCGCATCGAGCTGCCCTTCCCAGCGCGCCACCACGGCGCTGGCGACGGCGTTGCCGATCACGTTGGTGGCGGTGCGGCCCATGTCGAGGAAATGGTCCACCGCGAGGATCAGTAGGATGCCGGCCTCGGGGATCTGGAAGTGCGAGAGGGTGCCGGTGATCACCACCAGGCTGGCCCGCGGCACCCCGGCGATGCCCTTGCTGGTGATCATCAGCATCAGCAGCATCGTGATCATCGTCCCCCAGTCGAGGTGGATGCCATAGGCCTGGGCGATGAAGATCGACGCGAACGTCATATACATCATCGAGCCGTCGAGATTGAACGAATAGCCGAGCGGCAGGACGAAGCTGGCGATCCGCGGCGGCACGCCGAACTTGTCGAGTGCCTCCAGCGTGCGCGGATAGGCCGCTTCGGACGATGCAGTGGAGAAGCCGAGCAGGATCGGATCGCGAAGGTAGCGGAGAAGCTGACCGGTCCGCGGTCCCACGAACAGGAAGCAGGCGCCGAGCAGCACTGCCCAGAGGACGGCGAGCCCGAGATAGAAGCTGCCCATGAAATAGGCGAGATCGCCCACCACGCCGAGCCCCTTGGTAGCGAGCGTGCGGGCGACGGCACAGAACACCGCGACCGGCGCGAAGAGCATTACATAGCCCGTGACGGTGAGCATCACCGAGACCAGCGCTTCGAGCCCGCGCAGCAACGGCGCCGCCTTCTCTCCAACGGCGGCCATGGCGACGCCGAAGAAGAGCGAGAAGATGACGAGCTGGAGGATATCGTTGGTTGCCATCGCGTCGATGGCAGAGGTGGGAACTAGATGGACGAAGAACTTGGCCGCGTCGAAGCCCGAGCGGTCCACTCCGCTGGATGCCGCTGCATCGGGCAGCGCAAGATTGAGCCCGACGCCCGGTTGGAGGAGATTGACGAGCAAGAGGCCGAGGGTGAGCGAAATCAGGCTCGCGCAGACGAACCACAGGAAGGCCCGCAGCCCGACGCGTCCGATCGCACCGGTGCCCCCCATGTGCGCGATGCCCACCACCAGCGTCGAGACTACCAGCGGTGCGATGATCATCTTGATCAGGTGCAGGAACATCTGAGTGGGGATGTCGAGGTAATAGGCGATGTCGGCGAGTGTCTTGGTGCCCGCGGCGCCGCCGTCGTCATAAGTCAGGTTCAACGCCCAGCCGAGCAGCCCCCCGAGCACCAACCCCGCCAGAATGTACCACGTCAAACGCTTGCCCACACGGACCCCCAATTTGTTTCTTTTGACACGGAAGGGGATTGTCGGCGCCGGGTCAAGAATTCTATCGCTCCGGCTATCGCCTTTCCTGGGGAGAAATCCATGTCCAGCCTCAGTCGCCGCGGGCTGCTAGCCGCAGCCGGCGCAGCGCCCCTGCTTTCGATTCCCGCAGTTCTGCGGGCTGCCGAGCCGGACCTTTCGGAGCTGAGGGATCTGACCGCAGGAGCGCAGCCGATCACCGCCGAGGAGCGCCTGGTGCGGATTGCGCGCGCCCGGGCACTGATGAAGGCCAACGGCATCGGCGCGGTGCTGATCGAGCCCGGTTCTTCGCTGCTCTATTTCACTGCGGTGCGCTGGGGGCGCAGCGAACGGCTCACCGCGGCGATCCTGCCGGTCGAGGGCGAGCCCTGCATTGTCACGCCTTTCTTCGAGGAGCCTTCGGTTCGCGAGAGCCTGGGTGTGCCGGCCGAAGTGCGGGTGTGGCAGGAGGACGAGGATCCGCTCGCGGTCGTCGCCGGCTTCCTCAAGGACCGCAAGCTGGCCGGTCGGCCCATCGGAATCGAGGAGACCGTCCGCTTCTTCGCAGTCGACGGGCTGAAGCGTGTGCTGCCCGAAGTCAAGATCGTCTCCGCAAACCCCGTCGTCCGCGGCTGCCGGATGATCAAGACCCCGCGCGAGATCGCCCTGATGCAGCTCGCGACCGACGTGACGATCGCCGCCTATCGCTGGACCCATCCGCGGATCGAGGCCGGCATGACTCCGCGGGACATCGCCGCGTTGATGAGCGCTGCGACACGCAAGCTGGGCGGATCGAACGAATGGAACCTGATCCTGCTCGGCGAAGCGGCGGCCTATCCGCACGGCACCGGCAAGCCGCAAAAGGTGGTGCCGGGCGAAGTGGTGCTGATGGACTGCGGCTGCAGCGTCCAGGGCTATCAGTCGGACGTGTCGCGCAGCTTCGTCTTCGGTACGCCGACCGCCGAGCAGCGCAAGGTGTGGGATCAGGTCGCCCGCGGTCAGCAGGTCGCGTTGGCAGCGGCGCGGCTCGGCACGCCGGCCGGGCAGGTGGATGATGCAGTTCGCCGTTACTATGCGACTCTCGGCTACGGTCCGGACTACAAGCTTCCCGGCCTCTCGCATCGCACCGGCCACGGCATCGGGATGGACGGGCACGAGCCGGTCAATCTGGTGCGCGGCGAGAGGACTCCGCTCGCGCCGGGGATGTGCTTCTCGAACGAACCCGGCATCTACATTCCCGGAAGCTTCGGCATCCGGCTCGAGGACTGTTTCCACATGACAGAAAGCGGGCCCAAGTGGTTCAGCGAGCCGCCCAAGTCGATCGACGCACCGATGGGATAATGGCGCGCGCGCCACAGTCGAGGAGCAATCAAACTGATCGAAGCGTTTCGCTTGAGCGAAACGCCGTGCGCCCCTAAGTCGCACCTCATGACGTCCACCAACGATATCCGCCGTTCGTTCCTCGACTATTTCGAGCGCGAGGGCCATGCGCGCGTGCCTTCGGCCCCGCTCGTTCCGCACAACGACCCCACGCTCATGTTCGTCAACGCGGGCATGGTGCCGTTCAAGAACGTGTTCACCGGGCTGGAGACGCGGCCATACAGCACCGCTGTCAGCTCGCAGAAGTGCGTCCGCGCGGGCGGCAAGCACAACGATCTGGACAATGTCGGCTACACCGCGCGCCACCACACCTTCTTCGAGATGCTCGGCAACTTCTCGTTCGGCGACTATTTCAAGGAGCAGGCGATCACGCATGCGTGGACACTGCTCACCAAAGAATGGGGCCTGCCCGCGGAGAAGCTGACTGCCACCGTCTATCATACCGACGATCAGGCATTCGACCTGTGGAAGAAGATCGCCGGGCTTCCCGAAAGCCGAATCATCCGCATCCCGACCAAGGACAATTTCTGGGCGATGGGATCGGACGGGCCCTGCGGGCCGTGCTCGGAAATCTTCTACGACCATGGCGATCATATCTGGGGTGGACCGCCGGGATCGCCGGAAGAAGACGGCGACCGATTCGTCGAGATCTGGAACCTGGTGTTCATGCAGTTCGTCCAGGCGGACGACCAGATCGTCGGGGATCTTCCGCGCCCGTCGATCGACACCGGCATGGGGCTCGAGCGGGTCGCCGCGGTGCTCCAGGGCGTCCATGACAATTACGACACCGACACGTTCAAGGCGCTGATCGCCGAATCGGGTGCGCTCACCGGCGCGTCGACCACCGGCGAGAACCAGGCGAGCCACCGCGTGATCGCCGATCACCTGCGCTCCTCGGGCTTTCTGGTCGCCGACGGCGTGCTGCCGGCGAACGAGGGACGCGGCTATGTTCTCCGCCGCATCATGCGCCGCGCGATGCGCCACGCGCACCTGCTGGGTGCCAAGGACCCGCTGATGCACCGCATGGTGCCCGCGCTGGTCGCCGAGATGGGCGCAGCCTATCCTGAGCTGGTTCGTGCGCAACCGCTGATCGAAGCGACCCTGCTCCAGGAGGAGACGCGCTTCCGCCAGACGCTCGCCAACGGCCTGCGGCTGCTGGACGAGGCGACGCAGGGGCTGAGCGACGGCGATACGCTGCCGGGCGCGACGGCCTTCAAGCTCTACGACACCTTCGGCTTCCCCTATGATCTGACCGAGGACGCGCTGCGCCCCAAGTCGATCAGCGTCGACCGTGAAGGCTTCGACGCCGCCATGGCCGAGCAGAAGCGTGCGGCGCGTGCGGCCTGGAAGGGATCGGGCGATAAAGCCTCCGACGAGCTTTGGTACGATCTGGCGGACGAGCTCGGCAGCACCGAGTTCATCGGCTATTCGGGCACCGAGGGGGAAGGTGAGGTGATCGCGATCGTCAAAGACGGTGCCCGCGTCGAAAGCGCGGGTCCGGGCGATAGCGTGATCCTGCTCACCAACCAGACACCCTTCTACGGCGAGAGCGGCGGCCAGATGGGCGACGCGGGTAGCATCTCGAACGAGAAGGGGCTGCGCGCCGTGGTCGACGACACGTCGAAGCCGCTCGGCCGGCTCCATGCGCATAATACGAAAATCGAGGGCGGCGAAGTCGCGGTGGGCGACACCGTGCATCTCTCGGTCGATGCCGAGCGCCGCGATCGCATCCGCGCCAATCACAGCGCTACCCACCTGCTTCACGCGGCGCTCCGCGCGAGGCTCGGCGGCCACGTCACGCAGAAGGGCAGCCTTGTGGCGCCCGACCGGTTGCGCTTCGATTTCTCGCATCCCTCCGCGCTGACGGCACAGGAGATCGCCGACATCGAGGCGGACGTGAACGCCCAGATCCGTAACAACGAGTCGGTCACCACGCGGCTTATGACGCCGGATGACGCGATTGCGGCGGGCGCCATGGCGCTGTTCGGCGAGAAATACGGCGACGAGGTGCGCGTGCTCTCGATGGGCCGCAACGCCGACGTCTCCTATTCGGTCGAGCTTTGCGGCGGCACCCATGTGAGTGCCACCGGCGACATCGCGATCTTCAAGATCATCTCCGAGAGCGCTGTCTCCTCGGGCGTGCGGCGCATCGAAGCGCTGACTGGTGAGGCGGCCCGCCAGTGGCTGAATGGTCGCGACGAGCGGCTGCGCGAGGCGGCCGCTGCGCTCAAGGCATCGCCGGACGAAGTGCCGGCGCGCGTGGCCAGTCTGATCGAGGAACGGCGCCGGCTCGAGCGCGAACTGGCGGACGCCAAGAAGGCCCTGGCACTCGGTGGCGGGGGATCGGCTGCGCCGGCAGGGCCGGAGCAGGTCGGCGGGCTGAACTTCGTGGGCCAAGTGCTCGAAGGACTTGAGCCCAAGGCGCTGCGTGGCGCGGTAGACGAGGCCAAGGCGCGGATCGGGTCCGGCGTGGTCGCGCTCGTGGCGGTCAACGAAGGGCGCGCGTCGGTCGCGGTCGGCGTGACCGACGACCTCCTTGGCGCGCAGAATGCCGTCGAGCTCGTCAAGCGCGCCGTCGAAGCGCTGGGCGGGCAGGGTGGTGGCGGCCGTCCGGATATGGCCCAGGGCGGCGGGCCCGAGGGCAGCAAGGCGGCCGATGCGCTGGCCGCGGTCCGCAGCATGCTAGCCGCGGAGAAAGCCCCGGCCTGAGTAGGGGCGGAGCGGACTTCGCAGGATCAACTACTCCATCTAGAGTGAACCGATGATGCTCCTTCCGCTCCTCCTTTCGATCGCTGCCGGGCAGGCCGACGGCGACTTGCTGGCCCCCGCACGGCAGGGAATGCTCCGCTGCGCCTCGCCCGACCGGGCACGCAAGAGCTGCGCTACGCTCACTCGGTTCACGTTCAAGCCCGACGGCAGCTTCGATGCCGAAGTGACGGGCGTCGGCGGACCTGCCGGGATTCAGGTCCACTATCGAGCGCCGGGGACCCTAGTCGACGGCGCCGCCTGCTTCACGCATCAGGCCAACACGCTGGCCGATGCCAGTTTCACCAAGCCCGGGGCGAAGCTCGCGCAATCCCTCCAGGATTCGCTGCGCAACCAGCTCGCCGCATCGATGGCGCCGCTCAACGGGAAGCAGCGCTGCTACCGCGACACGCCGGTGGGCGGCGCGCTGGTCAGCCGGACGACGCTGGACGGCGCGGCGCACCCCGAACTCGACCGCACGGTGCTGTGGGTGCGGCCCGAGGACGGCTACAAGGTCGAATAGCCCCGCTCAGCCGGGCGAGCTTTCGGTCTCTCCCAACTGCGTGCGACGCAGCCGCGGCTCGCGTTCCAGCCCCGCGGCTTCCTTGATTTCCTTGCGCATCTCATCGCGCTTGCCGTGGATCGAGGCAATCACCGGACCCACTGCGATGCCGACGTCCACCAGCACCGCCTCCGAAAGCTGGAGCGAGCTTTCGAGCGTTTCAGGGACCGCATCGGTGGCACCGGCCTTGTAGAGCTCGGCGGCGTGCGCAGCGTCGCGGGCGCGAGCGATGATCGGCAGATTGGGCACCCAGCCGCGTACCCGCTTGGTGAGGCGCACGGTGAGCACCGGATCGTCCATCGTGAGCACCAGCGCCTTGGCGTGGCCGAGCTTGAGCTGATCGACCAGCTCGGTGCGCGTCACGTCGCCGAACAGCACCGGATGCCCCTCGCGACGCGCGGCGTTGACGTTGTCGATGTCGGCGTCGACGCCAAGATAGGGCTGGTTGTGCCGGCGCAGCATGTCCGCGACGGTACGCCCGACGCGGCCGAAGCCGATGACGATGGTGCCCTGCTCCACATCGAGCTCGGGTGCCGGCGCATGATCCAACTCCTTCGCCTCGATCCGGCGCGAGACGAAACGGCCGGCCTTGGCGAGCAGCGGCGTCGAGGTGAGGCCGATAGCCGTGACCGCCGACCAGAAGGCGCTGGTGGTGGGCGAGATCAGCCCGGCAACGCCGGCGACGCCGAGTACGATCAGCGTGGTTTCCGAAGGGCTTGCCATCAGCACGCCGGTTTCGGCGGCGGTGCCGGTGCGCGCGCCGGAGAGCTTGAGCAGCCCGGTGGTGACCGCCACCTTGACGACCACCACCAGCAGCGAGGCGCCGAGCAGCGCACCCCAGTTCTCGACCAGGAAGCGCAGATCGAGCCGCATGCCGACGGTGATCAGGAACACGCCGAGCGCGAGCCCCTTGAAGGGCGCGGTGATCGCCTCGACCTCGCCATGATATTCGGTCTCGGCGATCAGCAGTCCAGCGATCAGCGCGCCGACGATCGGCGAAAGCCCTGCCGCGGTGGTGGCGAGGCTGGCGACGATCACGACGAGCAGGCTCGCGGCCAGGAACAGCTCCGGGCTCTTGGTGCGCGCGGCTTGGGCGAACAGGCGCGGGAGCAGCAGGCGCCCGCCGACGAACAGGACCGCGACGGTCGCCACGCCGATACCGAGCGTGACGAAGATGCTGGTGAGCCCGTGGACGCCTGGAATGGGCGCCAGTGCGCCGAGCAGGAAGATGATCGGGACCAGCGCGAGATCCTCGAACAGCAGCATCGCGAAGGCGGCGCGGCCCACCGGGCTGGTCGTTCCCGCGATGGGCAGCACCAGCGCGGTCGAGGAGAGCGCTAGCGCTAGGCCGAGGCCGATCGCGCCGCCCGTGCTCAAGCCGGTGAGGTACAGAACCGCGGCGAGTATGAGCCCCGAGCCGAACAGCTCCGCCGCGCCGACGCCGAACACCAAGGTGCGCATCGCCCAGAGCCTGCGAAACGACAGCTCGAGGCCGATCGAAAAGAGCAGCAGGATGATGCCGAATTCGGCGAAGGGCTCGATCGCATGGGGATCCGAGATGGTGACGTAGAAGAGCCAGGGGTGCTGGCCGACGAGCGCTCCCAGGGCGGAGGGGCCGACGAGGATACCCACCAGGATGAAGCCGATGACCGGGCTGATCCGGAAGCGCGCGAAGGCGGGGATCACCAGCCCGGCCGCGCCGAGGATCACCAGCGCGTCGCTGAAGCCGCTGTTGTGAAGGTTCAACATGCGTGCCTCGCATCGAGGCGGAAAGTGGCAAAGGCTACCCAGCGCGCGGCCCGACCTTCTTTCCAGTGCGCGCCCGGAGAGCGGGTAGGGAAGGGTGGGACGAAGCAGGGGATTCTCATGGCCGCAAAGGCAGCATGCGCGCCCCTGTTTGGCAACCCGGACCGCGAATTTCGCCCGACGTAGTGGGCTGGCTTCGAGCCGGGAGCACGAAGCGCGAGTTAAGCCGACACTCAACCAGAAGGTTGGTGGCGGGTGCATCTTCCAACCCTTTGGCTGGTTCTAAAAAGCGCGGATTCCTGCGGGTTTCGAGCATTTCCGGCGATGCGGAGGTTGACTCGCGGTTGACTCGCTTGCGTGTTTTGCGCGCTGGTAGAAGGCCGGAGTCAAGCAGCGGCCGAGCGTCAGGGCTCATGCCAGGTCGAGCAATACGGAACCGCAGGAAGTGCATTACTGAACGAAAGCAGAACAAATCCTATTTTGCCAGTGCAGACTTGCCGCCGTACCGCCGGAACCGGCAAGCCGGGTCCGGCGGCAGGGCCATGCGGGCGATCGGTGGTCAGGCGGCTACCGCCTCGGCTCCCGAAAGGGTCGGATAGTCGGTGTAGCCGGCTGCTCCGCCGCCGTAGAAAAACTCCTTCCTCGGCTCGTTGAGTGGAGCACCCACACGGATACGCTGCATCAGATCGGGATTGGCGAGCGCCATCTGCCCGTAGGATTCGAGGTCGGCCACTCCCGCGACTACATCCTGGCCGACGCGCTCGCGGCCGAGCCCCGCGCGGTTGAGAATGAGAGCGCTGTTCCACGCCTTGCGCAGATCCGCCAGCAGCGTTTCGTTGCCGATGTGCACGAGATGCAGATAGGCGAGGCCGATCTTGTCGAGCTCCGCCACCAGCTGCCGGTAAAGTTCGGGCCCTTCAGGGCCTTCGTCGAGCCCGCCGAGCGTCATCGCTGGTGATAGGCGGATGGCGGTGCGTTCGGGGCCGATCGCCCCGGCAACCGCCCGCGCGACTTCGACGGCGAAACGATAGCGATTGGGAATCGTGCCGCCATATTCGTCTTCGCGCCGATTGGCGTTGGGGGCGATGAATTGCTGGATCAGATAGCCGTTGGCGCCGTGGATCTCGACGCCGTCTGCGCCGGCCTCGACCGCACGACGAGCGGCATCGGCAAAATCCTGCACGGTTGCCGCTATCTCTTCCCGAGTGAGCGCCCGCGGCTCGGGGATGGGAAGCGGACCGGCTGCAGTGAAGATGTCGAGCCCCGGCGCCACGGCGGAAGGAGCGACCGGCTGGCGGTGATGCGGGGTGTTATCCGGGTGGGACATCCGGCCGACGTGCATGAGCTGGATGAACAGATGTCCGCCCGCCCGATGGACCGCCGTGCTGATCCTGCGCCAGCCCTCTGCCTGCGCATCGTTGTGAATGCCAGGCGTGTTCATATAGCCTTGGCCGTCTTCCGACGGCTGGGTCCCTTCGGTGACCAGCAGGCCGAGGCTTGCGCGCTGCGCATAATATTCGACCGAGATCTCGCTAGGCGTTCCATCGGGCAAGGCCCTGCCGCGCGTCATGGGTGCCATCACCATTCGATTGGGCAGGCGCATCGCGCCGACTTGGATGGGGCTCCAGATATCGCTCATCGTCCTGTCTCCTGATCATTGCGTCCCGCTTGACTTAATGGTGTTGTATCAGGAACGATACGGCGCGATATGGAACATATGGGCTCAAATATGGAACAGAATTGGTTGGCTTCGATCGAGGACTTCCTGGCTGTGGCGGCACATGGCGGGTTGAATGCCGCGAGCCGCGCCACACAGGTGCCCAAGGCAACGCTCTCCCGCCGCCTTCAGGAGCTCGAGACGGCGTTGGACACGAGGCTGGTCGAACGCGGCGGGCATCGACTGGGCCTGACGGACGAGGGCCGGTTCCTGCTCGAAAGGGCAGCCCCGCTCGTGGCCGAACTTCAGCAGATCGGCGAGGCCGTGAGCGACCGCGGCCGCCAGCCGAGCGGGCCGCTGAGGATCAGCGTGCCGGGCCTGTTCGCCCAGACGCGGCTGAGCGCAATCGCGGCCGGTTTCGTGGCGCGGTATCCCGAGGTGACGCTCCACATCGACGTCTCCGACGAGTTCGTCGATCCCGCCCTCGACGGATACGATATGGTGGTCCGGGTGAATCCGAAGCCGGATACGGACCTTGTCGGCAAATGCTTCCTGCGATCGGAGATGGTGGTTGCCGCGCCACCTTCACTCCGCCCGCCTGCATCGGGCGAAGTGCCGGTGGTCGTCATCTCCTCGCTCGCCGATCTCGCTGAATGGACGGCGCGGGGCGAGCAGGGCCTGTTCCGGATCGTCCCCCGCCCGGTGATGGTCTGTTCCTCGATGATGCTCGTCTATCACGCGATCATCGAAGGCGTCGGCTGCGGACTGGTGCCGCGCTGGCTGATCGAGGACGATGTGCGGGCCGGCCGCCTCGCGCTCTGGGGCGTGGTGCCCAACCTGCGCGCGGAGGCATGGGTGCTGCATACGTCGCGACGCCTCACCAGCCCCAAGGTGCGCGCGTTCGTGGATGCACTGGTCGAGGCGCATCGGCCCGAGTGAGATCGACCGCGCCCGCGATTGCGCGGTGCCGCCAAAAGCAAAAGGGGGAGCGTTGCCGCTCCCCCTTCGCATTCGTCGTCCGTGTGAGACAGGCTTACTGCCAGCTGCCCATCGCTTCCTCGAGGTTGACGCGGATCGCCTCGAAGAACTGCTCGGTGGTCATCCAGGCCTGGTCTGGCCCGATCAGCAGCGCGAGATCCTTGGTCATCTTGCCGCTCTCGACGGTGTCGATGCAGACCTTCTCGAGCGTTTCGGCGAAGCGCGTCACCTCGGGGGTGTCATCGAACTTGCCGCGATACTTGAGGCCGCCGGTCCAGGCGAAGATCGACGCAATCGGGTTGGTCGAAGTCGCCTTGCCCTGCTGGTGCTGGCGATAGTGGCGAGTGACGGTGCCGTGCGCCGCCTCGGCCTCGATCGTCTTGCCGTCCGGCGACATGAGGACGGAGGTCATCAGGCCGAGCGAGCCGAAGCCCTGCGCGACCTGATCCGACTGGACGTCGCCGTCGTAGTTCTTGCAGGCCCAGACGAACTCGCCGTGCCACTTGAGCGCCGAGGCGACCATGTCGTCGATCAGGCGATGCTCGTAGACGATGCCCGCGGCCTGGAACTGGTCCTTGAACTCGGTCTCGAACACTTCGGCGAAGATGTCCTTGAAGCGCCCGTCATAGGCCTTGAGGATCGTGTTCTTGGTCGAGAGATAGACCGGCCAGCCGCGGCCGAGGCCGTAGTTCATGCTCGCGCGCGCGAAATCGCGGATCGACTCGTCGAGGTTGTACATGCCCATGGCGACGCCGGCGGCGGGGAAGTCGAACACTTCCTCCTCGATCGTCTCGCCGTTCTCGCCTTCCCACTTCATCGTGAGCTTGCCCTTGCCGGGGACCTTGAAGTCGGTCGCGCGATACTGATCGCCGAAGGCGTGGCGGCCGACGACGATCGGCTTGGTCCAGCCGGGGATGAGGCGGGGCACGTTCGAAATCACGATAGGCTCGCGGAAGACGACGCCGCCCAGGATGTTGCGGATGGTGCCGTTGGGCGACTTCCACATCTTCTTGAGGCTGAATTCCTCTACACGGGCCTCGTCCGGCGTGATCGTGGCGCACTTCACGCCGACGCCGTACTGCTTGATCGCATTGGCCGAATCGATCGTGATCTGATCGTTGGTCTCGTCGCGCTTCTCGATGCCGAGGTCGTAATATTTGAGGTCGATGTCGAGATAGGGGAGGATCAGGCGCTCGCGGATCCACTGCCAGATGATCCGCGTCATTTCGTCGCCGTCGATCTCCACGACGGGCGTTGCAACCTTGATCTTCGCCATGCTCGCTTGTCCTATGGTTTGATGGTTTGCGCGAGCGTCTAGGAGGATGGGGGAGGGGGATCAAGCGTCTGGCGCGCGATCCCCGGCAATCACTGCTTCCAGCACCACCAGAGCTGGGCGGGGGGCAGATTCCACCATTCGACCGCGTGATCGATGTGGGTCCAGTGCGGGGTGAGGAAATTCCGCACCTTGGGGTTGTATTGATAGACGAGGAAGGCACCGCCGGGACGCAGCACTTCCTGCGTCGCCTTGGCGATCTGGTCGCCGACGCCGGCGGGAAGCGTGGAGAAGGGCAGGCCCGAGGCGATGTAGTCGGCATGCTCGAAGCCGTGATCGCGGATGATCTTCTGGACGTCGGCGGCGGAGTCGTTGACCGCGATGAAGCGCGGATCGTCGATCGTGCGGCTGAGATAGTCGATGAAATCGGGGTTGGTGTCGATCACGATCAGCTTGGCGTCGGGCGCGAGGCGCTCGAGAATCGGCCGCGTGAAGGTGCCCACGCCGGGGCCATATTCGACGAACAGCTTGCAGTTCGCCCAATCGACCGGCTTCAGCATGTGGCGGACCAGCGTCTGCGACGAGGAGGCGATCGCGCCGACCATCACCGGATGCTTGAAGAAGCCCTTGAGGAACATCAGCCAGGGCGAAGGCGTGCCGGCCCCGCGGGCACGGGTGCGGCGCTTGGCCTCGGCGGTTGATGCGGGCATGTGAATCCTTCGGAATAGTGGCGAACTGGTGGAAGCGACTGCGCAAGAATCCGCCAAGATTCAAGCGCGTCGGGGTGGTCCTGCCGTCGACGGCAACCGTCGGTGGGGCGAACTGGCTTGCGCAGATAGACCACCTCTGCGCATTCCTCAAATCCTATTGCGACGAGCGGCGGCGCGGATCGGAGCCGCCGCCCGAATGTTCAGGCCGTCTAGGAAAACGGGCGTGTCGCCGCTACACCGCGCGGCATGGCATCGCTCGACAAATCCGGCGTCGGTACATCGACGGTTAAATGGCGCTTCCCCAGCATTCACCCCGAGGGGCGCAAATATGTGCTGATCGCGGGCGCGATCGCGCTGGTGAGTCTCTTCGTCTGGGACTTCATCACCTGGCCGTTGGTGTTCCTGACGATGGGCGTCGCCGCCTTCTTTCGCGATCCGGTGCGCGTCACACCGCAGGGCGAGGGCCTGATCGTCTCGCCCGCCGACGGGCTGATCACGATGATCGAGCGCGTGCCGCTGCCGCCCGAGCTCAAGGGGCCGCATGCGCTGGGCGAGGAGTCGATGGTGCGCGTGTCGGTGTTCATGAGCGTGTTCGACGTGCATGTTAACCGCACCCCGATCACCGGCACGGTCAAGCATGTCATCTACATTTCCGGCAAGTTCATGAACGCCGATTTCGACAAAGCGAGCGAAGAGAATGAGCGGCAGCACATCGTGGTCGAGGACCGCGACGGGCTGCGGATCGGCTTCACCCAGATCGCCGGGCTCGTCGCGCGGCGCATCGTCGCTTTCGTCAAGTCGGGCGACATGGTAGTGGCGGGGCAGCGCGTGGGGCTGATCCGCTTCGGCAGCCGCGTCGACGTGTTCCTACCCGAAAGCTATGCATGCGAAGTCGCGCTCGGCCAGCGCGCGATCGCCGGCGAGACGATCCTGGCGCGCAGGGGCGGGACCGCAGCGACGGGAATCGCCCAATGAAACCGCCCCGACGCGAGCGGGGCATCCCGCTTCGCGCGGTGCTGCCCAATACCGTGACTGCGCTCGCGCTCTGCTCGGGCCTCACTGCGATACGTTTCGCGATGCTCGGCAAATGGGAGCTCGCGGTGCTGATGGTGCTGCTCGCGGCAGTGCTCGACGGCGTCGACGGCCGCATCGCGCGGTGGGCGCGCGCCGAGAGCCGCTTCGGCGCCGAGCTCGACAGCCTTTCCGACGCGATCTCGTTCGGCGTGGCGCCCGCGCTGATCCTCTATCTCTGGACGCTCAACGCGCTCGGCAGTTTCGGCTGGATGATCGCGCTGCTGCTCGCGCTGTTCTGTGCGCTGCGGCTCGCGCGGTTCAACGCCAACATCGATCGTGAGCACCAGCCGCACAAGTCGGCCGGTTTCCTCACCGGCGTTCCTGCGCCGGCAGGCGCGGTGCTCGCGCTCACTCCGCTGTTCCTGTGGCTCTGGGTCGAGGCGCCCCAGTTCCGCGAACCGCTGGTGATCGCGCCCTGGACTGCGTTCGTGGCGGTGCTGATGATATCGAGCATCGCCACCTTCGCGCCGACGATCCGGTTGCGGCAGCGGATTCGCTTCGAGGCGGTGGCGGTACTCGTCGTGCTCGTCGCAGCGCTGGTTTCGGCGCCCTGGCCGACACTCGCGCTGCTCGCGCTTGCCTATCTCGCGACGATTCCGTTCAGCGTGCGGAGCTATCGGAGGGTCAGGCGGCTGCGCGCAGCGCAGGACGGAGCGGCATCCGCGCCGGAGCCGAGCGAACCGTCACGCGGCTGAGGCGCGGCGGAAGCACGGGAAGCGGCGAAGCAGGCCGGACGAGTTCGGCAAAGCGATGGAGCTGCGGGCGAATGCTTGCGACGAGTGCCCAGGTGGCCATCGCAAAGGCAGCGCCGAACAGCAGCAGAACAGCAAATCCAGTCATCACTCGGCTCCCAACCTCACGCGCCGCGACAGAATCGAAGGATTCTCAATCGCTTGGCTCCGCCGGACGTTCCTTGTCCGCCTTCTGGACGCTTTATGTTCCGCTAACGTTCTCGTGTCAAGCGTATGTTCTGCACTTGTTCCATATTGCATCGTCCGGGAAGTTGGGCTAAGCGCGCCGCCTCAACCCGCATGGGAAGCATCATAAACCGGTGCCACGGCCCGCCCCCGCCAAGTCTGGCGTGGGGATCACAAGGTCCCTGGTCACTCGCTTCCCAGAGGCTCAACCGGAAGGAGTTATCCCTATGGCGGCACCTGTCGTCACCATGCAGCAGTTGCTCGAATCGGGCGCGCACTTCGGTCACCAAACCCACCGCTGGAACCCGAAGATGAAGCCCTACATCTTCGGCGACCGCAACGGCATCCACATCATCGATCTTTCGCAGACCGTGCCGCTCTTCGCGCGCGCGCTGGAGTTCGTGAATTCCACCGTCGCCGCCGGCGGCAAGGTGCTGTTCGTCGGCACCAAGCGCCAGGCGCAGGAGCCGATCGCCGAGGCCGCACGCCGCTCGGGTCAGCACTTCGTCAATCACCGCTGGCTGGGCGGCATGCTCACCAACTGGAAGACGATCAGCAACTCGATCAAGCGTCTCAAGACGCTCGAGGAGCAGCTTTCGGGCGACACGCACGGCCTCACCAAGAAGGAAGTGCTCCAGCTCACCCGCGAGAAGGACAAGCTCGAGATGTCGCTCGGCGGCATCCGCGATATGGGCGGCATTCCGGACATCATGTTCGTGATCGACGCCAACAAGGAAGAGCTGGCGATCAAGGAAGCCAACACGCTCGGCATTCCGGTCGTCGCGATCCTCGACTCGAACGTGAGCCCGGACGGCATCGCGTTCCCGGTTCCGGCGAACGATGACGCCAGCCGCGCGATCCGCCTGTATTGCGAAGCCGTGGCGATCGCCGCGACCCGCGGCAACCAGGATCGCCAGGCGAGCTTCGGCATGGATCGGGGCGCGCAGGAAGAGGCTCCGATCGAGCCCGTGCTGAGCGAGCCGGTCGCCGAACCGGCGGTTGCCGAGCCGGAAGCGCCTGCCGCTTCGACTGAGCCCGAGACAGCGCTCGAGGGCGAGCGCCAGATCGACGCGTAACGTTGAAACGGGATGTCTCCGAACTGACATAGGCACGCACTAGGCGGCCGGTCAGTTCGGAACGCCGCATTCTCCCCGTTCGTGCTGCGCTTGTCGAAGCACCGTCCTTCTTCTCGGCGCCCGGCAAGAAAGACGGCCTTTCGACAAGTGCAGGGCGAACGGGGATTTTGATATCGAGGGAGCGGCCCCGGGGCCGCCAGCAAGAGGAAAGAGACATGGCCGAAATCACTGCAGCAGCCGTCAAGGAACTGCGCGAGAAGAGCGGCGCCGGCATGATGGATTGCAAGAAGGCGCTGGCCGAGACCAACGGCGACATGGAAGCCGCGGTCGATTGGCTGCGCACCAAGGGCCTTGCCGCCGCCGCCAAGAAGTCGAGCCGCACCGCGGCCGAGGGCCTGGTCGGCGTCGCCGTCGCGGGCACCAAGGGCGTGGCCGTCGAGGTCAACTCGCAGACCGACTTCGTCGCCAAGAACGAGATCTTCCAGAGCTTCGTCCGCGACGTGACCTCCGTGGCGATGGAAGTCGGGGACGACATCGACGCGATCAAGGCGGCCAAGCTGCCGGCCGGTACCGTCGAGGAAGTGCTGACGAACAACATCTCGACGATCGGCGAGAACCAGGTGCTTCGCCGCGCCAAGAAGGTCGAAGTCGCCAATGGGGCGGTGATTCCCTACGTCCACAATGCCGCGGCTCCGGGGCTCGGCAAGATCGGCGTACTCGTCGCGCTCGAATCGGATGCGGGCGTCGACGTGCTCGAGCCGCTGGGCAAGCAGATCGCGATGCACATCGCCGCGGCCTTCCCGCTGGCGCTGTCGGTCGAGGACCTCGATCCGGAAGTCGTCGAGCGTGAAGCTGCGATTCTCCGCGAAAAGAACGCTGAGAAGATCGTCGGCAAGTCCGCCGAGGTGGCCGAGAAGATCCTCAACGGCCCGATCGAGAAGTTCAAGAAGGAGAACGCGCTGCTGACCCAGGCGTTCGTCATGGATGGCAAGACCCCGGTCGCCGACGTGATCGCCAAGGCCGCCAAGGACGCCGGCGCGACGATCACGCTCAAGGACTATGTCCGCTTCCAGCTCGGCGAAGGCATCGAGAAGGAAGAGAGCGACTTCGCCGCCGAAGTGGCCGCGACGGCGGGTCTCACCAAATAAGGTCTTCCCGGACCTGATGCGCGGGCGCTGTCACCTACCGGTGGCGGCGCCCGTTTGCGTTTGTGCGCAATGCGGCGAGCTGGGCCTGCTATTGGTCGACAGTCGGTAGGCTGCTTGTCCGATATATCCGAGAATCAACTAGCACGCCGTCATGTAAGGCGGTGCTGAAGCCCCGGTTTCCTACGCTGCTGGATAACTTTGAGCAGCGTGTTCGAACCTGTTCAAGAGGCTCTGCTCCACGTCAATGCCAGCGGATTTGCGATCCTGGTAGGATCGTCTTCTTGAGGCCCTCAAGTTCGGATATGAGCACGTCCAGGCTCTCAGGCTTAAAGACCAGCGGCAACTCCACTCCGCCTTCGAGGGTCATGAGGAGCATCGGCTCACCCCGGTCGGTCTTCGCCGTCTGCATGCCCTTGGGTCGGATGAGCTGCTGCTCGTTGTCCTGGCCATTGAACCTCTCCGATTCGGCTGCCAGTGCAGCCGCTAGAGCTCCGGAGCACTCGGAGCTTACTTCGAAACGGTGGATCTCCTGATCCTCCCCGAGCATCTCAAGATGGATGCTGCCGTCCTTCGCCGACCATTGAACAACCCGAACATACTTCAACGCAGCTTCCCCTTGGTTCGACGATGATTGCACCGGCGAAGCCTGCATCGCCGCCAGCTTCTTTGCAAATTGCTGAGAGCCGTTTTCGAAAGGTGGTGCTCGGCAGCACATGGTGCGGGGCGCTATTCCTTCGGGAAGAGCAGCTTTGCCGGCCGGCGCTCGCGAGCGGTCTTGAACAGCGAGTAGGTCTGCCCCACCACCTCGGTCACACCGGTAATGGAGGAGATGTAGCTTTCCAACTCCGGCGTCTTCCTGGCTTCGACAAGCCGCACGGGTGCCGCGGGATCCGGTCCCTCAAACCGGACATAGAAAAGCGGCTCGCCTCGCCGGAGGATGAGGTCCTTCGTCGTGTCGTGCCATTCGAAGGCCCACATCAGCGCGCGCGGCCAGATATCGATCGGGAAACGGCCACTGATCTGGATGCCGGGCCTTCTATCCGCCAGATAATGAAGAATAGGGGGATATTGGTTGATGTAGACCGGATCGTCCGAGACGAAGACATAAGGGGTCAGCATCTGCAGCACCGGCCGTTGCGGGTTGCGCCATTCGTGCCGTGGCTGGAATACGATCCACCGTTGGAGAGCGTCTGAGCGGATCGGGCTTTTCTCCGCGAGCACGTTCGTGATGTCCATGCCGCCGCCAGTCAGGTTCAGGCGCAGGTGCACATCGATTGGGCAATTGATCGCGAACTGACGGCGATCGAAATCCAGGACCGAAGGACATTGCCCTACCGATCTGGGATCAGTGCTCTGGGATTCGATCCGCACGGGCTTAGGCGAATCCCAGATGATGCTCGTCTTTTCGGCATTGAGCAGCCAGCCAACCGTATAAACGCGGGATTCGGTCGGTTCGCGCTGATCGGAACTCGGCTCGGTCCCGGCGCTGCGGGGACCTTTCGAAAATAGATTCTTCAGCATTCGCGGATTTGTGCCCTTCTATCATCTCGGCTGGGGCGCCGAGCGGATTTTTCCGGCATCCGCGCGTAGCACGGCAGCCGCTGACGAGCTAGCCGCGTCGTCGCGGCGGAGTGGTGCCCAATGCTTCGCACCCGGGCGCACGCTCCACAACAAAGCAGGGCCGAGCCGCTTGTCCCTGTGTCGCCGCTCCTCTAGGGTCCGCGCCGCTCCATTCTCCCCGATTCAAGGCTTCCATGACTGCTCCCCGCTTCAATCGCATCCTCCTGAAACTCTCTGGCGAGGTCCTGATGGGCTCGGGCCAGTTCGGCATCGACCCTGCGACCTGCGCGCGCGTTGCTGCCGAAGTGAAGGAGGCGACCGAGACGGGGCTGCAGGTCTGCATGGTCGTGGGCGGCGGCAATATCTTCCGCGGGCTGGCGGGCGCGGCGCAGGGCTTCGATCGTGCCTCGGCCGACTATATGGGCATGCTCGCGACCGTGATGAACGCGCTGGCGATGCAGAACGCGCTCGAGAAGGCCGGGGTCGATACGCGCGTCCAGTCGGCGATCCCGATGCAGTCGGTGTGCGAGCCGTTCATCCGTCGCCGTGCCGAGCGGCACATGGAGAAGGGACGGGTGGTGATCTTCGCCGCGGGCACCGGACTTCCCTTCTTCACCACCGACACCACTGCTGCGCTGCGCGCCGCCGAGATGAACTGCGATGCGCTGTTCAAGGGCACCAGCGTGGACGGCGTCTATGATGCCGATCCGAAGAAGGTGGCGAATGCGAAACGTTACGAATCATTGAGTTACGATCGTGTCCTAGCAGATAATCTGAAAGTGATGGACGCCTCCGCAGTGGCGCTCTGCCGCGACAACAACATTCCGATCGTGGTGTTCAACATCCGCGAGGAAGGCAATCTCGCCGCCGTGCTGCGCGGCGAGGGAACCTCCACGATCGTCCGGAACACAGCCGAATATGCTGAATAGAGGAGAGCCGTAAAATGGCCGCTTACGACAAGGCAGATCTCGAACGCCGCATGGCCGGCGCGGTCGAGGCGCTCAAGCACGACCTTCAGGGCCTGCGCACTGGCCGTGCCTCGACCACGCTGCTCGATCCGGTGACGGTCGAAGTCTATGGCGCGCAGATGCCGATCACGCAGGTGGCGAGCGTTTCAGCGCCCGAGCCGCGGCTGCTCTCGGTGCAGGTGTGGGACAAGTCCAACGTCGGACCGGTCGACAAGGCGATCCGCTCGGCGGGGCTCGGGCTCAACCCGATCGTCGACGGCCAGACGCTGCGCCTGCCGATTCCCGATTTGACCGAAGAGCGCCGCAAGGAGCTCGCCAAGCTTGCCAATCAATATGCGGAAAAAGCGCGGATCGCGGTGCGCAACGTCCGCCGCGACGGCAATGACAGCCTTAAGACCGACGAGAAGAAGGGCGTCTATTCCGAAGACGAGCGCAAGCGCCACGAGACAGAGGTGCAGAAGCTGACCGACGCCACGATCGCCGAGATCGACGCCGCGGCTGCCGCCAAGGAAAAGGAAATCCTGAACAAGTGATCCAGGGCATACGCCCCTTGTGCGGGGCGGGAGGGGCCGGTGGCCGCTAATCCTGCTCCCGTTACCGGTTCCGAGGCACCGCTGCCGCGCCATGTCGCCATCATCATGGACGGCAACGGGCGCTGGGCGAAGAAGCGCTTCCTGCCGCGCATCGCCGGGCATCGCCAGGGCGTGGAGGCGGTGCGCCGCGTGAGCCGTGCCGCGCGCAAGCTCGGCATCGAAGTGCTGACGCTCTACGCCTTCTCGTCCGAGAACTGGCGTCGCCCCGACGAGGAAGTGCGCGACCTGATGGGTCTGCTGCGCCACTTCCTGGCCAGCGAGCTCGACGAGCTGGTCTCCGAAGGCGTCAGGCTGCGCGTGATCGGCGACTGGCGAAGCCTGGCGCCAGACCTGGTGGCGATGATCGACGCGGCGATGGCACGGACCGCGGACAATCCGGGACCGACGCTGGTGATCGCACTCAATTATGGCGCCCAGGCGGAGATACTTGCGGCGGCGCGGCGGCTGGCGGCCGACGTGGGCGAGGGGAGGCTGGCGCCCGAGGCGATCGACGGGGCGCGCTTCGAAGGCGCGCTCGAGACCGCCGGCCTGCCGCCGCTCGACCTGCTGATCCGCACCTCGGGCGAACAACGGCTCTCCAATTTCCTGCTCTGGCAAGCGGCTTACGCCGAGTTGATGTTCGTCGATACGCTGTGGCCGGACTTCGACGAGAAGGCGCTGGCGGCGGCGATCGGCAAATTCGGTCAGCGCGAACGGCGTTTCGGGGGCCTGTGAGCAAAGGCGGATCGGATCTTCCCGCCCGGGTCGTGGTGGGCGTGGCGCTGATCGCATTGGCGCTCGGGGCACTCTGGACCGGCGGGCTGGGCTTCTGGCTCCTGCTGGTGATCGCGGCGCTGCTGATGATGGCCGAATGGGCCGATCTGGCCGGGGCAAGCGCGCGCCAGAAGCGGCTCGCCCAATATGCCCTCAGCGTGCCGCTGGCGATCATGGCGCCGGGCCTCGCGGCCGGCCCGGGGTTCCTTGCGCTCGGCCTCATTCTGGGAGCGACGTTCTTCGTCGGCGCAGTGGTGCGCAAGCCGCAGCTTGCCGGCGGCGTGCTCTATATCGGCCTTCCCGTGCTCGCGCTGGTGCTGTTGCGCCAGGAGTTCGGGCTGCTGACGACTTTCTGGGCAATGGCGCTGGTCTGGGCCTGCGACACCGGCGCCTATTTCGCCGGGCGGGCGATCGGCGGCCCCAAGCTGGCGCCGGCGATCAGCCCCAACAAGACCTGGGCCGGCTTCCTTGGCGGCGTAGCGGCTGCGGGCGTGTTCGCTGCACTGCTGGTGCCTTTCGGCCTGCCTTTTGCGCTCGCGTTCGCCACGCCGGTATTGGCGGCGATCGCGCAGGGCGGGGATTTGTTCGAGAGCCATCTCAAGCGCGTCGCGGGGGTCAAGGATTCGGGCAATCTGCTTCCCGGCCATGGCGGCTTCCTCGACCGGCTCGACGGGCTGGTGGCGGTGGCGCCGGTGGCGGCGTTGCTTGCGCTGATGGTGGGGCGATGAAACGCGTCACCATCCTGGGCGCGACCGGATCGGTGGGCAGCTCGACGCTCGATTTGATCGAGCGCGATCCGCAAGCGTTCGAAGTGCTCGCGCTCACTGCCCATCGCGACGTGGACAAGCTGGCGGCGGCGGCGATCCGCACCAATGCGCGGCTGGCGGTAGTTGCCGATGCAAGCTGCCTCGACCGGCTGCGCTCGGCGCTGGCGGGCACGGGCATCGAAGTGCAGGGTGGCGCGGGCGCCGTCTGTGACGCGGCCCGCAGGGGCGCCGACTGGACGATGGCGGCGATCGTCGGCACCGCGGGGCTCAAGCCGGTGATGGCCGCGCTGGAAGCGGGCGGCACCGTGGCGCTTGCCAACAAGGAGGCGCTGGTCTCGGCCGGTGCGGTGATGACCGCCGCGGCGCGGTCGCACGGGACGACGCTGCTTCCGGTCGACTCAGAGCACAATGCGGTGTTCCAGTGCCTCGACCGCACCGCGCCCAGGAGCGTGCGCCGCATCATCCTTACCGCGAGCGGCGGTCCGTTCCGCGAGACGCCGCTCGAGGCGATGCGCAGCATCACCCCGGCGCAGGCGGTGGCGCACCCCAATTGGTCGATGGGCGCCAAGATCTCGGTCGATTCGGCGACGATGATGAACAAAGGGCTCGAGCTGATCGAGGCCTTCCACCTCTTCCCGGTGCGTGCCGACCAGCTCGACGTGCTGGTGCATGCCCAGTCGGTGGTCCATTCGATGGTGGAATATGTCGACGGCTCTACGCTCGCGCAGCTCGGCAGCCCGGATATGCGCACGCCGATCGCCTATGCGCTGGCCTGGCCCGAGCGGATGGAGACGCCGTGCGCACCGCTCGACTTGGCGAAGATCGGCCGATTGGATTTCGCCGCACCCGATCCCGAACGCTTCCCGGCGCTGACGATTGCGCGGCAGGCACTCGATGCCGGTGGGGCGCGGCCGGCGATTCTCAACGCCGCCAACGAAGTCGCCGTCGCGGCATTCCTGGCCGGGCGCGTTACATTTCTTGAAATTGCCGCAATCGTTGCCGATACGCTGGCGCGCTATGACCCGGCCGCCCCGGACTCGCTCGATGCCGTGCTGGCCGTCGATGCCGAGGCGCGGGAATATGCGGCGGAGCGTGTGAAGGACTGCGTCGTTTGATCGAATCCCCCGGCATCCTGCTCACCATACTCGCTTTCCTGCTGGTGATCGGGCCGCTCGTCTTTTTGCACGAGATGGGACATTATCTCGCCGGCCGCTGGTTCGGCGTGAAGGCCGAGGAATTCTCGATCGGCTTCGGCCGCGAGATCGCGGGATTCACCGACAGGCGCGGCACACGCTGGAAGTTCGGCTGGCTGCCGCTGGGCGGCTATGTGCGCTTCGCCGGCGACATGAACCCCGCGAGCCAGCCCTCGCCCGAATGGCTCGCGCTGCCCGCCAGCGAGCGAGCGCGGACCTTCCAGGCCAAGCCGCTGTGGCAGCGCGCGATCATCGTCGCGGCGGGGCCCGTGGCCAATTTCGTCGTCGCGATCGTGATCCTCTCTGCCTTCGCGCTCGCTTATGGCGCCAATCGCACGCCGAGCACGGTGGGCAGCGTGCTTCCGGGCAGCGCGGCCGAGGCAGCGGGGCTCCGGCCCGGGGACGTGGTCACGAGCCTGGGCGGACGTTCGGTCGTCACCTATGGCGACATGGTCGAATACACCCAGCTTCGCCCGAACGAGCCGGTGCGGATCGAGTTCGAACGGGGAGGGCAGACGCTTTCGGTCGACACAGTGATCGGCGAGCGGCTCGAGAAGGACCGCTTCGGCAACGAATATCGCATCGGCCGGCTGGGCATCGGTCCCAGCGAGCCGGTCCATGAGTCCGTCGGGCTGCTCGAAGCGCCGATCGTCGGGCTCGATATGACCGGCGATGTCGTGCGGATGACGATCGACGGCCTGGGACAGATCATCACAGGTCGTCGTTCGGTGGCCGAACTCGGCGGGCCGCTCAAGATCGCCCAGGTTTCGGGCGAACGTCTCGCGATGGGACCTACAGAGTTTGTGTTCCTGATCGCGCTGATTTCGATTAATCTCGGATTCATCAACCTGTTGCCAGTCCCGGTGCTGGATGGCGGGCATCTTCTGTTCTACGCAGTAGAGGCCGTGCGCCGACGCCCGGTGGAGCCGCAGGTGATGGAATGGGCCTTCCGAGGCGGTCTGATCGCAATTCTTGCGCTGATGCTGCTGGTCACGTTGAATGATCTTGGCGGTTTCGGCGTGTGGAGGAACCTCGCCGGGTTGATCGGCTGATGCGGTTAAGGCAGGGGCGTACGTCCGGCGCCGCACGGGCAGCGGCAAAACTCGTAATCCGACTTTGGGGTGGGATGTGAATATCAAGGCAAATACTATCGGCGCACGCGCAACGGCGACGCTCCTGGCGGGCACAATGCTCTCGGGAATCGCGCATGCGCAGACCGCGCCCGCCCAGCCCGCGCCGACGGCTCCCGCCGCACCGACACAAGCGGCTCCTGCGACACCGGCACAAACGGTTCCCGTGGTGCCGGTGCCAGTGCAGGCGGCTCCCGTCCCTCCGCCGGCACAGGTGCGCACGATCCGCTCGCTGCGCGTGGAGGGCGCACAGCGCCTCGAGCCGGATACGGTGCTTTCCTACACCCGGTTGCGCACCGGCGAGACCTACACCAACGAGTCGGTCGACCAGGCGATCAAGGATCTGCTCGCGTCCGATCTGCTCGCGCAGGTGGAGATCGCAGGCGTAGAGACCGGCGATCTGGTAATCCGGATTCGCGAGAACCCGGTGATCAACCGCGTGATCTACGAGGGCAACAAGCGGCTCAAGCAGGACAAGATCAGCAAGGAAGTGAAGCTGGCGCCGCGTCAGATCTTCACGCGTACCGCGGTCCGCGCCGACGTGGCGCGCATCGTCGAGCTCTATCGCCGCCAGGGCCGCTTCGCCGCCACGGTCGAGCCCAAGATGGTGAGCCTCGATCAGAACCGCGTCGACGTGATCTTCGAGATCGACGAGGGGCCCAAGTCGAAGGTCCGCCAGATCAACATCATCGGCAACGAGATTTTCTCGGACGGCAAGCTGCGCGGCGAGATGGCGACCAAGACCTCCAGCCTGATGAACATCCTGAGCTCGAACACGAGCTATGACCAGGATCGCCTCGCCTATGACCAGCAGAAGCTGAAACAGTTCTATCTGACCGAGGGCTATGCCGATTTCCGCGTGATCAGCGCGATCGCCGAGCTGACGCCCGACAAGCGCGACTTCATCATCACCTACGTCGTCGAGGAAGGCCCGCGCTACAAGTTCGGCCCGGTCACCGTCGACAGCGCGATCCGTGACTTCGACGAGAAGCGCCTGGCCGCCGCGCTGCCGATCAAGGAAGGCGACTGGTACGACGCCAAGGCCGTCGAGGACACGATCGAGCAGCTGAGCGAGACTGCCGGAACCTTCGGCTATGCCTTCGCCGACGTGCGGCCGGAGTTCCAGCGCGATCGTGAGAACCTCACGATGTCGCTCGCCTTCAACATCGCCGAGACGAACCGCACCTATGTCGAGCGGATCGAGATCACCGGAAACCGCATCACCCAGGACAAGGTGATCCGCCGCGAGTTCCGCATCGCGGAAGGCGACGCCTTCAACACCTTCCTGGTCAAGCGCTCGCAGGACCGCATCAACAGCCTGGGCTATTTCCAGGACAAGTTCGAGATCGAGCGCAAGGAAGGCTCGACGCCCGACCGCATCGTGCTCGCGGCGAACGTCGAGGAGCGGCCCAGCGGCGAGCTGACGCTTTCGGCGGGCTTCTCGAGCCTCGAACGCTTCATCCTCCAGGCCGCGATCCGCCAGCGCAACTTCCGCGGCATGGGGCAGACGCTCTCGGCCTCGGTCGACTATTCGAGCTATTCGAAGTCGGTCGAGCTGGGCTTCACCGAGCCCTATCTGTTCGACAGCAATATCGCGCTCGGCGGCACGGTCTTCCGCCGCGACTACAACGCGTTCAACTATATCGGCAGCGATCGCAGCACGACCTACAGCCAGATCTCGACCGGCTTCCAGCTCGTCGCGGGCATGCCGCTCACCGAATATTGGACACTGTCGGGCCGCTACATCCTGACCCAGGATGACGTGACGCTCGACAGGTCGACCTTCTACACCGACACCAACGGCGACGGCATCCCCGATACCTGCGATCCCCTGCGGGCAGGCCGCTATTATTGCGAAGCGGTGGGCAATCGGCTGACTTCGCTGGTCGGCCTCTCGCTGATCTACGACAGCCTCAACAGCCGCCTGCGGCCGACCCGCGGCCAGCGCCTGAGCGTGGGCGTCGATTTCGCCGGGCTGGGCGGCGACGTGCGCTACCTGCGTGGTCGCGTCGACGGCGACAAATATTGGAACGTCGGCAGCGGCTTCATCTTCTCGGTCTCGGCCGAGGGCGGATATATCCATAGCCTGGAGGACGCGAGGACGCCGGGCAGCGATCCGGTGCGCATCACCGATCGCTTCTATCTGGGCGAGCCCCAGTTCCGCGGCTTCGACATCCGCGGCGTCGGCCCGCGCGTGCAGCGCATCGGCTATACCGGCGACCCCCGCGCAGGCACGCAGATGCTGATCACCGATCGCGACCAGATGATCGACGACGCGTTGGGCGGCAAGGCCTATTACCTCACCAAGGCCGAGCTCGAGATTCCGCTGGGCGCGGGCGCGGCCGAGATGGGTCTGCGGCCGTCGATCTTCGTCATGGCGGGTGCGCTGTTCGGCATCACCCAGCCGGCCAAGACGGTCGAGTTCGAGCAGCTCACCGACTCGAGCGGCAACCCGGTGTTCAATGCGGATGGCTCGCCGACGCTGCTCCCCAAGGACAATTTCATCAAGGACGCCGCGGGCAACCAGCTCTATCTCTATACCGATCCGACGACGCTCACGCAGTCGCTCACGCCTTGCCAGGTCGGCTTCGGCACGACATCGACCAGCTGCGTTGGCACCACGATCAACGCGATCGCCAACAACCCGACGTCGCCGTTCTTCGAGCGTTTCGTAGGCGACTCGGCAAAGCCGCGCCTTTCGATCGGCATCGGCGTCAATTGGAATTCGCCTTTCGGCCCTCTCCGCATCGACGTCGCCAGGGCGCTGATCACCGCGGAAGGCGACGATACCAAGCTCATCACTTTCAACGTAGGGACCCAGTTCTGATGATCACGAAGAAGCATCTTCTCCTGGCGCTGACGGCCGCTCCCGCGGCGCTCGCGCTTTCGATTCCTGTCCAGGCCCAGGTCGCCGGAATCGCCACCGCGAGCCCGACGCGCGTCGTTGCCGGCTCGAAGGCGTTCGCCGCCGCGCAGCAGCAAATCTCGACGACGTACAAGGCGGCGTTCGACCAGCTTGCGCAGCGTCGCCAGGCGCTCGCCAACGAGCTCAAGCCGCTGACCACGCAGCTCGACACCAACAAGGACGGCAATGTCTCCGACGCCGAGATCCAGGCCGCGGCGAACGCCAAGAACCCTGCGATCGACAAGATCCGCACTGCCCAGACCAATGCGCAGAACGACATCGCGCGGCTGGGCAACCCGGCGGCACGCGCCGAGCTGTTCGCGATCGAATCGGTGCTGCGCCAGTACGACGCCGCGCAGCTTCGCGTGATCAACGCGCGCAAGATCAACGTCGTGCTCTCGCCCGAGGCTTTCATGTACGCGCCCGATTCGGCCGACATCAGCCAGGCGATCACTGCGGAGATCGACAAGGTCGCGCCGACCGTGAGCATCCAGCCGCCGGCCGACTGGCAGCCTTCGCGCGACACGCTGGCGATCCAGCAGCAGCTTGCCCAGATCGCGCAGATGCGCGCCTATCAGCAGGCGGCCCAGCAGCAGCAGGGTCAGCCACAGCAGGGTCAGCAGCCGCCTGCGGCCGCGCCGGCGCAGCAGCCGGCAGCAAAGCCGGCGGAACCGCGTTGAGCGAGGAAGCTACGGGGGGCGCCGATATCGGGCCCCTCGACATCAAGCGCGTGATGGCGGCGCTGCCGCACCGATACCCGATGCTGCTCGTCGATCGCGTCGAGGAGCTGGTCCCGGACCAGCGAATCGTCGCGATCAAGGCGGTTTCGATGAACGAAGAGTTCTTCCAGGGGCATTTCCCCGGAAGGCCGATCATGCCCGGCGTGCTCCAGGTCGAAGCACTGGCGCAGGCTGCGGGCGTGCTCGCGGTGGAGAGCCTGGGCCTCGCCGGATCGGGCAAGCTCGTCTATTTCATGTCGATCGACGGCGTGAAGTTCCGCAAGCCCGTCGAGCCCGGCGTGCTGCTGCGGCTCGAGGTCGAGTTCGTCCAGAAGCGCGCGCGCGTCTGCAAGTTCGCGGGCCGGGCGCTGCTGAACGGTGAAGTCGCCACGGAGTGCGAGTTCACCGCGATGATCGCGGACCCACCCTCGGCCGGCTGAGCAGCACCGATCTTCTGGCCGGGCGCGGCCGAGGTTGCGCCGCGGCGCCCGCTCTGCTACGCGCCCGCGTCCGCTGCCGGTCGGAAACCGGCGGCATTTCCAAGGAATTTGACCGTGAAGAAAGACACGCATCCCGATTACCACATGATCAAGGTGCAGATGACCGACGGCACCGTGTTCGAGACTCGCTCCACCTGGGGCAAGGAAGGCGATCTGATGACGCTCGACATCGATCCGCTCGCCCACCCGGCCTGGATCGGCGGTCGCGGCCAGATGCTCGACCAGGGCGGCCAGGTCGCGCGCTTCAACAAGCGCTTCGGCGGCCTTTCGCTCGGCAAGAAGTAATCGGGCAGGGCCGCTCCGCTGCGAGCGGCGCCCTCGATACGCGAAAGAAGCGGGCCCTCCGGCAACGGAGCGGTCCGCTTCCTTTTTTGGATCTTTCTTTCCTATTCGATAGTTGCGTGATGGGCGCTAGTAAGTCATGCTGTGCGCCTTCGCTGAAGGGACCCAGTGATGCGCGCCGAGCCGTTCGCCTGCGCCATTTTGTTCGCGGTATCCCTCCCGGCACTCGCCGAGGAGCGCGATGGCGTTCCGATCAAGGCCGAAACGCGCGCGATCCTTCCCGAGGAAGTAGTGAGCCGCAAGGCGAGGGCTGCCCGGCCTGTGCCCTTCCAGCTTCCTGCCCGCGCAGTGCCGGCCGGGCGTCGCGCGCAGCCATTGCTCTCGACAGCGTCCGGCGCGACCGCGGCTTTCGACTTGCCGGCCGAAGGCGCGCCCTCGAGCAGACCCGCGGCCAACGCCGAGGGCGCGAGCCGCGCAGTGCGCGAAGCGCTCGACGATCACCGTAAGCCGCGTCAGCCGCGCTCGGTCTTCAGCACCGCGCTCGTGCTGCGCGTCGATGGAGATGGCGACAGCCCGTCGTTGAGCGTCGGCGGAGGCGGTGTGGCGAGCGCAGTCTGGGGCCTGTTTCCCCGCTGAGGAAGCGCGATCAGGCCGGAACGTAGCTCAGCCGGATCACATTCTCGTCGATCCGATCATGCGCCATCAGTCGGAGTGGCGGCCGGGGCCCGGCGAAATAGCGCGTGCCATGGCCGAGCACGACAGGGTGCAGGTAGATTCGATATTCATCGACCAGGCCGAGTTCGGTGAGGCTTCCCGCCAGGGTTGGGCCGGCAACTTCGATCTCTCCGTCACGCTCGGCCTTCAGCTGGCGGATCGCGTCCCCCAGATCGCCCTCGACAAGCGTGGCATTGGGGCCGACCGATTTCAACGTACGCGAGACGACCCATTTGTGCTGGCGCCGCCACGCCGCCGCGAAAGCGTGTTTGTCTGCATCCCACTCGGGATGATCCTCGTCCCAGTACTGCATGAGCTCATATACTTGACGGCCGTACACGCTGCCCGCCTGCTCCTGAGCCTCCTTGATGAAGTGGCGGAAGAGCGTGGGGCTCGGCCCAAACTCCATATGGTCGACATAGCCGTCCAGCGACTGGTTCATTCCGAACACGAGCTTGGCCATACCCGCTTCCTCTCCTCACGCGCGCGCGACGGGCTCCCCGGGCGGCGACATGGCGGGCCATGCCCGATGAAGATGAACACTACACCTAGTTTGTAGCGCTATGATAGGCGATTGGACTGGATTAGCCGTGAACCGTCTCGCTCCGCTCAAGCATGGCGACGAAATCGGCGATGCGCCTAGCGCGCGTCTCCGGCCTCTTTGCCGTGCTGATCCGGTAGAGGAGCGCATAGCGGTTCGCCCCTTTGAGGGTGGCGAAGAATGCGGCAGCTTCAGGAGAGACATCAAGCGCAGCCTGTAGATCGGGTGGCACTTGCGCGGTGCTCGCGGGCGCATAGGCCGCGTCCCATCTGCCGTCGGCCTTTGCCGCCTCTATTTCGGCCAAGCCGGCGGGGTGCATACGACCCTGCGCAATCAATTCCACAGCGCGCGTTCGGTTGACCTCAGACCATTTGCTTGCGCGCTTGCGCGGTGTGAATCGGACCAGCCAGTAAGCTTCGTCATACTTGTCGAGCTGACCGTCGATCCATCCGTGGCAGAGCGCCGCGTCGATTGCATCCGCTTTGGAAAGACTGGCGACCTTCGCGCTTTTCTTGGCAAGTTTCAGCCATAACCCTTTCGACGTTCTCGGCTCCGTCGCCAGCCAAGCGTCGAAGGCGTCCGGCTCCTCAAAGCCGATTATTGGCAGGCCCGATCGCATCTCCGCTTCCATCGGGCAGGACCATAATGCATCTGCCCTTTCCGGCAATGAGGTTGCGCTGTTCACTAAACGGCCGTTTGACGAACAATTGGTTCGCTGCTCGACGACGCGCGGTTGCGCGCGCTGAGAGACGCCGACGGCGCGCGACGGCACTTGGCGGAGAGGGTGGGATTCGAACCCACGGTGCGCTTGCACGCACGGCGGTTTTCAAGACCGCTGCCTTAAACCACTCGGCCACCTCTCCGCTGCATCTGCGCTATCGCGCCGAGCACGGCCCGCGCAAGGGGCATGCGCAGCAAAACCGCGCTCGGGCAGATTTTCTGGACCGGATGCCACGCAGGGGGTTCAGCCCCGGCTCCGGCTGTGGCACACCATCCGCATGTCGGTTTGGCGTCTCGCGTTTGGCAAGTTGGGGGCGATAGCGGTAACTCTGGCGGCGGCGTCGCCAGCCTGGGCTCCTGCGGTCGCGCAGGATGAAACCGGCTTCCAGGCCTATCTGCGCACGCTTGCGGCGCAGGCCCAGGCGCAGGGCGTATCGCGCCGCACGATCGACTCGGTGATCCCCACGCTCACCTACAACGCGCGCGTCGTCGAGCTCGACCGGCAGCAGCCCGAGACCAGGCCCAATGCGCCGATCCCCAGTTTCGAGCCCTATCGGCTGCGCCACGTCGATGCTTCGCGGATCACGCGCGGTAGGGCGGCCTATCAGCGCGTACGCCCGCAGCTCGCGCGGATCGAGCGCGAGACCGGCGTTCCCGAATCGATCATGGTCGCGATCTGGGGACACGAGACCAACTACGGCCGCATCATGGGCACCTTCGATTTGCCGCGCGCGCTGGCGAGCCTCGCCTATGAAGGGCGCCGCCGCGAGCTCTTCTCGAACGAGTTCATCGCGACGCTCAAGATGATCGATCGCGGCGTACCGCGACACAAGCTCGTCGGGAGCTGGGCCGGCGCGTTCGGCGGACCGCAGTTCCTGCCGAGCGTCTATCTGCGCCTCGCGGTCGACGGCGACGGCGACGGCATGGCCGATATCTGGACGAGCGAGACCGACACGCTCGCATCGATCGCCAACTACTTCGTCAACGCCGGTTGGCGCCCGGGGCAGCCCTGGGGCTTCGCAGTGACCGTGCCGGCCGGGCTCAACCGCAGCGCCCTGGCGAACCGCACCGTCGCGCCGCGCTGCCCGCGTGTTTACGAGCGTCACAGCGGCTGGAAGACGATGGCCGAATGGCGCGCGCTGGGCGTGGCGCCGCTCGACCGCCGCTGGCCCGCGGACAATGTCCTGGCGACGCTGATCGAGCCCGACGGGCCGGGAAAGAAGGGCTATCTGCTCACCGGCAATTATCGCGTGATCCTCGACTATAATTGCTCGAATTTCTACGCGCTATCGGTCGGGCTTCTGGCCGACGAAGTGGAGCGCTGAAGGCTTTCGCACGTCGGGCCTGCACAATCCCTTGCGAAACCTACTAATCGCTTCGTAAAGCAGGGTCAGGGCTCCCACACGCGCCAAGGCGCGGCGCAGGGGGGCATTGCCGTGAACTCGCGTAACCGGGGACCCCGAAGACCCATGAAGAAGCTGCTCGCCGCCTCGTTGCTCGCCATCGCCGTCGCTTTCCCGACGACCGCGGCCAATCCGCCGTTCGATACGCCGGCGCCGATCGCCTATATGGAAGACCTGTCCTCGGGCGCGGTCCTCTACGCCAAGGACGCCGATCGCCGCATCCCGCCCGCCTCGATGGCCAAGATGATGACGGTCTATGTCGCGTTCGATCTCATCAAGAAGGGCGACCTCAAGCTCGATCAGAAGTTTACCGTTCGCCCCGAAACCTGGCAGAAGTGGCACGGGCCCCAGGCGGGCTCGACCATGTTCCTGGAAACCGGCGAGCAGGTGAGCGTCAAGGACCTGCTCGACGGCATCGTGACGCTGTCGGGCAACGACGCCTGCGTGGTGCTGGCCGAGGGCATCGCCGGAACCGAGGAGGCCTTCGCCAACCTGATGAACCAGCAGGCGAAGAAGCTGGGGCTCGCCAACAGCCAGTTCGGCAATTCGAATGGCTGGCCCGATGAGGGCCGCACCTATGTGACTGCGCGCGACCTGGCGAAGCTCGCCAAGGCGACGATCCAGAATCATCCACAGCTCTACAAGCAATTCTACAGCCGCCACGATTACACCCGCACGCTCAGCGACGGGAAGGTGATCCGCCAGCAGAACCGCGATCCGCTGCTCGGCAAGGTCGCGGGCGCCGACGGGCTCAAGACCGGCCACACCGAAGAGGCCGGCTATGGCTTCACCGGATCGGCCGAGCAGAGCGGCCGCCGGCTGGTGATGGTGGTCGCCGGGCTCGACTCGTACAATGGCCGCGCCGCGGAATCGGTGCGCTTCATGGAATGGGGCTTCCGTGCGTGGAAGCCGCTGCCGATCGCGTCCAAGGGCCGCAAGATCGGCGACGTCGAAGTGCAGGGCGGCGGCGACGACAGCGTCGGCGTGATCGCGCCGCGCGACCTCAATGCCACCGTGCCCGCGGGCACTTCGCCCGAGATGCAGGGCAAGATCGTCTATCAGGGGCCGGTCAAGGCGCCGATCAAGGCCGGCGCACATATCGCCGATCTGGTCGTCGAGACTCCGGGGATGCCGACCCAGACGCTGCCGCTCATCGCCGAGAAGGACGTCGCTGAGGCAGGCTTCTTCCGCCGGATCTGGCTCGGCTTCTGGTCGCTGTTCGCGTGACCTTGAATCCTTCCCCGCCAGGGGAAGGTGGCAGCCGAAGGCTGACGGAGGGGGAGGATTCCCGAACCGTCGTGCTTCCGCCCCCTCCGCCGCGCCACGCGCGCCACCTCCCCGTGGCGGGGGAGGATTGGTACGGCCGCTCATGCGCCTGATCGGCAACGAACCCGCCCGCGAAGCGCTCGCGGCAGCCATGGCGAGCGGCGCCTTGCACCACGCCTGGCTCATCGCCGGGCCCGAAGGGGTGGGAAAGGGCAGTTTCGCCCGCGCCGCGGCGATGCGCATGCTCGCCGCGGCTGCCGAGCCCGACAAGCTCGCTCCCGGATGGGACGTTCCGGCCGACAGCCGCACCGCGCATCTGTTCGCGGCGGGCGCGCACCCCGACTATCGGGCGCTCGTCCGGCTGCCAAAGGATCCGGACAAGCCCGACGAGGCGTTGGCGCGATCGATCACCATTGCCCAGGTGCGAAGCCTCCAGCCGCTGTTCGCGACCAAGCCGTCGCTTTCCGAGCGGCGCGTGATCGTGATTGATTCGATCGACGATCTCGAACGTGGCGGCGCCAATGCGCTGCTCAAGAGCCTGGAGGAGCCGCCCGCGGGCACCATCTTCCTGCTGGTGAGCCACGCGCCGGGCCGGTTGCTGCCCACGATCCGCTCGCGCTGCCGGCTGCTGCGCTTCGAGCCGCTGACTGATGCGCAGGTCGGCGAGATCGTGCGCGGCGAGCTTCCAGAGGCTACGGCGAGCGAGATCGACGCGCTAGTGCGGGCAGGGGAGGGCTCGCCTGGCCGGGCGCTGCATTTCGCCGGGCTGGATCTGGCCGCACTCGAGGCGGAGATGGCGGCGCTCGCCGATAGCGGAGATCCTTCCAACGCGATCCGCGGCCGCCTCGCCAGGCTGCTCGGCGCCAAGGCGGCGCAGCCGCGCTATGAGGCGTTCCTGGAGCGTGCACCCAGCTTCATCGCCGAGCGGACGAGGAACCTGTCGGGCGAAGCGCTGCGCACCGCGCTCGACGCCTATGCCGCGGCGCGCGAGCTGGGCGGCGCGGCGATCGGGCTGTCGCTCGACGCGAGTGCGACGGTATTCGAGATGTCCGGCCTGATCGCCCGGCTCGCGCGGCGTTAGGCGGGGCCGTTCAGGCTCCCTTGCAATGTAGGATTTCGTCTGCTTGGCTTCGCGCGGCTTCGGCCCGCTCTTTCAAATCGCTGCCTTCGACTGCGCGTCGCACGCGCAATAATATTACGAGATCGAACGCGTTTCCGTGAAAAGAGTCAAAACTCGCCGGCACCGGCCTCCGGCTGGTGTCCGCAGGGGTGACGCGCCATCGCTGATCACCTAAAGCGCCCGCATGGCCGATCCCTTCTACATCACCACCGCGATCCATTATCCCAACGGCCGGCCGCATATCGGCCACGCCTATGAAATGATCGCCGCCGACGCGATCGCGCGCTTCCAGCGTCAGCACGGCCGCGACGTCTTCTTCCAGACCGGCACCGACGAGCATGGGCTGAAGATGGTGCAAACGGCGCGGGCACGCGGCGTGAGCGCGCGTGAACTTGCTGACGAAATGTCGAGCCATTTCCATGAAATGGCCGATAAACTTGATGTTTCGTGCGATCGCTTCATTCGCACTTCCGAGCCCGAGCATCATGCCGCCAGCCAGGCGATCTGGAGGGCGATGGCCGAGGCGGGCGATCTCTACCTCGACCGCTATGAGGGCTGGTATTCGGTGCGCGACGAAGCCTTCTACGAGGAGAAGGAACTGATCGAGGGGGAAGGGGGGCAGAAGCTCTCGCCCCAGGGCACGCCGGTCGAGTGGACCGCGGAGGAGACCTGGTTCTTCCGCCTCTCCAAATACCAGCAGCCGCTGCTCGATTTCTACGCCGCCAATCCGGACTTCATCCGCCCGGAGAGCCGCCGCAACGAGATCCTGCGCTTCGTTGAGGGCGGGCTGGTCGACCTTTCGGTGTCGCGCACCAGCTTCGACTGGGGCGTGCCGGTGCCCGACAGCCCGGGGCATGTGATGTATGTGTGGGTCGATGCGCTCACCAACTACATCACCGGTGCGGGCTATCCGAATGACCCGGAGCGCTTCGCGACCTGGTGGCCGGCGGATATCCATCTGATCGGCAAGGACATCGTCCGCTTCCACGCAGTCTATTGGCCGGCCTTCCTGATGTCGGCAAAGCTGCCTTTGCCGCGACAGGTCTTCGGCCACGGCTTCCTGCTCAACCGGGGCGAGAAGATGTCCAAGTCGGTGGGCAATGTCGTCGATCCGATGGCGCTCGCCGAACTCTATGGCGTCGATGCGCTCCGCTATTTCCTGCTGCGCGACGTGAGCTTCGGGCAGGACGGCACCTTCAGCGACGAAGCGATCGTCACCCGCGCCAACGCCGATCTCGCCAACAGCTTCGGCAACCTCGCCCAGCGCACGCTCGCCTTCATCGCCAAGAACTGCGACGGCCATGTCCCCGAGGGCCGCAGTGAGGAAGCGGACGCCGTGCTGCTGGCGGAAGTCGAGGTCGCCTGCGCGGCGTTCAGGGTGGCTTTCGAGGATCTTGCGCTGAGCCAGGGCGTGGAGGCGTGGATGGGCGGCGTGTTCGCGTGCAACCAGTATATCGATGCGCAGGCGCCCTGGGCACTGCGCAAGACCGATCCCGAGCGGATGAACGCCGTGCTGCGCACACTCGTCCGGGCGATCCGGCAACTGGCCGTCACGATCCTGCCGGTGATTCCGAGTTCTGCCTCGAAGCTGCTCGCCCAGCTGCCTTCGCAGGACGACGAAGACTTCCGCATCGCTCAGCCGACACCCATCTTCCCCAGGCTCGAACTCAAGGCGACGGAGGAAGCGTGAGACTGGCCGACAGCCATTGCCACCTGATCTACAAGGGGCTGGGCGAGCAGCAGCCGGAGGTGCTGGCGCGTGCTCGCGACGCCGGCGTGGTGGCGATGCTCAACATCTCGACGCGCGAGAACGAGTGGGACGATGTCATCGCCGTCGCCGAACGCGAGCCGGACGTCTGGGCATCGGTGGGCATCCACCCGCATGAGGCGGACCAGCATCCCGATGTGGACACCGCCAAGCTGGTCGAGCGCGCACAGCATCCGCGGGTGGTGGGCATCGGCGAGAGCGGGCTCGACTATTATTACGACCATAGCGACCGCGACCGGCAGCGCGCGAGCTTCCGCGCGCATCTGGCGGCATCGCGCGAGACGCAGCTTCCGATCATCGTCCATACCCGCGACGCCGAGGCCGACACCGCCGAGATATTGCGTGACGAAATGGGGAAGGGGGCCTTCCCCGGCGTGATCCATTGCTTCACCGCAAGCCGCGAGTTTGCCGAGATCGCGCTGGAACTCGGGCTCTACGTTTCGATCTCGGGAATCGTAACCTTCAAGAACGCCCGGGATCTACAGGAAACTGCGGCGAAACTGCCTCTCGACCGGCTGTTGATCGAGACCGACGCGCCTTTCCTTGCTCCCGTGCCGCACCGGGGCAAGACCGGCGAGCCGGCGTTTGTGGCGGACACCTGCCGCTTCCTCGCCGAACTGCGCGGCGAGGATCCCGAGGCGCTCGCCGAGGCAACGCGGCAGAATTTCCATAAGCTGTTCGCCAAGACGCTGGCGTGAAGATCCGGATCCTCGGATCGGGCACTTCGTCGGGGGTGCCGCGCATCGGCAACGACTGGGGCGACTGCGATCCCGCCGATCCGCGCAACCGCCGCACCCGCGCTTCGGTCCTGGTCTCGACCGACACGACGACGATACTGGTCGATACCAGCCCCGACATGCGCGAACAGCTGCTCGCCGCCGATGTGCGCGATGTCGATGCGGTGATCTGGACGCACGATCATGCCGATCACACCCACGGGATCGACGACCTGCGCCAGCTCATGCACTTGCGGGGAGGGGAGCCGGTGCGCGGCTTCGCGCGGCCGTTTACGCTCGAGCAGCTCCAGGTGAAATTCCATTATGCCTTCTTCGGCCGTGCGGGTTACCGGGCGACGATAGCGATTGCTCCGCTTCCCGATGTATTCGAGATCGGTGACATCCGTGTACGCGTGACGGACCAACCGCACGGCGGCATCACCTCGGCCGGGCTGCGCTTTGAGAACAACGGTAAAGCAGTAGGTTACTCAACAGATTTCAATGTGATGACGAACGAGATGCGCGAGCTCTATGCGGGGTTGGACGTGTGGGTGGTCGATGCGCTCCGCCGCGCGCCGCACCCCACACATCCGCATCTCGCCGACGTGCTGGGCTGGATTTCCGAATTCGGGCCCCGGCGTTCCGCACTTGTTCATATGGATCAATCCATGGATTATGCGACACTCGCCGCGGAGCTGCCGGCGGGCGTCGAGCCGGGCTATGACGGTCTGGAGATCACTGCATGAGCGAATGGCAGAGCATGGACCTGATCTGGCTGGTCGGGGTGCTCGTGCTGGTGGTGAGCGCCTTGTCGGTGCGGCGCCTGTCGCTGGGCCTCGTGGTCCGCTCGTTGGTGATCTGGGCGGCGATCATCCTGCTTGCCTTTCTCGCGGTCGCACATCGGCATGAGTTGAGCGCGCTCTTTGCTTCCGCGACAGCGAAGCTCGGGCTCGACGAGCAGCAGGTCGAGGGCCGCACGGTGCGCATCCGGATGAGCCCCGACGGGCATTTCTGGGCGCGCGTCACGCTCAACGGCGTCGAGCGGCGAATGCTGATCGACAGCGGGGCTACGATCACGGCCGTCTCCGATGCCACTGCCGCCGCAGCGGGCGTGAAGCCGAGCGGAGGGGTTCCGGCGATGATCGAGACTGCGAACGGCACCGTGGCGGCGCAACGCGGCCGTATCCAGCATCTGGCGATCGGGCCGCTCGAGACGGAAGATCTCGGCGTGGTGATATCGAGCAGCTTCGGCAACCTCGACGTGCTGGGAATGAACTTCCTATCGCGCCTGCACAGCTGGCGCGTTGAGAACAACACACTGGTGCTCGAACCGAAAGACGGAGCGCAGGACGACGGCAGCGATGCGACTACGTCGCCGTTGCCGGCAGAAGGCCGGAAGGACGGCCGTGGAGGCGGCAATCCCGGATGAGCATAGGATGCTGTTTCGCGACTTCTATTTAACATAATGCATATTATCGTTCTTACCGATTGTAAGCCCCAGATTGAAACGAGACGGCTCGACCATTTTGAAATGAGACTCGCCTCGTTCCGGCCCTTCGACCTGCATCCCGGATCTTGGACCGTCCAGAGCTGGAAAATTCCAGTTGATAATACTCCCGGTTGGAGCAACGCAGCTTTGGAAGACCCGCAGATCTTTGACTAGAGCATTGCCTATAGCTTCTCTGTCTGATTGATTTCCAAAATCAATAGGCCGTCCTAGCCCACTTACAACACTGTCAAGCACCCTGTTGTAGCTAGTGTCGCTATCACTGAGAGTTCCTGACATCCCTCTGGCCATTCCATTAAATGTGCCATTGATAGATGATACGATAGAAGCTCTCTCATTTGCGGGTAATGCATCTAACATTGATTGAACTTTTGATTGCTCTAAGCGAATAAGGAGAGCCGCAAGTTCCGGCCGAGGACCATCTTCTTCGACAAGGATCGCGGCGCCGAGCTTTTCCTGCGTGCCATCGGCGGGCGCTACGATCTGCTGCGCCCCGGCACCCCCTCCGGGCTCAACCCGCTCCAGATCGAAGACAGCCCTGCCAATCGCCAGTTCCTGATCGACTGGATCGCGCTGCTCGCAGGCAGCGCGGACATCGAAGAGACCGCGCAGATCAAGGATGCGATCGACGCCAATTTCGGCCAGCTGATCGAGCAGCGGCGCCTGCGCTACCTGGCCGAACTGTTCCGCGGCGGTCACCGCCCGCACGCCGCCGATCTCTGGTCGCGGCTCCGGCCCTGGTGGGGTGACGGCGAGCGCGCCTGGCTGTTCGACAATGCGCGCGACGAGACCGGCCTGACCGCAGAGACGGTCGGCTTCGACATGACGCAAATCCTCGATGAGGGGCGCCAAGTGGATTTTCGGCCCGCCTAGAGCCGACCTAGTCGGCTGTTCTCGTTGATAGCGATTTAGACCATGACCGGGCCCGCTGCTGTCGCAGCGGGTCCATTTGCCCACCCTACCCCGTTCAGTACCCGTGGAAGCCTCCATGCCACCACCGCCGCCAGCGCTTTGTATCCGCGCGTCGGTGGTGGCATGGAGGCGTCTCGAGGTTCTGCAACACGCGATGCTTCAGAGCCTCATCTCGAACTGGTTCAAAATGTCTCTTTTCAAACTGGCGCTAACACCGATTAAGGGGAGCACGAGAATGCGGTTGGACGGTACGGCGATGGCGGCGGTGGCACTCGTATCGACTGGAATCTCGTCCGCGATGGCGCAGGTGTGGCGGTCGGATCAGGGAGACGGCACATACCGCAATCCGGTCCTGTTCGCCGACTATCCCGATCCCGACATCATCCGGGTCGGCGAGGATTTCTATTTCGTCTCAACTACCTTCGTGAATTCCCCCGGCGTGGTGATCCTCCATTCGCGCGATTTGGTGAACTGGCGGTTGGCGACGCATGTCCAGCCGCGGCTGGACGGTAACCCGCGGTATGACCTGAAGGACGGCGGCGACTATCGCCGCGGCTTCTATGCCGCCAGCCTGCGACATCATCGCGGCATGTTCTACCTCACGGTGACACCCGTCGGCCAAAAGACGCGCATCTATCGCGCAAAGCATGTCACCGGTCCGTGGACCTACTCGGTCCTCGATCGGGAGGCATTCGACCCGGGGCTGTTCTTCGATGACGATGGCACGGGCTACATCGTCACGGCGGAGGGTTCCGACGGGACGGTGACGCTGCTGACTCTGACCGATGACTACAGCGCGGTTAGGGCCGCCAAGGTCGTCTATTACAATGAGGGTGCGGAAGGGTCGCATCTCATCAAGCGAGCAGGCTGGTATTATCTGTTCAACGCCATTCCCCGCCGGCTGTCGATGACGATCTCTCGCGCGCGCAGCTTGACCGGCCCATGGGAGACGCGGCCATCCATCAGCACGCGCGATCGGACCGGCGGCCACCAGGGAGCGCTGGTGGATCTTCCCGACGGCAGATGGTTCGGTTTCGTGATGTATGATGCCGGTCCGATCGGGCGGATGACCAACATCAGCCCCGTCCATTGGGTTGACGACTGGCCGGTCTGGGGCACGCCGGAAGCGCCAGGGCGGGTGCCCGATCGCGCCGCCAAGCCGATCCCGGGACAGCCTTTCGCCGAACCGGGCACGTCCGATGACTTCTCAAGTACCGTCCTTGGTCTGCAATGGCGCTGGAACCACAATCCCGATGACGACCGCTGGTCGCTTACCGCGCGTCCGGGATGGCTGAGGCTCCACGCCACGACGGCCGACAATATCTGGCTGGCCCGCAACACGCTGACGCAGAAGGCGCAAGGCCCAGCCTCCCGCGCGGTAGTGAAGCTCGATCTTGCAGGTATTCGACAGGGCGATGTTTGCGGCTTCGGTACCTTCGGCAAGATCAGCGCGCAGTTGTCCGTCCTTGGGCAGACGGGGACCGCCCGAGTACTGACGATGCGGGTCACCGATGCGACCGCGGATGGGCCCCAGGTCACCGTGCGCGAAGCCGCCGTTTCGATCGGGGGGACGCAGCTGTGGCTGCGTACCGATACCGATTTCGTGCGGAACATCGGTCGGGTCGCTTACAGCCTGGACGGGCAGCGCTGGCATGAGGTCGGGGGGCCCTTCCCGCTGGCCTTCGATTGGCGGACCGGTACCTTCCAGGGAGTGCAGCTCGCCATGTCCTGCTACAATCCACGACCAACCGCAGGGTATCTCGATGTGGACAGCTTCACTCTCACGGCGCTTCCAGCAGGCGGAGCACGCTGATCGTCGCACTTAGCCTGGCGCGACAGCCTCGGCATTGATGAAGAGCCTGACAATACGCCAACTGGGGCGGGTGCCAGTGCCGCACGCGAAGTCGACCTCCCCTACCCCCTCCCGGAGTTTAGAAGCACGCGTCGCTGAGCCATCCATGAGCTCGAGCGCGCGAAAGCGAACTACCATGACGCCCGGCTCCGCTGCGCCAAGCCTGCACATCTACGCGAGGATTTTAGCGCTTGCGAAATCTTTTGTGCAGCGCATCATGATCGCCGCACGAACGGAGGGTCGATGGCCTTTTTCGAGATGACCGATCGAGACGGTGCGGTGCGCCCCTGCTACGCCGAGGTGAAGCGCTGGATCGATGAGGTCGGCATCCAGGGCCTGGAAGCGCGGCTGAAGGAAGCCGAGACGATCTTCCGCCGGATCGGCATCACCTTCGCGGTTTATGGCGAGGGCGGCGACCCTGAGCGGCTTATTCCCTTCGATCTGCTGCCGCGCATCTTCTCCGCGGCCGAATGGCGTCTCCTGGATCGCGGCATCCGCCAGCGTGCACGAGCGCTCAACGCCTTCCTCTACGATGTATATCACCGCGGCGAGATCATCCGTGCCGGGATCATGCCCGGCGATCTGGTCTATCGCAACCGCGCCTTCGAGCCCCAGATGATCGGCTTCGATCCGCCAGGTGGAGTCTATAGCCATGTCGTTGGGATCGACATCATCCGCACTGGCGAGGCGGGTTTTCAGGTGCTCGAGGACAATTGTCGCACGCCGTCCGGCGTCAGCTACATGCTCGAGAACCGCGAGATCATGCAGCGCATGTTTCCGGCGCTGTTCGGCGCGACTCGTGTGGCACCGGTCGATTCCTACCCGAACGACTTGCTTGCCACGCTTAAGGAAGTCGCACCTGCCAAGGCCAGAGGCGATCCAACGGTCGTGGTGCTCACGCCGGGAGCGCTCAATTCGGCCTATTACGAGCACAGTTTCCTCGCCGATCTGATGGGCGTCGAGCTCGTCGAGCCGATGGATCTTTATGTTGATGACGACCGGGTGTGGATGAAAACCACCCAAGGACCGAAGCTTGTCGACGTGATCTACCGCCGCATCGACGATGATTATCTCGATCCCCTCGCCTTTCGGCCCGACTCGATGCTCGGCGTTCCCGGGCTGTTCGGCGCCTATCGCGCCGGCGGCGTCACGCTGTGCTCGGCCCCTGGAGCAGGGATCGCCGACGACAAGGCGATCTACCTCTTCGTCCCGGACATGATCCGCTTCTACCTGTCCGAGCAGCCGGTGCTCGAGAATGTGCCGACGTGGCGCTGCGCGATTCCCGGCGAATGCGCCTATGTGCTCGAGCATCTGAGCGAGTTGGTGGCCAAGGAAGTCCATGGCTCCGGTGGGTATGGCATGCTAATCGGCCCGCAGGCGACGCGCGCGGAGGTGGAAGCCTATGCCGAGCGAATCCGCGCCAACCCCGTGGATTTCATCGCACAGCCTACACTCGCGCTTTCCACTGCGCCGGTACTCGCCGGGGGCGTCGTCCCGCGCCATGTCGATTTCCGTCCCTATTGCCTGGTCGGAAAGCAGATGCGCCTCGCGCCGGGCGGCCTCACTCGCGTCGCACTCACCGAGGGCTCGCTCGTGGTCAATTCGTCACAAGGCGGCGGAGTCAAGGACACGTGGGTGCTGGATGAATAGAGGCGCTGGACGCGTGACATGCTGAGCCGCACCGCCGAGAATATCTTCTGGATGGCGCGCTACATCGAGCGGGCCGAAAGCACGGCGCGGCTGATCCAGATGGCACAGCGCATGGCGATCCTGCCTGGGCCGATCCACCGCGACGAGTGGCGTTCGGTGCTCCGGGTCACCGGCTGCGAGAATTTGGTGGACGGCGGGCGCAGCGTCGCCGAAGCCGATATCGTCCAACTGCTCCTGCTCGACGACAGCAACCCTTCGTCGATACGTTCCTGTCTGCTGCGCGCACGAAGCAATGGTCGCGCGGTGCGCACCGCGCTCACCCAGGATACTTGGGAGGCGCTCAACGAGGATTGGCGGCGGCTCGAGAGCCAGGATGTCGAGCGCGCGCGGCGCAACCTTCCCGAGTTGCTCGACTGGGTGAAGGTGCGTGCCTCCACCTTCAGAGGGGCGGTCGAGACCGGCCAGTTGCGCAACGAAGGGCATGATTTCCTGCGAATCGGCGGAGCGCTCGAGCGCGCGGAGATGACGCTTCGGCTGCTCGACGCCAAATATTATGTCCTGCTTCCCGACACCGCGGTGGTGGGCGGCGCGCGCGATCATTATCAATGGACCTCGGTGCTCCACGCGCTGTCGGCGGCGCGCGCCTATCACCATGTCTATGGCGGCGGTGACTATTCTCCCTGGCGGATCGCCGACCTGCTGATACTCAATCCCCAATTTCCGCGTTCGGTGTCGTTCTGCTTCGGCCAGATCGCATGGCACCTCGACCGACTCGCGCGCGTGCACGGGGCGCGCGGCGCGGCGCACGACACTGCCGGGATCATGCTCTCCGAGCTGCGCGGCCGCGAAAGCGGCGAGATCTTCGAAGGTGGCCTCCATGAGTTCGTCCAGAACGCGCTGATCGTTACCAACCAGCTGTCGCGAGAGATCGCGCAGGCCTATTGCTTCGGATGATGTTGCTGATCGTCCGCCATCTTACGCACATGCGGTATCCGCAGGGCGTCGCAGGGCTCGCGCTGCGACTCCGGCTGTTCCCGCAGAGCTTCGACGGCCAGCGTGTGATCGACTGGCAAGTCAGCGTTGACGGCCAGCTGATCGCGGCCACGATTCCAGGCGGCTATGGCGAGAACTTCGCCCAGTGGATCGATCGCGGCACGCGCGACGATCTGGAGATCGTCGCACAAGGGCAGGTCGAGACCGATGATCGGGCCGGGGTGGTGAAAGGTCTGCGTGGCATCTGCCCCCCGGCCCTCTTCTTGCGCGAGACCCCGCTCTCGCGCGCCGATGATGCAATCCGTGCGCTGGCCGAGGGTCTTGCGCTGGGTACCGGCGGGCTCGGCGGGCTCCACGCGCTCAGCCAGCGCGTGCGCGAGGCGATTCCCTATCTCTCCGGCGTTACCAGCAACGGCACTTCCGCCGCCGCCGCGCTCGCCGGCGAGGGAGGCGTGTGCCAGGACCATGCACATGTCTTCATAGCCGCGGCGCGCGCGTGCGGCATCCCTGCCCGCTACGTCGCCGGCTATCTGCTCGCGAGCGACGCGGCTCACCAGCAGCTCGAAACGCACGCTTGGGCGGAGGCGCACGTCGATGGCCTCGGCTGGGTCGGCTTCGACGTCACGAACGGCGTCTGCCCTACGGAGAATTACGTCCGCCTTTGCTCCGGGCTTGACGCCGACGACGCCGCCCCCGTACGCGGGATCGTCACCGGCGGCAGCGCCGGCTTCGTCTCGGCTGACGTCCGGATCGACCGCGGCGAAGGCGATATCGAAGTGATCCAGCAGCAACAGCAGCAATGACCCGGAGACGCATCTGACATGACTTACTGCGTCGCCGTCCGCGTCGCCGACGGGCTCGTGATGCTGTCGGACACGCGCACCAACGCCGGGGTCGACAACATCTCGCGCTTCGCCAAGATGTTCACTTGGGAAGTGTGCGACGAGCGCGCGATCGCGCTGATGACCTCGGGCAACCTCTCGATCACCCAGGGAGTGATCACTCGGCTGAACCAGGCAATCGAAAGGTCCGCCGAGGATCCCGGCGTCGAAACCATCCTCAACGCGGCGAGCATATACCGCGTCGCCGAGCTTGTGGGCGAGGCAATGCAGGGGCTGCAGGACCGGTATCGCCAGTCGATCCAGGCCGCCAGTGCCGGGGCCGACGCGACAATCCTCGTCGCCGGCCAGCGCAAGGGCGGGCCCCATGGTCTGTTCATGGTCTATTCTGCAGGCAACTTCGTCGAGGCGACGGAGGACACGACCTATTTCCAGATCGGCGAGCACAAATATGGCAAGCCGATCCTCGATCGCATCCTCGCGGTCGATACTCCTTTGGGCGAGGTAGTGAAGGCCGCGTGCATTTCGATGGATTCGACGCTGCGCTCGAACCTGTCGGTCGGCATGCCACTGGATCTCGCCGTGCTCCGCCGAGATGCCTTCTGCTTCGAGACGCGCCTGCGGATCGAGGCGGACGATCCCCGTTTCCAGGAGATCTCACAGCAATGGGGCGAGGCGTTACGCAGCGCCTTCGCCAGCCTGCCCGACATCGTCACCCCCTGAACGAATAGCTTTCGCCCGCGCCGAAGCCATCAGGCGCCGATCGCCGCAGGAAGGGCCTCTGCATAGCGCTTCACATCCTCTATCTTGCCGGTGGAAACGCGTGACCATTGCGCCCACTTGCCATAAGCGCCGCGAACCTGAATGCCCTTGGCCGCCATCGCCTTTTGCATGGCATTGGCATCAGGCACCTTCACATAAAGGAAGTTGGTCTGGCTCGGCAGGGCCTCGACGCCCGCCTTCTTCACGGCATTCAGGATGAGACCGCGCGCTTCGACGATGCGGTTCTTGGAGAAGCTCGTGAACGCGGTGTCGTTATAGGAGGCTATCGCCGCGGCAAGCCCTGCCGTATTGCCGCCGAAACTCATCTCATAGGAGCGGATCATCTTGATCGTCTCGGGCTGGCCGATGGCATAGCCGACGCGCAGTCCAGCCATGCCGTAAATCTTGGAGAAGGTACGGCAAACGACCAGATTCTGCCCCTCTTTCACGAGCGCCGCCACCGAGCTGTAATCCGGCCTGTCGGTCAGTTCCATATAGGCTTCGTCGACCAGCACCGTCGCTTTGGGACTCACAGCCCGGATGAATGCCCGCAATGCGTCGCCGTCGAGCAGTCGTCCGGTCGGGTTGTTCGGATTGCAGATGTGGACGAGCGCCACGTCAGGATCGACCGCGGCGGCCATGGCGTCGAGGTCCAGGTCCAAGTCCGGCTTCAGCGCCACCCGCTTGAGCTTCGCGCCCTTGGATTCAGCATAGAGCGCAGTGGTATCCCAGAACAGTTCGGGCGCGAGCGTGGCGCCCTTCGGCGCATAAGCGAGTGCGGCCGCGCTCAATATCTCGGTCGAGCCGCTTCCGATCGCGACATGATCAGGAGTCACGCCGAAACGTTCGGCGATCATGGAGATCAGCCGACGTGCTCCTCCGTCAGCGTAATAGCAGCCCTTGGTGGACCATTCGTTGATCGCCGCCAGAGCGCTGGGCGCCGGTCCATAGGGATTTTCGTTGCGCGAGAGCAACGCCACTCCTGCTGCGGGCCCGAACAACGGGGCCTCCGCGGTAGCGGCGGAAAGTCGCGGCGGAAAGGCGGCGCACGCCGCGGTTGCGGCACCCGCCGCGATCAGCCCACGTCTAGAAAGTGCAACCATGGCCGGTCCTCCTGTTTTACCCATGCAGTCCATTGCGGATCATGATGATCCCGATCGCGACGAGATAGATTCCGAAGATGCGCTTCAGCAGCGCCGGGCTCAGCGCGTGCGCGGCCGCGACGCCCCAGGGCGCCGAAATTAGCGTAGTCGATGTCACGATCAGTGCCGCCGGCACGTTGACAAAGCCCAGCGATCCATAGGGCAAGCCATGCGCACCCAGCCCGATCGCGATGAACCCGATTACGCCAGGGATCGCGATGATCGCCCCTATCCCTGACGCCGTGGCGATGGCCCGGTGAATCGACTTGCCGCACAGCGTCATGACGATGATGGCGATCGTGCCTCCCCCGATACCGAGCAGTGAGGAGAAGGCGCCCAGCCCGCCGGCGATCCCGACCCGGGCCGCGCCCACCGGCATTTCGCTCGCCAGTTGCCTTTGCCCCAGCAGCGGAAACAGGAAATGGAGCGCCATCAGGATCACGCCGGTTCCGAAGATGATTGCCAGACCTGGGCCAGGCACGCGAGACGCCAGCAGGACGCCCGCGCCCACCCCGGCGACGATCCACGGAGCCCAGCTCTTCAATATGCCGAAGTCCACGGCACCGCGCTTGGCGTGCGCATGGACCGATCGGATCGATGTGGCGACGATCGTCGCAAGCGATGTGCCGATGGCGACGTGCGCCAGCTCCGCTTTCTCGGCACCGAGCAGCGGCAGTACCGCGAACAGCGCCGGCACCACGACGAAGCCTCCGCCTATCCCGAACAATCCCCCCGCGAACCCAGCTGCGAGCCCCGCTGCAAGCATCGCCGCCAGCGGAACACTCCAGTCGAGGAGCGTGGACATCATGCATTGGGTCTCCGCCCGGAGGCGGCTCGGCAATCCTGCATGGAAATACCTCGGGACGAATGTGACGATTATGTGCCAACCCGTTACGGGCTTCGCCGGCATCCTTCCCAAAGGCGAGTATGCTGGTATTTCATTGCTGCGCAACATCTGATTGCGCAATTAACAAATACGCACGCCAGCTCCGTCGTTGCAATTATTGCAGTTGCGTGAAGATTTGGAGTATGAACGAATAACCGTTCTACTCGGCAAGACTGCGCCGCAGTGCGAAGCCGAGAACTGGAGCGGGATTCCCGATTGGCAGACAGCCGGTGCTGGCCGGCGCTGCAGGAAGTGGAGTCCGCTCTGAGCGAACGCATCGCGCCAACGATCCTGATGACGGATGCCTCCGTTCGGTCGGGGCTCGGCACGCCTACATCGACGCGATGGCCATATTGGTCGGCACGTCTCGAACGCCGCCTGTGGCGAAAACAGCACAAAGAACGAAAACCGTAAAAATTCGCAGCTCTCCACAATGAGAGAGTTGACGACGAACAAATCTACTTCATTCTCATAAAAATGTAACGAATCAAAATCGGAGTCGCAGATAGAAAATCATCTACGCAAAGAACTACCATCATTGTTCAACAGGGTTTTTGCGATTGTTGCTCGCAGGATATCTTAGCGCGAGCGATATTTAGGTAGATATACTTAAACTTTGGCGGACAGTCCAAGGAACTAGGGAGAGCAACCTGACGGCGACCCACTCTTGCCATGGGGAAAGCAGGAATGCCTCACCGTCCGACCTCGTTGATAGCCCTTGCCGTCGCCAGCATCTATTCGGCACCGGCGCTCGCCTCCTCGTCCGAGGATCCCACATCCGCAGTCACGGCCATTGCCGCCGATCCTGATCCAGCGACTGATCAGGGCCCTCAGGAGGAGGACCCGCCGTCGCAGCAGCAGGAAGTAGTTGTCATTGGTTCCCGCCGCACGGATCGAACGGTTGCCGAGAGTTCGGTTCCGATCGACGTGTTCTCCGAGGAGGTGCTCGAGAACCAGGCCTCGGGCGACATGAACCAGGTGCTGCGCAACCTGATGCCTTCGTTCAACGTCGGGCGCTTCGCCATCTCGGATGGTTCCACGTTCGTCCGCCCGCCGACGTTGCGCGGCCTGCCGCCCGACGAGATCCTCGTCCTTGTCAACGGCAAGCGCCGGCACCGCTCGGCGCTGGTTCAGCTGGGTGGCGGCAGCCTCGCCAGTGGCGCACAGGGGCCCGATCTTGCGCAGATCCCTACGATAGCAATCGACCGGATCGAGGTCCTGCGCGACGGTGCCGCCGCCCAATATGGCTCCGACGCGATCGCGGGCGTGATCAACTACAATTTGAAACGCGATCCAGGCTTCAAGGCGATCGCGCGCTATGGGCAATATTATGAAGGAGATGGTGAGAACTATCAGCTCGCTGCCAATGCCGGAGTCAAGCTCGGCGACAGCGGCTTTCTCAGCGTCAGCGGCGAATATCTGAACAGCGCGCAGACCAGCCGCGGCGGCCAGCGCTTCGGGGCCTATGCGCTCGGCGTTGCCCGGCCCGATTTGCTCCAGGGAATCCGAAATCCGGTACAGATTTTCGGCGATCCCGAGGTGGAGGCCTATCGCTTCTTCGCCAATAGCGCGATCGAGGCCGGGCCGGGCGAGTTCTACGTCTTCGGCAACTACGGCCATGCCGACCAGGCAGGTGACTTCAACTATCGCCAGTCGGTCACCGTCGCCCCGCCCTATCCAGCGGGGCTCGAGGATTGCAGCCGTGGCGCCTGCACCCGGAGCGGCGTGTTCAATACGATCTATCTCGATCGACTGCCCAACGGCACCTATGACGCCAACGGCGGCACCTTCAGCTACGCTTCGCTCTTCCCTTCGGGTTTCACGCCCCGGTTTATGGGGACGGTCACCGATTACTCGGCGGTTGGCGGCTATCGCGGCGCCTTCGAGATGGGGCTGACCTATGATCTCAGCGTCGGCTGGGGACGGAGCCAGATCGACTATTTCATGAACAACACGGTCAATCCATCGCTCGGCCCTGACTCTCCCACCGAATTCTTCCTCGGCTTCCTCCGCCAGACCGAGTTCAACATAAACCTCGACTTCACCATGCCGATCACGGTCGCCGGCGACACGCCGCTTACGCTCGCGTTCGGCGGCGAGCGGCGCGTCGAGGCGTACACGATCGGTCTCGGCGACGAGGCCGGCTATGCGATCGGGCCCTATGCCTTTCAGCAGCTTTCCAACGGATCGGTCGCCAGCCAGCCGATCGGCGCCAACGGCTTCCCTGGATATGGTCCCGATTCGGTCGTCCACGACAGTCGTGAGAGCTATGCTCTATATGTCGAGGCCGACGCCGATGCGACCGACGCGCTTACTCTCAGCTTCGCAGCGCGCTTCGAGCATTTCGAGGATTTCGGGGACACGCTGATCGGCAAGGTCACCGCGCGCTACGCATTTTCGGATGCCATCGCAATTCGCGGCGCCGCCAGCACTGGCTTCCGCGCGCCCACGCCCGGCCAACTCTTTACTACCAACGTCGCGACTCAGTTCCAAGGCTCGCAGCCGATCGAAACGGCGACCTATCCCGCCACCAATCCCGCGGCAGCTTTCTTCGGCGCCGAGGCGCTGGCCCCCGAAGAGTCGGCCAACCTCACCGCGGGCATGGTCCTCACCCCGGTGGACGGCCTCACGCTAACCGCTGATTACTACAACATCGAAGTCACCGACCGCATCGGCCTTTCGGGCAATTTCGACATCACCACCACGGCCCAGCGCGAAGCGCTGCGTGGGCTCGGCGTTGCGAACTGGGCTTCGCTCGGTCGCGTACGCTTCTTCACCAATGCCTTCGATACGCGAACCCAGGGCGTGGACCTGGTGGCCACATGGGTTGCAACCACGGGCTTCGGCCGGTTCAGCACCAGCGCGGCGTTCAACTGGAACGAGACCAAGGTCACTGATTTCGATCCCTCCATCATCTCGCGCGAGCGCAAGGGCGAGATCGAGAACCTCAATCCAAAATGGCGCGGCAACATCACCGAGACTTTCTCGTCGGGCGGGTTCGGACTCGTCGCGCGCGCCAACTATTATGGTCCGTTCACGTCCTATGCGACGACGGCAAACGGCGGCGATCTGCGTGTGGGGTCCGAATGGACCTTCGATCTCGAGGCGAGCTACGAGATTACCGAGAACTTCAAGCTCTCCGTCGGCGCCGAGAACCTCTTTGACAATTACCCCGATCTCAACATCCGCGCGCTCGGCGCTCCGAACTCCAACTGGTATCCGGTAACCGGCGCCACCGTCAGCGGTTCGCGCTACGTGGACGATTCGCCTTTCGGGTGGAACGGCGGCTTCTGGTACGCGCGGCTGGTCACCAGCTTCTAGTAGCTTCTCTCGCGCGCAAGGTGGCAGGGAGGATGCCGCCTTGCGCGTGGGATTGGCGGGCTAATGCTCGTTCAGGCTGGACAGCCTCAATTCCGCTTTGGCACCTCTACTGCATTGCCGGTGTAGCTGACCTCGGCGTCGAACGAATCCCCGGCCGCGGGCTTGCCGGCGGTGACCCATTTCACGCGAAGCGTACGCGTCGTGGGCATGCCCTGCCAGCCGGGGCCTTCGCGGCGGCCGAAGCGCACCGTTCCGGTCCGGTCATCGTAGCTGATCGGGATGCGCGAGAATGCACCCTCCTTATAGGCAGTCGACCGGCCGTCGTCCTCGTAGAGCGAGAAGCTGCCGTCGGCGCCGGTATAGACGACAACCGTCAGCGGCGCATCGCGGCGTTCGTCCACATATTGCGTGACCGGCCCCATCGGCACGATCGAGCCTGTACGCACGAAGAGCGGCATGTGCTCGAACGGCGCGTCCACCGTCGCCCTGGTGCCGCCGCGATAAACCCGGCCGGTGTCGAAGTCGTACCAGTCGCCATTGCCCGGGAAATAGACCGAGCGGCTGCGCGCCTTGTGTGCCGTTACTGGCGCGACGAGGAACGCCTTGCCGAACATATATTGGTCGTCGATCTTCCGCACCTGCGCATCAGCCGGGAAGTCGGCCGCGAGCGCGCGCATGATGCTGCCGTCCTTCATATAGGTGTCGGCGCCCAGCGTGTAGATATAGGGCATCAGCCGGTAGCGCAGCTCGGTGTAGCGGACCATCGAGGCGCGCATCGGCGAGCCCTCCGGGCTGATTTCGTAGATCTCGCGGTACGGGAACTCGCCGTGGCTGCGGAACAACGGACTGAACGCACCGAACTGGAACCAGCGCAGGTTGAGCTCGCGCCACTCCTCCAGGTCCGCAGCGGCCGGCGTCTTGGACGCGAAACGGTCCTCCAGCGCGAAGCCCCCGATGTCGTGCGTCCAGTTCGGGATGCCAGACATCGATGCATTGACGCCTGCCGAGATTTGCGCCCGGAAATCGAACCAGCGGCTGGCGATGTCGCCCGACCATATAGCCGCGCCGTAGCGCTGCAGCCCGGCAAAAGCAGAGCGCGTCAGAAGGAAGGGACGAACCGTCGGCTTGAACGCGGTCCAGCCATCATAGAAAGCCCGGGCGTTCAGCAGCGAATAGCTGTTGAAGAACTCGGCCGCCGGGCCCATCGCAGTGGGCCCCATGGTGTCGATCCGCTCCTCGATCGAGAGATTCGAGTGCATATCCGGTTCGGACGCGTCCGCCCACCAGGCATCGACTCCCAGCTTTGCCAGCCGATCCTCGATCTGCTTCCAGAAGATGCGGCGCCCCTCGGGCGAATAAGGATCGTAGAAGGTGTTGAGATAGCCCGGACCCACCCAATCCTTGTTCCCCTGGCGCAGATTGCCCTGATAGACCGCGCCCGCCGCGGCCAGTTCCTTGTAGGTATCGGTGGTCGGGTAGAATTTCGGCCAGACCGAGATCATGAAGTTCACATTGTCGGCATGGGCATCGGCGATCATCTTGGCCGGATCCGGAAAGCGCTCCGGATCGAAGCGGTGGCTGCCCCATTCCGGATCGCGCCAATAGCGCCAGTCGAGCACGATGTTGTCGAGCGGGATCTTGAGCTCGCGATATTTGTCGACCACCGCCGTCAGCTGGTCGGCAGTCTCGTAGCGCTGGCGCGACTGCCAAAAGCCATAGGCCCATTTGGGCAACATTTCGGACTTGCCGGTGATCTGACGATAGCCCGCGATCGCGCCGTCGATGCTGCCGCCCGGGATGAACCAATAGTCCTTGGCGCGGCCGACTTCGCTGGTGAACCAGATCGAGTGACGATCGGCATCTGGAAGCGGATCATTGTGGTAGAGCGCCATATAGCCGGCGTTCGGCTCCCACTCGATCCGGATCGCGACTGGCTTGCCCCCGGTCATCGGCAGATCGAAATTGGCGTACCAGGGATTCCAGTTCTGGCGCCAACGGTCGAGCACCAACTTCCCGTCGGCATAGAGTTTGAAATAGCTCGATGCGTAGAGCTGGAACTTGTGGGTGCCCGTGGCAGTCGACATCAGATCGCCAGTCCACACCACCGTCTGCTTCTGGACCGCATTACCTGCGGTATTCTGCCCGCCGGTCGCTGCGACCGTTTTCGCCTTCGCTGCCTCCGGCCAATTGGCCTGATCCTTGATGTACTGATAGTTGATCGTGGCTTCCTGACGGGTCAGCACCGGCTTGCCGTCGAGGAAATATTCGGCGCGCCATCCGGGCTTGCCGCCGCTCGTCACCTTCATGCCTTCGCCGACCATCCGATAGGGCTTGGGGTTGCCGAAGCGCGTGATCGAGTTGTTGTCCCAGAGCAGGCCGTAGCCGCGGGTGGACACGACGAACGGCACGCCGATGTCCATGTTGTGCTGGGCGAGCTCAACGTCCTCGCCGTTATAGTCCATCTGCGCATTCTGGTGCTGGCCCAGGCCGTGCAGCCCCTCGTCCGTCCCACGGTTGAACTGCTGCGAAACGCTCACATAGGGCTTGCCGTCGACACGGGTCGGCGCGAACTGGGCGGGTGCCGCCTCGGTCAGCAGCGGTTGACCAGCCGGATCGAGGAAGCGGACCTGGCCGGTGGCGAGGCTGATCTCGGCAGTCGCCTTGGCGGTCTTGACGCGCACCTGCCCTTGCGCCTCCGCGACGTCGAACGCGCCCGCAGCGGGTGGCTGGGCGACCATCAGACTCTCGGTGCGCGGGCCGCCGGCATCGCCCTTGGGCGTCGCCACGACGTGCATGATGCCGTCGCCATGCACCGTCAGCTCCAGGCTGGCCGCAGAACCGCTCGCAGGCGTGACCTTCACGCCCCCCTGGGTCCGCTCATAGGTTTGCGCATGCGCCGAAACCGTTGTGAGCCCGCTGCCAACCAGCAGCGCCACCGCAAATGCCTTCATCTTTTGCTCCAGTTCGTTTCTGCCAACATGCCCAGGATGATGCGTTGTCGGATCATTTGCCCTCCGCCGGATCGCCGTAAAACAAGCCGCGACCGTCGGTGCCAAGATAGACGCGGCCGGCCCGCCGGGGATCGCCCGAGATCACGCGGTAGCGCCCGCCCCAGCGATGCGCGTCGTCATCGATACGCGCCCAACTCTGCCCCAGATCGAGCGACCGCCAGACGCCGCGAACGCCGACCAGGGTGCCGACCGCGAACAGTGCGCCCTTGCCCAGCCCGAACAGCTCGACCGAGAGCGCTCCGCTCGCAGGCATGAAGGACGCCCCGCCATCGGTGCTGTGGAACAGCCGGTTGCCCGCCTGCAACCAGAGCGCGCCTTCCCGTCCGGGCTCAGCAAGCAACGCGCTCTGTGCCTCGCGGCCCTGCCGCCCGGCGGGCTTGAGGTCGGGCGGCAAGCCGCGCCCTTCCACCGGCGCAAAGCTCGCCGCTGCGTCGCGCGAGATGAGCAAGCGCCCGTTCGCCACGTCGACTGCATACCAGATATCCGGATTGACCTTGTCCGCCACCGCCCGCGTTCCGCCGGGCAGGCCACCGATCACCAACCAGCTTCGGCCTTTGTCGCGGGTAAGCTGTGGCACGGGCGTCGCCACCACCATGGTCGCGCCGTCTGCCGACACCGTGATCGGGTAGTCGCCGTTCAGATCTTCTCGCCGCGCGGGCTCGCCCATCGGCGGCACGTGCACCGGTGTCCAGGTTCGCCCGCCATCTTCCGATCGTCCGAGCGAAGCATCGCGGTGCCGATCGGCGTAGAGGCTGCCGCTGCGCACCAGCACATTCGGCGCGACGCCCGCATAGTCGAGATTGTTGGTGTTCGAGAGATACGGATTCACGAAACTCGGCTGCGGCGAGCGGTTCAGATCGTCATGGACGAAACCGGCCAGATCGCCAAAGCCTGAGATCAGCGGAGCACCGCCCGTCGGCGAGACCAGCGTGATGATCGCGGTCTGCTCGATGCCTTCCACCCAGGGCGCCCAGTCGACCGTGCCGGACTTGCGCAGCCCCCGCGTGGCATAGACGGTGGCGCCGGTCGTATAGACGACGTGGTTCGGATCGAAGGGGTCGATGGCGAGCCCCGAGATCCAATGGCCGAAGTCCGCGCCCTCGCCTTCGTGCAGCAGGAACGGAGTGGCGGAGACGTCGCGATGGCTGCGGGCCCCGACATCGTCCCAGCTCTGTCCGTCGTCGCGGCTGATCCACAGCGAGTCTCCGGCGCGATAGCGGTTGATCGTCGAGAGCGCGACGGTGCCCGGCGCCGAACGTGCCACTGCAACGCCGAAGAAGGCGCCCTCCGCACCGGTTTCGCGCCAGGCGGGCGGAGTCACGTCGCGCGCCCTCCCCTCCGGGCCATAGCGCCACACCGCGCCGGTCTTCACGCCACTCGGGCCGATGGCGCTGCCAAAGCCGACCCATAGCACGCCGCGCGTGTCGAGCACGCCCTTCGCCGCAAGCAGCTTCGGCCCTTCTACGGTTACCCAGCTCGCGCCGCCATCATCGGAGCGATAGACGGCTGCGGCACCGGGGTCGGCGACGCCGGCCCAAATGCGGCGCGAGGGCTGTCCGCGTATGCCGCCCGTCGGGTCGATCGCGACGAAGGAGACCCCACCATGCGTGGTCCGGCGCGCGGGCTTTTCGAGGCCCGCGACGGGAAACTGCGTCACCTTGCTCCAGGTCGCGCCGGCATCGTCGCTTCGCCACAATCCGTCGTGACGAGAGCCGAAGAACAGCCGCCGCGTATCGTTCGAGTCGACGGCGAGCCGCTCGCCCATGCCGCGGCCGTCCTCATTACCGCCCATGGCGAAAGGAACCGGCGTCACTCGCCACGTCCTGCCGCGATCGGCCGAACGCAGGATCGCCGCGGGCTGACCTGCGTTCATACCCGCGGCCATATAGACCACATCGGGGTCGCGCGGATCGGGCGCGATGCTCTCGATTCCCATATAGCTGGAGACGGCATTGTCGTCCTGCAGCGGAATCCAGCGCCGCGCCTTCGCGTCCCAGCGATACGCGCCGCCCATGTCGGTTCGCAGATAGGCCAGCCCGCGCTCGACCGGGCTGAACACGAGGTTGGGTGCGTATCCGCCGGCGCCGACCTTCACATTGGTCCAACGATACGGAGCCGCCTTCGGCCCAACCCTCTCCAGCGCTTGTGCATCGATCGCCCCGAGGGCGACCAGTGCGCCCGCGGCGGCCAGCATCCACGCTGTCACGAAGCCCGAACATTTCACAGTGAAGCCGCTCATGCCGCCCTGCTCGTCGGTGCCGCGCAGTGCCGCGCGATGAACTGCTCGTGCGTCGGCATGGCGGCTGCGGTCTTGCCGATCACGTCCCGGAGATGCGCCATGAAATGTCCGGTCTCCGTTGCCGGCAGGGCTGCGGCGAGTGGATCGAACCCTGCGGGCCGCAGTCGCTGCCCCAGCAGCACCGCGATCCAGCTATCCGGCGTGAAGAGTTCGCCCTGCTCGCGGAAGATGCGCGCATTGCCTGCCCAGAGCGCGAGCTTGGCAGCGAGAGAGGCTGGAATCTCCATCTCGCGGCAATGTTTCCAGAACGCGGAATCCGAACGCGACGTCGCATGATAGTGGAGGATGATGAAGTCGCGTACCTGCTCGTATTCGCGAAGCACCACGCGGTTATATTCGGCGATCTCGGCCGTATCGAAACCGCGATCCGGGAACAGCGTCATCAGCCGCACGATGCCCGATTGGATCAGGTGGATGCTGGTCGATTCGAGCGGCTCGAGGAAACCGCCCGCGAGCCCGATCGCAACGCAATTCTTCTCCCATAGTCGATCCCGTCGCCCCGCGATGAAGCGCAGTTGGCGAGGCTCGGCGAGCGCCTTCGCCTCTAGGCCGTCGAGGAGCATCTGCAGCGCCGCATCGTCGTCCAAATGTGCGCTCGAATAGACATGACCGTTGCCGACGCGATGCTGGAGCGGGAACCGCCAGCGCCAGCCGGCGGTTCCCGCGCTCGCCCGCGTATAGGGTGTGAGTGGTCCCTCGCGCTCGCTCGGAACGGCCCAGGCACGATCGCAGGGCAACCAGTGCTGCCAGCTCGTGAACGGCACTCCCAGCGTTTCGCCCAACAGCAGCGAGCGGAAACCGCTGCAATCGATGAAAAACTCGCCTTCGACGCGGTGCCCGTTGGCGAGTTGCACCGCCTGGATGAAGCCCGTCTTCGCATCCTGCTCGACCGAGGTGACGCGGCCATCGACGCGGACCACCCCATTCTCCTCGGCGAGCGAGCGGAGGAACCTGGCGTAGAGCCCGGCGTCGAAGTGAAACGCATAGGCTAGCGTCGAGAGCACCGCCTCGGGATTGACCACCGGCCGCGTGAAGCGGTCCAGCCGGGCCGCGACGGCCGAGAGGCAATAGTCGCTGATCGGGCCGGGATCGTCCGCGCCGCGGCCAAGGTTCGCCTGGCGCAGCCAGAGTTGATGGAAAGGCACGCCCGCCACGTCCCGGCCGTGGCTGCCGAACGGATGGATATATGCGTCGCCGATGTGGGCCCAGTCGCGGAACTCGATGCCCAGCTTGAACGTCGCCCCGGTCGCGCGGACGAACGCGTCTTCGTCGATGCCGAGCATGCGATTATAGTCGAGCAGCGTCGGGATCGTCGCCTCGCCCACGCCGACCGTGCCGATTTCTTCGGATTCCACCAGCGTCACCGAAACGCCGCCCACGACCAGCCGCGACAGCGCGGCCGCGGCCATCCAGCCCGCTGTGCCCCCACCGACAATGACGACCTTGGTGATGTTACGAGCGGGATCGATCATGCCGCTGCCGTCTTCGGGCCGAAACGGTGCTGCCTGGCATATTCCACCAGATCGCGGTTGGCCGGCAGGTTGGCAGCCGCATATTGGGCCTGGCGCCGGACCTCGGCAAAGGCGCGGCGCGCGTCGTCGTGGTAGCGCAGCGCCCCCGCCCGCCCGCTGAGGTCGGTTTTCCACCCCATGCCGTAGAGCACATATTGCCAGCTCGCCTCGGGGAAGATGTCCACGCCGGGATCGATGTCCAGTTCGTTGGGCGGACGGAAGCGCCAGCGATCGAGCATTTCGCGCAGGCTGTCGGGAACCGTCGCCTCTGCTGCATTGTCGCGCCAAAAGCCGGTGTCGCGACGAGCGGAGATGCAATAGTGCAGCTTGAGGAAATCGCGCGCCCGCTCGTAGCGGCGGCGCATGTTGGCGTTGAACTGGCGCGCCGAGGTCTCGTGCTCGCCGCTCCAGGGAAACAGATTGGCGATCAAGCCCGCGGCGACTTCCGCAAAGGCAATCCCCGTCGCCTCCAGCGGCTCGAAGAACCCGCTGGAAAGGCCGACCGCGACACAGTTCTTGTGCCAGTTGATCTCGCGGTATCCGGCGTCGAAGCGGAACTGGCGCACCTCGGCATTGCCGCCGGCGGGCCCCAGGTAGCGCCGCAGCGCCGTCTCGGCTTCCTCCTCGCTGCTGTGGTCCGAGGAATAGACATGGCCGATGCCGCGGCGCTGATCGAGACCGATGTCCCAGATCCAGCCTGCGTCCTGCGCCGTTGAGATAGTGAAGGACGCGATCGGATCGTGCGGGTCGGCGTAGGGCACCTGCGCGGCGATGGCGCGGTCGCAGAACAATATGTCGCGGCATGAGCGGAAGGGTATGCCGAGCGCCTTGCCGATCAGTTCGGCTCGGAAGCCTGTGCAGTCGATGTAGAGGTCGGCAGTCAGGGCGCCGTTGCGCTCGGTCTGCAGCTCGGCGATCGCGCCCTCGGCGTCGAGCCGCACCTCGCCTACCATGTCGATCAGGTGCCGCACGCCGTTCTTGACGGCCTGGTCGCGTAGCAAGCCCGCGAGCGCCACTGCGTCGAAGTGGAATGCGTAGTTGAGGGGGCCGACGTAGTCGGGATGCGTTGGCAGCTTGGGTGCCCGCCCCGCATCAGCCGTCTTCTTCTGCGGCGTGGCGACCTCGTCCCAATTCTCCGGGCCACCGAGTCCCAGCAGCCAATAGGGCAGCAACTCGATCCCGGTGCCGGTGTCCGCGACTTGGAACGGGTGCGAGAAATGATCGCGCGCGCCCTCCCCCGGCGCATCCCGCCAGCCGACGAACTTCACACCCTGCTTGAACGTAGCCCCGCACCGACGAACGAGTTCCGATTCGTCGACGCCGATCGTGGCGAGCGTCCGGCGGATGGTGGGGAACGTCCCCTCCCCCACACCGAGCACTCCGATCTCGCGCGATTCGACCAGGGTGATCGAAGCGCCTTCGGGGAGGTCAGCGCCCAGGCGCTTGGCCAGATAGCCGGCGGTCAGCCAGCCGGCCGTGCCGCCGCCAACGATCAGGACGCGCTTGCTCATGCGTACCCCATAAAGCGGGATGCCCGCCGGCGCACGGCCGGCGGGCACCAAAACTCAGAACGCCAGGTTGATCCCGGTGCTGATCCGCCGGTCGCTCTGGAACCAGCTGCGCCCGACCAGCTCGCCGCCCGGATAGCCGCCCATCACCGTGCGCTGGATCGAATTGGTCAGGTTGGTTCCCTGGATCCCGAACGAGAAGTTGTCGTTGACCTTGAACCGGATACCGGCGTCCAGCGAACCGTAGGCATCGCCGTAGACCGGCAGCGCGATCTGGATGGACTGGGTCGGTGCAGTTCCCGGCGCCGCATAGAAGCCGTAGCTCGGGTTGGTGCCGTTGCTGTTCGTCGACTGCAGATACCGCGACCGCCACGAATAGGCGATACGGGCGGAAATCGCCTTGCGCTCGTACAGCAGCGTCGCGTTGACGTTGTGCTTCGACAAGCCGACCAGCGGCGCATCATTGTGAATCACGCCGTTGATGTCGCGGTAGACGTCCCCGGGATTCTTGCTGTCGATGAAGGTGTAGTTGGCTTCGATGCCGAATCCGCTGAGCAGCCCGGGCAGCATGTCGAGGAAGGCGCGCCCGCCGATCTCGACGCCCTTGATCTCGGCCGCCTCCGACGAGTTGATATAGTCGGTCGCCGCTGCGGTGACCGTCTCGCTGGTCCCATCACCATATACCACCGTTACCTCGCGTTCGGTCAGCGAGAAGGTCGGGAGGTTCGTTATCCGTTTGTAGAAGGGCGCGATGTGGAATGCGGTGCCGGGCCGCGCATAATATTCGAACGACAGGTCGAAATTGCTCGACATCGCCGGCTTGAGCAGCGGATTGCCCGTGGACGCGGTAAAGTTGGTGAAGAACTCAGGCTCACCGGCGACGGGATTGTCGGTCGTCGCTACACCGACGGTTCCCGACGAGCGGAGTGCGTTGAAGGTCGGCAGGTCCATCGTGATGTTGAAGCCGGCGCGGATCTTCATCTTGTCCGTCGGCGCATAGTCGAAATTGATCGACGGAAGTACCCGCGTGAACTCCGCCTCGCCTCCGCGCGGCACCGCTGTGTCGGCCAGCGTCTGCTGCTGGCCATCGCGAATATAGGTCAGCGCATTCTGCTGGATGTAGCCGCTGCCTTCGTTGCGGATGTTGACGACGCGTACGCCGACATTGCCCGAGAGCCCTGGCGCATCAGTCGGGCCAAAGCGCGCCAACGCATAGCCTGCGATCGTGCGGGTCTTGTTGTCGACGCGGTCGATCGGAAGGATGAAGCCGGGCTGGCGAATGCCCGGCCGGCCGCCGTAGCCGGTGACCGGCAGCGGACCCGATGCAGAGCAGTTGGACTCGGTATCCACCGGGCAGAAACCCGCTGGCGGCGACGCAGTGAGCTGCTCGCGGTCGAAGCGCGAGGCGAGTTCCTCGGACGCGAACATCAGATTGCCGGGCAATGGGATCGCGCCGCGGAAGAAGTCCTTGAACGCATGATACTCGATGTCGCCCGGCGCCGCATTGGCATAGGTCAGCTGTGGATCGCCGTTCCAGCCGCGGCCGAGCGCCGCCCAGTTGTAGCCGTTGGCATAGTCGCGCTCGGTGCGCTCGGCGATGCGGCCGCCCGCCTTGATCGAGCGCAGGAAGCTGCCGTCGAACTCATATTCGAGATCGAGGTTCGCAGCGTCGAGGCGGCCCGTGTTGTCCTCGTTGTGCGGCATCGACGCCGACCAGAAATAATTCGCGGGATCGGCGAACGATGCCTGGGTTGCCGGCGACACGGTGATCTTCGGAAGATCGCCCGTCAGGTCCATGCCGAAGCTCTGGCCGAACGCGATGTCGCGGAAGATGTCGAGCCGGTCGTATTTCTGCGACGAATCCACGCGCTGCAGCGCAGCGCGGATCGACAGCGGGCCGTCCTCAGGCTCCCAGGCAAAGGAGAACGAATAGTCACGCGTGACTGTGTTGCTCTTCACGAAGCCCTTGTTGCCGCCGCTGTTCACGGGCGAAGCGCTGGGCAGGAAGGTCGATTGATCGCGATTGAACAGCGCATCTGTCCGCAGCAGCAATCCGTTCTCGTCGAATTCGCTGTTGGCCGGATCGACCGCAAGCGTCTGCGACGAGACCTGGGCGCCATAATCGCTCGACTGGCTCTTGTAGCGCGATTGGAAGAAGGTGCCGGTGAGAGTCAGCGAGTCCGAGGGCGCCCACTGCACCGCACCGTAGATGCCGTAGCGGCGGTACTGGAACGCTTCGTCGCCATAGGTGAAGCCGCCCGGAACATAATAGTCGCTGCCGTCGATCCGCGTCTTGAAATAGGGCTCGGTGCGGATGAACTGCGAGAGAGAGCTGAACTGGCTGTACGCGACGTCGGCAAGGATGCCGATGCGGCCGATGCCGGTTTCGAAGGTATCGGTCACCAGGATCGAACCGGCAGGGTCGGCCTTGTTCGCCATGTCGCCCACGCTGAGCTCGGCATTGGCCGCCACGTGGAAATCGCCGTTGAAGTCGAATGGCATCTTGGTGCGCAGATCGATCTGGCCACCCGTACCGCCTTCGATGAGGTCGGCCGTGGAGGCCTTGTAGACGTCGACGGCGGCCATCAGCTCGGGCGTGACGTCGCTCCAGAGCAGTGCCCGGCCGTTGTTGGCGCTGAAGATCTCGCGCCCGTTGAGGCGCGACGCGACGCCGGTGAGGCCGCGCACCTGCACGCCGGACCCTTGAACCGAGAAGTGATCGGGATCGCCCAGCGCGGCGAAGCGGACGATCGAGACGCCCGAAACACGCTGCAGCACTTCGGTGATGGAGTTGTCGGGCAGCTTGCCCGCATCGTCGGCGACCACTGAATTGATGATGGTTTCGCTGCGGCGCTTGCGCTCGTCCGCAGCCTCGAGTGCGGCGCGGCGACCGGTGACAACGATGTCATCATCGGGCGAAGCAACCTGCTGATCAACGGCTTCCTGTCCCGGGGCGGTAGCTTGGGTCGCATCGGGTGAGACCGCTTGCGCCCATGCGCTGCCGCTTGCGCCGGCGGCTAGGAGCGCGAGTATGGACACTCCAGCACGGGCGGTGATCAGGCTGCCATTGCGGGCACGCGTCGTCGACATTTTCGAGTTCATTCATCCTCCCCTACGCTGCGCGAAAGGCGCCAAGCTTCTGGAAACGCAGGATTCGAATGCCCTGCTAGCGCTAACATACAAGGAGGATTCGCAGGTCACAACTTTTTTGTAGGACTAATCCACATTCACTGTTGAAAATGAACCGATGAAATGGCGCGGCACTTGATCATTCTTGCTGCTAGGCCTGTGAAGAAAGCGGTTTCAGCAGCACTATTGCCGCTTGGAAATTAACTCAGACAACTTGAGTGTCGAGAGATGGTCCCCGCCTTCGCGTGCATCGCCGTCGTTGCCAACAGCAGCCGGTCCGCGCCGCCATATTAGTGGTGGTCGTTCGCGTGGGCAGATTGATAATCCAAATTGTTTGTTCTTTGGCTATGATAACTCCAAAGTAGACCATCATCGGTGGTGAATGGTGCGCTGTGGACGGCTGGATTACGCCGACTCGGCGCGGCGAACGGGAGAGGCAATCATGCACAGCTACACCGCGAATCGTCGCAGTTTCCTGGCCGGAACTGCAGCCCTCGGTACGACACTCTCTGCCGCCCCTCTTCACGCCGCGCCAATCGCCGGAGCTGCGACGCCCTCCCCTCCGGTGAATCGCTCGCCGCTCGCTCCCCAGCCCTTCTATCCCTTGCCGGTCGGAGCGATCCGTCCGGCCGGCTGGCTGCGTCGTCAGCTCGAGATCCAGGCCGCGGGCATGGGCGGCCGGATCGACGAGACCTGGCCCGATCTCGGCCCCGACAGCGGCTGGCTAGGCGGCAAGGGCGAGAGCTGGGAGCGCGGCCCCTATTTCCTGGACGGGCTCGTGCCGCTCGCATGGATGCTCGATTCCGCCCCCCTCAAGGCCAAGGCGCAGAAGTTCCTCGACTGGACGCTCGATAACGCTGCGCCCAGCGGCATGTTCGGGCCCCGCAGCAACGACGATTGGTGGCCGCGCATGGTGATGCTGAAAGTGCTCACCCAGTATCACGAGCTCACCGCCGACGCGCGCGTCATCCCGGTGATGACCGCCTATTTCCACCATCAGCTCGCCGAGATGCCGAAGCGGCCCTTGCGTGATTGGGGGCGCTTCCGCTGGCAGGACGAAGTCGTCCCGCTGCTCTGGCTCTACAATCGCACCGGCGATCCAAAGCTGCTCGAACTGGCGAGTCTGCTCAAGGATCAGGGTTTCGACTGGCAGGAGCTATTCGCTGGGGACTATCCCTATCGCGGGAAGACCGACAAGGTGGCAATCGGGCTCGACAAGCCCGATGTGCCCGGACAGATACCCAATGGATTGAAGGACCCGGCGCTTTCCGTCCACGGCGTCAACAATGCTCAGGGGCTCAAGGCCTCGCCGGTCTGGGCAGTCGTATCGGGCAAGAGTGAGGATCGCGAGGCGATCCATCGCCAGCTCGATACGCTCGATCGCTACCATGGCCTGCCGATCGGCATCTACGCTGCCGACGAGCACCTCGCCGGCCGCAGCCCCAGCCAGGGTGTCGAGCTCTGCGCGATCGTCGAAGCGATGTATTCGCTCGAGCTCGCGCTCGCGATCACCGGCGACGCCGCGCTCGGCGACCGGATCGAGCGGATCGCGTACAATGCGCTCCAGGCGACCTTCACCGATGATATGTGGGCACATCAATATGATCAGCAGCCCAACCAGATCCGCTGCGCGCATGAGAAGGGACCGTGGACGACCAATGGCCCCGAGGCGAACCTGTTCGGGCTCGAACCCAATTTCGGCTGCTGCACGGCCAATTTTCATCAGGGCTGGCCGAAGCTGGTCGCAAGCCTGTGGATGGCATCGGCTGAGGGTGGGCTCGCGGCGACTCTCTACGGCCCGTGCGAGGTGGCGACCACCGTTGCCGGCGTTCCCATCCGGCTGCGCGAGGAGACTGGCTATCCATTTCGCGAGCAGATCGTCATCCACGTCGATCCGGAGCGCCCCACTCGGTTCCCGATCGCGCTTCGCGTGCCGGGCTGGGCCACGGGCGCAAGCATCCGCGTCAACGGCGAGGCGATGCCCGACGGCAAACCCGGCGAGTTTGCCCGGATCGTTCGCGAATGGCGCGCAGGCGATCGTATCGAGCTTGCCTTCACGGCGCCGCCGCGACGCGTCTCGGCCCCCCATGGAAGTTACGTCGAGCAGGGGCCGCTCGTCTTCGTGCTGCCGATCGAAGAGAAATGGCAGAAGCTGCGCAAGCGGGGGCTGACGGCCGATTGGGCGGTGCTGCCGCAGAGCGAATGGCGATATGCGCTGGCAGATGGCGCCGCGATCCAGCGCCTGGAACGCCCGATAGGCCCAGTCCCCTTTTCCCGCCGCAGCCCGCCGGTGGTGCTGGTGACGCAGGGCTATCGCGTGACCAACTGGCCCGAGCAGGACAATGCCGCAGCCCCTCCGCCTGCGGAAGCGCACGTGGAGGGAGCACGCGAACGTCTGGTGCTGATGCCCTATGCCGCTCCCAAATTACGGATCACGGCATTTCCGCTGGCGAGTAGCAGCTGAGGCAGCGGGCGCTGGCGCCGTTGCGTCTCTTGGTGTGTTGTTCCTCTTTGCGAACCGTTCTGCCTGCGCTACAAGGCGCATTAATAATATATATTCAGGAGGGTGGCATGCACACGCGCCGGCGTCTGGGAGGGCTGGTGTGATCCGGGCCTGCGGTGTGATGACATCGACTGCCCCAGAGGCGGAGGCTCCGCCTCTGAAGCAGCCGGTGAGCCCGGCCAATGATACCGCAGATCGGTACCGTCCAGGAAGAAGGCCCGACAGCTCGGACGATGACCGTATGCGCGCGACGCTGGAAGCGTGGATGGCATCCCTCCCCCGCCATCGCCGGGCGTCCTGACCGATGGTTTTGGACAATATCGGCGCGTCGACCACGCGGACCGTCTCGTGGCGGCTGATGCCGCTGCTCGGCTTCGTCTATCTTATCGCCTATATCGACCGGCAGAACGTGTCCTACGCCAAGCTCCAGATGGCGGACGATTTGGGGATGAGCGAGGCGGTGTTCGGCCTTGGCGCGTCGCTCTTCTTCATCGGCTATTTCCTGTTCGAACTGCCCAGCAATCTGTTCCTCGCGCGGGTGGGCGCGCCGAAATGGTTCGCGCGGATCATGGTGAGCTGGGGGGCGGTCACCGTGCTCCTCGCGCTGACCCGCGATGCCACCACTTTCTATATCCTGCGCTTCCTGCTCGGCCTGGCCGAGGCGGGGCTGTTCCCTGGCGTGCTCTACGCATTGACGCTCTGGTATCCGCAGTCGCATCGTGCGCGGGCGGTGGGCATGTTCATGCTGGCCCAGCCGCTCGCCAATGCGACGGGCGCCACGATCGGGGGCGTCCTGCTCGACCTCGATGGCCTTTGGGGGCTCCACGGCTGGCAATGGCTGTTCGTCGTCACTGGCGTTCCCGCGGTGTTGATGGCGCCCGTGGTCCTCTGGCTGTTGCCGCGTGGCCCCGAAGTCGCGCCATGGCTCGCTCGGGAACAGAAGGCGTGGCTGGCGGACGAGCTCGGCCGCGAACGCGAAGCCGTGGCGCATCCGATTAGCGGCCATGCGCTACGCGCGGCGATCGATCCCCGCGTGCTGCTGCTTGCCCTCACCTTCATCGGCTTTCCGCTCGCCGCCTATGGCCTCAGCTATTGGCTGCCGACCGTGGTGCGCGACATGGGTGTCAGCAACACGGTCAATGGCCTGCTCAATGGCCTCCTTTGGCTGCTGGTCGGCGTGGCGCTGTGGCTGGTCCCGCGCGATGCCGCCCGGAGAAGCCACTCGCGCTGGCACGCCGTGGTGCCGCCGCTGATCGGGGCCGTCGCACTCGTCGCAAGCGTGCTGCTCCCGGGCGCGCCGCTCAAGTTCGCCGCGCTTGCGCTTGCGGCCTGCGCGATCTTCGCCGGGCAGCCGATCTTCTGGACGCTCCCTCCCCGCTTCCTGACCGGTGCCGGCGCGGCAGCCGGCTTCGCGGTCATCAACGCCACCGGCAACCTCGGCGGCTTCGTTGCGCAAGCTGTGGTGCCGCGCGTTGCGACTGCCACGGGCAATCCCTACGCGCCGATGCTGCTTCTCGCTGCCGGGCTGGTGGTGGTTGCCGCCGGCATCTTCCTGATCGAGCGGCGCCTTCCGGCGGGCGGACGAGGGCAGGTTTGATGCTCCCGCGATTTTTTGCGCCGGGCGGCTGGATTATTCTTCCCGGAATAGTCAGACATAATCGCGACGATTCACTGCAGGCCCGGGAAAGTCCGGGCAGGGCATCGCAGCATTGGAGAGGATGATGGCGCAACCAGTCGTGTCGCCAAATGTGACGACAACGGATTCGATTTCGAAGCGCGGCGTGGCCGCATACCGACCAGCGCTCACGCTGCTCGCCAGCCTGTTCTTCATGTGGGGGTTCATCACCGTCATCAACAACACGCTGCTGCCGCACCTGCGCAGCGTGTTCGACCTCAACTATACGCAGACGACCCTGATCGAGAGCGTGTGGTTCATCGCCTATTTCGTCGCGTCGATCCCTTCGGCAAAGCTGATCGAGCGGATCGGCTATCAGCGCTCGCTTGTCATCGGGCTTCTGATCATGGCTGCTGGCGCGCTCGGGATGATGCTGGCCGCGAGCTTGCCGTCCTATGGCGTCACGCTGGCGATGCTGTTCATCATCGCAAGTGGGATCACGCTGCTCCAGGTCGCAGCCAACCCCTATGTCGCGGTGATCGGCCCGCCGGAGACTGCTTCGTCGCGGCTCAATCTGGTCCAGGCGATGAACTCGGCGGGAACGATGCTCGCGCCGCTGTTCGGCGCCTATCTGATCCTCGGCCGCTCGAAGGGCGGCACGGCCGAGACCGGCACTGTCCTGACCCAGGCGGAGCGGCTCGCTGACGCGCAATCGGTGATTCTGCCCTATGGCCTGGTTGCTGTGGTGCTGGTGGTGCTCGCGATCGTCATCGCGCGTTTCCCCCTCCCATCGCTCGGATCGGCAACCAGCCGCGTCGCCAAAGAGGAACGCAAAAAGCATTCACTCTGGCGCCACCGTAATCTGGTGTTCGGCGTGCCGGCGATCTTCATCTATCTGATCGCCGAGATCGGTGTGGCCAACCTCTTCGTCAATTTCGTGGTCCAGCCGGACATCGCCAATGTCACAGCGGAGACAGCAGGCCGTTATCTCACCTTCCTCTGGGCCGGCATGATGGTGGGAAGGTTCGCGGGCTCCGCGCTGATGCAGCGTTTCGCCGCCGAGAGCGTGCTGGCAGCCTTTTCGATCGGTGCCTTCATCGTGATGTTAGTCACCGTCTTCACCAGCGGCCCCGTGGCCATGTGGTCGCTGATCCTGGTTGGACTGTTTCACTCGATCATGTTTCCCACGATCTTCACGCTCGGGATCAAGGGTCTCGGCCCGCTGACCGAGGAAGGCTCAGGGCTTTTGATCATGGCGATCGCCGGTGGTGCCCTGGTGGTGGTCCAGGGCTGGCTGGCGGACCGCTTCGGGCTTCAGCTCTCGTTCCTGCTGACGGCGGTCTGCGAACTCTACATCCTCTTCTATGCGCTGTGGGGCGCGAAGGTCACCGATCCTCTGCCCGAAGTGACGGCGGAGCCCTGAGCCTCCAAAACCGAAAGGCGCACTCCCGGGCAGCTGTAGGCACAGCGCCGGGAGTGCGCCTCGGAAGCGACTTATAGTTGGGATCAGGCGGCCAGTGCGGCGGCCCTCCCAGTGGCGCCCGTGAGCGCGACGCTCCCGCCACCCGCGCGGCGCCTGGTGCACCAATCGCGCAGCAGTTCCATGGAGGTATGGTCCACCGCCGAGCAGCGCGTGAAGTCGAGTACCACCGGAGCATCGTGGGGCACCGATTCCAGCCGGGCCGTCAGCTTCGGGAGCGTCACGAAGGTGGCAGCACCGTCCAGCGCGATAGTCCGGCCGCCCTCGCTCTCGCGCTCATCCACCTTCAGGCGCAGGCGCCGGAAGTGCGGGAGGAGTTCAAGGAGCGACAGCGCGATGCCTACGAGCACGCCGGTGAGTAGGTCCTCGGTCACCACCAGCAGGAGCGTGACCGCCCAGATTATCGCCGGAAGCGGCCCATAGTCCCTGAACAGGTGCTTGGCATGGCTGAAATTGACCAGCTTGGCGCCGGTGACGACGAGCACCGCGCCGAGCGCCGTCATCGGGATCTCGCGCAGCAGCCATGGAAGCAACGCTACGAAGGCGAGAATCCACGCGCCGTGAAGCATGGTCGAAAGCCGCGTGGTCGCGCCAGCCTGCACGTTGGCCGAGCTGCGAACGATCACGCCGGTCATCGGAAGCGAACCCGCCACACCGCACAGGAGATTGCCCACGCCCTGCGCCCGCAGTTCCTTGTTGTAGTTGGTGCGCACGCCGTCGTGCATGCGGTCGACTGCGGCGGCTGACAGCAGCGTCTCCGCGCTGGCGATGAACGCCACCGCGAGCGCGGCGGTCAGCACCGCGGGATCGAGCCAGCGCGCGAAGAAGCCGGTTCCCGGCAGCGTGATCGCGGAAGCAATGTTCTGGGGAACTTCTACTCGCGCGACGTTCACCCCCAGAGCATAGGCGATCGCGGTGCTTGCCACCACGCCGAGCAGCGCGCCAGGCACGAGCTTCATCGAGGTCGGGCGCAGCTTCTCCCAGCCGACCATGATCGCGATCGTCAGCACGCCGAGCAGAAGAGCGAGTTCGGTCGAGCGCATGTCGGAGGAAAGACCGAGCAGTCTTCCGGGCATCGCCATCAGATTCTCGAGCCCGTTAGAAAGCGGCTTGGCATCGAACAATACGTGGAACTGCCCAATGACGATCAGCACGCCGATGCCCGCGAGCATACCGTGGACAACGGCGGGCGAGATCGCGCGGAACCAGCCGCCGACCCGGAAGATGCCCGCCGCGACCTGAATGAGACCCGCGAGCACGAGGATCGGCCCAAGGCCGGAGATGCCCTGTTCACGGACCAGCTCGAAAACGATCACCGCCAGGCCAGCGGCGGGGCCGCTCACCTGAAGCGGCGAGCCCGCAAGCGCACCTACGACGAGGCCACCGACGATGCCGGTGACAAGGCCCTTCTCGGGCGGGACGCCCGAAGCGATCGCGATGCCCATGCAGAGCGGCATCGCGACAAGGAACACGACGATCGACGCCGCGAAATCCTTGACGATCCAGCCGCTCGCCTTGGTATCGGCGGCAGTCATTCCGCTGCCTCCAGTTTAGGCTGGTGCGCGAGGCGCGGCGCCGCGGCAAGCGCGACCGGGAGCGGACGCTCCTCGTTGATCGGGAAGAAGCGGCCGGTCTCACCGTCGAGCGCAAGTACTTCGCCGGCGCCGATGTCGAAGAACCAGCCGTGCAGCGCGATTTCGCCGCGCGCTATGCCCGCCGCCACCGCAGGGTGCGTGCGCAGATGGTTGAGCTGGGCGACGACATTCTCGAGGCTGATCGCCCGAACACGATCGGCGCTCTCCATTTCGGGATAGCTTTCGCTCACTACCTGCTCGGCGGCACAGCTGTGGCGCAGCCAGGCAGCGACGTTCGGCATTTTCTCCAGGCCCGCAGGGTTCGCAACCGCCTTCATCGCGCCGCAGTCGGAATGGCCACACACGATGATATCGTGGATGCCCAGCACCATCACGGCGTATTCGACCGTGGAGGTGACGCCGCCGTTCTGGTTGGCGTAAGGCGGCACGATGTTGCCCGCGTTGCGGCAAACGAACAGATCGCCGGGCTCGGCCTGCATTATATGTTCAGGAACGACGCGCGAATCGGCGCAGGAGATGATCAAAGCCTTGGGGCTCTGCCCGTGCGTCGCCAGCTTGGAATAGAGGTCGCTCTGGTTCGGAAACACTTGTTTCGCGAAGCCGTAGACACGTCCAATGAGCTCGTTCACGTTGCTTGCTCCATAACAGGACCGCGCAAGGGGGAGCGCGAGACCCGTCACAGGTAACGAGCGTGTTTTGCCGCAGCGCAGCGATAATGTAAGGAAGTATTGCTGCAGCGCCGAAGTGGTTCAGGCCGGCGGCAAGCGGATTTCGGCGCGAAGCCCGCCTTCCGGCCGGTTGGACAGGAGGAGCGTCGCCCCTTCCGCCTCGACTGCGCGCTTCACGATCGAAAGCCCGAGCCCGAGTCCCATCGTGTCACGCGCACGCGCATGATCGAGGCGGACGAACGGCTCGAGTACCTTGTCGAGCGCGTCTTCGGCAATACCCGGCCCGTCGTCCTCGATCCGGATTACCACTTCCCCTGCGCGCTCCTCGAGGCTGATCCATACATGTTTGCCATAGTGGAGGCCGTTCTCGACGAGATTGACCAGCGCACGCTTGAAGCCGACTGGTCGTAACTCACGTTCGAGATGCGCGGGCCCCGAATAGCGAACCTGCCGGTGACGGTCGCGGGCGTCGTCGGCAATCGTGGCGCAGATCACCGCCAGATCCACCGCCACTGGCGTCTCGCCGTTCGTTTCCCCGCCCAGATAGGCGAGCAGCGAGTCGATCATCGACTCCATTTCACCGATGTCGGCAGTCATCGCATCGACCGCGTCATTATCCCCCAGCGCATCGGCCCGGAGACGCAGCCGCGCCAGCGGCGTACGCATGTCATGACCGACCGCCGCCAGTGCCTGGGTACGATCCTCGATCAGCCGATGGATGCGCGCCTGCATGCGATTGAAGGCGGAGATCACGCGTCGCACCTCGCCCGGCCCTGCCTCCGGGACCACCTCCTGGTCCGCCGCTCCCACGCGTTCCGCAGCTTTCGCCAGTCGTCGCAGGGGCAAGAGCGTCTGTCGGACCAGCACACCGCCGATCAGGATGATCGCCACCGCAGGCGCGAGCGCGAGCAGGATACGCTCGGGCGAGAAGCTGAGATCATGGACCGGCTCGCGGGTTGTGAACCCCATCCAGCTACCGTCCGTGAGCGTGAGCCCGCCAGCGATAACCGCCTTGCGCGCCGGTCCGATCAGCCGCACACGCAGGTTGCTGGCCCGCAATGTCGGCTCCCAGTCGACGATCTGGCGATGGACTCGGTCGAGTGTGGCCGGAACCTGCAGCTTTGCAGGCAGGCCAGGACTCCACCAGATCTTGTAGCGGCTGGTCGTGAGGTCGACGGCCAGCGCACTGCGCTGATCGGACGGCTGCTCATCGAGCAGCTTGCGCGCGATCACCAGATGCTCCGCGAGCCGGCGGGCCTCGTCGTTGCGAACCGAGATCTGTTCCGCCCGCTCGTAGAAGAAGGTGCTCGCGCCGAATTCGATCAGGATCGCCAGCAGCAGGATCGCAAAGATTCGGCCGATCAGTCCGAGCGGCAGGCTCAGGACACGCTTCAAGTCCGCGTCACCGCAGCGCTGAGCATATAGCCGATGCCACGCACCGTAACGATCGGAGCCTCGACGCCGCCGCTCGAAAGCTTGCGGCGCAAGCGGCTCACGAGCACGTCGACGCTGCGGTCGGAGCTGTTGCCGAGGCGGGTGCGGGACAGCTCGATCAGCCGCTCGCGCGCAATCACGCGCCCGGCATGATCGCACAGGCTGACCAGCAGATCGAACTCGGCACCGGTGAGCTCCACCACGGCACCGCTCGGCGAAAGGAGTTGCCGACGCGGGAGATTGACCGTCCAGCCGTCGAAGCAGAGCATCCCTTGCGGTCGGTGTGCGCTTTCCTGTTCGTTGCCGCGCCGCCGGAGCACCGCCCGCACGCGGGCAATCAACTCGCGCGTGCCGAAGGGTTTGCTCAGATAATCGTCCGCGCCGAGTTCGAGCCCTACCACACGGTCGGTCTCACTGCCGCGTGCCGAGATGAAGATCACCGGAACCTGGCTCTTCTCGCGGATCATCCGGCACAGATCGATGCCGCTGGTCCCGGGCAGCATGATGTCGAGGATGATCAGGTCGACGGGGCCGTTCTCCAGCGCAAGCCACATCTCTGCACCCGTCGCGGCAGGGCGCACAGCGAAGCCGTGCTCCTGGAGCGCACGCGACGTGAGGGTCCGCAGTGGCGGATCGTCTTCGACCAGAACGATGGTGGGTGCTGTCATGCTGGACTGGTACTGGAACATTGGACACGAGCTAGGAGCGGTTTCAGCCCCTCGCAACGCTTGTACCGTAGCCGATAGCACCCGATGCACGCGAGCAACAATTTGTTACGAAGCCGGGCCGTCTCGCGAACACCGAATATCCCCGCTAATGCCACTGCCGAACACCGGCCATCACGAAGGATTTCCGCGCATGAGCATTGCCAACATCGATCGCCTGGTCTCGATCATGGCGCGGCTGCGCGATCCCGAGCGGGGCTGCGAATGGGACACGGTCCAGACCTTCGCCACGATCGCGCCCTACACGATCGAAGAAGCCTATGAGGTTGCTGACGCTTGCGAGCGCGGCGACATGGCCGAGCTCAAGGACGAGCTCGGCGATCTGCTGCTTCAAGTCGTGTTCCACAGCCGGATGGCGGAGGAAGCCGGTCACTTCGCGCTTCAAGATGTGATCGACGCGATCAGCGACAAGATGGAGCGCCGCCATCCCCATATCTTCCTCGGCGCGACCGAGGGCGGCCATGATCTTTGGGAGCAGATCAAGGCCGAGGAGCGTGGCGCAAAGGGCCATGAGAGCGCACTGGATGGAGTGGCGATCGGCCTTCCCGCCCTGCTCCGCGCCGGAAAGCTGCAGAAGCGCGCCGCCCGCACCGGATTCGACTGGCCCGATGCCGCTGGTCCGCGTGCCAAGATCGACGAGGAACTGGCTGAGGTTGAAGCGGCAAACTCCGATGCCGACCGTGAGGAGGAAATCGGCGATCTGCTGTTCGCGGTGGTCAATTGGGCGCGCAAGCTCGGTGTCGACGCCGAGGCCGCGCTCCGCGGCGCGAACACTAAATTCGAACACCGTTTCAAGATGATGGAAATAGAAGCTGACGACGGTTTCGAAGCGTTGGACCTCGAAGCCAAGGAAGCGCTGTGGCAGCGAGCCAAGAGCGTACTGGCCCAATGATCGGGATCGCGACAATAAGAGGTGCCGCGCTTGCGTTTGCGGCAATCCTGCTCGGCTCGACCGATCCGGCGACGGCTCGAACCGATGCCAAACTGACCGACACTCTCGCTGCCTGGAATGAGGACGAGCATCGCGATCTTCGCGCGGTGGTTGTCCTGCGGCACGGGCGGATCGTGGCTGAACGCTACTATGACGGCGAGAACGTCGACACGCTGCACGACGTCCGCTCAGCGGGGAAAAGCGTCACGGCACTGCTCGTCGGTATCGCGCGCGATCGCGGGCTGATCCGCAACGTCGGTGATGCGGTTGGCGCCTATTGGCCTGAGGCGCGCGGCAGCGCGATCGGGGACGTGAGCCTCGCAGACGTGCTGACGATGCGCTCCGGCTTGGCTGCCTTCGACGAGGATCCGGACTCCCCCGGTAATGAAGACAGACTCGACGCTGCGCCTGATCCGCTGGTCTTCACGCTGGGCGTCCCGCGCGCAGCTCTGCCGGGCAGTGTCTATCGCTACAATTCGCTCACCAGCTATGTCGCCGGCCTCGTAGTGACCAAAGCCGCGGGCCGCCCGATGGCCAATTTCGCGGACGAGGCGCTTTTCCGCCCGCTCGGCATAACTCGCTGGCGTTGGGCGTCCGATGCTGCAGGCATTACAAAGGGGCAAGGCAATTTGTGGCTCACTGCCCGCGGCTTTGCGGCGATCGGCCAGATGGTGCTGGGCGAAGGCGTTTATGGCGGCCACCGCGTGGTCAGCGCCGCTTGGCTGCGGGAGGCACTGACACCCAGAGTGACGATCTCCGGAAGCGATCCTTACGCCGATGGTTATGGCTACTTCTGGTACTCGAAGACCCACCGGGTCGGCGATGTTCCGGTGCCCGTGTCGTTCGCCTCAGGAAACGGCGGAAACAAGATCTATGTGATCCCGAGCAGGCATATGGTCATTGCGATTACCTCTAGCGCCTATGGCCAGGGCTATGGACAACGCCGATCCGAGGCCATCCTCAAGGCGCTGCTCGCTGCCGACGCCGGCCGCTAGCATCCTGTAGACGGTCAGCTCTGGCGCATCCCAAACCGCTCATAGTCGCGCGGGGCCATCCGCACTTCGTAGATCGCATTGTCGTCCTCGAGCCGCCGGTCGAGCACTTCGCCGTGCTGGTGAAGCCAGGCCGCTCCTGCCCCGTCGGCAGAGTCCAGCATGATCGTGTACCGCCTGTGGCCCTGGGTGAGCTTGGCGGCGACGGCGTCGATGAGCGCGTCCACACCCTCCCCGGTCACTGCCGAGATAGGCATCACGTCCGCGCGCCGCGCCGCCTCCTCCAGGACCTCCGCCCGGCGCTCCTGGTCGATCAGATCGATCTTGTTCCATGCCTCGAAGCGCGGAGTCGTCTCGGCCACACCGATCTCCCCCAGCACCTTCTCCACATCGGCACGCTGCGCCTCCGTGTCCGGGTGCGCAATGTCGCGGACGTGGATCAGCAGGTCAGCCGACACGACCTCTTCGAGCGTCGCCTTGAACGCAGCGACGAGCTGGGTTGGAAGCTCCGAGACGAAGCCCACCGTATCGGAGAGGATCGCCTTGTCGATGCCCGGCAGCGAGATCTGCCGCAGCGTCGGATCCAGCGTTGCGAAGAGCAGATTTTCCGCCATGACGTCAGCCCCGGTCAGGCGATTGAAAAGCGTGGATTTTCCGGCATTGGTATAGCCGACCAGCGCGATCACCGGCCATGGCGCGCGCTGGCGGCGGTCGCGGTGGAGCGTACGCGTGCGGCTCACCTGGTCGAGCTCCTTGCGCAGCCGCGCCATACGGTCGCGGATCAGCCGGCGGTCGGCCTCGATCTGCGTCTCGCCCGGACCGCCGAGGAAGCCGAAGCCGCCACGCTGGCGCTCGAGGTGAGTCCAGCTCCGCACGAGCCGGCCGGCCTGATAGTCGAGGTGCGCGAGCTCGACCTGGAGCCGGCCCTCGGCGGTGCGCGCGCGCTCGCCGAAAATCTCGAGGATCAATCCGGTGCGGTCGATCACCTTGCAGCCGAGCGCGGTCTCGAGGTTGCGCTGCTGCACGGGTGTGAGCGCCGCATCGAACACGGCAAGCTGAAGTTCCTCGTCGCGGACCGTCTCGGCCAGCGCCTCGACCTGGCCCGATCCGATCAGCGTTCCCGGTTTGGGCTGGCGCAGCTTGATGGCGACCTTCTCGCGCACGTCCACGCCGATCGCGGCGGCGAGGCCGGCGGTCTCTTCCAGGCGCGAGTCCGCGTCGCGCGAGCTGCCGCCCATCTCTGGATAGACGACGGCCGCCCTCGCCCCGCGCGCAAACTCGTCGGGATCGCGATCGAAACCCGTGCTCATGGACGCATCAATCGCCGTCGGAGGCGTTCGTTTCCTCGGCCAGGTTGAGCGGATGCGCAGGCTGGATCGTGGAGACGGCGTGCTTGTAGACCAGCTGCGCCATGCCTTCACGCTGGAGCAGCATGCAGAAGAGGTCGAACGCCGCGATCTGGCCCTGGAGCATGACGCCGTTCACCAGGAACATCGTCACATTCTCCTGCTGACGGCGTACTGCGTTCAGGAAAATCTCCTGCAATACCGGGTTCTTGGCCTGATGTTCTCCCACCGCTTCGATGAGCTGCTGGAGGTCCACCGGCCCCGACGGCATGATCGTGGAGATCGCATGCTTGTAGATGAGCTGCGACTGGCCATCGCGCCGCAGTAGCACCGAAAAATTGTCAAACCAGGTCACGATGCCTTGCAGCTTGACGCCCTTCACCAGGAACATCGTGACGGGCGCCTTCGAGCGCCGGAGTGAGTTGAGGAACAGGTCCTGGAGCGAGGTTTGCTTCTCTGCCATGCCTTTGCCTTCTATTCTTGGCGGGATCCTGTCCCGCGTCGCGCCGCTTTCCCGGCGTCGGAGTACCACGCCACCCCGGCGCGGATGGCCGGCATCTTAGGATTTCCGCGGCCGCGCGTCCAACCTATTCCTCGCGCGTATCGGTGATCCCGAGCAGCTTGAGCTTACGGTGCAGCGCCGAGCGCTCCATCCCGATGAAGTGCGCGGTGCGCGAAATGTTTCCCGAAAAACGCCGGATCTGGACACGCAGATACTCGCGCTCGAAGGTCTCGCGTGCTTCCTTGAGGGGCGTGCCCATGATTGCGCTCGCGCCCATGCCGTTGCCGAGATCGCCCTGTCGACCCAGCACTTCGGGAGGAAGCAGATCCAGGTCGATCCGGCCGATCCGGTCACCCGGCGCGAGGATCACCGTACGCTCGACCACGTTGCGCAGCTGGCGAACGTTGCCGGGCCATTCGTAGCTCTGGAGTGCGACCATCGCGTCGGGCGCGACCTCGGGCGTCGGTACGCGTCGTTCGCTCGCGTAATGGGCCACGAAATGCTCGACGAGGGCGGGAATGTCCTCGCGCCGTTCGGTGAGTGGCGGGATGTTCACCGGCACCACATTGAGCCGGTAATAGAGGTCCTCGCGGAAATGCCCCGCGGCGATTTCGGCCTGGAGATCGCGCGAGGTGGCTGAGACGACGCGCACGTCCACCTTCACCACGCGCGTGCCGCCGACCCGGTTGAAGCTCTGGTCGGTGAGCACGCGCAGGATCCGCGCCTGAGTCGCGATCGGCATGTCGGCGATCTCGTCGAGGAACAGCGTGCCGCCATGCGCCTGTTCGAACAGGCCCGGACGGACGAGATCCCCGCCCTCCTCCACGCCGAACAGCTCCTCCTCTACCCGCTCGGGCGTCATGCGCGCTGCACTGACGATCACGAAGGGCGCGGGAGAGCGTTGGCTCCAGCCGTGGAGAAGGCGTGCGGCGATCTCCTTGCCGACGCCGGGGCCGCCGGTGATCAGCACGCGGCTGCCCGTGGAGGCGACTCGCTTGAGCGTCGCGCGCACCGAATTGATCGCGCCGGAGGTGCCGGTGAGGTCAGCATCGCGCCCTGCCGAGGCACGGAGCGACGCGACTTCGCGCCGGAGCCGCTCGGTCTCGGTCGCGCGCTCGACCAGCAGAAGCAGCCGTTCGGCTTCGAAGGGCTTCTCGATGAAGTCCGAGGCGCCGCGCCGGATCGCCGCGACTGCGGTGTCGAGGTTACCATGGCCCGAGATCACCAGCACCGGTAGCGACGGATCGCGGCGCTTGATTTCGTCGAGCAGCTCGAGCCCGTCGAGGCGCGACCCGTGCAGCCAGACGTCGAGCAGGACCAGGCTGGGCCGGCGTTCGGCGATCGCCTCGAGCGCCGAATCGCTGTCGGCGGCGCCCCGCGTCGCATATCCCTCATCCTCGAGCACCCCCGCCACCAGCTCGCGAATGTCGCGCTCATCATCGACAACGAGGATATCGAGGCTCATTTCTTGGTTCCGGTTCTGGTCAGGGCGGCGGGCCGCGGCTCTTCTTCGGGTTGGCTGTCGCGCGCGGCCAGCGGGGCTAGCTGTTCGGTGTCGAAACAGAGCGTGACGATCGTCCCGCCGCCAGGCCGGTCGGCAAAACCGATCGTTCCGAAATGCTCCTCGACGATCTTCTTCACGATCGCGAGACCGAGGCCGGTACCGCGGCTGCGCGTGGTCATATAGGGCTCGACGATCCGATCGCGTTCCACGGGCAGGCCGATGCCGTTGTCTTCGACAGTCAGCAGGATGCGGCGTTCGTCCTCCACTTCGATCGTCATCACCACCTCGCCCTGCGGGAGCGCTTCCCCTTCCCCGCGCGCTTCGATCGCCTCGACGGCGTTCTTGACGACGTTGGTGAGCGCCTGGCCGATCTGGCGGCGGTCGCAGACGAGGCTCGGTATGGTTTCCGGCGCCTTGAGCTCGAAGCGGATCGTCGGATGCGCGACTTCGTGGAGAAAGAGCGCCTGCCGCGCGATATCGAACAGCGATTCCACCCGGAACAGCGGCTTGGGCATGCGCGCGAACGAAGAGAATTCGTCGACCATCCGTCGCAGATCGCCCACCTGGCGCACGATCGTCTCGGTGAGCTGCGCGAACACGCCTTCGCCGCCTTCGATCTGTTTCCCGTAACGCCGCTGGAGCCGTTCGGCGGCGAGCTGGATCGGAGTGAGCGGGTTCTTGATCTCGTGCGCGATCCGCCGCGCTACGTCCGACCATGCCGCGCGGCGCTGGTCGAGCAGCTGCTGGGTGATGTCGTCGAAGGTGAGGACCTTGCCCGCCTCGTCTGTGGTGATCTTCACCGCCAGCGTCCGCGCTTCGCCGCCGCTACCGATCTGGACAATCGACTCGCGCTCGGCACCGTCGAGCATTGCATCGAGCTCGGGTACGATATCCTCGAGCTTGCGGCCGACGGGATCGCCCCCTTCCTGACGCAGGAATGCGCGGGCCGATGCGTTCATCAGCCGCACGCGCCGCTCCGCATCGATCGAGATGACGCCCGCCGACACGCCGGACATCACTGCCTCGATCAGCGCGCTGCGGCTTTCGAGCTGGGCGTTCGCAGTGACGAGCGCGTTGCGCTGCGCCTCCAGCCGGCCGGTCATGCTGTTGAAGGCATTGCCGAGTGTACCGATCTCATCGAGCGTGTGCGGTTCGGGCACGCGTGCGCTAAGATCGCCCCCCGCGATGCGTCGAGCGGCTGTGACAAGCTGATCGACAGGACGCACCAGCCGATCCGCAACCGCGAGCGCGATCCAGGTGGCGATGCCAATGATCAACAGCGCCACGCCGAACAACAGCGCGTTGAACTGCAATTGCAGCGCCCGCGCTCGGGCACGCAATCCTTGGTAGTCGGCCACAACCTTACTCGCTGAGATACCCTGATTCCGTAGGAACTCAACGTCATTGGGAGTTGCCACGTACAGGAAAACGCCCCGCGTACGATCGACAGGTGTGACAACCCAAAGCACCTGCGCATCGAAATTGGAATAGACCTCGTCGTCCTTGAGGCTGAGCACCTGGCCAGTAACGCGTGATGCGAACGCGGTCGCTTCAGGCGCTTCATAGGCGTAGAGTACCTCGACGCGTTGGCCATCCACTGCTCGGAACAGCACCGACTGGAAGAGGTTGCGGTAGTAGGTCTGGCCGAGGAACTCCTCCTGGAACGCAGCGGACCGCTGCGGGAGCCCCGGGAATTTGTTGAGGAGATCGTCCGCCATGGTCCGCGCCTCCCCCGTCCAGCGCCTCAGCACCACGCGCTGACCCTCGCGTGCCAACTCCACCGTGGTATTGAATGCGCTCACCGCACGGTCCGAGCCCCATAGCTGGACGCCCGACTGAAACATCACCGAGGCTGCGATCACCGTCAGGACGATCGGCACGCTCGCCATCAAGGTGAACATCGCCACGAGCCGGACGTGCAGGCGACCGCCGCCCGCGAGTGCCGATTTCGACGCGCGATGGATTGCTATGCGTCGGCCGATCAGCACGATCAGGGCAACGAACGGCAAAAGGTTCGCCAGCAGCATAAGCGCTGCGTCCAGCGGGCTGAATAGCTGGTCGCGCGCGTTGGCGGCGCTGACGATAATGTAAGTCGCAATCGGCGTCCCAACTGCCAACGCCATTACGACGATTTCCAAGAGCCGGGCGCGCTTGGAAGAAAGATGCGCGGTCGGGCTTTCGAAGGATATCGTAGGCGTGATGCCGAACCGCCGCCGCTTGCGCGGTGCAGGTTCGGCAGTCTGCTCGGCTACGGCATCCATCGTTGCCGGGATACAACACAGACGTTGCCCGGAAAACACATAATATTCGTCAACCTGTCGCTATTCGGTACCGACCGGCCGGACGTCGCTCAAATCGATTCCCAGTGTATCAAGGCGCTTGCGCAGCGTATTCCGGTTGATGCCCAGCGCGCGTGCGGCGCGCAGCTGGTTATGGTGGTGCCGGGCGAGCATTGCCTCGATCAGCGGGCGCTCGACTTCGCCGATGATGCGATCGTAGATCGTGCCGTCGTCGAGGGCTTGTGGCTCTTCGATCGCGATGCGTTCGAGCCGGGCGCGCACGGCCGCCTCGATGCCGGCATCGCGAAAGGAAGGTTGTGCCGAGCTCGCCTCGCCCAGCGCGCGGCGGATCGTCTCTGCGTCGAGCCATTCGTCGCGCGAGAGTGCGGCGATGCGGCGCATGAGGTTCTCGAGCTCGCGCACGTTGCCGGGCCAGTCATAGCCCTTGAGAACGGCGATCGCGTCGCCATCCAGCTGCTTGTGCGGCAGGCCGGCCTCGGCAGCCCGGTCGAGGAAATGGCGCGCAAGCAACGGCACGTCCTCGCGCCGCTCGCGCAGCGCCGGCAACGTGACCGGCACGACGTTGAGCCGGTAGAACAGGTCCTCACGGAACTGGCCGGACTGGACGAGTTGGCTCAGGTCCTTGTTGGTCGCGGCCACGATCCGGACATCGGCCTTGATCGTACGCGCGCCACCCACGGTGGTGAACTCGCCGGACTGGAGCACGCGCAGCAGCCGTGTTTGTGCGTCCATCGGCATATCGCCGATCTCGTCGAGGAAGAGCGTGCCGCCTGCGGCCTGCTCGAACTTGCCTGCGACGCGCGCCGCCGCGCCGGTGAACGCGCCGCGCTCATGCCCGAACAGCTCGGCCTCGATCAGCTCGCGCGGGATCGCCGCCATATTGAGCGCCACGAAGGGCGCGCGGCGGCGTGGCCCCAGTTCGTGAATCGCCTTGGCAACCAGCTCCTTGCCCGTACCCGACTCGCCCGAAATCAGCACCGTCAGATCGTTGGAGACGACGCGGGCGATCACGCGATAGACTTCCTGCATCGCCGGCGAGCGGCCGATCAGTGAGGAGCCGCCCGAGGCTTCGGCAATCGGCAGGTCGGCAGGTTCACGGCGCCCGCGCGCCATCGCACCGCGTACTGCATGTGCCAGCACGTCGAGATCGAAAGGCTTGGGCAGATAGTCGAACGCGCCAACTTCGGTGGCGCGCACTGCGGTGGCCAGCGTGTTCTGTGCGGAGAAGACGATCACCGGCAAATGCGGATGATCGGCCGTGAGCGACGCCACCACATCGAGGCCGTTGCCGTCCGGAAGCACCACGTCGGTCACGAGCACGTCGGGGAGGCCGGCGTCGATTGCACGGCGCAGCTCGGCAATGCTCGCGGCCGTCGCGACGCGATGCCCCTCACGCTTGAGCGCGGCCGCGACCACGGTGCGGATCGCAGCGTCGTCGTCGACGATGAGTACTGAGCCGGTCATCCGGCCCTCGGCAGCAGGATGCGGAACACTGTCACTTCAGGCTCGCGCTCGCGGGCATATTGGACGATCCCGCCCATGTCGCGCACCAGCTTCTCGACCAGAGGCAGGCCGAGCCCCTTCCCCTCCGGCTTGCCGGAGACGAAAGGCTCGAACAGATGCTCGGCGATGTCGGCGGGCGCGCCCGGACCATTGTCCATCACGACGATCTCGATCGGCAGCGGTCGCCGCGGCCGCCCGGCGCCGGGGCTCACCGACATGCCGTGGCGATATGCCGTAGCGAGCGTGATCCGCGGCTGCGCGAGTCCTCCCAACGCTTCGGCAGCATTCTTGAGTAGGTTGAGCAGCACCTGGAGAAAGGCATCGGGATCGACCAGCACCGGCGGCAGCGAAGGATCGAACCGCTCTTCGATCACCATTCCGCGCGCAAATCCCGCGAGTGCTACCCGCCGCGCGTGGTCGAGCAGCGGGTAGACGTTGGTGGGGGCAAGCTTGAGCGGACGCGTGTCCGTGAAGTCCTGCATCCGATCGATCAGTGCCGCAATACGATCGACCTCGGTGGTGATGAGCTGCGTCAGCTCGGCATCCTCGCCGCTGCTGCGCAGCAGCTGGGCCGCGCCGCGAATCCCCGACAGAGGGTTCTTAATCTCGTGCGCGAGCATCGCCGCGGCTCCAACCGCAGCGCGCGCGCCCGCGGTGCGGTCGGCGCCCTGGGTCATCCGCCGCGCCTGAGGGGCGTGGTGAAGCGTCACGATCCGCCAGCCCGGACGATCCGCGATCTGGCTTTCGACGAAATCCACTCGGATGCGCGGGCCCCGGACTGCGGCAATCTCGATGTCGAACGCTGCGAAGCCGTGTCCGTCGCGGCGATCGGCATAATCGTCGGGCGGGAGCAGCACTGCATCATAGGGCTGCCCCGTCATCGCCTTTTCGCTGTGGTTGAGCAGCAGCTCGCAGGCGGCATTGGCGTGTGCGATGCGCCCATCGGGGTCGATCACGAGCACGGCGACGGGAAGCGCGGCGAACAGTTCGGCGAAGCTCGGACCCGCAGGCTCTGGTTTGAGGCGCTTCAGGCCGCCGCGCGCGAACGCCATGGCCCGTAGAATTCTGCGAGGAGATCGAGCACGCGGACCGGATCGGCGATCTGGTTCACCTTGTTGCGGAACTCGGCCGAGCCGGTGAGCCCCTTCGTGTACCAGCCGATGTGCTTGCGCATCATATTGACGCCGACCTCATTGCCATAATGCGCGAGAGTATCAACGTAATGTTCCGTAATAAGGCGATATTGTTCGTCGATCGAAGGATCAAGACGCTCGCCCTTGCCGGTGAGCGCGTCCATCACCTGGCGCAGGATCCAGGGCTTGCCATAGGCTCCGCGGCCGATCATCACGCCGTCCGCACCCGATTGGCGCAGCGCCTCGCGCGCGTCTTCCACTGTGCAGATGTCGCCGTTGGCGATCACCGGGATCGATACCGCGTCCTTCACCGTGCGGATGAAGCCCCAGTCCGCCGAGCCCTTGTACATCTGATTGCGGGTGCGGCCGTGGACGGTGATCATCTTCGCGCCGAGATCCTCGGCAATGCGCGCCAGCTCGGGCGCGTTGAGGCTGTCGTGGCACCACCCCATCCGCATCTTGACCGTGACAGGAACGCTGACCGCCTTGACGCAAGCCTCGATCAGCGACGCCGCGAGCTTGAGATCGCGCATCAGCGCCGAGCCGGCGTCGCCGCTGGTCACCTTGCGGACCGGGCAACCCATGTTGATGTCGACGATCGCGGCACCCCGATCTTCGCTGAGCTTGGCTGCCTCCGCCATCTCATGGGGCGTGCAGCCGACGAGCTGCATCGACACCGGGTCCTCGATCGGGTCCCACGCGAATTTCTGGATTGATTGGCGCGTCTCGCGGATCGCCGCCTGGCTCGCGACCATCTCCGTGACGTTGAGCCCCGAGCCGTAGCGGCGCACGACGCGGCGGAACGGCAGGTCCGTCACGCCCGTCATGGGCGCGAGCAGCACCGGCGCTTCGATCCGCACCGGACCGATCTGAATGGGGGCGAGTTCGCTCATGATCTGCCTGAAAAATAGGCATCGGCGCCTAGCCGCACAAGCGCCGATTGGCAAGGCAGGTGTTCCCCGCTAGGTCGCGCGGCCATGGGGCAGCCGAGAACCGCCGCACTGATCGTCGCCGCTGGACAGGGTATCCGCGCCAGCGGGGCCGTGCCCAAGCAGTTCGCGCCGCTTGCAGGCAAGCCGATGATCGCGCACAGCTATGACGTCCTGGCGTCGCACCCGGCAATCGACGAAGTGCTGGTGGTGATCGGTTCAGGCCAAGAGGCGGCGCTGGCAGCAGCCCTGGGCCCTGGGCGGTTCGTGCTCGGCGGAGCGACTCGCCGTGAGAGCGTGCGCAACGGGCTGGAAGCGTTGTCGGGCATAGACCGGGTGCTGATCCATGACGCCGCTCGTCCTTTCCTGTCCTCGACGATCATCGACGCGCTGATCGCAGCACTGGACACGCACGAGGGTGCCCTGCCCGCGCTCCCTGTCGCAGACACGCTGGCACGAGGAGGCGACACGCTGGGCGAGAATGTGCCTCGCGAAGGACTGATGCGCGTACAGACGCCGCAAGCTTTTCACCTTGAGACGCTCCTGATTGCCCACCACGCCTGGCCGGAGAACATGGAGGCGACCGACGACGCCCAGGTGGTACGCGCGCTGGGCCATGCAGTCGCGATCGTCGCTGGAGACCCCATGCTGGAAAAGATCACGCACCCCGCAGATTTCGCCGCCGCCGAGGCGCGGTATGCCGGGAACATGCGTGTGCGAACCGCCCAGGGGTTCGACGTGCATCGCTTCGGGGAGGGCGAGGAACTGTGGCTCGGCGGCATCCCGGTTCCCCATATCAAGCGGTTGTCCGGCCACAGCGATGCCGATGTGGCGCTTCATGCGATCACCGATGCGCTGCTCGGCACGATCGGCGCAGGCGACATCGGCATGCACTTCCCGCCGAGCGATCCGAAATGGCGCGGCGCCGCCTCTGCCCGCTTCCTCGAACATGCCGCGAGCCTCCTAGCAGCTCAGGGCGGAATCATCGACTTCATCGACCTCACGATCATCTGCGAAGCGCCCAAGATCAGTCCGCATCGCGTCGCGATCCGGGCGAGCATCGCCGCAATCCTCGGGCTTCCCGAATCCCGGATCAGCGTGAAGGCCACCACCACCGAGCGGCTGGGGTTCACCGGCCGCGGCGAGGGCATGGCCGCGCAGGCGATCGCGACGGTGCGCGTACCGGACGGCAACGGATGACTCGCATCCCGGAGCACATGATGGCAGAGGCCTGACCCCATGGACACGATTCTCCCGTCCCAGCTGGTCGACGCCGCACGCAAGGTCGTAGAGGCGAACCGCGCGATCGGCCGCCGAATCGCCGTTGCGGAGAGCTGCACCGGCGGCCTCGTCTCGGCCGCGATCACCGAAATCCCAGGCTCTTCGGACGTCTTCGACGCCGGGTTCGTCACCTATTCGAACGAAGCCAAGTCCGGCCTGCTCAAGGTGAGCACCGATGTGCTCGAAACCTTCGGCTCGGTGTCGATCGCCGTCGCCTGGAGCATGGCGCAGGGCGCACTCGCCAAGACCGAGGCGGACGTGACGGTGGCGATCACCGGAATCGCGGGTCCCGAGGGTGGCAGCGAGAAGAAGCCGGTCGGCACTGTGGTGTTCGCGCGCGCCGAGCGCGGCGCGGACCCCCAACACATCGTCGCCGACACACGCCAGCTCGCGGACACCGGCCGCGGCGGCGTTCGGCTTCAGGCGGCGCTGTGTGCGCTCGAGCTACTGATGCCCGGCGAGCCCGTGGCGGAGGAAGCGGTCAGCGAATCGCCGTAGAGCCGTGCGGCGCGCTCCTCGAACGCATTGATCATCTTGCGCAGCGCGCGATCGAACACCTGGCCAGCGAGCATCTCGAACACACGGTTCTTGAACGCGAAATCGACGCAGAAGTCCACCAGGCAGCCGCCCTTCCCGTCCGAACGGAACTTCCAGTCGTTGTTGAGGTGCTTGAGCGGCCCTTCGAGATAATCGACGCGGATGTGCCCCGGCCGCTGCTTCTCGACGCGCGACGTGAAGGTCTCGCGCAGTCCCTTGAACCCTACGATCATGTCCGCGACCATCTGGGTGTCGCTGTTAGACCGCACCCGGATCGCAGTCACCCAGGGCAGGAACTCGGGATAGCGCGCCACATCCGCCACCAGATCGAACATCTGCTCGGGCGTGTACGGTAGCGCCCGCGTTTCGGAATGCTTGGGCATCACGCCGTAGCCGTCGCCTTTGCCAGCTTGGCTTCGCGCGCTTCGCGCATCTTCTGAAAGTCGTCGCCGGCGTGGTAGCTCGAACGGGTGAGTGGCGAGGACGCGACCAGCAGGAAGCCCTTGGCGCGCGCGATCGCACCATAAGCCTGGAAGGCCTGGGGCGTGACGAACTCGGCTACCTTGGCGTGCTTGGGCGTCGGCTGGAGATACTGGCCCATGGTGAGGAAGTCGATGTCGGCCGAGCGCATGTCGTCCATCACCTGGTGCACCTCGAGCCGCTCCTCGCCGAGCCCGAGCATGATGCCCGACTTGGTGAAGATCGACGGATCGAGCTTCTTCACGGTCTCGAGCAGGCGGATCGACGCATAGTAGCGCGCCCCGGGACGGATCGTCGGGTAGAGCCGGGGGACGGTCTCGAGATTGTGGTTGTAGACGTCCGGCCGCGCCGCGACGATCATCTCGATCGCGGCCTCGTGCTTGTTGCGGAAATCAGGCGTCAGGATCTCGATCGTAGTGGTCGGGTTGGTGCGGCGGATCGCCTCGATCACCTTCACGAACTGCTTCGCGCCGCCATCGGGCAGGTCGTCGCGGTCGACCGAGGTAACGACGATGTGCTCCAGCCCCATCTGCGCACAGGCGTCGGCGACGTTCTGCGGCTCCATCGGGTCCACCGCGCGCGGCATCCCCGTCTTGACGTTGCAGAAGGCGCAGGCGCGCGTGCAGGTATCGCCCAGGATCATCACCGTCGCATGCTTCTTGGTCCAGCATTCGCCGATGTTGGGGCACGCGGCCTCCTCGCACACGGTGACGAGGTTCTTGGAACGCATCAGCGCACGCGTCTTCGCGAACCCTTCCGAAGTCGGCGCCTTGACGCGGATCCAGTCCGGCTTGCGGACGCGTTCGGGGCGGGGAAGCGGTGCCATCTCGTTCATGCAGCGCCAGATAGCGATCCGGCACTCGCGGCACAACAACCCGCGCGGCACTCGAGATTGCAGCGAACGAACGCAGTCGGGGGTTCGCAAATGCCACGGAAACAGTATGGAGCCGTCATGACCGAATTCAGCGACCTCCTCACCGGCTATCATCGCTTCCGCAGCAGCGGCTATCAGCACCAGCGCGAGCGCTGGACCGCGCTTTCCGAAGGCCAAGCGCCCAAGGTGATGGTGATTGCCTGTTCGGACAGCCGAGTCGATCCGGCGCAGATATTCGATACCTTGCCCGGCGAGATCTTCGTCGTGCGCAACATCGCCAATCTCGTCCCTCCCTTCGAACTCGGCGGAGGGCGCCACGGGGTGTCCGCCGCGCTCGAATTCGCTGTGACACAGCTCGAAGTGCCAGAGATCGTGGTGCTGGGCCATGGCGCCTGCGGCGGCGTCCATGCCGCACTCACGCGCCGTTTCCAGGGCAAGGCGCCCGGAGAGGGCGGGTTCATCGCCCACTGGGTCGACATGCTCGACGAAGCACGCGACCGCATCGTCGCCGAACATGGTGAGGGGGCCGAGGCAGTTCACGCGCTGGAGCTGGAAACGGTGCGCGTTTCGATCGCCAACCTGCGTACCTTCCCTTGCATCCCCGAACGTGAGGCGGCGGGAAAGCTCACCATCCACGGCGCCTATTTCGCGATCAGCGACGGCGTGCTCCACGTGATGGACGATAGCGGCAAGTTCGCCCCGGCCTTAGAGCCAAGTAGCCTATAGCTCGAGGGCCTTCTTCGCCACCTTCGCCACTTCAGGATCGAGCTCGGGCGGGTCTATCGGCACCTTGGCTTCCAGCGCATCTGCAATCGCTGTCAGCGCGGCGATGCGCGCCGACTTCTTGTTGTTACCGTCGATCACGATCCAGGGCGCGTGTTTCGTATCGGTACGTGCGAACATCTCGTGCATCGCGTCGAGATAGTCCGCGCGGCGGGCGCGGTTGCGGAAATCGTCCAGGCCTGTCTTCCAGCGCTTCCAAGGCTGTTCCAGCCGGTCGCGGAGCCGTTCGTCCTGCGTCTCCTGCGTCACATGAATGAACAGCTTGATCAGCGTCGCGCCATATTCGATGTGCTGCGCCTCGAAGGCGTTGATCTCGTCATAGCCGCGCTTCCATTCGTCCCTGGAGGCGTAGCCCTCAACGCGCTCGACGAGCACGCGGCCGTACCAGCTGCGATCGAACACCGCGATATTGTGCTGTGCGGGCAGCCGCCGCCAGAAGCGCCAGAGGAAGTGGTGGGCGCTTTCCTCGGGGGTAGGGGCCGCGATCGGCCATACCTCGAAATAGCGCGGGTCCCAATCCGCGGTCAGCCGCTTGATGATACCGCCCTTCCCCGCCGCGTCCCAGCCTTCGAACACGATGATCGCCCGCCGCTTGTGGATGATGTGTGCGGTCTGGATATGGCTCAGCCGCTTCTGCAGCTTTGCGAGCGCCTCGTCATAATCTCCATCGAACGGCTCGCCACTCTCATAATCCGAAAGGTCGATCGCCATGCGGGCCTCCTTCAGCGGGAAGATGCAATCAACCCGCTGCCGACCCGATTGGCAAGCGGCAGCCCGGCCTCCGCATCGGCGATGCTCCGCAGCGTGGTACGCGCGATCGCCTCCAGCGCCTCTTCGGTGAGGAATGCCTGGTGGCCGGTGATGAGGACGTTGGGAAAGGTCAGCAGCCGCTGGAAGACATCGTCGGAGATGATCTCGCTCGACAGGTCCTCGAAGAACAGGTCCGCCTCCTGTTCGTAGACGTCGAGCGCGACGGCAGCGACCTTGCGGCACTTCAGCCCCTCGATCAGCGCGGCCGTGTCGATCAGTGCACCGCGGCTGGTATTGACGACCGTCAGGCCGTCGCGCGCCGCCGTGATCGCTGCGGCATCGATCAGATGACGCGTCTCCGGCGTCAGCGGGCAATGGAGCGTGACGATCTCCGCCTCGGCGAGCAGCACCGCCCGCTCGACATAGCGGACGCCGATCCCCACGAGTTCCGGATCCGGAGTGAGGTCGTGCGCAAGCACCTCGCAGCCGAAGCCGAGCCTGAGCGCCCGCGCGACCAACGCGCCGATCTTGCCGGTACCGACCACACCTACGGTCCGACCGTGGAGATTGCGCCCGATCAGGCCATCGAGCGCGAAATTATTGTCGCGTACACGTGCCCAGGCGCGCGGGATCTGTCGCTCGACCGCAAGCAGCAGCCCGATCGTGAACTCGGCAACAGCATGCGGCGAATAGGTAGGCACGCGCACGACATCGATCCCCAGCCGTTCGGCCGCGGCAAGATCGACATTGTTGAACCCGGCGCACCGCAGCGCCACGACATGGGTACCGCCCTCGGCAAGCGTCTCCAGGACTTCCGAGTCTACGCGGTCGTTCACGAAGACGCACGCGGCGCCATACCCTGCCGCCAGCGGCGCCGTGGAAGTATCGAGGCGGGATTCGAAGAACTGAAGGTCGTGGCCGAACGCCTGGTTGGCGGCGCCGAGAAAGCGGCGATCATAGCCCTTGGTGCCGAACACGGCCACGCGCATACGCCTTCTCCGCAAGCTTGTTCCGCAATCGGATAGCGCGCCACCGGCGCCGCGTCAGCAGGCCACGACGTTCACTGCCAACCCGCCTTGCGCGGTTTCCTTGTATTTGGAGCGCATGTCCTCGCCGGTCTGGCGCATCGTCTCGATCACCGCGTCGAGGCTGACGATGTGGCTCCCGTCGCCGTGCATCGCCAGATAGGCGGCGTTGATCGCCTTGATCGCGCCCATCGTGTTGCGCTCGATGCAGGGGATCTGGACGAGTCCGCCGATCGGATCGCAGGTGAGCCCCAGATTGTGCTCCATGCCGATCTCGGCAGCATTTTCGATCTGGGCGTTGGTCGCGCCCAGCGCCGCCGCGAGCCCTGCGGCCGCCATCGAGCAGGCGACGCCCACCTCTCCCTGGCACCCCATCTCTGCAGCCGAGATCGACGCGCGCTTCTTGTAGAGGAAGCCGATCGCCGCCGCCGTGAGCAGGAAAGTGCGCGCGCCTGCTGGCGTGGGTGCGGCGCAGAAGGTCTCATAATAGCGCAGCACTGCGGGAATCACGCCTGCGGCCCCATTAGTGGGCGCTGTGACGACACGCCCGCCAGCGGCATTCTCCTCGTTCACGGCGAGTGCCCACAGGCTCACCCAGTCGAATACCAGCGAGGGATCGCTGCGCGGCCCGCGGGCTACCAGTCTGGTGTGGAGATCGCGCGCACGACGCTTGACCTTGAGCCCGCCGGGCAACTCCCCCTCGCCCCGGCAGCCGCGATCGATGCAGGCCGACATTGCCGCACGAAGCGAATCGAGAAAGGCGTCGGTCTCGGCGTCGTCGCGCCACGCGGATTCGTTGGCTCGAACGATGTCGGCGATCGACGCCCCCTGCCCCTCGGCGACGGCCAGCAGCTCGGCGGCGGAAGTGAAGGCGAAAGGCAGTTTGATATTGGTCTGCGGCGGCTCGCAGCTACCCTGAACCACGGCACCCCCGCCGATCGAATAGTAGAAGGTCTCCCAAGGCTCACCTTCCGCATAATGCGCGACGAAGCGCATCCCGTTGGGGTGCGAGGGCAGGAACTTGCCTTCATGGAAGATCAGGTTGCGGCCTTCGGCGAAAGGCACGGGCACCTGCCCGCCCAGCGCGAGCTGCTCTTCGGCGCGGATCGTCGCCACGATCGTCGACACGGCGTCAGGATCGACCGTTTCGGGCCGATGTCCAGTGAGGCCCAGCATCACCGCGGTATCGGTGGCATGGCCGCGTCCGGTCAGCGCGAGCGATCCGAACAACTCGCACGAAACCGCGGTCGGCACGCCACGGTCCAGCGCCGCCTCGGCGAAGGCGTGGGCTGCGCGCATCGGGCCCACCGTGTGCGAGCTCGACGGGCCGATGCCGATCGTGAACAGGTCGGCCAGTCCGATCGTAGCCTCCGCCCGGGCGCGGACTCGGGCGTTCGTATCGTCCAGCATCGTCTCTCCTGCCGCGGTTTCGCCGGTGCTGCTTTCCCTATTCGGCGGGAATCACACCCGGCGCCAGCCGGATATGGAGTTCCTTGAGCTGCTTGTCAGTCACCACCGACGGAGCACCCATCATCAGGTCTTCGGCCTTCTGCGTCATCGGGAAGGTGATGACCTCGCGGATATTGGGTTCGTCTGCCAGCAGCATCACGATACGGTCCACGCCCGGCGCCGAGCCCCCGTGCGGCGGCGCACCGAACTTGAAGGCATTGATCATGCCCGCGAAATTAGTGTCCACGTCCTGCTGCGTATAGCCGGCGATCTCGAACGCCTTGTACATGATCTCGGGCTTATGATTGCGGATCGCGCCCGACGACAGCTCGATGCCGTTGCAGACGATGTCGTACTGGTACGCAAGGATGTCGAGCGGGTCCTTGGTCTCCAGCGCCTCGAGCTCGCCCTGCGGCATGCTGAACGGATTGTGGCTGAAGTCGACCTTCTTCGCGTCCTCGTCATATTCGAACATCGGGAAATCGACGATCCAGCAGAATTCGAAGCGCTTCTTGTCGATCAGGTCGAGTTGCTCGGCCGCGCGAGTGCGCGCCAGGCCCGCCAGCTTGGCCGCCTGCGTTTCCTTGCCCGCGGCGAAGAAGATGCCGTCGTTGGGGCCAAGGCCCATCGCCTCCGCGATCGCCTTCATGCCCTCCTGCCCATGGTTGTTGGCGATCGGCCCGCCGAACACGCCATCCTTCTGGGTAGCATAGCCCAGGCCCGGGAAGCCCTCGGACTGCGCCCAGCTGTTCATGTCGTCGAAGAACTTGCGGCTCTTCTCGTGCGTGTTCGGCGCCGGAATCGCGCGGACGACGTCGCCACCCTCGACGATCGAGGCGAAGCGGCCGAAGCCCGAACCCTTGAAGAAGTCACTTACGTCAGTGATCAGCAGCGGATTGCGCAGGTCCGGCTTATCGTTGCCGTATTTGAGCATAGATTCCTTGTAGGGAATGCGCTTGAACGGCAACGCCGAGACGGAGCGCCCCATGCCTTCCCAGTCGGCGAACTCCTCGAACACGCCGTGCAGCACGGGCTCGATCGCTGCAAAAACATCGTCTTGCGTGACGAAGCTCATCTCAAAATCGAGCTGATAGAACTCGCCGGGGCTACGGTCTGCGCGTGCATCCTCGTCGCGGAAGCAAGGCGCGATCTGGAAATAGCGGTCGAAACCCGCGACCATCAGCAGCTGCTTGAACATCTGCGGCGCCTGCGGGAGCGCGTAGAACTTGCCGGGGTGCACGCGGCTCGGGACCAGATAATCTCGCGCGCCCTCGGGGCTGCTCGCGGTGAGGATCGGCGTCTGGAACTCGGTGAAGCCCTGATCGATCATCCGGCGGCGCAGCGAGGCGATCACCTGCGAACGCAGCATGATGTTCTTGTGGACCTTCTCGCGGCGCAGATCGAGAAAGCGGTAGCGCAGGCGGATGTCCTCGGGATATTCCTGATCGCCGAACACCGGCATCGGTAGTTCCTGGGCGTGGCTCTGGACCGTGACTTCTGCGGCGCGGACCTCGATCTCGCCGGTCGGCAGGTTCGGGTTCACCACGCTCGCGTCACGCGCGATCACCTTGCCGGTGACGGTGATCACCGCCTCGTTGCGCAGCGACTCGATCACCTGAAAGGCCGGGCCACTAACGTCGGTGACGATCTGCGTGATGCCGTAATGGTCCCGCAGGTCGATGAAGACCAGATCGCCATGGTCACGCTTGCGATGCACCCAGCCCGAGAGGCGGACTTCCTGACCGACATCTCCGGCGCGGAGCTCGGCGCAATTGTGCGTGCGATAGGCGTGCATGGGTTTCACTTTTTTGGTGAGTTTCAACAGACGCGTGCGCTTTCCCCTCACGCACTCTTTTGTCAACCCGAAGACAGGTATATGGCCCCCCGATGCACATCCATGGTCTGATCGAGGACAGCGCCGCCCTCGCCAATCTCTGCACTCGCCTCGCGCAATCCGACTTCGTCACGGTCGACACAGAATTCATGCGCGAGAACAGCTACTGGCCCGAGCTCTGCCTGATCCAGGTGGCGAACCAGGAGGAAGCCGCGGCGATCGACCCGATGGCCCCCGGCCTCGACCTCACGCCACTGCTCGAGCTGCTGGTCAACAATGAGGACGTGCTCAAGGTTTTCCACGCCGGCGGGCAGGATATCGAGATCGTCTACAATCTCACTGGGAAGACCCCTCACCCGCTGTTCGATACGCAGGTCGCGGCCATGGCGCTCGGCCAGGGCGAGCAGATCGGCTATTCCAACCTCGTCGACACCTATCTGGGCATCACCGTCGACAAGGGCGCGCGCTTCACCGACTGGAGCCGACGCCCGCTCGACAAGCGCCAGATCGATTACGCCATCTGCGACGTCACCTATCTCTCGCAGATATTCCCCAGAATGCTCGACAAGCTGATCAAGACCGGTCGCGGCGCCTGGCTCGATGAGGAAATGGAGCGGCTCGCCAACCCTGCCAACTACGTCAACGATCCCGATCTGGCCTGGCAGCGCGTGCGTGTGTCGAGCCGCAAGGCCGAGGTGCTTGGGCGCCTCAAGGCGCTCGCCCGTTGGCGCGAGCTCGAAGCGCAGGGCAAGGACCTGCCCCGCGGCCGCATCGTCAAGGACGAGACGCTGGCCGACCTGGCGGGCAACCCGCCGCGCAAGCAGGCGGACCTCGCGCGCGTGCGCGGGCTCTCTGCGGCCTGGGGCGGAAACGACATCGGTGCGCGGATGATGGCGGCGCTCGAGGCGGCGACGCCGATGTCGGCCGCCGAGATGCCCCCGCGCGACGAGCGCAAGCCCGGGCTCGGCAAGGACGGCGCGCTCGTCGCCGATCTGCTCAAGCTGCTGCTGAAGATCCGCGCCAAAGAGATCAACGTCGCGGCACGCCTGCTCGCGCGTTCGGAAGATCTGGAAGCCCTCGCCGCCGGCCAGCGCGATCGGCTGTCGATCCTTCAGGGTTGGCGCTTCGAGCAGTTCGGCAAGGATGCGCTGGCGCTGGTCGAGGGTCAGCTGGGGTTCACGGTTCGGGGCGGAAAGCTTAAGATGACTCGCACGGAGGAGCCGTCATGATCCGTATCGCCTTGCCGCTGATTGTCCTTGCCGCCGCTGGATGCCAGGAGGAACGCCCCGAACCTGCACCCCCCGCGCTGTCGGGTTCGTGCAAGAGCGAAGGCCTCGATTCGCTGATCGGAAAGACCCGCAGCGCAGAAAGCGAAGCCGAGGCGAAGCGGCTTTCGGGCGCGAAGACCTTCCGCTGGATCTCGCCCGGCATGGCAGTGACGATGGATTATCGCACCGATCGGCTGAATCTGGATCTCGATGCCCAGGGCAAGATCACGCGCGCACACTGCGGCTGAGCGGGCTCAGCCGTCCAGCACGGGCTCTCTGTCGAACGCGGCGGCAAGAGCCTTGTGGCGCTTCTCGACCGGTTCGCCATAGAGCGGCTCGTCGCGTTCCTCGATCACCAGCGTCACCGCATCTTCTTCCAGTACCAGCCGCGAGCGCTTGAGCGGCGCCGCCACACCGCCGCTCAGCCGCTGTCCCAGCCGGATCGCGAGCCCCCATCGCCGGGCGCGCTCGAGTGCCGCGGGATCGGCGAGCCTGGCAAGCGGATCGGGACACCCAACCCCACCGCCAAGCGCCGTGTAAAGCGCCTGGGCGAGCACGGCACGCCCAGCGGCGTCGATAGCCACCCAATTGCCATGAAGCGCAATCTCCATGCCTCGCTCGGCGCGGAACTCGGGATTTGCCCGCCAGCCCACATCCGCGAGCAGACAGGCCGCGTGCCGCAGCCGCGCAAGCTCGGCCGACTCGCCGGCGAAAAGCGGCGCGATCCACGCTTCCAGCAGATCGCCGTGCTCGGCGAAGCGCCCCAGCCGCTCACCCTCATCGCGTGCGGCGACGATCAGCGGATCCTCGCGGCGCTGCTTGGCGGTCAACCGTTGGAAAAGCAGCCCTTCCCGCAATCCATAGGCCGAAACCACTGCCCCGTTGCTGCCAAGGTGCTTGGCGACGCTGGCCAGTAGCGCAGTCGCATCGGGCAGCGTGGCAACGCGCGCGCTCGATACGTCGGGTATCGCCTTGAGCGCGCTGCGTGGCATCGTGTTCACCAGCTCGCGAAGCTCCGCGATCCGGGAGAGCGAGAGCGGATATTGGTGGACCACCGGCAGCGGATAGTCCGACTGGTGCATGTCGAGCCGGGCGAGCGCGCGCCACGACCCGCCCACCAGATAGAATGGCAGGTCCTTGCCTCGTCCCTTCCAGCCCGCCTCGTCGAGCAGCTTGCCGACGCGGCGATCCAGTGCGCCCTTCCCTTCCGCCCGGATCGCACCGATCCGCAGCACGCCCAGGGGAAAGGAAATGCGATCGGTGACGGTGCCCGCCACCACGCGCACCAGCTCCAGACTCCCGCCGCCGAGGTCGCCCACTATGCCATCGGCGTCCGGGATCCCGGAGAGCACGCCCATCCCGGCGGCCATAGCCTCTTCCTCGCCCGACAGCAGCTCGACCTCCAGTCCGAGTGCCGCCGCTGCTTCTATCAGCTTGTTGCCGTTCGAAGCATCACGCACCGCCGCGGTGGCTACCGTGCGCAATTCGCTCACCTGCATCTCTCGCGCCAGCAGCGCGAAGCGCGCCAGAGCGGCCCGGGCAGCAGCCAATGCACTCGGGTCAATCGCCCCGGTCTCGTTGAGCGCGCGGCCGAGGCCGGGCATCACCTTCTCGTTGAACAGGATCGCGGGAAGCCGCGCCGAGCCTTCGTAGACGACGAGGCGGACCGAGTTCGAACCGATGTCGATGATCGCGATGCGCGGCCGTGTCGGCGCGCCGGCGGTACGCGGCGCGCGTTCGAGCAGGGTCGCCATTTTCTCAGTCCTCCTTCTTGGGAGAACGCCGCCGCTTGAGCGACAGTTTCGGCACCGGCTTGCGCGCGTCGAGCGCGGCTCCCCGGCCCGACAGCGACGGATTGGTCATGAAGTAGCGATGAAGATTGAAGGACCGATCGCCGGGCTCGACGCGCACGTAGCGGCCATCGGGCTGAAGCAGCCAGCTCTGCTCGTTGTCGAGCAGGTTCGCGACCATCACCTGGTCCAGCACCTGATCGTGCACCGTCTTGTTAAGGATCGGCAGCATGAACTCGACGCGCCGATCAAAGTTGCGCGGCATCCAGTCCGCCGACGAGATGAACAGGCGCGCCCCGTCGCTGGGCAGGCCCTTGCCGTTGCCGAAAGCCCAGATGCGGCTGTGCTCGAGGAAACGCCCCACGATCGACTTGACCCGGATGTTCTCGCTCATCCCCGGCACACCCGGGCGCAGGCAGCAGATGCCGCGTATCACGAGGTCGATTTCGACCCCTGCCGTGCTCGCTTCATAGAGCTTCTCGATGATCGCCGGATCGACGATCGAATTCATCTTCGCCCAAACGGCTCCGGGGTGCCCCGCCCGTACATGGGCGATTTCGGCATCGATCATCTCCATCAGCTGTCTGCGAAGATCGCGCGGGCTGATGGCGAGGCATTCGAGACCGGCGGGTTCCACATAGCCCGTCACATAGTTGAAGATCTGAGTGGCATCGCGCCCGATTCGCGGGTCGGCGGTGAAGAAGCTGAGATCGGTGTAGATGCGGGCCGTGATCGGGTGGTAGTTGCCCGTCCCGAAATGACAGTAGGTGCGGTAGGCATTGCTCTCGCGCCGCACGACCATCGAGACCTTGGCGTGGGTCTTCCAGTCGATGAAGCCATAGACGACCTGGACGCCCGCACGCTCCAGCGCAGTAGCCCAATAGAGGTTCTGCTCCTCGTCGAAACGCGCCTTGAGCTCGACCACTGCGGTCACCGACTTGCCCGCCTCGGCCGCTGCAATCAGCGCATTGATAATGGCCGGCTGCTTGCCGGCGCGATAGAGCGTCTGCTTGATCGCCACCACGTCAGGGTCGGACGCCGCCTGCTGAAGGAAGGAGATGACGACGTCGAACGTCTCATACGGGTGATGGACGACGATGTCCTTGGCCCGGATCGCGGCGAAGCAATCGCCGCCATATTCGCGGATCCGCTCGGGAAAGCGCGCCGAGAAGGGCTGAAACTTGAGGTCGGGCCGGTCTTCGTCGACGAGCATCGCCAGATCGCCCACGCCCAGGAATCCACCGGTTTCGGTGAGCAGTGCTTCGCTGCCGCCCAACTCTTCCTTGAGCACCGCTTCGAGCGCAGGAGTGATCGATTCCTCCATTTCGAGGCGGATGACGCGCCCCCGCCGCCGCCGCTTGATCGCCGAACGGAAGGTGAGGACCAGATCCTCGGCCTCTTCCTCGATTTCGATATCGCTGTCGCGCAGCACGCGGAAAGCGGCGGACCCGCGCATTTCGTACCCGGGGAAGAGCAGGTTGGAGAAGTGCTTGAGCACCGTCTCCACCGCGACATAGCGGGCGGGCTTGCCTGGAAGCCGCACGAAGCGCGGCATCGTGGTGGGCAGCAGCACCAGCTCGCGGATCGGCGTGTGATCCGATTTGCGGACCAAGTCGAAGATCACGCTCGATCCCTGATTCGGAATGAACGGGAACGGATGCGCCGGATCGAGCGCCTGCGGCGTCAGGATCGGGAATATCTGCTCGCGGAAATGACTCTCCAGCCATTGCTCGGCCTCCCCCTCGATCGCGTCGGCGCCGAGCACATGGATATCCGCTTCGGCAAGCTCGGCGCGGATCGCGATCCACAGGCTCTGCTGCCCGTCTGCGAGCACCGCGGCCTCCTCCGAAATCGCCACGAGCTGCTGGCCGGGTGTCATCCCGTCCGCCGAACGCGCTTCGACCCGCTGGAGCTGCTGCCCCATCAGTCCGGCGACACGGACCATGAAGAATTCGTCGAAATTGGTGCCCGAGATCGAAAGGAAACGCAGCCGTTCGAGCAAGGGGTGCGCAGGGTTTGCCGCCTCCTCCATCACGCGGCGGTTGAAGGCGAGCCACGAAAGCTCGCGATTGAAGAAACGTTGCGCGGGTTCCTGCAATTGCGGCTCGATGGGCTGCTCGCTGCTGTTGGCTCGCTTGGTCATCGCACCCCGTCTTCGTCATTGTCGTTGATCAGGCCCGCTGCCGCCAAAGTGGACCGTACCACTGGGATCGACAATCGCGCGCCGGCATCGGGCTCGAGCGCGTCGGCGACCCGCAGGATCGCGACATGGCTGCGCTCGATCCGCTTCGCAATCCACGCGATCACATCGGGCTTCGCATGGAGTAGATGTTTGGCGAAGGCACGCTCGATCAGCTGTGGGATCAGCGCGTCGTCCGGAGGAAGGATCTCGAGCAGCGGCGAGGCGGCAAGGCGAGAGCGCAGGTCCGGCAGCCGCACATCCCATTGCGGCGGAGGCGCATCCGCCACGATCAGCAGCGGATGCCGCTCCTGCTGCGCACGGTTCCAGGCGTGAAAAATGTCAGGTTCGCGCACGCGCTCAGCATCGTCGATGATCGTGCCGCCGCTCTTGGCGGCGAAGATCCGCGCAAGCAGGCTGCGGCCCGACTTGCGCGGCCCCACGAGCAGCGCCGCCATCACTGGCCAGGTCGCCCAATGTTCCAGCTGGCGCACGGCACGCGCATTCGAATCGCTCACCAGAAATTCGGTCTCGCTCGCCTCGGGGAGTCCGAGCGGCAGACGAAGCTGGCTCATTGGGCTGCGGGGGCTTCCGCAGGCTGGGCGGCGGGAGTCGCGCCGCCGCGACGGATGCGCAGCACGCCGGGCCCTTCCTGCACCTGCCAGCCGCGCGCCTCCAGCGCAGCGCGGAGCGCGGGGATCGGTCCGTCATAGGAGACTCGCATGACCGAGATGCCGCCTAGCGCCAGGCTGGTCGTGGTCGCCGCCCGAACTCCCGGCACGCCACGGACCGATGCTTCGGAAGCAGTCAGAGCCGCCGCGCTCGGAGTCTCGATCTGTACCGTGTAGCTGGCGACCGCTGCCGAGGTTGCGTCGGGGATCGGGGTTGCAGCTGCGGCCGCCGCGGCGGCTGCCTCGGCCGCCCTCTCCGCCTCCGTCTTCGGCCTCGGCGGACGCATGGCGAGCAGCCGATCGGTGTTGAGCTGGCCGGTAGCCAGCGCATTCTGGAATGCCCGGTCGATCCGCTGGATTCCTGCGTCGAGCAGCGCGTCCAGCCCGTCGCCGTTGTCGACTCGCAGTGCGAAGCTCGTCACCGGCCGCCGGTCGGGCCCGTGGCTGCCCGAGAAGATTCCGACAATTGGGCCGCCGGGATAGTCTCGGCGGAGTTGCACTTCGGCGACAAGTACGTCGTTCGCGCCATATTGATCGAGCACGGTGCGCCACCAGTTGCGGCCGCGGCGCAGGATCTGGCCGGCGTTGACCAGCAGTGCGTCCGGACCGGTTCCGCGCAGCCGGACATAGTCGATCGTGCTGCCACCGCTGCGGAAGCGATTCCAGGCGCGCGCCCAGGCAGTCTCGCGCTCGAACACGCGCCCCACCCCGCCCGAGAATTCGAGCGGCACCAGCAGCATCGGCGGCGACTGGCTGACCGCAGTGGAGACGCCGAGGATCGATCCCGCCCTGACGCGATCGAACAGCACGCCGAGTCGCGCGACATAGCGCGTAGGGCCGATCTGCTCGCGTTCGACCACGATGCCGGTGACGAGCGAATCGAGCACCGAATCGGAGAGGCCGGACTTCTTGCCGGTGAGTCGCTGCGACAGCACCTCCCAGCCCTTGCGCTGCGCGATGCGCCAGCCGCCCTGACGCGCGGCATCGGCATTCTTGCCCTTCACATCGACTTCGACTCCGGAGATCTCGAAGCTTCCGGAAGGGTCGATCGGCACGGCGCTTCCGCCCGCGCTGCCCGATCCCTGCGCCATGACCATGCCTGCCGCGCCTGCAATCAGGAGCGCGCTGGTCAGCCCGGCGGTGAGGAAAATGCGTTTGCGGTGCATGCGGGCGCTCTTTTGGCGAAGCGGGCGTGGAAATCCAAGCGCGATCTGGCTAGGCGCACATCATGAGCGAACCCGAAGCCTATACTTACGCCCAGGCAGGCGTATCGATCGCAGCCGGAAACGCGCTGGTGCGCGCCATCGGCCCCCTCGCCAAATCGACTCGTCGTCCGGGCGCCGATGCCGATCTCGGCGGGTTCGGCGGGCTGTTCGATCTCAAGGCGGCGGGGTTCACCGATCCGCTGCTCGTCGCCGCCAACGACGGCGTCGGCACCAAGCTCAAGCTCGCGATCGAGCATGACGCGCACGACGGCGTCGGCGTCGATCTCGTCGCGATGTGCGCCAACGACCTGATCGTCCAGGGCGCCGAGCCGCTCTTCTTCCTCGACTATTACGCCAGCGGAAAGCTCGACAACAGCGTCGCCGAGCGCGTGATCGCTTCGATCGCCGAGGGTTGCCGCCAGGCCGGCTGCGCACTGATCGGCGGCGAGACCGCCGAGATGCCAGGCATGTACGCCGACGGCGACTATGATCTCGCCGGCTTCTGCGTGGGGGCGGTCGAGCGCGACAGACTGCTCGACGGGCGCGCGATCCGCCCGGACGACATATTGCTCGGCCTCGCCTCCACCGGCGTCCATTCCAACGGCTTCTCGCTCGTCCGCCGACTCGCCGCCGACAAGGGCTGGAAGCTCGACCGCCCGGCGCTGTTCGATCAGGATCGTCTCCTGATCGACGCGCTGATGACGCCGACGCGCATCTATGTGCGCAGCCTGTTGCCGCAGGTGCGCAAGGGCAGCATCCGCGGCCTCGCCCACATCACCGGCGGCGGCCTGCTCGAGAACATCCCGCGCGTGCTGCCCGAGGGCTGCCACGCCAAGGTCGATGCCGGTGCCTGGCCGCTGCCGCGGCTGATGGCCTTCCTGCAGGCGCAGGGGAACATCGAGCCCGAGGAAATGGCGCGCACGTTCAACTGCGGCGTCGGCATGGTCGCAGTGGTCGCGCCCGACCAGGCCGACGCAGTCGCGGCCGAGCTGGCGGAGGCCGGCGAAACCGTGTTCCGCATCGGCACGATCGAGGAAGGCACGCGCGGCTGCACCGTCTCCGGCGCTGCCGAAGTATGGAGCGCCCGTTCGGACTGGAGCGCGACGCATAATGGGTGAGGCTCTTGCGCTCCCCCTCCCGCTTGCGGGAGGGGGCCAGGGGGTGGACGCCCGACCTCTACGAGCGATCGGCGCCAGGATAGCGGGCGCCCACCCCCTTCCCCCTCCCGTAAGCGGGAGGGGGAAGAAGTGAAGAAGCGTCTCGGCATCCTCATCTCCGGCCGCGGATCGAACATGGCGGCACTGGTCGAAGCCTCGCGCGCGCCCGACTGCCCCTATGAGGTGGTGCTCGTCGCGAGCGACAAGCCCGAGGCCGCCGGTCTCGCCTGGGCCGCAGAGCAGGGCGTCCCCACCTTTGCGCAGAGCCCGAAGGGGATGCCCAAGGCCGAATATGAAGCGAAGATCGATTCCGCGCTGCGCGAAGCAGGCGCCGAGGCGATTGCGCTCGCCGGCTACATGCGCCTGCTCTCGGACGACTTCGTCGCGCGCTGGCGCGGCCGGATCCTCAACATCCACCCTTCGCTGCTCCCCCGATACAAGGGGCTCGATACGCATGCTCGCGCCATCGAAGCCGGCGACAGCCACGGCGGCGCATCGGTGCACATCGTCACCGAGGAGCTCGACGGTGGCGAGGTGCTCGGACAGGCCGAAGTCCCGATCTTGCCGGACGACACGCCTCAAAGCCTTGCCGAACGCGTGCTGAAGGAGGAACATCGGCTCTATCCACGGGTAGTAGCCGAGTTCCTATGCCGCTGAGTCCCGATCCCGATCCTGCCCTCGAACAGGTCCGCGCGCTTGCGCTGGCCTTGCCCGAGACCGAGGAGCGCATCAGCCACGGCCAGGCGACCTTCTTCGCCGCAGGCAAGATGTTCGCCCAGTTCCGCCACGATCATCATGGCGACGGGCAAACCATCGTTGCGGTTAAGACCGCCGACGCCGAGGAGGCCCGGATGCTGATCGAGGCGGCGCCGGACAACTATTCGCGCGTCGCCTATTTCCGCGCCGAATGGGTGGGTCTAGCGATCGGCACGCCGGATACCGACTGGGAACATGTCGGCGATCGGATCGCGCGCAGCTGGGAGCTCGCCGCACCGCGCCGCCTGCTCGAGGCCGGCGGCCGCTGAGGTCTGAAGTCCGCCCACCAAATTCTCCCTTCGCGGGGATATTTCCTGCCTTTGCCGGGTTGGAAATCCCAAGCTCCGCGCAGGGCCCTGCCATGATGCACTCTGCGCTAAAGGGAGAGCGCGATGCAGACCAGGATTTCGTCCGTAGCGCCGCAGCTGAGCGGCGGGGTCGCCACGGCGGAACAGGGAATGGTGATGCTCGACGGGCCGGACGGCGTCGCCATCTCAATGTCGCCGGAGGCAGCCGAGGCTACCGCCCGCAGCCTTCTCGTCGCCGCGGAGGAAGCGGCGAACCAGCGCGGCGCCGAGGCGCATCCGAGCTGACCCCCTTGCCCTTCCCCCACCCGCCCCGCGATAAGGGCGGGCAATGATCAAGGTCGCGAGCTACAATATGCGCAAGTCGATCGGCACCGATCGACGGCGGCGGCCCGAACGCACACTGCAAGTGCTCTGCGAGATCGACGCGGACGTGGTCGCCCTCCAGGAAGCGGATCGGCGCTTCGGCACGCGGGAGGCGGTGCTGACCGCCCATCTCCTCGGCGAGCACGGCGACTGGAAAGCGATACCGTTCGGAATGCGCGCGCGCTCGATGGGCTGGCACGGCAATGCGATGCTCGTGCGCAGGGACGCACAGATCCTTGGCTGCGAGGTGATCCACCTGCCCGCGCTAGAGCCCCGCGGCGCAGTGATGGCCGACATACGGGTGCGCGGCCAGATGCTGCGCATCGTCGGCATGCACCTCGATCTGTCGGGACTCTGGCGCCGTCGCCAGGCGCACGCGATCATCGCACATCTCGATTCGAGCGCAGAGCAGTTTCCCACCGTGCTGATGGGCGACCTAAACGAATGGAGCGCGCAGAGCGGCTGTCTGCGCGATTTCGCCCAGCATTTCGACTTTGCCGAAACCGGCAAGAGCTTCCACGCCCGCCGCCCGATGGCGCGGCTCGACCGGATCATGGCCACCCGCGACTTAAAGATCGCCGAAGCAGGCGTGCACGAGAGCCTGAGCGCGCGCACGGCATCGGATCACCTGCCCGTCTGGGCGACGGTCCAGCACGCCGGATGAGCGAAATCCGCGACAAGGAGCTGCGTCTCGCGCTGGTCTGCTACGGCGGGATCAGCCTAGCCATCTACATGCATGGCATCAGCAAGGAGATCTGGCGCCTCGCACGGGCGAGCTGCGCCGCTCGCGAGGGAGATCCTGCCGACGGCGTCTATCGCGAGCTTCTGGACGAAATTCGCGAGACCACCGGAATCAACGTGCGCGTGCTGGTGGACATCCTCTCCGGTGCGAGCGCAGGCGGGATCAACGCCATCTATCTCGCCCAGGCGATCAGCACCGGACAATCGCTCGACCCGCTCACGGAACTCTGGCTGCGGCATGGGGACGTAAAGGCGCTGCTCGATCCGCATCAAGCGCCCGCCCACCGTTTCCAGAAAATCTGGGCGACACCGATCGCCTGGGTCTTCGCCAACCGCAGCAAGACGATCGACCAGACGGTGGAGGCAGGCGCACGCGAGGAAGTGCGCCTCAAGCTCGAGCATTTCGTGCGTTCACGTTGGTTCGAGCCGCCGTTCGGCGGAAAGCGGCTGCTGCACACGCTGATCGATGCCTTCGATGCGATGGCGGAGGGACCGAGCTATCGGCGCCTGCTGCCGCCCGATCAGCCGCTGGACCTGTTCGTCACCGTCACCGATTTCCGCGGCCATGCGCAGACGCTGCGGCTCAATTCGCCCCCGCAGGTGAGCGAGACCGAGCACCGGCTGGTCTTCTCCTTCACCGATCACGGCAACGAGGAAGGGCTCGGCCATGCCGCCGGCCTCGCCTTCGCCGCGCGCGCGACATCGAGCTTTCCGGGCGCCTTTCCACCCTGCACCGTCGAGGAGCTCGACACTACGCTTGCCGAGCGCAAGCTGGACTGGCCCGGCCGTGACGCCTTCCTAGAACACATTCTCCCCGAGCAATGGGCCGGAAACCGCGCCGAGAAGGCGGTGCTGATCGACGGATCGGTCCTCGCCAACGCCCCCTTCCGGCCGGCGATGGAAGCACTGCGCGAGCGTCCGGCGCGACGCCAGGTCGATCGGCGCTTCGTGTTCATCGACCCCCAGCCGGGCCACCGCTTCGATTTCTATGGCAAGCCGCAGGAAAAGCCTGGCTTTTTCCAGACGATCATCGGCGCGCTGTCGGAGCTTCCGCGCCACCAGCCGATCCGCGACAATCTGGAAGCCATTGCCCGGCGATCGGACAAGATCGAGCGCATGCTTGCGATCGTCGCCGAGATCCGCGCCGAGGTGGAAACGCAGGTCGAGGCGCTGTTTGGCTATACGCTGTGGCTCGATTATCCGACGCCGAAGCGGCTCGCCGCATGGCGCCGCCGCGCCCAGGTAGTCGCGGCCGCCAAGGCAGGCTACGGCCATACCGCTTATGGCCTGCTCAAGGTCGACGGGACGATCGATCGCATCGCTCGGATGTTCTACGGGATCGGCGACCGTCACAGTCCCGAGCGGCTCCGGGAGATACGCGAAGCCGTGGCCCATGCCGTGCAGGCACGCGGCGCGGACCGGTTCGGCGCCACGCTGTCCCACGGCGCCACGCCGCAGACGCTCGACTTCCTGCGAACCCACGACCTGGGATTCCGCATCCGCCGCCTGCGGCTGCTCGCCCGGCGCCTCACCGAAATCGACCTGCCGAGCTCGCACGGCGAACTCATGCCGATGCGCGAAGCCATCTACGAATCGCTGGCCCCCTATCTCGAGCTCCAGCGATCGGACACCTTCGCCGATCTGCGCGAGGCGGTGCGCGCAATGACGGACGACGCCGGACCGCTGCTCGACCAGCTCGGCGAGCGCATGGGGCTGCGCGCGCTGGACGCAGCGACCGATGCGCGCCTCTCCGACGGCTTCAGCGCCTTGTCGAAGGAGCTGCGGCGTCCGATGCTGCTCGCGCATCTTGGTTTTCCATTCTTCGACATTGCCACCCTGCCGCTGCTCCAGGGTGAGGGGCTCGACGAGTTCGATCCAATCCGGGTCGACCGCATCGCCCCCGACGACGCCTCCGCGATCCGCTCGGGGGGCGCCAAGGAGACGCTCAAGGGCATTCAGTTCAACAGCTTCGGTGCCTTCTTCAGCCGCGCCTATCGCGAGAACGACTATCTCTGGGGCCGCCTCCACGGCGCGGACCGGCTGATCGATATCGTTCTTTCGACGCTCCCGCTCGAAGTGCGGCTGAGCGACGAACGCGTCGCCGCCATCAAGCGCCGCGCCTTCCATGCGATCCTCGACGAGGAGGAGCCCCGGCTCAAGGCAGTTCCCGGCCTGTTCAGGGAGCTGCGCGCGGAGATCGGCGAGCGCTGACCCGGCCATTGCGGTTCATGGGCCTGGACCCTAGAGTCGCTCGCGTCACGAACGGCCGGAAGGAGTAGGGATGCGGTTTCTAAAGGTGCTCGTCTGGCTTCTGCTCGGCGGCATCATCGCAGCCTTCGTCATCTATAATGGCGACGAGCGCGTCAGCATCCATCTCTGGGCCGGGCTGATCGCCGATGTCAGCCTCCCGCTGCTCCTGATCATCGTCTTCCTTGCCGGACTGCTGCCGCCGCTCGTCGCTTATCAGACGCTGCGCTGGCGGATGCGGCAGCGCTTCGCTAGCCTGGAGCGCGCGCTCGGCGACCTCCGCTCGGTCAACCCGCCCGCTCCCGCCGCCGAACAGCCCCCCGCAGCACCTGCCCCACCTGCCCCGCCGCTGTTCCCCGAGGCGCAGCCATGAGCTCGCCGATCTACGTCGCGCTCGACACTCCGGATTTCGAGCGCGCCCAGGCAATCGCCTCGCGGGTGCGCAATCATGTCGGGGGGATCAAGCTCGGGCTCGAGTTCTTCATGGCCAACGGGCGTCAGGGCGTGCGCGAGATGGCCGAGATTGGCCTGCCGATCTTCCTCGACCTCAAGTTCCACGACATCCCCAATACTGTCGCCAAGGCGATCCAGGCGCTGCGTCCGCTGGAGCCGTCGATCCTGACGGTTCACGCCGCCGGCGGCCGCGCGATGCTCGAGGATGCGAAGGCCGCAGCACCGATCGGCACCAAGGTCGTCGCAGTGACGATGCTCACCAGCCTCGACTCCAGCGATCTCGTCTCGGTCGGCCTAGGGCCCGATCCGCACGAGCAGGTGGTCCGCCTCGCCGAGCTGGCGAAGAGCGCGGGCGTGGATGGGATCGTCTGCTCGGGCGAGGAAGTCGCCATCGCCAAGAAAGCCTGGCACGACGGCTTCTTCGTCGTTCCTGGCGTGCGCCCTGCCAACGGCGCCGCCGGCGACCAGAAGCGCGTGGTCACTCCGCGCGCCGCGCTCGACGCGGGGGCATCGATCCTCGTCATCGGCCGCCCGATCACCCAGGCCGAGGACCCCGATCTCGCCGCCCGCGAAATCGAAGGCACGCTCTAGCTCGATGACACTCACTATCCGAACTGCCTCGCGGGATGATCTCCCGCGCCTCCATCCCGTGATCGAGCGCGCCTATCGCGGCGACGCGGCGCGCGGCGGCTGGACTCACGAAGCCGACCTGCTCGACGGCACACGCACCGACGCCGCGACGCTCGAAGCGATCGTGGACGATCCGCACCAGCGGCTGCTCATCGCCGAGCAGGATGGCCTCCCCGCCGGCTGTGTCCAGGTGACCGATCGCGGCGGCGGTCTCTGCTATCTGGGCCTGCTCTGCGTCGATCCGGCGCTGCAGGCGGGCGGCCTTGGCAAGCAGCTCATCGCTGCGGCGGAAGCAGCGGCGCGCGAGGACTTCGGCGCCACGCAGATGGAAATGACGGTAATCGACGTTCGCGCGGAGCTGATCGCTTATTACGAACGCCGCGGCTATCGCGTCTCGGGCGAGAAGCGCGATTTCCCGATCGCGCTCGACCCGCCCTTCTTCATGTCGGTACTGGTCAAGCCGCTCCGGTGATATAGGCCAGCGCTTCGCCCGCCTCGAACCCGGCTGCGAAAATGGCGATCGCCGAAAGGACCATCAGCAGCGCTTTCTCACCGCGGCTGCGGCGCTCGATAAAGCTGTACAGTTCGTTCATAATCCGCCTCCTCGCTCTCAGGTTACCTTCCTGGAGACGTTATCGGCAAGCGCACCGGTCGCACACCCCTATCGTCCTGTCGCTCGCCACGCTAAGCGCGACGCGATGGTCAGTGCCAAGATCTGCGGCCTTTCGACGCCGGAAACGCTCGATGCCGCCGTTCGCCACGGCGCAGCGCAGGTGGGTTTCGTCTTCTTCCCGCCCTCACCGCGAAGCCTGGGCTTCGATCGAGCTGCAGGACTGGCGGAGCGTGTGCCGGATATTGTCCGCAAGGTCGGCGTGTTCGTCGATCCCGACGACGCGCTGCTCGACGCGGCGATCGCCGCCGCGCGGCTCGATGCCGTCCAGCTCCACAAGACCGCGCCCGAGCGCATCGCTGTAATCCGGGCGCGCACCGGACGCGAGGTCTGGGCCGCGGTGCCGGTCAAGACGCGCGCCGATCTCGCCGCCGCCGCGAGCTTTGCGGGTGCGGCCGACCGCATCCTCTACGATGCAAAGACTCCAGAGGGCGCAGCGCTGCCCGGGGGCATGGGGCTGCGCTTCGACTGGACGCTGCTCCAGGCCCACCGACACCCGCTCCCCTGGGCGCTTTCCGGCGGGCTAGATCCGGCCAATGTCCCGGAGGCGATCCGCGTCACAGGCGCGACGATGGTCGATGTCTCGTCGGGGGTGGAGTCGGCGCCGGGCATCAAGGATGTGGACAAGATCGCCGCATTCCTTAAGGCGGTGAGCCTCTTATGACCGTGCCAAACTCCCTCCGCGCCCAGCCTGACGAGCGTGGGCATTTCGGCCAGTTCGGCGGCCGCTTCGTCGCCGAGACGCTGATGCCGCTGATCCTCGACCTCGAGCGCGAATATCGCGCGGCCAAGGCCGATCCCGCCTTCCAGGCGGAGTTCGACGATCTGCTCGAACATTATGTCGGCCGCCCCAGCCCGCTTTATTATGCCGAGCGGCTGACCGAGGCACTGCGCGAGAGCGCGCCCGCAGGGCATGGCGCCAAAATCTACTTCAAGCGCGAGGAACTGAACCACACCGGCGCACACAAGATCAACAACTGCATCGGCCAGATCCTGCTCGCCCGCCGCATGGGCAAGACGCGGATCATCGCCGAGACCGGCGCGGGCCAGCACGGCGTCGCCACCGCCACCGTCGCCGCGCGCTTCGGCCTGCCCTGCACGATCTTCATGGGCGCCAAGGACGTCGAGCGGCAGAAGCCCAACGTCTTCCGCATGAAGCTGCTCGGCGCCGAGGTGCATCCGGTCACTTCGGGCGCCCAGACGCTCAAGGACGCGATGAACGAGGCGCTGCGTGACTGGGTCGCCAACGTCCACGACACTTTCTACATCATTGGTACCGCCGCGGGCCCGCACCCTTATCCCGAGCTCGTCCGTGACTTCCAGAGCGTGATCGGCACCGAGACGCGCGCGCAGATCCTGAAAGCAGAGGGCCGTCTCCCCGACCTGCTGATCGCCGCGGTCGGCGGCGGATCGAACGCGATCGGGCTGTTCCACCCCTTCCTAGACGATCCTGACGTCGCGATGATCGGCGTCGAGGCAGCGGGCAAGGGTATCGACACCGGCGAGCATGCCGCGAGCCTCACCGGCGGCGCGCCCGGGATTCTCCATGGCAACCGCACCTATCTGCTCCAGGACGAGGACGGCCAGATCACCGAGGCACATTCGATCTCGGCGGGGCTCGACTATCCGGGTATCGGCCCCGAGCATAGCTGGCTCCACGAGAGCGGCCGCGTGGAATATGTGCCGATCACCGACACACAGGCGCTCGAAGCTTTCCAGCTCTGCTGCCGGCTGGAGGGGATCATCCCGGCACTCGAAAGCTCGCACGCACTCGCAGCTGTGCCTGCCAAGGCACGGGAAATACGGCAGGATCAGATCATCGTCGTCAACGTCTCCGGCCGCGGCGACAAGGACATCTTCACGGTCGCCGAAGCGCTGGGGGTGGAGCTGTGAGCGCGCTATATCTCTCCCCTCCCGCTTGCGAGAGGGGCCGGGGGTGGGCGCCCGCTCTCCACATGTCGATCGCTGGGAGGATGCCGGGCGCCCACCTCCCAGCCCCCTCCCGCTCGCGGGAGGGGGAGCGATGAGCCGCTTGTCCGTAGCCTTTGCGCATGCGGCCTCTGAGGGCCGCGCCGCACTCGTCACCTTCATCACCGCAGGCGACGGCCCCACCGCCGCAATCCTCGATGCGCTCGTCGCCGGCGGTGCCGACGTGATCGAGCTCGGCATGCCGTTCACCGATCCGATGGCCGACGGCCCCGCGATCCAGGCGGCGAACCTGCGCAGCCTCGGCGCCGGCACGCGCACCGCCGACGTGCTCGCGATCGCCGCTGCCTTCCGCCAGCGCCACCCGCACGTGCCGCTGGTATTGATGGGCTATGCCAATACGATGACGCGCCCGACACCCGCGGCCTTCGCGGCAAAAGCCGCCGAGGCAGGCGTGAACGGCATCATCTGCGTCGACATCCCCTCCGAGGAAGACGAGGAACTCGCCCCTTTCCGTGCGAACGGTCTCGACGTCATCCGCCTCGCCACCCCCACCACCGACGCCGCCCGCCTGCCCGCCGTGCTCGAAGGGGCGTCGGGCTTCCTCTACTATGTCTCGGTCGCCGGCATCACCGGCCTCCAGCAGGCCGCGCAGGCTTCGATCGAGGACGCCGTCGCCCGGCTCAAGGCCGCGACCGACCTCCCCGTTGCAGTCGGTTTCGGCGTGCGCACGCCCGAGCAGGCCGCCGCGATCGGCCGCGTCGCCGATGGCGTGGTGGTCGGTTCGGCAATCGTGGACCTGGTCGGCAAGCACGGCACGCAAGCGCCCGCCCACGTCCGCGCCTATATCCAATCCCTTTCCGCGGCGCTGACCGCCGCCCGCAAGGATGCTTTTGTGAAGGAGAATTGGGCATGAGCTGGATCAGCCGCGTCCGCAACGCCCTCGCCTATGTCACTACTCGGACCAACGAAACCCCCGACAACCTCTGGCACAAGTGCAAGGGATGCGGGACGATGGTGTTCACCAAGGAGCTGGAGGAGAACCTCCACGTCTGCCCGCATTGCGAGCATCACGAGCGGATCGGCCCGGCGCTGCGCTTCCAGTATCTGTTCGACGAGGGCAGCTACACCGTCCTGACCAGCCCGCGGGTCGTAGATGACCCGCTCAAGTTTCGCGACCAGAAGCCCTACCCCGCCCGGCTCAAGGCCGCGCGCGCTGCGACCGGCGAGCCCGATGCCTTCCTCAACGCGCGCGGTACGATCCTCGGCCGCACCGCGGTGATCGGCGTCCAGGACTTCGCCTTCATGGGCGGATCGATGGGCCAGGCCGTCGGCGAGGCGTTCATCGCCGGAGTCGAGGCGGCGATAGCGGCGCATGCGCCCTTTTGCGTCTTCACCGCATCGGGCGGCGCACGCATGCAGGAGGGCATATTGAGCCTGATGCAGATGCCGCGCACCACCGTCGCGATCGAGATGCTCCACGACGCCGGGCTGCCGTACATCGTCGTGCTCACCGATCCGACTTCGGGTGGCGTGATGGCCGCCTATGCGATGCTCGGCGACGTCCAGATTGCCGAGCCGCGCGCGACCCTCGCCTTCACCGGCCGGCGCGTGATCGAGAACACGATCCGCGAAAAGCTGCCCGACGATTTCCAGACCAGCGAATATTATCGCGACCACGGCCTGGTGGACATGGTCACGCACCGTAAGGAGCTCCGCGAGACCCTCGGCCAGCTCATCGGCCTGCTGTGCGCGGAGAAGAAGGCGGCGTGAGGCTTCTTCTCCCCCTCCCGCTAGCGGGAGGGGGCCGGGGGGTGGGCGCCCGGCCTGTATCAAGCAAGCCGCTTGTGGAGAGCGGGGGCCCACCCCGACCCCTCCCGCAAGCGGGAGGGGCTTAGTTTCCCATGCCCGATTTCGCCACCTCCACCAGCCCCACCGTCCAGCGCCAGCTGGACCGGCTCGCCGCGCTCTCGCCCGGCGCCGACATCCTCGGGCTCGAGCGCATCACCCGCCTGCTCGCGCGCGTCGGCGACCCGCACCTTCGCCTGCCGCCCGTGCTCCACGTCGCCGGCACCAACGGCAAGGGCTCGACCTGCGCCTTCCTCCGCGCCGCGATCGAGGCCGCGGGGCTCCGCGCGCACGTCTATTCGAGCCCGCACCTGGTCCGCTTCAACGAACGGATACGCCTCGCCGGGCAGCTGATCGACGACGCGCAGCTCGCCGTGTTGCTCGAAGAAGTGCTCGATGCAGGCGGAGACATTGGCGCGAGCTTCTTCGAAGTCACAACCGCCGCCGCCCTCCTCGCCTTCGCGCGCACCCCGGCGGACGCCTGTGTGGTCGAAGTCGGGCTCGGCGGCCGGCTCGACGCGACCAATGTCATCTCGTCTCCTGCGGCTACCGGGATCGCCCAGCTCGGCATCGATCACCAGGCGTTCCTGGGTGACAGCCTGGAAGCGATCGCCGCCGAAAAGGCGGGTATCGCCAAGCCCGGCGTGCCGCTCGTCACGATGCGCTACCCTGGGCCCATCGCCGCGGTCGTGGCTCAGGCCGCTCAATCAGCAGGCGCGCCGCTCTTCGTGCAGGATCAGGCTTGGCATTTCGAGGTCAAGGGCGACCGGCTCGAATACCGCGATTCCGCAGGCGAGCTCGTCACGCCGCTGCCCGCGCTCCACGGCTCGCATCAGCCCGCCAATCTCGCCCTCGCCGTTGCGATGCTGCGCCATCAGCGTGCACTTGCGATTTCCGATGCCGCGATTTCCGATGCGGCCAGCGCCGCGCGCTGGCCGGCGCGAATGCAGCGGCTTGATCCTGGCCCGCTAGTGCACCTGCTGCCGCCCGGTAGCGAAATCTGGCTGGACGGCGGCCACAACGCCAATGCCGCCGATGCAGTTGCCGCCGCGATCGCCGGGCTCGCGGGTTCGAGGCCGCTCCACGTCGTCCTCGGCATGCTCGACAACAAGGATGCCGGCGCAATGATCGCGCGCCTGGCACCGCTCGCACGGAGCCTCACCGGCGTTCCCGTGCCCGGCCACGGCTTCCACGCTCCGGCCCATCTCGCGCAACTGGCGGGCGCGATCGGCCGCGAGGCCCCCGATGTTCTCGCCGCGCTGGTGGCGATCGCTGCCAGGTCGCACGCCGCCGATCCTCCGGTGGTGCTCGTCTGCGGCTCGCTCTATCTCGCCGGTACGGTGCTGGAGGCGAACGGCGAGTTGCCCGACTGACGAGGTGATCCGATATATTGCGATTGACTCGCAATAGCGAACCCGCAAGACTTCTCTCCGTCACTGTTGCGGGAGTCGTCCATGTCCAATGCCAAGATCCTTGCCGCCGCGCTTCCTGCGCTCCAGCCCGACGATGCCGGCGCGCGGCTGCTGCTGTTCGGCATCCGGCAGATGGGCGCGAACGGACTTCATGATGCCTGTGCGGCGCACGCGTTCGTGACGGCGTTCGGAAAGGGTTTCCAGCGCCCGCTCGTGCTGTTGCGCGCGCTGATGGCGGAGATGTCTGCGGCAGCTGCGGGGCCGATCCAGATCGCGCCGTGGTGCTGCTCGCGGATGACCCGTGCCGAGGCGACCCTGCTCCAGGTGATCGGCCGAGCGCACGACAATCCCGTGGCGGCGGAGATGCTGCTTGCCGATCTGCTGGGCATCCGCGACGCGCGCAGCGTCGCCGCCACGGCACGCGCGCTCTCCGCAGCGTTCGCCGATCTGGCGCTCCCGCTCGACTAGTCCCGCTCGGGCGGCAGCTCGATCCCGACCAACTTCCACTCGATTCCGCGCAGCGCGAAGAGCAGCGCCCCGCCCTGCCCCTCACCACGCACCAGACGAAAGCGGCCGAGCGAATCGCGCCGCAGTTCCATCTTGCGCGCATCCAGCACCGCGGGGCGATCGCGCGCGGCGTCGACTGCGCCCGCCGCGAAGATCGCACGAATGCCCTCAGGCGTGATGCCGGCGTCGATGAGGCCGTCGGCAAGCCCGGTCGCCACCAGTGCGCCGAGCGCAGTGTCTCCGCCGACACCTGCCTGCGACGCGAAGCGCTCGCGAAGCTGGCTCTTCATGCTCTGGCGCACCGCCGGATAATCGACGTACGCCGACAGCGCCTCGGCGTCGCGAGCCTCGGCTGCCCTCTCCATCGCCCGCACCGCCAGATAAGGCGAACCCCAGAGCCAGCTCCCTGCAGCAACGACCGCGAGCAGCAGCAGGATGCCAAGCCAGCGGCGCATCAGCGCGCCGGCTCCTCGGCAACTGCACGCGCCTTGCGCACGCTCTCGACGACGAAGCCCTTCTTCCACAGCACCCAGAGCAGCAGCATGCCCGGGATCGCCACCACCGCGGTCATCACCCAGAAGCCCACCCAGCCGAGCTGCTCGGCCAGAATGCCCGCCGGGCTCGACAGCCAGGTTCGGCCTACGCCCGCCAGCGACGAGAGCAGCGCGAACTGAGTCGCGGTGTAGGCCAGGCTCGAAAGCCCCGAGAGGTAGGTCACGAAGATCGTCAGGCCCAGGCCGCTCGTCACCTGCTCGGTTGCGACCGCGATCGTGAGCCACAGCGTCGAATGGCCCTGGCTCGCGAGCACCGCGAAGGTGAGATTGCTCACCATCATCAGCGCGCCGGACACAAACAACGCACGGCCCATCCCCAGCCAGGCGAGCAGCGGCGCCGATAGCGCCGTGCCCACGATCAGGCCCCAGAAGCCGATCACCTTGTTGATCGCGATGAATTCGGTGTCGGAGAAGCCGAGCTCGACGATCATCGGATTGAGCATCGCCTGCCCCATCGCGTCGCCCAGCTTGTAGACCAGCACGAAGAGCAGGATCAGCGCCGCGCCGTGGCGCTGCAGGAACTCGCGGAACGGGCCGACCAGCGTCGTCTCCAGCCAGCGCCCGACGCCTTGCCACTGCTCGTTGCGGATCACCTGATCGTGCAGCCCCTTGCCCGCCCAGAGCGCCGCGAGCGCCCCCGGCAGCACGCAGAAGCCGGTGAGCCCATAGGCCATCGCCCATCCGAGCCCGAGCCCTTCGGACGAAGCGATCGCGATCGTCCCCACGCCGGCGAAAAATGCGCCGAGGCGATAGCCGAACTGATTGTTGGCCGTGCCGTGCGCCAGCTCATCCTCGGGCAGGATTTCGATGCGATAGGCGTCGATGATGATGTCCTGCGTGGCCCCCAGGAACGCAGTCGTGATCGCCCAGAAGGCGAATACGCCCAGGTGCAGCTCAGGCTGGCTCGCGCCGAGCATCCACACTGATGCGAAGAGCAGCGCCTGGACGAGGAACAGCCAGGCGCGTCGCTGCCCGAACAGGCCGGTCAGCACCGGCAGCCGCAGCCGGTCCACCAGCGGCGCCCATAGGAATTTGAGCGTGTAGGGCGTGGTCAGTCCGATCGCGAAGCCGATCGTCCGTTTCTCGATTCCCACCTTGGCGAGCCAGAAGGTCATCGTGCCGAGCAGCAGCGCGAGCGGAAAGCCGCTCGAGATACCGAGCAGCAGCGCCGCGATCGGCCGCGGGCGGAAATAGGGCGCCATCGTCGCGACGAATCCGCCCCGCGTCCCTTCTGCCAAGGTTCCTTCCGCCGCCATCCCTTGCTCCCGCTCGTGCTTCGCGCGACACTAGCCGAAAAGTTGCGGAGAGGAAGGATGAACGCGCGCACGCCGACCGAGGGCCAGCTCGCGCTGGCCGAAGCGCTCGCCCGCGGCGGATCGCGGGGCGAAGGCGCCATCGCGCATGTGGAGGCCGCCGCCTACACCAGTCCTGAACGCTATGCCGCCGAGCAGGCGCGGATCTTCGGCCGCGCACCGCTGGTGATCGCTCCCTCCGCGCTGCTCCCCGAGCCCAATATGGCCGTGCCGCACGACGGCTTCGGCAAGCCGCTGCTGATCGCGCGCGACCGGCATGGCCAGGCGCACGTCTTCCTCAACGTCTGCCGGCACCGGGGCACCCGGCTGGTTGAGGGCTGCCAGGCCGTGAAGGGGCCGCGCCTCGTCTGCCCCTATCACGCCTGGAGCTACGCGCTCGACGGTCACCTCCTCGGCCTTCCGCGGCCGGACAGCTTTCCCGGGCTCGACAAGTCCGAATACGGCCTCCGCCGCCTGCCCACGCACGAAGCCGGCGGGCTGATCTGGTTCGCCTTCGACGAAAGCGCCGACTTCGCCGAAGCCGACACGCTCGCGCAGGACTTCGAAGCCTTCGACCTCGCCGGCCAACATCTCTTCCGCCGCCGCACGCACGACGTGCGCGCCAACTGGAAGCTGATCATGGATGCCTTTCTGGAGGGCTATCACATCCAGCGCCTCCACGCCGGCACGATCGCGCCTTTCTTCAAGGACGGCATCTCGACCGCGGATGCGATCGGCCCGCACCAGCGATCGGCGGTGGGCCGCGAAGCCGCGCTTGCGGCGCTCTCGTCCGGAGACTGGGCGACGCTGCGGGCGGCGATCACCTACACCTACCAGATGTTTCCGGGTACCGTGCTCGTCGTCAGCCCCGACTACATCAACCTGATGGTGCTCATGCCCCAGACAACCGACCGCGTGCTTGTCGAGGATTTCATGCTGATCCCGGAAGCGCCTGCGACCGGAAAGGCACTCGCGCATTGGGAAAAGAGCTGGGAGCTGCTCGACGGCGGCGTGTTCGCGGCCGAGGATTTCCGCGCCTGCGAGCTCGGCCAGCAAGGCCTCGCCTCAGGCGCGATCGAGCGGGTGACGCTCGGCAGGCTCGAGCTCGGCATCCGCCAGTTCCACGATGCCGTCGAGGCGCATCTGCGCTGAACGACGGCTCAGGCCGGTGCGCCACCGAACAGGCTGAAGCTGCCGGGCAGCTTGCGCGGCCGCTTGCCTTCGATCACTGCCTCGATCGCCGTTATCGCCGCGAGCAGGTCGCGCTGGAGATAGGGTTTGGCTAGGCAGCCCACGGCGAACGCACGCGCGTCGCCCGGGCAGTCGCCCGTCACGAACAGCACACGGATGTCGCGTGCCCGTGCCGCCTGCGCCACCGTCACGCCGCTTCCGTCGGCCAGGTCGACGTCGACCAGCACCAGATCGACTGGGCCCTCCCCTTCGATCACGCGTAGCGCCTCCGCCACCGAATCCACTGTCGCAACGATCTCGAAGCCTTCGGAATGCAGGAAATGCTCGGTGTCGAACGCGATCAGCGGTTCGTCCTCGACTACGAGCACGCGCTGTATCCACCGCTTCTTTCGTCCGAAAAGCATCCGCTCGCCTCTCCCGGGAAGCCGCTCGCTCCCCTGTTTTTCGCCCTAACGCGCGAAACCCCTTCAGGCGCGCAATAATTTTTGCCCCCCGGGGCATAATCGCTATATCGCCGCGGTGCCCACCTCCAACCCCTCCAAGCCCGCGCGCGAGGCCCAGCGCATCGCAAAGCTGCTCGCCCGTGCCGGAATCGCGTCACGCCGCGAGATCGAGCGGATGATCGCCGAGGGGCGCATCGCGCTCGACGGCAGAGTCCTCGATACCCCCGCGACCCTGCTTACCTCGCTCCACGGCGTAACTGTGGACGGCAATCCCGTTGCCGCCCCCGCGCCCGCCCGGCTGTTCCGCTATCACAAGCCCGCCGGCCTGCTCACCACCGAGCGCGATCCGAAGGGCCGCCCGACGATCTACGATCGCCTGCCGCAGGGTCTGCCGCGGGTGATGCCGGTCGGCCGGCTCGACTTGAGCACGGAGGGGCTGCTGCTGCTCACCACCGACGGCGAGCTCAAGCGCGAGCTCGAGCTACCCGCCACTGGAGTCGAGCGCAGCTACCGCGCCCGCGCCTATGGCCAGGTCAGCCAGCCCCAGCTCGAGGAGCTGATGCTCGGCGTCGAGATCGAAGGCGTCCGCTACGGCCCGATCGACGCCAACATCGAGCGCCGCACCGGCGCCAACGTGTGGATCGAGCTGACGCTGACCGAGGGCAAAAACCGTGAGGTCCGCCGCGTGCTCGAATATCTCGGGCTCGAAGTGAACCGGCTGATCCGCACGCGCTACGGCCCCTTCTGGCTCGGCGATCTGCCACCTGGCGACGTCGACGAGATCCGCCAGCACGATCTGGTCACCTTCCGCACCGTGCTGTCCAAGCCCGGCGGCGGCAAGGCCGCGTCGAACCTGCAGTTCGCCGTGCGCGAGCGCGCTGTGGCGCCACCGCCCAAGGCCAAGCCGGTCGAGGAGCCCGATCGCCGCATGCGCCGGGCCCCGGTCAAACCCGCTCCCGCCGAACCGAAGCGACCGAGCTTCACCGCCCGCGCCACGCCCGCGGCGAAGCGCGCCGATCCCGCTCCCGTGGAAAGCAAGGGCCGGCGCGAGGCGCGCGGCACGGGCCGTGACACGCTCAAGCCGGTCAACCCGGCCCGGGCGGCGCGCGCCAAGGCGCACCGCGACGTACAGGGTCCGCGCGAAGGCGATCTCGTCGATCGGCCGCGCACGCCCCGGCCGCCGCACGGTCCGGCAGACGGCCGCGGCAAGCCCTCGCGGCCGGCACGCCCGCCGAGGACGCGGAAGTAATGCGCATCATCGCCGGCGAATGGCGCGGCCGCCCGCTCGTCGCGCCCAAGGGGGATACCACCCGCCCCACCGCCGATCGCACGCGCGAGGCGCTCTTCTCGATGCTCGCGTCGCGGCTCGGCAGCTTCGAAGGGCTCGCCGTCGCCGATCTTTTCGCCGGCTCGGGCGCGCTCGGGCTCGAGGCACTGTCGCGCGGCGCCGGCTCGTGCCTGTTCGTCGAGCAGGACCGGACCGCGCTCGATGCGCTCAAGGCCAATATCGCCAGGCTCGGCGCGAAGAATGCCGATGTCCGCCCCGGCTCGGTGCTGGTATTGGGCCCGGCGCCAAAGCCACTCGACCTGATCCTGATGGACCCGCCCTATGGCACCGGGGCGGGCGCAGTCGCACTCGACAAGCTGGCACGGCTCGGCTGGACCGGTCCCGGCACCTGGATCAGCATCGAGACTGCGCGCGACGAGACCCTCGAACCCGCGGGCTTCGAGGTCGACGTCAGCCGCGTCCACGGCAAGGCCCGGCTGACGCTCCTCCGCGCCGCCTGACTCGCTCAGCGGGGTAACAATGCCGCCGTCATCGGCCGCGGATCGAGGCGCGGGGCCTCCACTGGCTGCGCGGCGACAACCGGAATGCTCGCGACCGTTTCCTTGCCCGCGCTGCGCGCCAGCGCCTCAGCCAATCCGGCGAAGCTCAGGTCCGCACCGGTGAGCCGCCAGCGCGGCGCCGCCTGGATCGGGCGGCCGAACTTCGCGCCATCCTCGAACGCACGGTTGAACTGCTCCTCCAGGCCCGCACCGACGATCTCGCCGATCCGCCTGCCGGTGATCATCACTCCGCCCCAGGCGCAATGCGCTGTCACCGCATCGGTGAGGAAGCGGCCGACGTTGCCGGCAAGCACCGCCAGCCGGTCTGCCCGCGCGATCTCGGGAAAATGCTGCGTCCACAGCGGCGCCTCGACCGGAACGGTCAGCACCGTCTCCCACCGCGTCACCGGAACGCGCGGCTGGGCGAGCGCCTCCGCCAGCCGCCGATCGACCGCAGTCGCGGGCGCGAAGCCGCAATGGCCCATCTCGCTCTCGCTGATGCGCAAATTGCCCTCGCCGTCGGAATCGATCACCGCGAGCCCCACCCCGCGTTCGATGTTGACGATCAGCCAGCGATTGCGCGCAGCGAAGTCCGGCTTTCCGCCATGGCGCGAAACCGGGGCGAGCTGCATGCCGATGCCGCCCACCGCCGCCCAGCCCTTGGCCACGACATGGTTGATGATCGTCGGCGGCTTGCCCAGGATCGAGGCCAGCCCGGCGCGGCTGATCGTCCAGCGCCCGCGATGCAGCGAGATCGACTCGCCATAGGTCGCGCCATAGATCGCGATCGCCGCAGTCGCCTGCCACAGCGGCTGCCCGCTCTCGCTTTCGAAGCGCAGCATCGCCTCGATCAGCGTCGAAAATCGATCGAGCGGCCACAGCACCTCGTGCTGCACCAATCCGCTCGGCCCGATCCAGGCGAGGCGGACCTCCGCATCGTCGATCGCAACCGCAAGCCTGCGACTGTCCATTCCCCTCTCCCACCCTTCCAGTGATTGCGCCGGGGTGATGCGCCGGAGAGATTGAATTTCCCTTAGCAACCGGTGTCAGTGGCAGAAATCCGCCGCACTGGGATCAGCTCGCGATCATGTTCCTGCGCGAAACCAGCGCGAGCCCGACAAGGCTCAGCAGCCCCGCGCCGGCGAGATAATAGCCCACCAGCACCAGCCCGCCCTGCTGCACCAGCCCCTCGGCGATCAGCGGAGTCAGCCCGCCGCCGATAATCCCGCCTATGTTGAAGGTCACTGAGACGCCGGTATAGCGCACACGCGCCGGAAACAGGCTCGGCAGCCACCCGCCGAGCGGGCCGTAGACGAACCCCATGATGAACAGCGCGAAGGCGAGCCAGAAGAAGACCCGCGGCAGCGCTTCGGGCACCAGCAGCGCGGGCATCGCCAGCCCCACCACGACCGTGACCACGCAGCCGAATGCAAGCACCCGCGCCGCAGTGCTGCGATCGGCGCGATAGCCAGCGAGTCCGATCCCTGCGGCCATGAACAGGATCGCGATCAGCTCCGCGCCCAGGAACGCCTCGCGATCATAGCCGAGCGCCTTGGTCCCATATCCGATGATGAACACCGTCGAGATGTAGAAGAGCGCGAAGCAGGCGATCGTCCCCACCGTGCCGGCGAGCGTCGGCAGCCAATGGCCGCGCAGCAGCTCGCCGAGGGGAACGCGCGGCGGCGCCTCGGCTTCGCTCGCCGCGACGAAGGCAGGCGTCTCGGTCAGCCGCACGCGCACCCACAGGCCAAGCCCCACCAGCAGCGCGCTCGCCAGGAACGGCAGCCGCCATCCCCATTCGCGGAACTGGTCTTCGCTCAGCAGCGCGCCCAGGATCAGGAAGAAGCCGTTGGCGAAGATGAAGCCCACCGGCGCGCCCAGCGGCGGGAAGCTGCCGTAGCGATAGGCCCAGCCCTTCGGCGCATTCTCCACCGCGAGCAACGTCGCTCCGCCCCATTCGCCGCCCAACCCCAACCCCTGGCCGAAGCGCAGCAGCGTCAGCAGCACCGGCGCCACCACGCCGGCCATCGCATAGGTGGGCAGGAAGGCGATCAGCAGCGTCGAGATGCCCATCAGCATCAGCGATCCGACCAGCGTCGTCTTGCGCCCCATGCGATCGCCGAAATGGCCGAACACCACACCGCCCAGCGGGCGCGCGAAAAAGGCGACGCTGAAGCTCGCATAGGAGAAGAGCAGCCGCCATCCCTCCTCGATCCCGGCGAAGAACAGCGAAGGGAACACCAGCGCCGCCGCGGTCGCATAGATGTAGAAATCGTAGAACTCGACCGAAGTGCCCACCAGGCTCGCGAACAGGATGCGGCGGTGCGATGCAGGCGCAGATGCGGCGGTTGCAGCGGTCATTCAGGTCCCCTCTCCGCCGCTCTCCTAGCGAGGAAACCTGCCAAGCGGAATGGCCGCTGCAATCGTTCGAGAGGTTCGGTTCATCAGACGGGGCTGGAAAGCTTCATCAGCACCAGCCCGCCCACGATGAGCAATGCGGCAATCACGCGCATCGCCGTAACCGCCTCGCCCAGAATCGTGATGCCGACGATGAACGCCCCGACAGCGCCGATGCCCGTCCAGATGGTATAGGCCGTCCCGAGAGGGAGGGTTCGCATCGACCACGAAAGCAGACCGAAGCTCACGACCATCCCGACGACGGTGATGAGGCTCGGCCAAAGGCGCGAAAAGCCATACGACTGCTTCATCGCAGCCGCCCACACCACTTCGAAAAGTCCAGCGATAACAAGAATGATCCACGCCACAGCAGCCTCCATAAACGAGCTGCCGGGCCGTCCCGGTCTTGATAGCTGAAGGGCGGGAACGTGGTCGCCGCACCGAAAATATAGGGCACCAGCGCCGCGGATTCAACGCGGGCCAACTGCCACGCCAACGAGAGCGCGGCTCGAACGGCGTCGCTCCTCAGCTAAAACAACGTTACGCTGCCCGACGGGTAGAGGGGTAGCTATGGGCGCGGTGAACTTCGGAATACTGGTCGTGAGCGCCTTGACGACGGCGTTCGCGCTGGCGGCATGCGGCGGCGCGGATCGGTCCGCAACTCCTGCCGGCGTGGCGGAACGCACGACGATCGATTTCGCAAATGTCGCCAATTACTCGGCTCCAGCCCTCCCGGCCTATTTCGATCAGACCGTGACGGCGCTGGATAACAGCCCAGCCTCCAACATCATCGATGATCGGGTGGCGACGCTCGGGCGGGTGCTGTTCTACGATCTGCGATTGAGCACGAACGACAGGGCCTCATGTGCCTCCTGCCACCAGCAGGCGCTCGGCTTCACCGACTCGATGCGGTTCAGCAACGGGATCAGCGGCGCCGCGACCACCGACTTTCACGCGATGCGGCTCGGCAACCTTCGCTACTGGCAGCCCGGCTCCACCTTCTGGGATCGGCGCGCGGCGAGCGTGGAGGCGCAGGCGAGCCTTCCGATCCACAGCCTCGTCGAAATGGGCTGGGGCGGAGCCGCGGGAGGTTTCGATGCCCTGATCCTCAAGATGGGCAGGACCGGCTATTACCCGGATCTCTTCGCCTGGGCCTTCGGCGACAAGGCGATCACCGAGCCGCGCATCCAGCAGGCACTTGCTCAGTTCGTCCGCGCGATGATCTCGAGCTCGAGCCGCTGGGACGAAGGCTATGCAAAGGTCTTCTCGCCCACCGCCCCGAACCGCGCCCTCGACGTCGACCTGCCGAACTTCACGCCGCATGAAAATCGCGGGCGACACTTGTTCATGACGCGCATCGCCGAGGGTGGCGCCGGCTGCTCCTCCTGCCATCTTCCCCCGACCTTCGCTCTGGCAGCGAACGCGAAAAGCAACGGCCTGGATGCCGGCGAGACGCGCCTGTTCAAGGCTCCGTCGCTGCGCAATGTAGGCTTGACCGGCCCCTATATGCATGATGGTCGTTTCGAGACGCTGGCCGAGGTCGTCGCGTTCTACGACCACGGCATTCAAAGCGGCCCCGCGCTCGACGATCGCCTGCGGCGGGACGGCAGACCGCTGCGTCTGAACCTCAGCGCGGCCGATCGGGCAGCGCTGGTCGCCTTTTTGATGACCCTCAACGACCGCGCGCTCACGACCGATCCTCGCTTCAGCGACCCGTTCCGTCGCTGAAGCTCGGGAGCCTAAGCTCGAATCGAATAGAGCCTCGCGTTGCTGATCGCGATCACCGCGCCGTCCGCACCCACCAGCGTCGGCGTATAGGCCTGGCCGAGACCGGTGTTGAGCCTCAGGCTCTGTGTCAATGTGTTCGTCGTCAGGTCCCAGCGATACAGCACGCCGTCCTCGTTGTTCGCGAGGAGCGATCTTCGCAACGGGTCCGCGGCCATCGTATTGATGCACCATTCGCGGCGTCCCGCAGGGGAGACGCCGTCCGACGTGGGGCTCAGAATCGTCAGCACTTCGCGCATCACCTGGACGCTCGGCACAATGGGGTCCGCCTGGCTCGCCGTCGGGTCCAGCACGGCCATTCGGTTGCCCCCGTCGCCGGTGCCTACGCCGTAATAATTGTTGTATTTCTGCGCGAGCAGGTAAGTCGATGCGCCCGTATAGGATGGCACCATCGAAGCCGGGATCACGCTGGGCATCACGTCCCAGCCGAAGCTGCCCGGAACACCGGCCGGGTTGAGCAGCGAGTCGAACTGCAGCAGCCAGCCGCGGGCATTGTGCGTCGGGAACGTCGATTCCAGCACGCCGTAGAACACACGTCCGTCGGAGCCGATCACCGGCGAGGAGGTGCCATCGTCACTGACGCGCGCCGGCGTGAGCAGGTTCGGATCCGTCAGCACTGCCTTGCCGCGGGTCGCGAGCGTCACGCTGTCGAGTGCGAGCAGCAAGCCCGTTTGCACGGAGCCGGGCGCGCCCCTGTTCACCGCGATGTAAACCGTGCCGCCGTCGATCGAGATCGCGGGCGCGCAATTCATCGCCGGCTTCTGGATCGTGGGATCGCCTGCAGCGGTCGCCGCGCTGACCCAGGTGCCTGCGCCGTCCGGGGCGACACGCGCGATGCCACTGACCAGCCCTGCGGGATTGGTGCCGGTCACGTGAAAGCCGAAAAAGATGTTGCCCGTCGCGTCGGCCGTCAGCGGGGTGTTGATGAAGACGGTGGCGTCGAAGGCCGCGGGATTGGCGTTGTATGCGGCCGCACCGTAGAACAGATGCGGGGTGAAGGTGCCGCTGGCCGAATCGCCGTCGGTGCGCATCAGCAGCTTGCCGCCCGCTCCCGGCACATAGAGCCGCCCCTGCTGGGTGAGGAGCACGCTGTACGGCGGCAGCCAGTTGCGCGGAGGCATGACATAGTCGGTGGTGGTCTGCCAGATCAGCGCGCCTGTGGTGCCATCGCGGCCCTCGACGCGATACCCGCCGGTCGCAGCCGTCTTCACCGGGATCACCACCGTGTTGTTGGTCGTCACCACCGGCGATCCGTAATGCGTGAGCAGCGCACCGGAAGGCGTGTACTGCGGCGCAAGGTCGACTGCGGCCGACCAAGCGATGCGCCCGAGATCCTGCGACGCGATCGCGCTCACCGCCGTGTGCTGCGCATCGCGGCCGAAGCCGAACCACGCGGGTCCTGAAACCGGCGTGGGAGCCGGCGTTGGCGTGGGAGTGGGAGTTGGTGTCGGCGTCGGAGAAGGTGTGGGCGAACCGCCACCGCTGCTGCATGCGGCGGCGACGGCGGACGACGACAGCATTGCCAGCGCGCGGCGGCGCGAAAGGAGAGGCGAAGTCCGTGCATCGCCCGGAATAGAATGGTGGCTCATGGCCGCCAGCATACGCTACCGTTTGTCGCAATCCACTACCTGTAACGAACCCGTGCGCGCAGCCCCCCGTTCATCCCTCTGACAGTTTCGCTGTCGTAGCGAACGTCAACGCAACAGCGCCGGAAGAGGGAGAGTCGGGCGATGCGCGAGTCAGCGGGACGTCGGTTCGTGTTCGCAAGCCTGTTCGCCCTCGCGGCGGGTGCGCTGGTCGCGGTGTGGAACCCGGTCGATCATGTGAAGGCCGATCTGCGCGCCGACACCCAGGGCGTCCGCTTCAGCCTCGAGGTCGCGGCGAAGGCGATCGAGAGTTGCATCCGCAGCACCTGATCCAGCCGCAGCCTAGCGGCAGTGCGTCCGCGTGATCTTCACCACCTTGCCGCTCGCGTCCTTCTCCTCGTGCCGCCCGGGCTCGCAGGGCTTGGGGGTAGGTGCCTGGCTGGTGCGCCACGCCACCACCGCCGAGAAGATCGCGAGCGCCAGCACGAGCGCGAGGCGCAGCTTACGGTTCCGCCAGTTCATGCCGCCCCGTTAGGCGCTCCGCCGCCCGCCCGCAATCGCCTGCGCGGCCTCAGTCCATCCCCGGATAGGTCTGGAACTCGGGCAGCTCGTGCATCTGTGCCATCCAGGGCAGCCGCTCCTTGACCACGATATGCGCGCCCGGCGCGTTGCTGGCAGCATCGTCGAGCGTCCCCGACTGGATGTCGACGATCCCCGGCAGATAGGTCGGGTTGCGGTAGAAGAGCCCGGTGCCACACCGCCCGCAGAACTGGCGCACCGCGAGATCCGAGGATTTGTAGCTCTGCGGCTCGCCCTCGATCGTCACCTGCTCCTCCTTGAAGGCGATCCACCCCGCCATCGGGGCGCCGGACCAGCCGCGGCAATCGGTGCAATGGCACAGCGCATGGTGCTCGGGCGCTCCCTCCGCCGAATAGCGGATCGCGCCGCAGTGGCATTTGCCGGTGATCGCCATGGCCTCTTCTCCCTCTGTGATCCCTTTTTGTTCTATCTGGCTCCGGTCGCGCGGACAACCCCTTTTGTGTTGCCCTCCTCGCCTCCGTTCCCTACCTGTTCGCCGATGACTCTCCCTGCGGAATCCCAGGACGCACCCTATCTCCAGGGCCTCAACGCGCCCCAGCGCGAAGCCGTGCTCACCACCGAAGGCCCGGTGCTCGTCCTCGCCGGCGCCGGCACGGGCAAGACCGCCGCGCTCACCGCGCGCCTCGCCCACCTGCTCTGGACCCGCCGCGCCTATCCCAGCGAAATCCTCGCCGTCACCTTCACCAACAAGGCCGCACGCGAGATGCGCGAGCGCGTCGGCCGGCTCGTGGGGCAAGCGGTCGAGGGCGTGCCCTGGCTCGGCACCTTCCATGCGATCGGCGCGAAGATGCTCCGCCGCCACGCCGAGCTCGTCGGGCTCCAGTCCAACTTCACGATTCTCGACACCGACGACCAGCTCCGCCTGCTCAAGCAACTCATCACCGCCAACGATCTCGACGAAAAGCGCTGGCCCGCGCGCCAGCTCGCCGGGCTGATCGACCAGTGGAAGAACAAGGGCCTGAGCCCCGCCGACATCGATGCCGGCGAAAGCGAGGCCTATGCCAATGGCCGCGGCCAGTCGCTCTATGCGCAATATCAGGAGCGCCTGCGCACGCTCAACGCCTGCGACTTCGGCGACCTGCTCCTCCACATGCTGGTGATCCTCAAGACGCACCGCGATGTTTTGGAGAGCTATCAGAACCGCTTCCGCTATATTCTTGTCGACGAATATCAGGATACCAACAGCGTCCAGTATCTCTGGCTCCGCCTCCTCGCGCAGGAGCGCAAGAACATCTGCTGCGTCGGTGACGACGACCAGTCGATCTATTCGTGGCGTGGCGCGCAGGTCGAGAACATCCTCAAGTTCGAGAAGGATTTCCCCGGCGCCAAGGTGATCCGCCTCGAGCAGAATTACCGCAGCACGCCGCACATCCTCGCCGCCGCATCGGGCGTGATCGCCAACAACGGCGGCCGCCTCGGCAAGACCTTGTGGACCGAGAAGGACGCGGGCGAGAAGGTCAAGGTCCTCGGCGTCTGGGACGGGCCCGAGGAGGCGCGCCGCGTCGGCGAGGAGATCGAGAGCCTCCAGCGCGGCGGCCTCTCCCTCGACGACACCGCGATCCTCGTCCGCGCCCAGCACCAGACCCGCGAGTTCGAGGACCGGTTCATCGCGATCGGCCTCCCCTATCGCATCATCGGCGGCTTCCGCTTCTACGAGCGCCAGGAGATCCGCGACGCGCTCGCCTATCTGCGTGTCGTCGCCCAGCCGTCCGACGACCTCGCCTTCGAGCGCATCGTCAACGTCCCCAAGCGCGGCCTCGGCGACAAGGCCATCGCCAAGGTCCACCAGTTCGCCCGTGCGCAGGACCTTCCCCTCACCAGCGCCGGCGCGCGCATCCTCGATACCGATGAGCTCACCCCCCAGGCCCGCCGCAGCCTGGGCAATTTGATCGGTGACATCGCCCGCTGGCGCGCGATGGGCGACACCCTCCCCCACCCCGAGCTCGCGCGCATCATCCTCGACGAGAGCGGCTACACGGCGATGTGGCAGGCCGATCGCACCGCCGAAGCCGCGGGCCGGCTGGAGAACCTGGGCGAGCTCGTCCGCGCGATGGAGGAGTATGAAAGCCTCACGGCCTTCCTCGAGCATGTCTCCCTCGTGATGGACAACGAAGCGCAGGCCGACGAGCCCAAGGTGACGATCATGACGATCCACGCCGCCAAGGGGCTCGAGTTCGACACCGTGTTCCTCGCCGGCTGGGAGGAAGGCATCTTCCCCTCGCAGCGCGCGCTCGACGAAGGCGGGCTCGCCAGCCTGGAGGAGGAGCGCCGCCTCGCCTATGTCGCAATCACGCGTGCCCGCAGGCAGGCGACGATCCTCCACGCCGCCAACCGCCGCATCTACGGCCAATGGACGTCATCGCTCCCCAGCCGCTTCGTCGCCGAGCTGCCCCAGGAGCATGTCGAGAGCGAGACCACCATGTCGGGCGGCGAGAGCCTGTGGCGCGCCAACTGGTCCGAGCGCGCCGATCCCTTCGCCGATGTCGGCCGAGGCACCGGCCGCGGCCCCGGCTGGCAGCGCGCCGCGGGCGTCGACGCGAAGAACCCCGGCGGCAGCTTCACCCAGCGCACCTTCTCGCGCGAACCCGCCCGCGTGCTGGAGAGCCGCGCGTCTGCGGTGAGCTTCGGCGCCAAGCCCCGCGAGGACCTGTCATTGGGGATGCGCGTCTTCCACCAGAAGTTCGGCTACGGCGTGATCGCCGAGATCGAAGGCAACAAGCTCGAGATCGATTTTGAAGTGGCGGGGCGGAAGCGGGTTATGGATAGTTTTGTCACGGTGGGGTGAGTAAGAACGTCAATGCGAAAGGCCTGCCTTGATGCACTTCAAATTGGCGAAACCTATTTCCGCGTAGCCGAAGCACATATTCCTCCGGCACAATGGGTTCCGTGGGAGAACGCCTACAACTGGCGTTTCGTAGAAAAGCAGCCGCAGCAGGCGCTTTTGCAGAAGCTTGCACGGTCGATTACAGGGTTGAAGTGCATCGATTATCTTATAGCGAAGGGATTCTTGCAAGAAGTTGGACTTATGTTCCGCGTTCTCGATGAACTGTCGGAGGACATTTCATATATATCTCTCGCCATTGTGCATTCTAGATGGACGGATCAGCACGACGCGTACTTAGAATATTTTTGGCGTGAAGGAGAAGCTGACGGGCCTCCCCAGTTCGTCGGAAGAATATTCGAGCCTTCGTTCATCGTTGCGGTGGCCTAGATGACCCCTCAACTGCAGATCGAGCAGCTCGACAAATCCATCAGGCATATTCAGATTACATACACGGTCGGTCAGCGCCCATCATGGCTATGGTTCATGGACCACCACCGAAGTTTGACCTGGAAGGCATTACAGATCCTCTCGCCCGACGCGCCTACGTTGAGCAAGCGCCGAGCTATTTCTATAGAGTTCTGGTAAGCACATTCATGCTCATCAAGGTCTCGGCGCCGGTAGCGGTGGAGTCATGTTACCGTGACATCAAAGCCTGGGAGCAGGAAAACTCGGCACTGATCCTCTGAAATTATCAACCCACATTTGGCGGCACTGACATTATTCGATATCGTCACAGACATAGCCAGGAGCCCCGCCCCGCCATGGAACGCATCAACCTAGCCGACGCCAAGGCGCGCCTCAGCGAGATCGTCGATCGAGTCGAGGCGGGCGAGAGCATTGAGATCACCCGCCGCGGCAAGCCCGCCGCGCGGCTCGTGCCCCCGAAGAAGCAGCGCGAGCTCCGGCCAGTGGACGTCGAAGCACTCCGCAAGCTGCGCGAGACCATGCCCTATCAGCAGGAATCCGCGGCCGATCTCGTCCGCCGCATGCGCGACTCCGGCTATTGATGATCTATCTCGACGCGTCGCTCGCGGTCGCGCTGCTCACGCCCGAGGAACATAGCGAGCAGGCGGATGCATGGTTCGCGCGGCAGCCGGTTGGCTCGCTTTTCATCTCCGGCTGGGTCGTCACCGAAGTATCGAGCGCGCTCGCGCTCAAGGTCCGCAGCAACGCGCTCACGCTCGACAGGCGCGCAGCCGCGCTCGCGGCATGGAACGTGTTGCGCGAAGCCAGCTTCCTCACGCTCGCGGTCGAGGACGAGCATTTCGAGAAGGCTGCGCAGATCGCCGATCGCTATGATCTCGGCTTGCGTGGCGGCGATGCGCTGCACCTGGCGATCGCGCGCGACGCCGGGTGCCGGCTTGCAACCTTCGACAAGCGCATGGCGAATGCTGCGCTGGAGCTGGGCGTCCCCGTCGAGCGATTCTAGCGGCATCTTCCCGCCCCGACGCGCGTTACTCGCGAAACGCAAAGGGAAGACAAGCATGCTCACCATCACCCCCCTCTCCTCCCGCGCGATCGAGATCGTCGCCGAAGGCCGGTTCACCGCCGCCGATGTCGGACCCGCGCTCAATCGCCTCTGGGCGATCCTCGACGATATGCCCAAGCTCGACATCCTTGCCGATGTTCGCGGCTCGCCTTCGATCGCGCTTTCGGCGATCACCGAAGAATTGAAGCACCTCCCTAGCCTTTTCCGGCTGATCCGCCAGGTCGAGCGCGTCGCGATCGTCGCCGATGCGGGCTGGGTGCGCGCCGCGAGCCGGATCGAAAGCGCGCTGATCCCCGGCCTTCACTATGAAGTCTATGAGCGCCACGAAGCTGCGCACGCCCGCGAATGGCTGCTCCGCCACACCGATGTGGCGCACCCCTCGGCCTGAGGGCACCGCCCGCGTTCACGCAACTGCACCACGTCCCACGCGTTCTCCCGCCATGACCGACAAGCAAGCCCAGCCCAACAAGCCCGGCGGCGAGCTCAAGAAGGGCGGCGATCGCCCCGCCGAGGAGCTTCGCGCCGTCAAGAACCAGGCCAGCGTCTCGCCCGACGACTATCCCGAGGATGCCGACGGCAAGCCCGATTTCCGCAAGGATTGACCCGCACGCGCCGGCGTTCGTTGCCCCTTCCAATGTAGGATTTCGTCTGGGATAGACTCGTCGATGACCGAGTCGCCGCACCCCCGTGAGCCCTTCGCCGTCCCGAACGCTCCGCCCGAAGCCGAGGATGCCGATCTCCTCGCCTTCACGCCCGTTCCGCTGGGCCGTATCCAGCACAATGGCTGGTCGCCGCAGCGCCAGCGCAATTTCATTGCCGCGCTCGCTGCGATGGGCAGCGTGCTCCACGCCGCCCGCGCGGTGGGCATGACCAAGCAGTCCGCCTACAATCTCCGCAGCCGGCCCGGCGCGGAGAGCTTCGCGGCCGCGTGGAATCTGGCGCTCCATATGGGCTATGACGAGATGTTCGGGCACGCCATGGATCGCGCGCTCAACGGCGTCGTCACGCCGCGTTTCTACCGGGGCAAGCAGGTCGGCATGCGCCGCAGCTTCGACTATCGGCTCGCGTTCGCAGCACTCAACGGATCGCCGCCCCCACCCCTGCGTCCACGCAACAAAGTTGCGAGATGAATCGCGTTCTCGCCAAAAGAGTCAAAACTGGGTGCGCCCCCGTCAGGCCGCGGGCGGCTCCACCGCCATCAGCGTCTCGGCCTGGTACTTGTCGAGGCTGCGGTCGAACAGCGCGCTCACTGCGAATTCGCGTTCGAGCAAAGTCAGGTCCTTGAGGCCGTCGAGCTTGAAGCTCCCCACCTTCTCCTCGCGCGGGATCATTCCTTCGCGCGAAATGACCACGCCGTCGATGTAGAGCCCGCCGTTTCGGCCGTAGAGGATATGCGGCGCCAGGATCATCCGGGTGCGGTTGTACGTGATCGAGAGGCAGCGCAGGCGCACGATCGCCTCGAGCACGGTCGGGATCATCGTCTGGGGCGAAACGGGATCGGGTTCGAGGCTCAACTTCATCAATTCCATATGGCAACAATGCTGCATCGCAGCAAGACCGGCCGTAAACGCTTCCGGACCCGCTTGATCCCGCATCGGCCCGCGCGGCGCAAGATGGGGCTTCTCCCAGCCTCTATCCTCCCCCGCCAGAGGAAGGTGGCAGGCGCAGCCTGACGGAGGGGGAGGACGCAACGAACCAACAACCGCCTCCCCCAAATCTACGTTCAGCAAAGCTACAGCCGCCCTCGCCGAACACCAGCACGCCGGCCCATGGGCCCAGTAACCAGTCAGGAGCCATTCGATGAAGTCCCTCCTCCTCGCCGCGGCCGCTGCCGCCACCGTGGCCACCGCGATGCCCGCCGCAGCGCAGACGGCCTATCGCTACGAAAGCCGCTCGCAGGACGAGGAGGAGCGGTTCGAGGAGGCACAGCGCCGCTTCGATACCGAATATCGGGCATTCCAGGACGCGCTCGAACGCTATCGCCGCTATCAGGCCACCCGCATCGATGCGGGCGATGGCCGCTATGAAGAGCGCTACGACGATTCCGATTACGATCCGGCACGCGATTATCGTTCGGGCAATTATCAGGAGCGCGTGCTTGCGTCCGACGAGCGCGTCTATCGTGGCGACGACGGCCGCTATTACTGCCGCCGCAGCGACGGCACGACCGGTCTCATCGTCGGCGCGGCCGCCGGCGGGCTGTTCGGCAACGTGATCGCCGGGCGCCGGTCGAGCACGGTGGGAACGCTGCTCGGCGCGATCGCCGGCGGCGCGCTCGGCAGCCAGGTCGAGCGCAACCAGCAGCAGATCCGCTGCCGCTGATGGATGCAGGCCTGCGCGGGTTCAGCGGTCGGCGAGATAGGCGACCGACACGCGCAGGTCCACTTCCACGCCGTGGGCCGGGTAGCGGCGCTCGACCTTGCACCCGCCGATCAGGCCCATGTCGATCAGGCGCGTGCCGAAGCCGGTGTGGGTCGGCGGGGTGACCGGGGGGCCGCGATGCTCGCGCCAGCACAGCGCGAGCTCGTCGCCCCGCGGCGTCGGCTCGATCCGCCATTCGAGCTGGACCCGCCCCTCGGGCACCGAGAGCGCACCATATTTGGCCGCGTTGGTGGCAAGCTCGTGGAGGATGAGCGAGAGGCGCAGCGTGGCGGACGCGCCCAGCGCGACTTGGGGTCCCTTCACGTCGAAGCGGTCGCCGTGCATCGCGAGCAGCCCGTCGGCGAGCTCGCCCAGCGATGCGCTCTGCCAGCCGCCGCGGGCGAGCGCTTCATGCGCCTGCCCCATCGCGACGATCCGCTTCTCGAAGGTCTTGACCACCTCGCGGTCATCCAGCCCCTTGAGCGTTCGCCGCGCGAGCGACTGTACCATCGCCATGGTGTTCTTGAGCCGGTGGGCAAGCTCGTCGCGCAGCACCTCGCTCTCGCGGCGGGATCGGACGATTGCGGTGGTCTCCACCACCGTGTCGATCATCCCGCCCACCGTCCCATCGGCCAGTCGGACGGGGGAGTAGCAGAAGGTGAACCATGCCTTGTCGACCGCATCGCCGTCGCCCCGCGCCACGTCGAGCTCGAAATCCTCGAGGTAGGTCGCCTCTCCCGCAAGCGCACGCTCTACCATCGGGCCGATCAGCGGCCACGCCTCCTTCCAGATGTCTCGGAAGCTGTGGCCGAGCGACTCCGGCTTGCCGCCCAGAATCGGCAGGAAGGCATTGTTGGAGATGGTGGTAAGCCCCGGGCCCCAGACGAGCGCCATCGGAAAGTGCGATTCGAGGACGAGCGCCGCGGCAGTCTTGAGCTCCGGCGGCCAAGCGTCACGGGGACCTAGCGGCGTCGATGCCCAGTCGAAGGCACGCACCGCATCCCCCATTGTTCCCCCGCCAGGGGCGAACTGCGTCATCCTTGGCCCCCGTCCTGGCGGAGCGAGCCGCCAACTCGTTGAGTTTTATATTTGTTCGGCAATGTTGCATAGGTCCGATCCTAGGGGATGACACTAACCTGCATCGGTCATTCACCCTGATGATCGGGGGTGACAAACCCGATCCATGTTGCGTCCGCGGCGCAGCGGTGCCTAAGGCAGCGCCGATGGCCGCACATCCCTTCTCGGTTCCGAACTTCCGCGCCTATTGGATTGCCCGCCTCGCCGCCACGCTTGGCCAAATGGCAATGGTGATCGTGATCGGCTGGCAGGTCTACGACATCGCCCGCGCATCGATGGGCATCAAGGCCGCCGCCTTCCAGCTCGGGCTGATCGGCGTCGCCCAGTTCCTGCCGCTGCTGGCGTTGTCGCTCGTGGCAGGCTGGGTTGCAGACCGGGTTGATCGGCGCTGGATCGCGCGCGCCGCGCTCGCGCTCGAGGCGTTCTGTGCGCTGAGCCTCGCCTGGCTCACCTGGTCCGGCACCATCAGCCTTCCCGCGCTGTTCGGAATTGCCGCCTTGCTCGGCGTGGCGCGCGCCTTCGCCAGCCCCGCACTCCAGGCGCTAGCGCCCAATCTGGTGCCGAAGGAGATCCTTCCCACCGCAATCGCGCTCAGTGCGCTAGCTTGGCAGGCGGGCACGGTCGTAGGGCCGGCAATGGGCGGTTATCTCTACGCCGCCACAGCCTGGCTACCTTATGCCGTATCTGGCGGGCTCTTCGTGCTTTCATTTGTCATGCTGCTGCTGATCACGCCGGTGCCGCGGAGCGCTGCCAAGTTCCCCGGCAACCCCTGGTCGCAGATGGCCGACGGGCTGCGCTATGTGAAGCGCAATCGGCTGGTGTTCGGCGCGATCTCGCTCGATCTGTTCGCGGTGCTGCTCGGCGGCGCGACCGCGATGCTTCCGGTCTATGCGCGCGACATCCTCCACGTCGGCGCCGCTGGGCTCGGCCATCTGCGCGCCGCGCCGGCTCTAGGCGCCGTGGCGGTCGCGGTACTCTTCTCCTTCCGCCCGCTGAAACGCGAGGTAGGCAAGAAGATGCTGCTGGCGGTGGCGGCGTTCGGTCTGGCGACGGTGGTGTTCGGGGCGTCGGCGCCGCTGTTGCTGCCCATATTCGGTTCTGCGGCCGTCGGGCACGACCTCGCTCCTGCGGTGCTGGTATCGCTCGTCGCGCTCTTCGCACTGGGCGCTGCCGACATGGTCTCGGTCTACGTCCGCCAGTCGCTGATCCAGCTCTATACGCCGGACGAGATGCGCGGCCGCGTGGGCGCGGTCTCGACGCTGTTCGTCTCCGGCTCGAACGAGCTGGGCGAAGCGGAATCCGGCTTTCTGGCCGCGCTGATCGGGCCGGTGGCCGCGGTCGTCGGCGGCGGCATCGGCGCGATCCTTGTCACGATGCTATGGGCGAAGCTATTTCCTGAGCTCAGGCAGGCTCGCACCTTCGATCCTCCGGCCACACTCGAGTTCACGCCAAAGGAGACTTCGACATGAAGGCCAACACGATCCTGGAGACGATCGGCAACACGCCGCACATCCGGGTGCAGAAGCTATTCCCGGGCGCAGAGGTCTGGATCAAGTCCGAACGCTCCAATCCCGGCGGTTCGATCAAGGATCGTATCGCGCTCTCGATGGTCGAAGCGGCGGAGGCTTCGGGCCAGCTCCAGCCCGGCGGTACGATCGTCGAGCCCACCAGCGGCAACACCGGCGTGGGGCTCGCGATGGTCGCGGCGGTCAAGGGCTACAAGCTCGTCCTCGTCATGCCCGAGAGTATGTCGCTGGAGCGGCGCCGGCTGATGCTCGCCTATGGTGCCACATTCGACCTCACCCCGCGCGAAAAGGGGATGAAGGGCGCCATCGAACGCGCGATGGAACTGGTCGAGACTACGCCCGGCGCCTGGATGCCGCAGCAGTTCGAGAATCCCGCGAACGTCGAAGTCCATGTCCGCACGACGGCGCAAGAGATCCTGGACGATTTCCGCGACACTCCCATCGACGTCATCATCACTGGTGTCGGAACCGGAGGGCATATCACCGGCGTTTCGGAGATGCTGAAGAAGACCTGGCCAAACCTCAAGGTCTTCGCAGTCGAGCCCGAACTCTCGCCGGTCATCTCGGGCGGGCAGCCGGGACCGCATCCGATCCAGGGCATCGGCGCGGGCTTCGTGCCCAAGAACCTCCATACCGATGCGATCGACGGGGTGATCAAGGTCGGCGCGGACGTGGCGAAGGACATGGCGCGGCGCGCCGCCCGTGAGGAAGGCATGCTAGTGGGCATCAGCTCGGGTGCGACGCTCGCCGCGATCCTCCAGAAGCTGCCCGACCTGCCCGACGGGGTGCGCGTCCTCGGGTTCAACTATGACACGGGCGAGCGCTATCTGAGCGTTCCGGACTTCCTCCCGGAGAGTTGATCGCTCTGCCGCCGCCTCCCCGCCGAACCGACCGGGCGGGGACCGACCTCTCCATTGCGGCGTTCCGGCGCCGCAATGGTTCCCACGCGCATCCTTCTGCGTTAAGGGCGGCGACCCTCCCAAGGAGCCTTGCTTGCCCCTCGATCGTGCCTTTGTTTCCCGCATCTCGCGTCGCATCCGCCGGCTTGGCTGAGGCGAAGGCGGCACCATGTTGATGCAAGCGCCCAAGGTCGAAGTGCTGGCACCTGCGCCCGAGCCGCGGCGCGGGGCGGTGCTTCGGCTTCTGCTCGGCCTGATCGCACTCGCGGCGATCACCGTGCCGACGCTGATTGTGATCAATGCGCCGCGTCCCATAGTCCACAAGCGCCCGCCCGTGGTCATCTCCAAACGCGTCGTCCCCCAGGCCGAGCTGCCGCCGGTCGAGCCGCTCAAGCTCCAGGCCGTGGCACCCGAGGATGCGCGGGCGATCAACGCCGGCATTCCCTTCTCCACCGCACCCAATCCCGCAGCCCGTGCCTTCCGTCTGTACGGCAGCGGCGACAGTCAGGCGCGGGCAGTCGATTGCCTCGCTGCCGCCGTCTATTATGAGGCGGGCGATGATGCAGTGGGGCAGCGCGCGGTGGCCCAGGTGGTGATCAATCGAGTGCGCCACCCTGCCTTTCCCAAGACCGTGTGCGGTGTCGTCTTCCAGGGTGCCGAGCGCAGCACTGGCTGCCAGTTCACCTTTACCTGCGACGGCGCGATGCTGCGTTACGCCCCCAGCCCGGCTGTCTGGCAGAGAGCCCGGGATGTTGCCCGGCTGGCGCTGAACGGCTCGGTCTACAAGCCGGTGGGGCACGCGACGCACTATCACACCAACTGGGTGGTGCCCTATTGGAGCTCCAGCCTCGACAAGATCACCGCGGTGGACACCCACCTGTTCTTCCGCTGGGCAGGCTGGTGGGGAACCCCGCCGGCATTCAACCGCAGCTATGTGGCCTCTGAGCCCAATGTGCCCAAGATGGCGCGGCTGTCTCCGGCGCATCACGACGACGGCAGCACCGCGTTCGAAGCGCTCCAGGGCGACGGTTCGATCATCGACCCCGCGACCATTCCCGACAGCGCGGTGCCCCCGCCCGCCGGGACCGGACTCGACGCGAACCACTTTCTGGTCACGCTCGACCGCAAGATGAACCCGGATGCCTTTGCGGCGCTGGCGATCAAGACCTGCGGCGAACGGCTTTATTGCAAGTTCATGGCCTGGACCGATTCAGCACAGAAGCCTGCCAAGCTTCCTGCCACGCCGGCGCAGACGGCGGCGATGTCGTTCAGCTATCTGCGCGACACTGCCCAGGGCTATGCCAAGGCGCTGTGGAACTGCCAGCAGTTCAAGCGCCCTAGCCCGCTCCAGTGCATGCGCGTCCAGCCGCCTGTGGTGCAGCCGCTGATCGTCCCGAGCCCAACGCCTACGCCTGGCGCGGTGCCCGCCGCATCCGTAGGACCGGCGCCGCTGACGGGCGTCCGCCGCAAGGAAGCCCCAGTCGTCCTGACCCTTCCCGTCATCAAGCCAGCGCCTACCCCCGCCCCGCCGGCGGACCCCCGCTAGGCCGGCGCGTCACGCTGCCCGGAACATCTCCGGGTCCAGCGCCATCACGGTTTCGCTGCCAGCCTCGACCTTGCGGCGGAGCGCGCCGGCCTCGGGAAGGAAGCGTTCGGCGTAGAAGCGGGCGGTGACCAGCTTGGCTTCGAGGAACTTCGCGTTGTCACCGCCCTCGCCCAGCGCCCCGACCGCAGCGCTGGCCATGCGCAGCCACATGAGGCCGAGCGCCACCGTGCCGGTGAGCTGCATGTACGGATAGGCACCCGCGCCGACCTGGTTGGGGTTCTGGAAGCCGTTGGCCGCGAGCCACATCGTCGCGCCCTGCAGATGCCCTAGTGCCTTCTCCAGCGCCTCGGCGAAATCCTTGAGCTTCTCGTCGCCCTTAGCCGCGGCAACTTCTTCGCCGACCAGCTTGAAGAAAGCCTGGACGGCGCGGCCGCCGTTCATCGCGAGCTTACGCCCGACGAGGTCCATCGCCTGGACGCCGTTGGTGCCCTCGTAAATCATCGAGATGCGGGCATCGCGGACATACTGCTCCATGCCCCATTCGGCGATGTAGCCATGGCCGCCATAGACCTGCTGCGCGTCGGTCGCGACCTTGTAGCCGATATCGGTGCCGACGCCCTTGATGACCGGGGTGAGCAGTCCGACCAGATCGGCCGCGAGCTGGCGCTCCTCCTCGCTCGCGGCGGAATGTTCGAGATCGACCTGGAGCGCTCCCCACAGGCACAGCGCGCGCAAGCCTTCGGTCAGCGACTTGGCTTCCATCAGCATCCGGCGCACGTCGGGATGGACGAAGAGGGTATCGGCCTTCTCGCCGGGCTCGGCGGGCCCGGTGAGCGCGCGACCCTGGCGGCGGTCGCCGGCGTACTGGACGGCATTCTGGTACGCGGTCTCCCCGACTGCGAGCCCCTGAAGGCCCACGCCCAGCCGCGCCGCGTTCATCATGATGAACATCGCGGCGAGGCCCTTCATCTCCTCGCCGACGAGCCAGCCCTTCGCGCCGTCATAGTTCATGACGCAGGTCGAATTGCCGTGGATGCCCATCTTGTGCTCGATCGAGCCGCAGGAGACGGCGTTGCGCTCACCGAGCGAGCCGTCTTCGTTGACCAGGAACTTGGGGACCACGAACAGCGAAATGCCCTTGGTGCTCTCCGGCGCGCCGGGCGTCTTGGCGAGCACCAGATGAATGATGTTCTCGGTCAGGTCGTGCTCGCCGGAGGAGATGAAGATCTTGGTGCCGGTGATCGAATAGCTGCCGTCCGCCTGCGGCTCGGCGCGGGTGCGGATGAGGCCGAGATCGGTGCCGCATTGCGGCTCGGTGAGGTTCATCGTGCCGCCCCACTCGCCCGACACCATCTTGGGGACGTACTGCGCCTTCTGCTCCGCCGAGCCCTTGACCAGCAGCGCAGCGATCGCGCCGTGGGTGAGGCCCGGATACATGGCGAAAGCCATGTTGGCCGAGATCATATATTCCTGGAACGCCGTGGAGACGATGTGCGGCATCTCCTGCCCGCCGAACTCCGCCGGCGCGCTCAGCGTGCCCCAGCCGCTCTCGACGAACTGCCGGTACGCCTCCTTGAAGCCCGGAGGCGTGACGACGCTGCCATCGTCGCCCCGGGTGCAGCCATGCTGGTCTCCGACCTGGTTGAGCGGGAAAAGCACGTCGGCGACGAACTGGCCGCCCTGATCGAGCACGGCTTCCACGACATCGGGCGTCGCATTCTGGAAGCCCGGGAGATTGGCGTAGCGATCGAGCCCGATGACCCGATCCAGAATGAAGCGCGTGTCGCGGACGGGCGGAGTATATTGCGGCATTTCAGATCCTCATTGGACGTCGCGGCTTTTGATCAGCTCGACGAATTGCTGGAGCTCGGCGATCGCGGCATCGATGTCGCGCTTCTGGTTCTCGAGCAGTGCGATGCGATCGAGACAACGCTCGAGCGTCACCTGACGCTGCACACGGCGGCCGTCGCCGATGTCGTAGAGATCGATCATCTCCTTGATCTCGGCGAGGCTGAACCCGACACGCTTGCCGCGCAGGATCCAGGCAAGCCGGGCGCGATCGCGGTGCGAGTAGATGCGCTGCGTGCCGCGCCGCTCGGGCGAGATCAGCCCCTCATCCTCGTAGAAGCGGAGCGCGCGCGGGGTGACCGCAAATTCGGCGCAGAGATCGGTGATGGAAAAAGCGTCCTTGTCGGGACGCGCCTCGATTGGCGCCAGGGCCTCGACCGGAAAGGCAGTAGCGGACATGCTGCTTTCGTACTTTCCCTTTACGTGAACGTCAAGTAATTGACGCACCTACGCCGTAGCCCGGTCATCGAAGTTGCGAGCTGTTCGGTTGACTCCGTTGACTCGATATTGCGTTTTTTCGCCGAAGCGACAGGGAAGCGCCAGCGAAGCTACACTGACGCGCCACTTACGCGACACCAACGCGCCACCGACGCGCCACCCACGCTACAGTGAAGCGACGCCCACGCGCCACGCACGCTCCAGCCACGCGCCGCTGACGCTCCAGCTTCGCAACAACTACGCTCCGGCCGCGCGACGCCGATGCGGCCCGATGTGATCGAAGAGGATCTTGCTGCTTGCGCATATTCGAACGAAAGCAGAACAAATCCTATTTTGGAAGCCCTCTTCCAAGCCAATGCCAGCATCGAGCCAGCCAGTCCGCCCGCTAGCGGCCCGGCTCCTCACTGCGTTCGACACCGAGCATCAGCCGATCAGCCTGGCCAAGTGCAGGCATATCCCCGCAACGGAAGTCGCCAGGAGCGTCGTGATCACGCCGGCGCGCAACCCGATCACTGCGATAACCGCCCCCGCCGCGAGGGCCAGTGCCCAGGGATCGATGCTCGCGAGCACCGGCGCATCGAAGCCAATCGGTCCGAGGCGTATCGGCACCGTGGCGCGGAAGAGGGTGTGCAGCGCGAACCAGATCGCCAGATTGAGCACCACGCCAACCACCGCCGCGGTGATCGCCGAAAGCGCGCCCGATACCGCTGCGTTGCCGCGCAGCCGCTCGATGAACGGCGCACCGAAGAAGATCCACAGGAAGCAGGGCGTGAAGGTCACCCAGGTCGCCAGCAGGCCGCCGAGCGTCGCGGCGAGCAACGGATCGAGCCCCCCTGCGTCGCGATAGGCACCCAGGAAGCCGACGAACTGGAGCACCATGATCAGCGGCCCCGGAGTGGTCTCGGCCATTCCGAGCCCGTCGAGCATCTCCGTGGGTTGCAGCCAGTGGTAGTTCTCGACGGCTTGCTGCGCGACATAGGCGAGCACCGCATAGGCCCCGCCGAAGGTCACCACGGCCATCGTCGAGAAGAAGGTCGCGATGCGGCTGAACACGTGATCCGGCCCTAAGGTCACCACCAGCGCGACTACCGGCACCAGCCAGAGTGCCAGCCACAGCAAGGCCGTGCTCACCGTTGCGCGCCAGGTTGGGCGCGCGTGCGCGGGCAGCTCCTCTCCGAGCAGCGTATCGGCGTCCGCGACGATCGGCCCCTTGCCTGCACCATGTCCGCCGCCACCGCGAAAGGCAGCATGGCCTTTATGTCCGGCCCACCAGCCGATCAGCCCCGCCCCGAGCACGATCATCGGAAAGGGGACGCCGAGGAAGAAGATCAGCACGAAGGCGGCCACGGCCAGCGACCGGGCGGCGTTGGAGCGCAGCGCGCGGCTGCCTATCCGCACCACTGCCTGCAGCACCACTGCCAGCACCGCGGCCTTCAATCCGAAGAACAGCGCCGAGACGATCCCGAGCTTGCCGTAGAGGACATAGATCCAGCTGAGCGCCATGATCGAGATTGCGCCGGGCAGCACGAACAGCACACCCGCGAGGATGCCGCCCTTCGCGCGGTGCATCAGCCAGCCGACATAGGTGGCGAGCTGCTGCGCCTCTGGCCCCGGCAGGAGCATGCAATAGTTGAGCGCGTGGAGGAATCGCTGCTCGCCGATCCAGCGCTTCTCCTCGACCAGGATGCGGTGCATCACTGCGATCTGCCCGGCGGGGCCGCCGAACGAGAGCATTGCCACCCGTAGCCACACCCAGAAGGCCTGGCCGAGCGTCACCGGTTCGGGCCGCGTGGACGCGACCGCAGTATCCAGCGTCACGGTGCTCATGCCCGCACCTCGCGCGGCTTGTGCGAGGTCCAGTCGTGCGTCTCGCCGCGCGCGTCGCGGCACCAGCGATAGAGCGCGTCATAGACGAGCATGCCGGCATCGAGCTGCTCGAGATCGTCTGCGTACATGCGCGAAAGGCCGAGCGAGACCGCAAGCAGCCCCGCGGCCTCAGGCGCCAGCTCGGGCCGGGCGGTGTCCGCGCCGCGCACGACCGTGGCGAGATAGTCGATCGCAGGGAAGTCGCCGAGGCCGAACGCCTCGACCATGAGATCGAAAGTGCAGCGATCGCCGCGATGGCTCCAGAACACCGCGTCGTCGGCGACATCGAAAGCCGCCGCGTCGAGTTCCTTCGCTGTGCGAACCACATCGGCCGGCGGCACGTAGAGGAAGCGCGCGTTCGGATCGACGAAGCGCCGGATCAGCCACGGGCAGGCGATGCGATCGACCTTCGGCCGGGCGCGGGTGATCCAGAGCGTGCGGCCCTGTGCGTCCCGGCGCGGCAGCTTCGCGGTGTCGAGGAGCGGCAGCCCGGCAGCACGCCATGCCGCGTGCCCGCCCTCCAGGGCTTCGGCTGCGACTCCTTCGGTTCGGAGCCAGGCAGCTATGCCGTGCGCCGATGCCTGGCCGTCTTCATCGACGATGACGGCAGCGGAGCCGGCGAGCGCCGGTCCCCATTGCTCTACTGCCCTGGCGCTACGCTGGATGGCGCTTGGGATCAAATGAGGCATTTCGCCGGTCCGGACGTCGATCACGGCGGGCGACCCGGGAGTCCCGATCAGGCGTGCCAGCTTGTCAGGGGCGATACTGTTCAACGAGGGCATGAGGCGTCCTTCCATAAGAAGCAGGACGCGATTCTTTGGCTGTCGCCTCGTGGGGAGACCGCCGTCCCCATGCGAATAATAAGCATCGGCTTCAGGCGCGTGTCAATGGCGCGTTGAGGGTCAGCTTCCGCAGAGCCGGCGTCCGGCGGTGTCGCGCATCGCCCGGGCCTCGGCTGTCGATTCGCTCATCCGGGCGGCTTCGAGCCCGGCATAGGAGGCGCGACCGCGGCAGAAGGTTTTGCAGCCGTCCGGCAGCACGCCCGGGAAGCGGATATTGTCGCCGTCGAGGTGCGCGTCGAAGCTGCACGCCTCGCCGCTGCCGAAACGGACGCGGAGCCGGGCGCCGCTGCGGTGGAGCGTGCCGGTGGCGCTGCAGGCGATCCCGTCGCCGTAGTCGACATGCGCGCCGATCCGGTAGGCGTCGCCTTCGGGCACGATACACAGGCGATCAGCGTCACGGGCGTAGACGCCGGCGATGTCCCCCTCGGCAGGATCGCGGACGAGCCCGCGTTCTATCGCGGCGCTTTCGAGGTCCTGCGGCTGCTGCGCATTGCCCGGCGGCTGACCGCCCGAGCAGGCGGCGAGGAGCAGAGCTGCGAGCGGCGCCCCTGCCCTCATGCGTCGCGGACCAGCCTTCCATCTTCGATCCGGCGAAAGAAGCAGCTGCGCTCGCCGGTGTGGCAGGCGGGGCCGTGGGGCTCGACCTTGAGCCAGAGCGCGTCCTGATCGCAATCGATCCGCGCCTCGACCACGCGGAGCACATGGCCGGAGGTCTCGCCCTTCTTCCACAGGCGCGCGCGGCTGCGCGACCAGAAATGCGCTTCGCCGGTCTCGAGCGTTTTCGCCAGCGCCTCGGCATTCATGTGCGCGAGCATCAGCAGCTCGCCGGTGGCGGCATCGGTCGCGACCGCGGTGATCAGTCCGGCGGCGTCGTATTTGGGATCGAGGGCAAGCGTGCTATCGCGTTCGTCGGCCATCCGGCCGCTTTAGCCTGCCCACCACACCTGCGGAAGCCGTGGCTTGCCACAGCTTGCACATTGCCCCGCATCGGGCCATTGCCGCGCCGACTTTTGTTTATGACAACCCGGCGACAAATGCGCGCGGACGCACTATATGGCGCGCAAGAGTTCCCAACCCCTCGAGGGCTGATGCTTACCACGCACCCGTTCGATGACGACAAGCTGCACGAAGAGTGCGGCATTTTCGGAGTTTCCGGCTCCGAGGGCGCCGCCGCGCTCGTGGCGCTAGGGCTGCACGCGCTCCAGCACCGCGGGCAGGAGGCCGCCGGCATCACGAGCTGGGACGGACAACAGTTCCACACCCACCGCGCGATGGGCCATGTCGCGGGCAATTTCGACCGCGACGACGTGATCCGCGCGCTGCCGGGCACCACCGCCTGCGGCCATGTGCGCTATGCGACCACTGGCGGATCGGCGATCCGCAACGTCCAGCCCCTCTATGCCGAGTTGGCGAGCGGCGGCTTCGCGGTGGCGCACAACGGCAATATCTCCAACGCGATGCGGCTGCGGCGCGACCTCGTCCGCCGCGGCGCGATCTTCCAGTCGACTTCGGACACCGAGGTGATCATCCACCTCGTCGCCACCTCGCAGTATCGCACGCTGATCGATCGCTTCATCGATGCGCTCAAGCAGGTCGAGGGCGCCTATTCGCTGATCGTGATGACCCCCGAGGGCATGATCGCCTGCCGCGATCCGCTCGGGATCCGACCGCTGGTGATGGGCAAGCTCGACGATTCGGTGATCTTCGCGTCCGAGACGGTGGCGCTCGACGTGGTCGGTGCCGAATATGTCCGCGACGTCGAGCCGGGCGAGCTGGTGATCGTCAAGGGCACCGAGGTTTCGTCGCACAAGCCCTTCCCGCCGATGGCGGCGCGGCCGTGCATCTTCGAATATGTCTATTTCTCGCGCCCCGACTCGATCAACGAGAATCGCTCGGTCTATTCGGTGCGCAAGGCGATCGGCGCGCAGCTCGCGATCGAGTCGCCGGTCGAGGCTGACCTGGTCGTTCCCGTGCCCGATTCGGGCGTGCCGGCGGCGATCGGCTATGCCCAGCAGAGCGGCATCCCCTTCGAGCTGGGGATCATCCGCTCGCACTATGTGGGGCGCACCTTCATCCAGCCGGGCGACAAGGTCCGCCACCTGGGCGTCAAGCTCAAGCACAACGCCAACCGCGAGCTGATCCAGGGCAAGCGGATCGTGCTGATCGACGATTCGATCGTGCGCGGCACCACCAGCCTGAAGATCGTGCAGATGATGCGCGAGGCCGGCGCGGCGGAGGTGCATATGCGCATCGCCTCGCCGCCGACCCGCCACAGCTGCTTCTACGGCGTCGACACCCCCGAGCGCGCCAAGCTGCTGGCCGCCAAGCTGGACGTGAGCGGGATGACCGACTTCATCCATGCCGACAGCCTTTCGTTCGTGAGCATCGACGGGCTCTACAAAGCACTGGGCGAAGCGCGCCGCGCCGACATCCACCCGAAATATTGCGACGCCTGCTTCACCGGCGACTATCCCACCACGCTCACCGACCAGGACGAGCTCCAGCCGGTCGACCAGTTCGCGCTGCTGGAAGAGCGGATCGGCTGATCCAATCGTGAATTCCGTTCGGCCCCGGACCTGATCTGGGGTTGTCGAAGCATTGTTCTGCCTTATGGAGCGCGGGCAAGCTCAGGGCGAACGGAAGAAGGCGGATGACCAGCAAACCCCTCGACGGAAAGATCGCGCTCGTCACCGGCGCGAGCCGCGGCATCGGCGCCGCGACCGCCACCGTGCTGGGCGCGGCGGGCGCGCATGTGATCCTGACGGCGCGCACTGCCGGTGGGCTCGAGGAAATCGAGGAAGCGATCTTCGAGGCCGGCGGGTCGGCGACGATCGCGCCGATGGACCTGACCGAGAACGAAAGCGTGTCGCGCCTGGCGGGCGCCGTCGCCGAGCGCTGGCCCGCGCTCGACATGCTGGTGCTCAACGCCGCGGCGCTGGGCACGCTGAGCGCGGTACCGGCGATCGACTTCAAGGAGTTCGCCAAGGTGCTGACGCTCAACGTCACCGCCCAGGCGGCGATGCTCGCGGCGTTCGATCCGCTGCTCAAAGCGGCGAAGGAGGCGCGGGTGATCGGACTCACGTCCAGCGTGGGGCGGCAGCCGCGCGCCTATTGGGGCATGTATGGCGCGTCCAAGGCGGCATTCGAGAATCTGCTGCTCAGCTATGGCGAGGAAGTCCGCCACATCAGCGGCGTGCGCGTGAGGATCGTCGATCCCGGCGCGACGCGGACCAAGATGCGCGCGCGCGCCTATCCGGGCGAGGATCCGCAGAGCGTCAAGGCGCCCGAGGTGGTGGCCGAGCGGATCGCTGCGCTGATGGTCGCGGGGTTCGAGACGGGGCACTTCGAACGGGTCGAGTGAGGGCCTGCTCTCCCCTCCCCTAACCCCTCCCGCAAGCGGGAGGGGAACTCAGTTGGCCGCTGCCGCGAACAGCTTATCGAGGAACGCAGTCCGCGCGGCCGAATAGGCCTTGTCGGTCGCCTTGGGCGCAGCGGACGAGATGGCGATGACGGTGCGGGTCTTCGGATCTATGCGGATCGTCTGGCCGAAGATGCCCGATGCGCCAAAGCGGCCCTGCGGATAGGTCCACCATTGATAGCCATAGCCGTAACCCGGCTCGCCGATCGCGGCATGGCTGCGCGTGGCCTCGCGGAACCAGTCGGCCGGCACCACGCCCCTGCCTCCTTCGAGCGCGAACTGGCCGATGCGGGCATAGTCGCGCAGCGATACCGACAGGCAGCAGCCGCTGACTTCATGCCCCGAAGGATCGACCATCCAGAAGGCGTCGCGCTCCATGCCATAGGGCTGCCAGATCTTCTCGCTCAGGTACGTCGCCAGCGGCTTCTTCGTCGCGCGCATCACCAGCACGCCGATCAGATTGGTCTCGCCGGTCTTGTAGACCCATTTGCTGCCCGGCGCGGTCTCGCGCGGCAGCTTCTTCATGTAGAAGACGGTGGGGTCCTCGCCGCCAGGCACAGGCTCCAGGAACATGCGCGCCACGTCGGAGCGGGCATCGGTATAGTCCTCGTTCCACTTCACGCCCGAGGTCATCGTCAGCAGCTGCTCGATCGTGACCCCGTCATAGCCGCTGCCCGCCAGCTCGGGGATGTATCGGGTCACCGGATCGCCGAGCGACTTGATGAAGCCGTCCCTGATCGCTGCGCCGACCAGGCTGGAGGTGAAGGACTTGGCGACCGAGAAGCTGGTCCACCGGCCCTCGGGCCCGTAACCGCGGGCATAGCGCTCGAGCCGAACCTTGCCGTCCTGGATCACGATCAGCCCGGCAACGTTCTGCGCCTGTAGGAAGGCATCGATCTCGGCCGCATCCATGCCGAGAGGCTTGCCCTGCGGGAGCGCGCGTACCTTGCCGCCCGCCTTGACCACATGGCCGGGGAAGATCTTCTCCATGTGCGGAAAGTTCGCGTCGCGCTGCGCCTGGCTCCAGAAGAGCACCTCGGCGCCGACCTTGCGCAGCCCACTGGTGTCAGCGGGATCGATCTTCACTTCGGAGGAGGCAACTGCCTGCGCCGCCGCGGCACCTCCGGCGAATGTGCCCAGCGCGAGCGCGCCCGCGAGCAACCAAGCCTTGGCCATCTACCCCTCCCTGATCAGCGTGACTTGCAGCACGTCGATGCCGCCGCCCCGGAATCCACCCTCGCAATACATCAGATAATAGCGCCACAAGTCTATGAAGTTCGGATCGAATTGCGACGGCAACAAGCCTTGGTTCGCCGCGGCATCGAAGCTTTCGCGCCAGCGCCGCAGCGTCTCGGCATAATCGGCGCCGAACCGGACCTCGTCGCGCCAGGCGAGCCCGTTCGCGGCCGCCAGCTCGCGGAAGGCGCTCTCGGAGATCAGCAGGCCGCCGGGGAAGACATAGGCTTGGATGAAATCGACGTTCGACGCATAATCCTCGAACAGGGCATCGTCGAAGGTAATGATTTGCAGCGCGGCGCGGCCACCGGGTTTCAACGCGCGGGCGATCGCCGCGATGTAGGCCGGCCAATATTCCCGGCCCACGGCCTCCGCCATCTCGATGCTCGCCACCGCGTCATAGCTGCCGGCAACGTCGCGATAATCGGTGAGGCTGAAGCGACCCCCGGCGAGCCCGTCCGTGCGCGCCTCTACCCAGGCCTTCTGCTCGGTCGAGAGCGTGATGCCGTGCACCTTGCGGCCCGCGCGCAGCGCCAGCTCGGCGAAACTTCCCCAGCCGCAGCCGATCTCAAGGATCTCGTCGCCCACCCCTGTGCCGGTGCGATCGAGAATGGCCTGGAGCTTGGTATTCTGCGCGGTTTCGAGCGACTGGGCGGCATCGGCGAAGATCGCGCTCGAATAGGTCATGCCCGGATCGAGCCAGAGCCGGTAGAAATGGTTGCCGAGGTCATAGTGGAAGTGGATGTTGCGCCGCGCTCCCGAGCGGCTGTTGCGCCGGAGCCAATGGCCGAAGCGGCGGACCAGCAGCGAAAAGCCGCGGGCGCGCGCCTGCGGGGCGAGCGCCGCCCGGTTGCGGCTGAACAGCGCGAAGAGCTGGACCGGATCGGGGCTCGTCCACTCGCCTGCCGCCCAGGCCTCGTACCAGCCGGCCGAACCGCCGAGCGCGAGCCGGAGCAGCGCGCGCCAGCTGTGGAGGCGAACCACTGCCGCGGGCCCCGCGGCACGGCCGCCGAGAATGCGCGTCTCGCCCGTGGGAAGGCCAAGCTCGAGGCTGCCCTCGGCGATACCCCCGTCGATGCGATCGAGCTGGCGGTAGAAGACCCGCGCGAACAGCCCCAACAGGCCGCTTGCGCGCGCCTTTGGTTCCGCTCCCTGTTCCCGCGCCGGCGCGTTCATCCGGCCCTACATGCACGCGCCGAACGCCGGGGCAAGACCTATTGTCAGCCTATTGTCAGAGCGCGTGGGGCGCCTTGTCGACCATCCAGGTCTGCCCCTTGGCGACCAACTTCTGGAGATCGGGCGCCTTGCCTTCGCTCGCCGCCTTGTTCTGCGCGATGACTGCGCTCTCGAAGGTGGGCGCGGGATCGTCGTAGATCACGCCGAGCGTCATCGGGAACGGGCCGAACGGCATCTCGACCAGCATGTGCGCGATCGTCCGGTTGGTCTGGTCGTGAACCAGCACGCCCGAAGTGTCGCCGTCGACCACGTCCACCATCTTGAGCGTGAGTGTCGTCGTATCGAGTGCCAGTCCTCTGGCGCCGCCCGCGAACACCAGCGGCTTGCCGTGTTCAACCCAGAGCTGGTTGAGCGCTGCATTGGGCTTGGCAGCGAAGGGTTCGAACACTTCGTCGTTGTAGACGATGCAGTTCTGGAAAATCTCGACGAACGCCGCGCCCTGGTGGGCATGCGCGGCTTTGAGCACCGAAGGCAGGTTCTTGTGAACGTCGATCCCGCGTGCGACGAAGCGCGCGCCGCTGCCCAGTGCGAAGGCGCAGGGCTTGGCAGGGTGATCGACCGAGCCGAACGGCGTCGAGGGCGAGCGCGTACCTTCGCGGCTGGTGGGCGAATATTGGCCCTTGGTGAGACCGTAGATCTCATTGTTGAACAGCAGCACCTGGCAGTTCAGGTTGCGGCGGAGCAGGTGCATCGTGTGGTTGCCGCCGATCGACAGCGCGTCGCCGTCGCCGGTGATGATCCACACATCGAGATCGGGATTGGCCAGCTTGACACCCGTCGCCACCGCCGGCGCGCGGCCGTGGATCGTGTGGAAGCCGTAGGTTTCCATATAATAAGGGAACCGCGACGAGCAGCCGATGCCCGAGACGAACACGGTGTTCTCGGGCGTGGCGCCGATCTCTGGCATGGTGCGCTGCACGGCCTTGAGTACCGCATAGTCGCCGCAGCCGGGGCACCAGCGGACCTCCTGGTCTGTCTCCCAATCCTTGGGCGTGCTCGGCTTGATCGTCGTGATCTCGTTCATCGTCTCTTGCCTTCTACCCCTCTCCCATCGGGAGAGGGAGTTATGGATTCACCGCCTCCTGGCTCGGAAGCTGGCTGTCGTCGGATGGCAGTTCCTGATCGAAGTCGGCGCCGATATGCTCGGCGATCGCGGCCTCGATCTCGGCAATCCGGAAAGGCTGGCCCGAGACCTTGGTAAGCGACTTGGCATCGACGAGAAACTGGTCGCGCAGCACCGTCTTGAGCTGACCGGTGTTCATTTCCGGCACGAGGACATGCTCGTAACTCTTTAGCAGGTCGCCAAGATTCTTCGGCATCGGCCAGATGTGGCGGATATGGACATGGGCAACGTCAAACCCCTTGCGCCGCGCGCGGCGGACCGCCTGAGTGATCGGGCCATAGGTCGAGCCCCAGCCCACCACGACGAGCTTGCCGCCGGCCTGGCCCTGCTCGATCTGCTGATCGGGCACATCGATGCCGAGCACCTTGTCGCGCCGCGTGTCGGTCATCAGCTGGTGGTTCGCGGGCGAATAATCGATGTTGCCGGTGCCCGCCGCCTTCTCGATTCCGCCGATGCGGTGGAGCAAGCCGGGGGTGCCGGGCTTCACCCAGGGACGCGCGCCGCGCTCGTTGCGCGCGTAGGGCAGGAACTTCTCGCCTTCGGCCGGCACTTCGGTGTGATGCTTCACGGGAAAGGGCTGGTAGGTGCTCATATCGGGCACCTTCCACGGCTCTGCGGCATTCTGGAGATAGCCGTCGGTGAGGAGCATGACCGGAGTCATATATCGCGTGGCGATCCGCACCGCCTCAATCGCGACGTCGAAACAATCCGCGGCCGAGCGCGCGGCGAGCACGGGCAGCGGCGCATCGCCGTTACGCCCGTAGACCGCCTGATAGAGATCCGATTGCTCGGTCTTGGTCGGCAGCCCCGTCGAAGGGCCGCCGCGCTGCGCGTTGACGATGACGAGCGGCAACTCGGTCATGATCGCGAGCCCGATCGCCTCGCCCTTGAGCGCGATGCCCGGGCCCGACGAGCAGGTGACGCCAAGGCTTCCGGCATAGGAGGAGCCGAGCGCGGAAGCGACTGCGGCGATCTCATCCTCGGCCTGGAAGGTCGTGACGCGATATTCCTTGAAGCGCGAGAGCGCGTGGAGGATCGCCGACGCAGGCGTGATCGGATAGCCGCCGAAGAACATCGGCAGATCGGCGAGCTGCGCACCCGCGACGAGGCCGAGCGAGATCGCATCGGCGCCGGTGACGGTGCGATACAGCCCCGGCTCGGACGGGGCGGCGGGAACGCTGTGCTGGCTGATGCCCATCGCGCCGAGCTCGGCAGTCTCGCCATAGGCGTGGCCTGCGTTGAGCGCGGCAATGTTCGCCTCGGCCAGTTCGGGCGCCTTGGCGAACTTGGCCTTGAGCCAGTCGATCAGCGGCTGGCGGTCCCGGTCGAACATCCAGAGCGCCAGGCCGAGGGTCCACATGTTCTTGCAGCGCAGCGCTTCCTTGTTGCCGAGGCCGAAGGGCTTCACCGCATCGAGCGTGAGCTGCGAGATGTTGAGCTTGAGGAGCTGCCATTTGGCGAGACTGCCGTCCTCGAGCGGGTTCGACACGTATTTGGCCTTGTCGAGGTTACGCTGCGAGAACTCGCCTTCGTCGGCGATGATCAGGCCGCCGGGCTTCAGGGACTCGACGTTCACCTTGAGCGCGGCCGGGTTCATCGCGATCAGCACGTCGGGCTGATCGCCCGCGGTGTCGATCTGCGCCGAGCCGAAGTTGATCTGGAAGGCGGAGACGCCGAACAAGGTGCCCTGCGGCGCGCGGATCTCGGCCGGGAAATCGGGGAAGGTCGCCAGATCGTTGCCGGCGAGCGCGGTCGACAGCGTGAACTGGCCGCCGGTGAGCTGCATGCCGTCGCCGGAATCGCCCGCAAATCGGACGACTACGGCTTCGGGCTCGGGCTGGGCCGACGCCTCGCTCGGCGTGACCTCATGTGCAGCAGTGGCCATTAAACGATGATCCCGCGGTTTTTCCTTCGTGTCAGAGCGATCTACGCCTCGCGTGCACGCTTCCCAAGGTAGAAAATAACACCGTCTTTGCAACGCGCGCTTTGCCGCAAGGGTTGCCAGTCGCCGGTGACACGTCGCGAACGGGGAGCTAGGGAAGCGCCATGACCGACTTCGCCTCCCTGCCCTATCGTCCCTGCGCCGGCGTGATGCTGGTCAACCGTGAGGGCCGCGTGTTCGTGGGCCAGCGGCTGGATTCGAAGATCGAGGCCTGGCAGATGCCCCAGGGCGGGATCGATCCGGGCGAGGACCCGCTCGACGCGGCCTACCGCGAGCTGTGGGAGGAAACCGGCGTGGCACGCGAGCATGTCGAGCTGGTCGCCACGGCGCCCGACGAGCTGCAGTACGATCTCCCCGACGAGCTGATCGGCCAGGTGTGGAGGGGCAAATGGCGCGGCCAGCGGCAGCGGTGGTTCCTGTTCCGCTTTCTGGGCGAGGATAGTGACATCGATATCGCCACCGCCGAGCCCGAATTCCGCGCCTGGCGCTGGGCCGAGCCCGGCGATCTTCCCGAGCTGATCGTGCCGTTTAAGCGCGGCCTCTACCGCCAACTGCTCGACGTGTTTGCAGAACATCTCGACGCAGCTGCCTGAGGGCGCCCAGGCGGTTTCGACCCCCGCCCTTTTTGCGTCCCATTTATCGGATTAACGCCCCGCGATGCGTGCCCTGCTCCTTGCCCTGCCGCTGCTCCTGGCCAACACCGACCCGGAGCCCGTGATCCCGCCGGTGATCAAGACGATGCTCGATACCGCCATGGCATCGGGCAGCGAGGGTGACGTTGCGGTGATCGTGAAATACGCGAGGGAGGCCGATCCCGCGAGCGCGGACCTGGTGCAGAAGGTCGCGACCAACTGGCGCAACGATCGGTTCGCCAAGGCGCAGCGACGGATCCGCGAAGCCGATTTCTTCGATCTGGTGAAGGGCCGCGCCGAAGTGGGCGGATATCGGAGCACGGGCAACACCGACAACGTCGGCCTGAGCGCCGCGATCGACGTGAGGCGCGAGGCGCTCGAGTGGCGCCACAAGCTGCGCGTGCAGGCGGATTATCAGGAGAGCCTGGGCGAAGTGACGCGCGAACGCTACGTCGCCTCCTATGAGCCGAACTGGAAGTTTGACGATCGCGCATACCTCTACGGCGCCGCCCAATATGAAAGCGACCGCTTCTCGGGCTTCTACGATCGCGTCTCGCTGTCGAGCGGGGCCGGTTACAGCGCGATCAAGTCGCCGAGCATGACGCTCGATCTGGAGCTCGGGCCTGCGTATCGGCTGACACGATTCATCGACGAGCAGACCGAGAGCAACGTCGCCGCGCGCGGCAGTGTCGATTTCGGGTGGAAACTCTCGCCCACCATCTCGCTGACGCAGAACGCCTCGGCCTATCTGCAGGCAGCCAACAGCACGGTTTCGAGCCGTTCGGCGCTGCTCGCCAAGCTGTTCGGTCCCTTCTCGGCGCAATTCTCGTACACGCTCCAGTATGAAAGCACGCCGCCCGAGGGCCGCAAGACCACCGACACGACGAGCCGCGCGGCGCTGGTGGTGGATTTCTGAGGTAACGCGACCAAAGCCAAAAGCTATGGGACGTGCGCGGCGCGCGGGGTTCAACCGGGCGCACTTTGGCGCTACCAGCCCGTAATGACCGAGTTGACCCGAGACGAGCGCGCCGCCGTGGACCAGGTCGCCGCTGCGCCGATGCTCGCACGGACCGAGCAATGGGTCGCGATCAACAGCGGGACGCGAAATCTTGCGGGGCTTGCGCGCATGGCCGAAACGCTCGCCGATGCGTTCGCGGTGCTGCCGGGCGATCTTGCGCTGGTCGATCCCGAGCCGGTCGAGACAGTGACCGTGGACGGGCGCGTCGAATTGCTCGATCACGGGCGGCACCTGCACCTGACGGTGCGGCCGCAGGCGCCTGTGCAGATCCTGCTCACCGGCCACATGGACACGGTCTTCGGCGCCGACCACCCTTTCCAGCAAGGCCGCTGGCGCGAGGATGGCGCCCTCAATGCTCCAGGCGCAGCCGATATGAAGGGCGGGCTGGCGTTGATGCTCGCCGCGCTCGAAGCGCTCGAGGCGAACCCGATCGCGGGACGGCTGGGCTATGAGGTATTGATCAATTCGGACGAGGAGACGGGCTCGCTCTCTTCGCGCGGGCTGATCGCGCGGGCAGCGCAGGGCAAGCTCGCCGCGCTCACCTATGAGCCGGCTTTGCCCGACGGGACGCTGGCGGGTGCGCGCGGTGGGACGGGGAATTTCTCGCTGGCGGTGCGGGGGCGCAGTGCGCATGCCGGCCGTAATCCCGAGGAGGGCCGCAACGCGCTGGTCGCCGCCGCCGATCTGGCGGTGCGCCTCGCGCAGGCTAGGGCGCCGGGCCTCGCGGTCAACCCTGCGCGGATCGACGGTGGGGGCCCCAACAATGTCGTCCCCGAGCTCGCGATCCTGCGGGTCAACTTCCGGCCCAAGGACCAGCAGGCGATCGCAAACGCCCGCGCCGCGCTCGATGCCGCTGCGGCCGACGTCATGGCGTCGCACGAGGTGCAGGTTGAGGTCCACGGCAGCTTCAACCGCCCGCCCAAGCCGATCGACGAAGGCGCGGCGAAGCTGTTCGGAATCGTCAAGCAGGCAGGTGCCGACCTGGGCATTCCGGTCACCTGGCGCGACACGGGCGGGGTCTGCGACGGCAATAATATCGCGGCGTGCGGAGTCCCCGTCGTCGACACCATGGGCGCCCGCGGCGGCGCAATCCATTCAGCGGAGGAATTTCTGATCCCCGAATCGCTTCCCGAACGCGCGGCGCTTTCCGCGCTTACAATGCTCAGAATCGCCGAACGGGGGTGCCTGTGAGCTTCCGCATCCGCGCCGCGCGCGACGAGGATCTGCAGCCGCTCTACGAAATGGCCAAGCTCACCGGGGGCGGCTTCACCAACCTGCCGCCCGAGAAGGACGCGCTGCGCGCCAAGCTGCTGCGCAGCCACGCGGCTTTTTCACGCGAGACCGACGAGGAACTGATCGACGATCTGTTCGTGCTGATCCTGGAGAATGCCGAGACGGACGAAGTGCGCGGCACCTGCCAGATCTTCACGCGCGTGGGCCAGACCTGGCCTTTCTACAGCTATCGTATCGGCACGGTGACCAAGCACAGCCGCGAGCTCGAACGCACCTTCCGCGCCGAGATACTGAGCCTGGTCAACGATTTGGAGGGCTGCAGCGAAGTAGGCGGGCTGTTCCTCCACCCGTCTGAGCGGGCGGGCGGGCTCGGCATGCTGCTCGCGCGCAGCCGCTATCTGTTCATCCGGCGGCACCGCGCGCGCTTCGCCGAACGCGTGCTCGCCGAGCTGCGCGGTGTGATCGACGAAGCCGGCGGATCGCCCTTCTGGGACGGCGTGGCGGGGCGCTTCTTCGGGATGAACTTCCAGCAGGCCGACGAATTCAACGCCACCCACGGCAACCAGTTCATCGCCGATCTGATGCCCAAGCACCCGATCTATACCGCGATGCTGCAGGAGAGCGCACGATCGGTGATCGGCCTGCCCCACCCTTCGGGACGCGCCGCGATGCGGATGCTGGAGGCCGAGGGCTTCGCGTTCGAGAATTACATCGACATCTTCGACGGTGGCCCGACGATGACTGCGCGTACCGACCAGGTGAAGACGATCCGCGACTCGCAGGTGTCACACGTGCTCGCGATCGGCGAGGCGACGCAGCCTGCCATGCTTTCGGCAGGCCGGCTTGGCAGCTTCCGCGCAGCCTATGGCAGGGTGGCGCCGAGCGGCGACGGCGTGGTCGTCGATCCGAAGACCGCGGCGCTGCTCGACATCAAGGTGGGCGACGAGATCGTCCACGCCGAGCGTTGACGATGCTGACCGAGATCAACTTCGACGGGATCATCGGTCCGAGCCATAATTATGCGGGGCTTAGCCCGGGCAATCTTGCGGCGACTCGCAACCGCGGGCTGACTTCGCACCCGCGCGCGGCAGCGCTGCAGGGGATCGCGAAAATGCGCGCCAACCTGCGGCTGGGGCTGCGCCAGGGCGTGCTGCTGCCGCACGCGAGGCCCGATCACCGCTGGCTGGAGCGGCTAGCGGCGGACTATGCCACGGCATCCGCCCATCTGCAGGCGCAGGCGCTCTCGGCATCGGCAATGTGGGCAGCCAATGCAGCGACGGTGTCGCCAGCCCCCGATACCGGCGACGGGCGCTGCCACCTGACCGTCGCCAACCTCGTCACCATGCCGCATCGCAGCCACGAATGGCCGGGTACGCTAGCGCAGCTGCGCCTTGCGTTCGCGAGCGATGCCTTCGCGGTGCACGAGCCCGTCCCTGCTCCATTTGGCGACGAAGGCGCGGCGAACCACATGCGGCTGGCGGTGGCGCACGATGCTCCGGGAGTCGAAATATTCGTCTATGGCATGAGCGGCGGGCCCTTCCCTGCCCGCCAGCACCTCGAGGCGAGCCGTGTGGTCGCCCGGCGGCATCGGCTCGATCCGGCGCACACGCTGTTCGTCCAGCAGTCCGAGGAAGCGATCGCCGCGGGCGCGTTCCACAACGATGTGGTGGCAGTGGCGAACGGCAACGTGCTTTTCGCGCACGAGCAGGCCTTTGCGGACAAGCACCGCTTCTACGACGATCTGCGCGTGCTGCTGCCGAGCGTCGAGATCGTGGAAGTGCCCGCGGCGCGCGTGAGCCTGGCCGATGCGATCGCCTCCTATCTGTTCAACGCGCAGCTGGCGACCCTGCCTTCGGGCGAGATGGCGCTGGTACTGCCCGAAGAGGCGCGCGAGACCCCGAGCGTGTGGAACTGGCTGCAGGAGCATGTCGCCGGCAACGGGCCGATCCGGCGGCTGGAGGTGGTCGATGTCCGCCAGTCGATGGCGAACGGCGGCGGCCCGGCGTGCCTCCGGCTGCGGGTGGTGGCCGATCCCGCCAGCGTGGACCCGCGCTTCCTGGTCGACGAGGCAAAGCTCGACATGATCGCCGCAGTAATCGGGGCGCATTGGCCAGAGGCGATCGCGCCCGCGGACATTGCGGATTCCGCCCTGATGCGCCGCATCGAGGCGGCGCGCGCGGCGCTGCTGGAGACGCTCGGAACTGTCGAATAAATTGACAAGTAACCTGGTGGGTTGATTCATAACGGTAAGTCCGCCCGTTTTCCGTAGTTTTTGTACGTTCGCCGGGGCATTCTCCCATCTCAGGATAGCCGCATCTCCGAACGCTTTTTGACCTCGCACACGGCGGGGCGCTGGCGGAAAGCGTCTGAATGCAGCGGGCAAATTCTACCAAAACACGACAGGGTGGTGAACTGGACCGTGCTAGCCTAGCGGGCGAGAACGAGCATGGAAAAGCCGCCGAGCGTCCTGGCGGCCAAATTGGGACAGACCTTGCTCAACACGCGCCGGACGAGCGTCAACGCCCTTGCCCTGCCGGTACTCGGAGCACCGGGCGCAGCCGCCGAAAGCGTGTAGCGCCAGTCAAGCACCTGATATCCGCAGTCTTGCAAGGTCGCTATGGCGGTTTCCATGCTAAAATAATGAAGATGACCCACTGACGCGCGTGAGGTCATCGGCGTTCTCCGCAATACACCAATCACGTTCATGTCGAGTGGAATGTGGAATATCTTAAGAATTGCCAGTGAATTTATGCTCCGGAGAAATCCAAAATAGTCTTCTACGTGCTCGAATACGTCCAAGGCGAGCAGCACGTCATAACATCCAGGAGCATCGCACACATCGCGATGGTGGAATGTCAATGTATTCCTTTCACGAAGCTTGGCCAGCGAGATCGCCTGCGGGGAAATGTCGAAGCCTGAAAGTTTTGCCGCTGGATAGGTTTGCTGAAGTTGCTTGAGCACCTCCCCTGACACCCCGCGTCGGCAATCGTAGATGGACTGACTCTGTGCTTCGCAAGCAAATCGGACACCAGCCGCGCCTTCCATGGCCCATCCTCTACGTGCCATGTTTCGTTCCGCTCCAAATAGGCGCCAGAGTTGTAGATTGAGCTAGTCGGCTCAATCCTACCAGTCTCTGCGGAAATATCGGTTCCGAACATTGCCCCAGGTTAAAACAAAGCGATCCACAAGCGTATCCCTTATGAAAGGGCACTTGGGCGACCGTCGCGTCTATGTCCGAACTGAATGCATGTTAACTGGCGGAATTCGCTACGCTGCCACCTGCGTTGGCGCCAAGGTGAAAGTTTGTCTCAAGGTGCTGCTCTATCGGCCATCGCAGAAAGGCGCCGTCATACTCCGACACCTTCTCGAAACAGAAGAAGATGGAGAACCCCCAACTTGGGAGCAGATCGCAAATCGGGCGACCGAGCGACACTGGCAAGGGATACAGTTGCGATCCTCCGAATGCCGCCAGCTTATAGATCTCCCCTGAACAGCTGCGCATGAACTTGACCGTGTCAGCTTTGGAAAAGGGCCGAATATGGGCGCTGGCGAGTTGATGCTGCGTCGGATGGACACCGGCAAATGCGAGAAACCGGTTGTGCAGCGACAGCACATTAGGAACCCCGAAGATCACATGCCCGCCGACCTTGAGAGACCGGCTGATCTGGTCGAATATCCAGAACACCTCCTTCGTGTGTTCCAGAACCTGGTTGGCGAGGATCAAATCGACCGAGCCAGGGGAGAACGGCAGTGCGTCCCGCTCTATGTCGAGTTGGTGCATCTCATCCACTCGGCTCTTCAGGATCGCGCAGCATTCGCCGTTGGTCTCAACGGCAATAAGCGTTGCGGCGGGGTGAACGTCCCTGAGCAGAGAGAGGTCGTGCCCATGGGCCAACTACGCGCTCAACCTGACGGAAGATTCTTCTTCCTCATCCGGCATCGTGCGCAGGCCATACTGCCAGGGTGCGCTTTGCTACGAGTCCATTGGTGACCACGCCCAAGTACGAATACGAAGAATAGTGTTAAAGAGAATTCATTCTCGGAAGCTCACACAACTTGATCGATATGGCCAGCATTTTACGGACTAGAGTTTAGCAAAATGGGACACTTCCCTTGCCCAGCCTAAACTTCAGGCGTAATCGGGAGCTCAAGTTCAGCGCATAGATCTTCTTCCGAGCGATTCCGCCTGCGCCCGGACTTCATCATCAGACGCGGACCTCGACACGGCTCCCTGCTGGCCTGCCCGCTCGGCTGCCGGCGATAATGCGAGCGCATCGCCACGATGAAGCCGTGGCCGCACTCATGCCGCCACCCGCGCCAATCCGCGTCCGGCGGATGTCCAGTTGCTTCCGCCCCGAAGGGCAAGATCATGCGAGCTTCGGCCCTATCGAGTTTGAGCCGCAGAGCCCCGAGATGTCGGGTAAATTGACAGGTAACCAATCGCGTTAAGGCGAACTCACGCTATTCCGCACTTGGCCCGGTGCTTGCTTAACCCCGGGCATGGTCCACCGCATCCGCTCCCTCTTCACGATCAAGAACAAGTTCGAAGCCTATCTGATCATCTATGGGCTCGGCACGGGCGCGGTCGAGCGCGGAATGCACTATCTCGACCGTTTCCCCGGCTGGGCGGGATGGCTGATGTTCACTCTGTGCCCGATCGCGGTCTTCATGGCCGGCGCCAAGATCCTCGACACCTTCGACATCCCGGAGTGACGCGCGCGGCACGGTAGATGCTACCGGTGTCATCATTGCTTTGCTAAGCCGCTTCGCGAAAAGAGAATCGAGGAGACGGTGCATGGGGTGGCGGGTTTCGAAGATCGTCGGATGGGGATTGGGACTGCTCGCTGCGGCGAGTTTGACGACCCCCGTCGCCGCCGCTCCCGACAAGCGCAAGATCGAAGACACCATGAAGCGCGCGACCCGCTTCATGGTCGAGAAGGCCGCCATTAATGGCGGCTATGTCTGGTCGTACCTGCCCGATATGTCGCGGCGCTGGGGGGAGATGGAAGCCTTCCCCTCGATGATCTGGATCCAGCCCCCGGGCACCGCGACGATGGGGCATCTGTTCCTCGACGCCTATCATGCGACCGGCGACGAATATTATTATCAAGCCGCCGAAAAGACAGCTGCAGCGCTGATCGCGGTCCAACAGGACAATGGCGGCTGGCATTATTTCGGCGATTTCGCCGGCGAGGCCTCGACGCGGCGCTGGTATGACACGATCGGCAAGAATGCGTGGCGGCTGGAGGAATTCCAGCATTATTGGGGCAATGCGACTTTCGACGATGCGGGCACATCGGAAGCGATGCAGTTCCTGCTGCGGCTCTATGTCGAGAAGCACGATCCCGAATATCTGCCGGCGCTCAGGAAGGCGCTCGATTTCGTGCTCGACAGCCAATACCCGATCGGCGGCTGGCCGCAGCGCTGGCCGCTCAAGAGCGAGTTCTCGCACCACGGCAAGCCCGACTACACCAGCTTCATCACCTTCAACGACGACGTCGCAGGCGAGAACATCAACTTCCTGATCATGTGCTACCAGGCGCTGGGGGGCGACGCCCGCATCAAGGATGCCATCATCCGCGCGATGAACGTCTTCCTGGTGACGCAGCAGGGCCAGCCCCAGCCAGGCTGGGGACTGCAATACACACTGGATCTGAAGCCGGTGGGCGCGCGCACCTATGAGCCCGACGCGCTCGTGACCCATGCCACCGCGACCAATATCCGCCAGCTGATGCGCTTCTATCGACTGACCGGCGATACCAAGTTCCTCGCGCGCATCCCCGAGGCGCTCGACTGGCTGGAGTCGGTCAAGCTGCCTGCAGACAAGGTGAAGAACGGCCGCGCCTACCCGACCTTCATCGAGATCGGGACCAACAAGCCGCTCTACGTTCATCGCCGCGGCTCGAACGTGGTCAACGGCGAATATTATGTCGATCACGACCCCGCCAACACGATCACCCATTACAGCGCGACGCGGGCGATCGACGTCGCCGAGATGCGGCGCGAATATGAAGCGCTGAAAGCGTCCAATCCGGCCGAGATCTCCAAGGATTCGCCGCTGCTCGCGGGTGGCGGTAGCGCGCTGCCGCGCTATTTCCTGGTGGAGACGGTGGCGACTTCGGACCTCAACCTGGACGAGGGCGAACGTTCGCCCGAAGCGCTGGTGCGCTCGCTCAACGCCCAGGGCTGGTGGCCGACCCCGCTACGCGCGACGAGCAATCCCTATGCCGGAGATGGCTCCCCCACCCCCGCGCCGGGGGATTTCAGCCGGAGCCATGTGGGGGATGCGACCGACACCTCGCCCTACACCACCGACAAGCCTGTGACGGGAATCTCGACCGGGACCTATATCGAGAATATGAAGGTGCTGATCGCGGCGCTGCACCGCCCCTGAACCGACCGCGACGGGCGGCTAAGCCTGGGTTCAGCCGCCCGTTGCAAAACCTGCGGCACAAGGAGCAAGCCGATGCGCACTGCCACCATTGCCGCCCTGACTCTGACGACGCTCGCCGCGCTCCCTGCGCAGGCCCAGTCCGATGCCCAGCCTTATCGTGCGGCGGGGACCGAACCCTTCTGGTCGGTCACGATCGACAGCCGCACGGTCCGTTACCAACCGATGGAAGGTCGCGCGGTGACGGTTGCCAAGCCCAAGCCGCGCGTGACCTTCAACGGTGAACGCTATGTCACGCGCGACCTGACCGTGGACATCATGCATGTGCGGTGCAGCGACGGGATGAGCGATCGCCGCTATCCCGACACGGTGACGGTCACCGTCGGCCGCCGCACGCTCAAGGGGTGCGGCGGCGCGGCCGAGCGCCCCGGGCAGGTCGCTCCGCGTGTCGACGGAGACTGGATCGTCCGCACCATCGGCGGCCGTGCGCCCCTTCCCCGCACCAACCCGAGCGTCAGGTTCAGCGAAACGGCGATCAGCGGCACCACCGGCTGCAACAGCTTCCGAGGCAGCTATAGGATCGACGGCAATCGCCTGACGGCCGGTCCTCTCGCATCGACGAAGCGCGGCTGCACACCTCAGCTCAACCAGCAGGAGCAGCGGCTGCTCGGCCTGCTCGGCCAGCGGCTGACGGCGACCCGCACCCGCGACGGGCTGCTGGTGCTCACCAGCCGCGACGGACAGATGCTGGTGCTCGCGCCGCGACGCTGATTATCGGACTTGGCTGACTACTCGGCAGCCTCCGCCTCGGGGGGCTCCGGAAGCGCCTCGGGTTCGGGTAGGTCGGCCAGCGCTTCGCCGGCTGACGGCAGCAGATCGGCTGTCGGCGCTTTTGCGACGACATCGACGCTCTCGATGCTGTCGAGGCTCGCGTTGCCGGTATCGACGTTGAGCGCCTGGAAGCGCCGCGCCGAGACCAGCACCCGGCCTTCGAAGCTCGACACGAACTTGTTGTAGTTCTCGACCGCGCTGTTGAGCCCGCCGCCGACGCGCTTGAGATGGCTCGCCGCGGTGGCGAGCCGCTCGTACATCTCCTTGCCGAGCTTGCCGACTTCGCGGGCATCCTCGGTGAGCTTCTGCTGGCGCCACATCGAAGCGACGGTGCGCGCGAGCGGGAGGAAGGCAGATGGACCGGCGATGATCACGCGGTTGCGCGCGGCGCGCTCCCACAGCTCCATGTCGATCTCGAGCGCGCTCGACAGGAAATTGTCGCCCGGGATGTACATGATGACGAAGTCCGGCGCCTTCTCGAACTGCGCCCAATAGGCTTTCCGCGACAGTGCCTCGGCGTGATTGCGTACCGCCCGGGCATGCGCGACCAGCGCTGCCTGGCGTTCCTCGGCGGAGGTGGATTCGGCTGCCTGCAGATAGCCATCGAGCACGCACTTCACATCGACTATAAGCTGCTGATCGCCAGGCAACCGGATGATGAAGTCGGGTCGCAGCGTGCCGTCCTCTGTCGTCACCGACACTTCGGAGGCGAAATCGACATGGCCGTCGAGCCCGGCGAGCTCGATCAGGTTGCGGAACTGCTGCTCGCCCCAGCGTCCGCGCGTCTTGGGGGCGGCACGCAGCGCATTGACGAGCTTGGCGGTCTCGGTACGCGTCTCGCCCAGCTGCGCCTTCACTTCGGTGATGGCTTCGCGCAGCACGCCATAGCTGTCGTTGCGGTCCTTCTCGACGCGCTGGAGCCCTTCCTCATAGCGCTTGAGCGTGGATTCGACCGGCTGGAGCAGTGCCTTGAGCTTCTCCTCGTTCTTCTCGCCGGCCTGGTTGAAGCGAGCTTCGGCCCGTTCGAGGAACACCTTCTGCGTTTCGCCCAGCATCGTGCTGGCCAGCTCGCGGAACTGGCCCGCCATCATCTCACGCGCGCCCTTGAACTCGGTGAGCCGCTCCTCGAACGCGTCGGCCTTGGCGCGAAGCTCGGTCAGCTGGAGGCGGGCGACGTCGCGCTCGTCGCGCAGCGTCGCCATTTCCTCGCACAGCGCCGGCAGTTCACGCGCGCGCTCTTCGGCCACTGCCAGATCGCCGATCGCGGCCTTGAAATCGGCGGCATAGCGATCACGCTCGGCGCGCAGATCCGCAACGCCCCGCGACGCCAGCAGCCAACCCAGCGCGAGCCCGCCCAGCAGCGCGCCCAGGATCAACACTATCGCCAAGACTTCCACCGCCGCCTCCAAGAACAGAGCGCGAACCTACTCGGCGGCGGATTCGGGAGCAAGCGGAACATGGCGCGGGCGCGAACCGTTGGCCGCACAACCCCGTCAGGAGACCGATCAGGAGAGCGCCATGTCGATCGCAGAGATGATAAAGTCGCACCCGGACGTAGCCGGCAGCCTCAATGAGCCGCTCGCGCTCGCGGTGCGCCACGCGATGTTCTGCTCGGCCATCTGCACGAGCTGCGCCGACGCATGCCTGGCCGAAGACGATGTCGACATGCTCAAACAGTGCATTCGCACCGACCTAGACTGCGCCGACGTGTGCGACATGCTCTTCAAGGTGGCGACCCGCCGTACCGGTTCGAACGAGGCGCTGATCCAGTCTGCGCTTCGTCTGTGCATAAAGGCTTGCGAGCTCTGCGCCGACGAGTGCGCGCAGCACGAGCATGAGCACTGCCGGCGGTGCGCCGAGATGTGCCGCGAATGCGCAGACGATTGCCGCAAGGCGCTGGAGACCTTCCAGTGAAAGCCGGGTTCGCGATCCTGGGAAGCGCTGCTTTGGCCGCGTGTTCGCCGGCAACGGAAAGCGACGTGCTCGACAATGGGCTTGCCCAATCTCAGGCAGGTAACGAAGTGGCGCCCGGTGCCGCCATGCCGCCAGACCCAGCGGTGATTGAGAACCAGCAGCCGTTCAACGCCGAAGCCGCGGCGCCGGAGGGCGCAGCCGCGCGCTACGTCGGCCGCTGGGCGGCCAACGAGAAGCTGTGCGAGGACGGTGCGTGGCGCTTCGAGGAACGGCACCTTGCGACTGCCGGTGAAGTCTCGTGCGACTTCAGCCGGGTGACGCAAGTGGCGGGCGGATACGACATTCAGGCACAGTGCCTCGCCGAGGGCAACCGCAGCGACGAGGTGATCAAGATCCGTTTCGCCGAATCGGCAGGAGCAATGCTGGTCGAATCGAAGACCTTCCGCCCGGTGGGGCTGATCGCCTGCCCCAATTGATCAGGCCGCGGCCTTGCGTGCCTTCGCGAGCTTCTTGAGGATCATGTCGCGCTTCAGGCGCGAGAGATGGTCGATGAAGACGATACCCTCGAGATGGTCCATCTCGTGCTGGATGCAGGTGGCGAGCAGGCCCTCGAAGGTTTCATCATGTGCCTCGCCCTTCTCGTCGAGCCACTTCACCCGGCAGCGCGCGGGGCGCTCGATATCGGCGAACTGATCGGGGATCGACAGGCAGCCTTCGGTATAGACCGACTGCTCCTCGGCAGGTTCGAGGATCTCGGGATTGATGAAGACGCGCGGCTCGCGGATCGGCTTGCCTTCCTCATCCTCCTGCTCCTGCAGGTCCATCACGATCACGCGCTTGGGAACGCCTACCTGGATCGCGGCGAGGCCGATGCCGGGCGCGTCGTACATCGTGTCGAACATGTCGGCGATCAGTGCGCGCAGTTCGTCGTCCACCTTCTCCACGGGCTGGGAGATGAGGCGCAGGCGGGGATCAGGAACTTCGACAATCGGGAGTAGAGCCATGCGGCTAAAATAGTCTCCGACGCCTTTGGTCGCAAGCGTTGGACGGCATTTTGGTTTTCACGCCACCGGTCGTCGCGCTCGAAGCGCCTGGGCGAGCGTGCCTTCGTCGAGATAGTCGAGCTCGCCGCCCACCGGCAGGCCGTGCGCGAGCTGAGTGACGCGCACCGGATAGGCCTCGATCCGCTCGGCGATGTAATGCGCAGTAGTCTGCCCCTCCAGCGTGGCGTTCATCGCGAGCACAACCTCGTCGATCCCGCCCGCGGCGATGCGGCGGACGAGCCCGTCCACGCGCAGATCCTCGGGCCGAATGCCCTCCAGCGCCGAGAGGCGGCCGCCGAGGACATGGAAGCGCCCGGGGAAGAGCCGCGAGCGCTCGAGCGCCCAGAGGTCGGCGACTTCCTCGACTACGCAGAGCGAGCGCGCGTCGCGGCGCGGATCGGCACAGATAGCGCAGGGATCGGAGGTGTCGACGTTGCCGCAGGTGCTGCACGTCACGAGATTGCGGCTCACCGCGGCAAGCGCAGAGAGCAGCGGATCGAGCGCCGTCTCCCGCTTCTTGAGCAGATGGAGCACCGCGCGCCGCGCCGAACGCGGGCCGAGCCCAGGGAGACGCGACAGCGCCTGGGTGAGCGCTTCGATTTCGGGAGAAGCCATGGCGCGAGACATAGGGGCTTGCGCATGGCTCTGCCAAGCGGTTGAGGGAAAGGATGCGGATCGTCTTCATGGGAACCCCCGAATTTGCCGTGCCGGTGCTCGACGCGCTGGTGGTGGCAGGCCACAGCATCGTGGCAGCGTACAGCCAGCCCCCGCGGCGTGCGGGACGCGGCAAAGCGCTCACCCCCTCTCCTGTCCACGCCCGCGCCGAGGGGCTGGGTATCGAGGTGCGCACGCCGCTGACATTGCGCGACCCAGAGACGCAGGCCGCATTTTCCGCTCTGGAAGCAGATGCGGCAGTGGTCGCGGCCTATGGGCTGATCCTGCCGCGGCCGGTGCTCGACGCGCCGCGGCTCGGCTGTCTCAACGTCCATGCCTCGCTGCTGCCGCGCTGGCGAGGGGCAGCGCCGATCCAACGCGCGATCCTGACTGGGGACGCGGAGACCGGCGTGGGGATCATGCAGATGGGAGCAGGGCTCGACACCGGACCGGTGCGGATGGAGGGGCGCACGCCGATCGACGGCAAGACTGCGGGCGAACTGACCGCCGAGCTGAGCGCGATGGGTTCGCGGCTGATGGTCCAGGTGCTCGGTGATCCCGACGCTTATCCGCCGGTGCCGCAACCCGAGGAAGGCGTCACCTATGCGCCCAAGATCGACAAGGCCGAGGCGCGGCTCGATTTCACTCGGAGCGCAGTAGAGGTCGAGCGGCAGGTGCGTGCGTTCAATCCGGCACCGGGGGCGTTCTTCGAATTCGGTGGAGAGCGGATACGCGTGCATTCTGCCGAAGTCGTGGGCGGCTCCGGTGCTCCGGGCTTGGTATTGGATGGCGCACTGACGATCGCCTGCAATGAACGCGCGATCCACCCCCTGCTCGTCCAGCGCGCGGGGCGCGACGTCATGACGGCGGACGAGCTGCTGCGCGGCTTCGCGATCCCCGCAGGAACACAGCTTTGACGCGCTTCGCTCTCACCGTGGAATATGACGGCCGGCCCTTCATGGGCTGGCAGCGGCAAGATCATGGCCCGAGCGTTCAGCAGGCGATCGAGGAAGCGGCCTTCGCAGTCACCGGCGAGACGGTAGTGGTCCATGCCGCGGGGCGGACCGATGCGGGCGTCCATGCCACCGGCATGCGCGCGCATGTCGAGATCAAGCACGAGATCACGCCCTTCCGGCTGATGGAAGCGCTCAACGCGCGGCTGCGCCCCAATCCAGTGGCGATTCTCGATTGCGTGCCGGTGTCCGGCGACTGGCACGCCCGCTTCTCGTGCATCGCCCGGCACTATGAGTATCGTATCGTCAACCGGCGCGCGCCGCTCACGTGGGAGAAGGGGCTCGCATGGCAGATCGCGGTGCCGCTCGACGAAGCCGCGATGCAGGCCGGCGCCGAACTGCTGGTGGGCAAGCACGACTTCACCACCTTCCGTTCCGCCCATTGCCAATCGGAAAGCCCGATAAAGACGCTCGACCGGCTGGACGTGGTTCGCATCGGCGAGCGCGTGCTGGTGCGCGCCTCCGCACGCTCGTTCCTCCACCATCAGGTGCGCTCGATGGTCGGCTGCCTCGCAATGGTCGGGCGCGGGCAATGGTCGCCGGCGGATATCGGCTCGGCGCTCGAAGCCCGCGATCGCGCGGCGCTGGGGCTCAATGCACCGTCGGACGGGCTGTTTTTCCTGCGCGCGGATTATCCCTGACGGGTGAAGCGCGCGGCCAGCTCGATATGCGTCGACCAGCGGAACTGGCCCACCGGCTGGATCCAATCGAGCCCATAACCGCCCTTGCATAGTATCTCAGCATCCCGCGCGAACGTGCTGGGATTACAAGATACAAAGGCAATTACCGGAACCTGAGAGCCCGCCAGCTCGCTGACCTGCTCGCGCGCGCCGGCACGCGGCGGATCGAGCACCACCGCAGCGAAGTTGCCCAGATCGGCGCGTGAGACGGGGCGGCGGAACAGGTCCCTGTGATCGGCGAACACCGCGCGCTGAGCCAGCCCCGCAGCAGCCTTGAGCGACAGGAGCGAGTCGCGCGCGGCTTCGGCGGCATAGACACGGGCATGGGGTAGCGCGAAGGTGAAGGTGCCGAGCCCGGCGAACAGGTCCGCCACCGTGGAGACATTGCCCACGATCTCCCGCACCGCCGCGACCAGCGCGGCTTCGCCTTCGGGAGTCGCCTGGAGGAAGTTGGCCGGCGGAAACGGCACGGGTACGCCGCCGAGCGTGACGGTGACCGGCTCGGGTTCCCAGCGCGCCGTGGGCCCCAGCCCTTCGTCGAGCGCGAAGCGCGCGAGCTTGTGGCGGTGGGCGAAGGCGCTGATCGCCTCGGCGGCGGCGAGGCCTTCTGCCTCCATCCCGTCGATCAGCACGTCCGGCCCCTGATCGGTCATGACGAGATGGACGTTCACCCGGCGCGATCCCGGGAGCAGCGCCGCTAGCAGGCCTCGGAGCGGCGCGACGAGCGCGAACAGTTCGGGCGCGAGAATCCAGCATTCCTGCAGGTCGATCAGCCGATGGCTGCTCTGCTCGGTGAAGCCAAGATGGACCTGTCGTCCCCGCCGCTCGGCATGAAGCGTCGCGCGACGCCGCGTGTTGGGAGGCGACAGGGTCGGCTCGCGGATATCCGCTTTCAGCCCCTGTGCCGCGAGCGCGCCCGCGATGCGATCGACGATGAAGCGACTCCAGGCCCGATCATCGAGGTGCTGGAGCTGACAGCCGCCGCATTCGGGGAAATGCCGGCACGGCGGCTGCTGATGGTGCGGCCCGGGAACGACGCTGCCGTCGGCGCGCACCGTATCTCCTGGTGCTGCCAGCGGGACATGGCGCCCATCGTCAGTCACGCCATCGCCGCGCGCGGCGACGCGGAGGACTTGGGCTTCGTTCACAGACATTCGGCAAGTGCTTCCGGGATTTGATCGATGAGCTGATCGGCGATGAATGCCGGGCCGGCGAGCTGCGCAGCGCGGCCATGGAGCCAGGCGGCCGCCTCGGCAGGCGCACGTCCCTTTCCGCCCTGCGCGACCTGCGCCGCCAGCAGGCCCGCGAGCACATCACCGGTGCCGGCGGTCGAGAGCCAGGGCGATGCACCTGCCAGCACTCGCACCTCCCCCTCGGGCGTTGCGATGACGGTGTCGGCGCCCTTGTGGACGATCGTCGCGCGCGCCGCGGCTGCCGCAGCAAGCGTGCGCTCGATCTTGCTCCCCTCGCCCGCGAACATCCGGTCGAACTCGCCCGAATGCGGCGTCAACCATGTCGGTGCGCTGCGCGTCGAAAGCAGGCGTGGCGCGTCTTCGCCGAGCAGCGTGAGCGCGTCGCCGTCGAGGACCAGCGGCTTGGAAGCGGCCAAAGCGGCGCGAAGGAAGGTCTCGGCGCGGCGGTCGCGGCCCAGGCCCGGACCGAGCACGACTGCATCGACCCGGTCCCAGCCGAGGAACTCCGCCAGGTCCTCGCCGCTCTGCACCTCGCGGCGGACCAGTGCGTCGGGTCCGCTGCTCCACGGCCGCGCGACTGCGAGCACGACATAGCCCGCCCCGCCCGCCATCGCTGCGCGCGCCGAAAGCCGGGCCGCCCCCGGCATCGCGCCCTCGACCACGGCGACCAGGCCGCGGCTGTATTTGTGGCTCTGGACGCCCGGCCGCGCGAGCAGGGGCCGTGCCACGGTACGCCAGCGGGTCTGGACCGGGACGCCGATGTCCGCGAGCAGCAGACGACCGCACTTTTCCAATCCCGCACCCAGCAGATGGCCCGGCTTGAGCGCGCCGAGCGCCAGCGTGGCATCGATCCCGCGGGGCGCGCCCAGATCCTCGCCCGTGTCGGTCGCAATTCCCGACGGCAGGTCGATCGCGAGCGTGAACTCGGCGCCCGCGCGGAGCTCGGCGAACACGGCCACCAGCCCCCGCTCGAGCGGGCGCGTCATGCCGGTCCCGAACAGCCCGTCGACGAGCACGGGCCGCGGCCGCGCGGCATAGAGCGACGTCGTCGGCCCGTCCCACATCTCCGCCATCCGCGCCGCCGCGCCCGGCTTGGGCTCGCCGGCCGCGACGAGAGCGACGTCATGGCCCATCGCCTTGAGCAGCCGCGCAGTGACATAGGCGTCACCGCCGTTGTTGCCCGGGCCGGCGAGCAGCAGGATCGGACGGCGGAGCGCGAAGCGTGCGACCTCGCGCGCCACGGCCGCCCCTGCCCGCTCCATCAGCGCGTCCTGCGCCATGCCGGTGCGGAACACGGCCTGCTCGGCCACAACCATCTGGGCGGCAGTGACGATCGGGGCTCCTGAGGGCGTCATCGCGCCGGCCCCTGCCAGTTTCCGGCGGCGGCGGGAAGGCCGCACCCGATATCCTGCGACCTCGCGCTAGATGTCCGCGTAGACATGGTGTTCGGCGCTGGCTCCCGGATGGGTGACCGCGCCCTGATAGGCGGGTCCCACGTTCCGGGAATAGCGCCAGAGCGCGCCCGACTGATAGTCGTTGACGCGCGGCTGCCATTTGGCGCGGCGCTCGGCGAGCATGTCTTCGGCCACGGCGAGGTCGATCGTCCCCGCCTCGGCATCGATGCGGATGATGTCGCCGTCCTCAACGAGGGCGATCGGGCCGCCTTCGGCCGCTTCGGGGCCGACATGGCCGATGCAGAAACCACGCGTGGCGCCCGAGAAGCGTCCATCGGTGATCAGCGCCACCTTCTCGCCCATTCCGAGGCCATAGAGCGCAGCAGTGGTGGAAAGCATCTCGCGCATGCCCGGGCCGCCCTTGGGCCCTTCGTAGCGGATGATCACGACCTCGCCTTCGCGGATCTTGCGGTCTTCGACTGCCTGGAACGCATCCTCCTCGCAATCGAAGCAGCGCGCGGGCCCCTCGAACTGGAGGCGGTGCATGCCCGCAACCTTCACGATCGCGCCATTGGGCGCCAGGCTGCCGCGCAGCCCGACCACGCCGCCCGTGGGGGTGATCGGCGTTTTGACGTCGTAGATGACCTTCTGGTTCGGATTCCAGGTCACTTCGTCGATGTTCTCACCCAGCGTCTTGCCGGTGACGGTGATGCAGTTCCCGTCGAGCAGATCGTTGGTGAGCATCGTCTTCATCAGCATGTAGACGCCGCCGGCCTCGTACATGTCCTTGGCGACGTACTTACCGCCTGGTTTCAGGTCGGCAATGTAAGGCGTTGATTTAAATACTTCGGCCACGTCGAACAGGTCGAACTCGATCCCAGCTTCGCTCGCCATCGCGGGCAAATGGAGCGCGGCGTTGGTCGATCCGCCCGTCGCCGCCACCACGCGGGCTGCGTTGACGAACGCCTCGCGGGTGCAGATGTCACGCGGGCGCAAATTGCGCTCGAGCAGGTCCATCACCTGATAGCCTGCCGCCACTGCGATCTGCTCGCGGCTGGTGTAGGGGGCCGGCACCATGTTCGAATTGGGGAGCGACAGGCCGATCGCCTCGCCCACGCAGGCCATGGTGTTGGCGGTATATTGGCCGCCGCATGCGCCGTGCCCGGGGCACGCGACCTTCTCGAGCGCATGGACCTCGGAGAGCGGGCAGGCACCGGCGGCATATTTGCCCACCACTTCGAACACATCGACCACGGTGACGTCGCGGTCGTGGAAGCGGCCCGGCAGGATCGACCCGCCATAGACGAAGATCGACGGGATATTGAGGCGGAGCATCGCCATCATCATGCCCGGCAGCGACTTGTCGCAACCCGCGAAGCCGACCAGCGCGTCGTAGCAATGGCCGCGGACCGAGAGCTCGACCGAGTCCGCGATGACCTCGCGGCTGACCAGCGAGGACTTCATCCCCTGGTGCCCCATCGCGATCCCGTCGGTGACTGTGATCGTATTGAAGCGGCGCGGCATGCCGCCGTTCTGGATCACGCCCTTACGCGCGGCATCGGCCTGGGCGTCGAGCGTCGTGTTGCACGGGGCACTGTCGTTGCCGGCGCTGGCGAGCGCGACGAAGGGCTTGGCGATATCCTCCTCGGGGATGCCCATCGCATAATAATAGCTGCGATGGGGCGCGCGCTCGGGACCGACGGAGACGTGGCGGCTGGGAAGCTTGGATTTATCGAAGCGATTGGTCATGGCGCGACAGGCCATTGCGCAGATCAGCCCGGCTGCGCAAGACTATTGCGCAAAAATTCTGCCATTTCGGCGAGCACGTCTGTCCAGCGAGCCACGCCTTCCGCGTCGCGGATCAGATCGTTGCGGACCTCGATCGCGATCGAAGGGATGCCGTTGCCCTCGGCGTGGCGGTTGAGCGTCGCATTGAGCAGCCGGCCCGAATAGGGCTCGTTGTCACCGGTCACAAACCCCTGCGCCCGCAGGAATTCGATCGCGAGCCGGGCGGCGCGTGCGTCGCGGTTGTAGAGCACGCCCACCTGCCACGGCCGATCGGTGCCGCCATGTTCGAGTCGCGGGGTGAAGCTGTGGATAGAGAGGATCAGCCGCGGCCGCGGCCGCTGGCGCCCTATCCTTTGGGCGATCAGCCGATGATAGGGCGCATGGAAGCGCGCGATCCGCGCGGCGCGGTCGACCTGATCGTTGCCCGGAATCAGATGCCCGTCGCTGCGATGCGGGATCAGCCCGACATGATCGGACTCGCGGTGCAGATCGATCACCAGTCGCGAGACCGTCGCGAGGATCGCAGGCACGCCCAGCCGGGCGGCGAGTTGCCGCGTCAGCGGCTCGGCACCGATGTCGACGCCGATGTGGAGATCGAGCAGCTCGGGGGCGATCCCAAGATTTATATCGGGCGGCACCGCATTCGAGGCGTGATCGCAAAGGAGTAGGATATCCTGCTGTTCTCCTTCGATTATCTCTGCTGGAGCACTCATCGATATTCCGGCTTTCGGCGTTCGCGAAAGGCGCGGAGGCCCTCGGCAAACTCGGCACCCCCAAAGGCGTTGTCGAATGCAGCGTCGAGGCCCTGCTCCCCGGCAAGCGCACGCTTGAGCAGCCGCACCGCGTTTGGGGCATTGGACGCGATGGTGGCCGCGAGCGCATCCGCGGCAGCGCCGGCTTCACGCGCGCGCAGCTCGGCAAGGCCCACGCGCTTCGCCTCTTCGGCATTCAGCCGGTCACCGGTGAACAGCATCACCGAAGCCATGCCCCGTCCCACGAGTGCGGACAGCCGTGCGACGTCCTGCTCGGGGTAGCCAAGCCCCAGGCGCGCCGGCGTCGTGGCAAATTCGGCGCGGTCACCGGCGATGCGAAAGTCCGCGGCGAGCGCCAGCGCCACCGCCGCGCCGAAGCAGCCGCCGTCGATCGCGGCGATCACTGGCATCGGCAGCGCTGCGACCGCCTCGATCGCCCCGCGCATGGCAGCGCGGAAGCGGGGACGTAGGTCGGGATCGGTCCGAAGCTGCTCGAACGCGTGCACATCCGCCCCGGCCGAGAAGATGCCGGGCACGTCCGATCTGAGGATCACGACCCGCGCATCCGCCACGCTGCGCACAGCTTCGGCCAGCGCTTCCCAGGCCTCGGTAGCCATCGCGTTTCGGACCTCTGGGCGGTCGAGCGCGATCGAGGTGATGGCTCCATGGGTACGGACGCGGATCATGCCGCTGCCCTGCCCGAACGATCCGGTCGTGTCACGCCAGGCTGGTCTGCGCGCACCACCAGCCTGGCGCCATGGCGTCAGCCGCTTCCGCACGCGCCTCGATGCTGTCGAACAGCGCGAAGCAGGTCGCGCCCGAGCCCGACATGCGCGCGAGCAGCACGCCGCGTTGGCGCGCCAGCGCTTCGAGCACTTCGCCGATAACCGGGGCGATCCCCCGCGCAGGCGTCTCAAGGTCGTTGCGCCCGGAGCGCGCCACTTCGAGTAACGGCCCCTCCCCGATCGCGCCGCGGTCTATCCCGTCCCAGCGCGCGAACACCTGCGCCGTGGGGACGCCCACGCCTGGATTCACCAGCAATGCAGGCGCGCCCGGCATCCCCTCGATCGGGACGAGCTGTTCGCCCCTCCCGCGCCCGACCGCAGTCTTGCCGAGCAGGCACGCCGGGACGTCCGATCCCAGCGCCTCGGCGATTGCGAACAGGCGCGGGTCCTGCGGGTCTACCTCCTGCAATCGAGCGAGCGCGCGCAGCGTGGCTGCGGCGTCGGCAGAACCGCCACCGATCCCCGACGCCACGGGCAGATATTTTTCGAGTTCGATGAACCATGGCCCGCCGCCAAAGGCTTCACCGAAGCGGCGCGCGGCGCGCAGCACCAGATTGTCGCCCTCCGCCGCCAGCGCACCCGCGAAGGGCCCGCTCAAGGCGAGCTTCATCTCGTCCGCCGGCGCCACGCGCACCAGGTCGCCATGGTCGACGAAGGCGAACAGCGTCTCGATCTCATGATAGCCGTCGGGCCGGCGGGAACGAACATGGAGGACCAGGTTGATCTTGGCGCGGGCGGGTTCAACGATCACGGCGCAATCTTCGGCGCCAGCCCGCCGGCGAGCTTGGTCTGCAGCCGGTTGGCTGCCTCGGTATCGGCATGGAGCGCGGCGGCCCGCCAGGCGTAGCGCGCTTCATAATGCCGGCCGAGCCGCCAATAAACGTCGCCGAGATGTTCGTTGACGCGCGTCCCGCCCGGATCACCCTTCACTGCGCGTTCGAGCAGCGGCAGCGCGAGCGTCGTATCGCCGCGCTGGAAATAGGCCCAGGCGAGCGATGCGGCGATCTCGGAATCCTCAGGGTCGAGCTGCGCGGCGCGCTCGAGCAGTGCCGCTGCGCCAGCCGGATTCTCGCCGTGCGCAACCTGCGCATTGCCGAGATAGGTGAGCGCTTCGGGCTGCTCCGGCCCGAGCGCAACTGCGCGGCGGAGCGCTGCCAGCGCCTCGTCCCACTGGCCCGCCTTGTCGAGCGCCCGACCGCGAAGATAGTGGAGCTCCCAGCCGCCATCTCCTCCGGTACGCGCGAGCGCGGCAGCATAGGCCTGTGCCGCGCCCGCCTGGTCGCCCGTCTCGGCGAGGAGGTCGCCATAGGTCCGCGCATCGGCCGCGGTCGCACCGCGCGCCTCGGCCAGCGTTCTCGCCCGCTCGAGCGCTTCGGGAAGGCGTCCGGCGCGTTCCAGCGCAGCCACTTCCCCGACCGCGGCGCCGCTTGCGTAGGGGCTGTCAGGTTGCACTTCGGAGAGCATTGAGAGCGCCAGTGCGTCCGCGCCGTCGAGCGAAAGCGCCTCCGCAAGATAGAGCCGGGCGCGGTCATCGTTGGGATCGAGCAGCAGCGCCGCGCGCGTCAGCACCACCGAAAGCTCCGCCATGTCCTCGCCCGCTATCTCGACCGCCAGATCGAGCAAAATCCGAGAAACTCCGAAAGCCGCGCTGGGCTTGGGGCCTTTGCCGATCCGTTTGCGCAGCCGGTCGTAGCTGCTCCCGCTGGCATCGAGCAACCGGCGAGCCATTCGGCGCTCGCCCGTGCGCGCAAGGAGCTGCGCGGCGTCTATGCGCAGATCGGGATCCTCGCCGGTCGCGAGCAGCGACGAAAGCACGACCATCGCTTCGTCCGGACGCCGCTGAGCGATGAGCAGCAAGGCGCGGTGCCGCGTCGTGTAACGCCGGGCGAGCGTGTTCGACGGCCCAGCATCGAGCAGCGCGACTGCGTCCTCGCCACGATCGAACGCGAGCCAGGCGCGCATCGCCGGAGCGAGGAAGTCGAACGCTCCACGATTCAGCCGGTCGATCGCCTTGGCGGCACCGGCTGGATCGTCGGACTTGAGCGCGATGGCCAGGGCGAGCAGCGCGGTGTCGGGAGGCGCCGAGCCGGCCCGGACCAGCACCGCCGCGGCGCGCGAGGCGAGCACATAATCGCCCACCGCGAGCCCCTGCCGATAGGCACGCCGGGCAATGACAGGATCGTTCGGCGCCGCCGCCAGTGCACGCGCATAGCCTGCCGCGGCGATCCCCGACGCCCCTTCGGCATCGGCGGCGCGCGCACGGACATAGATCGCGGGATCATCGACCGGCTGGCCCCTCGACTGAGCCGCTGCTGGAAGCGCCGCGCCGAGTGCGAGCGCCAGGCTACATGTTCGGATAATTGGGGCCGCCCCCGCCTTCGGGAACCACCCAGTTGATGTTCTGCGTGGGGTCCTTGATGTCGCAGGTCTTGCAGTGCACGCAATTCTGCGCGTTGATCTGGAACCGCAGATCATCGCCTTCCCCTACGACCTCATACACACCCGCCGGACAGTAGCGCTGCGCCGGCTCGGCGTACACCGGGAGATTATAACCGATGGGGATGTCCGGATCCTTGAGCGTAAGGTGGATCGGCTGATCCTCCTCGTGATTGGTGTTCGAGATGAACACCGACGAGAGCCGGTCGAAGGTGAGCACGCCGTCCGGCTTGGGATAGTCGATCGGCCGGGCGGCGCTCGCGTGCCACAGGCTCTCGTGATCGGGATGGTGCTTCATCGTGAACGGCCAGCGCAACCCGATCAGTTCCATCCACATCGCTGCGCCCGACAGGAGCGTGCCCCAGGTGTCGCCGAACTTCTTGACGAGCGGCACGACGTTGCGGACGCCCCGCAGCTCCTTCTCCACCCAGCTCGTCCTGTAGGCTTCGGGATAGGCAGCGAGTTCATCGCTAGTGCGGCCAGCGGCGATCGCAGCGAACGCCGCTTCGGCCCCCATCATGCCGGACTTCATCGCTGTGTGCGTGCCCTTGATCCGCGGCACGTTGAGGAATCCGGCGGTGTCGCCGATCAGCGCCGCGCCCGGCATCACCAGCTTGGGCACTGACTGCCAGCCGCCGTCGCTGATCGCACGCGCGCCATAGGAGACGCGCTTGCCGCCTTCCAGCATCTCCGCGATCGCCGGATGAGTTTTCCAGCGCTGCATCTCGTGAAAGGGCGAGAGATACGGGTTCTTGTAGTTGAGCCAAACCACGAAACCGAGCGCGACCTGCCCGTCGGCCTGATGGTAGAGAAAGCCGCCGCCATTGGATTCGCCTTCCTTGAGCGGCCAGCCCTGGGTGTGGATCACCTTGCCCGGGACGTGCTTCGCCGGATCGATATCCCACAGCTCCTTGATGCCGATGCCATAGACCTGCGGCTGCACGTCACGGCACAGATCGAACTCGCGCTGGAGCTGCTTCGAGAGGTGCCCGCGCACCCCCTCGGCAAAGAAGGTGTATTTGGCGTGGAGCTCGAGCCCCGGCTGATAGTCGGGCTTGTGGGTGCCGTCGCGGGCAACGCCCATGTCGCCGGTCGCGACGCCTTTCACGCTGCCGTCGTCATTGTAGAGTATCTCGGCCGCGGCGAAGCCGGGAAAGATCTCTACGCCCAGCTCCTGTGCCTTGTCCGCCAGCCAGCGGCAGAGATTGCCGAGCGAGCCCGTATAGGTGCCCTTGTTGTGCAGATAAGGCGGCGTCAGGAATTCGGGGAAGCTCGACTTGCCCTTCTCGCTCAGCACCCAATGGTGGTTCTCGGTCACCGGAGTGCGCGCGAGCGGGCAGCCGTCATCGCGCCAGTTGGGCAGAAGCTCGTTGAGTGCGCGCGGATCGATCACCGCACCCGACAGAATGTGTGCGCCGACTTCGGAGCCTTTCTCGAGAATGCAGACCGAAAGCTCCTGCCCTGCCTCCCCTGCAAGCTGCTTGAGCCGGATCGCCGCGGCGAGCCCCGAAGGCCCCGCGCCGACGATCACGACGTCATAAGGCATAGACTCTCGTTCGCTCATCCTCTTAATCCCTTGCGAGTCTCTCTGGCGGACGTAGCGTCGCGCCCGTCGTCGCGTATCGGCAACGTCCTGTCCAACTGTCGATGAAGGCAGATTGACCGCGCCGTCAACTAGGATTCAAAGATCGGGTATGGGGGCGGAAACGGCTCAGGATTGGCAAAAGGCGGCGGCAAGCACGCTGGAATGGTGGTGCGACGCGGGTGTCGACGTGCTCGTGGAGGATGCGCCGCGCGACTGGTTGGCGCGGCCGGCCCCCCGGGCCCAGGCTTCCGCCGAGCAGAGCCCCTCCCCCCCTCCCCCGATCGCGGCCGAGGCGCTGCCCGACACGATCGAGGCATTCATCGAATGGCGCGTGAGCGATGCCGCGCCGGAGGCCGACTGGATGTCGCCGCGGGTTCGGCCGAGCGGTCCGGCTGATGCCGAGTGGACGGTGCTGATCGACATGCCGGAGGCCGAGGACAGCGACGTGCTGATGAGTGGCCCCGCGGGGCGGCTGCTCGATCGGATGCTTCTCGCCGTCGGGCTCAGCCGCCCGATGGTATATCTCGCTTCGCTAGCGGTGGCGCGGCCAGTCACCGGCCAGATCGCCGCCGAGCAGATGCCGCGCCTCATCGAGCTGGCGCAGCATCACCTGGCACTGGTGCGGCCGCGAAGGCTTTTGCTGCTCGGACAAGCGGCGAGCCGTGCCATTCCCGAGACGGACGGCACATTCACCGGCGACTTGCCCGTCGTGGTTAACCAATTTGGCCCAGATTGCACGGTAGTAGCTACGCGTCACCCGCGCTTCCTGCTGGAACATCCCGGCGCGAAACGCGAAGCGTGGAGGCACCTGCTGCTGTTGCATCGGGGGGGAACCGAGTGAGGATGCGCGTCTTTCTTGCCGCGGCGCTGATCATGTTACCAGCCGCGGCCAATGCCAAAGACGATGGCGCCGCGTCGGCCGCGGCGACCCCAGGTGCGCGTGCGACAGTCGCTGCTCCGGTTCGCGAAGGCGACGGCATCCCCGATCAGCTCGATGCCGATCAGCGCGCCGGATATCGCGCCGTGTTCGCCGCGATCCGTGCCGAGCGCTGGATCGACGCGCAGATTCAGCTCGACTCGATGAAGCCGGGCCCGCTCCACACGATTGCCCGCGCGGAGCTCTATACGGCGAAGAACTCTCCCCGCGTGGAAGGCGAACCGCTGATCGCGCTGCTGGCCGAGGCTCCCGAGCTTCCCCAGGCCGAGCAGCTGGTACGCCTCGCCAAGATGCGCGGCACGCTCGACACGCCTCCGCTCCCTCAGGCGCAGCGGCTGATCTGGTTCGATGCCGCTCCGGTACGCCAGCGCGCGCGCTCTATCCGTAGCGACACCGCCGCGACCGAAGTCGCGCTCGCGATCCACCCGTATGTCAAAGCGGACGACGGGGTGCAGGCCGAAGCCGTGGTTGAGAAGTTCGCGCCCGCTCTCACGCCCGAAGCGCTGACCGAATGGCAGCAGAAGGTCGCCTGGGTCTATTATATCGCCGGTGACGACGCCAACGCGCGCCGCGTGGCCGCCAAGGCGCAGGCGGGAATGGGCGACTGGGTCGGCCAGGCCGACTGGGTGCAGGGGCTCGCCGCCTGGCGTCAGCACGATTGCGACGCCGCAGCAGCCGCGTTCGACCGCGTCTCGACCCGGGCGGCGGACACCGAGCTGCGTTCGGCCGGCTTGTTCTGGGCTTCACGCGCCGACATGACCTGCGCGCGGCCCGAGAAGGTGAGCGTCAAGCTTCGCGCCGCCGCGCAATATGGCGAGACCTATTACGGCCTGCTCGCCCGCGCGGTGCTCGGCATCGAAGACAAACCTCTGGTCAGCGAACGTGTCGTCGCCGACGATTGGCGGACGCTGGAGCGGCGCCCGAACGTCCGCGTTGCCGCGGCACTTGCCGAAATCGGCGAGGATCGCCTCGCGAGCGATGTGCTGCGCCATCAGGCCAGATTCTGCACGCCCGACGAGCATGCCGCGCTCACTCGGCTCGCAGGCCGGCTCAATCTTGCCGCGGCGCAGCTCTGGCTGTCACATAACGGCCCGGCCGGCGCGCGTCCGCTCGTCCAGGCGCGCTATCCCGCGCCCAACTGGACCCCTGCGGGCGGCTGGCGCGTCGACAAGGCACTGGTCTTTGCCCACACGCTCCAGGAATCGCGCTTCAATGCGGAGATCCGCAGCGCGGCCGGCGCGATGGGGCTGATGCAGGTCAAGCAGGGCGCCGCGATCGACGTCGGCCGCCGTCACGGCGTGGCCTATGCCGCGGGTGACCTGACCAAGCCTTCGGTCAACATGGAGATCGGCCAGTCCTATCTGGAGCAACTTCGCGACCAGCCCTTCACGGGCGGGCTGCTGCCAAAGGTGATCGCCGCTTACAACGCCGGCCCGACGCCGGTGGCGGCGTGGAACGGCCTCACCCGCGACAATGGCGATCCCCTGCTCTACATCGAAAGCATCCCCTATTGGGAAACCCGCGGCTATGTGATGACCGTGCTGCGCAACTATTGGATGTACGAGCAGCAGGAAGGCCGCAAATCGGTGAGCCGCGCCGCTCTGGCGCAGGGCCTGTGGCCGCGCTTCCCCGGCCTTCCCGGCGCCCCGGCAGTGAAAGTCGGTGGCTATAAGGCTTCCGAGTCGACCCAGGTCGCCGGTGCCCATTGACCAGAGCGTCGCGTTCCGGCCTGTCCGGATCGCCGTTCTCACCATCTCCGACACGCGCACTTTCGCCGACGACAGGTCGGGCGATCGTCTGGTCGAACGACTGAGCGGCGCGGGACACGATCTCGCCGCTCGCGCGATCGTTCGCGATGACGCCGAGCTGATCGTCGCGCAGCTGAAAACCTGGATCGACGACCCGCAAGTCGATGTCGTCCTGACCGCCGGCGGCACCGGCGTCACCGGACGCGACGTGACGCCCGAGGCGCTCGCGCGCGTATGGGACAAGGAAATCCCGGGCTTCGGCGAGCTGTTCCGCTGGCTGAGCTACCAGACGATCGGCACCTCCACGATCCAGTCGCGCGCTACAGCGGGCGTGGCAGGCGGCACCTATATCTTCGCGCTGCCGGGTTCGACGGGCGCCGTCACCGATGCTTGGGACGGCATCCTCCGCGACCAGCTCGACATCCGTCACAAGCCCTGCAACTTCGTCGAGCTGATGCCGCGGCTCCGGGAACGCTAGCTCTCCTTCTTGGGGAGCTTGCCGTCTTCCTCGTCGAGGAACTTGGAAACCTCGCCGCTCATCACCGACCACCAGTCGATCGTGTCGGCAAAGTTCGCATAGGTCGTCTTCCCCAGCGTAGTGACGTCCATATAGGTCGCGAAATCGCCGTCCTTGTCGATCGCGGCCTTGATGAAGCGCTTCTCTGCGTTCCAGCGATTGACCAGTTCAACCGAATACCAGGGCTCTTTCTTGTACCAGGCGAAGAACTGCGCCGAGGTGCACACATCCTTCTCGCAGCCGTAGAATTCGATCGTGAAGCTGGAACCGTTCGCGGCGCTGAGGATGAAAGGATCGCCGTCATCGTTCTTCTTGATCTCGGCCTTGTATCCCTCCTCCAGAAGTACCTTCGCGACACCCTCGGGCGTCGAGATGTCCACGATCCGCTCCTGAGCAGCCGCAGGATCAATCAACAGCAACGCCGCACCCGCGGCCGACATCAGAAATCGCATCATCCCTCCCGTTCTCACAACGCTGCCCATACCACGCCTACTAGCATGGATCAGGTCCACGGCAACCTATATCTGTTCTTGATATGTTCTAGTTTCAGAGCTAGATTGCGGCAATGCCGAAGACTCGCCCCACGCGCGGCGCCACGATCAATCGAGAGAGCCTGCGCTTCAATCTTGTCGAGCGCGAAGCCGACGGCGATTGGCTGGACGGGCGCGAAGCCATTGACGGCGAGCAGCCGCCGCTACGCACGACGGTTACGGTCGAGAAGCCCAAGACGATCCTCACCCGCAACAGCTCGCCGGACATCGCGTTCGACCAGTCGGTAAATCCGTATCGCGGCTGCGAGCATGGCTGCATCTATTGCTTCGCGCGGCCGACCCACGCCTATCACGATCTGTCGCCCGGTCTCGACTTCGAGACCCGGCTGTTCGCCAAGCCGGACGCGCCGGCGCTGCTGCGGGAGGCGCTGGCGAAGCGCGGCTATTTGTGTAAGCCGATCGCCTTCGGAACCAACACCGATCCCTATCAGCCAATCGAGGCCAAATGGCGCATCACGCGCGGCTGCATCGAACTGCTCGCCGAATGCGATCATCCGGTCACCATCACCACCAAATCGGACCGGGTGACGCGCGACATCGATCTGCTCGCGCCGATGGCCGCGAAGGGGCTTGCCGCGGTGATGGTCTCGATCACTTCGCTCGATTCCCGGATCGCAATGACCGTCGAGCCGCGCGCCCCGCACCCGGAGCGGCGTTTGATGGCAGTACGCAAACTTAATGAGGCTGGCGTGCCGGTGTTCGTCTCGCTGGCGCCGGTCATTCCGCAGATCACCGATCACGAGCTCGAGCATATTCTGGAGCGTGCGGCGGAGGCGGGCGCGCGTGGTGCCTTCTTCCTGCCGGTACGTTTGCCGCACGAAGTCGCGCCGCTGTTCCGGGCATGGCTCGAGGCGCACTTCCCCGATCGCGCAGGCAAGGTGATGACGACGATCCAGTCGATCCGCGGGGGACGCGACAACGATCCCAATTTCCACACGCGGATGCGCGGCCAGGGGGCCTGGGCCGAGCTGCTCCGCACGCGATTCCAAATCGCTGCACGCCGCTATGGGCTCAATGGCGAACGGCTGCGGCTGCGGACCGATCTGTTCCACCCGCCGGCAGGGCCGCAGGGCGAGCTTTTCTGAGCTAGCGGCACATCGTGTCGAGCGACGGCAGCGCGGACCACGGGGGAGCGGCGAGCCCCCTTACCGCAAGCGCATCGTCAAGGCTCTGCGGCTGCAGGGTCATCGCGGGATTCACATCGGCGCGATAATGCGGATCGCGTTCCGCCTCCGCGACGCTCACAAAGCGGAAGCCCTTGCGCTTGTACAAGTCGAGGAGCTGCGGGAGCATGCGCGCGTCGAACGCGCCCAGATGCATCAGCAACACATAGGGAATATCGCGTCCGTAGAGCGCATGCGCCATCGCACGCGAACGATCGGCATTGACCGCAGCGCCTGCGAGCCACGCCTTCTCCATTTCGGCGATTGCCGCACGATCGCCTTTGACCGAGCAGCGGGCATAGGCGTCGTTATAGGCCCAGTCGCTGAAATCCATCGTCACGGACGCGACCTTATAGTCCTTGTCCGCCAGCAGCTGGCGTATGCGGGTGCGGCGTTGAGGGTCCTTGCCTTCCGATAGAAAGGGGTAGCGGAACCAGCGCCAGTCCGCGTTTCCCATCTTTCCAGCCAGCAGGGGCTCGTTCCGGGCGAGCTCCTCGGCGAACTGGGCGTCGGTCAGGTTATCGAGATTGGCGTGGCTCCAGCCGTGATTGCCGAGCGGCAGCCCCGCCGAGCGCCAACGATCGAGCAGCGCCGCCAGCCTCGGGTCCGCGTCTACCTGCGCTCCGTTGATGAAGCCCATCGCAGGGGCGCTGGATGTCTTGAGTGCTACGATGATCTGCTCGGCGACTTCCATCCGGGTCAAACCCGGCGGCAGCGCGGCGTGCGCGGGCAGATCGTCGAAGGTGATCGCTATTGCCGGGAGCGGCGGTGGTCCCTTCCCCTTGTCCCTGGACTTGGGAGAAAGCAGCGACAGCGGCACCGCATCGGCCATATGCTGATAGCCTGCGATCGAAGGATGAAGCCCATCGCCCGAATCGAGATCCGCACGGAGCCGCAGAGGATCGGCGGCATCGCGCAGTGCCACATCAAAATCTATCACCGCGTCGAAATTGCCGGGCGCGCGAATCCAGGCGTTGACCGCCTCCCGGTCCGCTTCGTTGGCAGCGTCGGGATGGTAATAGCCCGAGCCACCATAGGGCATGATCGTACCGCCGATCACCTTGATGCCGTGCGCGCGGGCGCGGGCGGCGATCTGGCGAAGGGCCCCGATCATCTCCTGCACCAATGCGCGATGCTGCCCGGGCGTAGCCGGCGCCTCGCGGGTGAGCGTCCCGAGATCGTTCACGCCGGCAATTACGATCAGGTGCGTGACTCCGGGCGCGGCGAGCACGTCACGGTCGAAACGCGCGAGTATGTTCGGCCCGATCCCGTCGAGCCGGAGGCGATTGCCCCCGATGCCCGCATTGAGCACACCGATCTTTCGAGTGGCGGGATCGCCCTGCATGCGCCGAAAGAGTGCGTCGCCCCAGCGGAGATAGGTGTCGGGCTGGACGCCATAGCCGTCGGTGATCGAATCGCCGAGCAATGCGACCGCCGAAGCGCCGGGCGCATCGACCTCCACACCGGCGATGACGAACCAGCGCGTCACAGTCTTTGCGCCTGCAAGCTCGGCCGCCGCCACCTTGTTGCCGTGGACCAGGAAGCTCGTCCCGCGCGCGCCGGGATGGCCGGTCTGGCGGTCGGGCGCCTGCGGAAGATGGATCGTGATCGCCAGATCGGCGCCGGCCTCCACAGGCAAGGGCACCGGGTCCGACCAATATTCGGCGCCCGCCGGTATTACCGCGCTCGGCTGACCACCGAAGCTGAGCGGCTGCAGCGTGGCAGCATCGATACGCGAGGTGCCGACGCTGCCTACGCGGGCCACGGTCGCAGCGCCGATCGCAAGGGGAACGTTGCCGAAGGCGTTGGACAGCCGGATACGGACCTGCTTGCCGGCGAGAGTCACGCGAACGATCTGGCGTAGTGTCGCGTCGGTCAGTTCCTCGGGCGGCAGCGCGTTATCGCCGGTGACGAGGATCTGCGAAGTCGTCCAGCCGGCAACCCAATGCGGCCGCTGCTGCGCCTGTGCCGGAACCGCTAGCCCGATGCACAGCAACACCGCTGCGACGAACGCGCTCACCCTCCCCATCCTCGCCTCCGCTATATCTTTGGTAGCGATACCATAGCGGAGGTGGGCGGAGTGGCAACGGTCATCACATCGGTGGGTTCACCACGACATACTGGACCGACGAGCCCATATATTGCGGCTGATACCAGACCGACCCGCAGCGCTGATAGGTGACGTTACCCACTATCGTGGCGGAGCAGCCCCCGGGAAGCCCGGTCACCACCGTTCCCGGCGAGACCACGACGGTCGTGTTGTTGTTGCTGTTCGCGGCAGCGCCGATGACTGCCCCCGTTGCAAGCCCTACGGCAGCGCCGACAGCGAAGTCGTGGTCATCATCCCAGTCGCACCCGTAGCAGCCGTGGCCGTAATAGCCGCCGCCGTGGACGTTCACGTTGCGGTTCACGTTCACGTTCGCATTGCGATTCACGTTCACATTGGCGTTACGATTGACCGTGTTGCGGCTGACGGTGCCCCGATTGACGTTGCCGCTCCGGTTCGCGTGGTTGACGCTGGTGTGCGATTTGTTGCGCACCGGCCTGCCCCCGGCGCTCGCGCGGCCTCCACCTCCACGGTTGCGTGCCTGCGTGGCATAAGCGGCAGCGGCGGTCGGGTCGGCAGGCGGCAAGTCCGCCGCGATCAACGTGATCGGCGCGAAGAGAATTGCGATGCTCATTGTCCGCCTCCATTGGCAGCAGCCACATTCCGGCCGAGTTCGATGCGCTTGGCGTTCGCCGCGGGCGTGAAGGCGAACTGCTGGTCGGTGAGCTGGCGCGGCGTCCAGGTGAAGGTCGATGTGGTCTGTGGCTGCGCGGGATCATCGGTGTTGACGATCACCAGCTTGCAGGGGAGCGCGGGGTCGGCCTTGCGAATCCAGAGCTGCCAGTCCGTACCCGGCTGGCGAAAAGCGTAATGGTCGCAGACATTCCCACCAATCCGGTCCGCGCCGGCATACATGGCACTGGTGATCTTGTCGGTATCCACCGCGCTTTCGCCCCATGCCATTAGATCGGCGAGCGGCGTCTCCAGCCCATAACGGTCTGAGACCCGGGTCAGCATCTCCCGCGTCGTCGCAGGCGCGTCGACCGTCGCATAATAGCCGGTGACCGGCCAATAAATGGTGACCTGCTTGCCGTCATAGTAGAATTGGCGCGCCTTGCGTTCGGAATCCAGATTGATCTGAAGCTTGTTCGGCCGGCGGACGAGCGCGGTCATCACGCCCGAGCTCTGCAGCTTCTGACCGGTGTCAAGCACATCCTCGGTGGTCATGTCCGCGCGAAGCTCGAAGCTTTGCATTGCCTTGAGCGCATTCGCCATGCGCCGGAGCGCGCCCTTGATTTCCGTATCTACCCCGGCTGGCGGCGGAGGCGGTGCAGGAGCCGTGCTAGTCTGGGCGAGCAACGGCGCGGCAGCGGTCACGGCGGCAAGGCTGCACAAGCCGGCTATTTTGGTTCTGAGGCGCATCACGATCTCCCCGAAGAGGCGCGCCGACTAAAGCCTCAAGGGAGGCGCAGCACTATCAGGGGGAACCCGTTAGCGTCCTCAGGATAACCCGCAGACTCGGGCGGTCGGGCAATCAGGCGGCCGCTAGCTTAAAGTCCTTGTACTGCTCGCGGATCGCGGTCTTGAGAAGCTTGCCGGTGGCGGTGTGCGGCAGCGATTCCACGAAATGGATCTCGTCGGGCAGCCACCATTTGGCGACGTGCTGCTCCAGATGCACGCGGATTGCCTCTGCGGTCACCTCCACCCCCGGCTTGCGCACTACCAGCAGGATCGGCCGCTCCTCCCAGCGCGGGTGATGGACGCCGATCGCCGCCGCCTCGGCCACGCCTACGCAGCCCACTGCGCAATTCTCGAGCTCGACCGAGCTGATCCATTCGCCGCCGGACTTGATAACGTCCTTTGCGCGATCGGTGATCTGCATCGTCCCGTCCGGATGCAGCACCGCGACGTCGCCCGTGTCGAACCAATTGTCGGCATCGACGCAAGGGCCGCTCGCGTCCTGGAAATACTGGCGGATCACCCAGGGCCCGCGCACCTGCAGCCGGCCCGAGCTCTTGCCGTCCCGGGGAAGGACATTGCCTTCGTCGTCGACAGTGCGCAGCTCGACGCCGAACGGCACCTTGCCCTGCTTGGAGACCTGATCGACCTGTTGCTCGAAACTCAGATCGTCCCAGTCCGGGCTCGGCGCGCCCATGGTGCCGATCGGCGAAGTCTCGGTCATGCCCCAGGCGTGATTGACGCGGATGCCCATCCCCATCAGCCGCTCGATCATCGCGCGCGGCGCGGCTGAACCCCCGATCGTGACGATCTTGAGATGTCTGGGCGCCTCTCCTGTTGCATCCATATGCTGGAACATGCCGAACCACACCGTGGGCACGCCGGCCGAATGCGTCACCTTTTCGCGGTTCATCAATTCGCAAAGCAATTTCGGCTCGTTGACCGCCGAGAAGACGAATTTCACCCCCACCGCCGCGCCGGCCCAGGGCAGTCCCCAGCCGACAGCGTGGAACATCGGCACGATCGGCATCGCCACCGATTGCGTGGAAAGATCGAACTCGGCAGGTTGGAGCTCGGTGATCGCGTGGATCACGGTCGAGCGGTGCGTGTAGAGCACCCCCTTGGGATTGCCTGTCGTGCCGCTGGTGTAGCAGAGCATCACCGGCTCTCGCTCATCTCCCTCGATCCACGCGTAATCGCCGTCTTCGCGATCGAGAAGCGCTTCGAACTCCCCGTGATCGAAGCAGACATAACGCTCGATCGTCTTCCATTGCGGCCGCATCTTCTCGACGATTGGCGCGAAAGCACGATCGTAGAGCAGCACCTTGTCCTCGGCGTGGTTGGCGATGAAGGCAAGCTGGTCGTCGAACAGCCGGGGATTGATCGTGTGGATGATCCCGCCCATCCCCGCCACGCCGTACCAGGCGACCAAATGGCGGGAATGGTTCATCGCCAAGGTCGCGACGCGCTCGCCCGGCTTCACTCCCAGACGTTCGAGCGCCTGGGCGAGCCGGCGCGCATCCCGGGCGATGCCCGCCCAAGTGGTGCGCGTCTCGCTGCCGTCTGCCCAGCGCGAGACGATCTCCTGCCGGCCGTGCTCGCGCTCGGCGTGGTCGAGCAGACGCATCACGCGCAGCTCGAAGTCCTGCATCCCTCCCAGCATCCTCTCTCTCCGCTCTATGGCTTAACGCATACGGTAACCCGTTGCGCGGCGACGAGTCGAGAGGCGGTCAGGCCGCGGCGGCGAGCATCGTCTGAGGACTGGCGAATTCGGCCGAGCGGATACCCGGCAGCGCGGCGATCCGTGCCACCAGTTCTTCGTCGAGCCGGAAGTTGCGGCCAAGCACCACTTCGGCACGGCCACCGGCACCGAGCGGCGCCCAGAGCCGTATGGTGCTGCGTCCGCCCCGCATCTCGCCCAGCATGCCGGCCAAACGGGAAAGCACCGCGCCGTCATCCACGACCAGGTCGAGCTGGAGGCGCGCAGTATCCGCCAGGCTCTCGAAGGGCTGCACGCGCTTGACGCTCACGCGCGGCGTGTCCTCGCCGGCGCGTTTGTCGAGCTCCACCGTCAGCACCGCGCACCCGCCGGTGCGCGCGGCGTCCTCCATGTCCTTGGCGGCGAATTCCTCGAAGCAGGTGGTGAGCACCTGCCCGCTCTGATCCGAGATCGTCGCCATTAGATAGCGGTTGCCGCGCGCCGATGTGCGCCAGCGCGCATCTTCGATCAGCGCCGCTATCGTGGCACCCACACGCGCGCCTTCGGGGATCGACATTTCGGCAAGGCTGGCGATCTCGCGTACACCCTGTGCCCTCGCGAGATGGGCATAGCGATCGAGCGGGTGCGAGGAGAAATAATAGCCGAAGGCGTCCTTCTCTGCCCCGATCTTGTCGGCGAGCGACCAGTGGGCGTCGCGAGGCAGCGTGACGGCGCCACCGCTCGGCTCGGCATCGCCGAACAGCCCGCCCTGCCCCGTCGCCCGGCTTTCGTGCGTCCGCTGCGCGACTGCCAGAATAGTCTCGGCTGCTGCGTGGACGCCGGCGCGGTTCGTCTCGATCGAGTCGAAAGCCCCGGCTCCGGCCAGCGTTTCGAGCTGGCGCTTGTTGAGCAGTCGCGGATCGACGCGTTTGGCGAAATCGTCGAGCGACTTGAAACGACCATTAGTTTCGCGTTCCTCGACGAGCAGCTCCATCGCGCGCTCGCCCACGCCCTTGAGCGCGCCGAGCGCATAGCGCACCGCCAGCCCCTCGCCCACCTTCTCGACGTGGAAGTCGGCGAGGCTCGCGTTGATATCCGGCGGCAGGCACTCGATCGACAGCCGGCGCATGTCATCCGCGAAGATTGCGAGCTTGTCGGTCTGGTGGATGTCGAACGCCATCGAGGCGGCGAAGAACTCGTGCGGATGGTGCGCCTTGAGCCACGCCGTCTGATAGGCGAGCAGCGCATAGGCGGCCGCGTGCGACTTGTTGAAGCCATAGCCGGCGAACTTGTCGATCAAGTCGAACAGCTCGTTGGCCTTCGCGGACGGGATCTTGTTGTGCTCGGCGCAGCCCTTCACGAAAGTCTCGCGCTGCGCGTCCATCTCGGCCTTGATCTTCTTGCCCATCGCGCGGCGGAGCATGTCGGCGCCGCCGAGCGTGTAGCCGGCAAGCACCTGCGCCGCCTGCATCACCTGCTCCTGATAGACGAAGATCCCGTAGGTCTCCTTCAGGATCGGTTCGAGCAGCGGGTGCGGATAGACGATCTCCTCGCGCCCTCCCTTGCGGTGGCCGAAGCTCGGGATGTTGTCCATCGGCCCCGGGCGATAGAGCGAGACGAGCGCGATGATGTCGCCGAAGTTGGTCGGGCGCACCGCAGTCAGCGTGCGGCGCATGCCCTCCGATTCCAGCTGGAACACGCCGACCGTGTCGCCGCGCTGGAGCAACTCGTACACTTCAGGATCGTCCCAGGCGAGCGTATCGAGATCGACTTCGATGCCGCGATCCGCGAGCAGCTCGACGGCCTTCTTGAGCACCGACAGCGTCTTGAGGCCGAGGAAGTCGAACTTCACCAGCCCCGCCGCCTCGACATATTTCATGTCGAACTGGGTGACCGGCATGTCCGAGCGCGGATCGCGGTAGAGCGGCACCAGTTGGGCGAGCGGGCGATCGCCGATCACCACACCCGCGGCATGGGTTGAGCTGTGCCGCGGCAGACCTTCGAGGCGCATCGACAGATCGACTAGACGGCGCACATCCTCGTGCTGCTTATACTCGGCGTGGAACTCGCTGACGCCGTTTAACGTGCGCTCGAGCGTCCACGGATCGGTCGGGTGGTTGGGGATCTGCTTGGCGAGCCGATCGACCTGGCCATAGCTCATCTGGAGCACGCGGCCCACGTCCTTGATTACCGCGCGCGCCTTCATCGTTCCGAAGGTGATGATCTGCGCCACCGTGTCGCGGCCATACTTCTGCTGGACGTAGCGGATCACTTCGCCACGCCGCGTTTCGCAAAAATCGATGTCGAAGTCGGGCATCGACACGCGCTCGGGATTGAGGAAGCGCTCGAACAGCAGGCCGAGCTTGAGCGGATCGAGATCGGTGATCGTGAGCACCCACGCCACCACCGAGCCTGCGCCCGAGCCGCGACCCGGCCCCACTGGGATGTCGTGCGCCTTGGCCCATTGGATAAAGTCGGCAACGATCAGGAAATAGCCCGGGAAGCCCATCTGGATGATGACGTCGAGCTCGAACTCGAGCCGCTTACGATAGGTCTCGACTTCGGCGGGATCGGTGATCCCGGCCTTCTCGAGCCGCTTCGCAAGTCCCGCGTGCGAAAGCTCGCGCAGCATCGCCGCCTCGCCTTCGCGATCACCGGCGAGGCTGGGAAGGATCGGCTTGCGCTTAGGCGCCGCCACTGCGCAGCGCTGTGCCACCACCAGCGTGTTGGCGATCGCTTCGGGCAGATCGGCGAAGAGCGACTGCATCGCGTCCGCCGGCTTCATCCAGTCGTGCGGCGAGCTGCGTGGGCGATCCTCGCTGGCGATGTAGGAGGAGTTGGCGATGCACAGCATCGCGTCGTGCGCCTGGTGGAAGCTGTCCTCGGCGAAGCAGCACGGGTTGGTCGCAACCAGCGGCAAGTCGCGCTCATAGGCAAGGTCGATCAGCTTCGCCTCGGCGCGCGTCTCGATATCGTTGTAGCGACGCGCGATTTCGACATAGAGGCGGCCGGGAAACAGCCGCTCGAGCATCTCGCCATAGACGCGAGCGGCGCTGTCCTGCCCTTCGGCATAGAGCCGCGCCAGCGCACCCTCGGCGCCTGCAGTCAGTGCGATCAGCCCGTCGGTACGACCTTCGAGCGTATCGATCGTGACGTGCGCCTCCTCTTCGATCGGCCGATCGAGATGCGCACGCGAAACCAGGTCACAGAGATTCTCATAGCCCTTCTCGTCCTGCGCATAGAGTGCGATCCAGTCGATCGGCGCAGTGACGCCGTCGGGCATGTTGGGGCGCTTGAGCGCAAGCAGCGTCCCAACGATCGGCTGGACGCCCGACTTGCGGCAGGCATCCGAGAAGGGCATCGCTGCATAGAGACCGTTGCGGTCGGCCACCGCGACCGCTGGAAAGCCGAGCTCGCGCGCGCGCTTGGCGATTGCCTTGGGCTCGATCGCGCCTTCCAGCATCGTGTAGGACGAGAAGACCCGAAGTGGAACGAACCCCGAATGCGCCATGGTAGGACCCTAGGCGCCGGTCAGACGATTCGCCAGCCGCGAGCCCGGACTATCAACAGGTTTGATGGCGCTAGAGCAGCGCTTCGACGTCTTTGGCGATGTCGGCCGGCGCGGTGGCCGGCGCATAGCGGTGCACGACCTGCCCCTGACGATCGACGAGGAACTTGGTGAAGTTCCACTTGATCGCCTTCGATCCGAGCAGGCCGGGCGCCTGGCGCTTGAGATGTTCAAACAACGGCGCCGCCTCCGCGCCGTTGACGTCGACTTTGGCGAAGACCGGGAACGTCACGTCGTAAGTGAGCGAACAGAAGTTCGCGATCTCCTCGGCATCACCCGGCTCCTGCGCGCCGAACTGGTTGCACGGGAAGGCCAGCACCACGAAGCCGCGATCCTTGTATCGGCGATAGAGTTCCTCGAGCCCGGCATATTGCGGGGTAAAGCCGCATTTGGACGCCGTGTTGACGATCAGCAGCACCTGGCCGGCATAAACGGAAAGATCGGCCTCACTGCCGTCCGCCTGGCGCACGGGAATCTGCGTGAGCGCAGTCATTCGAGCACGCCGTCGTGAAGCCGCACCACCCGATCCATCCGCGCCGCCAGCCGTTCGTTGTGCGTGGCGACCAGCGCGGCGGAGCCTTCGGTGCGCACCAGGCTGAGGAATTCGGCGAAGACACGGTCGGCGGTGGCTTCGTCCAGATTGCCGGTCGGCTCGTCGGCGAGCACCAGCGCGGGACGATTGGCGAGCGCGCGCGCCACGGCTACGCGCTGCTGCTCCCCTCCCGACAGCTGGTTGGGACGATGCGTGAGCCGCTCGCCCAAGCCCAATGCAGTAAGCAGCTGCGTGGCGCGTTCGTCCGCTTCCTTCCGCTCGGCGCCCCGGATCATCTGCGGCAGCACGACATTCTCGATCGCATTAAAGTCGGGCAGCAGATGGTGGAACTGGTAGACGAAGCCCAGGCTGTCACGCCGCACTTCGGTGCGTCCGCCCGCCGGAAGCTGTGAGGCCTCCTTGCCGGCGATCCGGATCGATCCCTCGAACCCGCCCTCGAGCAACCCCACCGCCTGGAGCAGCGTCGACTTACCCGATCCCGAGGGGCCGAGCAGCGCGACGATCTCGCCAGGCTGGACGTCTAGGTCGACGCCGCGCAGCACATGGATCTCGGCCTCGCCCTGCTTGAAGCTGCGCTTGAGGCCGCGCGTCTGGAGAATGGGATCACTCATAGCGCAGCACCTGCACGGGATCGGTGCTCGCCGCTTTCCACGCTGGATAGAGCGTCGCGAGGAAGCTGAAGAGCAATGCCATCACGCAGATTCCGATCGTCTCGAAGGGATCGGTCTTGGCCGGAAGCTCGGTGAGGAATCGCATCGACGGGTCCCATATCTGCTGCCCGGTCACCAGACCGATGAACTGCACCACCTGCGCGCGGAAGGTGATGAAGATGAAGCCGAGCACCGTACCTGCCGCCACGCCAAGCCCGCCGATCGTGGTCCCCACCGTCACGAAGATGCGCATCAGCCCGCCGCGCGTGGCGCCCATCGTCCGCAGCACCGCGATGTCGCGCATCTTGGAGCGCACCAGCATGATCAATGACGAGACGATGTTGAACGAGGCGACGACGAGGATGATCGACAGGATCGTGAACGAGACGACCCGGTCCACTGCCAGCGCTTCGAACAGTTCGCGGTTCATCTGACGCCAGTCGGTGACCTGGCCGCTGCGATCGACCTTGGGCACGAGCGGAGCCATGATCTGCTCGACACGATCGGGAGCCTCGGTGTCGATCTCGACCATGCTCACCGCGTCGCCGAGCAGCAGCAGCGTCTGCGCGTCCTCCATCGGCATCACGACGAAAATCTGGTCGAAGTCGTACACTCCGACCTCGAAGATCGCAGTCACGGTGTAGCCAACCGAACGGTACATGGTGCCGAAGGGCGTGGCGTTGCCCTGCGGGTTGATGATGGTGATCTTGCTGCCGACGGTGGCGCCGAGCTTCTCGGCGAGCCGCGATCCGATCGCGACCTGCTCCTGCCCGGGCTGGAGCCGGTCGAGCCTGCCGAGCACTTCCTTGCCCTTGAGCGCCGGGTTACTGCGGATGTCTTCGACGCGCATCCCGCGGACCTGGGCGAACTCGACCCTGCCGTTGAAGCTGGCGAACAGCGGCTGCTCGATCAGCGGTGTCGCGCTGGTGATACCCGGTGTCGCCTTGGCCTGTTCCACGACCTCGCGCCAATTGCGCAACTGGCCGCCATAGCCCTGGACCACGGCATGGCCGTTGAGCCCCGTGATCTTGTCGAAAAGCTCGGCGCGGAAGCCGTTCATCACGCTCATCACGACGATGAGCGCGGCGACGCCCAGCATCACTGCGACCAGGCTGAAACCCGCCACGACGGCGATGAACGCCTCGCTGCGGCCCGGCAGCAGATAGCGGCGGGCGATCATCCGCTCGTAGCGCGAAATTAGCATTGCGGGTGGTGCTGTCCTGACATGGATGCTCGTAGATGATCTAGGCAAGCCGCCGGTCGCTGGCAATGGCAAGGACGCCCCGCCCCGTGTTTCGCGCATGTTGCCGATTCGACACAGGGTCCGGCCAAACTGGAGTCATCCGCGGTTAATCCGGTGACAAAACAGGTCGTTCGACGTAGCAGGAAACCGTCGAAGCGCAGGCAGCAAATGGCCGTGGTTCGGGGAGGGCCTCAGCCCCGCTCGTAGGCAAGTACGAGCGTGCGGGCGGGGCCTTGACTAAGGGGGCTGACGAGCAGTCGTCACGCAGGCGCCCGGATCGGAAACGGTCCGGGCGTTTGCCGTTTCAGGACCTACTATTATTTCAGGCCCCACGAAGAAGGGAGGCGGTGCGGGCGCCGCCCCCCTTCCCCCAACGTGCCCCGGCCATGGCGGCACGCTAGCCTGTTCAGAAGGATGCGCTGACAGTCAAACCATAGGTACGCGGGTCTCCCGGCTGGCCGACGATCAGGCCGGTGCTCCCTGACTGGACCGACAGCAGCTCGAAATATCGCTCGTCGAAGGCGTTTCGGACCCAGGCGAAGACGTTGAACCCGTCCTCGCGGTAGCCGAGCCGGAAGTTGGACAGCGAATAGCCGTCGATCCAGGTGTAGGCGGAAGGCGACGGGTTCGACGAGAAGCGTGTGCGATAGCTGCCGTCATAGCCGAAATAGGCTTCACCGCTCGCTACGGGCAGATTGTATTCGCCGCCGTAGGAAAAGGCCCATTTCGAGATGCCCGGAAGCGTCTGCCCCGAGATGTCGCAGAAGGGCGGGCTCACCCCGCCGGGGCTGCCGGGTGCGCTGGGCGTGGCGCCTGTGCTGCCGCCGGCGAGTTCGGGGGGGCACGGCGCGTCGGGAAAGTCGACATATTCGGCATCGGTGTAAGCCGCGTTCACATAGAGGTTGATCCGTGAACTCGGCCGGAAGCTCGAGTCGAGCTCGACGCCGCGCACGCGCACCTTGCCGGCGTTGGCGAGATAGCCGCGGATCACTCCGAGCTGACCGTTGGTGACCGTCGCCTGATAATCCTCGACCTCGGTCCAATAGGCGGCGAGGTTGACGGTCGCCCGCCGGTCGAGGAACTGGGTCTTGAGCCCTACTTCCCAATGGTTGACCTTCTCGGGCTTCACCGTCGCGACGCTCAGGATCGGATTGTTGCTTGCGTCGAGCGGCAGCCCCGACAGGTTGATTCCGCCCGATTTGAAGCTGCGCGCATAGGTAGCGTAGCCATGGACATCCTCGCTGAAATCGTAGGAGACGGTGAAGTCGCCCGAGACGTTCCAGTCGCTGAACTCGGGATCGTAGCTCTGCGGCGCCAGCACGCCGCGCTGATCGCTGTTGAGCGTGGTGCTGCCGGTGCCTGTGGTCACCACCGCGAGATAGGAGCCGCTCTTCTTGTCATAGTTGCCTCGCAGGCCCGGCTGGATGTGCAGCCCCTCGATCACTTCCCAGTTGAGCTTGCCGAACACCGCGAAGCTGGTGTTGTCGAACCCGATCGTGTTGGTCGAGGTGAGCCCGTCCAGCACTGCCGGATTGTTCGCATTGGCGCTACTCGGATTGAGAAGCCAGCGGCTCGCGGCGGGTCCCTGGACCTGCGAGCCCTGCGTGTCGATGGTCTGGTGGAAGTAGAAGGCGCCCAGCGTGTACTGGAGCGGCCCTGAGCCGTTCGAGGCGATGCGGACTTCCTGTGAGAACTGCTCCTGCTGCGAAGGGTTCTGCGAGACAGTCGTGATCGGTAGGCCGATGAAATCGCGGTCGTTCGCCGGCTGCCAGTCCCAATAGCGCCATGCCGTTACAGAAGTGATCGTCGCACCGCCCACGTCCCAGTTCGCGACGAGCGACACGCCACCGATTTCCTGGCGGGAGTTGGAAGCGGCGTCGAGGTCGGTGACGCGGTCGAACGGGTCGGTGCTCGGCGGCGTGTAGCCGAACGCTGCGGCGAGTGCCGCATACTGGCGGTTGAGCGGGCGCTGGGTAGCGCCGGTGCGCGCATAATATTGCACGCAGCACAGCGGGTTCTGCCGATTGAAGTCTCCTGCCAGCGTGAAATCCAGATCGGGCGTCGCGTTCCACAGCAGCTGGCCGCGGACGCCCAGGTTGCGCAGCCGATGCTGATCGACGCCGGTGCGGATGTTCTGGATCGTCCCGTCGCGCGTCGTCCCCGACGTTGACAGGCGGAACGCCACCGTTTCGCCGAGCGGTGCCGAGACGGAGGACTTGGCCTGGAGGAATTCATAGTTGCCCAGGCTCACCTCGACGCTCGCCTCGGGCGTGAAGCTCGGCGCGCGCGTGGTGATATTGACCGCACCGGCAGTGGTGTTCTTGCCGTAGAGCGTGCCCTGCGGCCCGCGCAGCACCTCGACGCGCTCAACATCGACGAAGTCGAAGGTCGATGCCCCGACGCGGCCGATGTAGACGCCGTCGACGTAGAAGCCGACCCCCTGCTCGATGCCGTCGTTGGTCAGCCCGAACGGCGCGCCCAGGCCGCGGATGTTGATCGCCGAGTTGCGCGGGTTGCTCGAATAGAATTGCAGCGACGGTTGGAGCTGCTGGAGGCGATTGGTGTTGAACGCACCACTTTCGGCAAGCTGCTCGCCGTCGATTACGGAAACTGCGATCGGCACTTCCTGCACGCGCTCCTCGCGCCGGCGCGCAGTGACGACGACATCCTCGCTAGCCTGGGCCTGCTGACCGTCGTCGCCCTTCCCCGCTTCAACAGCCACCGGCGGATCCTCGCGTGCCGGCTGGGCAACCGCGATCGGCGAGGTTCCGATCAAAAGCGTCATCGTCAACGAAGCAAGGCTCATCTGCATCCCCCTTGAGGTGTCGCAGCTAATTTCCATCAAATTGATAGGTATTAGCCAGCAAGCGAATGTTTAGGGCGGACTAGCTCGCTTTGGCGGCTCCGCGGCACGCCTGGACGACTTGAAACAGTCACAAGTGAAACCAACATACGTGAAGCCACGGCGCCTGACGGGCTGTGGTCAGCGGCGCCGCGGGCTGCCGGGCGCCGAAGATGAGACGTTCAACTTGCTCATTGGAGGATTTGACATGCGTCAGTTCGATTTCACGCCCTTCCGCCGCTCGACCATCGGGTTCGACCGGCTGTTCGATCTGCTCGAGGCCAGCGCGCGCCAGGCGAGCAGCGAGAACTATCCCCCCTTCAACCTCGAGCGCCTCGCCGAGGATCGGTATCGGATCACGCTGGCGGTCGCGGGCTTCAAGCCCGACGAGATCGACGTGACCGCGCAGCAGAATCTGCTCCTGGTCGCCGGCAAGAAGGCAAACGAAAACGAGAACAACCAGGGCTCGTACCTGCACCTGGGCATTGCGAACCGCAGCTTCGAACGCCGTTTCGAGCTCGCGGACTTCGTGCGCGTCGAGAACGCGAACCTCGCCGATGGTCTGCTCACGATCGAGCTGGTGCGCGAAGTTCCGGAGGCGATGAAGCCGAAGAAGATCGCAGTGGGCACCGGCGGCAGCCAGCCCACGGCGCTGGAGCACAAGGACGCCGCCTGAGGTCAGGCAAGCGTTCGCGGCGCTTTGCTCCCTTTGGGCGCCGCAGCGGAGGGCGTTCGGACTATCGGTCCGGACGCCCTTTGCTTTGAGAATCCTCCCCCGCCAGGGGGAGGTGGCGCGCGAAGCGCGACGGAGGGGGAGGAAGCACGCCGGACGATGCGTTCTGGCATCCGCCCCCTCCGACAGCCTGCGGCTGCCACCTCCCCCTGGCGGGGGAGGATAGAGGAACTGGCGCTTTCGTTTCTAGCGCCGCGCGGGCAGCCCGAGCAGCCACGGCTTGGGCCCGCCGGTCGGCTTGGGCGCGCCGTCGATCCGCTCGGCGCGCAGAATTTTTACCGGCGGCTGGATCATCTGGCCGCGCATCGGCCCCCTGCCCCCGCCCGTCGGCTTGGCCAGGATGCGGCGGACCACGTCCATCCCCGCGACGACGCGGCCAAACGCAGCATAGCCACGCGAGGCGCCGCGCGCGTCGAGCGAGGGATTGTCGCCAACCATGATCGAGAAATTGCCCGTCGCCGAATCAGGGTTGCTGCCGTGCGCCATCGAAACCACACCGTCGGTGTGTCGGATCCCAGTGACGTTGGTCGGTTCGAGCGGGGGTGACGGAAGGATCCGGCGCGCATCGGTGCCGATCCCGCCCTGCACGAAGCCGAACTTCGGATCGGTCTTGCGCCGCGATGCCCGATAGAATTCGGTCCCGTCGAGCCGTCCGTCATCGACATAGGCGAGGAAGTTCGCCGTGGTCTTGGGCGCGCGTCGCGAATCGAGCGCGAGGGTGATGTTCCCCTTCGAAGTCACGATGCGCACGCGCACCATTCCGGCCGCGGGCCGCGACTGGGGCGGCGCCCAGGCCGCTCCCGTCAGGGCAACGAGCGCAAGCGCTCCCAGCAATGCACGCCACACCAGCATCGCCGGCGTCAGACCAGCCGCGACTGCTTTACCGCGGCTTCGATGAAGCTAGCGAACAGCGGATGCGGATCGAAGGGCTTGGACTTGAGCTCGGGGTGGAACTGCACACCCACGAACCAGGGATGATCCGGCCGCTCGACGATCTCGGGCAGCGCGCCATCCGGAGACATGCCGGAGAAGACCAGCCCGCCTTTTTCCAGGACCGGCTTGTAGTGGGTGTTGACCTCATAGCGATGGCGGTGACGCTCGCTGATCTCTTCCGTTCCGTAGATCGAAGCTACCACCGAATTGCCGCCGAGCTTCGCCGGATAGGCACCAAGCCGCATCGTGCCGCCCAGATCGCCGCCTTCCTCGCGCTTCTGGATGCCTTCGGCAGTCATCCATTCGGTGATCATGCCGACCACCGGTTCCTCGGTGGGGCCGAACTCGGTCGTCGAGGCGTCCCTCACGCCTTGCTCGCGCGCGCCTTCGATACAAGCCATCTGCATGCCGAGGCAGATGCCGAAGAACGGCACACCGCGCTCGCGTGCGAAGCGCACCCCGGCGATCTTGCCTTCGCTTCCGCGTTCGCCGAACCCGCCGGGCACGAGGATGCCGTGCATCGGCTCGAGCATTGCGGTGACTTCCTCGCTGTCGTCCTGCTCGAACAGCTCGGCGTCGAGCCAGCGGATATTCACCTTGACCCGGTTGGCGATGCCGCCATGGGTCAGCGCCTCGGTGAGCGATTTGTAGGCGTCAGGCACGCCCATGTATTTGCCCACCACGCCGATCGTCACTTCGCCTTCGGGATTGGTGATGCGCTCGACGATATCGTCCCAACGGCTGAGATCGGGCGCTGCGCCGGGCTCTATCCCGAACGCGCGGAGCACTTCGACGTCGAGCCCTTCGCGATGATACTGGAGCGGCACCGCATAGATGCTCTTCGCATCGAGCGCGGGAATCACTGCCTCGGGCCGCACGTTGCAGAACTGCGCGATCTTGGCGCGCTCGCCTGCGGGAAGGTCACGCTCCGAGCGGCAGACGAGCACATCGGGCTGGACACCGAGGGCGGCGAGCTCGCGCACCGAATGCTGGGTCGGCTTGGTCTTCAGCTCGCCCGCGGCCGCGATGTACGGCACCAGCGTGACATGGATGCTGACGCTCTGGCCGCGGCCCAGATCGTTGCGGAGCTGGCGGATCGCCTCGATGAACGGCAGCGACTCGATGTCGCCCACCGTGCCGCCGATCTCGCACAGCACGAAATCGAGGTCGTCGGTCTCGTCCTGGGCGAACGCCTTGATGGCATCGGTAACGTGCGGAATCACCTGGACCGTGGCGCCCAGATAATCGCCGCGGCGCTCGCGTTCGATGATCGTCTTGTAGATCCGCCCCGACGTGACGTTGTCCGACTGGCGCGATGCGACGCCGGTGAAACGCTCGTAATGGCCGAGGTCCAGATCGGTCTCCGCGCCGTCGTCGGTCACATAGACCTCACCATGCTGGTGCGGCGACATCGTGCCGGGATCGACGTTGAGGTAGGGATCGAACTTGCGGATGCGGACCCGATAGCCACGCGCCTGGAGCAGAGCCGCGAGGCTCGCTGCCATGAGACCCTTGCCTAGCGAGGAGACCACGCCGCCGGTGATGAAGATGTACCGCGCCATGGGAGATAACGCCTAACGTGTTTGGGCACGCGCCGACAAGCACCCGAATCCGGTGCGGCGCATAAATTTCAGTCAAGCCCCGGCGGAAACGGAGCGGCGATGCGCTTATTGCGCGAGCGGAACCTGCGCGTTTGCGGGCGTCGCGGCGTTGGCCGGAGCCGCTTCGCCGGAAGCCGCAGCCGGCGCCGTGGTGTTGCCGCCGATCGCGAACGGCACCGCGCCAGGAGCGGCGGTGGGCACCGCGGCCGGCGCCGTGGCGGGCGCGCGCTGGAGCGAGGTGTCGATCTCGGTCGAGTGGCGAGTCGCGGCAAGCACGGCGAGAAACACGCTCATCGCGATGAACAGCGTCGCCAGGATCGCCGTGAAGCGCGTCAGGAAGTCCGCGGCGCCACGCGCGGACATCAGGCCCGACGGGCTGCCGCCTGTGGTGAGACCGCCGCCCTCCGAGCGCTGCATGAGAATCACGGTCACCAGAAGCGCCGCGATGATGGCTTGGACGACAAGCAGGAAAGTGAACATCTATGCCGGACCTGTTGAGAAAGCGGCGACATAGGGTAGCCGGCCCCCGCGATCAACCGGAGTCTGGCCTGCCGCCACAAGGCACGCACATGCAGGCGCGCAAAACAAAGCTGTAACATTTCGCCATCGCACTGAAACCGGAAGCCCTCCGCTGCGTTTGTTGCGATGATCCCGGATATGTACGGGTCGCAGCGGGTGAGTTGAAGCCGTGAACGCGATGTTGGACCGGTCTCTTTCGTCCTGGAAGAACACGCTGATCGATTATGTGCGCTCGGGGGAGCCCGATCTCACCAATCGACAGATGGCGCTGCTGTTGCTCGTCTACCTCGATCCCGGCCCCCATACGGTGCGCGGACTCGCCCGCGCGCTCAACGTTTCCAAGCCTGTCGTCACGCGCGCCTTGAATCGGCTGGGCACGCTCGGCTATCTGCGCCGCCAACGCGACGATACCGACAAGCGGAACATCTTCGTCGCCCGCACACCTGAAGGGGCAGAATTTCTTGCAGAATTCGGGCATTTCCTCGCTGGCGACTCCATCGGGCAGCCAGCCGCCCGCCGGGCCAACGCGTAAGCGCTTCTCGCTCAAGGGACGTTCCGCGACTTTCGATCCGCGCGTAGACGCCGTTCGCCGTGATCTGGCCGACGTGCGCCTGGCGGAGCGCGTGTTTGCGCCGCATTACGCCGCGCCGATGCCGCGCACCCTCGCCCGTGCCGCAGCGCTTCGTGCCGGGCGCGCGCCGGATTCGGAAGTGCTTTCGCAGCTCGCTTCGGGCGATGCGTTCGAAGTGCTCGAGCTGGCGGGCAGCAATGCCTGGGGCGTGGCGCCGGGCTTGGGCCTGGTCGGCTATCTCGACGCCGATTCGCTGGCCGAGGCGACGCAATGACCGTGCGCGTCTTCATCGATGGTGCGGTGGGCACCACGGGGCTCGAGATTCGCGAGCGGCTGGAAGGTCGTGAGGGGATCGAGCAGATCATCCTGGGCGATGCCGACCGCAAGGATCCGAAGAAGCGCGAGGACGCGCTCAACTCGACCGACTTCGTGATTCTCTGCCTGCCGGACGACGCCGCGCGTGAAGCCGTGGCGATGATCCACAATGATCATGTCCGCGTGATCGACGCTTCGTCGGCGCATCGCACTGCGCCCGACTGGATCTATGGGTTCGCCGAGCTGGAGCCGGGCCAGATGGCGGCGATCGCCGAGGCCCCGCGGGTGAGCAACCCTGGCTGCTATCCCACCGGCTTCCTCGCGCTGGTGCGACCGCTGGTGCGCGCCGGCTTCGTGCCGCTCGACTACAACTTCACGGTGAACGCCGTCTCGGGCTATTCCGGCGGCGGCAAGTCGATGATCGCCGAGTTCGAGGATGCGGCTTCCGCGGGCTTCACCGCCACGGCATTTCGCACTTACGGACTCGGGCTTTCCCACAAGCACGTGCCCGAGATGCAGAAGCACGCGCGGATCGAGCATCCGCCGATCTTCCAGCCCGCGGTGGCGCGCACCTATCGGGGAATGATCGTTGAGGTGCCCCTGCCCCTGCATGCGTTCACGCGCCGCCCGTCGCTGGAGGCGCTCGAGAACACATTGCGTGAAGCCTATAAGGACTTCCCGTTGATCCGCGTACTTCCTGCCGAAGCGACCACGGTGTCGATAGAGGAAGACGCGGGCACCGATCGGCTGTCGCTCCGCGTGTTCGGCAATGCCGAAACCGGCCAGGCGCGCCTCGTCGCGACGCTCGACAATCTGGGTAAGGGCGCAGCGGGCGCCGCCGTGCAGAACCTCAACATCATGGCGGGGCTCGATCCCACCGCAGGGCTGGTCCTCTAGCACGCCGACACAGGTTCGGCGCGTCTTTGCGCGCCCTGTGGCTTGATCTTTGCCCGCCTTTCGTGTCTCGGACGGGACAAACAAATCGAGAGGCATGTGATGCACCAGCCCGTGGGCAAATTGCTGCTGTTCGGAGCGACCGGCGACCTTGCGCAGCGGATGCTGCTCCCGTCGCTTTATGCGCTCCATGCCGATGGGTTGCTGCCCCCGGGTCTGACGATCACGGGTACCGCGCGTTCCGAAAAGGGCGACGCATCGTACCGCGAATTCGCCCGCGGCGCGCTCGACCAGTTCCTTCCCGCTGATCGAAAGGACGACAGCGCTGTCGGTAGCTTTCTCGAACGATTGAACTATCAGGCGCTCGACGCCTCGGACACCGCGGGCTTCGCGGCGTTGAGGGAGAAGGTGGGCGACATTTCGGGCGGGCTCGCGATCTTCCTCTCGACTGCGCCCTGGTTGTTCGGGCCGACGATCGAGGGGCTCAAGAGCGCCGGCCTGGCGGGCGACAATGTCCGCATCAGCCTGGAGAAGCCGCTGGGCAAGGATCTCACCTCCAGCTGCGAGATCAACGACCTGGTCGCCGGTGCCTTCCCCGAGGAGCGCACCTTCCGGATCGATCACTATCTCGGCAAGGAGACGGTGCAGAACATCCTCGCGCTGCGCTTCGGCAACTCGCTGTTCGAGCCGGTGTGGAACGCACAAGGCATCGACCACGTCCAGATCACCGTTTCCGAGACGGTAGGGCTCGAAGGCCGCGCGGGCTTCTATGACGAGACCGGCGCGCTTCGCGACATGGTGCAGAACCACATGCTCCAGCTGCTCGCGCTGATCGCGATGGAACCCCCTGCCCGCTTCGACGGCACTGCGATCCGCGACGAGAAGGTCAAGGTGCTCCGCTCGCTGCGCAAGATTCCGGCCGCCGACGCGCCGCATCTGACGGTGACCGGCCAATATGGCGGCGGCGCAGTGAAGGGCGAGATCGTCCGCGACTATGACAGCGATCTGGGCGGGGACTCCAACACCGAGACCTTCGTCGCGATCAAGGCGCACGTCGACAACTGGCGCTGGCACGGCGTGCCCTTCTATCTGCGCACTGGCAAGCGGATGGCCGAGCGCCGATCGGAGATCGTGATCCAGTTCAAGCCGGTCCCCCACTCGATCTTTCAGGAGCGCGGCGGCCACCTTCATCCGAACACGCTGGTGATCCGCCTCCAGCCCGAGGAATATGTCCGGCTGCTGGTGATGGCGAAGCAGCCCGGGCTCGACCGCGAAGGCGTGCGGCTGCGCGAAGTGCCGCTCAACTTGTCGCTCGACACCGAATTCGCCGGCACCCGACGCCGCATCGCCTATGAGCGGTTGCTGCTCGATCTGATCGAGGGCGATCCGACTCTGTTCGTTCGCCGCGACGAAGTGGAGGCGCAATGGGAGTGGATCGATGCGATCCGCGCCGGCTGGAACGCCCAGGACATGAAGCCGCGCCCCTATGCATCGGGTAGCTGGGGACCCTCCGCCGCGATCGCGCTCACCGAGCGCGACGGCGTGACGTGGAACGAATAGCCCTCCGCCCCCATATCCATCTTACGCAACCCACCGATAACAGGAGCAACAATGACGACCGAGATCGAATGGTGGGACTATGAGAACGCCGACGAGATGGCCGAGGCCGTAGCCGGCGATATCCAGTTCATCATCGAAAGCGCGATCGACGCGCGCGGTGCTGCCGTGATCGCGCTCGCGGGCGGCAAGACCCCGCTCCCGATCTATGAGAAGCTCGCAAGCGCCAAGCTCGACTGGAAGCGCGTGACGATCATCCCGGGCGACGATCGCATCGTCCCGCTCGGCGATCCGCTCTCGAACGTCACCGCGATCGGCAAGGTCTTCATCCCCAAGGGTGCGCGCGTCATCCCGCTCGTGAGCGACAAGGCGGAGGATTATAAGGCCGCAGGCCGTGCGGCCGATGCCCGGCTTCAGGATTTCCATTGGCCGCTCGACCTCTGCCTGCTCGGCGTGGGCGGCGACGGCCACTGCGCGTCGATCTTCCCAGGTCCCGACTATGACGAGGCGCTCAACGGCCCTCGCGAGCGCCGCGCGCTCGGCGTGCTGCCCGATCCGCTGCCGCCCGAAGCCCCGGTCGCGCGCGTGACGCTGAGCCGCGCCGCGATCGTCTCTGCCCGTGCGCTGATGATCGCCGTAACCGGTCAGGCCAAGCGCGACGTGCTCGAGGCCGCAATCGAGCAGGGTGCATCGTCCAACTACCCGGTCGGCCGCGTCCTCGCGGACGTCGAGCTGCCGGTCGACATCCATTGGGCTGCGTGAATTGATGTTTGTTTCCGTCCGCCCTGAGCTTGTCGAAGGGCACTTCGACAAGCTCGGCGCGAACGGGCGAGGTAAGAGATATGGTTAAGCTTCATTCCGAAATCGCCGCAGTCACCGATCGCGTGATCGAGCGCTCGAAGGAGCGCCGCGCCGCCTATCTCGAGCTGATCCGCCGTGAGCGGGAGTCAGGTGCCGACCGGCCCAAGCTCGGCTGCGCCAACCTTGCCCACGCTTATGCGGGCACCGACGAGCAGCGCGATCTGATGAAACCGGCGAACCGGATGAACATCGGCATCGTCACTTCGTACAACGACATGCTCTCGGCGCACGCGACCTATTATCGCTACCCCGAGCAGATGAAGGTCTGGGCACTCGAGGCTGGCGCCACCGCGCAGGTTGCAGGCGGCGTGCCCGCGATGTGCGACGGCGTCACCCAGGGCTATGCCGGCATGGAGCTCTCGCTCTTCAGCCGTGACACGATCGCGCTGTCGACTGCCATCGCGCTGTCGCACCGCGTGTTCGAAGGCGCCGCGCTGCTCGGCATCTGCGACAAGATCGTACCGGGGCTGCTGATGGGCGCACTGCGTTTCGGACATCTGCCGATGGTGATGATTCCCGGCGGGCCGATGCGTTCGGGTCTCGCCAACAAGGACAAGGCCGCGGTGCGCGAGCGCTATGCCGAGGGCAAGGCCACGCGCGACGAACTGCTCGAGGCCGAGATCGCCGCCTATCACGGCAAGGGCACCTGCACCTTCTACGGCACGGCGAACTCGAACCAGATGATGATGGAGGCAATGGGCCTTCACATCCCGGGCGCCGCTTTCGCCAATCCCGGCACCAAGCTGCGCCAGGAGCTCACCCGCGCAGCGGTCCACCGGCTCGCGGACCTCGGCTGGAACGGCAACGATTATCGCCCGATCGGACACGTCGTCGACGAGAAGGCGATCGTCAACGCCGCGATCGCACTTCTCGCGACCGGTGGCTCGACCAACCATCTGATCCACGTCCCCGCCTTTGCGCGCGCTGCCGGCATCGTGATCGACTGGGACGATTTCGATCGCCTCTCGGGCGTGATTCCGCTGCTCACGCGCGTCTATCCGAACGGCTCGGCCGACGTGAACGGGTTCGAGGATGCGGGCGGTCCTCCGTTCGTGATCCGTGAGTTGCTGCGCGGCGGACTGATGCATGCGGACACGCTGACGATCGCCGAAGGTGGCATGGCCGAATATGGTCGCAAGCCGCAGATCGATGACGACGCGCTCGTCTGGAAGGACCTGCCTGCAGAGAGCGGCGACGACACGATCGTCCGCACCATTGACGCCCCCTTCTCGCCCGAAGGCGGCTTCCGAATCCTCAAGGGCAATATTGGCCGCGCTTGCATCAAGGTTTCGGCGGTCGAGCGCGACCGTTGGACGATCGAGGCTCCTGCTCGTGTCTTCTCGGACCAGCAGCAGGTCCAGGACGCGTTCAAGGCGGGCGAGCTCGATCGCGACGTGGTGGTCGTGGTCCGCTTTCAGGGGCCCAAGGCGAATGGCATGCCCGAGCTGCACAAGCTCACACCCCCGCTCGGCGTGCTCCAGAATCGCGGCTACCGCGTTGCGCTGGTCACCGACGGGCGGATGTCCGGCGCCTCGGGCAAGGTGCCGGCGGCGATCCACCTCTCCCCTGAGGCGCTGGGCGGCGGCCCGATCGGAAAGGTGCGCGATGGCGACATCATCCACCTTGATGCCGACGCGGGTGTACTCGAAGCACTGGTCGATCCCGCCGAATGGGCCGCGCGCGAGCTGGCCGCGGCTCCGCCCGCTCCGATGGGCACGGGCCGCGAGCTGTTCGCGATGATGCGCCACGCCGACGAGGCCGAACTCGGCGCATCGGCGATGCTGGCGGAGGCCGGCCTTTAGGCCCGGCCGGTTCATCGAAACCGCGCCTTTACAACCGCGGCGGTTCCGCGGAGAAGGGCCGCGCACGCGCCTGCCAACGTTGACAGGCGACGGCTCGGGGAGGTTCAGGAGCGTTCATGGAAGTCGTCGCAGTCGATATCGGAGGAACCCACGCGCGCTTCGCGGTAGCCGAGGTGGCGGAGGGCCGTGTCGTCTCGATGAGCGAGCCGGTGACCCAGAAGGTCGCCGAGCACCCCAGCCTCCAGCTCGCTTGGCAGGCCTTCGGCGAGACGCTCGGCCGCCCGATGCCAAAGGCGGCCGCGATCGCCGTGGCATCACCCGTCGGCGGCGAAGTGATCAAGCTCACCAATAATCCCTGGATCATCCGCCCTGCTCTGATCCCCGACCGGCTCGGCGCCGACACCTGGACGATGGTCAATGACTTCGCCGCGATCGGCCACGCGGTCGCGCAGTTCGGCGACGAATCCTTTCTGCACCTCTGCGGGCCCGACGTGGCACTGCCCGGTGCCGGCTCGATCACTGTCTGCGGCCCGGGCACCGGTCTGGGGGTTGCGCAGGTCTTCCGCCACCGCGCCGGCTATCATGTGATCGCCACCGAGGGCGGCCACTCGGACTTCGCGCCGCTCGATCCGATCGAGGACGCACTCGTGAAGCGGCTGCGCAAGACCTACACCCGCGTCTCGAAAGAGCGCGTCGTCGCCGGCCCCGCGATCGTCTCGATCTACGAAACGCTGGCCGAGATCGAGGGGCGCGCGGTCCAGCGGCTCGACGACAAGCAGATCTGGAGCCTCGCGTTCGAAGGCAAGGACAGCCTTGCCCACGCCGCGCTCGATCGCTTCTGCCTGAGCCTCGGCGCGGTCGCCGGGGACCTCGCGCTCGAACATGGCCCCACCGGCGTGGTGATCGCGGGCGGACTGGGCTTGCGTCTCAAGGACCATTTGCTGCAATCGGGCTTCGGCGAGCGCTTCGTTGCTAAGGGCCGGTTCCGGAACCTGATGGCGTCGATCCCCGTCAAACTGATCACGCACCCGCAGCCGGGCCTTTATGGCGCCGCGGCGGCCTTTGCCCAGGAGCACGCCCAGTGAACATCGAAGCCATCATGCGCACCGCGCCCGTCATCCCCGTGCTGGTGATCGAGGATGCGGCCACGGCGCGCCCGCTGGCCGAGGCGCTGGTGAAGGGCGGGCTGCGTGTGCTCGAAGTGACGCTGCGCACCGGCGCGGCGCTCGAGGCGATTGCGGAGATGAAGAAGGTCGAAGGCGCGATCGTCGGTGCGGGCACCGTGGTGAATACCGACCAGTTCAAGCAGGTCATGGACGCCGATGTCGAGTTCATCGTCTCGCCCGGCCTTACCGAGCGCCTCGCCGATCCGGTCATCGCCAGCGGCGTGCCCTTCCTCCCTGGCACCGCCACTGCCGGCGACATCATGCGCGGGCTCGATCTCGGGCTGACCCACTTCAAATTCTTCCCCGCCGAGACTTCGGGCGGGCTCAAGGCGCTCAAGGCGCTCGCCGCGCCCTTCTACCAGGCGAAATTCTGCCCCACCGGCGGCATCACCGCCGCCACCGCCCCCGAATGGCTCGAGTTCGATCCGATCCTGTGCGTCGGCGGCAGCTGGGTAACGCCCAAGGGCGCCAGCATGGAGCAGGTCGAGGCTTTGTCCCGCGAGGCAGCTGGGCTGGCGCGCTAATTCCCTCCCCCTCGCGGGGGAGAGCCCGATCACATCTCCCCGCGCGCGCGGCGGATCGCGTACCATTTCTGCACGTTCGCATTGTGCTGTTCGAGCGTATCGGCGAACACATGCCCGCCCTTGCCGTCCGCCACGAAGTAAAGCGCGCTCGACTGCGCCGGATCGAGCACCGCGTCGATCGAGGCGCGGCCCGGGTTGGCGATCGGGCCGATCGGCAGGCCGGTCATCGCATAGGTGTTGTAATCGTTCCTCGCCTGCACCTCGCTCCTGAGGATGCGGCGCCCCAGCGGCTTGCCCTTGGTGATCGGGTAGATGATCGTCGGATCGGCCTGGAGCGGCATCCCGCGCTTCAGCCGGTTCGAATAAACCGCCGCCACCGTCCGGCGCTCCTCGGGCTTGCCGGTCTCCTTCTCGACGATCGAGGCGAGGATCAGCGCTTCCTGCGGCGTCTTGACTGCGATCCCCGGCTTGCGCTTCGCCCAGGCCTTGGCGAGATAGTCGCTCATCGCCTTCTGCATCCGGCTCAGGATCGCCTGGCGCATGTCGCCGCGGTTATAGGCATAGCTGTCGGGCAGCACCGAGCCTTCCGCCGGCACCTCGATCCTCCCGCTCAGCACGGGCGCTTTCATCAGCGTCTCATGGACGATGATCGAAGGCGTACCCTCTGGGATACGCACGAAGCGCTGGAGCGTGCGCCCTTCCTGCATCAGTTCGAGGATGCCCGACTGGCTCAGCCCCGCCGGAATGCGATACTCACCCGCCTTGATCGCGGCGCCCCCGCCCAGTAGCTTCGAGAGCAGCACGAACTCGCGCGCAGAGCGGATCGCCCCCGTCTTCTCGAGCTCGTTCGCGGCCCGGGTCAGGCTCGCGCCTTCGGGAACCAGCACGGTCAGGTTGCCGCGCGCCGGCCCTCCGCCGCCCCAGAGCTGGAGCACGCCCAGAACCAGCGCGAGCACCAGCAGCCCCGCGACGAGGATCGCGCAGCCCCCTGCCCGCCCGCGCCGCGGACGGCGCTCGGCGGAAGTGTCAGACAGACTTCATCACCAGGCTGGCGTTGGTGCCGCCGAAGCCGAAGCTGTTGTTGAGCACGGCCTTGACCTTGCGCTCCTTGGCCTTGTGCGGGACCAGGTCGACGCCTGCGCAATTTTCGCTCGGATTGTCGAGGTTGAGCGTCGGCGGGACGATCTGGTCGCGCATCGCCAGGATGCAGAAGATGCTCTCCACCGCGCCGGCGCCGCCGAGCAGGTGCCCGATCGCCGATTTGGTCGACGACATCGAGAGCTCGCCGATGTTGTTGCCGAACAGCTTGCGCACCGCGCCCAGCTCGAGCTCGTCGCCGAGCGGCGTCGAGGTGCCGTGCGCGTTGATGTAATCGATGTCGCCAAGGTCGAGCCCCGACTTCTTCATTGCCATCTGCATCGAACGGAACGCACCCGAACCCTCCGGGTGCGGCGCGGTGACGTGATAGGCATCGCCCGACAGGCCATAGCCGATCACTTCGGCATAGATCTTGGCGCCGCGCTTCTTGGCGTGCTCATATTCTTCGAGGACCACCACGCCCGCACCCTCGCCCATCACGAAGCCGTCGCGGTCGACGTCATAGGGCCTGCTGCCACGCCACGGTTCGTCGCGGAACGCTGTCGAGAGCGCACGCGCCTGGCCGAAGCCGGCGATGCCGATCGGGCAGATCGCGCCCTCGGCGCCGCCCGCGAGCATCACATCGGCGTCGTCCATCGCGATCATCCGCGCCGCGTCGCCGATCGAATGTGCGCCGGTCGAGCAGGCGGTCACCACCGCATGGTTCGGCCCCATCAGCCCATATTTGATCGAGACCTGACCCGAAATGAGATTGATCAGCCGGCCATGGACGAAGTGCGGCGAAACGCGCTTGGGGCCCTTCTCCGCGAGCACCAGTGATTCGCTCTCGATCCCCGGCAGGCCGCCGATGCCCGATCCGATCGAGCAGCCGGCACGCAGCCGCGCTTCATCGCTCATGTCGAGCAGGCCCGCGTCCTCGATCGCCTGGCCGGCGGCGTCGATCCCGTAGATGATGAACGGATCGACCTGGCGCTGCACCTTGTGATCGACCCGCTTGTTGGGATCGAAGCCATATTCATGGTCTGCAGGCTTCACTTCGCACGCGTAGTTGCTGTGGAAATCGGTCGCATCGAAGCGCGTGATCGTCCCCGCGCCCGATTTGGCAGCGATGATGTTCTTCCAGGCGGTCTCGACATCGGCACCCAGGGGGGTGACGAGCCCAAGGCCGGTCACGACTACGCGGCGCATGGCGTTCTCTCCGTCAATTCTTCACTAGCGTTATGCACGATCGGGCCCGCAAATCGCAAAACCCACCGCGCCGAAAAACGAAACGGCTCCCCGTCCTCTCTTGCGAGCCCGGACGGGAAGCCGCTCAATGGCATCGTCGGCCCATCAGGCCGCGTCGCCGGAAAGGCGATCAGCCTTCCTGATGCTCGTTGATGTACGAGATCGCGTCGCCCACGGTGGTGATCTTCTCCGCCGCGTCGTCGGGGATCTCGACGCCAAATTCTTCCTCGAAAGCCATGACCAACTCGACGATGTCGAGACTGTCTGCGCCCAGATCGTCGATGAAGCTTGCTTCGGGCTTCACTTCGCCGGCATCGACGCCGAGGTGGTCGACGACGAGCGCGGTCACGCGCTGGGTGATCTCTTCCTGAGTGGCCATGGTCCCTGTTATCCTTTGTGACTGGGGCTCTGATTTGTTGAAACGCACCTAGAATGCCGCAGGTGCCGTTGCAAGAGGGTGGCGTGATGCCTGCCGGGCGTCAGCCCGCGGAGAAATCGAAAGCAGCGTACTGGATCGTGCCGAGAAAGGCGAAATACTCACCGAGCAATTCCGCATTCTCACGAGTCTGCTGCGCTTCCTCGGTCACGGCGTCTCGCACGAGCCCCTGGTTCTCCTCGGCCGTGAGCGGGCGGTTGCGCGCCTCCTCGGGAAGCGTCTGAAACCGGTCTTCGAGCTCCGCCGGATCGAATCCGTGTTCGCCGACGACGCGCTGCGCGACCGGCAGGCCGATCTTCGCAAGGGCATAGAGCCCAGCTGCCTTGGCGGCCGCGGCCGACCAGCCATGCTCCTTCGCACAGCCGGCAGCCGCAGTCCGCAGGCCGTTGCCGACGCTCGGATCATAGCTCGGCCGCTTGCCGCTCTCGCCCAAATTCCGCGCAGCATCGGCTTCGATCTGCGCGCGGACCGCCGCATCGAGCTTCTGCCCGACGCAGTCGATCGTTCCTAAGTCCGCGGCGTGCGCGGAGCCTGTCCACGCCAGCAGCACCGCGGCTGCCAGTCCCGCTCCCCGCATCGATCGTCTCCTGCTGCTCAGAGCATCGCCATCCCGCCGTTGACGTGGATCGTCTGGCCGGTGACGTAGCTCGCTTCCTTGCTCGCGAGATACACGACCGCGGCGGCGATGTCCTCGCCCTCGCCGAGCTTCCCCGCAGGAATCCGTCCGAGCAGCGCGTCCTTCTGCGCATCGGGTAGCACATCGGTCATCGCCGAGCGGATGAAGCCCGGAGCGACGCAGTTGACAGTGATGTTCCGGCTCGCGAGTTCCTGCGCCAGCGCCTTCGACATGCCGACGAGGCCGGCCTTGGACGCGGCATAATTCGCCTGGCCGGGATTGCCGGTGGCGCCGACCACCGAAGTGATCGAGATCACGCGGCCGAAGCGTGCCTTCATCATCGGCTTGGCGGCGGCGCGGATCAGGCGGAACGCGGCCTCCAGGTTCACCTTGATGACCTGCTCCCACTCCTCGTCCTTCATCCGCATCGCCAGATTGTCGCGCGTGACGCCGGCGTTGTTGACCAGAATGTCGAGCTTCCCGCCCAGCGCCTCGACCGCCTGCGGCACGAGAGCGTCCACCGCGGCGCTGTCCGAGAGGTTGCACACCAGCGGAACATGATCCCCGCCGAGCTCGGCGCGGAAAGCCTCCAGCTTCTCGGCATTGGACCCCGAAACCGCCAACCGCGCCCCCTGCGCCGCAAGGCCCTTCGCGATAGCCGAACCGATCCCGCCCGAAGCGCCAGTGACGAGGGCGGTCATGCCTGTGAGGTCGAACATTCAATCGCTCCAGTTCTTTTTGTTCACGCGGAGGCGCGGAGGCGCGGAGGGACGGTAGTCGTTCACCACGCGTTTCAGTCCCTCAATCAGCGTTTCCCCGCCGAAGTTGATCAGCAGCCCTACGGGCTGTTTGGTAAGACGCAAATAGGTGAGCAACTGCTTGCCGTGTACGGGGTTCAGCCGCTCGACCGACTTGATCTCAATGAGCAAGCTCCCTGCAACGAGCAGATCGATCCGGAATGCCGCCGGAAACTCCATACCGTCATAATGAATGTCGACCGGGTGCTGCCTCGCCACCGCGTAGCCGAGCTTCGCCAGCTTGCTGGCGAGAAGCATCTCATAAACGCTCTCCAGCAAGCCTGGTCCAAGTTCGCGATGAAGCGCGATCGCAACGTCAATGACGTCCCCGCTGATCGCCTCAAGGTCCTGCAAATCTCCGCGCCTCCGCGCCTCCGCGTGAACCGCCTTTATCTACGACTCAAAGCGTCTTCGCCAGCGCCTCGATGTCTTCCATCGTCACCACGCTTATCGTATTCACATCGGGTGCGATGCGCTTGACCATGCCGCCCAGCACCTTGCCGCCGAACTCGACGAACTCGGTCACACCCGCCTCGGTCATCGCCAGCACCGATTCGCGCCAGCGGACCATTCCGGTCACCTGATCGACCAGCAGCCCGCGGATCATGTCCGGGTCGGCCACGGGCGCCGCCGTCACGTTCGCATAAAGCGGAACCAGCGGCGCCTGGATCGCTACCGCCGCAAGCGCCTCGGCCATCGCATCGGCGGCGGGCTGCATCAGCGGGCAATGAAAGGGCGCCGAGACCGGCAGCAGCAGCGCCCGCTTGGCGCCCATTTCCTTGGCGAGCGGGATCGCGCGCTCGATCGCCTCGCGATGGCCCGATATCACCACCTGCGACGGATCATTGTCGTTCGCGACGGTGCAGACCTGCCCCTCCGCGGCGGCATCGGCGATCGCCTGTGCCTTCCCGCGGTCTGCGCCCAGGATCGCAGCCATCGCGCCGACGCCCACGGGCACCGCCGCCTGCATCGCATCGCCGCGCTTGCGGAGCAGCCGCGCGGTGGTCGCAAGGTCGAAGGCCCCGGCGGCGCACAGCGCGCTATATTCGCCCAGCGAATGGCCCGCGACGAAGTCTGCCTTGTCCGCAAGGCGGATGCCGCCTTCCCGCTCGAGCACGCGCAGCACCGCAAGGGCGTTCGCCATGATCGCCGGCTGCGCGTTGGCGGTGAGCGTCAGCTGGTCCTCGGGTCCCTCGGCCATGAGTTGCGAGAGCTTCTGGCCGAGCGCGTCGTCGACTTCCTGGAGCACTTCGCGGGCGTAACGGCTGGCCGCGGCCAGCGCGCTGCCCATGCCCACTGCCTGGCTGCCCTGCCCCGGGAAGATGAATGCGCGCATTGCCCCTCTCCATTCACGTTAGGGGGCGCGCGTTAGAACCCTTGGCGTATCGGGGCAAGTCCAAGCCGCCTTGCGACAATTCGCGACCATTTCGCCATCGAACCGGGACCAGGCTGCGACAAGCGACTCCTAGATAGTTCTCAACGCCGGCAACGGCGCGTTTGAGGAGTAGAAATCATGATGAAGAAGATCTTTCTGGGCCTGGCTGCAGCTTCTGTCGCCATCGCGCCGATGGCGGCCTCGGCCGCCCCCGCCCCGCAGCATCGCGGCTATGAGACGCAGCGCACCGTCGTGAAGCACCGCCCGAACGGCACGGTGGTCGTCAAGCAGAAGGCGCAGCGCGGGCAGCAGTATCGCAACTGGCATCGCGGCGAGCGCTTCGATACGCGCTATGCCCGCAACTATCGCCAGATCGATTATCGCCAGTATCGCGGCCTGAATGCCCCGCCGCGCGGCTATCGCTACGTTCAGTCGGGCAATGATGCGGTGCTGGTCGGCATCGCCAGCGGGGTCATCGCCGCGGTCTTCGCGAACATGATCCGCTAAGCCGGCAAAAAAACTCAACCGAACGGTTGAGCATCGGGCGGGGAGTCAACCTCCCCGCCCTTTTTATCGTGCTTCAGTATTCGTGCTTTCAATGTAGGATTTCATGTGTTTATGCTTCTCTTCGCAGAGAGGATGTAAACGCGCGCCTGCCGCTGAAAACATCAAACCGAGTCAAGCAAGTTAACCAATCGGATGTTCGGCGCTTGCCTTTTGCACCAGCACGGCGTAGGGGCGCACCGTTGAGCGGCAGCTTCGGCTGGCCGCTTTTCGTATTTCGGACGACAGCCGGAGGGGCGTTGCACATGGGGTGCACGTCAGCGATCGGCCAACAGTGAGAAGAACGCATGGCTCTTTACGAGCACGTGTTCCTTGCGCGCCAAGATCTGGCACAGGCGCAAGTGGACGCTCTGGCGGAAGCCGCCACCAAGATCGTCGAGGACAATCAGGGCAAGGTCGTCAAGACCGAGACCTGGGGCCTTCGCAGCCTCGCCTATCGCATCGCCAAGAACCGCAAGGCGCACTATGTGATGCTCGAGATCGACGCGCCTGCAGGCGTGGTCGCCGAGCTCGAGCGCCAGACGCAGATCAACGAGGACGTCATCCGCTACATGACCGTCAAGGTCGACGCGCATGAGCAGGGTCCGACGGTGATGATGCGCAAGGGTGCCGACCGTGAGCGTGGCCGTGGCCGTCGCGATCGCGACGATGCCGGCAGCACCGGTTTCGGTGGCGAGTAAGGAGCTTAGAGAATCATGGCACGACCCTTTTTCCGCCGTCGCAAGAGCTGCCCCTTCTCCGCGAAGGACGCTCCCCGGATCGACTATAAGGACGTCCGTCTGCTTCAGGGCTTCGTCTCTGAGCGCGGCAAGATCGTCCCCTCGCGCATCACTTCGGTGAGCGCGAAGAAGCAGCGCGAGCTGGCCCAGGCCATCAAGCGCGCCCGCCACCTGGGCCTGCTGCCCTACATCGTTAAGTAAGGAGCGCACCCCATGGATGTTATTCTGCTTGAGCGCGTCGAAAAGCTCGGCGGCATCGGCGATGTGGTGAAGGTGAAGGACGGCTTCGCCCGCAACTACCTGCTCCCGAACAAGAAGGCCCTGCGCGCCAACGAAGCCAACCGCAAGGTCTTCGAGGCCAATCGTGCTCGCATCGAGTCCGAGAACGCCTCGCGTCGCAGCGACGCCGAGAAGGAAGCCGGCAACTTCAAGGACGTGTCGGTCACGCTGATCCGCCAAGCCTCGAATACCGGCCAGCTCTATGGTTCGGTCGCGGTGCGCGATCTGGTCGATGCGCTCATCGCCGACGGCCACAAGGTCAACAAGGCGCAGATCGTGCTCGACCGTCCGATCAAGGCGATCGGCGTGTACGACGTGAAGGTTGCGCTGCACCCCGAGGTATCGGTGACCGTCAAGGTCAACGTCGCCCGCTCGCCGGAAGAGGCCGAAATGCAGTCGCAGGGCGTCGATGTAATGTCGGCGATGTTCGAGAAGGACGAAGCCGGCTTCACCGAGGACCGCGATCCGAACCTCGAACCGGGCGAAATCGCCGCCGAGGAGGCTCCGGCTGCCGAGGGCGAGAACGCCTGAAGCCGACGAGGGCCAAAGGAAAATGGGCCGCTCCGGAATGCCGGGGTGGCCCTTTTCTTTGTTGGGGCCGGAGGCGGTTCGGGTTGCGTTAAGGCGAAGCAGCCAATCACCCGGAACGCGCATCGTGCGCCGACCGTGTGGGGGAGTTCATGTTTGGCCTGAGCCGTTTGGTCATCGCGCTTGGCGCGTGCTGCAGCTTACTGGTCGTCGGCGATGCGCAAGGACGCGATCGGGCTATCGAGGCGGAGGTGCTTGCCGAGATAAACTTCGCTCGCCAGAATCCGCAGGCTTATGCCGACGATCTTCGCGAGTATCGCAGCTATTTCGACGGCCGGCTGGTTTTCCTGCCCGGCGACGAGAACGGCATGATCACGAGCGAAGGCACCCGCGCGGTGGACGAGGCTATCGCCTTCCTCGAACGCCAGAGGCCCTTGCCACCCCTCGATTTCGGCGATGTGCTGGCGCTGGCCGCCGCGGACCATGTCGCAGCGCAAGGGCCGGCGGGTGCTCTAGGGCATAGTTCGCGCGCCGGGAATTCGCCGGGCGAACGCGTGCGGCGGCGCGGCGGCGACATCTATGTCGGCGAAGGCATTTCCTATGGCTACTCGCACCCGCAGGAAGTGGTGCGTCAGCTCATCGTCGACGACGGCGTACCCAACCGCGGCCACCGCGCGCTGCTGTTCAACAGGATGTTCCGCTATGCCGGCGTCGGCTGCGGCACCCACCGCAGCTATCGCTACATGTGCGTGGTGGACATGAGCAGTACGGCGGACGGGAAGCCGGCGTTGCCGCAACAAGCGAGTCCCGAAAACCCGCGCCGAACGCGCGCTATCGGCAGCGGGCGGCGATGATCACCTGCCGTTCGCGGTTATTCCAAACCGTTTGAGCCCGGGCGCGACTGGGGGCGGTTCCGGAACGCGTCATTGTTACGATCATCCTGCTCCCCGATCGCCTTCCACTCCTCGCGGGTGTGGCACACCGACTTCGCCCTGATCGATCCGGTGGTCATTTCGCGCCGGCAGATCTTTTTCTCCTTAGAGTCGGCAGAATTGCTTTTCTCCGCGGTCTGTGCCGCTGCCGGAAGTGCAACCAAAGTAGCCGCAAGCACAAACGAAAGCCGTATTGACATAGATATCTCCGAGCGAATGGCTTTTCGTATCATCCAAATGCGGAAACGCAATCTGCTCGACCGAAGGAAAGCGCGACTAAGTCATTCCGTACTATTATAGGTCACTTCCGCCCAAACAGCTTCTCGATGTCGCCGTGCGCTAGCTTCACCCAGGTGGGGCGGCCGTGGTTGCACTGGCCCGAATGCGGGGTCGCCTCCATCTCGCGAAGCAGCGCGTTCATCTCGGCCACCGACAGGATGCGGCCCGCACGCACCGAGCCGTGGCAGGCCATCGTCGCAGCGACATGATCGAGCCGTTCCTTGAGCGACAGGGCCTCGTCGAAACTGGCCAGTTCGTCTGCGAGATCGGTGACGAGGCCGTGCACATCCCCCTGCCCCAGCGCCGCCGGTGTCGCACGGACCAGCATCGCACGCGGGCCGAAGCGCTCGAGCTCGAGCCCGAACTGGCCCAATTCCGCCACGCGCGCCTCGAGCCGATCGCACGCCGGCTCATCGAGCTCGACGACCTCGGGAAGCAACAGCGCTTGCGCGGCGACACCTCCGCCCTGCATCGCGCGGCGCATCCGCTCGAGCACGAGCCGTTCGTGCGCGGCGTGCTGATCGACCAGCACGAGACCGTCCTCGGCCTCGGCGACGATATAGGTCTTGGCCACCTGCCCGCGGGCAACGCCTAGCGGGAAATCGGCCGTGCCCGGCACCGGCGCATGCGCCGGCTCGGCGCGCGCCTGCGGCGGCGGAGTGAAGAAGGTCGCGCGGCGATCGTGGAGCGCACCCGAATGGCGTGCGAACGCCAAGGGCGGAACATAGCCGGCGCCGCCGTCCGCCGCGATTTCAACGGCTGGGTTTTCGCCGTTCAGATATCCCGGCTGCCACATTCCCAGCGCGGCCTCGCTCGGCCGCTGCGCGCTGCGGTGCCCCGCCTCGTCGAGCGCGCGCCGGAGCCCCGAGACGATCAGTCCACGTGCCAGCGCCGGATCGCGGAAGCGAACCTCGGTCTTGGCAGGGTGGACGTTCACGTCGACGGCCTCCGCGGGCACGTCGAGAAACAGCGCCACAACCGGATGCCGATCGCGCGCGAGCATTTCGGCATAGGCCCCGCGCACGGCACCGGCCAGCAGCCGGTCCTTCACCGGACGGCCGTTCACGAAGAGATATTGGTGGTCCGCAACACCGCGGTTGAACGTAGGCAGCCCGGCCACGCCGCCTAGCACATGACCTTCGCGCTCCAGATCCACCGCGACGCTGTTCTCCGCGAGATCGCGATCGGTGAGCGCGGCAACGCGCTGCGGCCGCGTCTCGCCTCCCTGGACCGACAGCACCTTGCGGCCGTCGTGCTCGACGGAGAAGGCGATGTCGGGCCGCGCCATCGCGAGCCGCTTCACCACGTCGAGGCTCGCGGCATATTCGGCGCGCGCCGAGCGGAGGAACTTGCGCCTTGCCGGAACGCGCGCGAACAGGTTTTCGACCCGGACGCGCGTTCCCGGCGGCAGGGCCGCGGGACCCTCTGTCGATCGCTCCCCATTATCCACTGTCAGCGCCCAGCCATCGCCGCCGCGGACCCGGCTTTCGAGCGTCAGCCGCGCGACACTGGCGATCGACGGAAGCGCCTCGCCGCGAAAGCCCAGCGTGGTGACCTGCTCGATTGCCCCTTCATCCCACAAAGCTTCGGGCAGCTTGGAGGTGGCATGACGCTCGAGCGCGAGCGTCATTTCGGCGGGCTGCATGCCGCAACCGTCGTCGATGACTTCGATCAGCTCGGTCCCGCCCGCCGCGAGCCTGACTGCGATCCGCGTTGCACCTGCGTCGACAGCGTTTTCGACCAGCTCCTTGAGCGCGCTTGCGGGGCGTTCGACCACCTCGCCGGCTGCAATTCGGTTGACAAGATGCTCGGGGAGACGGCGTATTGACATGGCAGTCTGTCTAGCCCAACGGGCGGCTTCCCGCGACCCGCAACCGCATGGCACCGAGCCGGATTTTTTCGATCCGTCCCGGAAGGGTCCGGAATAAATCTGGTGCGAACAGCCGACGGCGGGCGCGCGGCGGTAGGACGGAACAACGAATGGCTTTCTCCCGCTTTTTCAAATTCATGTCACACGATATGGCGATCGACCTGGGTACGGCGAATACCGTCGTCTACCTGCGCGGCCGCGGCGTCGTGCTCAACGAACCGTCGGTGGTGGCGGTCGAGACGCTCAATGGCGTGAAGAAGGTCAAGGCAGTCGGCGACGACGCCAAGCTGATGATGGGCAAGACCCCCGGCTCGATCGAGGCGATTCGGCCGCTGCGTGACGGTGTTATCGCCGACATCGACGTCGCCGAGCAGATGATCAAGCACTTCATCCAGAAGGTGCACGGGCAGCGCCGCTTCATGCGCTGGCCGCAGATCGTGATCTGCGTGCCTTCGGGTTCGACTTCGGTCGAGCGCCGCGCTATCCGCGACGCCGCTTCGAACGCCGGCGCGAGCCAGGTATGGCTGATCGAGGAGCCGATGGCCGCCGCGATCGGCGCCGATATGCCCGTCACCGAGCCGATCGGCTCGATGGTGGTCGACATCGGCGGCGGCACCACCGAAGTCGCGGTGCTCTCGCTGCGCGGCCTCGCCTACTCCACCTCAGTCCGCGTCGGCGGCGACAAGATGGACGAGGCGATCGTCTCCTACGTGCGGCGCAACCACAACCTCCTCATCGGCGAAGCCACCGCTGAGCGGATCAAGCAGGAAGTCGGCGTTGCCAAGCCGCCCGCGGACGGCATCGGCCAGACGATCCACATCAAGGGCCGCGACCTCGTCAACGGCGTGCCCAAGGAAATCCAGATCAACCAGGGCCAGATCGCCGAGGCGCTCAGCGAACCGGTCGGCACGATCGTCGAGGGCGTGCGGATCGCGCTCGAGAACACCGCGCCCGAGCTCGCCGCCGACATCGTCGACCAGGGCATCGTCCTCACCGGTGGCGGCGCGCTGCTCCAGGGGCTGGACGAGGTGCTTCGCGACGAGACGGGCCTGCCCGTGACGGTCGCTGAGGATCCGTTGACCTGCGTCGCGCTTGGTACGGGGCGCGCGCTCGAGGATCCGATGTTCCGCGGCGTGCTCATCCAGGTCTAAGGAGCGCGAGGGGACATGGCGCCGCCACGCAACCGGCGCCCCGGATTTTCGCGGCGGGCGCAATACGGGCTCTTCCTCGGCTATGTAGGCGCGATCGGCGGTGCGCTGATCGCGGTTTGCCTGCTGCTGCTCTCGACCTTCAACCCGTCTGCCTATTCCGCCGTGCGCCGCACCGTCGCCGAAGTCACCACGCCGATATCCTCCGGGCTTGCATGGGCCTGGGACGGGATCGCCGGAGTGCCGCAGGGGATCGGCAGCTACCTCAATGTCCGCACTGAAAATGCACGGCTGAAGCAGCAGCTCGAGGCCGACAAGCATCTGGTCGTGCGGGCGCAGACGCTCACGCAGGAAAACCAGCGGCTGCGCGCCATGCTCAAGCTGCGCGATGTGGCAACTGACGCAGTGGTGATCGCCCGGCTGGTCAATAGCACGTCGTCAAGCACGCGACGCTTCGCCACGCTCAATGCGGGCTCCTGGCAGGGCGTGAAGCGCGGCCAGCCGGTGCGCGAGGCCGCCGGGCTCATCGGCCAGGTGATCGAGACCGGTCCCAATACGGCGCGCGTGCTGCTGATCGTCGACCCCGAAAGCATTGTGCCGGTGCGCCGGGTCCGCGACGGACTGCCGGCGATCGCCTCAGGCCGCGGCGACGGATTGATCGACATCCGCTCGGCGAGCGTAGCCGGGCTCACTTTCCAGCCCGGCGACAGCTTCGTCACCTCGGGAACCGGGGGAGTTTTCCCGCCCGACATTCCTCTGGGCCGGGTGATCCGTACCACCGGCGATATTGCGATCGCGCAGCCCGCCGCCAATCCGGACGCGCTCGATTTCGCCATGGTGCAGCAGAGTTTCCTACAGCCTCCGACGCCGGCGCCCGTTGCACCGCCGGGCGAACAGCCCAAGACGGCACAGTGAGCGCGATGCAGATCCTGCCGCTCGGGCATTCGGAGAAGCGCCCCCGCGCTACATGGCTCGCCCCCACATCGGTCATGCTCGGGTCGCTGATGACGCTGCTGCCGGTGATCGCAGTCGTGCCGGTCCTGCCGCCCTTCGGGCTGCTGCTGCTGCTGGGGTGGCGCATGACGCGCGGCGATTCGATGCGCGTATGGGCAGCGGTGCCGCTGGGCCTGTTCGACGATCTGGTGAGCGGGCAGCCGATGGGAAGCGCAATGCTTCTGTGGACGCTGTGCGTGCTGGTGATCGACGTACTGGACACGCGCCTCGTATGGCGCGATTTCTGGCAGGACTGGCTGATCGCGTCGGGCGCCATAGGCTTCTGCCTGATCGGCGGCCGGCTGATCGCCACCGATTTCGGCGCGCACGTCGATACGGCGGTGCTGGTTCAGGGAGCGATCGCCTGTGCATTGTTTCCACTGGTTTCCCGGCTCTGCGCGTGGATGGACCGCGACGTGAAGAAGGTCTGACGTGGCGAGGATCAGCGACGCAGCCCAGACCTACAGTTTCTCGCGGCGCGCAGTGATGCTCGGCGGCGTGCAGGGTGCGGTGGCGCTCGTGCTCGCCGGACGGATGACTTGGCTCTCGGTCTATGAGAACGAACGCTATCGGCTGATGGCCGAAAGCAATCGCGTGAACCTGACGCTCACGCCGCCCCGGCGCGGCTGGCTGGTCGATCGCAACAACATCCCGCTCGCCAACAACCGCACCGATTTCCGCGTCGACCTGATCCCCGACCGGATGGAGGAGAGGGATAAGACGCTCGCCGCGCTTCAGCAGATCCTGCGCCTCACGCCCGAGGACATGGACCGGATCAAGACCGACCTGAAGCGCGCTTCCGGCTTCCGCCCGGTGCCGGTGATCGAGAATCTCGACTGGGAGCGGTTCGCGGCGGTGAGCGTGCGGCTGCCCGAGTTGCCTGGCGTCTCGCCGACGCGGGGCTTTGCGCGCAACTATCCATTGGGTGCGGCCGTGGGCCATCTGATCGGCTATGTCGGCGCAGCCTCGGCCGAACAATATCAGAAGGAGAAGGACCCGCTCCTCGTTACTCCCGGTTTCAAGCTGGGCAAGGACGGGCTCGAGAAAGTGCTCGAAAACCGGCTCCGCGGCACGCCGGGCGCCAAGCGTGTGGAAGTGACCGCGCGCGGCAAGCTGGTGCGCGAGCTCGCGACGCGTCCGGATCGTCCGGGCGAGACGGTGAAGCTCACCATCGACGCCGGCCTCCAGGAATATGCCGCCCGCCGGCTGGGCCCTGAATCGGGTTCGGCAGTGGTGGTGGATCTCATGACTGGCGGGCTGGTCGCGCTCTGCTCGATGCCTGCCTATGATCCCAACAGCTTTTCCGACGGGATCAGCCGCACCGAATGGGCGATGCTGTCCGAGGATGATCACATCCCGCTGATGAACAAGGCGCTCCAGGGCCTCTACCCGCCCGGCTCGACCTTCAAGCCCGCAACCGCGTTGGCGGCCCTGGGCGCCGGGATCGACGCCAACCGGGTGGTTTATTGTAATGGCGGCTACACGCTCGGCAACCGCCGCTTCGGCTGCCTGGGCCGGCATGGGCCGATGACGCTGCACACGGCGATCGCGCGTAGCTGCAACACCTATTTCTACACCGTCGGCCGCGACGTTGGGATCGAGGCGATCGCTGCTGCTGCACGAAAGCTGGGGCTGGGCGCCGAATATCCGCTTCCCCTTCCCTCACAGCGCTATGGCACGGTGCCCGACGCGGGGTGGAAGCAACGGCGGCACAAGCAGAGCTGGACCGCCGCGGACACGCTCAACGTGTCGATCGGCCAAGGCTATCTGCTCGTGAGCCCGCTGCAGCTCGCGGTGTTCGCGGCGCGCGTGGCGTCTGGACGGGCGATCATGCCGTCATTGCTCGCCGGAAACACCGCCGTCGCCCAGCCGCTGGATTTTCCGGCGGAGCATCTCGCCGCAGTGCGTTCGGGAATGGACGAAGTGGTGAACGGCCATGGCACCGCGGGCCGCAGCAAGCTTCCCTTCCCCGACATCCGCATGGGCGGAAAGACCGGCACCGCGCAGGTGCGCCGGATCAGCGGGGGCGCACGCGGCGGGCTCAACGTGCCGTGGAAATATCGCGATCACGGCCTGTTCATCTGCTTCGCGCCGGTTGATAATCCACGCTACGCCGCTGCAGTGGTGATCGAGCATGGCATGTCGGGTTCGGGTGCGGCCGCACCGGTAGCGCGTGACCTGCTCACCTTTCTGTTCGACCGGTCCCGCGCGATGGAGACGCTTGCGGCGCTCGAGAGAGGCTGGGGTGGGGATTATCGCACGCGCATGGCGGCGCAGGCGGACGCGTTCCGCGCCGCGCAACAGGCGCCGCCTGCCCCTCCGCCCGAAGACGCTTCCGCGGCGGTGACCAACGCCGCAGAGGCCGCCGCGAACGCAACCGGCGTGCCGGCGGTCGACGCGGGCGAAAGGATCGTACCGGAGGACGCAGAATGAGCCGCCTCGATTCCTCCTCGGCTACGACGCGCAGCTTCGTCCCCGCCCCGCTCGCGCAGTTTCCCTGGCGCGTGATCCTGCTGGTGATCGCGATCGGCGGCTTCGGGCTGATCGTCCTCTATTCGGCGGCGGGAGGAAGCCTTGAACCCTGGGCCTTCTCGCAGGGCGTCCGCTTCGCGGTTTTCCTGGTGATGGCGCTGGTGCTTTCCCGCGTTCCCGAGAGCTTCTGGGCGCTTGCCGCCCTTCCCCTCTACGCGGTGATCCTGCTCATGCTGATTGGGGTCGAGGCGCTCGGCGCGGTCGCTGGCGGCAGCCAGCGCTGGCTCGACCTGGGCGTGATCCGGATCCAGCCTTCCGAGTTGATGAAGCCCGCGATCGTGCTCGCGCTGGCGCGCTTCTACGAGATGCTGCCCGTCGGCGAGATCCGCAAGTTCGGCGCGATATGGCCGGCGGGAGTGCTCATCGGGCTTCCAGCCGGACTGGTGATGCTGCAGCCGGACCTCGGGACTGCGCTGATGATCACGTTCGGCGGGCTCACCGTGATGTTCCTCGCCGGCATCCCACTCCGCTTGTTCATCGGCGGAGCGCTGGGGGTCGCGATCATGATACCCATCGCGGTCAACTTCCTGCTGCACGAGTATCAGCGCAACCGCGTGCTCATCTTCCTCAATCCCGAAAGCGACCCACTCGGCACCGGCTATCACATCAGCCAGTCCAAGATCGCGATCGGCTCCGGCGGCATTTTCGGCAAGGGGTTCCTCAACGGCACGCAGAGCCACCTCGATTACCTGCCCGAGGGGCATACCGACTTCGCCCTGGCCACGATGATGGAGGAATGGGGGCTGCTCGGCGGGCTGTTCGTGATCATCGCCTTCGCGATCCTGATCGGCTGGGGGATCAACGTGGGGGTGCGTGCCAAGAGCCGGTTCGGGCGGCTCACCGCGGCGGCGCTATCGGCGACGATCTTTTTCTACTGCGCGATCAACATGGGAATGGTGATGGGCCTCGCACCGGTGGTGGGCATTCCGCTGCCGATGATCAGCTTCGGCGGGACCGCACTGATGACGGTGATGATCTGCTTCGGAATCCTGATGTCGATCGACCGCCAGAGTCGACAGGTCCAGCGCTGGTAGGCCCGCGGCAAGATTTGCAATTTTAGGGTTTACAACGCGCGAAACCGGGTGCTAACGGCGCCCCTCCAAACGCGGCGGCGCAGACACCATATGCGCCTCAAGCAGCCCGGAATGGACGCATAGCTCAGTTGGTAGAGCAGCTGACTCTTAATCAGCGGGTCCTAGGTTCGAGCCCTAGTGCGTCCACCACTTTCTGTTGTAACTTCAAATAGATAGCGAAGACTCCACGCTTGTCGAGGCAGGTACGTGCACGCTCGTAAGGCGGTCGTAAGTATGCGCCGGACATGCACGGAAGTGCTTTCCCGTCTTCAGGCGTTTCGCTACCTTTACCGCGCCAGCCGATTCCGGTAAGAACAGACTGAGAACGCTTGTCGTAGGGGAACTGACCATGCTCACATCGCTCGAACTCTGCGCGGGCGCCGGGGGTCAAGCGCTTGGCCTTGAGCAAGCCGGTTTCGAGCACGAGGGGCTAGTCGAGATCGACAGCCATTGTTGCGAGACTCTTCGCCAGAATCGACCTTCGTGGTCAGTCTACGAGGAGGACCTGCGGCTGTTCAAGGCGAGAGCTGCTAACTTCAAAGGGGTCGATCTGGTTGCCGGTGGCTTGCCCTGCCCGCCATTCTCTGTCGCGGGCAAGCAGCTGGGACCGCGGGATGAGCGAAACCTATTCCCCGATGCTTTGGACATCATCGACGCCGTGCGCCCCAAGGCTGTGATGATCGAGAACGTGCGCGGATTTCTAAGTGCCGTATTTCAGGACTACCGAGAGGGGTTGAAGAAGCAGCTTAAGCAGTTGGGCTACACTACCGACTGGCGCCTTCTGAACGCTTCCGACTTCGGAGTTCCGCAGCTTCGGCCACGCGTGGTCATAGTAGCCGTCCAGAGCAGCCTATCTGAGAACTTTGAGTGGCCGGATGCGGACCATCATAATCCACCCTCCGTCGGGTCTGTGCTATTCGATCAAATTGCTGCACGCGGTTGGATCGGTGCGAAGCGGTGGCGTGACCAGGCTGACGAAATTGCTCCGACGCTGGTTGGGGGTTCTAAGAAGCATGGTGGTCCAGACCTGGGTCCGACGCGGGCGAAGCAGGCCTGGGCGTCGCTGGGGGTGAACGGCCTGAGCTTGGCCAACGAGGCGCCAGACCCCGACTTTGTGGGTATGCCGCGGCTGACGGTTCCGATGGTCGCGCGGCTCCAAGGCTTCCCCGACGATTGGAAATTTTCAGGGAAGAAGACTGCTGCCTATCGTCAGGTCGGCAACGCTTTTCCGCCCCCGGTCGCTCGCGCTGTGGCTCAGCGATTGGTTGAAGCACTTACGGCCCGTCGTGTGAATCGACTGCGGGCCTAACGACCTTCCAAAGTCGGGTTAGGTAGCCCATCATCTCCTCGCGAATCGGGGAGATGGCTCAACCTTGCGTACCAACATTCCGGCGAGCGTTTGTTCCGTTGGCCACACCTACTTCGACCAGCTCAGCGCGATTAGGAACGAACTCCTCAGTCGCGGTGGCGGACTCGCCAACATCCAGCGAGAGATTCCGCAGCTTCTGCGCGAAACCATCGACGATGTGATTCAGACCTCACGGACTGGTCGGCGGTCTTATGAGGAGCTGGAGAAGACCGAGAAGACTTACATTGGCACGCGGGTAGAGATCATGATTCGATCGTTCTTCCGCCTGCCGAAAGGTCGCCTCGACCTCCAAATCCTGGGGGCTGACGCCGACGTGAAGTTCACCATCGGCAACAATTGGATGATGCCCCGCGAGGTGATCGGGCACCCCTGCCTATTGCTGGCAGCGGATGAGGAACGTTCCCGTTGCTACTTCGGGCTATTCATCGCTGACGATTTATACCTCTCGACGAGCAGCAATCAGGACAAGAAAAAGAGCATCTCCGCTGCCGGTTTTGCGCACATCATGTGGCTGCTGAACGCGCATCCTCTCCCTCCGAACTTTTGGCGCTCGATCCCGCCGAAAGCCGCAAGCACTATCGCAGGGCAACCGACTGGCAACGAGCGCGTCATGGCCCTCTTCCGCGAGGTGCAGGACCGACCCATTCCGCGAGATGTCATCGAGGCAACTGCTAGGCAAAAGGATTTCATGCGCCGTATCCGCGCAGATGGAGGGAGGGGCACGCGCGATAACCTCGCTCGGGAAGGCATCCTGCTTATGTCAGGTAAGTATGACGCCCTCCTGATTAGAGCCTTGGGGCTTGAAGCTGTGGGGTCGAGTGAGTTTATTTCTCACACCCCAAGCACTGACGAAGAGCGCGCAATAGCACAGCGGTACGGGATTAGGCTTGGTGGCGGATAAGATAACGCCCGAGCGCCGCAGCGAGAATATGCGACGCATCCGTTCAAAGGATACCAAGCCCGAGTTAGTCGTCCGCAGGATCCTCTACAGCGCGGGGTATCGCTATCGGCTTCATGGCAAGGGGCTGCCTGGCAAGCCCGACGTCGTATTTTCGGCGCGCCGAAAAGTGATCTTTATTCACGGTTGCTTCTGGCACCAGCACGAGGAGGCCGCGTGCTTGGATGGTCGGAAGCCGAAATCAAACACTGCCTATTGGCATTCCAAGCTCGCTCGCAATGTCGATCGTGACCTCCTGCGGGTCCGGCAACTCGAAGCACTTGGCTGGGAGGTTCTAACCGTGTGGGACTGCGAGACTCGTGACCGCGACAAGCTAGCTAAGCGGCTAGGCTCTTTCCTCGGGGCACCGCGTCTTATGAGGCACTGACCACACGGATCGGTACCGCGGGATTAGCGAGCTACTACAGGCGATTAGCTCGCGGAACCGACTGATTTGGATTTTGAAGTTGCCCGGCCAAAAAAAAGACGGCCCTAGGGGCCGCCTTAGTGTGGCTATCGCACGCCTCGGTCTTCAATCGTAGGCACCGATGGATATGAACCGGTACAGCATCTGGTGTCTCTGTTGCCGCCCGCTGCCCGTGGTTAGGAACTCATTCGGTGGTGTGTCTCGCCTCGGCTAGTGCTTGTGGTTGCGGTTAGTGCTTGGTCGGATCGACCAGGCGGTAGCCCATACCGGGGCTTCGGCGTAGGCGGTAGCGGTTCACCGCGAGTGACGGTGCGTTCGCTGCCAGTGCTACCACCACGCGGTCCGACCTGCTCATACTGACCAGAACGGGGCGCGGTTTGGCCGGGCTTAAAAGTCTTGCTCATGTTTCCTCCTTTCTCGCCGCTGACCACAACCTATAGTGGCGGGGTCAGCGAGTGGACACATCATGAGCCGTTCCAGTCGCCGCGCAAGAGAGTTAACGACGTAGGAACAAAAGAGATACGAACTGTGATATTGAGGTCACAGGTGGCGACCTCAGCGCGACCGAAGAGATGAGGCGCTCACGCACCTCGGCGGCGATGGGGTGGGCCGCCCGCGCGTTGATCGGCCCGGTGAACAGGTTGTCCACGCTCGTCTTGCGCTCGCCGCTCGCCGCCACGGTCAGCAGGTACAGCGTGGACGGCCCGACTAGGTTGGCGTTGCGGCGCACGCCGAAGCGGGTCTGCACGGCGGTAGAGACGGCAGCCAGGGCGCTCGCCGCGATCAGCGCGACCGGAGCCTGCACGTAGCTGGCGACCTCCCGCACGGCGTCGCGGATCAACACGGGTAAGGCCGTGAGCGGGTAAGGGTCGCTCTGCTCGGCCTCGGTCAGGGGCCTCGGCGTCGGGAGTACGACGGGCTTCCCGAAGTCTGCGAAGTCGGGGACGACCGGCCTGGCGAAGTCTGCGAGTTCAACCACGGTGCGATCCTCCCGACACGGGTGCAGGACACGGGTTCACTTGCGCGGCGGTGCCGCGGGCTGGTACAAGGTGCATGGCTTCATGGGCCTCTGATTGAAGCGGTGGGGTGTGGTTAGAGTCCACTCCGCCGCTTCTTCGTTGGGGGTCTTCCGGTCGTCTTCCGACACGGACGGGGCGCACGAGATCAGCCGCTGGATCAGCGACTTACTGCGGCCGGACGCCTGACTGCTGATCCGGCGTTCGCTTGGGCGGCGGGGCTGTACGCGCTGGTGCTGCTGAACTTGCGCGCGTCTCGCCACGCGATCACGTCTGCTTGGTCGTAGGCGACGCCCGACTGCGGGGAATCCCCGAGTTTGATGAACGCGGGTCCGCGTCCTTTGTGGCGCCAGAGCTTCAGCGTGTTGCGCGAGATGCCGAGCAGGGCAGCTGTCTGCACCGTATCGAGCAGACGCATTTGTGGTGAACTGGTCATCGGTTTCGAGGCCTCCGTATGAAAGGGGCCTCGACAACTCCGCCGAGGTATTCACCCGCGACCGGCCGAACCGATGGCTTACTCAGCGCGCTGATCGCGGGCCGAAACGGGCGTCGCGGCGACGTGCCGCTGGTGACCCCAAGCGGGGTCGCAGGTGTTGTTAGGTTATCGCTTTTGCATCTAGCAAGCACTTATTTTCGTTGGATTTTAAGAGGCGTCCAGGGCCGAAAAGGCCGCTCCGCTACCCAGGTAGCCGGGCACGTGCAGAAGCGCTGGACGCCCCCTTCCTGGTCGCTGGCGCTACGGCCGGAGCGCCACCACGTTGGCAACGCGCGTCATCCGCCTCTTTGACAGTACAATGGCGGCCCCTGACAACGGCACGCCGCTAAGGTAACATGTCGAATGAGCAGCGCTCCTGACCCTAACGAACAGGCCGAACGGGACGAGTTCGACATACACTACAAGAAGTTTTTCGAGCTGATCGGCCATTGCGTGACGCTGTACCAATCGGTCGAGGACTATCTTGATGACGTATTTGGTGCAGCGCTTGGTGGCAACCAAGCCCGCGCTGCTGCGATCTTCGCCGTAGCGCGGGGCTTGGAGGCCAAGCTGAATGTCATCACGGCGGCGCTGATCGGACGCGACGATGATCTTGCAACGCTCTGGCCTGGACTGTTGGCCCGCGTGGCCAACGCAGCAAAGGCTCGCAATGAGATTGCACACGCGAGTCCACTCAAGCGAGGCGGTACCATCAAGGTCGTGCTGGACCGCGAGCAGAGGAAGACTGTCAGCGTCGAGCGAACAGAGAAGGATCGCATGGAACTGCGAAAACGCACGAAGAACGGGGAAACGACACGGCTTCTTGATGATTTATTCGACGAGTACCACCGCACTGAAAAGGTGTTCCACAACCTTATCGGCTTCGTAAAGCTTCTCCGCGGCGAGGCGCCAGCCGCCCACCTCTTGGAAGGCCTGACGCCCTAGATGTCGCCTCAGGCTCGCAGCGCCACCACGTTGGCACCGCTGGCCTGCGCCGCTGCGACCTGCCCCTGCTGCTCGATCCAGTCGCCGATCTTCTGCACGTCGGGTTGCAGCCAGCCCAGGTTCGTGAGGTCGAGGTAGTTGCGGGCGGTCACATCCTCCTGCGCGGGCTTGTGGCCGGTCAGTAGGTCCGTGGCGAACTTCTCCAGACGACACTCGCGCATCGCGTAGTTCGTAAAGGAGCGGCGCAGGTCATGCAGGCTGAGGTGCCGACCGGCGACTTCGCTCACCGTCTCCATCGCGCTCCGCGCGTCCATGATCCGGCCCGCCTTTGACCAGCTCGGGAAGACGTAGGGGCTGCGGTCCGCGCCGGTGTCCGCCGCCAGCTTGTCGGCACGCGCCATGCGGTCGCGGAGCAGCGCCGCGGCCTGGGAAGCCAGCGGCAGCGTGATGGGCTCACCACGCTTGCGCTGGTCGAGGTGCCAGGAGCACTCGGCAGGGTCGTCGGACAGGTGCACACGGTCCCAGGTCAGCGCCGCGCCCTCGTCGCGCCGCGCGCCCGTGAGCAGGAGGAATATGGTCAGGTCGATCCCTGCCAGCGCGTCCCGGCTGCGCGGATTCTCCCGCGCCTCATGCAGCGTGTTCCACACCGCGCCTACCCTGCCCCGGTCCACGTAGCGCTCAGTGCGGCTCCCCAGCTTGGCCCAGTGGTGCTTGAGCGCGCCGACCGGATTGTGGGTGATGAGCGGCGACCCGTCCGCGCGCCGGTACTCGTCCATGGCGAAGTTGAACAGGATGCGCAGGGTGACCATCGCCGCGTTCGCACTGGCGGGCGCGGCCCGCTTGCCGTCCAGCCCGCCCCTCATCATCTCAGCGTGGCGATCCTTCACCATGTCGCGCGTGATGCCGGCGATTGGCTTGTCCCGCCAGGAGGCGAACACCTGCTCGATGTGGCGACGGTACTCCGCGGCAGTCGAGGCGCGCAGCTTGCCGGGGCGGCCGACGTAGGCGTCCAGCACCGTCTGGAGCGTGACTTGGGTTGCCTTCTGTTCGCGCGCCACCTCGCGCGGGTCGATGCCCTGCTCGAACTGGTGGCGGTACTCGTCGGCCTTGCGCCGCGCCTCGTCTACGGTCCAGGCCCCGTAGCTGCCGATGGTGACCCGCACGTCCGTGTTGGTGCCCCGGACGCGGCCCTGCGCGATGAACTTGGCCAGTCCGGTGGGCGTGACGCGCAGGCCGAAGCCCTTGGCATCCTTGTCCCAGTAGAGCACGTCCGACTTGCGACCCGGCTTGGCCACGCGGTCGATGTTCGTCTTGGTCAGCTTGAGCTGCGGCATGAGTAAGCGCTCCATAAGTTACCCGTAAGTTGATGGGCAGAACTTACGATACGCTCTATCTGCTGACCGATGAGAAAAATGGCCGGATTCTGCGCCTGGCGCGGGCCAATGAGCATCCGCGCGACAAAATCCATAGCCGCGTTGACCATTCCATGGTCCCTGCCCCAGATCTTAACGCGTTAGCATTTGATCAAGACGCGTTTGCCAGGTTTGCAGGCCCTGTTTGTCTCAAACCTTTCCTGCCAGACTCCACCACGACCACCGAAAGCATTGACGAGTTTGTGAAAAACGGGCGGACCTACACCAGCTGCATGTCCAAAAAGATCGAAGCACAACGTCGAAAATCGCGCGGGCTGCTGCAGCGCGCGCAAAAGTTGGATGAGGTCGAGGCGATGGCCAGGGAAAGGAACGAGTTCGCTGGTGCGCTGGCGACCTACGAACCATCACCCTAGTTCGGTTGGAGAATGTTGCCGTTCTCGCGCAGCAGGCATTTGCATCCAGGAACCGATAGATTACAGATGTAGTCGTTCTTTGGGAGCGCTCCGGATGAAGCGGTTGGCGGCGATTATGCTGTGGGTTCTGGCAGCGCCCACAGGAGCGCACGAACCACAAGATGGCCAGCAGGTCAAAGCAGCCGACATCGATGCTCTGTTCAATCGGTGGAAAGAACCCGGCAGCCCCGGCTGCGCAGTCTCGGTGACGCAGCGGCAACATCTGCTATTCAAGGGCGGCTATGGCAGCGCCATCCTTGAGGCCCCAACGCCCAATACCCCGGCCACGATCTTTCACATCGCCTCCACCTCCAAGCAGTTCACGGCGTTTGCGATCTATCTGCTCCAGGCAGATGGCAAGCTGTCGGTCGAGGACGATGTACGCAAATACGTCCCTGAGCTGCACGATTTCGGCCATCCGATCAGGCTTGCCGACCTGCTCCATCACAGGAGCGGCCTGCGCGATCAATGGAGCCTGCTGGCGTTGGCCGGGCGACGCCTGGAGGACGTGATCACCCAGGAGGACGTGATCCGCGCAATCCTTGCCCAGCGCGAGCTCAACTTCCCGACCGGAAGCCGGTTCGCCTATTCCAATTCCAACTATACCTTGCTCGCGTTGGTGGTGGAGCGGGTATCCGGGCAATCGTTCGGCGAATTTATGGCCAGGCGGGTGTTCGAACCGCTCGGGATGGCAAGCACCTGGGTACAGGATGATTTTCGGCGCGTGCGCACCGGCCGCGCCCAGCCCTATGCCCCTGGATCCAAAGGGTTTGAGCGTCGCTCGCTGCCTTATTCGAGCTATGGCGCGACGAGCATACAGACCAATGTCGAGGATATGGCGCGCTGGGCGATGAATCTCGATCAGCCAAGGATCGGAACGCGGGCGATGATCGACGCCATGCTCACCACACCGCAGGACGGCACGCGTCGGGCGGCTGCCTATGCGTCAGGCTTCGAGATCGGGCGCTACCGCGGCGCCGTGACGGTCGAGCATAGCGGAACCGATCCCGGCTATGTCGCTGATTTCCTGATGCTGCCGGAACATCATCTGGCGATCAGCCTCCTGTGCAACACCGAGGGGCTGAACCCGGTCGAACTCACCCGTAAGATCGCCGATCTCTACCTTGGCGACACCCTCGCACCTCAGGCAAAGATCAAGCGGGAACCGGTAGCGCTCGATGCGCAGCACCTTGCCGGCTTCGCCGGCACTTATAAGGAGGAGCCGGGGGTCCTGTTCGCCGTCGCGCTGCGAGGCGGCAAGCTCTTCATGCAGGAGCGGGACGAGATGACCGCGTTCGGCCAACGCGATTTCTTCCTGGCGAATGCGCCGGTGACCTTCAGCTTTCCTGACGAAGCGACGCTCATCATCCATGAGCCCGATCATGACCGGATCGCCAGGCGCGTCGCCACGACCGCGGTTCCCGATCTGACGCCGGCACGCATGCAAGACTATGTCGGCAGTTACTACAGCCCGGAGCTCAGGACGATCTACACCGTGTCCATTCGCGGCAGCCAGATGTGGCTGAGCGGGCCGGGAAACGAAACCGCCATCCGCCAACGCGAAGCACCCTTGCGCGAAGCCGACGCATTCTACACCGACTCCGTGGTCGGGTCCTTGCAGTTCCGGCGAGACAGCCGGGGAAAGATCAGCGAACTGGCCCTGTCGAACGGCCGCGTCATCAATTTGCGCTTCGTGAAGCTTCACGACGGTCTGCCGACTCTTCGAAGCTGATGTTGCGGTCGCAACATCCATCGACCGTGTCTCCATGAGAGTCCGTTGTCCAGCGTCTGCAAGTGCGGGCTATCGGCATGGCCGCTTGCTGTCCCGCAACTTTCAACAGTTATCGCGGGATAGCCGCCGAACACGCCGGCGGAGGCTCTGACCGATTGCATTACCGCTGGAATGGGATCGCTGGCAGACGCACGCTGTCCACAGCAATCGGTCGGTCACGCAGGAAGTCGCGTAGCAGGGGCTGGATGTCGGGATTGCCAAAGAGGTCGAACTGGTGCGCGCCGTTTTCGACTACGATCACCTTCGAACGTGGCAGGTCCGCGGCAATCTCTTGAGCGTTCTCGACGGGCGTGCGTACATCGAGGTCTCCAACGAGAAGGAGCGCCGGCACGCCGCTGCGCACTGGCTCGCGAAAGCCGGGCCCGAGATCCGCATCGGGCCAAGTCTCCCGTAGATCCATCATTGGAAAATTCATCGCATTGCCCAGCAGTGCATCGCGGGCCTCCCGCCGGATCCGGTTCAAGCGCGCCGGGCTGGCATATGATGCGAGATCCATCATATATTTCATCGCCGACCCAAGTCGCCATTGCGTGCGCATTGCCAGCGCGATCGGCCCGATGCGGCTAAAGTCGCCGGCGGCCATTTCCCGATACGCGATCGGCAGCGTCGCCAGTGCTCGCGGATCGCCGAGCGCCTGCGCGGTCAGCCATTGCAGGTCGAACGACCCGATCGTAACCTTGTGCTGCACGCCGCCCGGACCGGCGACCGTCACCGTCACTGGCGCCCGGTAAAGCCGCTCGAAGACTGTGCGCATGTTAGCGGGCAGCTCGGGAACGCCCGCCCGTTCGCCGATGCGACGGATCACGGCATCCGTTTGCGAGGGCAGCTTGAACGTGTGATCCGTGCCTTCGGGACTGACCAATATAAGTCGCGCGACGCTGTTAGGGTGACGTCGGACTGTCGCGAGCGCGAGATGCGAGCCATAGCTGCGACCCCATAGATTCATGGTGGAATAGCCGAATGCGCGCCGGACGGCGTCGACATCATCGGCACTTTCTACGGTCGTATAGGAGGGGAGCCGTATGCCGTCCGCGGCGAAACGCCCTGCAGCAACCCGGGAAGCGCGCTCCATCAGCGGCAACCATGTCGAAATGGAGCCGGGTGCATCAAGCGGAAGCAGCGTCGGCGCGGCTAGCGCAAGGCTCGGCCGCGACCGCCCGGCGCCGCGCTGGTCGAAACTCATCACATCCCCGCCCGTCAAATCGAGCAAGGTAGCAGCCTCCCGTTCGGACAAGGCCGACACCAGCCGAGTGCCTGAATCGCCGGGACCGCCTGCGAGCAGCGTGTTCACGGTCGCTTCCGCCGCTCCCGCCCAGCGCAGCCGGATGACCGCCAGATCGATCCTTCGTGCGTGCGCTTCGGCGCCCGTTCGCTGCTCGGGGACGCTTACGAAGCCAGTCGTGATTTCCATCGCACGCCCATCCGGAGCGGCGATCTTGCGGATTTGGGCCTGCCGAATAGCGGGCTCCGTCGATCGGGCATGCACTGGAGCCGCGACCATTACTGCGGCGATCGTCAGCACGGCGCCAAGCAGCCGGCGCGCGCTCATCGTGCGCCTCCAGCGCGAAGGGCCTCGAGCTCACGTCTGCGATCCGTCAGCGCCACCAGTCGCGCGCGGGCGCGCGCAAGCAGCATCGCGGAGACGGCGACAAGCGCGAGCCCAAGCCCGCCGGCGGCGAGACCCGCTGGCGCATTTGTCGTAATCCAAATCGCAAATGCGCCGGCTGCGAAGACCGACGTGAAGATCACCGCCAGCCATCCGGCAATGACGCGCTGACGCGCGAAAAGCACCCGGCGCTGTGTGAACACCCACGCCGCATAACCAGTCCAGACCGCGCCGATGGTTGCTAACACCGTCAAGGCAATGCGGGTGCGCAGCGGCAAGTCCGGCTCCGTCAGCAAAAGCGCGGTGAGGATCACGGTCATCGCTAGCGCTGCCGCGAGCAACGCGCCATGCGTTATGCGCGAGCGCGGCGAAAGCTCGATCTTGGCTATCCGCCGGGCGTTGTCGACCGCCTCAGCATCCCGGGTCACGTTCACATCAAGTCCCCTTTTCTCAATTCGCGGCGCAGCAGGCGCCTCGCGCGGTGCAGCCGTGATTTGACCGTGCCAGCGGGTATCGAAAGCGCATTGGCGGTTTCTTCGATCGTCAGCTCCTGCAAATAGAACAGCGTCAGAATTTCACGTTCTATTGGCGGAAGCCGCGCCAGTTCGATCTCCATGCTTTCGAGATCACCGTAATCGTCCTGGAGTTCGTCGTTAACTGCGTGATCGGCATCGTCACCGAGCGATGTAAACGCCTGGTATCGGCGGCGAATCGTGTCGATGAAAGCCCGGTGCGCGATGCCAAATAGCCAGGAGCGAAACCGGCTTGGGTCGTGGAGACGAGCGATTCCGCGAAGGACCCGTAACCAAATATCCTGCGTCAGTTCAGCCGCCGCGTCCCGGTTCTCCGACACGTGCACGGCGTAATTGGCGACAGGACCTGCCCACCGCGCGACCAGTTCATCGAACGCGTGGCGCTCACGCAGTTGGCAGCGGATGACGAGCAGCTCGTCGTCAATCTGTATCTCTTCACTAGCGCCAGTTCGACCCATCGTTCACCCCTCGGTTCGTCTTTGTAGTCGGGGCTTGGCGAAAAAGGTTCACGGTGTTGACAGAACTCCAGTCATACCCCGAAGAGTGGATGTCGACTGTCGCCGGATCGGCCGCACAAGCGGCTGCTTTTGGCCGATTAACCTTTGAAGCTGTACGGCGACTCTTGGGGCGCATTCCCGTCCGGCAGCTTGCGCCACGACCTTACCAGCGTTCGTGGACTCACCAGAATGGCGGCTTGCGCTGGCGCGTTAGGCGAAAGCAGACGTCATGCGGCCGTGGAGCAGAATAGCGCCGTGCCATCGCCGATACCAAGGACCCCATGTTCAGTGCTCGCGGGCCCAGTAATGGGAATTGTTGCAGGCCTCGATGCCAACGAGGCATGGTGGCAGCTTCGCGAAGAATGGCAGCATCCTTGCTCGCGTCAGCCGACGGCGGATCAGAACCTCGCCATCCGCGCCCACCCCATGCACCTGGAACACCGACTTCGCGATATCCAGACCGATCGTCGCAATCTTCTCCATCGTGGCTCTCCTTCCAGCTCAACCCCGCGATACTACCGCAAGGGGGGTGGAGAGCCGTCCACAGCATCAGATGCGGACAGGCGGCTTACAGGAGAGGCGCGCAAAGAGCGGACTTGCAAAGCACTCCTTCACAAAGGAGCAGCAAACGCCCTGAATCGATGTCCATCTATCAGAATCCATAGAGCATCGTTGCTATTTTAGTAATATCGTGATTTTTGGTGCCGCATTGAAAAGTGGCGAGGGCGAAATGTTCAGGAACGACCGCTGCCGGATTGGCGCTATCGCGCTGGCTGCGATCGTGGCGGTCCTTTGCCGGCCTCTCTCTGCCAACGAATTGGAGACCGGCTTCGCCTCGCCTCCGCGAGATGCCCGGCCGCTCGGCTGGTGGCACTGGATCAACGGTAATGTCACCATCGAAGGTATCGATGCCGATCTCAAGGCCGCAAAAACGGCGGGAATGGGTGGCGTTCAGATGTTCGACGTCGAAATCTATGCGCCGCCGGGCCCTGTACGCTACGGCTCTGACGTGTGGTTCGCGCATGTCCGCCACGCGATCCGGCGGGCGGCTGCGCTCGGACTTGAATTCCATGTGATGAACACCCCCGGCTGGTCGGCGAGCGGTGGGCCGTGGGTCACACCGCAGCTCTCGATGAAGCGGCTAGTGTGGAGCGAGACCAATATCGCCGGCGGCACGGTGTCGGCATCACTTCCGCGTCCGGAACTTACCCTCGCCTATCCTGAGCGTGCGGTATCGACGCAGCCCTTCTACGCGGATGTGGCCGTCATTGCGGTGCCCGCCACCACGCCGCGTGTGAGGGATATCGAAAAGAAGATCGGCTGGGGGCGCAAGCCCGTCACACGGGACATGCAGGTGCTGGCCGGGATTCCCGCGGATCGGGTTATCATTCTTTCGGGCAAGATGGATTCTGCCGGGCGGCTCAAAGCAAAGCTGCCGCGCGGCAATTGGACGATCCTGCGCTTCGGCTACACCACTACCGGCAAGACCAACCATCCGGCGCAACCCGAAGGTCACGGGCTGGAGATCGACAAGTTCGACGCAGAGGCGGTCGCCTTTCAGTTCGATCGCTCGATCGGCCGGATGATCCGCGAAGCCGGTCCCCTCGCCGGGACCACGTTCAACGCGATCCTGTTCGACAGTTTCGAAGGCGGGTACCAGAACTGGACCGCTGCGATGCTGGCGGAATTCTCCCGGCTGAAGGGCTATTCGCTGCTACGCTGGCTGCCCGTGCTGACCGGACGCGTGGTGGAATCCTCAGCCGCGAGTGAGGCGGTGCTGTGGGACTTCCGCCAGGTGATCGAGGAGCTGATCGCCGAGAATTATTTCGGTACGATGCACCGCCTCGCCGCACGTCATGGGATGAAGATCTATTCCGAATCCCAGGGGGGCCCCGTCACGCCGATGTCCGCCAACCGGCATGTCGACGTGCCGATGAACGAGTTCTGGATGCCCGACGCCGCGCCTCGGGCCGCCAGCATCCGGATGACGACCTCTGCGGCTACCTTCCTCGGCCGAAAAATGGTGGCCGCTGAGGCGTTCACCGCCACGCCGGAGAATGGCCGCTTTCAGAACACCCCCGCCACCCTCAAGCGTGCGGGCGATCATGCCTTCGCGCTTGGGCTGAACCGGTTCGCCTTTCACAGCTTTACCCACCAGCCAGTGACGGCGGCCGCGCCGGGCTTCGGCCTTGGCCGCTATGGCACCCATTTCGGACGGCTCAACACCTGGTGGCCCTATGCCAGCGCCTGGATCGAATATCTGTCGCGCAGCCAGTTCCTGCTTCAACAGGGGACCCGCGTCGCCGATGTCTGCTTCTTGGTTGACGAGGATCTTGGGTACGCACTGCCCAAGTCGATCGTGGGTTCGCTGCCGGGCCATGATTTCGAAGTGGCTTACCCGGCGGACGTGCGTGCCATGTCGGTCGAGCGCGGCGTGCTCAAGCATCCTCGCGGTGCCGCATTCCGCCTGCTCGTCACGCCCGAGCCGCAGACCTCCCAAGGCTGGGTCGCGGAGATCGCGACGCTCCGCAAGCTGGTGTCGCTAGTCCGTGCGGGCGCGACACTCGCCGGCCCGGCGCCGGCCGCGCCCGCCGGGTTCAACGATGTGAAGCGCAGGGACGAGTTCGACCGGCTCGTCAACGCGCTGTGGCGCGGACTGCCCGCGCGCGGCTTCAAGCGGGTGGGTGCGGGTAAGGTCTATGCAGGCCTCACTCCGGCGGAGATTCTGCGCACCGAGCAAGTCGCGCCCGACCTGCAGTGGGACGCACCAATGGCGGAACTTCGCTATCTTCATCGCCGAACGGACGGCGCCGACATCTACTATGTGTTCAACTATTCGGACCAACCGCGGCGGGCGCGGATCGTCCTGCGCACCCCGGATCGCGTGCCCGAGATCTGGGACGCAATGCGCGGCACGCGGGCCGATGCGCCGATCTTCGAGCGGACCGCGACCGGCATATCGGTACCCATGCAGTTCGAGCCATGGGGCTCGAAGTTCGTGGTTCTCCGCAGGCCTTTAGGCACGCGCTGGGTCGGTGACGCGAGTGCGGCCAGCCTCAACATACTGGACAAGCCCGGCATGCTGCTGGCGCAGGCGCGATCGGCTCGGCTGAAGCTGTCGGATGGATCAGTCCGCGACGTCCGCCTGCCGGCACTCCCCGCGCCGGTGACGATCGATCGGAACTGGCGAATCGAGTTCCCGGCGCTCGCTGCGGCGGGAGCATCCCGGCCCCTCGATCGACTCGCCTCTTGGGCAGAGAGCGCCGATCCGGCCATCCGCTATCATTCGGGGACGGGAATCTACCGCACCCGCATCGAGCTCCCCGCGATGCGCGGCGGAATGGTCGCGATGCTCGACCTCGGCCGCGTGGCGGACATCGCCCGCGTCCGCATGAACGGACACGATGCCGGGATCGCGTGGAGCCCGCCCTTCCGCCTCGACGTCACCCCCTATCTGCGGGCGGGGACCAATATGCTCGAAATCCATGTCGCGAACCGCTGGGTCAATCGCCTGATCGGCGACGAGGCGATCCCGGTGAACGTGGAGTATCAGAAGAACGGAAGCCGCTTCACCGACGGGCGGATCGCCAGCCTTCCCGCTTGGCTCTATCGCCCCAATGGCCGTCACGAATGGCCGCGGCACAGCTTCACCACCTGGAAACACTATGACGCGGATTCGCCGCTGCTGCCTGCGGGGTTGTTGGGACCAGTGAAAATCGAATGGTGGCATGCGATTCTTACTGCTGCAGATTAAATTGCTTTTATAGTCACATTACTGGATATCCTTTAGTCGCGACCGGCTGCTCAAGCCGGCGCGAACTGGAGGAGAGGAATATGACCAAGCGTGCCAAACTGCTCGTGGCCGGCGGGGTGTGCCTGACCGGCGCCGCGCTCGCATCCTCTGTATCTATGATAGCGTCAAATAATGCTGCCGGTTCGGGCAGAATCGAAATCACACCTTCGCAACCAGAAGCGACCGCACTTAGTTCGGCGCCGACAAACTCGGCGGTGTCGATGTCCACAGCCAGCCTCGCGGCGCCGACGCTTCAAATTCCCAGCGGGTCGCCAATTGAGACTTTCCACGACTCCGCAGTCGACAAATGCGGAACGGCGGAAATCCGGCAGGACGGGCCAGTGCGCGTGTTCGAGGATCAGTTCAACGTCATCCATATGACGGTCTCGAACGCGCAGGCGGCCGCGTATCAATGGACCGGATCGGTGACCGGCTTCACCAACAATCCCAAAACCGCCGCGCTCGACTGCACGCCGGTGATGCTTGGCTATGTCAACAACAGCGACGTCAGCAAGTTCGACGAGAAGACATGGATTCAGGGCTTCCACTTCGACGGTACGACTGCCTGGGCCTATGGTCATCAGGATCATTGGGGGGGCCTGCCGCGTTTCAACAACACCAACTGCCACAAATCGGGCGACACCTATGAGGATCCGGACGGTGCCGGTCCCCTGCCCGCCCCGGAACGCCGTCCCGGCTGCTGGTATGCATCGATTGCGACCTGGAAGGCGAACCCGGTGTCGAGCGCGGACCGGCACCTGAACTTCACGCGCAACGGCGCGGCGCCGAACCACACCGCCATCTATCCCCATGTCCAGTACCCGGGCGATCTGCAAACGCCGAAATCCGGTTGGATCGGCTATGGCGCACCCTCCAACATCTTCCGCGGCCGGAATCAGGACGGCACCACCGACGGCTATTGGTATATGTTCGCCTATACCAATTCCGGATTCGCGAGCCAGCCCAAGGGCGTGTGCCTGTTCCGCAGCAACAATCCGGCCGACCAGACGAGCTGGCGGGCATGGAACGGCAACACCACCACGCCGGGCTTCACCCAAGTGATGGGCAATCCCTACACCACCACCAACTCGCCCTGCGCGGTGGTGCAGCCGGTGCTGTTCAACACCTATGTCCGCAGCGTCGTGTGGCACAAGCCGTCGCGCCACTACATCGCGATCTACCGCGTCGGCGCCACCGGGGTCTATTGGGCGACCTCGCCCGACATGCTCAACTGGACCCAGGGCGGGGAGTTGCTGGCTTCGGACAGCGACGCCGCGAGCTATCCGGTACTGATCGATTTCGACGGCGGCGACTGGGGCGACAGCAATTTCGACCGCGCCTATGACAATGGCAAGCTCTACCTCTTCTATCGCAAAAAGGTCTCGGGCGCCGTCCGCATCACACGGCGGCTGGTCGATGTGACCAACTATCCGGCCGATCCGCCCAGCTCGAGCAATCCCGGCTGATCAGTCAAATACCCGGATACCCGCGCCGTCAGTGGCGCGGGTGTTTGGGATAGAGCAGGTCCAGCGGCACCGCATCCGCCATCGCTCGATACCCGGCGGGGCCCGGGTGCAGGCGGTCGCCGCTGTCATAAGCGGGACGCAACGCCAGCGGATCGGCGGGATCGGCGCCGATCCGGTCGAAGTCGATCACTGCGTCATAGAGCTGGCTTGTGCGGATGAAACGGTTGAGCGCGGCGCGTACTCCCTCGCGCTCGGCAGTGAATCCCTGGCGGCGCGTGGGCAGCAGCGTCGCACCAATCACGCGCAGTCCGCGCAGCTTGGCGCGGACTGCGAGCTGGGCATGTGCCTGAATCAACGCCTCGGCGCGGATCCGGGTGCCGTAGATGTCGTTGACCCCCTCGAACAGCACGAGCGTGTGCACACCGGGAAGCATCGCGATATCGCGATCGAAGCGCGCGAGCGCGTTCTCGCCCGCACCCGGGCGCTGCGCGGTGATCCGGTTGCCTGAGATGCCGAGATTGGCGAGGCCCAGTGGCAAGGCGCCGGACCTCGCCGCCACACGCCGCGCGAGGAAATCGACCCAGCCCAAATAGCCGCCACGCGGTTCGGCGCCGCTATCGGTGATTGAATCGCCCAGAAAGGCGACGGTTCCCGCGTTGGTCCCCTCCCCGATCAGGGCGTCGAGGAAGAACCAGTGCGGCACACGCGTGGGGAACGCTCCCGCATCCTCGGTGGCGCCGAAGTCTCCCGGCGCGGATAACCAGGACCAATCCTTCGGGCGCAAATGGCCGGTGACCGCCGATAGCGTTCCGCGCACCGCGATACTGACCAGGAGATCGGCGCCGGCAGCAATCCGAAACGCGACCGGATCGCTGACCACGCTCGCTCCCGCCGGAATCGAGATCGAATCTCGCCCCCCGAACGCGAGCTCGCGATTCGTGCCCCACCGCACCGCCGCGCCCGAGTCCCTGAGCCCGAGATATGACGAGACGATCTCGAGCGGTTCGCTGCCGAAGGCGTTGCTGATCCTGATGCGCGCGGTTGGCGCACTGGCGGTGGCGCGCAAGGCGACCCGTATCGTCTGGTCGGCGATCGAATAGTCGAGCCGGTCGACCGCTGCCGCCCATAGCGTGAAGGGAGACAGTCTGGCTGAAGAGGGCGCGCGCGCGACGGCCGCGACGGGAATGGCCGCCGTGATCGCGAGCAACGATCGCCGGCCGATCATTGCGGCGGCTGACCGACCGCCTGCCAGGCTGCGACAATCGCCCGGGCGCGCTCGCCGGTTTCGGGGACCGACTGGCCTGGGCGGTAGAGCGCGGTGCCGATGCCGAAGCCGCTCGCCCCTGCCTCGACAAAGGCCCGATAATCTTCCTCCGAGATGCCGCCGACAGCATAGACGGGCATGCCTCGGGGCAACACGGCACGCCATGCGGCCAGCGTCGCCGCACCGAGCGGACCCGCTGGAAACAGCTTGAGCGCGGTCGCGCCGGCGTCGATCGCGGCAAAGGCTTCGCTGGCGGTGGCGACGCCCGGCATCACGGCGAGACCGAGCGATGCGCCGCGCGCGATCACGTCGGGGTTCGTGTTGGGCGCGAGGATCAGCGTAGCGCCCGCACCCGCAGCGCGCTCGACCGAGGCTATGTCCACCACCGTCCCGGCGCCGATCACCGCGCGATCGCCGAATGCGTCGGCGAGCGCGGCGATGCTCGCAAAGGATTCGGGCGAATTGAGCGGCACCTCGATCATCGTGAATCCCGAGTCGAGCAGCACTGCACCGGTCTCGATCACCGCGTCCGGCGTGATCCCCCGCAGGATCGGGATCAACGGCAGTCGCGCGCTCGCCTGGCGGAACGATTGCGTCATCGCATCACCGGCGGGTGATTCCCGCCCCGCCGTCGATCCCGACCACGGTACCGGTGATCCATGCGGAAGCATCGGAGGAAAGGAACAGGATCAGGTCGGCGACATCCTCGGCCGTGCCGAGCCGGCCCAGCGGGTGCCTGCGCACATTCGCCGCGCGCGCCGCAGCGGGATCCGGCGCACGATCGAAGGAGGCACGCAGCATCGGCGTATCGACCGAAGCGGGCGCAACGCCATTGGCGCGAATCCCGGTTTCGGCGACTTCGAGCGCAAAGGTCTTGAGGAAGGTTTCGAGCGCACCCTTCGATGCGGCATAGGCGGCCAACCCCGGCGCCCCCATCCGCGCGTTGATCGACGAGACGAAGGTGAACACCCCTCTCCCCGCCCGCTGCATGTCCGGCGCGAAGGCCTGCACCAGGCGAAGCGCGCCGCCGACATTGACATCATAGACGCGCAGGAACGCCCCGGATGACGATTGTAGCGTTCCAGCAAACTCGGTCGCCGCCGCGGCATGGACGACGATCGTCGGCGCACCGAACTGACTGCGCACCGCGTCAGCCGCTGCCGTTACGGCGGCGTCATCCGCGAGATCGCAGGCGAACCCGACATCGCCGATCGCCGGCGCCACGAGATCAAGCGCGACGACCCGCGCGCCGGCCGCGGCGAACCGCTCGCATACCGCTGCGCCAATGCCGCCGGCGGCGCCGGTCACCACCGCAATCTCACCGTCAAGCCGCATCGGCGTCCTCCCAACTGAGCGCACCACCCCATGCGACGCTGCTTATGGGCCGCGCATCCGCCGTGAACAGCGTCGCCTCGATCCGTGTTTGCCTGCGTTCGCCGGGTGCAAGCGTGACTGCCGTACCGCGTGCGAGGGCATCCGCTACGGACGGCAAGTCGCAGCAGGGCTCGAGCGCCAGCATCGTCCGCGCGCCATACCAGGGATAGTCGTCGCCGCCACCCAACAGGCGCCAATAGCCAAGCAGCGGAAAGAGCGCCTTGTCCCAGCGTAACGCAACCCCGGCGCCGCGCCGCGGGTTGCGAACCGCGAACCAGCCGCTCGCCAGGTCCTCGCATCGCACGAAGTCCTGCGCATTATCGCGGTCGGCCGGAATGACCGACAGGTCCTGATCCGCGAGCATCGGCCAGGCTGCGCGCACGCCGGGCCGAAGCGTCGCTGCAGGGGGCGGCGTCTCGGCGGTGGCAATGGTGCAGGCGGGGAGGTCCACCTTGCTGCCCGCCTCGATCAGCGGCGCACCGAAGGTCGGATGATGACCCCACAGCATTTCGAGCGCGTGCGCGGCCTCGCTCGTGACCACTTCGTCGATGACCAGCGTGGCGCCTGCCTCATCGAGCGCGATGCGCCGCTCGATCACCAGCGGCGTCCGCCGGAGCCGCGTCCAGGCGCGGATCGCCACGCCCGCCGGATCGTCGCGCTCAATGGCATAGTCCCAAGGCAGGAAGGTCGCTTCGCCGTGCTGGCCGTAGCTGGCACCACGATGCTCGCACGGACCCGGGCCGTTAGGCAGCATGACATACCAGCCGCCAGGAAACTGGTCGCGGAAGGCACCGAGCGCGAGCGACGACGAAGCGATGGTCCCCGGCGGCGCGAGCCCCGCCGGCGCCTGGTGAAGCGTTTCGGTGTCGCTCGGCTTGTGCGTGAGCTCGACAAGGTCGCAACCTTTGTCCAGCACGAAGACCGCGCGGAGTTGCGCATTCTCGAGGCTGACACAGCGATGGCCGCGCCACAGGTACTCACGCAGCCGGGCGCCGTGGTTGCGGTGGGGACCGATCATTGGCCCGACTCTACGGGTTTGCCCGCGGTCGCGCGGGCTACCAGCCAGCCGATCGGATGGAGCGTCGCCATCACGAGGAAGACGGTGCCATAGTCACGCGTCGCGGCGAAGGCGCCGACGAGCTGAGTCGAGATGATCCCGCCGATCCCGCTGCCCGCGGCGATCAGTCCAAAGATCGTTGCCACCCGCGCCTGCGGAAAGCGATCCACGGCGAGCGTCGTGAGGTTGCCAAGGAACATCATGTGCGACAGCGCGACGAGCGCGGCGAGTGCATAGGTGACCGGAAGCGAAGGCTGCAGCGCGATCAGCGCCCCCAGCGGCGCGAGGCAGGCGCCCATCCCCATCACCTTGAGGCGCGATGTGATCGGTGCGGCGCCACGGCGAACAAAACGGCCCGACAGCAGCCCACCGCCAACGCTGCCGATATCCGCCGCGAGGTACACGAGCCACGCGGTGGCAGCGATCGCGGCGAGCGAGAGCCCGCGCGCATCACCCAGATATTTGGGGAACCAGAACAGGTAGAAATACCAGACCGGATCGGTGATCGTCCGCGCAAGTGCGAGACCCCAGACCGACTTGTCGCTGAGGATCGCCCCGATCGAGGGCTTCTCGACGGCGGCGCCGGCCACCGCCTCGCTGGGCTGACCGTGGCGCAGCGCAAGCCACGCCGCGATCCACACGAACCCTAGCGCGCCGGTCGCCATGAACGCGGCGCGCCAGCCATAGCTGAGCGCAAGCCAGCCGATCAGCGGCGGCGCGATCGTCGCGCCCACCATTGCCCCGGCGGTATAGACGCCGACCGCGAACCCGCGTTCGTGCGGCGCATAATGTTCGGAAACCGCCTTGGGCGCGGCGACATAGTTGCCGGCCTCACCGAGCCCGAGCGTGAAACGTGCCGCGCCGAGTTGGCCGGCACTATGGACCAGCCCCGTCACCATATTAGCGATCGACCACCAGCCGACGAACAGCGCCAGCGCGACCTTCGAACCGAGGCGATCGGTGATCCAGCCTACGACGAAGTATGCGAGTGTGTAGGCGATCAGGAAAAGCTGGACGACGTGGGCATAGCCGATGTCGTCGATTCCCAGATCCGCCTGGATCGTGGTCGCCAGGATCGAGAGCGTCTGGCGATCGACATAGTTGAGGACGGTCGAGAAGAAGAGCAGCGCGAGGATCGCCCAGCGCACCTTCGCGCGCGGCATGACGCCCGCGGTCACGCCGGCACCCGTTGCGCATGCCCGGCGAGCGCGGCGAGTCCAGCCAGGCTGGCGGCGTGGGCATCGCCCATCGCATGGGCAATCCCCAGTCGATCGAGCACGGCCGCATAGAGCGGCGAGAGCGCCGGGGCGCCGATCAGCGCGACATGATCCACCGCTTCGCCCGCCGCCGCCAACGCCGCGATAGCGTCACGCACCTCGCACCCGATCAGCAGGCCGGAAAGATAGGGCCGCGCGGCGTCGGGCGACAGTGCGCCGGTGACGAGCAGGCTGCGCGCCGAGAACACTGCATGCTCGAACGCGAGCCGCGTGTCAGACACTGCCGTCTCGACGCCTCGAACGAAGGCGGGATCGTCCGCCGCGATCACACTGCCCGGCGCGGCTTGCGCCATGCCGCGCCCGACCAGGCTGTGCGCGACCAGGATCTCGAACATCTCGCCGGTCATACTGGTGAAGAAGCGCGTGACTCGATCACCGGCGACGCTGCACCATTTGGCGTGGGTGCCGGGGAGGCACAGCGTGCGGCGCCCCTCGCCAGGGGCGTCCTCCAACCATCCGAAGACCTGCGCCTCCTCACCGCGCATCACGTCCGGCAAGCCGAAGATGTTGATGCAGGAAATGCCTGGAACGATCGCGATCTGCACGCCGCGCGCCTCGAACCGGGTCATCCCGGCCGCGAGATCGTCGCGGCTCGCGGGGCACGGCGCATAGGGGCAATCGATCCAGCCGACGTTGGAACCCACCATCCCCGCGAGCACCACCGGCAGCGGACCTTCGCGCTCGATCCAGAGACTGGCGACGTCAAAAAAGGCAGCTTCGGGATCGTCACAGAATTTGATGCCCGGACCGTTCGCCGTCTCAAGCACGCGCGCGGGCGCGCCGTCCTCACACAGGTGCAGCCGCATGACACTGGAGCCCCAATCACCCGCAATAAAACGCCCACTCGCCACGCAAACCTCCCCGCGCACACTGGCACCTGAGCCGAGACCTCCATCTAAAATGTTGCGGATTTAGCGACAAGTCAATCCGGACCTGTCATAGTCAATTGCGCTTGGCAGTCGCATGGATCATGTCGTGTCGAACGAGCGACCATCAGAGGAATGCCTGCAGTGCGGCCCAAACCCAATGCCCAACCGAACCAGAGCCTGATCGACGGCATCGCGACGCTTCAGGCGCTCGCCGTCTCCCCGGAGCCGGTCGGCAATCGCGAGCTCGCGCGCAAGCTGGGCTTCAACCCGACGCGGGTCAATCGGCTGCTCAAGACGCTGGCCTATCTCGGCATCGCGCGACAGACCGCGAACCGCAAATACACCGCCGGTCCCGGCATGCATGTCCTTGCCGCGCAGAGTCTGTTCGCGTCGCGCTTCGTGCAGAACGCGATGCCGGCGCTCGAGGAGCTGCGCCGCTTCGAGCTGACCATCGCGATGGGCGTGCTGTGGAACCATGATGTGAGCTACCTTTTCCACGCCCCGCCGGGCATGGAGACCGCGCAGGCGCTCGGCCGCATCGGCCTGCTCCCCGCGAGCGAGAACGGCATTGGCGTCGCGCTGCTCGCAGAGTTCGACGAGGCGCATCTGATCGAGCTCTATGAAGGTGAGAATGTCCCAGGTTATCCGGGCGGCGTGAACGACCTGCTGAACGTCCTGCGCGAAACGCGAGCGCAGGGCTACGCGCGCGTCCGCGTGGGAGAGAACCAGGACCGGCATACCATCGCGATCGGCGTCTCCAACCCCGCCTTCGCCGCGATCGGCATGTCGGGCTGGATTCCCGAGGAAGCGACCTCCGAGATCGTCGCCGCGCTGCGAGCCGCAGCCGCCAAGATCGCCGAATGATCGGGGCAATTGTTGCGGCAACTGAAACATTTTTTATTGCTAAATTAGCAATGTTATGGTTGGACATCCCAGCGCTTCGATGGCGCGCGTGATGAGGGGATGAACATGTCGACGATCAACGGCGCCTTTCCGGTCCTTCCGACCATCTTCACCGACAAAGGTGCGATCGACGAAGCTGGCATCTGCGCCGTTACCGACTGGGCGATCGGCTGCGGAGTCGATGGCGTCGTCTTTCCAGGCCTGGCCAGCGAGTACGACCATCTCACGCTCGACGAGCGTCTCCATCTGATTTCGCTCATCGGCGAGCGCGTCACGGGTCGCGCCGCCTTCGTGTGCGGCGGCGGCGGCAAGAGCGATGAGGAGAGTGAGACGGTAATCGTCGCCGCCGCGCGCGCCGGCGCTAGTGCGGCGATGGTGGTGACGCCCGGCCGCTACGCCGACGACATGGACGGCCTTGCCGGCTTCTATCGACGCCTTTCCGCCACTGCTGACGTGCCGATCATGCTTCAGAACGCGCCCAAGCCGATGGGCCTCGGCCTCTCCCCCGCCGCGGTGCTCGACATCGTCCGCGCGGCGCCGAGCATCCGCTATGTGAAGGAGGAGACCGTTCCGTGCGGCCAGCGCATCACCGCGCTGCGCGAACAGGGCGATGGCCTGCTCGACGGCATGTTCGGGGGGGCCGGCGGCCGCTACATCACCGACGAACTTGCGCGGGGCGCAATCGGCACCATGCCCGCGGTCGAGATCGCCGATCTCCATGTCCAGCTTGTCGCGGCACACCGGGCAGGCGACTGGGAGCGCGTGCGCTGGCTGTTTGAGCGCACGCTGCCGCTGCTCAACATGCAGGCGATCTATCGCTGGCGGTTGACCAAGGAAGTGCTCCGCCGCCGCGGGCTGATCGCGAGCGCCTTCGTCCGTGCGCCAGGACCGGCGCTCGACAAGCATGATTTGCGCGAGCTCGACGAGCTGCTCGAAAGCCTGGCGGACTTGTTGACGCCCGTCGAGGCGATCGCCCAACGTCGCGCAGGCTGACCCGAGGAAGACACAGATGGACGACCGGATCGAGCGCATCGAAGCTTTCGTGGTCACCATTCCGCGCGACACGCCCTATCTCGGGCCGCTCGGCGCGGGCGAGCAAGTCAACGCGCGTGGCTATTTCGTGCGCAAGTCCAACCGCACCATCTATCCCACGCAGGACCGTTCGGTCGTTGTCCGTGTCACCACGCGCGACGGCGTGGTGGGCTGGGGCGAGACCTATGGCCTTACTGCGCCGCAGGTGATCGGCACTTTCATCGACGATCTGATTGCGCCGATCGCCACCGGCCGCGACCCGTTCGACGTCGCAGTGCTGTGGGAAGATCTCTACGACATCCTGCGCGTGCGCGGCTATGGCGGGGGTTTCTATCTCGACGCGGTCGCCGCAGTCGACATCGCGCTGTGGGACATTTGCGGCCGCATCGCGGGGCTTCCGGTCCGCAAGTTGCTCGGCGGCGAGCGGCGCCAGGCGATCCCGGCCTATGTCTCCGGACTCCCGCGCGCGACGCTCGATGAGCGCGTTACGCTAGCGAAGGGCTTTGCCGACAAGGGTTTCACCGCGTTCAAGATCGCCGCGGCAGTGAGCTGGGACGGGCTCCACCGCGAGCTCGGCGCGCTGCGCGAGGCATTGGGCCCCGAGGCGCGGCTGATGGTGGATTTCCACTGGATGCACAGCCGCGGCGACGCCGCCCAGCTGATTCGCCGACTCGAACGCCATGACCTCGCCTTCGCCGAAGCGCCGCTGAAGACGGAAGACGTGGCGGGGCTCGCCCATGTCGCGCGTTCAGTCACGACGCCGATCGCTGCGGGCGAGGAGTGGCGGACCGTCTATGATGCCGAACCGCGGCTGACGGCCGGAGCGGTCGCGATCGTGCAGCCCGAGATGGGCCACACGGGCATCACGCAATTCATGCGCATCGCGCAGCTCGCCGGCGCACATCACATCCCGACGATCCCGCATGCGACGATCGGTACCGGCATCTTTCTCGCCGCCAGCCTCCAGGCCTCGGCGGCGATCCTCGACCTGCCAATGCACGAATATCAGCATTCGATCTTCGACCGGAACGCCGCGCTGCTCGACGGCACGCTGGCGTGCGAGGCCGGAGCCTATCGCCTGCCGGAAGGCCCTGGGCTGGGCGTCACGCCAGGCGAAGGTTTCTGGCGCTACGCCGAAGCAATCTGAGGCGGCAGAACCTTGGGCTCGTCCTGGCCCCCATCCTGATCCGCCCTCGCCAGGGGGAGGTGGCGTGCGAAGCGCGTCGGAGGGAGAGGACTTCCAAACGTCCGTTCTGGCATCCGCCCCCTCCGTCAGCCTACGCATTCGCGGGGACTGACACCTCACCCTGGTGGAGGAGGATAGGTTCCCTAGCCTCAATCGGTACCGATATTGCCTACCGCCCCAGCACGCCGCGGCTCGCCTCGCGGCTGCCGTCAGCGCCTTCGGCCGAAAGCTCGAAGTCGAAGCCCTCGTTGCCCAGCCCTTCGACCGTGAACTCGAACGGATAGGCCGTGTCGGTCAGCTGCCGGCGCTCGCCGCCGGCATCGCGGTACGACAGCGTGACGCTGCGCACCTTGCTGTCGTCGTCGCGGCAATAGACGAACGCCCGCCGGCCGAGATCGCCGAAGCCGAGCAGCGCACCGCGCGCGTCGCATGCGGCGAGCGCGACATGATCGTTGGGAATGCGCTCGGCTTTGGCGAGTAGCTTCTTCTGGAAGGCGACCCTGGGCTGTGCGCCCTCGATTTTCAGCGCCGTGATCCCGCCCGCGGGAACCACGACCTCGAAGCCGCCCGCCTTCGATGCAGCCTCCCCCTCGGATGAGAGCTTGACCACCCTGCCCCCTGCGGACACCCGTGCGGGATCGAGCGTGACGCGGCTGCGAACCGCCACCTGCGACTGGTTGGTGAAGGCGAGGTAGAGCGTGTCGCCGCGATAGCTGGCGACATGGTTGAGTTCGACCGAATCAGGGCGAACCAGCCCCTTGGGCATCCACAGCTGCACGCCTTCATCGCCATAGAAACGACCCGGGCGGTGCCCGTAGAAACCGTTCTGCAGATAGGCATAGCCCTCGATATACTCGGCCGGGAAATCGATCTGCCCGCGCGAGCGGACATGCGCATCGCTCACCAGATAGTCGAGCAGCATCGTCGCCATCGGCCAGATGTGGTTGTAGTGGAACGAGTTGACGCTCAGCTCCTCGTGGCGATGCAGCGGATAATCGGCGCGCTCGTAGATGTTCGTGCGCGCGGTATTGATGTGATAGCCGGGAAAGCTGCGGTAGCGCCCGATCGTGGCCGCCTTTGCCACTTGCTGCAGGAAGGCATCACCGGTCGCCGCGCCGATGCGCAGCATCCAAGGCGCATAATTGGTCATGAAGATGCCGCGATGCCCGCTCGCCGTGCCCGAGGATTCAGGCGTAAGGCCGATCTCGGACAGACGCCAGGCGGGCACCTGCTCCTCGGGCGCCGTCATCGGCTTGAACCCCTTGGACTTGAGATACCAATAGACCGGCGCCTTGCCGCCCGGATTGACCGTGACGTTTTCGTCGGGGATCCGCGGCGCCATCCAGGTGAACATGGTGTAGCGGCGCGCGGCGATTTGCGCGGCCTCGAGATAGCGCCGCTCCTTCGTCGCCTCGTACAGCCGGTAGAGATTGATGAAGTCCGGCACGAAGCCGGTCCAAAAGAACTGCGCCGGCCCGTCGAACGATTTGGAAAGCGTATCGACGCGCTCCTTGAGGTAGGCGTCGGCGCCGGCGGTCGCGGCATCGAGATAGCGCTTCTCGTCAGTGGCAAGATAGAGGCTGAGCGCGTTCTGCCAGCGGTCTCCCCGCTCGGCCACGTCGAGGTTGCGCACCCGCGTCTGGCCATAGGCTTCGCGCGCAAGATCGAGGAATAGCGGGTTCGCGCGGCCGAAGATGTTGTACAGCGCGGTGAGCTCGGAGAGCGGCGCCGCCGGTCCTTTGAGGGCGCGCGACGGGTCCTGAATCTTCTGCTTGGGATCGAGGCTGAACAGGAATTTCTCGCGCGAGAGCTGGTACTCGATCACCGGCGCCGCGCGTCCCTCGAACAGCTCGGGCCGGTCCGTGACCAGCGCCAGTTCAAGCGGATTGAGGCTGCTGACATTCTTCACCGCGCCGGGCACATCGGTCGAATAGGACGGCCCCTTCAGCTCGGCGATCCAGTTGGCGTACTCGGTGAGCGAATAATCGACGATATTGTCGAACGCGGTGTTGAGCGAGGCGATCGAATTGTGGCGATAGTCGCGGAAGCCATAGATGTCGCGGGCAAGCTTCTCATAGGTCCGGGTGATGTCGCTCGCGCGTTCGGTCACCGTATAGAAGCTGAAGCTGGTCGTCTCGCCCGGCTTGAGCTGCGATCCCGCGCCACCGAGCACCGGGGCGAAGATCGTCGGCTGGGCGCGCCCGTCCTCGCCGCGCACGGCGATGCCGAAGCGGCTGTTGTCGGCAAGCGGCAATGGCTGGAAGGGAAATTCCTCGGCCGCGGCGAGCGCGCCATAGACGCGGTCGCCCTTGCGGACGAGCGCGGTCGGCAACGTCGCCTGATAGGCGAGCGTCAGATAGCTGTTCGTCGGCATCCGGCGCTCCTGCCAGACCAGCGACTGCCACACCTCGTCGGCCGCGGCCGCGTCATGCGCCGGCGCGCCGACATACCCCACTGAGAAATAGCCCGGCTTCTTCGCCTTCAGCCGGTAGCGGATCAGCGGATAGGGCTTGTCCGAGGTGACCAGCTCCGCCTCGAGCGTGAAGCGCGGATCTTCCGGGAAGGCCAGCGTCCAGCCCTGCGTAGTCCGTGTGACGCTGCTGGGCTTGAGGCGGACTTGTTCTCCGCTGTTGAAATAGTTTGCTGTCCGCGCCTCGGCCGACGCGTTGAGGATGCGGTCGTCGAAACCGTCGCCCTGCGTGGCGGCGGCGCGGTTGACCTCGGTCAGATCGGCACGCGCCGGATCCTGCGCCAGCCAGGTGGCGACATTGTAAGGCGTCCGGGGAATCCCTGCCGGACGCAACGCCACCTTGGGATCGGTCTCGCGATAGAACACAACGAATTCGAGCTCGAACTCACCTAGCGGCGGTGCCTCCTGGGTGGCATCCGGGCGCGGGCTCGCTTGGAGCGGAGTAAAGGCGTGAAACATCGACACCGCGGCCACGCCCGCCGCCAACAGACCCAGAGTACGCAGCATCACTTACAATCCTCGGAAGAACGCCGCGGCGCCACGAAGCGCCGCGGTAGAGAGACTTTACTTGCCGAAACGCACGCGGAGGCCGGCGGTGAAGGTTCGCCCGCTGAGCCGGTAGGTCTGCGTCGCTTCCTCGAACACGCTGTAGCGGCGGTTCGGCGTGTTGGTGAGGTTGGTCGCCTCGAAATAGAATTTCACATTCTCGTTGAGGTCGAAGTTCATCGACGCCGAGAGGCTGTCGTAGGCGCGGTAATAGCTGCCGCTGCCGCCGGTCGAGATGCTGGAGAGATATTTGCTCCGCCAGTTCCAGGCCAGGCGCACGCCGATCGGGCCCTTCTCGAAATAGCCGACGAGGTTGACGTTGTATTTCGAAAGCCCCTGCAGCGGCAGGTCTTCCCCGGTCCGCACGTCGAGAATGCCCGTGCTGCTGTCGACATAGGTGAAGGTGGCGTTGACCCCCAGCCCGTCGAGCGGGCCGGGCAGGAAGTTCAATGGTTGGCTCATCTGGGCTTCGACGCCCTTGATCTTGCCGCCCTGTCCGTTGACCGTCCGCGTGACCGCGAACAGGCCGTCCGGATTGTTCACCGGATCCGGAGTGAAGCCTGGAATCTCCTCGAAGAAGACGCGCCGGTAGAGGAAGGTCTCCACGTCCTTGTAGAAGGCGGCGATTGAGTAGATCGCACCCTTTGAGGGGTAGAATTCAAGCGATGCGTCGAGCGAGTTGACGCGGAACGGCTCGAGCGCCGGGTTGCCGGCCGTGGCGACGCCAGTGGATTCGACGACCGAGAAGGACGGGGTCAGGTCGGTCGTGTCGGCGCGTGCCATGCTCCGCGCCGCGCCGAGGCGCAGCAGCATGCGCGGCGCGACCTCGAACCGCAGCGACACGCTGGGAAGCCAGTCGTCATAGCGCACGAACTGGTTGTTCGGCCGCACGCTGTCCGGATCGTAGCGGACGCCGGCCCAGCCGAACGCATCGACCTTATTGTGCACATAGCGCAGGCCGACATTGCCGGAGAAGGGGATGCCGAACAGCGACGAACGGAAATCCGCCTGGCCATAGGCGGCATAGGTGGTCTCGATGAGCTGGTACGACGATGTCGGATCGAACTCCTCGGGCGCGCAGGTCGGGACGATCGCCTCGCACACATAGTCCGACGTGCCGAGCGGCACGCCGATCATATAGGCGCGCGGGAAATTGCCCTCCACGCCTTCGAGGAAATCGGGATATTCCGCTACGCGCCAGTTGCCCGGGAAATTGGTCACCGGGGCCGAGGTGCCGGAGAAGACCACTTGGTTGCGATAAGTGCCGCGATCGGAATTGACCCGATTGTAGCGCACGCCAAGCTTCAGGTTGCGCACGAAACCGTCCAGCTCCTGGACGATATCGAGCTTCCCCGACACTTCTTTCGACGCATAGTCGAAGAAATTGTCGAACGAGGTGTTGAACACAAAGTTCGCCGGGTTGGTGAGGTCGAGCCCGTTAGGGAAGGTGACCGCGGGCACCAGCGCATCGCGGAAATCGAAGGCGACGACCTGCTGGGTGCGTGTCTTGGTGCTCAGATAGGACTGGGTATAGTCCTGCTGTGCCTTGGAATAGGCGAACTCGCCCGAGAGGGTCAGCCGGTCGGTCACATCCCAGCTTCCGCCAATCGCGCCCGAATAGATGTTGGTGGGAAGCCGGATAACCTCGCCATTCCCCTGCACGTTGGTGGCGCGGAAGGTGCCGGCGATCAGGTTCTCGTTCTCGTCGACCGTGAGCTGCGTATAGGCGCTGCCGGTCGGCGACAGCGGGATCGACAGCCAGTTGCGCTCACGTTCGGTGTTGGCGCGCGCGTAGAGGAAGTCGAAATAGCCGCGGAAGCGCGACGACGGTGTCCAGTTGACGCTCGCCACCAAGCCCAGCTTCTCGCGCTCTTCCTCGAGCACCTGGAAACGCAAATCGTTGATCCAGTGGATCGGCGATCCATCGCCGTTCGGATCGAGCGGGATGCCGGCGGGATTGTTGTTGAAGCGGCTGTCGAACGGCCGGAAGCCCGAGGCGCTGTCGAACGAATCGGTGCGGATATTGAGCCGCTGATAGTTGATGCCCAGCGACACGCCGAGCGTGCCGTCGAACAGCGATTTGGAGATCAGCGCGGTGCCGCGGCCCGAGAGCTTGCCCGACTTGTCCTTGTACACGCCCTCGATCGAGGCGCCGAAGAAGAACGGCCGGCTCGCCGAAGGACGGCGCGTCATGATGTTGACCGTGCCGCCGATCGACCCCTCGATGTTCGACGCCGCGGGCGACTTGGTCACGTCCATCCGGCCGACCAGCTCGGACGGGATCAGCGTCAGCACACTGTACGCGCCTTCATCCGGACCGTCGGCGCCGCGGCCATAGGGGCTGACCAGCGTCCGGCCGTTGAACTCGAGCCGGTTCTGGCGAAGACCGCGGATCGAGATCTCCTTGGCCTCGTCGATCCCTTGTTCAACCTGCACACCCGACACGCGCGACAGCGATTCAGCAACGTTGCGGTCGGGGAGCTTGCCGATGTCCTCGGCGACGATCGAATCGACGATCTGGTCGGAATTGCGCTTGATGTCGATACTCTGGGCCAAGCTCTCGCGGATCCCGGTGACGATCACCTCCTGCTCAGCGTCTCCGCCCTCGGGCGGCGCTGTGGATTCGCCAGCCTGTGGAGCGGTCTGCGCATAGCACAGGGTCGACGTCGAGCTCAGCGCCACCCCCAGCACACCCAACGCAACTACGCGGCTCATCGCCATTCAAGCCTCCCCAATCATGGCAGGTGGTCCTGCTAGTTGCCGCGTTAATGTTGCTAATTTAGCTATTTGTCAATCGCGAAGCATCGGCAATCCCAGCATCGCGCGACCCCATGCAGATCTTATCCCGCGCCCAGACGTCAAGGACACCCAAAGCATGCAGGTCAACACATCCAAACTCGATGGTGTGACTAATATAGCATTCCATATGCCGGGAATAGGATCGCGACCCGTAGGGCCGGTGGCAAGAAAGCGGTTGGGACAGGGTTCAAGAACCTCCAGCATATCTCGCTGGATCGCCGCACAAATCTGCCGCTCATGACGTGTGCAAATGCGCGCGCGGCATCAATTGGCGTCCTCCGACGGCAGCTAATGCCTCCGTTAGCGGCCGCCAAATCGCCTGACCTAACGTCGGCTCTTGGGGTCGGCGGAAGACGGGCTGAATGTCCGAAATTGGGGCGCAGAGCTGCCGGCCTTCGAAGCGATGTCGATGACGCTGAGGCGTCTGCACCAGTATGACATGATAGCCATCATAGGGCTCTTTGGCTGGCGAATTCGCACCGATTATGGGAACGAGCGCGAGGCCGATCGACATATTGCGCAGCGCGCGGCCGTTCACTCCTCATACCGCGGCTGGTAGCGTTCGCGCGGCGTGCGCCACGCGCGAAAGAAGTTGAGCGGGTCATTCGAGCCTAGAAATTCCCGGGCGAGCGCCAACCGCTCGAGCACCACCGCCCTCTCCTCTTCCGCCAAAGCGCCAGCACGATCCTCGACACCCTGGAAGAAGCGCTCGACTTCCACCACGCGCGACCATTGCGTTATGACGTCACCAAGAGCCTCACGGCTGTCCTGAACCAACTTTTCTACCTGCCGGCGATCGTCGCTCCGACGCCACTGTTCCTGCTGCGCGAGCCATTTCGCCCGTTCGATCTCGGCGAGACGATCGACCTCCTCCAATTTGGCAACCAGCTCGCGCGCCTCGCGGGATACCGCGTTGACGATCGCCTCGATCGGGAGGATGCCGGCTTTTTCCTTCGCTTCCTGCCAACTCCGCGACCAGGCGACCCGCCCATAGGGAGAATAGGCGACGACGCGGAGGCGGCCCGAGGGAACGTCCTGGGTGGTCGTCCAGCTGTCATGGCGCGAACGCAACATTCTCGCCGCTAACTCGCGGGTATCGCGGACGTACTTGCCGTTCACGTAGCGAAGCGTTGCGCGCTCGGACATCTCGATCACGCAAAGGCCAAAGGCGCCGTGCCGATCGAAACGATGGTAGGACGATCCGGCGACCATAGCGCGGGATAAGGGCCGTGCTGCCGGTGGGGGCCACCCGCCTCGCGCTCCTCAATCGTTGCTCGGCGCATTCCAGAGTTCGGCGGTGCCAGCGCGACATGGTGGCCGGCCGCCTCGAACCCGTTGAACAACGCGTTCGCGAGAAGCAGCGCTCTGTCGAGACAGGGCTGCGAGGTCGTGATATCGACCAGTCGCCGCTTGAACGGTCGTAACAGAGCGCCTTCGTCGACGGGTCGGCTATGGAGGATCATGGCCTTTGCGCCGCTGAGCAGAGGGTGCATCGCCGGCAAGGATGGCCGACCGGCCGCACGCCGGACCGGCGCCTTCGGCAGAGCCGGCTTCGCCCGCGGAACCGGCGTACCGTCCCGCGACCAGCCAAGCGCGGCGCCCGCCTTGGGCTCCGGTAGTGGCGGGGCTGGCGCGGCTTTGCCGACGGCCAGCTTCGCCCAGTAACCACGCGGCGGTCTTGGCACAGCAAGCGTCTCGCAGACCCGGGCCAAATAACTTCCCGAGACCTCGAACCGGCCAGCGATCCTTGTCATCGGCTCGGCCCAGACCAGCCGATAGAGTTCCTCACGCAGGATCATGTCAGCCAGTTCGCCGAATCCCTTTTCGGTAGCGGCCCGCTCCTAACACCTCCGGCAAATCCGTCGCCTGTTTTTGCTTCGGCGGCCCTGCAGAACTCGACGGCTGATACCTCTAGGGCCTACGCATATCTTGAGTGACGCCTGGGGGTGATATTGGGACGTTACCCTTTGTCGCTTATGGTGATTAGGCAGTGGCTATTGTTAAGAATAATTATGCACGAATGCAGACAAGTAGCTGATTATACTACATTATAGCCGACTCTTAATCAGCGGGTCCTAGGTTCGAGCCCTAGTGCGTTCACCAAACTTTCCAATAAATCAACGACTTAGAAGAGTTGCCAAGGTCACTTGACGGGCCCTTTCTCAAGTGTGCAGCAAACTGTGCAGCAGATTTGATGTGATGCGAGGTTTCCGGCCATGCGCATGCGTTCTGCCAAACAGGGAGAAAGGACGGGGAAGTTTATAGGAATTTGCTTAGGAACGGCCGGATTTGGGCCGGGAGCGGACAGGCTGTTTTCGGGAGCTGCGCTCCGGATAGCTGCCATTCAGGCGCAGACCTGGAACAACAGCTCAAGTCACTAAGTGCTAGCTGATCGATGAAGTTGAGCAGCAAGTTTCCTACGATATTGCAGTCTCGCCAATTGCGGTTCGATCCTTTGCTCAATCTAAGCATCGCCGATATCGTTCCCGACGCTGTGTTCGGCGCGATCTACTTCGCGTTTCCCGCCGGTGCACTTGCCCTGTCGCGGAAATGACCAATGTCGGGCCGGGGCGGGCCGCGCGCGCGCCTATGCCGAGATCGGCATCGAACCCATGGTGGTTATCCCGACGAAGACCGCCGCTCGACGGCGGGCGCCCAGATCTCTTCCTTGGCCATTGCGAGGCTCTGGCGGCAGTTGCACGCGATCTGCTCCAGCCGCGCGACATCGAGGACTTCGATCGCGCCCCGGCCGCTACGGATGATCCCTTCCCGCTGCAATTTGGCAATGCACGCCGACACGGAGGTCCGCTGCGCTCCGAGCATCTGGGCCAGCGCCTCCTGAGTGAGCGGCAACACGTCGGCGAGGCAACTGCGATCGAGCGCATCGAGGATCGAGCGGCCCAGACGGCTTTCGATCGAATGGAGAGCGTTGCAGGCCATGAGCTGACGAGCCTCGGTCACCGCCATCTCGAGATGCTGTTCTACCGCGCATTGGAGCCCCGCGGACGAATGCAACATCTCGCGGTAGCGCGCGACGCCCACACGCAGCGCGGTGCCGGGAATTTGCACCTCGCCTCGGCACCGGAAGCGCCCGCTGCCGAACGCTTCCAGCACGCCCACACCGCCATTGCACCCGACCATGCCAGTCTGCACACTCTCACCATCAATGGTCTGGGTCAGGATCGCGACCAGTCCGGTCAGCGGGAAGTGGACCCAATCGGTCAATTGACCATCGCTGTGAAGCGTGGAGCCGCGACGCAGCTCGACCTGCTGAAAGAAAGGGCGAAATCGGGCGCGCCCAGCGGGCTCAAGTGCCGCCAGGAGCGCGTTCGACTCGAAACTGGCCTCCGCCATTTCAATGCCTCCTCGCTGCAAGCGGTCGCAGCGAACGAGGCATGCCCTATTCCCAGGCGCCAAAGGATCATCCGCAACCAATCAACGCAGCCAATAACAAGTGACCAATGGTCTACCTGTCGAAACGCGATAGAAGCTACCTGGTTCCCGACGATAAAGCGCAGCATGCGCCATGTCTATCATTCATGTAACGTACAGATTTGATCATAGACTCGGGCTAGTTATGCAATTCACCCGAGATTTTAATTGCCATTATCTACAGAGATTATTTATATATTATGGATTACCTATCTATTACGCCAAGATGATATGATATTCTTGATTTTTAAGATCATTGGACTTACCGCAGTTCCCTTAGCTGATCGTCATTCCGCGAAACGCGGCGATCGCCGGTATCGGCTCCAGCTCCGCCTCATGTAGCGGCGAAACTGGCCCACCTTGACGCTGTTGGGGTATTCTAGAGCGACGGACCATCTTCAGCCCTGAGCATACGCCGTACCAGCGCGCCCAGGGCATCCATCGAGTACGGCTTGCGCAGCAACTCGACGTCGCTCGCGTCCTCGTCGATCAGAACCTCGCTGTATCCGCTTGTCAGAACCACCGGGAGCGCAGGATGCGTCCGCGCCAGCGTCCGTGCCAGATCGAGGCCGCTCATGCCACCGGGCATGACGACGTCGCTCAGCACCAGATCGAAAGACTCTCCTGCTTTCTCGAGGATTTCGATCGCGCTTGCGGCATCCGGTGCGCGGACCGTCTCATAGCCCATATCGCTGAGCAGTTGCGCCGCGTGCTCGCCGACATTCTCATTGTCCTCGACCACCAGGATCCGGCCGCTTCCGTTTGCATCGATTGCCTCGACGACCGGCTCGGGCTGGGGATCGAGCTCGGCGTCCGACGCCCTAGGGAGATAGAGGGTGAACGTCGCCCCCTCGCCGGGCGCGCTTTCGACGCGCACATCGCCGCCGGACTGCTTGGCAAAGCCGTAAACCTGGCTGAGCCCCAGCCCAGTGCCCTTGCCCACCGCCTTGGTAGTGTAAAAGGGTTCGAAGATCCGCGCGATCTGGTCCCGCCCCATGCCGACGCCGCTGTCGGCGATGCTGACCGTGACGAAGGCGCCCGGCAACGCCGGGTCGGCGCGGGTTGCCGGAATTTCCCGGCATACGTCCACCGTCAACGTGATCGAGCCCTCGCCATTCATCGCGTCGCGCGCATTCACCGCCATGTTTACCAGCGCCGTCTCGAACTGAATGAGGTCCGCCTTCACGGGCGCGGGCGAGAGCCTGAAATCGGTCTTGAGTGTGATCCGCGAGCCGACGACGGTTCGCAGCATCTCCACGATACGGCTGACGTTGTCGGCCGCATCGAAAACCGTCTGGCGAAGCGGTTGGCGCCTGGAAAAGGCGAGCAGCTGGGCAGTGAGCTTCGCCGCCCGTTCCGCCGTTTCAGCGATCGCATTGATGTAGCGGGACCGGCGCTCCTCGCTCAGATCGGCGCGGCGCAGCGCATCCACGCCCGAAAGAATCACGGTGAGCAAATTGTTGAAGTCGTGCGCCACGCCACCGGTCAGCTGCCCGATCGCTTCCATCTTCTGCGACTGCCGCAGCGCATCCTCGACCCGCTCGCGCTCCGCCGCCTCTTCTTCCAGACGCGTCAAAGCGCGTTGCAGATCGTCGGTCCGCTCCGCCACACGCGCTTCGAGAGCGGCCTCCACTTCGCGTTGCTCGGTGATATCGGCATGCGTTCCGCACCAGCGGAAGATCTGCCCGGTCTCATCGCGGATCGGAACGATGCGGCACAGGAAATCGCGGAACACGGCGTCATGGCGCCGGAGCGGGAAGATCATCTGAAATCCCTCGCCGGTGCGCAGAGCATGCTGCCAGCGGGCGCGTACCTCGGGAAGCATCTGCGGATCGTGCGCAGATTCCCAACCGAAGTCTTCGTCTGCGCCGGCGCCGGTAAATTCATACCAGCGCAGATTGTACCAGAAGATGGTGCCGTCCGCGTAGGCCAGCCAGCACAGCGACGAGATGTTATCGGCGAGCGTGACGAACTCGTCGCGCTGGCGCTGCAGCTCGGCCTCGGCCCTGCGGCGTTCCTCGAGCTCGCGCTGCTCGGCAAGGAACAGGCGGACATTGTCGATCGACGTCGCTGCCTGGCCGGCCACGCCGACCATGATCCGTTCCGCAGCCTCGCCGAAGACATCGGGCTTGGAGTGCCCGAAGAACAACCCTCCCAGCACCTCGCCGTTGCGCGAGATCACCGGAACGGCGAGATAGCTGCACACCGGAAGATGCCCCTTCGGCATGCCCGCATAGGGCGCGTTCTGCCCGTAGCGCGGATCGCGGGTGATGTCGGGCGAACGCACCACGCCCTCACCGACAAAGGTGGGCCCGAACACCGCCGTGTTGCGGGGCATCGGGAAGTTTTCGAACTTGCTCCGCGGCACCCCAGCGAGCGTGTAGAGCGTGTAGGATTCGCCTGCCTGATCGACGACGTTGTAGAAGAACGCCCCGAACTCGGCGCCGGTCAGCGCGACGCCCGCATCGGTGATCGCCTGGACCACGCGTTCGAGATCGAGCTCGGCGCTCAGCCTCGCCCCGAGCGCGTTGAGGATGCCGAGCGTGCGCGTCTCTTCGGCAAGCGCGCGGCGCATGCGCAATTGCTCCGCGACCTGCTCCCCGGCTTCGAACTGCCGCAGTCGCGCCCGTCGCGCCGAGCTGACAGCCGAGATCAATGTCGTCTGATTGATCGGTCGCTCGAGCACCGTCACGTTGCCCAGCGAAGCGACGATCTGCGCGTCGATCATTCCGCCACGATGCGACAGGAGGACGAACGGGAAGTCCGACCAGCTCGGCTGAGCCTTCACCCAAGCCTCGATCGCCGGCACGTCGGTGTCCACCAGGCCTTCTTGCGCCACGACCGCACCAACAGCGGCGTCCAAGCCAAGCAGGAGCTCGTCGACACCGCTACACTGGCGGCTCGCAATCCCGGCGCCAGTGAGGAGCCGCTCGATGACGGCACCGTCCCGTCCGAACGGCGCCCAGATCAAAACCGCGGGCACATCAGGCACGCGCAGCGGGCTCATCCAAAAGGTTGGATTCCACGCCAGTGTAAGTCGGGACCCCAGTCAGCACGCCGTGAAACTCGGTCAACGCCCTGCCCACGGCCACTCCGCGCGAGCTGATCCGATACTCGCGGATGGTCTCCTCATGATGGCCGGTGCGCTTCTTCAAGACAGACAGTGCGCGCCTGAGCTTGCCGCCCGATTCAAAGAAGCGAAGCATGATGACCGAGTCGCTGAGATAGGTCAGATCGACCGGGCTCGCCATCTGCCCCACCATGCCGTGCTGGGCGAGCACGAGGATCGTCACCACCCCTCGCTGGTTCAGGTACGAGAGCATCTCGTGCATCTGCAGCATCATGAAATGCTCTTCGGGCATGGCGTTCAGATAGCCGCTGAGACTGTCGAGCACGACGACACGGGCGCCGTGTCCTTCGACCGCTTCGCGGACATTGGCGGTGAGCTCGCCCGGCGTCAGCTCGGCCGGATCGATCTGCCGCAGGTGCAGCAGTCCTTGGTCGAGGAACGGGCTCAGATCGAAGCCCATTCCCTGGGCGCGCCGAAGAAACACGCTTCGCACCTCGTCGAACACGAGCATGAGGACGGGCTCGCCCCGCTCCAGCGCGGCATAGACGAACTGCAGCGAAAGCGACGATTTGCCCGATCCCGACGGGCCGATGAGCAGCGTACTGGTGCCGCGGTCGAGGCCACCGCCGACGAGCGCATCAAGCTCCGGCACTCCGCTGCTCACGACGCCGGCGTCGAAATCCACGCGGTGATCGGCTGCGACCAGCCGCGGATGGACGCGCAGTCCGCCGCGTTCGATCGTGAAATCATGGTATCCGCCGCGAAACTTGACCGCGCGCATCTTGATGCAGCGCAAGCGCCTGCGCGCGGCGCCATAGAGCGCTGCGATCTGCTCGAGGCGAAGCACGCCATGGCTGATGCTGTGGAGATTGAGGTCGTCCTGCTCGGACGTGAGGTCGTCGAGCATCAGCACGGTGCAGCCCATCTTCAGGAAGAAGTGCTTGAGCGCGAGGACCTGACGCCGGTAGCGAAGCGATCCCTGCGACAGCAGCCGGATCTCCGAGAGGCTGTCGAACACCAGCCGCTTGGGCTTGACCCGCTCCACCTCGGCCATGACCATGCGGACGGTCTCTCCCAACTCCAGCTCGGAGGAATAGAGCACCGTCTGCTGCGAATTGGGGTCAAGCGAGAGCTCGGGCGGGACCATCTCGAAAATCTCGATGCCGTCGAACGTCCAGCCGTGGCTGGCGGCGACCGCGTAGAGCTCTGCCTTGGTTTCGGACAGCGTGACGTAGAGGCCCAGCTCCCCCTGCTTCGCCCCATCCATCAGGAACTGGAGCGCCATGCTGGTCTTGCCGGACCCCGGCTGCCCCTCCACCAGATGGACACGGTTCTCCGCATATCCGCCGCCAACGATCGGGTCGAGGCCGGGCACGCCCGTCGAAATCAGCGGGGTGGAACGATATTCGAAGACCATGGAGGCGTCCCTTGAAAGCAAGGGCAGCGCTATAGGCCGCAACGTCCGGTCGTTGTGTATGTTACCAGACAGAAGGCCGCGATCGGATCAAACAGCTTGAGAGATCGCGCAGCATTGCGTCGCTTCGCCTGCCGCCGCCGCGACGATGCTAACCAAGGTCGTTGGAGGCCGTGCGTCCGATATTCTGAATGGCGCTCCTGCGCGCCTGCTCGATCGCGAGATCCGCGGCTGCGACCAGCCGCCGGGCGGTCTCGGTGGCCGCTTCCGGCTGCAGCGCGATTGCAACGCGCGGCCCGGTCATGACCACCTCGCCATTGAGCACATCCACCTTGAGCGGGTGCTCCTCCGCGTTGAGAGTCATGCTCGGCATCTCCGGAAGTGCAGCGTGGGCGTCATCGCATAACAGCCCGTGAGCGGAGCCAGTTCCAAACCCTTCATTTCGATTCGGACAAAACGGCCGAGCTGATGTACCCGAACATGATCCGGACTCGCTCCGGGCGCGCGAGGACCAAATGACATTCAATCCCAAAAACGACATTCTCGCTCAGATCGAACCCGCGGTGGCCCTCAGGTTCGCGCGGCACATCGAGCGGGTGGAACTCAGCCGCGGCGAAGCCCTCCAGGAAACCGGAGCGCCAGTGCATTGGGTATGGTTTCCCGAGAACGCACTGATCTGCATGGCGTCTGAGAGTGTCGAAGGGGAAAGCGTCAGCGGCGGAATGGTCGGCCGTAACGGGGCATTCGGCGCTTTCGAGGCCTGTGGCAGCAGACTGAGCTACTGCCGCGCGCTGGTGCAGATCGGAGGCGAGGCGTGGCGCATCCGCGACTCGCATTATCGCGAGTTGTTCGATCAATCGTCGAACTTGCGCGTGGCGATCCACAAGCACATCGAAGCGCTGCTGGTCGAAGCGCGCCAGCTCGTCGCCTGCACTGCCATCCACAAGGTTGAAAACCGGATGTGCCGGGTCTTGCTCGATGCCTCGGCGCGCAGCCATCGCGGCAGCCATCTGTCGCTGACTCAGGAAGAGCTGGCCAACATCCTCGGAGTCCAGCGCTCGACGATCGCAGTCACCTCGTCGGCGCTCCAGCGCGCGGGCCTGATCCGCAGCCGTCGCGGCAGCATCGACATCCTCGACTTCGAGCGTCTCGAAGCCGCTGCTTGCTCGTGCCGCCGGACGATCGCATTCGCGCAGGAGGAGATACTCGAAACCCCCGACGAGGTGTGCGAAGGTTAGGGCCAAGCCGCGTCTCCGCAGCTTGCGGCCGCTTTCTGCGCCTGACCCACCGAAACAGAGTTGCCCAGATCAATCGGAGCGCGCGTAGAATATCGGCATGGGAGTGCACGTTTTCAGCAGGATGCGCCGGAAGCCACGGCTGACCGCTGTCCTGGGGTTCATCCTCGTGGCGGGCGCCACAGCGACGCTGGGCATCACCAGCTCGAAACCGGCTTCGCCCGATGAACATGCGATGCCCCTCGAGAAGGGTCAGCCGGCTGACCCCGCTTCCGATGGCGGACCGTCGCGCGTCGACTATCGGCGACTGGAAGAGCGGATCGCACGGCTCATGCAGGAGCCGGAGATGGTCGGCCTGGCAGTGGGGACAGTGGAGCGCGGCCAGATACGCTTTCTCCGGGGCTATGGTGAGACGCTTACCGGCTCGCACGAGCCGGTCACCCCCGATACCGTGTTCCGCTGGGCATCGCTGTCCAAGAGCGTCGCATCCGCCCTGATCACCGCTCTGGCAGCGGAGGGAAGGCTGTCGCTCGACACTCCGCTGGCGACGATGGGTACGACGCTCACGCTTCCCGGCGGCGTCGGGCGGGCCACGGTGGCCGATCTCCTCTCCCACCGCTTGGGTCTGGTTCGCAACGCCTGGGACGATCGGCTTGAAGCGGGCGAGGATCCGAAACTGCTCCGCGCCGCGCTCGGCACGCTGCCCGCCTATTGCCCGCCCGCGAGCTTCTACGCCTATCAGAACATTGCCTACGATGCCGCAACCGAGGTCGTCGAACGCGTAACAGGGCAGGGCTATGCACGCGTTGCCCAGGCGAGGCTGTTCGCACCCCTGGGCATGACCAGCGCGAGCGTGGGGCGCGCGGGACTGGAGGGCTCGGCGAGCTGGGCGCGGCCGCACCATCACGGCAAGACGCCGACGACCGTGGACGACAGCTATTATCGGGTGCCTGCAGCGGGCGGCGTCAACTCGTCGATCCGCGACCTTGTTCTTTGGATGCGGGCGCAGCTGGGCGAAGCGCCCCAGGTGCTGTCGGCCCAGGCGCTCGAGGTGATGCACCGCCCCAGGGTGTCGACCCCGCCGCGCGGGAGGCGCGGATCGATGGATCTGGCGCTGACGAACGCCGCTTACGGCTTGGGCTGGCGCAGCTTCACCTATACCGGTCACGCGCTGGTCGGGCATCGCGGATCGGTGAACGGCTATGGCTCGCTGATCCTGTTCGTTCCGGCGGACAAGAGCGGCATCGTGATGCTTTGGAACAGCAACCAGTATAAGGCCGCGCGACTGCAACTCGAGTTCTTCGACATGCTCTACGGCTTGCCGGCGAAGGACTGGCTGGAACTACAGACGCCACCCGTCGCCCGGGATACGGCTGCTGCTGAAGCCGGCGGGCGGGAAAAGACGCGATGACCCGTGGCCGGGGTCGGACCGGGCGTCGCATGCAGCGCTATGACTTGAACCCAGGCTCCCGCCGCGCTTTTAGGAACAGATGATCTCTGCCACCTTCATGCCGCACCTGCTGCGGAGCGCAGCGGGCGCGGCGTTGCTCGTTGCCAGCCTGACCTCCGCGCCAGCCCATGCCGCCGATCCTGCTCCGTTCGACCTGCCCGGACCGGGATTGCGCGTGACGGTGACGCGCGACGGCGTCACCCTGCCGATCGCGCAGGTTCCCGATCTCGCCGCCGGCGACAGGCTGGTCATCCATGCCGAACTGCCCGAGGACCAGCGTGTGCGGTTCCTTCTGGTCTCGGCGTTCCTCAGCGGCGCGACCAATCCACCGCCCAAGAAATGGATCGCCACTGCAGAGACGTGGAAGCGCAAGGACAAGGACCGCGCGCTCACCCTCACCGTGCCGGAGGGCGCGAGGCAGCTCGTCGTCTTCCTGGTGCCCGAAACAGGTGGCGCGACCGACAGCATCGCCGACGCCGTACGCGCCAGGCCCGGCGAGTTCGTGCGCTCGATCCAGGCAATCAACCAGGTCTCGCTCGACCGCGCGCGCCTCGATGCCTTCATCGCAGCAATTCGCGCTCAGCAGAACAGCGATCCCGAGCATCTGAAGAGCGTCGCTCCCACGCTGGCGCGGAGCCTTTCGATAAAGTTGAATGCCGCGTGCCTCGCGAAGGTCGTCGAGCTCCAGGCCGCCTGCCTCCTCGAAAACCGCGAATCGCTGGTCCTCGCCGACATGCACAGCAACTCGGTTGCGACGACGCTCGCGGGCGCCTCGACCGATCTTGCCCTTCAGCTCAGCTACACGCGCGAGGCGGGCTTTGGCTATTACAGCCAGTATATCGCCGTGGCCCGCGACATCGCCCGGTTGTTCGGCGCGTTCAGCAATCCGCAGTTTCGCTACCTGCCGGCGTTGAGCCTGCGCGAGGGCGAGCATGTCTCGCTCCTTCTCAACACCCCACCGTCTTTCGCCAAGCCGCGTTCGGTGCTCGTGGCCTCGATGCCGGCAATCGGATCGGACAGCCGGCCACGGCTGCGCGCCAGCAACGCCGCCCACCTATGCGGGGCCGATCCGGGGCTGACGCTTCCCGTCGAAGGCGCGCCGCTGATCTACGCGACCGAATATGCGCGCAGCATGGTGCTGCGGCTCAACGGCGTGGACGTACCGCTGGAGGCTCGTCCCGACCGTGGCGGCTATGTGCTGCGTACGCCGCTCGACCTGAAAGGCTTTCGAGGCAGCGTCGACGGCCGTTTGCACGGCATGTGGGGATATCACGCCTTCGAAGGACCCGGCTTCCGGCTCCAGTTCCCCGGAACAGAGGCATGGAAGGCGGGAAGCGATGGAACCAGCCTGGTGATCGGGCGAGAGAACAAGCTGGTCCTCACCGGCCCGGCACCTGCCTGCGTGTCGCGCGTCACCATGCGGGTGGGTGATGCCGCGCCCCAGCAGGTGGCGTTCACGACCGAAGGCGACAACGGCCTGGCGCTGACGCTGCCGTTGAACAATGCACAGCCGGGCGACGTGGCGATCGAAATCCACCAGGCCGGTCGGGCCGCGCCGGCCACCCTCTCCCTTCGCGCCTATCGACAGGCGAGCAGCGTGAGCGAACTCGCGTTCCATTCCGGCGATAGCTGGGGTCAACTCACCGGTCAGCGGCTCGACCAAGTAGCGAGCGTCCAGCTCGGGGACCTCAGGCTTCGGCCCGATGGCCTTGTCCGCGACGGGGCCGTCGACCGGCTGCGGCTCACAGGCGAAGGAGAAGGCCCGCAGCGCGGCGACGCGATGGCGCGAGTGACACTGGTCGACGGCCGCACGCTCACCCTTCCGATGACGGTGCGCCCGCCCCGCGTCCGCGTCGAGCTGCTCGACAAGAGTGTGATCGCGACCGAGGCGGCGATGCGCCAACGCCTGCTGACGCCGGAGGAGACGATGCTCCCCGACACCGCCCGCCTGATATTCTCGATCCGCGCTTCGAACGCCACCCTGTCGCCTCAGGACGCAATCGAGATCGCCGGACCTGTCGGGCAGCCGCTGCGGCTTGCCGTCGGTCCGAACCTCCAGCTTCAGGGCCAGGACGTGCTGGTCGCCACGGTGGACCCGACGGTGTTCGGTCCCTCCGCGTTCGGCCCGCTGCGCTTCCGGCTCGCACGCGAAGGCGAGGCCAGCGACTGGCAGCTCCTCACCACGCGCGTGCGGCTCCCGAAGATCACGGGCGTGGAGTGCAGCACGGCCGACGGCTGCGTGCTGACTGGCGAGTCACTGTTCCTGATCGAAAGCGTCGCGGCCACACCGGCGTTCGACAAGCCGGTGCCGGTACCGCAAGGCTATACCGACCGCTCGCTCAGGATTCCCGCTCCACAGGATGACAAGCTCTACTTCAAGCTGCGCGATGCCCCGGGACGGATCGTGGCGCTGCAGACGGCGGACTGACCCTCTCTTGCCCCATCGTGTGAGTGAGATTCGAGGAAACAGAACGAGCGGGTCTTTAGATCGTCACCGGCGCAACCATTTAGGCATGCCGAACACATATTTGTCCGTGGATTTTTTACGTCGGGCAGGCGATTCAACTCCTCTTCGGGAGCGTGATGCGTTTATGCGAATACTGCTCGGCTAGTATGCCGATGCGGCTATGGCTGCGCACTTCGGCCGCAATAACTCACCACTACCCTGAGCCCGCATCTAGTGACAGCTTTCAGGGTTTCGCCGAGCGCCGGCGGCGGATCTCCGAAGTGCGCGGTGTGACCGGTTTTGCCCTCAAAATCAGCTGGTCGGCATAGGGCGCCAGATGTTTCACCGACATATGCGCATAGCGGCGCACCATCGACTCCGATTTCCAGCCGCCTAGCTCCCGCAGCACCCATGCGAGCACGTTGTTCTGCCGTAGCCAGCCAGTTCTTAGATCTCCCGTCATCCGCGAGGGCATTGACAGGAAGGCGCTGTCGCGATCGAAGAAATCGCAAGGGACGCAAGCATTGAGGCTTTGGTTACGTCGAGCATATGTATTTCCTTGAGCCTGTGGGGACCGAGGCTTGGCATGTCAGAGCGAATGCGCGCCGTGCCGGACAGGCGGGGTCGATCCCTCCCCGTCCAGCGCGAACTGCGCGCCGGTCAGCGCCTTGGACTCCTCCCAAAGGCGCGCGGCGACGCCCCAGTCGAGCGCCTGTGGGGGTATCTTCGCTACCGTTGGATACCCGCGCAGGCCGCCCAACCCGTCAGGACCGTAATAGCGCCCCGGCTCAGCCTCGGGCGAAGTTGCCGCGTACAGCGTCGGCAGCGCGCCGCGGGCAGCAGGCTGGAAAAGGAACGGCAGATAGGAGCGGAGTCGCCCGGGCATGCTGCTCGGACCGGCGCCATTGTGGATGAGGTCGGTACGGGAGACGCCCGGATGCGCCGCGATGCTCGCCACGCCCCAGCCATTTGCCTCGCTTCGCCTTTGCAGCTCGAAGGCGAACATCAGGTTCGCGAGCTTGGACTGCGCATAGGCAGCCATCGGCACGTAGCTCTTCTCGGCGTTGAGATCGTCGAAATCGATGACCCCGCGCGGCGCCGCGATGCTGGATACAGATACCACGCGCGCGGCCTCGCTCCGGTGCAGCAGTGGCAGGAGCCGTGCCGTCAGAGCGAAGTGGCCGAGGTGATTGGTTCCGAGCTGCAGCTCGAAGCCGTCGACGGTGACCCGCCGATCCGGCGGCACCATCACCGCGGCGTTGTTGATGAGGAGGTCGAGGCGGTCGAGCTGGCGTGTCAGGCGCTCGGCACAAGCGGCCACCGATGCGAGATCGGCCAGATCGAGCAGCTCGAACCGCACCTGTGCGGCAGGCACCTGCAAACGGATTTTCTCGATCGCCTCGGCGCCCTTGCGCGGGTTACGGCCGGCAATGATGGTTTCGCAGCCTGCGCGGGCGAGCGCGAGGGCATCCTCAAAGCCCAGCCCGCCAGTACCCGTCACGACGGCGACACGACCGTTCTGCGGGGGAATATCGGACGCTGTCCAACGTGTCATGAAGTTCGCCTTTGCCGAAGAAGTTGTCCTTGCATTCTTCGACAAAGGTACGTCTGCGACGGCCAGGCTCCATGCCCGAACCGGGAAGTTACTTGCCCAATCCTCCTATCCGCAACAGGCCTGCTGCTGCGCCGCCTGATTATCGCGGTGTTGCCTGGGCAAGAAGCGCCTTGAAGTTCGTAACGTCGCGTTTGGGCGCCACGCCGAACGAACGTGTATACTCACGGCTGAACTGCGACGCGCTCTCGTATCCGACCTGATAAGCGGCTTCGGAAACATTGGCTGCATCCGAGAGCATCAGCCGTCGCGCCTCGAGAAGTCGCAGCTGCTTTTGATATTGCACCGGCGTCATAGACGTCATCGTCTTGAAATGGTGATGGAAGGAGGACGGGCTCATCCGCGCGATCTCGGCCAATTGCTCGACCCGGAGCGGCTCGTTGAAATGATCCCGCACGAAGTTGATGGCGCTGGCGACGCGCTCGGCATGCGTTTCGGGCAGCGCCAGCTTGGCGATCTCGGGCCCATAGGGGCCAGTCAACAGCCAATAGTAGAGTTCGCGCATGATCGCCGGAAACAGGACGGGGATGGCCTCGACGTTCTGCATCAGACGAACCAGGCGGGTCAGGCACTCCGTCAGCGGCTCATCCACCTTGCCCACGAACACACACGAACTCGAAGCAGTGCTCGGCACTGGTGGCGACGCAAGCTGCTGCATGACGTCGCGCAGGATGGCCGTGTCGAACTCGATCGTCATGCCGAGATAAGGCGAGCTTGGCGTTGCCCCGACCATGCGGCCGATCGCCGGGATCTCGACGCTGACGATCAGGCATTCCATTTCGGTGTAGTTGAGCGTCGTTCCCCCGAAGAGGATCTCCTTTGCGCCCTTGAAGACGACGCACAGCGAGGGCCGATACATGTTCGGGACCGGCATGATCGTCTGGAACGAGCGCACGAGATTGACGCCCGGCATGCCGGTGTCGAACCGGCCTTGCCCCCCGCCCCGCGCTTCGACGAGGTCCATGACCGCCGACATCAAGGCCGGCGGCGTCTGCACGCGAGGTCCATCGACTCCGCCTGCAGGAAAAGGCAAGATTTCTGCGGTATTCGGCATTCTGGTCATGGACCGATCCTTCTAGCTTGAGCGTGCCAGATCAAGCCAAGGTACGCGAATTATGCCGCACATGCCCCAGACGTCAAGAGGTGAAATCAGCTCGTTTGCTAGTAGTTCTCAGCAATCGGCGAGCAATATCCCAGCAACATGGCGGCTGATCTTCATTTATCCGCGCTTCTTCTTGCTATCTCCTTTCTTTGACGTCGCGAGCACTCGCTTTTTTGCATCGTAATCATCGCACGAATCACGAGAGCAAATCGCAACTGAATTGGGATGCAAATGCACCCGTCACCGGTTTGCTATCCTATGCGCTGGACAGCACCGTCAATGGGCCGACCGCGCTCGGAAAAGGCTGAATTCCTAGGGCTGGCGAGGCGCCAGCCCAACGCCTCCCCGATCAGCAAGGCGCCGACGCAGCCCCGCGGCGTCCTGGTCACCGTGGACGACTGCGCCCCCAACAGCCGTCCACGGTGGCCCCCACTCGTATCAGAAGGACAAATGACGATGCGCCTGTTGCTTCGTATGACCATTGCCTGTGGCGCATTCCTGCCCGGTTTCGCAGTCGCGCAGGAAGTGCCCGCCGACGATGGCTCTCCCCGCGGCCAGATTGGATTGGGCGCCGGCGTAGCGGCCGAATATGACGGGTCCGACAATCTCCGCGCCATACCCTTCCTGGTCGGCGACATTCGGTACCGCGGAGTGACCCTCGAACTTCGAGGTCTTCGCGGTCGCATCGACTTGGCGTCGGATCCGCGTCTTTCGATCGGGCCGGTGATTGGTGCCCGGCTGCACCGGCAGGACGTCGACGGACCCGTGGGCGCCTTGCCGGACATCGACGTCGCCGTCGAGGCGGGTGGCTTCGTCGGGTACCGGTTCGGCGGCGACCAGCTTGGCCAGGGTTCGGTGGTGACGGAACTCTCGCTCGTTCACGATGTCTCGCGAACGTATGATGGGCTCCTCGCGACGGCGAGTGCCAGCTACGCCGCGGTACGCAAGGCGGACACGTTCCTGTCGTTCGATGTGCAGACGACCTGGGCGAATGCCGACTATATGCGTACCTATTTCGGGATCGCGCCGGCTGATGCGATTCGAAGCGGCCTGCCCGCATATCGGCCCGGATCGGGATTTCGCGATGTCGGTGCAGGTCTCAGCGCCGGCTATTCTTTCACACGACACTGGGGCGTGATTGGGCGGCTCGGCGCCAATTACCTCGTCGGAGGCGCAGCCGACAGCCCGATCACCGATCAAGGCAGCCGTTGGCAGCCGCTGGGCGGCCTGACCCTCTCCTATCACTTCTAAACGCCCATGGAGAACACCACTTCCAACCGGAGAGGCGTGACCAGCACAGACGCGGACCTGCAGGATCGGGCAAGTCTTCTGAAGGATCCGGCGTTCCCGTTCCGGCCGGCTCCGCCATACTGTCTTGGTCATTCTCCTTTGAATAGAGTTTGCGATGGCCTTCAATCTGCATGTGAATGGACGGACGCACCAGGTCGACGATGACGGCCAGACGCCGTTGCTTTGGGTGCTTCGCGACACGCTCGGACTGACGGGCACGAAATATGGCTGCGGCATCGCCCAATGCGGGGCCTGTACGGTGCATATCGATGAGCAGCCGATGCGATCCTGCTCGCTGCCGCTCGAGATCGCCGCAGCGTCCAGGATCATTACCATCGAGGCAGTTGCGGGACCTGAGGCGGAAGCGGTGCGCACCGCCTGGCTGGCGCGGGACGTGCCGCAGTGCGGTTTCTGCCAGTCGGGGCAGATCATGAGCGCCGTCGCACTGCTGCGCGCCAAACCGAACCCGACGGACGAGGACATCGATATCGCGATGAGCGGCAACATCTGCCGCTGTGCCACCTACAATCGCATTCGTGCCGCGATCCACGACGCCGCCGCGTCCCCCGCGGGAAAGACTAAAGCCGCATGAGCTGGTGGCGGCGATCCCGCGCCGACGAGCCGCGGCGGCGCCGCTTCCGGCTTGGCTGCCTGCCACTCGCCGCGCTTGTCGTGGCGGCACTGCTGCTCGCCCTGGCGATCGCGTTCCGACCGCGCACTCTGCCGGAGCCGCAATCCATACAGGCGGCACCGAAGCGGACGGAACTGACCCATCTGCGGCCGGTGGCATCGTTTTCCACGATCCCGGATCTGCAAGCGCGCTCGGTTGCGTTGTTCCAAGAGGCGGGCCGGGTGATTCAGCATCCGCGCTGCATGAACTGCCATCCCCGCACCGATCGGCCCACCCAGACCGATGCCATGCGGCCGCACCTCCCCTCGGTGTCGCGCGGCCCCGACGATGCCGGCGAGGTCACGCTGCGCTGCTCGACGTGCCACCGCGACAAGAACTTCGAAGCCTCCGGCGTGCCCGGGAGTCCCAAGTGGAAGCTCGCGCCGACCGAGATGGCCTGGCAGGGCAAGACGCTCGGCGAGATCTGCCGCCAGATACTCGACCCCAACCGCTCGCACATGACCCGCGAACAGCTACTTCATCACATGGCGCAGGACGAGCTGGTGAGTTGGGCATGGCATCCCGGCGGCAAGCGCACTCCCGCCCCGGGCACCCAGGCAGAGTTCGGCGCCATCATCGCAGCCTGGCTCAAAACGGGTGCGCAATGCCCAGCCTGAGCCCCCCGCCACACAGGAGCGTCGCATGACCGAGCAATCGCCGCCCAAGGCGCGTCTTCAGATGACGCGCCGTCGCATGATCCTGGGGAGTTCGCTGGTCGGAGGCGCGCTCGTCGTCGGCTATGCGGCGACGCACCCGATGGAGCTTGGCGGCGTACTTCTGAGCGGCGGCGGGACAGATCCCGAGCCGAGCGCTTTCGGCTCCTTCATCCGCATCACACCCGACGGCTGGGTCACGATCGTGAACAAGCAGCAGGAACTGGGCCAGGGCATCCATGCCGGCATCGCCGCACTGATCGCCGAAGAGCTCGATGCCGACTGGGACCGGGTGCGCGTGATCGATGCGCGCAGCAACTTCCGCGCCTATGGCATGCAGATAACCGCCGGTTCCCGGTCACTGTCTTCAAACTGGGACGAGATGCGCACGGCGGGCGCGGCGGCGCGCGCGATGTTCGTTGAGGCGGCAGCACTGCGCTGGCAGGTGCCGCCGCGGTTGATCGAGGTGCGTGACGGCATCGTCTCGCACCCCGCCTCGAATCGTACCGCGCCTTTTGCCGATCTGCTGGCCGATGCCGCGCGCCGAACACCGCCGCAGTCGCCGATGCTCAAGCAGGCGAAGGACTATCGGCTGATCGGCACCGATCGCGTACGGCGCAAGGACGTGCTGCCCAAGATCACCGGCGCCCAGGTCTATACGCAGGACGTCCGACGCCCCGGACTCCTCGTCGCGATGGTTGCGCACAGCCCGCGCTTTGGCGGGCGGCTCGCGCGGTTCGACATATCCGACGCGCGAAAAGTCAAAGGTGTTGTCGACGCCTTCGCAATTGAGACCGGGGTTGCAGTGATCGCCGAGAACAGCTTCCCGGCGAAGCGAGGGCGCGACGCGCTGCGTATCGAATGGGACGACAGCAAGGCGGAGACGCGGTCGACCCCGGAGATCGTCCGCCACTATCACGAGATCGCGGCAGGGCGCACCGATCTCGAGCCCGCCGACTTCGCAATGAAGGGCGAGGATGCAGCTATGCCCTTCACAGGTGCGATAGCCGAGTTCGCGTTCGACTTTCCCTATCTCGCACACGTGCCGATGGAGACGCTCGATTGCGTGGCCCAGGTAGAGGGCTGGAATGTGTCGATCACCTCGGGTGCGCATCTGCCCACCGTCGACCAGGTCTATGCCGCCGGGATCGCGAGAACCATTCCGGGTAAGGTCGATCTCGAGGTGGTGCCGGCGGGCGGCTCGTTCGGACGGCGCGGCGGGCCAACCTCGGACTATGTCGTCGAAGCGGTGCGGATCGCCAGGCGGACGAGCGGGCGCCCGATCAAACTGATCTGGACGCGCGAGGACGAGATGGCGGGCGGCTATTACCGGCCGATGTCGCATCATCGTGCCTCGGTGCAGCTGGGCGCCGACGGACTTCCCGCGCGCTGGCGCTTCCGCAGCGTTTGTCAGGCGCTCGTGCCCTTCGGTGGCAATCCGCAGGCGGTCGAGGGTATCGCCAATTCGCCCTATCTGGCGAGCGCATCGAGCGTAGACGGCAAGCTCTTCAGCCCCAGCTTTCCGGTCCCGGTCTCGTTCTGGCGCTCGGTCGGCCATTCGTACACCGCGATGGTGATGGAGCACATCATCGACCAGCTCGCCCGGCGAGCGGGGCGCGACCCTGCGGAATACCGCCGTGCGCTCTATCGAAAGGCCGGGGCGACGCGGCAAATCGCGGTGCTCGACGCGCTGTGCCGGAAGGCCGGCTGGGGCACCCCGCTGGAACCGGGCTGGGCACGAGGGCTTGCCGTCCATGAAACCTTCGGGACCGTCATTGGTCAGGTTGCGGAGGTGCGCCTCGACCAGGGTCGCCCGACGGTTCGGCGCGTGATCGCCGTCGTCGATTGCGGTATCGCCGTGTCGCCGGACCAGATTGCGGCGCAGATGGAGGGCGGGATCGGCTTCGGCCTGTCTGCGGCGCTTTACGGGGTGATGACGCTCGACAAAGGCGTCGTTCAGGAAACCAACTTCGACACGCATCCCGTTCTCCGAATGAACGAGATGCCGGCCGTCGAGACACACGTTATCCGATCCGCCAGCCGCCCCAGCGGCATGGGAGAGCCTGGCGTGCCACCGATCGCGCCCGCCGTCGCCAATGCGCTCCTCACCTTGACCGGCAGGGCGACACGATCGCTGCCGTTCCTACCGGCAGGCGATATAAGCAAAGCTGGCCAATCGTCGACAGGTCCAGCCACTTGACGCGTTTTGCACCAAGCCTTCCAGCAACCACGCTCGATGACTGCGTCCCGGCAGATCGTCGTCCCGGAGGCGGGCGTCACCTGTGCAAAGGCGACGCGGTGAACCCATCGGCGCTTCTGCCGGCTGCACATTGGCGAAAGGGTTCGTAGCATGCCCACCTCTCGGTCCAGAACTAAAGACGGCTCGCTGAGCCGCCTCATCTTTCCGGGCCTCGCCCCCTTATATCGCGCTGGCGAGCAAGCCGCCTACGCGCTGCTTCGGCTCGCTTTCGGGCTAACCATGGTAACGCACGGAATTCCGAAGCTCACCGGCACTCCGCACGGTTCGATGGCCGATCCGCTGCAAGGTTCGACCAGCCTGATCGCCAACGTGCTGGGGCTGCCCTTTGCCCCCGAGCTCGCCTGGTGCGTAACTATTTTGGAGGCCTTCGGCGGGATTGCGCTCGCTCTTGGGTTCGCAACCCGCTTCGTCGCCCCGATGTTCGCGATCCAGGCAGCCGCGATCTGCATCGCGCTCGCACCGACCTATCCATGGATAGATCGCGGCATCGAATATCCCTTGATCCTCGGCTTCGTTGCGCTGTTCATTGCCATGCGCGGGGGCGGCTGCATGTCGATCGACGCGCGGCTTGGGCGTGAGTTGTGATGGCCTGGGTGGGCAAGTCGTCTCCGAACAGTACCCGGCACCGCGACCGGGATGACCCCCTGGTTCAGGTTGTCCTTTCAGCGTCGGCACCTACTCGCCCGGCTCGCCTGACGGCGGCTGGCGATTCGCCGGCCCACAGCTTGAATGCCCGCCCGAACGCCGCTCCCGAGCGATAGCCAGCGAGCTTCGCGATCTCCTTGAGCGACAAACGGGCTTCACCGAGGTGTCCGGCCGCCACGAACATGCGCCAGTCGCGGAGATATTCGATCGGACCCCGGCCGACGAGCAGGCTGAAGCGCTCGGCAAATTGCGAGCGGGACGCTCCGACTTCGGCCGCGAGCACGCCGACCGTCCAGGGGCGCGCCGGCTCCGCGTGCATGAGCGACAGCGCGCGACCGACCACGGGGTCACTGAGCCCTTGCAGCCACCCTGCATCCTCGCGCCCGCTGCAGGCGAGGCGTTCGCGCACCGCTTCGATGAACAAATAGTCGGCAAGCCGCGCAGCCACCAGGCGAGCGCCGGGCGCGCCCGCCTCGATCTCGTGATCGATCGTCTTCGCTATGGCCTTGATCGTGTCCCGTGTGCGGTCGGTCGTACCACGCAGGATCAACAGGTCTGGAAGCGCCGAGAGCAGCGGATTTCGCCGGCGGTCGGTGAACTCGAATATGCCGGACAACAATCGCGTGACCGCCGGGCCCGCCGGCCCAAAACGGAGGATGTGGGGCTTGATGTGGATGCCCGGCCGCCAGTTCGGCAAGCCCATGTCGGAGGCGAGCCGATGGAAGGGCGCAGCTTCAGCGTCCGGCGCCGAGAGAAGCAGGTGAGCCTCACCGCGCGGCAGGATGGCCATCTCGCCAGCGCTCAGTCGCACGAGGTCGCCCTCGTCGTGACCGACCCACGCTTCCCCCTCGAGTACGAAGTGAAATGGGGCGCCACCGAGGCAGTCCTTCGCGAAGCCCCAGCCCTCGGTGAGCTCCATGCGGGAGAATACCGAGCTACGCAGCTTCAGACCCTCGAGCACCTGATCGATCGCGTCCAAGTCAGCCTCATTCAACACATCGCCCGCCGGGCGCATCTTCAAAGGCGCCACCCTAGCGGAGGCGCTTGCCGCGTCGATGTTAAGACTACTGTCGCCGGACGATCGCGACAAACTTCCGGACGACGCGACATATCCCGTCCAGCAGCCTGAATAGCTATGTCATACGCAGGAGGATGATCCATGAATCAGGCCGACGACGACACATCTCCTCATGCTCATTTGCATCTCGATGCACTCACCGTAAGTCGCCGTGACGCTCTGCAGGGGGGTGTCGTACTTGCGCTTGCACCGCTTGCTCCCGCGCCGGCGGCGGCGCAGGACAGCGGCCAGCCAGGCGGAGCGCCCGCGTTGCCCGTCGTCCATCGCCTTCGGCTCAGCACCACCGTGAACGCCAAGCCCTTCGAAGCGGAAATTGATGCCCGTTCATCGCTGCTTGATCTGCTGCGCGAGCGGCTGGGTCTCACCGGCACGAAAAAAGGCTGCGACCATGGCCAGTGCGGCGCCTGCACCGTGCATGTCGACGGCCGGCGCGTCGCTTCCTGCCTGACGCTCGCGGCAAAGGTGCAGGACCGCGAAGTGCTTACCATCGAAGGCTTGTCCGACGGCGAGCAACTGCACCCGATGCAGCAGGCATTCATCGATCATGATGCGCTCCAGTGCGGCTATTGCACGCCCGGCCAGATCATGGCTGCCGTCGCACTGGTGCAGGAGGGTAACGCGACCTCGAAGGAGCGGATCCGCGAATATATGAGCGGAAATATCTGCCGCTGCGGCGCATATGTCGGCATCGTTGGCGCAATCGAGGACGCCGCCCGCAAGATGCGGAGGTCCTGATGCAGCCGTTCAGCTATGCAAGCCCACGGACTGTCGAGGAAGCGATCGCCGCCTTCGGGCGTGTCGGCCCTGGCGCGAGCTATATCGCGGGCGGAACTTCGCTTTACGACATGATGAAGCTCGACATTGCTCGCCCGCGCCACCTTATCGACGTAACCCGGATCGAGGGGCTCGACCGGATCGAGACCGGCGGCGAGGTGCTGCGTTTCGGCGCGCTCACACCGATGAGTGTGGTTGCAGCGGACCGAACCGTCTCGCGTGACTATCCCGTGCTCACGGAATCGCTCTGGAAGGCAGCGTCGCAGCAATTGCGTAACATGGCCACGGTGGGCGGCAATCTGCTCCAGCGCACGCGATGCATCTACTTCAGGAATGGAACCGGCAACCCCTCCGCCGTCGGCGTCTATCCCTGCAACAAGCGCGATCCGGGCAGCGGCTGTGCGGCGATCGATGGGCTCGACCGCGGCCAGGCGGTGCTGGGTCAGAGCCAGGCGTGCACCGCGGTCAGCCCGGGCGACTGGCCCGTCGCGCTAACGGCGCTTGATGCGTCGGTCGAACTCTTTGGTTCGGCTGGAGCGCGAACGGTTCCGGTTGCCGAGCTCTACCGGCCTCCGGGCGATACGCCGCATCTGGAATTCACACTTCAGCCGGACGAGATCATCACCGCAATCCTGGTGCACAAGACTCCCGCCGGGCGCCGCTCGACCTATCACAAGATCCGCGATCGCGAGAGCTACGCCTTCGCGCTCGCGTCCGCGGCGGTAGCACTCGACATGGACGGCGAGCGAGTTCGACGGGCGCATGTCGCGCTGGGCGGCGTCGCCACCCGTCCCTGGCGCGCTGCCGAAGCAGAGCGGTTGCTCGCCGGCCAGCAGCTGACACGCGAAACCGCGCTCGCTGCCGGGCGCGCCGCATTCAGCGGCGCGCGCCGGGGCCGGCACAATGGTTTCAAGCTCGAGCTCGGCGCGCGCACCGTCGCCGATGCACTAATGATTGCCGCGGAAAGGACCGCCTGATGCCCGCCGCTCCCTTTGAAGATCGCGCCCGCTTCGACGCGCGCGACAAGGTCATCGGACGCACCGTCTATAGCGCAGACGTCCAATTGCCGAACATGCTCTATGCAATGGCGGTGCCGGCGACGATCGCCAGGGGCCGGATCGTCGAGGTCTCGACCGACGACGCGCTGCAGGTGCCGGGCGTCGTCCGGGTGTTGACGGCGGCCGATTTCGGCAAGCCGGCGCCACCGCCGCCCGGCGCGCAGGGCTTGGGTGCGGCGCCCGCCACACCGACGATCGTGCCCGAGATCGCCTATCGCGGCGCACCGATCGCGCTGGTGGTCGCCGAATCGATCGAGGCCGCAATCGAGGGCGCCGAGGCGATCCGCGCCCGATACGCGGCCGCGCCGTCCTTCTCCCCGACGATCACCAGCACCGGTGCGGTGCACCAGCCGGTCGAGCCGACCGAAGCCGGCAATGCCAAAGCCGCGATGCAGCGCGCTACGACTATCGTCGAGGTCGAGTATGACTGCCCGGCGCAGCATCACAATGCGATCGAACTGCTTTCGACCGTCGCGGTCTGGTCCGGCGGGCGGCTGACCATCTACGAAGCGGCACAGGGCGCACAGGTGGTGAAGGCGAACGTCGCCAAGGCACTCGCGATCGATCCCGCCGCCATCGACGTGAAGTCGATCTATATCGGCGGTGGCTTTGGCCAGAAAGGCACCCCGCAGCGACAGGCTCCACTGGTCGCGCGAGCAGCGATGTTGCTCGGGCGGCCGGTCAAGCTGGTGATGCCACGCGGACAGGTGTTCCACAATGCGTCGTTCCGCCCGCGCAGCCGCCACAAGATCAGGATCGGCGCCGACGCGGGCGGCAAGATGATCGCGGTGGAATATGACGCCGACCACCAGCAATCCCGCTTCGGCCATTTTCCGCCCGAATATCATGAGTCCCAGCCGCAGATGTACGGCATCGCCGACTATCACGGAACCGCGGCGAATGTGCGGATCGACACCCAGAACCCGGGTTATATGCGTGCGCCGTTCCCGCATCCCGCGTCCTTCGCATTCGAAGGTGCAGTGGACGAACTGGCATACAAGCTGGGCGAGGATCCCGTCGCTTTCCGCCTGGCACATGACGCGACCGTGGACCCGATCAACGGCAACCCGCTATCGTCGCGGTTCCTTAATGAGTGCATCGCGGAAGGCGCGCGACGCTTCGGCTGGAGCCGAAGGAGCCCCGAGCCGGGTTCGATGGTGCTGCCCGACGGAACGCTGGTGGGCCTTGGTGTCGGCTGCGGCGCCTATCCGGCGATCACTAGCGCCAATATGGCGAAGCTGAGGGTCGCGGCGGATGGCACCACGCGCTTCTCGGTATCCGCGCATGAAATGGGCCAGGGTATTCGCACGGTGATTGCCGCCGCGCTGCTGCGTGCGCTCGACATCGATCCGGACAAGATCGACCTGCGGATCGGCGATACCGCGGCAATTCCGCAGCACCTCACCGCTGGCTCTTGGGGCACCGCCAGCGTGCTTCCCGCAGTCGACGCCGCGGCGGCGAAGCTGAAGGCCGCCTTTGCCGAACTGCTCGCCGGGCGGCAGATCCGCGGCAACCTGCATCGCCAGCTCGCGGCTGTTCGGCGGCCGTATATCGAGGTCGAGGTGGCGACTCTCGCTCCCGGCCAAGACTCGAAGGTGCTGGAGGGACTGCGTGGCTATGGCTACGCGCTGGCCGGACCCGAATATCCGAAATTCACCACTTTCAGCTATATCGCCCATTTCGCGGAAGTTCATGTCGAGCCGCGGACCCGGCGGGTGAGAGTACCGCGGGTGGTCAGCGTGGTCGACTGCGGCCGTGTGATCTCCCCGCGCACCGCGGAAAGCCAGGTTCGCGGCGGCGTGATATGGGGCATCGGATCGGCACTGCGCGAGGAAACGGAAGTCGACCCGAGATACGGTGGCTGGCTAAACAATGACCTCGCCGATTACGTCGTCCCGGTGAACGCAGATGTCGGCGAGATCGAGGTCGCCTTCATCGATCGGCCCGATCCGCTCCTCAACGCAACAGGGGCCAAAGGCTTGGGTGAGGTGGCCCTGGCTGGGGCGTCCGGCGCGATCGCGAATGCCATCTTTCATGCCACTGGGAAGCGTATCCGCCGCATGCCCGTCCGTATCGAGCATCTGCTGTAGAACTCGTCCTGGGAGCACCTGCAACGCGCAGCCATGAACAGGCGACAGGCCTCGGTTCGAAAGGCTCGGGCGGTCGGCCCGGCGCCCGTCAGGAGATCGTTTTTGAGACCCGCACCCGGGCAAGCTCCCGCCCTCCGGCGGTCAGAGAGTCGGAATCATTTGAGCGAGGACCACATGACGCTCGCCGCTGCGCGTCGTCCCGGCGTCGCCCTGCCGGGGAGCCGTACGCCGCAGGCGTTGGCGCTTTCGGTGCTTGCCGAGATCGCCATCGAGTATGAGCGCCTTCATTCCATCGGCTGACTGAACTCGTGCACGATCGAAACTCGCGCCGCTATCCCTCTGGGCGTGCCCACCCCTGTCGCTGGTCGCAGAACAAAGTTCAGCATCAAACGGGGGCTACCCTCCAGCCAGGCAAGCAGGCTTGCTCTGACGTCAGCCGTCAACTCCAATTGGGCAGGGGCGCCCGGTCTTCTGTTGAATAACGATCGCCCTGGTCCTGATATCGGCTCCGGAAACAAGCTCGCCGATCTTGATCTTCATCAGATTTGCAGCCTCGCAACTTGCTGTCGATTGCAATCGTGGGCATCCTCACGCCTCAAACGTAAGCGAGTTCGTTGGCGCTCGGCTGCCGGCCGCGTGACTCCTCGCATCGCAACCAAAAGACGGGCGGAGTCGTCCTGACCGGAGCTCGGGGGCGTTGCCCCGGGCTCCGGTGCAGCTCCAAGATAAGGATCAGAAGCGCGTGCGGACGCTCACCGCATAGATGCTGTCGTCCGTCCGCGTGTCTCGCCAGAGGTACTCGTTGTTGATGTAGCTCTGATAGCGCGAACGCAGGATGTTGCTGCCCTCGGCGGTGACGGTGATGTTCGGGGTCACGTCGTAACCGATGCTGAAGTCGAGCCGGCCGTTCGGGCGAACATAGTTGAGCCACACGGGTGTCCCGACCGGGCGAACGTCGCCAGCGCCGGTCCGATCTTCATCGAAGTAGCTCGATCGGTGCGTGTAGACGACGCGCGCCGAGATGCCCGAACGATCGTAGAGCAGGCCGGCGTTGAAGTTATACTTGGAGACGCCCTGGAGGCTGTAGCCCGCCAGCGGATCGTCGCCGCCCACTTCGGAATCGGCGAGTGTGAAGTTGCCGAAGGCGCCAAAACCGGCGAGCGCGCCGGGAAGGAAGGAGAAGAAGGTCTGCGCGCTAACCTCAATGCCCTTCAGCTTGGCGCTACCGACGTTGCGCGGACGCGAGATGTTGTAGACGATCCCGTCGATCGTTTCCGCAGTCACGCCGTTGATCACGCGATCGGTGATCTCGCGGTAATAGCCGGCAACGGCGAAATAGCCGTCCTTCCAGTAATATTCCATCGTTGCATCGAAGCTGTCGGACTTCTGGGGACGGAGATCCGGATTGCCGCCCGAACCGCTGTTGCGGATATTCGGGTTGGTGGAGACGAGATAGTTCAGGCCCGGGTTGAGCGATCCGAACGAGGGACGGGATAGCGTGCGGGCATAGGTCGCGCGGAACTGCAGGCCGCCGCCGAGCTGCAGGCGGGCGCTGGCATTGGGAAGCCAATCCGAATCGCTCTTGGACGCCGTGGTGGTGACCGGGTTGCCGCTGACCACGCCGGTGCCCGTGATGTCGCGATCGGTGCGCGTGTAGCGAACGCCGACGCGGCCATCGAGCACAACCGGGCCGTCGCCGAACGGGACTTCGTAGCCGCCCTGGATATAGCCTGCGTAGCTCTTCTCGGCGACGTCGAAGCGACGCGTGGGATCGAACGGCGGCCGGCCGTCCGGAGCGCCGAACAGCGCGCGGATCGCCGACTGGCCTTCACCCGAGAGGAGATAGTCGCGCGACGGCAGGATGAACGGCGCCCCCAGGTTGATCTGCGGAATGCCGGGCGCGAATTCGGTCGGCAGGCTGCCGATCGAGGTGGCGAACGAGCCGCCTGGAGGCGCGATGCCAAGCTGCACTTGCTCGAAGAGCGCGGTCCGGTTCGCGAAACGGCCGCCGACTTCGATGGTCTTCAGGAATCCGCCAACCTCGTAGGTTGCATCGCCCTTGACCGCGAACAGGCCACCGCTGGAACGGACATAATCCTGGAAGAGCCCGTTGACATAGGTGAAGCCGTTAACGTTCGCCATCGGATTGCCGGGAGCGGTGATCGCGGGCGTGTTGTCGGCATTGGACAGCGCCAGCGTCGCCTGGGGCACGCGCTTGCCGATATCTACGATGAAGTTCTCATTGTTGACGATCGAGCGTTCGTAGCTGACGTCGACATTGGCCTTGAAGCGATCCCGGTCGAAACGGAACCCTCCTGCGGCAAGCCAGGTGTCGGTGCGATTGTTATGCGCCTGCGTCGACGTGAACGACTCGAGATTGTTGAACGTAGCTGAAGTGAAGTCGCACAGGTTCTGCTGTGTGATCAGCGCCGGGTCCGTGGCTGCGTTGGGATTGAACCCGTCGGGTCCGACGTTCGCAGTGAAGCAATTATCGCCGACGGTCACGCCGGTGATGCTCGACGCCGTGCCCAGGCGGTATTCGTAGAATCCGGTGGTGAATTTGCTGCGATAAGCCGAATAGAGCCCATCGACATAGATCTCGAGGCTCGGCGTCGCCTGCCACTGGATTGAGCCGTTCGCCTGCGGCCGCTGGTAGCGTCCGAACTCATTGAGGCCGCCGGTCGAGATCGGCAGCAGGAGGCCGGCCGCGCCTGGCGCCGCAGCATTGCCGGAGCGACGCTCCGCTACATAGTTATACGGCCGGTTGAACGGCATGTCGTACCACGACACGTTGATCAGCGCGCCGATCTCACCGATCCCGGTGTCCCACCGATCCGTGGCCAGGAAGCTCGCTTGAGGGCCCAGCTTTTCGACGTTCGACGGATAGTTCAGCTTCCCGCTGAGCGCGATCGTGGGCTTGGTGTAGTTGAAAGGCTTGTTGAGGCGCAGATCGATCGTACCTGCTACGCCACCTTCGATCAGATTGGCCGTGTTGGACTTGTAGACGTCGACGCGCGCGATCGCTTCCGCCGGAAGATCCTGAAACGCGAAGCCGCGCCCTTCAGCGGTGAAGATCTCGCGCCCGTCGAGGGTCGTCAGAATGTCGGACAGACCCCGGACCAAGGGGTTCACGATCTCGTTGTTACCGCCGACGGTGACCTGCACGCCGGGTACGCGCTGGAGCGCGGCGGCGGTGGTCGGGTCAGGAAACTTGCCGATGTCCTGCGCGACGATGGAATCGACGACCTGTGGCGCGTCCCGCTTGATTTCAGCGGCACGGGCAAGGCTGGCGCGTATCCCGGTGACGATGATTTCTTCGGACTCTTCAGGGACTGTTTCAGGTTGAGCCGTTTCAGCTTCCGCGGCCGGCTGGGCCTGGCCATCAGTCGGCATCGATGCATTCTGGACGGTCTGCGCGAAGGCCGGAGCGGGAACCGCAAGGACGGCCGCCGAAAGCAAGAGCGAACTACGCATGGTATACTCCCCATAATGACGACTCTCCTAACTTTGGAAGGTCGATCGGTTGTGGAGCTGCTGCTACTCTCAGCGCCGAAAGTGATCAATCATATAAATATGCTTGCAGCCCGGTCGCGCGGTGTCCTGCTGGGTTCACACACCCCTAATCAGGATCGTCTGGGTCTCGTTCATGTCATCACTTCCCATTCAGGAATTACCCTCCCAATGCCCGCCGGCATGCGATCAGGTTGCGGGCTGTCTGCGCCTCGGCTTCGGCCAGGCTCGCGCGTGCGGCGAGCAGATCCCGGTCGGCCTGGAGCACTTCGATCAGGCTGACCTCACCGATGCGCCAGGCCTGCTCGGCGAGCGCGCGGGCTTCACGTGCGGCGGCAACCTGGCGGATAAGTGAGGTCTGGCGCTCCCGCTGCCGGGCGAAGGCTGCAAAGCTCGTCTCGACGTCCTCAGCCGCGCGCAGCACCGCCTGCCGATACGCAGCCAGCGCCTCGCGCTCCGCACCGCGCGCGGCGGCTACCTCGGCATCGATCCGTGCAAAGTCGAACAGGCGCCAGCGGAGCCCGGCCGCGCCCTGGACGACATTGGCTCCGCCCGAGAACAAGGCGTTTCCCGAATTGGCTTGGAAGCCGAAGAGCCCGGACAACGAAAAGCGGGGATAATATTCGGCGAGGGCGGATCCGATCCGTGCATGCGCGGCGGCGAGCCGCCGCTCCGCTGCGATCAGATCGGGGCGCCGGCGGACAAGATCGGAGGGAGTCCCGGCACCATCCAGCGCCGCCACCGGGATGACGCCGGGCAGGTCGAGCGCGAGCCGGTCGGCTTGAGGTGCGCGGCCGAGCAGCACGGCGACGCGGTTCAGCTGCGCTTCGATCCCTGCATCGAGCGGGGGAATCACTGCGCGCGCGGCCTCCGCCGCGCCTTCGGCCTGCACCACTTCGCGCCGCGATGCCTCGCCGACACGCGCGCGATCGCGCACCAGCCCTGCGAGCCGCCCCGCCGCATGCGCCTGTTCGCGCGCGATGCCGTGCTGGACCTGAAACGCACGAAGCTGGACATAGGCATCGGCCACTTCGCCCGCGATCGTCAGCCGCATCGCCGCGCCGCTCGCCTGCGCGGCCTCCATTTCGTAGACGGCGGCCTCGCGTCCGCGTCGCAGTCCGCCCGCCAGGTCGAGCTCCCACGTCGCACTGGCAGCGAGATCATATTGGCTGATGGCGCGATCGAAGCCAGGAGCGACGCCGGCGAGCCGGCCAATGCCGCTCTCGGTCGACTGGCGGACCCGCGCGGCGCTCGCTTCAACCGTGCCGGAGGGAAGCAGCGACGCTCCCGAAGCGCGGAGCGCTGCCCGCGCCTGATCGACTCGCGCCAGCACCTGCTCGATGTCGAGATTCTGCGCGAGCGCGGTCGCGATCAGCCGTTCTAGCAACGGGTCGTTAAAACTCTCCCACCACGCCTTCTCCGTCGAGGAAGAGGCGAACGGAGGGCCACGCCATGCCGGCGCGATCTCCACCAAGGGCGGACGATAATCGGTACCTGCCGTGCAGGCGCCGAGAGACAGGAGCAAGGCGGATACGAAATGGCGTTTCATGCAGGCTTCTCCTCCCTGCGGCCAGCGAGCAGCAGGTACATGACCGGCGTGGCGATCCGGGACAGGAGAGTGGAGGAGACGAGCCCCCCGATGATGGCGATCGCAAGCGGGGAATAGAGTCCCGACCCTTCGATCGCGAGCGGCAGCAGGCCGCCGATCGCCGTCACCGAAGTGAGCAGCACCGGCAGGAAGCGCACCTCACCGGCGCGTTCGATCGCTTCGCGCATGCCCAAACCCTCCACGCGGAGCTGTTCGGTGAAATCGACGAGCAGAATCGAATTCTTGATCTCGATTCCGATCAGCGCGACCAGCCCGATCGTAGCGGTGAACGACAGCGAATAGCCGGTGAGCCAAAGCGCCGTCACCGCCCCGAACAGCCCGAGCGGGATGATGCCGGCGACCACCGCTACGGTGCGGAACCGCCCGAACTCGAGCACGAGCACGGCGAGGATGCCCAGGATCGCGATCACGATCGCTGCACCGAGCCCGGCGAAGCTTTCGGACTGTTCCTCCGCCTCGCCGCCGAGCGAAAGCCGGTAACCGGGCGGGAGGGTCAAGGCGCGCTCGGCTCGCTGGCGCGCGTCCTCGGTGACCCGCGACGTGAGAAAGCCCGGCTGGACATAGGCGGTCACTGTGACCATCCGATCGCGGTTGAGCCGATCGATCCGTGGCGGTCCGCCCGCCGTGGCCGGAGCTGCGATCGCCGCGAGCGGTACCGCCGCGCCGTCCCGGCCCGGCGCATAGATCCGCTCGAGCACCGCCAGCTCGTTGCGTGCTTCCATCGGCAGGCGCACGGTAACGGGATAATCGTCGCCATCGCCGTCGCGGAACCGCGCAACCTGCTCGCCGCTCAGCGCCAGCCGCGCAATCCGTCGTGCATCGCCTGCCGGCACGCCCAGCGCCGCCGCCTTGGTCTCGTCGATACCGAGCGTCAGGTCGGTACGATCGAGCCGCAGCGGGTTTCCGACGTCGCGCAGCCCAGGTGTCGCCTGCAGCGCGCTTTCCGCCGATCGGGCCAGCCTTTTGAGGGTGGAGAGATCCGGACCGCTGATCCGGATCGCCACGGGTGCATCGGTCTGCGCGCCCTGCTCGAACACGTGCACGCTGATCCGCGCGCCCGGATAGGCTGCGAGTTCGCGGCGCAACTGCGCGATCCGCCCGCCGCTTTCACCTGGATGCCACTCGGGAAAGGCAGCCGCCACTTCGCCGAAGTTGGGCGCGGGCTCCTGCTGGGCGGTATTGTAGTAGAGCTGCGGATTGCCGCGCCCGCTGTTGGCCGCGTACCAGGCCAGGCCGGGCTCGCGCGCGAGCCGCTTCTCGACATGCGCCACCGCGCGGTCCGTTGCGGCAAGCGAACTGCCTTCGGGGGTCTCGACGCGGATCAGGAACTGCGGCGTCTCGGCCGGCGGGAACAGGCTGGTGCCGATCGCACCGAGCATCGGCACGCTGAGCAGGCAAAGGGCCAGGATCGCGACGAGCGTCCGCCGCGGCCGCTCCAGCCCGTAATGGAGCATGGGACGGTAGAGGCGGTGGATCGCCCGGTTGATCGCCCGGAGCAGGCGATTGCCCTCCGGATCGTGCGATGGCGAGAGGAGCCGGCTGGCGACGAAGGGGACGATGGTCATCGAGACGATGAAGGACGCCGCCACGGTCGCGAGCACGGCGACCGGCAGCGAGCGGATGAAGGTGCCGGGTCCGCCGGGCAGCATCATCAGCGGCAGGAATGCCAGCAGCAGGCAGCCGGTGCAGCCGATGACCGCCAGCGCAATCTGCCCCGTCCCGCGCTCGGCCGCCTCGCTCCGCGTCTCGCCTTCGCGAAGCCGGCGGGCGATATTCTCGGTCACCACGATCGAATCGTCGACGAGCAGTCCCAGCGACAGGACGAAGCCTGCGATCGACAGCTGATTGAGGCTGAACCCAAAGGCGTGGATCAGCGCCAGCCCCATGAGCAGCGACAAGGGAATCGACACCATCACCACGCCCGCGGCGCGCCAGCCGAGCGGCAACAGCGTGATCGCGACGATGATGAGCGCAAGCACGAAGTCGCGCGTGAGCCCGCCCAGGCGATGGCTGACATTGTCGGCCTGGAAAAAGGCGCGCTCGAGCTTCACTCCGCCGGGGAGAGTCTTCTCGAAGGCGTCGAGCGTGCGGCGAAGGTCGCGCGTGATCGCGGTGACGTCCGCCCCCTGCTTCTGGTTCGCAGACAGCAGCACCGCGCGCTTGCCGCCGAAGCGCGTGATGTGCTGCGCTTCGACCGTTTCCCACGTCACGCGAGCGACGTCGCGGACATGAACTACCCGGCCATCGCGACTGGCGACCGGCACCGATTCGACTGCTGCGATGCTGCCGAATGCGCCGCCCTGCCGCACCGTCAACCGCCGCTCCCCGGCATGCACCACACCGATCGGCGCTTCGGCCCCGGCCCGGGTCAGCGCGTCGGCTACGGTGCTGGCGGGCAGGCGCAGCTGCGCCAGCCGCCCGAGATCGAGCGCGACGCCCATCTCGGAGGGCGGCACGCCCCAATAGTTGGCGTCACGCACCCCGGGCACGCGCTGGATCGCCTCGCGCAATCGGTCCGCGACTTTTTCGAGGCGGCGCATCGGCAGCTGCTCGCTCACCAGCGCGACTTGCATGATCGACACTTCGATCGTGCGCGCACGCTGCACGTCCATCCGCGTGACGCCGGCGGGAAGGCGCGAGCGGAGCGCCGTCACCTCGCGCACCACCTCGTCATATTTGCGGTCCGAGTTGACGCCCCAGATGAACTCGACGCGGACCTGCGACGTGCCGTCGCCGCTGGTCGAGCGCACTTCCTGGACATCGTCGAGGCCGTCGAGCGCATCCTCGATCGGCCTTGAGACGAGTTGCTCCATCTCCAGCGGCGTCGCGCCCGGCATCACGGTGCGAACGGTCATGAAGGCTGCGGGAAATTGCGGATCCTCGGTGCGGGGGATCGCGCGGAAGGCATTGAGCCCAAGCAGCACGAACAGCGCAAAGAGCACCAGCGTGAACTGCCAGCGCCGGACAAAGAAAGCCGCGGGATTGAAACGCATCAGCGCGCACCTCCCGTCACGCGGACGCGCTGGCCGTCGGCCGCGAAGCCGGCGCCCGTCGTCACGACCTGCGCGTCAAGGGGCACGCCCGCGACCAGCGCTTCCTCGCCCGCAAAGCCCATGAAACGTACCTCGCGGCGACGGACGCGCTGCGCCTTGGGCTCGTAGAGGAAGATCGCGGCGCGCGGTCCCCTCGCTTCAAGAACCGCCTCGGCCGGTAAGGCGACTGCGCTGGCGGCGCCCGCGCCGGTGGCGATCGTGACCGTGCCAGTCATTCCGCTGACCAGGCCGGCGGTTGTGGACAAGCGCACCTCGACTTCGGCGGTGCCGGTCTGCGGGTCGATGCGCGCGCCGGTGCGGGCCACGGTCCCGGCCACCGGCTCGGCCCGCCCGGCGATCGTCAAACGGGCAGGCGCACCGATCCGCACGCGGCCGATCTGCGCTTCGGGCACGGGCACGCGAACCAACAAAGGGCTTGTCCTGTCCGCAACCCGCAACACGGCTTGCCCGGCCGCGACGGTTTCGCCCGCCTGCGCGATCCGCTCGAGCACCACTCCGGAGGCCGGCGCGACAAGCCGCGCGGAGCTGCGATCGAACGCCGCCGCGCGCAGCGCCGCGCGGTGCTGTTCGAGCGCGGTGCGCTCATCCTCGTAGCTGGCCCGGGCGACGGCGCCGGTTTCGTTCAGCGCCGCATAGCGCGCGAGCGCGCGTTCGGAGCGGCGAACGTCCCCCTCGGCATGGGCCACGCGCGCCGCCAGATCGCGCGCGTCCAGCTCGGCGAGTGTCTCGCCGCGCGCGATGCTGTCGCCGATGTCGGTGCCGAGCCTGGCGATCGTCCCCGGCACGCGAAAGGCGAGCACCATCTCGCGCTGATGGGCGATCCGGCCCACCGCCGCGATGGCGCCCTCAGTGGCGCCGGGCCGGGCCGCCACCACTTCGACGGGGAGTGGCTCGGGCTCGGTGATCTCCTGCGTCGCTGCGCCGCACCCCGCGAGCAGGGCAGCGAGTGGCGCGGCGAAGGCGCATGACTTCAGCAACGTCATCTTTGGGTCTGTTCCTCTGGGCTGGATTGCCGTGCCGAGCACAGGCAGGTGCCGTACCAGCCGATTGCGCAGGCGATCAGCGCCAGCCCGGCGAGGGCGAGCATCAGACGTTTGCCGCGCGACATCGGCCCATCCCCGGTTTCAGAAACGATAGGTCAGCGCGATTCCGCCCGCGGCCTGGTGACGCGAGCCTTCGTCGCGAACGATCGGGCTGTCGGCGGCGTCGCCGACGAGATAGGTCCAGCCGATCCTGCCGATCAGCCCCCATCGTCGATCGAATTGATAGCCGAGCGTCGCGCCTGCACCTACGTCGCGGAACGACGCTTCGGGACGATAGGCAGCAAGACCGGAGCGCGCGGACTCGCCGGGGGTGACGCCGAAATAGGTGCGCGTGTAGGCCGCATCACCCCAGGTCGCCTGGGTGTCGAGCGACAGCGAGAATTGCGGGCCGCGCAAGGCGACATACCCTGCCGTGGCGGAGACGAGCACGCCATCATGCACGCCCGCCACGTCGGCCATGGCGGTGAGGTCGAGCAGGACCTGTCCCTGGCCGCGTGCATCGCCGCCGAGCCGGAGCCCGACGAATCCGCCGAGCTCGACGGCGGTGTCGATTCGGTCGAGCAGCCCGACGCGACCGTCCACGTCGTCGTCGCGTCCCAGCCGGACACCGGCGAGCGGCCCCAGTGCCAATATCTCGTCCGGGATCAGGTCCGCGCGGAGCCGTGCTCCCTGAAAATCCACCGAGACGCCGCCCCGCCGGATCGTGCCGATCGCGAAGGGAAGCAGGCGATAGTCGCTAGACCCCTCGTAACGCGGGAGCAGGCCAGGTCCCAAGCCGACGAAGCCAGTCAACTCCGATTCGCTTGTCCGGCCGGGCGCTTCCTCCTCCGCTGCGATTTGCGCGATGGCGTTGTGGGGGATAGCCGCCGAGGCGAACAGCACCAGGATCGGCATCGAGATTCTACGCAGCATGATCAGCTCCCGCTCTTGGAAAGGGCGGTGCCGGTTAGCCGCGGCAGGTTTTCGGTTGCGAACCGAACTACGCGGTTGCGTCGATTGGTTCGTGAATTTACACCGTAAGCGCGACAGCCGGAGCATTGCCGATGCGTGATTTCGCCGTTTCGCCACTTCCCGCCTGGGTCGAACGGCTATGGGCCGAAGTGGGACTCGCCGTAGTGCTGGGCCTGGTGCTGGCGACGCTCGGCCCGTTCAGGACCTTCGAGAGCGATCCGCTGCAGCGCATGGGCTTCTGGATCGGACTGTCGGCGGTCTGGTTCGTGCTGGTGTTGGTGGTCGATTCGCTGCTCGATTGCAGCCCTCTGGCAGACCGGATCGGGCGCGGGCAGCGGCTGGTCTTCAAGGTCGCGCTCGCCGCGCTGCCGATGCTGTTCTTCGTCGCGGCCGCCGTGCAGACGCTGTTCGCGTTCGTTCCCGCGATCGAAAAGTTCGCTCATCTTTATCTGAAGACGCTCCTGATCGGCGGGGGCCTGACGCTGATCTCCACGGCGCTGCTCAGCGGACCGCGCCGCTCGATTCCGGCTCCGCTGCCTGGGGCAGACCTCGTATCTTCGCCGCCGGTGGCAGTTGCCGGACCGGCGCTTCCCATTCGTGCCGCGGCCGAACCGCATGCCCTGCTCGAGCGACTTCCCAGGCATCTGCACGGGCCGATCCTCTGCCTCCAGACCGAGGACCATTATGTGCGCGTGCATACCCCGCACGGATCGGCGCTAGTGCTGATGCGGATGCGGGACGCCATAGCGATGATGGGTGACGATGCAGGCATGCGCGTCCATCGCTGCTGGTGGATCGCGCGCGCGGCGGTCCAGTCCTGGGGGCGCAGCGGCCGGACGCTGCGGGTCGAGCTCGCCAACGGCCTCGTCGTGCCTGTCTCGCAACCCTATGCGCAGGCCACGCGCGAGGCGCTGGCGGGTAGATGACCACAGCGGCGCACCCGGGCTGGGCGGGACCCGACGACGCCCGGCGCAAGCTGCGCGAGGCGGCCTTGCGGCAGGTCCGCGAAAGCGGCGCGCGCAACCTCAGCATGCGGGGGCTCGCCGCGACGCTCGGCATCAGCGCAATGACCGCCTATCGCTATTATCCCGACAAGCTCGCGCTGTTCAAAGACTTGAAGACCGAGATTTCCGCCGACTTCGCGCAGGCGCTTCAGGCCGCATTCGCCGAGGCGGATGCAGATCCGGCCCGCCGGCTGATCGCCATGGCCGTGGCCTATCTGGAGTTCGCCATCGCCAACGAGCATGCGTATCGCCTGATGTTCGACGAATGGTTGGGCGAGCGGGAGACTGACCGGGAGGGACCACCACCGGACGCGCCAAGCTGGAAGCTGCTGCTGACGTTGCTGGCGCAATTGCTGCCGAATGCGGATGCGCCTCAACTGGCGGATAAGGCCCATCTCCTGTGGGCTACGGTACATGGGATGGCGATGCTGCATCTCGCCGGGCGAGTACCTCTGGGTTCACCGATCGGCGGTGCAGTACAGCCACAATTGCAGGCGCTACTGATGGCACTTCGGAACTGATACTGATGAGGGACGACTAACCCCGGTGAGCGCGAAGTGGTGTTCGTCGATCCACGCGACGGCGAAGCCTCTCGATCATGCTGATCGACAAAAAATACCGGATTGCCGCGAACCTCAATTACAACGAAACGGGTTCCCACGCGTATAATAATATGGAGAGCAACGCGGCCAACTATGGTCGGCTCTACACTGCGAATGCCCCTCCGTGCCTTCTCGCCGGTGAACGGTACGTTCCGTCGCTCGACGACTGGACGGCATCGTTCAACAGCTTTGGCTCCCCGTCTGCTGCCCATGCGGCGCTTACTACCAGTGGCGCTTCGCGATTCCGGCTCGATGAAATCACCTGTCGGCACGCGAGCTTCCTCCGACGCACTGAATCCCCGCCAGTTGCTCGTGCAGTCTGGCCAGAGATCCATGCACAGCCACCCGGATGGCGTCGCTCGCCTCTTCCCGCTTCTCCACCGCATCGGGCGAGAAAGGCAGATCTCTCGCCTTGGCGTTCCGATCGGAGACGCTCGCCATCGCCGAGCGCTGCATTTCAGACAGATCGATTCCGAAATGCGGCGCAATTCGCGCAGCAACCGCGTCCGGACACTCGGCGTAGTCAACTGCCAGCCCCTCGCCCGCTTGCAATGCAAAGAATGCAGCCTGGTGGAACTGCGTCAATATCCGCGCGCACAGCTGCTCTGGCTCGGCCGGCGACACCCCGTCCAGCGCGTACAGACCCGCTGGCATCACCTCCGGGACTGTCTGATAACCTCGCATCCGCATATGGGAGACGAGCACCTCGACCGGCTCGCGGAATAGATAGACCCAAGGTACATTCGGAAAGGCAGCGCGGAACAGCGGCAGCGCGAGAATGTGCCAGCTGTCCAGCTTGATCACCGCCCTCAGCTCGCCACCGCGTCGCCGCGTCAACGCCGCCACAATGGCGCGCATCGCTGCAATGGCCCGTTCACGCGGGATCTCGGCACGGATCGCCAGCCGCACCACGGCGTCCAACGGCCCAGGTTCGGAGAGCGAGACGGTTCCGGGCAACGCCGCGAACATCTGCGACACCAGTGTCGAACCGCAGCGTGACATGTGAAAGACGAACCCCGCCAATCGGGCTGCCTCGTGCGGACGCGTGCAGGCTATCAGGTCGTCCAGTCGCGTGGCGTGACGGAATAACCTGTTGAACGGGCGTGCGACTGCCCGCGCGACTGCGTCATGATAGAAGCTATCATCGAGCAGGCGATCACCGAAGTATGCCCAATCGACAATGGGGCCCTGCTCGCTCTCATGGATTTGAGCCGGCAGCCAGCCGGGAGGCGCCCATTCGCGGTGCAGTGCAAAGGCTGGTGAAGGTCGACGCACGCCTGGCCGAAGCTGATCCGGCGGGATTTCCCACCCTGCAGCCGCTACCTCCACCGCAGTGGCGAAATCCTCAGGCAAGATGCCGCAATCGAGCCGCCGTTGCAGCGCCGGATCAGCCATCACCCGCGCATGAAATGCTTCGAACTGGTCGGTCACGGCATCTGCCCTTCGCTCCATAGGATGGCAGTTTGGCGGCGCCCTTTGCAACCCGGCCATCGGTGGATACGCTGTAACAGCAAGGGGGAGAGGTGATGCGGATAGCGACCGGCGAGAACCATGGCGACCGTATCCGCCTGCCGTTCGCCTTTGATCCCGTCCGGCTCGCGGCCGATCTAGAGGCGCTCGCCGACACCGAATGGACTCCGCACTTCGTCACGTGCAATTATCAAGGCGAGTGGAGCGCTATGCCGCTCCGGGCGCCCGCGGGCGCCGAGCATCCGATCCTGATGATCACCGCGCATCCCGGCGTCACGGATTTCGTGGACGCGCCCCCGCTCGCTCGCGCACCCTATCTGCAGCAGGTGATCGCGGCTTTCGATTGCCCGTTGCGATCGGCCCGGCTGATGCGGCTGACGCCCGGTTCCGTGATCCTCGAGCACAGCGATCCAGGGATGGCCGCGGAGGAAGGCAGCGTCCGGCTCCACCTTCCCATCGTCACCAACGCACAGGTCGAGTTCAACGTGAACCGCCGCCCTGTGCCGATGGCGCCCGGAGAGGTCTGGTATCTCCGCCTCTCCGACCCGCACAGCGTTGCGAACCGCGGCCCGACCGATCGCGTCCATCTGGTGATCGATGCGGAGGTGAACGACTGGCTCGCCGATCAACTGGCTGCGGGAACCAGTTAATCGCGAAGCGCGCGGCGCATCCGCTTGTGCGTCGGCCAGTCACTGGGCATCTCGACATAGCGGAGCCGACGGTACAGTGCTCCGGCGCGCCCATTGGCGATGGTGACGTGGAGATCGACTGCCTCTGCACCAGCCGCAGTGGCTGCCGCATGCAGCCATTGGATCAGCGAAGTTCCGATGCCGATGCCCTGCAAGGCGGGAAGCAGCGCGATTTCGAGGAGCCGCCATGCGGATGCCGAGCGATCGAGGTAGAGCCGGCCTATCGGCTCCGGCCCGAGCGGCGGGGCGCTGCGTTCGATGATCAGCCGTTCCGCCTTCGCCTCGCGATCGAAGTGCAGCGACTGTAGCCGGAACTGCTCGTCTAGAAAGTGTGCCCTGTCCACCTCGCTCCACGAAGTGAGCAGAAGGTCCTCGGCGCGCTGGGTACCGTAAAGGCGACGCAGGAACGCGTGATCGCTCGACTCTTCGCTTCGCAGCCCGATTCCCTGTCCGGTCAGAGTTTCGGGAAGCGCAGGGAACGACACAGCTCCGCGTTTGCTCCCCCGCACGTGCACCGCCCGCTTCACATCGCCCCTCCGCACTGGCAATCTGGCGCTACCACAATGAATCGCAAGGTCGGGGGGTCATGTCGCATGCAGTTGCTCAAACCGGAAGATTTTGATCCCTGGGTTGGCCGCAAGATTCGTATCAACACGCTTCCCGAACCGGTCGAAATCACGCTCGAGCGAATCCAGCGCCGGCCGAAGCTGGTCCGGGAGCTTGATTTCCGCGAGCCCTTTTCGCTGTTCTTCGAAGCCCCGGCGCATGTCTATCTGATGGATACGACGTACGAATTCGATTGCGGTAAGGGCGGGCCGCACCAGATCTACATTACCCAACTTCAGCCTTCAGCCAACGCGCGGCACTATCAGGCGGTGTTCGCCTGAACATCGTGCGTGGTGCGGGATCCGGTCACGCCCATAGCACGGCCGGATTTGCGCATCCCAATCAGTTTCGCGACGGGAAAATCCCATCCAGCGCGATGACGGTCGTAATGCCGAGATAGGGTTGCATGATCGAAAAAGGAGTGCTGCCGCCGCTCGACGCTACGGTGACATTGCCTGTCGGGGTAAACTCTCCGCCCGACACCGCGATGCCCCCGAGGTTGACCGGCGTCCCGGTCGTGCCCGCAGGAACGAAGATCTTGACCGGTTGCGGGCCGATATTGGCAGGCTGCGAGAGCATCGCCCCTTCGGTCGGCACGTTGGTCTGGGTGGTGGCACCGGTCATCACCGACAGCGTGGCGGTCGCGGTGGGCGTGGCCGCATTGCCCGCGAAAGCTGCCGCATGCGTGTGCATGGGCATGTTGGCCGTGGTGAGCGTCATATTCTCGGTGCCCGCCATCTGGCCTATATCGTAAGTCCCGCCGCCGGGACGCTGGCCTGTGCCGACGAACGCCCGGCCACGCGCATCAGGGATGCCGAAGGTCGTCTGTCCGTTGCCGCCAAAGGTAGTGCCCAGAAGCGAGAACAGTGCGCTCTGCTGCGCTATACTCAGGAGCTGACCCTGGCATGTCGTCCAGCCGCGCGGCGCGAAGCTGAAGCCGACTTGCATAATCTCACCGAGAAAAGGTTCAGCCATCTTGGTCACTCCCCCATGACGAAAAGGGCATGTTGTAGCAAATGCCGAAGCCACGCCCCCACCAGCGGCATTGTTAGAATGGTGCAATTTTCTACTTTTTTGCAAGGAAACTATTTTCTTCGATTCTAACCATTTCCGAAGAATCTCCAAAATCCGAGACGTGCCGGCGGCACATCCTACCAGACCATAATGTCTCCAGATCGTATCCGATTACCGTATTCGTCGGCCGATCTTAGTTAACTTCGTAGGTACTTATATTGACTTGATCCGAAATGAATTTTCGCCGATTTTCAAGTCGGGGCGAGTCGTTCTGCGCCCTCTGTCTGCGTAAAGGGTAATCAATTCAGGGTGCCGTCCTGCGGTGCCCGCGTTCGCTCGCGCGAATGATCGTAATCGCGTCGATTTTGGGGGTATCGACATGGTTTGGGGGCTTGAGACCGCACTGCGGCATCGCAGCGAGTGGCGCGGCGTGGCAGGGCTCGATGCCATCAAAGACGGGCGGGGCGATCCGGCACCCACTCCGCTAACGCCCGACACGAGCCGACCGCTTCCCCGATCGTTGTCCAGACTCGCGCTGGCGGCACTCGCCGGCTGCCTGCTATTCGCTCCCGGCATTGCGCATGCTCAGCTCTCGCAGGCGTGCCAGAACGTCAACAGCAACACGGGCTTCGACTTTGTTTCTCCTAATCCGCCGGCACAACTCAGCAAGACCTACACCTACATCGACGGGAACACCCTTGGTGAACAATCCTATGTGGGTGGATCTTTCAATGACGGCGAGCGGGTAAGCTACAGCTACTCCTCATCGGGCGGCGCAGCCGTCTATCTCGGTGGCTTGGGCGTGGCCGCGGTACATACCAATCCAGGTTCGGGCTCGGGTTCCGGTGTGTTCACCATCCCCGCCGAGTTCTCCGCGGGCGGAGACTTCCTCTATCTCGGCGTCGTCCCGGCCGGCCCCTCCGGCGGAACGTCGACGTCGGGGGCCACTGCGACTTTCACTGTGTCCTGCGTGGGCCCAGCAGCCACGCTGGCGGTGTCCATGACGCACAGCGGCAACGGCGCACAGGGCCAGACCCTCGCCTATACTGTGACGCCGAGCACCACTGTGGGACCGACCACTACGGCCACCGTTACCGCCGCCTTCACGCTGCCGACCGGCATGACCTATGCCAGTGCCTCCGGCACAGGCTGGAGCTGCAGCGGCTCGGGCCAGTCGGGATCGTGCACGCGCACCATAGCGTTCGGCACCGGCAACGGTCCCCCGATCACGCTTAACGTCCAGTTCACGAGCACGGCCGGAACGCCGCTCGTACCGAGCGTGCAGTTGTCGGGCGGCGGCGCGAGCAACACCGCGAGCGCCAGCGATTCAACGATCGTCCAGCAGGCGCCCACGGTAACGGGGCTCTCCCCTACCGTGGGGACTACCGCCGGCGGCACGTCCGTCACGATCACGGGCACGAATTTCACTGGTGTCAGCGCCGTGACGTTCGGCGCTACGGCGGCAAGCTTCACGGCCAATAGCGCGACGCAGATCACCGCGACCTCACCGCCCCAGGCGGCAGGCACGGTCAACGTCCGCGTCACCACCCCGGCCGGCACAAGCGCTACCGCGGCCGCCAACCAGTTCACCTTCGACACGCCGCCCCTCGCGCCCGTCGTCACCGCACCCGCAAACGGCGCGACCATAGGATCAACCACGCCGACCTATGCGGGCACCGCCCCCGCCGGCGTGACGATCACGGTCTATGTCGACGGCTCGGCGATCGGCACCACGACGTCCGACGCTGGGGGCAATTGGACACGGATTCAACCGACCCCGCTCGGCGCCGGACCGCATACCGTTCGCGCCACCGCGACCAGCGCCGCCGGACTTGTGAGCCCCGATTCGAACACCAACAGCTTCACCATCACGCTGCCCCCGGTCGCGAACCCCTTCACCGCCTCCGCGGCCTCGTACAACAGCGGCAGCGCCACGGCGACGACGTTCAGCGCTGCGTCGCACGCGACCAACAGCCCCACAAGCTATGCGGTGAGCTCATCGACCACGGCGAACGGCGGAACGGTCTCGATCGATAGCGCCGGCCTGATCAGCTACACTCCACCGGTAAGCTTCCGCGGCAACGACAGCTTCACCTACACCGCCACCAACGCTGGCGGCACCTCGTCTCCGGCCACGGTAACGGTCCCGGTCAGCAATCCGGTGCTGTCGATCAGCCTCGCCGGCAGCGGCGTGCGCGGCACACCGCTCGCGGACGTCCAGATCGTCGTTAGCGGCGGGACCCCCACCTATAGTTGCAGCAGCCCCGCGGGCCTTCCGGCGGGTGTTGCGCTCGCTTCGGACTGCACGTTGAGCGGCACGCCCGCGGCAAGCGGCAGTTTCAGCTTCACTACCAGCGTCACCGACAGCTCGACGGGTGCCGGGCCTTTCACCCAGGCGAGCGGCACGCTCGTTCTCAATATCGCCGGACCTGCGCTGTCGATCGCGCCCGCGCCAAGCGCGCTGCCAGGGGGCTCGGCCGGGGCTGCCTATTCGCAGACGCTGAGCGCCAGCGGCGGCAGCAGCCCCTACACCTATGCCGTAACCGGCGGAACGCTGCCGGCAGGCATCACGCTTTCAACCGGCGGCACGCTTTCAGGCACCGCGACGGCGGTGGGGAATTTCGCGTTCACCGTCACCGCCACGGACAGCTCCAGCGCAGGCAGCGGCGGGCCCTATACCGTCGCGGCCGGCTACACACTGACAGTCGGCGCACCGACGATCGCGCTTTCGCCGGCGACGCTCGCAGATCCGGAAATCGGCGTTTCCTATTCAGCGAGCGTTTCGGCGAGCGGCGGTACCGGCAGCTACGTCTATGGCGTGGTGGGTTCGCTACCGCCGGGACTGTCGCTCGACAGCACGAGCGGCGCCATCACCGGGGCACCCACCAGCGGCGGCAGCTTCACCTTCACGATCCGTGCCGAAGACAGCACCACCGGCCCCGGCGCGCCGTACAGCGGCAGCAGGAGCTATACCGTGAGCGTCGGCGCGCCCACCATCGTGCTGAGCCCCGCAACACTCGCCAACGCCACAGTGGGCCAGAGCTATAGTGCGACGATCACCGCCAATGGTGGCACGCCCGGCTACACCTATTCCTCCTCGTCGCTTCCCCCTGGTCTTACGCTCGCAACCAACGGCACGCTATCGGGCGTACCGACCGCCGGGGGCACCTTCACCTTCGACGTGACGGCGACCGACAGCTCGGGCGGCAGCGGGCCCTTCACCGGTCCGCGCAGCTATACGCTGATCATCGGCGCACCCACGGTCATGCTGAGCCCGGCGAGCCTCACTAACCCGACCGCGGGCGTTGCCTACAGCGCGACGCTGACCGCCAGCGGCGGCACCGCAGGCTACAGCTTTGCGGTGACGTCGGGCGCGCTACCCGCCGGCCTTTCGGTCTCGGGCAATGCGATCACCGGCACGCCGACGGCCGGCGGCACCTTCAACTTCACGATCACGGCGACCGACAGTTCCACCGGCACCGGCGCTCCCTACACGGGCAGCCGTGCCTACACGCTGACGGTCAGCGCCGCGACGATCCAGATCACGCCGGCCACGCTGCCGAACGGTTCGGCCGGCGCCATGTACAGCCAGACGCTGACGGCGTCCGGAGGCAACGGCACCTATAACTACGCCGTCACGGCGGGCGCATTGCCGCCAGGCTGGAATCTTTCGTCGGGAGGCGTGCTCTCAGGCACAGCCACCGCCACCGGTTCGTTCAATTTCACTATCACGGCTACGGATCAGTCGACCGGTGCAGGCGCCCCATATAGCGGCAGCCGTGCCTATTCGGTGATCGTGGGCTCGCCGAACTTCACGCTCACGACACCGACACTCTCGGCTACCTCCGGCCAGGCCTATTCGGGCAACTTCGTCGCCGGCGGCGGCACTGCACCTTACACCTATTCGGTCGTAAATCCTGCGCTGTTGCCACCGGGGCTTACCATGGCCACGGACGGCACGCTTTCCGGCACCCCGACCACAGCAGGCACGTTCGGCTTCACCGTTATTGCGCGCGACAGCACGACCGGACCGGGCTCACCCTTTGCCGTGGCAAGCTTCTACACCTTTGTCGTCGGCGCGCCCACTGCGCCGGTGGCGGGCAATGTCAGCGCTACCGTGGCCTACAACTCCAATGCCAACCCGATCACGCTTGCCTTTTCAGGCGCCGCGGCAACCAGTGTGGCAGTGGCTTCACCGCCATCGCACGGCAGCACCAACGCGACCGGCACCGACATCGTCTACACTCCCGCTTCGGGCTATTTCGGCGCCGACAGTTTCACCTATACTGCCACCAATGCGGGCGGCACCTCGGCCCCGGCCACGGTCCGCATCACCGTCTCGCCCCCCGCTGCGCCAACCGTCTCGAATGTCAGCGGCGTCGCAGTTCCCTATGAGAGCGGCGGTACCGCGATCGATCTCTCGGGCTCGATCACCAGCGTTCATGCCAGCATCGCCGTCGCCACCGCCCCCGCGCACGGCACGGTGAGCGTCGCTGGCGATGTTGTGACCTATACGCCAGCAGCCGGTTATTTCGGCGCCGACAGCTTCACCTACACCGCCACCGGTCCGGGCGGCACCTCGGCGCCCGCTACGGTGACTCTCACCGTGGCAACGCCGTCCGCGCCGGTCGTCGCGAACCTCAGCGGCGTCGCAGTCCCCTACGCAAGCAGCGGCACCGCGATCGACCTCTCGGGCTCGATCACCGGCGTTCATGCCAGCATCGCCGTCGCCACCACCCCCGCGCACGGCACGGTGAGCGTCGCTGGCGATGTTGTGACCTATACGCCAGTCGCTGGCTATTTCGGCGCCGACAGCTTCACCTACACCGCCACCGGCCCGGGCGGCACCTCGGCGCCCGCTACGGTGACTCTCAGCGTGGCCACGCCCTCCGCGCCGGTCGTCGCGAACCTCAGCGGCGTCGCAGTCCCCTATGCGAGCAGCGGCACCGCGATCGACCTCTCGGGCTCGATCACCGGCGTTCATGCCAGCATGGCCGTCGCTACCGCCCCCGCGCACGGCACGGTGAGCGTCGCCGGCAATGTGGTGACCTATACGCCAGCAGCCGGTTATTTCGGCGCCGACAGCTTTACCTATACCGCCACCGGCCCGGGCGGCACCTCGGCGCCCGCGACCGTGAGCCTCAGCGTCGCCACCCCCGCCGCACCGACTGCCGCGAACCTGAGCGGCGTCGCCATACCCTATGGGAGCGGCGGAACCGCGATCGACCTCTCGAGTTCGATCAGCGGCGTGCACACCGGCATCGCCGTCGCCACGGCCCCCGCGCACGGCACGGTGAGCATCGGCGGCGACGTGATCACCTACACGCCGGCAGCCAGCTACTTCGGCGCCGACAGCTTCACCTACACTGCCACCGGCCCAGGCGGCACCTCGGCGGCGGCCACGGTCACGCTCACGGTCGGCCTGCCGCCGGCTCCCACCGCTGCGAACCACAGCGGAACGACCGTGCTTTACGCCAGTACGGGCACGGCGATCGACCTATCCGGATCGGTGGCGGGCGTGCACACCGGGATCGCGGTCGCTGCTCCCCCGGCGCACGGCACGGCGACGGCGCAGGGCTATACCGTCACCTATGTTCCGGCGGCGGGCTATTTCGGCGCCGACAGCTTCACTTTCACCGTGACCGGCCCCGGTGGTACCTCGGCAGCCGCGACGGTGTCGCTCACTGTCAGCGTGCCGCCCGCGCCGGTGGCGGCGAACCTCGGCGATGTTGCCGTCGCCCACAACAGCGGCGGCACGACCATCGATCTGACGAGCGCTATCAGCGGCGTTTACACCAGTGTGGCAGTCGGGACGGCGCCGGCGCACGGCACGACCAGCGTCGCCGGCTCGGTGGTCACTTACACGCCGGCTACCGACTATTATGGCGCCGACAGCTTCACCTACACTGCGGCCGGTCCCGGCGGCACCTCGGCGGCAGCCACGGTCACGCTTGCGGTTGCGCTACCGCCGCCGCCAGTCGCGCGTTCGACGGATGTCTCGACTCCTGGATCGACCACGGTTGCCAACAGCCGCCTCGAGATCGACCTTTCCGCGCTGGTCGACGGCAACGCCACCAGCGTCCAGATCGAGACCCAGCCGGCGCACGGCATGGTCGAACTTCTTACTGGCGGAAACGCGCAGACCGCGCTTACGGCCGCACCTGCTCAGGCGCTGGGCGTCGTGACTGCGGTGTATACGCCGCAGCCCGGCTTCCACGGGCAGGACAGCTTCCGCTTCGTCGCGGTGGGTCCGGGCGGCACGTCCCCGCCAGCGGCGGTGAACATCACCGTGGTCGGCGTGGGTCCTGTCGCGCTGGACAAGACTGCCGCGGCAGGCGACGGCGAAACGGTGAGCGTCGATCTGACCGAGGGTGCCACGGGCGGCCCGTTCACCGGCGCCACGGTGGTCTCGGTCTCCCCGGCAAGCTCCGCGACGACGGAAGTCGTGGCGAGCGGCGCCGGCGCAATGCGCAGCTACGCACTCCGGATCACCCCGGCCGCACGCTTCGACGGCGCGATTGTCATCCGCTACACGCTCAGCAACGAGTTCGGTGTCTCGGCTCCGGCGACGATCACTGTCAATGTCGAGGCGCGGCCGGATCCGACCGCGGATCCGACTGTCCGCGCCGTAAGCGACGCCCAGGCAGAGAGCACGCGCCGCTTCGCCCAGTCGCAGATCGAGAACTTCATGCAGCGTACCGAATCGCTCCACAACGGCGGCGGTAGCAGCGATCCGAACATGGGCGTGCGGCTCCAGGCGCTCGATGCAAGCAGGACCTTCGTCGAGCCCGATCGCTACGGCGAGCAGGCGACGCTGGCGCTCAACAACCGCATTCGCGGCATGGGCGGCGACGGTCGCGCCGTGGACGGGATCGCGGCGATGCGCGGCATGGCGATGCCGGAAAGCGCGCGCACCTCGGCCGCGACCGGTCCCGCCGCACGGGCCAAATCCTCCGACGATGCACCGGGCGACGGCGAACGGCGCGTGGGTTCCTTCGCACTTTGGGCGGGCGGCGCGATCGAGATCGGCACGCAGGACCGCACGACCGGCCGCTCGAAGATCAGCGCCACCAGCAGCGGCCTGAGCGGTGGCGCGGACATCAAGCTCACCGAGAATCTGGTGCTCGGCATCGGCGGCGGCTGGGGAATCGATCGCAGCGACATCGACGGCGACGTGGCCCATGTCCGGTCCGAGAACAGCATCGTGGCCGCCTATGGCAGCTTCGCGCCCGTCCGCGGCTTGTTCGTCGACGGCGTGATCGCCACCGGCGATCTCGATTTCAGCACCCAGCGCATCGTGGCGGAGACGGGCATGATCGCGCGCGGCGTTCGCGACGGTTCGATGACTTTCGCCGCGCTGTCGCTGGGCATCGATCGCGGCGATGGCGATCTGCGCTGGTCGGCCTATGGCCGCGGCGAGTGGCTTACCGCCCAGCTCGGCACCTATGCGGAAACCGGGGCCGGGCGCATGAACCTCCGGTTCGACGAGCGCGACGTCAAGTCGCTGAGCGGTGTGCTCGGAGCCCGGTTCGACTTCACGCGCAAGACCGAGTTCGCCTCGGTGACGCCGCGCGTGCGGGCCGAGTGGCGGCACGAGTTCGAGGATACCGGCATCCAGTTCCTCGACTATGCCGACATTCCGGGACCGTCCCAGTACAGCATCGGCACCAATGGCTGGCAGCGCGACCAGTTCGAGCTTTCGCTGGGCAGCATGCTCAAACTGCCGAGCGCCTGGGTGTTCGACCTCGAGATGGCGTTGCGCGGCGCAAGCGGTGAGCGTTCGGGAACGCTGCGGGCGAAAGTGTCCAAGGAGTTCTGACGCTGCCGTTCTAGGTGCGTGCCATTCTCTCCGCTCGCGCGACTTAAGGAGAACAAACGCGATCCTTATCCCAGCAGGTTACCGAAATGCGGTCATCTACGTGGGATCGGATTGTGCTGTGGCAGACTGGAATTTCCGAAGGGGGTGGTGTCACCTGAGCGCCGGGCAAGAAACGTGCGACGTCCGCGATTTCAAAAGAATGCCAGAGCGCGAGGGAGCAGCCGTCGGTGAGGGAAATTGATCCCATCCGACATGTGAGCTGATCCCAGGCGCGTCAGTTCCCGATGCGGTCAGGCTCCTTCCACCACGACAGCGTGTAAACGTCATGCGATGTCGTCCACACGCCCTCCTGCGTATATCGCAGGGCTCCGCTGCCGGTCCCCTTTCCGACCCGCGCGCGAATGGCAAGCGTTTGAGGATCGACCACGACGAACGTCTGGCCGGCAGTAGTGCGCAGCCAGATCTTGCCGCCGCCCGCGTCGATATCCCCATATTTCAACGTCTCGTCGACCTTCACGCGGCCGGTGACGTCTCCAGTCTCGGGGTTGATCCGGGCCAATGTCCCGTCTCCCTGCTCCTGAACCCAGACCGCGCCCTCGCCGGCGACGAGGAAGCCCGGCTCCCGGCCCAACGCCGTTCGCCTGACGATTGCGTTGGTCTGCGGGTCGATCTTCTGGAGGCTCTGATGGCTGGAACTGACGGCCCACAGCGATCCGAGACCGAATGTCAGATAATAGGTGCCGGGATCGACCTGAATCGAGTTTGTCACACTGTTGCTGGCCGGGTCGACGCGGGCGATGATCCCCTTTTCGTCGCTCGCCACCCAGACCGATCCGGCTCCGGCCACGACATTAAGTTCGCCTTTGGGATTGGCGATACCGGTGGTGATCACGGCCGTTTTCCGCGCCGTCTTGAGATCGATCCGGTTGAGGGTCCGCTCCTTGCAGTCGGCGACCCACAAGGAGCCGAAGGCAACGGCCATTGCGCCGCAGGGGTGCGTCATCGCGACTTCCGCGAGCTTGCGCCTGTTAGACCAGCGCTCGACCCGTCCTCTGTTTGTAGTCCAGACCGATGATCCGTCGACGGCGAGGAAATCGGCGAATCCTGGAACGTTAAGTACGCGCTCCTCCTGGGCGGAGGCGGCGGAGGCAAATACCAGCGCAAGGCCTCCTGCCATCGTCATGACAATCCGGTTCCTGTTCAAACATCCGCGCATGATCATCAGGGAAACGCCTCCAGTAGAAATCAAAAAGAGCGGGCGGCAACGCGCCGAATCCATCCGCGTGAGCCCGGTTGGCCGCAGTCTAGGCGTAGCCTCGTCTCGCCCTGATCCTCGCGATCATCGGCTGGAACGGGAAGAGCATTTGCTCGCGGATCGACAGGCGCCGGCGTTCGTCCTGACCCACCAGCTCGGCCTCTCCGTCGCGATAGGTGCCGAAGACGCGATCGAGCAGGATCAGCGAGTTCGCGTAATTGCAGCGCGTCTCCTCATAGCCCACCGAATGGTGGAGGCTGTGGTTCCGGATGGTCGTGAAGAAGAACGCATACCACCGAGGCGGATCGCACCGCGTATTCGCGTGGGCGAACGTCGATACCACCGAGAGGACGTGGAAGCCGCAGAAAATGGCAGCCAGCGGCAGATCGAACAGCGCGACTACGCTGAGGCTGATCAGGAAGAGTTCGATCGGATTGCCGACTGCCCCCTTCATCGCATTCAACTGGGTGATGTGATGGTGCGGCGCGTGCGTCAGCCAGAAAGGCATATAGTTGTGCATCAGCCGGTGCATCCAATACTGACCGAATTCGACCAGGAAGACGACCAGCGCGACCTGCACGACGAAGGGCAGATGCATGGCCCATTCCGTAGTGATGCCCAGTGCGTGCTTCGCTGCGATTAACGGCTCTTCCGCCAGTCTGGCGGTGATCCACGCGATCGCGGTCATGCTCAACACCATGTAGAAAAGGTCGGTGAAGAATTCCTTCTTCGTCAAGCGCCAGCTGGCATGCCGCTCGTTGAGCCATTCGAGCGCCAGAACGACCAGCGTCGTGAGCGATATGCCTATGGTGAGCGTCCAGGCGTTCTCGATCCACGCTTTGGGAACGAATGCCCAGAAGAACAGGATCGCCACGACCATCGCGGGCTGTACGCAGTTGACCAGGATCTTCTTCATACCACTTGCTCCGGTCACGTCAGCGATAGGAGGGCTCTCGGCATCGCGGATAGCGTGAGCCGACTGCCTGCAAGGCGTTTACGATCAGCCATACGTGCCCCCGTGTGACCCCTTTAGGATGGCGTCCCGGGAGGCACAGGTGGCCGAATAAACTAGTCTCTCGCGTCCCGGCGATGTCGCCGGCCCATGCTTCGATCACAAGCAAATTGCTGTCGACGGGCATGGGCCGGCCCCCGTTACTTAGTAGTGAAAGCGGAAGTCGATGCCCACGCGCCGCGGCGTCAGCACGCCGCGTGCGTAATAGCGCTCGACCACATCGGTGCGGACCTGATTGTAGGACGAGATATCGTTGCTGATCGCAGTCACTGCATATTTGTCGAAGATATTGTCTGCGAACAGCCCTATCTCGAAACGCTCGCCGATGTAGTTCAGCGATGCGCCGTGCGTGACGTAGCTCGGGATTTTCTCGCCATTGCCGCGAAGCCCCACGCGCGAATAGATGTCGCCGCGATATATGGTAGCCCAGGTCGCCTCGATCTTGCGTCCGTCGCCCAGCGGATAGCTGTAGATGAGCTGGCCGCTGGCCGAATTCTTCGCCGATCCGGGCAGCCTGTCACCCGCCGAGGCGTCATAGCGAACGCCCTGGCTGACCACCAGTCCCACCACATCCTCGGTCAAGTGCGCGTCGACATAGGAATAGGTGCCGAGCAGGCTGAGGTTCGGCGTGATCTTGAGCGCGCCTTGGAAATCGAAACCCCTAGAGACGGCATTGGCGCCGTTCACCGTGATGCCGATTGCGCCGTTCACTGTCTGGCTCGGCACCTGCACGCCGTTCCATCTGATATGATAGCCGTTGAGCGTCAGCTGGAGCCGCTTGTCGAACAGGCTGGCGCGCACGCCCAGCTCGATGTTGCGCGTCTTGTCCGGCCCATAGACCAGCTCATTGGGCAGCGCGCAGAGATTCTGGCCTGGCGCCAGCACCGGGGGACAAGGCACCACCCGGTTGACCCCGCCGATGCGATAGCCCGTCGAATAAGTGAAATAGGTCAGCAGATCGTCGCTGAACTTGTAGGAGGTGTTCGCCTTCCAGACCACGCCGTCCTTGCTCGTCGATCCGGTCCGGATCCGGTTCGGAAGGATCGTCGTCGACGGATAGGGGCCGATGCCGCTCCCCAAAAGCGGCAGCGCGGATCCACCGGCGACATCCGCGTCATATTTGAAATAGCGAATGCCGCCCGTCACTTGCCACTCTTTAGTCAAGTGCAGCGTGCCCTCGCCATAAACCGCCTTCTCGACGTTCTTGCTGTCGACGGTGGCGATATATTCGAGGTTGTCCGGACGATCTACGCCCCAATATACAGACGATTCGGAAAAACCGGGCGTATATTCGCGCCGATCGGAAGTAAACTCCAGGCGGTTGTAGAACCCGCCGATGACCCAGTTGAATGGACCGCCATGGGTAGAGACGAGACGCACCTCCTGATTGAGCTGCTTATACTCCCGCTTGTTGTTAGCGTAGGAAGAAAACTCGGGAAATGCTTCGTAACCATAGTTAAGATCGAGAAGCAGATCGGTATTGTCGTCCGTGTTGTCGATGGTCTGCTTCGTATAGGCCGTGGTGCTGACAAGCTGCGCTATGTTGAAGAGATTGACGTAGATCTCGGCCGAGAAGAGATCCGACTTGCGATCGAACGGCTCGAGATAGCGCCAAGGTCCTTCATATTTCCCGGTGCCGAGCACGCCGGCGCCATTGGCCTGGCGACCACCGCTCTTGGTGGTCTGGTGGGCGTAGGTAAGATACGCCCTGATATTGGGATTATATTCGAGCAGCAGCTGGTTCCGCGTGGTGAACGTATGCTCATAGTTCACGTCTTCGGCGCGCTTGAAATTGGCAAGATAGTCGATCGGGCCGCCAAGGGAGCCGGTCGATCCCCCCGACGCGCGGACCGGCTGAGGATCGGAGACGCCCGGCTGCTTCAGCAGGTAATTATAATCGATGAAGCCAGCGTTGCTGTAATAGCCCGTCGCGGTCCGGAACGCGATATGATCCTTCCAGATCGGCACATTGACGGCGATATCGCCGATGCCGCCGAAATCATCCGAATGCGATTGTGCGTAACCGCGGCCATGCACGTCGACAGAGAAGCGGTCCGTATCGGGCCGGTTGGGGATGTAGCGCACCGCGCCTGCGAGCGTGCCGAGGCCATAGAGCGTGCCCTGCGGCCCTTGCAGCACTTCCACGCGGCTGATGTCGATCAGCTTGAAGTCCAGATAGAGCGGAACCTCGCCGAGATAGACGCCGACCGCATCATTGGCATTGGAGCCATTGACGCTGGTGTCGCCGGACGAAATGCCGCGCAGGATAATCTCGCCCGTCGATGCCGGTCCAGTATCGGCTATCGTGACACCCGGCGTGAAGTTGCCGAGCGCGCGGATGTCGTCGAGCCGCAGATTTTCAATCGTATCGCCCGATACCGCGCTGATGTTGATCGGGGCATCCTGGAGCGTGGTCCGTCGGCGGCTGCCCGTCACCACGATCTCGTTCGAAGTGGCGGCGGAGTCGGAAGATGCTTCCTGCTCCGGAACGGACGCCTCCTGCGCCAGCGCCGGGGCGGCGGCGACGCTCACGAGCGCAGTCGCGCAAAGCAAGCTCGTGCGAGAAAGTCGTCCCATCTTCTACCCCCTTGGCTTTTTTTGTGATCCCGAGCGTCTCCTCTCGACATCCTTCCCAAGCGTCAGCTTCCTCGGAGCCTTCGCGTATTACAAATACGCTAAACGATAATAACAACCCTGTGACATGGGGCGTTTGACGTAAGCCGATCCGCAAGGAGTGCACCCTACGTCAAACTGCCCATTCCGCAGTGCAGCAGGGGTTCGTATCCGCGTGAGATGCTTGCTCCCGCTCAGGTTCGGCCCGCATCAAGGATCGCCTGCCTCGTCCTGGCTCTCGCGATAGCTGCGACTCCCGAGACCGCGATCGCCGCGCCAAAGGCACGTCTGGTCCATTGCGGAGATGCTACCTGTCTCCGCATCTCCGGCCGTCGCGCCCATGCCGCAGTGACAATCCGGATCGCGGGCCGCCCCCTCATGGTCGAGGGCAATCGCTCCTGGCGCGCGACGGTGCCGTTGGCGACGGCACGCGGCTGGGCGGGTGCCCATAGCGACGCGCTGACTGTGACCCTGGCCGACACGCGCACGGGGGGCGAAAGCACCGAAGTCGTCGCGCTGCCGCCCGGCGCACTCGGCAAGCGGATCGAACTCTCCAGCCTGATAGTAAGTGCATACTGATCTTCTATTTAGTAATATTCGTCATTATACTTGCAACTACTGCCGGCCAGCATTAATTGGTCATCACCTGATCGCCGGAGAGCGTCGGGGCAGGACAGACGCAGGAGATGATGATGAAGATCGGCATAGTGGCGCTCGCCGCGCTGATGGTGGCAGCGCCTGCCTTCGCGGCACCCGGCGACAATCCTTTTTCGGCAGACAGCGCAGTGCTCGACTTGCGGGGGCTCGATCTCACCAGCGTCGAGGGCCAGCAGCGTCTCGCGATCCGGATGGATCAGGCGGCAAATGCGGTTTGCGGCGTGGGAATGAGTTCCATCCATCTCGCACTCGGCGCCCAGGCGCGTGCCTGTCACGCGGACGTAATCGCCGACATTCGCCTGCGCATCGCGGCTGCGACGGCCTCCGCCAAGGACACGAAGGCAAACCAGCTGGCAATGCGCTGAGGCCATTCCCGTCAGGTCAGGGCCGGTGCCTGATTGCAGGTGCCGGCCTGACGACCGATGAACGGGTTCAATCGACGCCGATGCCTTGCGCCTCCAGCCAGGCGCGCACCGGCTCCAGCGCGGCAGCATGCTTCCGCCAGCGTGCCACCGAATCCCGGTAGATCGGGCGACGGACCTGTGCGGCGCTCGGCGTCGATACCGCACCGGAATAAGCGTGAAAATTCAGGCATTCTTCCGACCAGTCGAGCCCGCAATGGGCCAACAGCCGCCGCGTCTCCCCTTCCTGATCCTCGACCAGCCCCTCGTAGCTGAGATCGAGGATGCGGCCGGGCAGCGCCTCGCGCCAGAACGCCATCAGCCGATCGAATCGCGCATAATAAGCAGCGATGTCGAGAAGATCGTAACTATAGTCATAGTAACGCGATCCGATCGCGAACAAATTTCGGAAGTTGGCGAGAATTGTATCCATCGGGTTCCGCCGCAGACAGACGATCGCCGCGTTCGGCAGCGCGCACGCCGCGATTCCCGCATAGAAGAAGTTGCCCGGGAACTTGTCGACGAAGCGCAGCGTCGGGGTCCGCCGGTGGTGGGCCGCGCGCGCCAGATAATCGCGACCGATCGCGCCCGCATCGCGCCCGGCCGCGGCCAGGATCGTCTCGGGATCCAGGACGGTGCGGCTGCGCGTTTGCGCCGCCGCCTTGACCGCTAGCGGCAGGGCCTGAAGCTCGCCGACACTCTCGACCCCGGGATGCGATGCCAGGATACGGTCGACCAAAGTCGTGCCGGTGCGCGGCATGCCGATCACGAAGATCGGCGCCTCGGTTGCGCCCTCCCCCATCGGCGCGTGCGCGACGAGAGGCCACGCCGCCTCGACCGCATCGAAGATCGCGGCATCCCGCGCGAAATCATAAGCGAGCGCGGCGCGGTGCGCGCTGTTGATCGTGACGAGGCGCTCGAGCGCCTCCTCCGAATCACCGATGTCCTCGAGCTCCTTCACCAGCGCATAGCCGGTCAGCAAACGATCGCGCCCCGGCGACGCGCGATCATGCACGGTGCGAAGCCGCGCCACATGGTTGCGCGCGGGAGTCTGCTTCCGCAGTCCGGCCAGCAGATGATGGGCCCTAGCGTCGTTCGGCGCGCGGCCGAGGATCAATTCGAGCACCGCTTCGGCTTCCTCGTTCCGGCCTAGGAAGCTCAACGTCGCCGCATGATTGTAACGGAACTGGTCGTTTTCCGGCGCGAGATCGACCGCGGCAACGAAATGCGGAAGCGCCGCCAGGTGATCGCCCAGGCGCGCATAGACGCATGCCATCGTATCGCGCCCGAGCGCATCAGCCGGCGGCGAGGCCTCGGCCGCGCGGAGCGTGGCCGCGGCATCGCCGTCGCGACGGACGAGCGTATAGAGCCGCGCGAGCTGCGCGCGATATTCGCCATGCGGCGCGATCGCGACCGCCTGCTCGATCTGGCGAATCCCGTCCTGCACGCGGCCGGCTTCGGCATCGGCGACACCGAGCAGGAAATATGCTTCGGCCTTGCCAGAGGCTTCCGACATGCGAACCGCGGCCAGGCGGCGTGCCCCGGCGAAATCGCCCTTCTCCAGCGCGGCGCGCCCCGCCGCGCTCAGGGGTTCTCCCATGCTCTGCAGCGCTCTCGTCATGATCTATTGCGACAGCGTGCTGACCGCGATCGCGGTGGCAGAAGCACGATTCTCCACGCCCATCTTCTCGAAGATCTGCTCCAGGTGCTTGTTCACGGTACGCGGGCTGATGTGCAGGATCTCGCTGATCTCCCGATTCTGCTTGCCGCGGCTGATCCAGACCAGAACCTCGGCCTCGCGCGACGTCAGGCCATGACGCTCGGCAAGTAACCGTTCGGCGTCCCCCTCCCGCCGCTCGGTCAGCCGGAACAGCCATTCGTCGGCGTTGCTCTGGCGCAGGAACGTGCATTCCACCGCACTCTGATCGATCTTGAACGAAGCCTGGGCTCCGGGCGGCACCCCGGGCTGCTGCAGGGGTCTCACCGTGGCGGCAAGCTGTTCCGGCAACCGACCGTCGCGCGGTGCCCAGCCGGGGAACAGCCGCTCGATAGTGGCAGTCGCCAATGGCGTCAGCCAGATGGTCGCGCCGGCAGCGTCGATCGCGAAGGACGGTCGGCCGGCGGTGTCGAGCGCGAGCTGGCTGCCCTGCGCGACGCGCGCATTGGCAAGATGCACCGACACGCGCGCCAGCAATTCATCGACCACGATCGGCTTGTGGACATAATCGACTCCGCCTGCCTCCAGCCCGTGCACGACATGCTCGGTCTCGGTCAGTCCGGTCATGAAGATCACCGGCAAATGGTGGAAGCGGCTGTCCGACTTTATCCTGCGCGTGGTCTTGAAGCCGTCCAGACCGGGCATCACGGCATCCATCAGTACCAGATCGGGCGTGACATGTTCGAGCAGCTCGAGCGCGGCGAGGCCGTCGACCGCGATTAAGACGGTCATGCCGGCATGCTCGAGCGTGCTGGTCAGAAAGTGCAGCGATTCAGGCGTGTCGTCGACGACGAGAATCGTCGCGCGCGTTCCGCTTCCCGGGCTAGTCGCCATTGCCGAGCCTCCGGGCAAGCCCGCGCAGATCGAAATCGTCCAGATGGCGCCGCATCTCGGCGACCGCCCCGGCGCTGTCCGGCACTTCAGCCTCGAGCTCGGCGAGGAGCTTTTCGATGCCGCGGACATGGCCGGTTTTGACATGGTGCCGCAGGCTCATGAGATAGGGCTCAGCCTCCGGGGGAAGCGAGCCGGGAGACTGGCTCGCCTGGCGACTGGCCTCACCGTCACCGGACGCGATCCAATTGATGCCGAGCTGGCGGCCGATCGTATCCAGCAGCGCATCGAGATCGACCGGTTTGGAAAGGAAGGCGCCATGGTGGCTCTGACCATCTCCGCCCGCGCGATACTCATGGGCATTGGCAGAGACCATGACGATCCGCAGCAACGGCCCGAACCTCGTGCGCAACTGCGCGGCGACCTCCCATCCGCTGCAGCCCGGCATCTGGATGTCGAGCAGGACCAGATCCGGAGCGCAACTCTCGGCCAGCGCAAACCCCTCGGCGCCGCTCGTCGCCGCGAAAACGACGAAGTCCAGCGGCCGCAGCAGGCGCTGCACGACGATGAGCTGAGAGGGATCGTCGTCTATGATCAGGATCGTCTTCCGATCGCCGTTGTAGCCGGTCACGCGATCATGGGCGGGCGTGCCCGTTGGGGCGGCCATTGGTTCAGGCAATAGCATCTGGAGGCGAAAGCTGCTGCCGCGGCCCACCTCGCTCGACACCGTCACCTCCCCGCCGAGTATCCGCGCGAGAACACGGGTGATGGCCAGGCCGAGGCCGATCCCGGGCTGCATCGCTGAATCGGGCAAAATGCAGCGCTCGAACGGCTCGAAGATTCTCTCCAGATCCTCGGGCGCGATTCCGATGCCGGTGTCGGTGACGTCGATCTGGGCCATTTGACTGCGATACCGAATCGTCAGCGTCGCGCCGCCCTTGTCGGTATATTTTATGGCGTTGGAGAGCAGATTGATGAGAACCTGCCGCAGCCTTTTCTCATCGGTGCGGACGAACGGCGGCAACCGGCCTTCGATCTTATATTCGAGCGAAAGGCCCTTGGCCGCCGCCTGCATGCGGAACATGTCGACCACCTGATCGAGAAGAGCCGGCAGGCGAACGATGTCCTGCCTGAGCTTAAGCACACCGCTCTCGATCCGCGATATATCCAGCAGCCCTTCGACGAGGTTGGTGAGATGCTCAGCGGACCGTCGGATCACGCTGCCGGCTTCAACCGGCGGGATCGGGTCTTCGCGCTCGAGAAGCTGGGCATAACCATAGATGGCATTGAGCGGCGAACGGATTTCGTGACTCACCGCGACAAGGTAGCGGGTTTTCGCGGCGTTGGCAGCCTCTGCCGCCTCCTTCGCGCGGGCGAGTTCGCCTAGGGTCAGCCGATGAGCGGCGATCTCATCCTGCAGAATTTGTGTCTGGCGCAGACGCTCCCGCCGCGCTTTTTGGCGCGCGCCGCGTGCCATGATGAACATCGTCACGATCAGACCGACGACGGCGACTGCCGCACCTAATAATATCCCTCGGAACGCATGTGCCATCGCTCAGCCTATACTCGGTCTCGCCGAAGATCAGGCCTGTTCTTCGCCCCCTGCAGCCTGGCACGAGCATGATCGGCGCGTATCGCCACCCGATGCCCCGACGGCGCGGTTCTCTGCTGGATATCGGGAGCCGACCAAGCCGCAAAGCCATCTCGGATGGTGCGCAAATGACGCATTGCAGCATCATAAAATGAGGTGGCACGTCTCATGGGCTCGATATATATTTTATTACCGGATTGCGCAAACGTAATATCGTAGGCAGTGTACACCCTACGATTTCCGAGCGTTTCGGGGCGCGCGGCGCGGAGCAAAGGGAAGAACATGGCAAACTGGATGTCAAAAACGGGTTTGGCGATGGCAACCTTGGCCATGCTTCTCACCACCTCATGCGGTGGCGGTGCACAACAGGATGCTGCACCGCGGAATGACTTCTCGATCGGATGGTCGATCTATGCCGGCTGGATGCCGTGGCCCTATGCCCAGAAAGCCGGCATCGTGAAGAAGTGGGCGGACAAATACGGCGTCAAGATCAACTTCGTGCAGGTCAACGACTACGTCGAGTCGGTGAACCAGTTCAGCGCCGGCAAGCTCGACGGCGTCACCGTTACCAACATGGACGCGCTCACCATCCCCGCCGCCGGCGGCAAGGACACGAGTGCGATCATTCTGGGCGACTATTCGGACGGCAATGACGGCATCGTCCTGAAGAACGCATCGAGCCTGGCCGACATCAAGGGACGTACCGTCTATCTCGTCGAACTATCGGTTTCGCACTATCTGCTGGCACGCGCGCTCTCCACCGCCGGGCTGCAGCTTTCCGACGTGAAGACCGTGAACACGTCCGATGCCGATATCGTCGGCGCCTTCGCCAATTCCGCCACCAACGCTGCGGTCACCTGGAACCCGCAGCTCACCGAACTCGCCAGGATGCCGAATGCGAAGTTGGTCTTCGATTCGCATCAGGTGCCCGCCGAAATCCTCGACCTGCTCGCCGTCGACACTGCCACCCTCAAGGCCAATCCCAATCTTGGCAAGGCGCTGGCCGGCATTTGGTACGAGACGATCACGCTGATGCACCGGAAGGATGCTGCGGGCGCCGCGGCCCGTGCCGAGATGGCGAAGATGGCCGGATCGACTCCGCAGGCGTTCGACGCGCAGCTAACCACCACGCACTTCTACGATACGCCGCAGAATGCCGTGGCCGCGCTCAAATCGCCTGTCCTCGCCGATACGATGATCAAGGTGCGTGACTTCAGCTTCTCGAAGGGCCTGTTCGGCACCGGCGCCAAATCGGCCGACACGGTCGGCATCAGCCTGCCGGACGGAAAGACACTCGGCGATCCGAACAATGTGAAGCTGCGCTTCGATCCAAGCTTCATGGAACAGGCCGCGGCGGGCAAGCTCTGAGCTCGCCACGATGCGCTGGGTAAACATCAAGCCAAACCGCCGCACCGCGGTCCTGCTCGGAACATTGCCGCTGCTTGTGGCCCTGATCGGATATCTGATCGCTTCGGCGACCCGCCACGCCGCCAATGCCTCGGACAAGGTGCTGCCCACGCCCGCGGCGATGGCGGACGCGATGCGCGGCCTGCTCTTCGAGGCGGATCCGCTGAGCGGCCGGGTCATCTTCTGGGCGGACACGGCCGCGAGCCTTGAGCGGCTCTTTCTCGGACTCGGCATCTGCGCACTGTCGGCGCTGCTCGTCGGCATGGTACTGGGCGTCCTGCCGGCCGCGCGCGCGACCTTCGGGGCATTCGTCACGACCGTCGCGGTGATCCCGCCTATCGCGCTCCTGCCGATCCTCTTCATCGCCTTCGGGCTCGGCGAGACGGCGAAAGTCGCGCTGATCGTGATCGGCGTCGCCCCCTTCCTGATCCGCGACCTCGCCAGCCATGTCGCGGCACTCCCGCAGGAGCAATTGGTCAAGGCACAAACGCTGGGCGCGAGCAGCTGGCAGCTCGCATTGCGTGTCGCCCTCCCGCAGGCGCTCCCACGCCTGATTGCGGGACTTCGCCTGTCGCTGGGACCGGCCTGGGTCTACCTCATCTCGGCCGAGGCGATCGCGTCCGACGTCGGGCTCGGATACCGGATCTTCCTCGTCCGCCGCTATCTCTCGATGGATGTCATCATTCCCTATGTCGCCTGGATTTCGCTGCTCGCGATCCTGACGGATGTACTGCTCCTGCAGCTGAGCCGCCGCGCCTTCGCATGGGCGCATCAGGGCCAGCGATGAGCGACCTCCTCGCCTTCCAAAATGTCTGGCTCGAATATGGCGAGAAGATCGTGCTCGAGCGCGTGAATCTCGGCATCGCCGAGCGCAGCTTCGTCTCCATCGTCGGACCATCCGGCTCGGGTAAGAGCAGCTTCCTGCGCCTCGCGCTGGGTCAGGAAACCGCCAGCCGTGGCAACATCCTGCTCGACGGCAAGATCCTCACGCCCGAATGCGGGCCCGATCGCGGCGTGGTCTTCCAGCGCTATTCGGTGTTTCCGCACCTGACCGCGCTGCGCAACGTGATGTTCGGACGGGAGTGCGCGAAGGCGCCCTTTACCGCGCGTCTCTTCGGTGCCGCCCGGCGCCGCGCGGCCGAGGAAGCCGAGGCGATGCTGATCGAAGTGGGTCTCGGCGATTCGCTCGATCTGTATCCGTCGCAACTTTCGGGCGGCATGCAGCAACGCCTCGCGATCGCCCAGGCGCTGATGGCGCGGCCGCGCGCGCTGCTGCTCGACGAGCCGTTCGGCGCGCTCGATCCCGGCATCCGGCAGGACATGCACCGGCTCATCCTGCGGCTGTGGGAGGAACATGGGCTCACGGTGCTGATGGTGACGCACGACATCGTCGAAGCCTTCAAACTCGGCACGCGCGTACTGGCATTCGACAAGCGCCGCATCGATCCGCACGCGCCGCACCGCTTCGGCGCGACCGCGGTCTACGACCTGCCGCTCACGAACAAACTGCCGCTCGACACGCCCGAAGAATCGGTGTCAATTATTACGATTGACAGAATCGGTAATAACTTTGAGGGTTAAATCCGTGAACGACACCCCTCCCTCCAGTCTGGCCCGGCTCAGCATGAGCCTGCCTGCCGAACTCTCCCGCCAGCTTGACCTGATGGTGGAGGAGCGCGGCTTGCCCTCGCGTTCCCAGCTGATCGCGGAGCTGATCCGCAACGAACTTGCCCAGCACGGCGCCACCATGCGGCCGGAGGACATGCTCGCCGGCACGATCACGCTGGTCTATCGCGGCGACATGGGGCGCGTGCGCCACCAGCTCGCGCAGACCCAGGCCGAATATCTCAAGGAAGTGATCTCCTCGCAGCACGTCTTCCTCGAGGACGACCAGTCGCTCGAGGTGCTGCTCGTGCAGGGCCCGGCGGTCCGGCTGCGCGATCTGTGCGACGCGCTGCGCAAGGTACGCGGCGTGCAGCAGCTCCGGCTCTTCACCACCACAGCGCTTCTGCCGCCGCTCCACGAGCAGGAGCGCGGCGCGCCACGAACGGGGGACAAGGCGGCATGAGCGCAACGCTTGCCGATCCCAATGCCGCGCGCGCGCACGCCCGTGCCATGGAGGGCACCGTCGTCGAGGCGATGCCGATCCTGCCGCCCCGCGCCGACGATCTGCCGGCGGGCGTCGCGTCCGGCGACCTGCTCTGGGAAGAGACGATCGCGGGAGGCGGCTATGCCTCCCGAGTCCTCGCGCGGGGCACGCGACTGCGGCTGATCGATCTCGAGGGCGATGCCTGCGCGTCGCTGCTGCTGTTCAACGCCGCCACGCCGACCGAGCGGCTCAACATCGCCGATACCGTCAAGGTGCAATGGGATGCCTATCCCTCGGCAGGCAGCCTGCTGCTGTCGGACATGGGCCGCGTCCTCGCCAGTATCGAGCAGGACGATGCCGGTACCCATGATGCCTTTTGCGGCGCTTCCAGCGAAGCGTCGAACCGGCGCCATTATGGCGACGGGCGCAACTCCGGCGCCCATCCCAATGCGCGCGACCGGCTGCTGCTCGGTGCCGCGAAACATGGGCTGGGCCGCCGCGACGTCCATCCCTGCATCAATCTGTTCAAGGGGGTGCGGATCGCCGCCGACGGCGCCATCGTGCCGGAACTCGGCCCCTTCGCACCGGGCCGCTCGCTCGTCCTGCGCGCCGAGATGGACCTGATCCTGGTCATCGCCAACTGCCCGCATGTTCTCGACCGACGGCCGTGGCGCATCACGCCGCTGCGCGCCACCGCCTGGCGCGGCCCGGTCACCGATGCGGACGACCCGATCCGCAATGCGACGCCCGAACGGCGACGTGCCTTCCTCAACACCGAAGATCTGTATCGCCGCTGATGGAAAACGATCCGCATTTCGCCGGCCTTGCCGGCCAGCTCGTCCACGACGAAATCGTGGCCGCCCGTGCTCCCTGGATGCATCGCGTCCGTGCCGGGGAAACGCTCCGCATCATCGACCTGGAGGGCAATCAGGCAGTCGATTTCCTGCTCTACGCCACCGATGACGATGCCGAGCGCTACAGCGCGCAGGACACGGTCGCGGCGCAGGCCAACATCTTCCTGCGTACCGGCAGCGTGCTGCTTTCCAGCGAAGGCCGGCCGATGATGACGATCACCGGTACCTCGGTCGAATATCACGACACGATCGGCGGCGCCTGCTCGTGCGAGTCCAACAGCCTGCGCTACGGTCATCACACCAAAGCGCAGCACAGCTGCGTCGACAATTTCCTCGAAGCCAATCTGCGCGAGGGCCGCGGCAAGCGCGACATGGTTTCGAACGTCAATTTCTTCATGAACGTGCCGGTCGAGGCGGACGGGGCGCTCGGTATCGTCGACGGAATTTCCGCACCGGGCCTTTCCGTCGACCTTCGCGCCGAAATGGACGTGACCGTCGTCGTGTCGAACTGCCCGCAGATCAACAATCCCTGCAACGGCTTCAATCCCACCCCCGTCCGCATGATCGTGACCGCATGAGCTTCGGCACCGTCCTGATCGCCAATCGCGGGGCGATCGCCTGCCGGATCATCCGCACGCTGCGCAATATGGGCATTCGCTCGGTCGCCGTCTTCTCCGACGCCGACGAGGCTTCGCGCCATGTCGCCGAAGCCGATATCGCCGTGCGGATCGGCCCCGGCCCGGCAGCGGAAAGCTATCTTGACATGGCACGCATTCTCGCCGCCGCGCGCGAGACGGGCGCCGACGCGATCCATCCCGGCTATGGCTTCCTCTCGGAGAATGCCGACTTTGCCGAGGCTTGTGCCGCCGCCGGCATCGCCTTTATCGGGCCGCAGCCGGACAATATCCGCGCCTTCGGCCTGAAGCACAGCGCCCGCGCCCTGGCCGAGGCCGAAGGCGTGCCACTGGCGCCCGGCACCGGGCTGCTGGCGGATGCAGAGGCGGCAATCGAGGCCGCGGCGCGGATCGGCTATCCCGTGATGCTCAAGGCGACCGCCGGCGGCGGCGGCATCGGCATGCGCGTATGCGCCGATGCCGCGGCGGTGCGCGAGGGCTATGCCGCGGTGGCGCGGCTCGGCGCCGGCAATTTCGGCGATGCCGGCCTCTTCCTCGAACGCTTCGTGCCCCGCGCCCGGCATGTCGAAGTCCAGATCTTCGGCGACGGCACGGGCCGCGTCGTCGCACTCGGCGAGCGCGATTGCTCGCTCCAGCGCCGCAACCAGAAAGTGATCGAGGAGGCCCCTGCCCCCAATCTTCCCGAACATGTCCGCGTCGCGCTGACCGAAGCGGCGGTGCGGCTGGGGGCAGCCGCCCGCTATCGCTCGGCCGGGACGGTCGAATTCCTCTACGATGCAGAGCGGCAGGACTGGTTCTTCCTCGAGGTCAACACGCGGCTTCAGGTCGAGCACGGCGTGACCGAAGAAGTGACCGGCATCGACCTGGTCGAGTGGATGGTCCGAGGCGCGGCCGGCGACTACGCCTTTCTCGACGCCCCCGTCCCGGCCCCGCGCGGCTGGGCGATACAGGCGCGGCTCTATGCCGAGGACCCTGCGGTCGATTTCCGGCCCGCCGCGGGCTTGCTCACCGAAGCCGCCTTCCCGAACGAGACCCGGATCGAGACCTGGGTCGAGAGCGGGGCGAAGGTCTCGCCCTTCTACGATCCGATGATCGCCAAGCTGATCGTGCATGGGAAGGATCGCGACGCCGCGGTCACGGCGATGCAGGCGGCGCTCGACGCGACGCGCTTGGCCGGTATCGAGACGAACCTGCGCTGGCTGCGCGACGTAGCGCGCGCCGACGATTTCGTGTCGGGCGACGTCTCCACGCGCTCGCTCGAGCAGGTTGAGCATCATCCGCGCAGCATCTCGGTGCGCTCGGCCGGCACGCTCACGACCGTACAGGATTTTCCGGGGCGGATCGGGCTGTGGGATGTCGGCGTGCCGCCATCCGGACCGATGGACGCCCGCGCCTTCCGGCTCGGCAATGCGCTGCTCGGGAACGATGCGGCGGCCACTGGGCTCGAGATCACGGTTACGGGCCCCACGCTCCAGTTCAACACGCCGACGCGCATCTGCCTGACCGGGGCCGAGTTCGACGCCACGCTCGACGGCAAGCCGGTGCCGCGCAACCAGGCGCTCACGGTCGACAAGGGCCAGCTCCTGGCGCTCGGCCGCGTCCGCGGCGGCGGCATGCGTGGCTACATCCTGTTCGCCGGCGGCCTCGACATTCCCGCCTATCTCGGCAGCGGCAGCACCTTCGATCTGGGTGAGTTCGGCGGGCACGGCGGCCGCAGGCTGCTCGCGGGCGACACGCTTCATCTGGCGCCGCACCCGCCCGCCGTTATCCCCGGGCCCCGAATGGTCGAGCAGCCGGCGTTCGGCCCGGACTGGACGATCCGCGTACTCTACGGTCCGCACGGCGCACCCGATTTCTTCGCCCCCGAGGACATCGAGACGTTCCTGACGGCCGATTGGCGCGTCCATTACAACAGCAACCGTACCGGCGTCCGCCTCGTCGGGCCCAAGCCGCACTGGGCACGCCGGGACGGGGGCGAGGCGGGGCTCCATCCGTCCAACATCCACGACAATCCCTATGCGATCGGCGCGCTCGACTTCACGGGCGACATGCCGATCATTCTCGGCCCCGACGGCCCCTCGCTCGGCGGGTTCGTCTGCCCGTTCGTGGTGATCGCGGCCGATCTCTGGAAAATCGGCCAACTCGCACCGGGCGACAGCATCCGGTTCCAAGACGTCAGGCTCGCCGATGCCGATGCCGCGAGCGCGGCCGAAGAGGAATGGATCGAGGGCCGCCCCGCCCGCTCCTCCGCGAAGACCGCCGGCGGCGGATCGGACGCGATCCTGGCCGAGATCGCGCCGCAGGGTCGCAGTCCACGCGTCCTGTATCGCCGGCAGGGCGACCGTAACCTGCTCGTCGAATATGGCCCCATCACGCTGGATCTCGAGCTGCGCCTGCGGGTCCATGCCGCCACGACGGCGCTTGCCGCGTTGGATCTGCCCGGCATCCTCGACATCGTACCCGGCATCCGTTCCTTCCAGGTCCATATCGACGGCGTGCGCATCCGGGAGGACGAACTCCTCGATCGGCTGATGGCCATCGAACGAGAGCTCGGCGAACTCGACGACTTCGCGATCCCCTCGCGCATCGTGCATCTCCCGCTGAGCTGGGACGATCCCGCCATTCACGAGACGATCGAGCGCTACATGGCCGTGGTGCGCGACGACGCACCCTGGTGCCCGGACAATATCGAATTCATCCGTCGCGCCAACGGGCTGGAAAGCGCGGACGACGTCTATCGCACGGTCTTCGACGCGAGCTACCTCGTCTATGGGCTCGGGGACGTCTACCTGGGCGCGCCGGTGGCGACACCGATCGATCCGCGCCACCGGCTGGTGACGACCAAGTACAATCCGGCGCGCACCTGGACGCCACCCAATGTCGTCGGCATCGGCGGCGCCTATATGTGCATCTACGGGATGGAGGGCCCGGGCGGTTATCAGCTGTTCGGCCGCACCATCCAGGTGTGGAACACCTGGCGGCAGGGCGGCGCCTTCTCCGAAGGCAAGCCCTGGCTGCTGCGCTTCTTCGACCAAATCCGGTTCTTTCCCGTCAGCCACGAGGAGCTTACCGAGTGGCGCCGTGATTTCCCGCTCGGCCGCCGCACGATCGAGATCGAGGAGACAGAGTTTCGCCTCGCCGACTATCGCGCCTTCCTCGCCGAGAATGCGGAGTCGATCACGGCGTTCGAAGCGCGCCGCAATGCTGCTTTTGCCGCCGAGCGCGCCGAATGGGAGCGGCGCGGCGAGTTCGATCGCATCGCCAGCCTTACCGAAGCGGTCGATGACAAGCCCGCCGACGTCATCACGCTTCCCGAAGGTGCGGAGCTGGTCGAGGCGCCCTTTGGCGGCAGTATTTGGAAGTTGATGAAAGCACCCGGCGACCTTGTCGCTGCCGGTGAGACCATCGCCGTGATGGAGGCGATGAAGACCGAATTTCCGCTCGTAAGCCCGGCCGCGGGGACGGTGGCGGCCCTCTATGTCGCGGAGCGGCAAAGCGTCATGCCCGGCGCGCCGATGCTGGCGCTGATCCGCACATGACCGCGCTCGATCGCCTGTCCGCCGAAGCCATCGCCGCCGACGTGCGGTCGGGGCGCCGCACCGCCGCCGACGTGATGGAAGAAGTCCTCCGGCGCCTCGACTGCTATGATGCCGTGCAGTCCACGGTCTGGATATCCCGCTTCGATGCCGTCGCGCTCCGTGCCGTCGCAGCCGCAGTCGACGAGCGGGTCACCGGCGGCGAAGCGCTGCCGCTTGCCGGCGTGCCGTTCGCGGTGAAGGACAATATCGACGTCGCCGGCCTCGATACGACGGCCGCCTGTCCCGCCTTCACCTACACGCCGCCACGATCGGCGACGGTGGTCGAGCGCCTGGTTGCCGCCGGAGCCATTCCCGTCGGCAAGACCAATCTCGACCAGTTCGCCACCGGCCTCAACGGCACCCGCAGCCCCTATGGCATTCCGCGCAACGCCTATAACCGGGCATGGGTGAGCGGCGGATCGAGTTCGGGCTCGGCGGTCGCGGTGGCAGCCGGGCTGGTCGCCTTCGCGCTCGGCACCGACACTGCGGGATCGGGCCGCGTGCCCGCAGCCTTCAATCACCTGATCGGTTTCAAGCCGACGCGGGGACGGTGGAGCAGCCGCGGGCTCGTCCCCGCCTGCCGCACGCTCGATTGCATCACGGTCTTCGCCGGGACGGCCGAGGATGCTGGGCTCGTCGATGCCATCGTCGCCGGCTTCGATCGCGAGGACAGCTTCTCGCGCGCGTTCGACGACGTGCCGCGCGCGCGCCGCCGGATCGGCGCCCCGCGCGTCGACCAGCGCCCCTGGTTCGGCGATATCGAGTCCGGCTTCCTCTACGACGCGGCGCTGGCCGGCCTCGATGCCGAGCTGGTCGAGATCGATATGACGCCGCTCAACGAAGCGGCGCGGCTGCTCTATAACGGCCCCTGGATCGCCGAGCGGACCGCCGCGCTTCACGACCTGCTTCGGGATGATCCGGATGCGATTCATCCGGTGGTCCGCAGCATCGTCGAGGAGGGGCTGGCCTGCAGCGCAGTCGATGCCTTCGCGGCAAGCTACCGGCTCGCCGACCTAGCCCGGGCGGCGGAGGAAATGTGGGCGACGGTCGACCTGCTCGCCTTGCCGACGGCCCCGACCAGCTATCGCGTGGCCGAGATGCTCGCCGCGCCGATCGCGCTCAACGCGAGCCTCGGTGCGTATACCAATTTCGTCAATCTGCTCGACATGGCCGCGATCGCGGTCCCGGCGGGCCGGTATCACAGCGGCGTCGGCTTCGGCGTCACGCTGATGGGCCCCGCCGGCAGCGATCGCAGCCTGATCGATATGGCGAAGACTCTTTTCCCCGCGCCGGCCGCCCTGCCGCAGCTCGACCTGGAGGGACGCATGGAGACCGTGAAGCTGGCCGTCGTGGGCGCACACCTGAAGGACATGCCGTTGCACTGGCAACTGACCTCCCGCGACGCGCGCTTCATCGGCGAGGCCCGTACTGCCCCCGCCTACCGTCTCTATGCGATGGCGGACAGCGTGCCTCCCAAGCCGGCGCTCGTGCACAGCGGCGATGGCGCCGCGATCGCGCTCGAAATCTATGAGCTCGACATGGCGGCGTTCGGCAGCTTCGTCGCCGAGGTCCCGCCTCCCCTCGCGATCGGCACCGTGACGCTGGAGGACGGCAGTCTGGTCAAGGGTTTCGTCGCCGAACCACGCGCGACCGTCAATGCCGAGGACATCACCGCGCTGGGCGGATGGCGGCGCTATCTCCAGCGATAGAGGCCCTCCCGGATGCACCGAAAATCAACCCGCGGCGCTCTGGCCGGAGCGCGTCCCAATGCATGGAGTAATGAGAGCATGACCGAAGCGAGGATCCAGCTGCATGTCGTGGATCTGGCGGGCGGAACCCGTGAGATCGAGGGCGCGATCGGCCATTCGCTGATGGAGATCATCCGGTCGGCCGGGATCGATGACATTCCGGCCTTTTGTGGCGGCTGCTGTTCCTGTGCGAGCTGCCATGTCCACGTCGATCCGGCCTTCGTCTCGATGCTGCCCCCGATGTCGCCGGACGAGAACGATTTGCTGGACGGCTCGGAGCATCGCGCGGCCGGTTCACGCCTATCGTGCCAAATTCCGGCCTCGGCGGCGCTGAGTGGCATCCGGCTGACGATCGCCCCGCAGGAGTGATCGCACAGGCGACATCCTCAAGGTGGGTTAGGATCGCAAAGCTTCGGGTCGGCTTCCACCGAACAAGTGATTGATGAAAACGAACATATACGTCCGATGACGTATGCCGCCGCTGCGGAGACCCCGATATTCTAGAGCCGACACTCGGTATCGCGGGGACAAGATGGACGGAATTCGCGTCGGCAAAAGAGTGATCGGGGCACAGGCGCCGGTAACCATAGGCTGGGAGAACATCCCCAGGGTGGAAGGCGGGCCGGTGAAGCAGTTCGTCTTCACCTGGTTTCAGCCCACCATGTTGTTCGCGCTGATCGCGTTCTGGTACTACGCGCCCAATTCCATCGCCAAGGCATCGACCGCTATCGGCATCGGCATCGGCTTCAAGGTGCTGCTGCTGGGGCTCGAATGGGTGAACCCGCGCTACGCGAGCTGGCGCCTGACGTGGAAGGAACTGGTCACCGACCTGTTCTATGTTGGGCTCGGCTATACGCTACTCCGCCTGGTAGACAGCTATATTGGCGATGGAGCCATGATCGAAGCCATTCAGCAGTCCTTCGACTGGGACAAGTTCGCGTGGTTCATCGGGCTGCCGCTCCTGATGCAGGCCTTCCTGATCTCGTTTATCTTCGATTTCGGCCAGTACTGGATGCATCGCGGCATGCACAATTGGCATCCGCTGTGGCTGACCCACGCGCCACACCACTACATCACCCAATTGAACGTCAACAAAGGCGCAGTTGGCAACCCGATCGAGCTGTTCCTGATCGGACTCGGTGTCGGCGGATTCTTCGATTTCCTTCCCCGGGCCGCCTTGCTCGCCGGCTCCCTCGGCTTGGCGGTCGGCACCTACCAGCACATCAATGTCCGCTTCAACACGCCGCGCTGGTGGCGCTTCCTGTTCAACACTACCGAGCACCATAGCCTGCACCATTCGCAGGACTACGAGGCTAGCCGCAGCAATTATGCCAGTACCTGGATCATCATAGACCGCATGTTCGGCACATGCGTCGACGGCGAGGCAGAGCTGCTCGGCATGGAGGGCGGGCGACGGATGTCGGTCGGCGAGACGATGATCTATCCCTTCACCGAGGGCTGGAAGGCGCTCAAGGAACGATTTGGCCGGCCGGTGGCGGCTCCGATGCCCGCCGAGTGAGCGAACTGCTCCGCCTCCACGAGATTCCCTCTGCCCATTGGTAATGCTCTCAAAAGGAGATGATGTGAGCCCGCGTTTCATCGACTGGATCTGGCGGGTCAGGGGCAGCCTGGCGCTTGCTCCCGGGCAATCGGGCGACGATGCCTTTGACAAGCTCGCCCCCCTATTCCGCCAGACCGGCACCAGCCACGAACGGACAAACGATACGCTGACCTTCCGCAAGAAGGGCCAGGCGGCCCAGGACAAGATGTCCGTTTTTGATGGTGGCGTCCTGCAGATTGAAAAGAGCGCGGCCGGCTCTGTGCTGCGCTACCAGCTGACCAGTCGGGCGTTGATGTTCTGCTTTCTGGCGCCGCTGCTGTTTCTGGGCACCGCGCGGCTAACCGTAGCCGTCGCTGAGCTCCAAGAGTCCTCAATCGAAGCCTCGGACAAATCTGGGAAAATATCAGATACTTCGAAGAAGCCCGCCAAAAAGGATGCTGTTACGCCGATGAATCCGATAGACAAGTTTCTCGGCGCGCCCGCACCCGAAAAGCCTAAAAAGGAAGGCAAGGACAAGGAGACAGAAGGTAAGAAGCCGTCGCCAACGCCAGCCTATGTCTTTGCTGCAATCTTCGCTGCCCTCTATGTCGTCGGACGGATTCTAGAGGGGAGGTTGGTCAAGGTGCTATTTAAAAGGAGCTTGCTGAGCTCATAACCCTCCCCGTTCCAGCAGTTCTTGGTCAGTAGCACCGGTTTGTGGTATATCGGAGCCACCGATCCGTACGGATGCAGCCAAGCACCTGATAATGCTTCCCAGTGCTAGGACGACGGCGCCGCTCTTAATCAGCAGGCAGGTTCAATCCCAGTGTGCCCACCGGCTCAAGTCTCGTCTTTGCTTGCGCAGATCGTCAAGAAAGCTCACGATTCAGCAAGTGAACAATGGGGATTGGAGCGATGTCGCTGCTTTCTAAACTCTTTGGCCGACAAAAGCCCAACGTCCTGAATCGCGAGCAATTTGCTGACCATTATGTGAAGGTGTTCGCGGAGAAGGCCCCGGAATTGTCAGCCGAGCGGGACGGCGTCGATATTCGTATGCGCCGGGCTGATGGGGGGACAATCAACCTGTTCCTGGGCAATGCCCATGCGCAGTACCGCAATGAGCCGGAAGTGCTGGAAGCGTTGATCGAGGCGCATCTTGCTTCGGCTCGTGCATCAGCGGCACCGCAAGCACCGCTCGATCTCAACCTCGTCCTGCCTCTCATCAAATCTCGCTCGTGGCTAGCGACGGCCGCCGCTCAGATCGGCGACGACGTCGATTTGGTGATCCGCCCCTTTGTCTCCGACCTGATCATTGTGCCCGTTCAGGACCTGCCTTCGACGATGGCCTTTGTGAAACGCCAGCATCTGGAGGGCGTGTGCGACGAAGCACAGTTGTTCGCCCGAGCGATGTCCAACCTGGCGGGTCGCGCAGCCGGACTGCAGGCGATCGGCGGCAACGGTCGATATCGGATCGAGCTCGACGGCTTCTTTGACGCCAGCCTCATTCTCGTTGCAGCCGATTGGATCGGGCAACTCGATCTGGAAGGCGATCCCGTGTTCGCGATACCGTGCCGTGATCAATTGATGGTTTGTGGCTCCGATGATGCCGAGGCGGTGGCTGAACTGGCGGAAATCGCGCCTCAGATCGCTACGGCCGAAGCTTATGACATATCGGCCGAATTGCTGACGCTGAAGGGCGGAAAAATCGAAATTGTATGATCGAATGAGAGATCAGTTGCAGCCGATCGCCGCGCTTTGAGGCCGAGTTGCCGGATTCAGAATCCCCGTCCCGTTCGCTTCGCCTCACTTACGGCCAGCTTCGTATTGACGGTCAGACCCACCAAGCGGAGGCTGGTCGGGTCGGCTGCCTCGCGGTTGGAGAGAAGCAACGGTGAGGAACAGATTGCGCAGCGTCATGACCATCGCCTCCTCCCCTTTCAGCGTCAAGGTCACCACCACCCGCCGGTGATCCGCGGAATCATGGGAGCGGCGAAGCAACTCGGCGGCTTCGAGACGATCAATACGCCGAAGCGCGCTCGTCGATGTTTCCCCAGAAGTCAGGACGAGCTCCTTGACGCAGACGGCCCGGTTTTCCCGTCCCGCAACAAACAGTTCGAGCACCATGTCCCACGCCGAATCTCGGAATACGTTTCTTGGAAACAGCTTCGCCATTCTTGCGCGCATCAGCTGCATCTTCCGAGCAAGATCGAGGAGCGAATACTCCTGGTCACCCTCCCCTTCCGTTAACGATGAATCGACCCCTTGCAAATCTGCACTAAAATTGGACGCAGGATACTTATACATGCTCACATCCCGTCATGTAGTGCGCTAATCCAAACCACAGATATTCTCATGCTGTTCTATAGATCTATAAAAACTCCTATCTCTCGCGCAGCGCTTCGCGTGCCCGGTTGAGCGGCTTCAGCAAGTACTGCAGAACCGTTTTGCTGCCGGTGTGGATATCCACAGTTGCCACCATTCCAGGAACGATCGGGAAACGGCCGCCGGCTTTGTTGAATAGTGCGTCTGATCGCGTGCGCACGAACACTCGGTAATAATAAACTTCGGGATTCACCTCGTCGCGGATAGTATCTGGCGAGATACTGCTGACATCACCCTCGAGCCCACCGAATATCGAATAGTCATATGCCGTAATCTTGACGCTGGCCTGTTGGCCGGGGTGGATGAAAGCGATGTCACGAGGCGAAATACGCGCCTCCACCAGCAGACGCTCATCCAACGGCACGATCTCCATAATCTTGCCGTTCGGCGGAACGACACCGCCTATCGTCGAGATTTCGATGTTCTTGACGATACCTCGGACGGGCGAACGCAAAGTGAGGCGCTGCAGCGTGTCAGAACGCCCGCGAACGACCGGTGCCAGCGCTTCGACCTCCTCGCTCACCTTGGCAAGATCCTGGCGCGCCTCGACCAGATACTGCGAGCGAAGATCCGACTTCTTGAGATCGAGATCGGCGCGCTGACGCTTGAGCCGCAGCACCTCGACATTGCTGGCGGCACCGACGGAGATCAGCGACTCGCCGATCGCCACTTCGCGATTGATCAGGGAACGGGATTCGTCGATCAGGGCCACCGAGTTCTGCAGGCTCCGCCGCCGGGCATCGAAGAGCCGCTGCTGCTCCGCCTTGAGCTCAGGGTAGCTGTCGAGCGCCTCGGGAAAGCGAAGTGGCGTGCCCTCGACTTCAGCCTGGAGCCGGGCCTGGCTCGCGAGGGCGGCGCGATATTTGGCAGCGCTCTCCTCGACAGTCGAGCCCGCCTGCGTCGGATCCAGTTGGGCGAGCACCTGGCCAGGATTCACGATATCGTCCTGCCGCACCATCAGCTTGGCCAGAATGCCACCCTCCAGCGATTGCAGCACCTGCTCTCGGCTGGTTGGCACGACGCGGCCGGCGCCGGTCGCGACTTCGTCCAGCGTCGCCACCCAAGCCCAGCCGAATGCGACGGTGAACAACGCCACGAGTACCCACAGCAAACGTCTTGCGTGTCGAAAATGACCATTGCCTTCGTCGTCGAGGGCCGAAGCGCCGCTCGCTTCGCGCGCTGTCATGCTGCCTGCCCCTTGGCATTGCGCATGGCATCGAGCGCTGTCTGCTTGGGCTGGTCGAGCAGGATCGCCCCTTGATCGATCACCAGGACGCGGTCGACGAGCTCCAGCACCCGCATCCGGTGCGTGGCGATGATCACGGTGCGATCACGGCTCCACTCGCGGAATCGATCGATGAAGTGGCGCTCCGTGATCTCGTCCATAGCCGCGGTCGGCTCGTCGAGCAGCACGACCGTAGGCTGGCGCAGCAGCAGCCGGGCAAGGAGCAGCGACTGGATCTGCCCGCCCGACAGGCCCAGGCCGCCCTCGAGCACGACATGCTCCAGCCCGTCGCTCAAGCGCCGTACGAAGTCCACCGCACCGGCGATAGCCAATGCGGAGAAGATTTCCTCGCTGCTTGCATGCGGCGCCCCCATCGTCAGGTTCTCGCGCAGCGTGCCGTGAAATAGCCGACTGTTCTGGGTGAGCAGACCAACGTCCCGTCGCACGTCCGCCGGGTCGATCTGATGCATCGCGAGACCGTCGAGCAGCACTTCACCCGAAATGGGCTGCAGCATGCCCGAAAGCCCCTGAAGCAGCGTCGATTTTCCTGCGCCGTTGCGGCCGAGCAGCGCCACCTTTTCACCGGCCGCAATCTCGAGGCCGGCGACGGACAGCGCGGGCGGAGCGTCGGGATTGTAGGAAAATACGGCGGAACGCAGCGTAAAACTTCCGGTGACCGCCGGGAGGGGAATCCGGTGCTCGGCGTCGGGGCTGTCGACCGGCAGTGCCATGATCTGATTGAGACTCTGCACCGCAAGCCGCGCGTGCTGATAGCGGCCGAGAAGTGCGGAAATCTGTGCCATCGGCGCCATCATCCGCGAGGCGAGCATCGACGCCGCAATGAGGGTACCCGTCGTTATGTCGCTCGCGATGACCATCGGCGCGCCGACGAAGATCACCGTGGCATAGACAGCGCTCTGAATGCTCTGCGACCAGGTTGCGAGGCTGTTGGTGAGCCCGCGCAGCCGCAGCTGCGCTTCCCCCGCCACGGCGTTATAGTGGTTCCACTGGCGCTGGAACCGTTCCTCGGCCTGGAGTGCCTTAACGTCCTCGATGCCTTGCACCGCTTCGACCAACAGCGCGTTGCGCAGGGAGGTCTCACGCATCGATTCACTGGCAAGCGCACGCAACCGGCGTTGAGCAAGCAGGCTCGGCAGTAGTAGAGCGACGAGGGCCACGAGCGGCACCAGGGCGAGCACGCCACCGATGTAAGCGAGAATAGCCAGGAATAGCAGGAAGAACGGAAGATCTGCCACTGCGGCAACCGTGGTTGAGGTCAGCATGTCGCGAACCTGATCGAGGTCGCGCAGCTGAGCGATGAAAGTCCCCGTCGAAGTCGGGCGGGCGCGATTGCGCACGCGCAGCGCATGGCCGAAGACCAGATCCGAAAGGCGCAGGTCGGCGCGCTTGCCGAGAATATCGGTGATGCTGACACGCAGGCGCCGCAGCAGGAAATCGAAGCCTATCGCCAACAGCACGCCCAGGAACAGGATGACCAAGGTGGGCATCGACTTGGCCGGGACGACGCGGTCGTAGACCTGCATCGAGAACAGGGCTCCTGCCAGCCCGAGCAGATTGGTGACGACGGAAGCAACCGCGACATGGCCGTAGGCCGATGCATCGCGCAGCACGATGCGTCGCAGCCAGTGCTCCTCGAAAGGCCGGATATAGGCGTCGACGCGCGTATCGGCGGCCGATCGGATCGGCCGGGGTACAACGATATGGATGCTGGCGCCGATCAGTTCCGCCAAGGGGCTGCGCGATTGCAGCCCGGCGTCGCCGGCCATGGTGAAGACCGCTTTGCCCTCGAGATCGATGGCAGTCACCAGGGCGAGCTCGCCGCTGCGAAGGCAGGCAATTGCGGGGAGCCGCCAACTCGTCAAACGTGAGGCTTGCGGCTCGACGAAGCGGATGGCGAGCCCGGTCGCCCGTGCAATCTTGCGGATCCGGTCCCTCTCGTTTCCCGCGGAGCTCCACAGGGCTGCCAATCGCACTTCCTGCGCGGAGGAAGGCAGCCGATAGTGGCGCGCTGCCTGGCCGAGAATGTCGAGCCACGCCTCGGCATCCGAGGGGGCTGCTGGTGCGGTTGACGGTGCCGCATTCACAATGTGACGCCTTGGGCACGCGTGCCAGCGAGGCCGAAGGCGTCACGAGAGCGCCCCGAATAATATAGGCAGTCTAGTTCAAGCCGGCGCAGGTCGTGCGCCGTGTTGATCGCATCGAACCTGGCCTGCTGCAGTTCCTGCTCGGCATTGAGCAGATCCACCAGGGTTCGCGTGCCCATTTCCAGATATTGGAGGCGGTAGAGCTTGCCCGTCTCCGCCATGTCCGCCTGGCGCGCCAATAGCGTTTCGAGCAATCGGTTCAGGCTGGCGATCTGCTGTTGAGCTTCCGCCAAGCGCTGGCTCGCCTCGTTGCGGGCCTGCTGCGCCGCCGCCTCTGCGGCGGCCAGTGCATAGTCGGCGCTACGCACGCGTGCCCTTGTGGCATTGCCGCCGAAGACGTTGCTGGTGACGCTGAGGCCGAAGCTGTACGTGCTGCGGCTGGAGAAAGGCCCGACGACATCCGGTGCGGCATCTCCGGAAAGCGTCACCGTCGGAAGGCGGTCGGCGCGGCTACGCCGCAATTCGGCAGTCGCTCGTTCACGTTGCGCGTCCGCCCGCATGACCGTGGGAACATTGGCCCAGTCACCGACGCCATGCGTGCAGCTCTGCATCAGCCATTCAGGGACCTCGGCGGTCACATCAATGACATCGTTCTCCATTCCCAGCAGAAATTGGAGATTGCTCATCCACCGTCTTTGTTCGGCATCGATCTGCGCCAGCGTGGCTTCCGCAGCCGCCACGCGCGATTGCGCCTGCAGCGTGTCCGAACGCGTCGTCGCGCCTTTGGCGAAGCGATGCCCCACCAGCGTGCTGATCTCCCGGATGCGGACTAGCTGCTCCTCCGCCGTCTGGCGGATCGCGGCGTTTCGTTGCACCTCTACAATGGCGTAGCCGGTCTCGCGAATGAGCAAGTCGATGGCGAGCAGCAGATCGGCTCGGCCGACACGGGTGCCGGCACGCGCGGCATCGACGGCGCTGCCGACCTTGCCGAAATCATAGAGCATCTGGGACGCAGAGAGCTGTGGGCGAGGTCGCCAGTTCGAGCCCAGCCTGTTGTCATACCCGGTGCCCACGCCGACATTGACCTGCGGAAGGTAGCCCGCGCGGGCAGCATTGACGTCCTCGCTGCGGGCGTCGAGCGTTGCAGCAGCCGCCGTGATGTTCGGATGCCAAGCTACCACCTTGCGGACGGCGCTCTCTATCGACAACACGGCATCCTCTCGCGCCTCGACGCCACCGCCGAAAACTCCAGCGGCCACTCCGAGCGCTATGACACGCGCAGCCTTTCCGAGCTGCGCGTGCCGCAACACTATCGCCACGCGATACGCCCCCCACGCACTGATCTACTTATCTATCTTAAGTAATTATCCTGAGATCATCCGCATTTTCTTCAATTAAATCCGTTTTCGGAGTTAATAATCATGCCGCATGTGTCATGATTGCCCGCTCGTCCTCGATTTGGCTCGGCGATACGAGATAGCCGAACGGATCTTCAGGGAGAGCCAGAGCAGAGGTCTCCGGAGACGAAAACTGCGTATCGGATGAGGCATTCAGCGATTCCTGCTGGTCAGTCAGAAAACCACCAAGCATGCTCTCCAACGTATCCTGCTCCTCGATCAGGCTGATCGGGATCTGATCTTCAGAGGATGCTAGCAGTGGTGCATTGGTCGTCTCGGTCGAGAAGATCGCGAGCGGCACCACATCTGCCAGCATGCTTGTCATGTCCGGCGCCTCAGCGATGGCGGCCGTAGGTGCAGCTCCGTTGTTGATATCGACCACGATGTCGAGCTGCGCGGTTGCAATCTCACCATTGGGCTGCACCAGCTGATAGGTGAAGCTGTCGATCGGGTCGCTGCTCGAATATGTGAGCGCTCCACTCGGCTGGTAGCTATACTCGCCAGCTTCGTTCACGGTCAGCGTGCCGTAGGTCCCCACGATTATGAGCGGGGCATCGCCCACTTCGACGAAGCTGCCCCCTGATTGCATCCGGAGCGTCACAAAGTCGGTTCCCGGAGCGTCGTTCTCCAGCAAACTCCCTTCGGCGGCGATAGTACCCGTCAGCGTGTGCTGGTCCAAATGGGTCACGGTCTGCCCCACATAGACGGTGCTGGTGTATCCGGTGCCCAGCAGATTGGTGCTCGTCACTGTGTAGCTATAGGTGCCCGCCGGAAGATCCTGCATCGTCAGCGACACTCCGCTGCCGAGCGGCAAGCCGATAATCGCAGTCTGCGAGAGCGTGCCGACTTCCTGGCCCTGATCATTGGTGACCGTGATCGTGTAGTTGGGCAGCACAGACAGCAGGCCCTGGAAGACGGCCGAAAGCGTCACATCGGCCGTGCTGTTCGGATCGACGACAAAGCTGTCAGTTACAGAGCCTGTCTCTGCCCCGGTCAGAAGCAACGCGGTTGGCGTATTGAAGCTCGAGTCCACGGCTGCCGGCGAGCTCGTGACGACATTCTCGAAAGTCGCCGTGGCGATTCCCGTGTCGTTTCCGGCGACCGGCGATGCTGAAACGTCCGGGCTACTGATCGTGACGGTGAGCGTCGCACTTTCCAGCTCGCCGTCGCTGCCGTCCACGAGCGTGTAGGTAAACGTGTCGGATTGGCCGATCGCCGCCGAATTCGCATCGGGTGTATAAGTATAGCTGCCGTCGCGATTGATGACCAGCGTGCCCCAGGAGCCGTCGACGACTGTACCATCGGCTGCAATCACGGTGGTCACGCCGTTCACCGTCACGCTCTGCAGGGTCGTTTGCGGGCTCGCCAAGTCGACTGCGCCGCCAGCGCCCGCATCGGTGATGACATTGCCCGACACCGCGCTCGGCACCACGGCTGCAATATCGGTGTAATCGTTGTCGACGCCGGTCACGTCGAGGCCGCCGAGCAACCCGACACCCGCCGCGCCATCGAAAGTGACGAATGCGCGATACTCGCCCGGGCCCAAGGTTTCGGTGGCAACGAGATCGCCGTTGAGCAGCCCGAGCTCCAGCAGGGAGCTGTTGCCTTGTCCGTTGATCGCCACCCAGTTCGCGCCATCGAAGCGCTGAACAACAACCGAGTAGCCGCTCAGCACGCCGATACTGAGCGTGGCATCATAGGTGAAGGTGGCATCGAGCACATGCCCGGCCTCCACTGTGAACTGCACATTGGGAGTCGCAAGCACCTGTGCATCGAGGTCCAGCAGACCCAGTGAGACGAGCACCAGATAGTTCGCGCTTCCGAAATCTTCGTCAGTCGTCGTCGGAACGAGGTCGATCGAGGCCACCGCACTATTGTCGAACGCGTCGATATCGAAAGGCGCAGTGAGTGGTACCGCGCCGGACTGATTGCCGGCGGGATCGCGTTGCGAGACGCTCAATGCCTCGCCTGCCGTCTGAGGATCGTTGAGAGGGACCGTGAAGCTGCCGTTGGCAGCCACGGTGGCGGTCCCAATCACATTGCCACCAGCATCGCGCACTTCGACGGTCGCGCCAGGCTCGCCCGATCCCGTCACGACCACGCCATTGCCATCGATCGCCACGCCGGAAGGCGGAGCTGGCGCCGTGATATCGGGCGCGGTCACGATGGTGGAAGGTGATACGTTGCCGGCAGCGTCGACCTGGGTTGCGCCGAGCGTCTCGCCATTGGCCTGGGGAGTCGTCAGCGTGGCGGAATAAGTGCCATCGCCGGCGACGATCGCCGTGCCGATCACGGTTCCTGCCGGATCGCGAACCTCCACGGTGGCACCCGGCTCGCCTTGTCCGGTGACGACGGTGCCGTCGCCGCTCACGGCTGCAGTCGGTGCGGCGGGTGCGGTGAGGTCAGGTGCAATCGCAGCCGTGGGCGGCGAGACATTGCCCGCTGCATCGGCCTGAGTGACCGCGAGTGCCTCACCATTGAGCTGCGGCGTCGACAGGCTCACGGCATAGCTGCCGTTCGCAGCTACCGTGGCGGTGCCGAGCACGGTGCCGTTGGCATCGGCAACCCGCACAGTAGCCCCGGGCTCGCCGGTGCCGGTCACGACCGTGCCGGTCGCATCGACCGTGGCGGTCGGCGCGGCGGGCGCAGTGAGGTCCGGTGCGATCGCAGTCGCCGGCGGCGACACATCGCCCTCGGCGTCCGCCTGGGTGACACGCAGCGTCTCGCCGTTCACCTGCGGCGTCGAGAGGATCGCGGTATAGGCCCCGGTGCCGTCGACGGTTGCAGTGCCGAGGACCGCCCCGTCCGGACCCCGCACGGTCACGGTGGCACCCACCTGCCCGGTTCCGAACACCGTCGCACCATCGGCACCCACAGTGGCGGTGGGCGCTGCAGGCGAGTCGTTGGGAATCAGGTCGGGCGCCGTGGCGGTCCCCTCGGGCGAAACATTGCCGGCTGCATCGGCCTGGGTCAGGCTGAGCAGCTCGCCGTTGGTTTGCGGAGGTGTGAGCGTTGCAGTGAAGCTGCCGTCCGCACCAGCCGTGGCGGTGCCGATGACCACACCGACCGGATCCCTTATGGTGACGGTCGCCCCCGCTTCACCCGTCCCGGTGATCGAAGCGCCGTCCGCCGCCACGGTTCCAGCCGGTGCCGGAGGCGCAGTGAGGTCGGGTGCGACGAGCGAAGCCGGCGGCGAGACGTTCCCGGCCGCGTCGGCCTGCGTCACGCTCAGCTGCTGGCTGTTGATCTGCGGCGCCGTCAGGACGATCGAGAAATTGCCCTGCCCATCAACCACGCCGCTGCCGATCACGGTTCCTGCCGGATCGCGAACCTCCACGGTGGCACCCGGCTCGCCTTGTCCGGTGACGACGGTGCCGTCGCCGCTCACGGCTGCAGTCGGTGCGGCGGGTGCGGTGAGGTCAGGTGCAATCGCAGCCGTGGGCGGCGAGACATTGCCCGCTGCATCGGCCTGAGTGACCGCGAGTGCCTCACCATTGAGCTGCGGCGTCGACAGGCTCACGGCATAGCTGCCGTTCGCAGCTACCGTGGCGGTGCCGAGCACGGTGCCGTTGGCATCGGCAACCCGCACAGTAGCCCCGGGCTCGCCGGTGCCGGTCACGACCGTGCCGGTCGCATCGACCGTGGCGGTCGGCGCGGCGGGCGCAGTGAGGTCCGGTGCGATCGCAGTCGCCGGCGGCGACACATCGCCCTCGGCGTCCGCCTGGGTGACACGCAGCGTCTCGCCGTTCACCTGCGGCGTCGAGAGGATCGCGGTATAGGCCCCGGTGCCGTCGACGGTTGCAGTGCCGAGGACCGCCCCGTCCGGACCCCGCACGGTCACGGTGGCACCCACCTGCCCGGTTCCGAACACCGTCGCACCATCGGCACCCACAGTGGCGGTGGGCGCTGCAGGCGAGTCGTTGGGAATCAGGTCGGGCGCCGTGGCGGTCCCCTCGGGCGAAACATTGCCGGCTGCATCGGCCTGGGTCAGGCTGAGCAGCTCGCCGTTGGTTTGCGGAGGTGTGAGCGTTGCAGTGAAGCTGCCGTCCGCACCAGCCGTGGCGGTGCCGATGACCACACCGACCGGATCCCTTATGGTGACGGTCGCCCCCGCTTCACCCGTCCCGGTGATCGAAGCGCCGTCCGCCGCCACGGTTCCAGCCGGTGCCGGAGGCGCAGTGAGGTCGGGTGCGACGAGCGAAGCCGGCGGCGAGACGTTCCCGGCCGCGTCGGCCTGCGTCACGCTCAGCTGCTGGCTGTTGATCTGCGGCGCCGTCAGGACGATCGAGAAATTGCCCTGCCCATCAACCACGCCGCTGCCGATCACGGTTCCTGCCGGATCGCGAACCTCCACGGTGGCACCCGGCTCGCCCGTGCCCGTTACTACCGAGCCTGTGGCATCCAGCGTTGCGGCAGGGGCCGACGGCGCCGTGATATCCGGCGCCGTCGCAATAGCCGGCGGCGAAACGTTGCCGGCCGCATCCGACTGCGTCGCGCGGATGGTCTCGCCATTCGCCTGGGCCGGATTCAGCACCACCGAATAGCTGCCGTCCGCACCGACTGCTCCGGTCCCGAGGACGGTGCCGGTGGCATCGGTCACGGTGACGGTGGCACCGGGCTCGCCACTGCCGGTTGCCGAGACTCCGTCCGGGCTCACGACAACCGTAGGCGCTGCCGGTGCGGTGATATCGGGCGCCAGCGCCGAAGTCGGCGGCGACACGTTACCGGCGGCATCAGCCTGAGTGACCTGAAGCGTTTCGCCGTTCAGCTGCGCCGGGGAAAGCGGGACCGTATAACTGCCATCGGCTGCCACGATCGCCGTTCCGATCGGCACGCCGCCCGGGCCGGCAATAGTCACTGTAGCGCCCGGTTCACCCGTGCCGGTAACGGCGGTGCCGTCCGGAGTCACAATGGCTGTCGGCGCACCGGGCGCGACGAGGTCCGGAGTGGTGACCACCGTCGCAGGCGAGGTGTTGCCTGCCGTATCGGTCTGCGTGACGCTCAGCGAATCCCCATCCGCAACGCCTGGCGCGAGCGGAACCGTATAGCTGCCATTCGCACCGACCTGCGCAGTGCCAACGGGTACACCGTCCGGGTCAGTCACCGTGACTATAGCGCCCGGTTCACCCGTGCCGGTGACGGCGGTGCCGTCCGGCGTCACAACGGCCGTCGGCGCGCCGGGCGCGACGAGGTCGGGAGTGGTGATCACCGTCGCAGGTGAGGTGTTGCCCGCAGTATCGGTCTGCGTAACGCTCAGCGAACCCCCATCCGCCACGCCGGGTGCGAGTGGAACCGTGTAGGTGCCATTCGCACCGACCTGCACAGTGCCAACGAGTACACCGTCCGAATCAGTCACCCTGACTGTCGCGCCGGGCTCGCCCGTGCCGGTGACGGTGGTGCCGTCCGGCGCAACGGTCGCCGTCGGGGCATTGGGGGCCGTCAGGTCCGGGCTGACTGCGGTGGTCGGTCCCGACGTATTGCCCGCAGCGTCGGTCTGCGTCACCGTGACGCTTTGTCCATTGGTCTGCGGCTGCGTCAACGTGACAGAGTAGCTGCCGTTTGCGCCGACCGTGCCGGTGCCGATCACCGCGCCCGCTGCGTCACGGACCTGCACCGTCGCGCCAGCTTCGCCTGTGCCGCTGACACCCGTGCCTTGACCGTTCACAGACGCGGAAGGAGGGTTGGGAGCTGTTGTGTCGGGCGCCGGGTTCGGGCCGTTACCGCCACTACCCGAGCCTCCTCCGCCGGAGCCGACCGCAGCCGCCAAGCCCGCAGCACCGGCCACACCGAGCAGCGCCGGAAGCAGCACACCGCCGCCACTAGCTTCTTCGACCAATCCCTCCAATCCCTGAAGAGCAGAGAAGCGGGGAGGTCCATTGGCCGAGCTGGACAACCAGAGGCTATTATCGGCTTCGCGCACGACAAGATCGCTCGCGACCCCGTTCTCCTGAAGATAGAAATTGGATATCCGGATAACCCCGCCGTCAGCCAATTGGACTACGAGATCGTTACCCTGCCGTTCTAAACTTGTGATTTTGGAACGGTCCATGTCAAGGCGGATGACGCTAGGGTCGTCGATATTGATGATGTTTCCATCCACACTGGTCACATTACCCGTGGACTTATTTATCACATCGACCTTCATGTCCCACCTCCGCCCTGCGCCTAAATTACCTCAAACAGTTTTTATTTGGACGACGTCCGTAATGGCGGATGCTAACTTACTTTACTTGAACTAGGCAAGAAGCTGAGAAAGTCGATTTTGGGTGTGCAGGCCTACAATAGCTCCGAAACCGGAGTCGATTTTTGAAGTATCTTTCCTACGGATGCAGTTTTCTGCATACGTCCATCAGCCCTACTGGAGCTTGCTAGCGACACTCTGTTCCTGGATGCAGGCTGCCACGATCCATTCGACAGATGCGCCGGAGCGGATGATTCATCGCGCTCCTCCTCGCAACTGGCGTTACTCTTGAGCTCCGGTCCCCCGCGGGGCGTGGAGAGCCTCACGATTGAGCCGGGCTGAACGGCGATCTAGGTGGGGATAGTGCGGGCGCGACGAGCACCGCACGTCCTCAGCCAAACGCCTGAGTGTCTGAATAAAGTAATTATTTTTCCAAGAATAATTAAAGCGTCATTTTAAGCGGCCAAGGCCCCCCGGTCGCCTTTCGGCGGCCCAAAATTCAGAGGGGTCCATGCTCAAAAACATTCTCGCTAGCACCGCATTTGCCGCCCTTTGCGCGGGCGCTGCCAAGCCCGCTTTCGCGCAAACCACAGCTCAAGGGCAAACCGATGGCACACCGCCCGCATCCGCGAGCGACGGCGCCGAAGACGCGCCGAGCGACATCATCATCACCGGCTCAACCCGCGCGCAGCGCCGCTTCGACGCATCCTATGCGATCAACACGATTTCGACCGCCGACGTCGAGAAGATCGCCCCCGTCAACTTCGCCGACCTGATCGGCCAGCTTCCCGGCTTCCAGACCGAGATCACCGGCGGCGAGGTGCAGAACATCTACCGTATCCGCGGCCTGCCGAACGACGGCGGGTTCGTGAGCTTCCAGCAGGACGGGCTGCCGCTGTTCCACGAGAACGACGGGGTGTTCTTCCGCGGCGATGCGATCCTCAAGCAGGACCTGATGACCGACCGCGTGGAAGTGGTGCGCGGCGGCCCTGCGCCGGTCTATGCGAGCTATTCGGGGGCGATCATCAATGCCATCACCGTGACCGGCAGCGACACCCCGCGCGGCAAGGCGCAGGTCGCGCTGGGCGACACCGGCCTCTATCGCCTCGAAGCCTATCAGGCCGGGCCGATCAGCGAAGACACCTATTACGCGATCGGCGGCTTCATCCGCTATCACGACGGCTACCGTGACAACGGCTTCCCCAACGACAAGGGCGGCCAGATCCGCGCGAACCTGAAGCACGACTTCGAGAACGGCTCGATCAAGCTCAACTTCAACTACGTCAACGATCACAACGTCTTCTATCTGCCGATCCCGATCGCGGATCCGACAGACCCAAGCGTCTCGCTCGACCCGTACATCGACTATTTCACCGGTACGATGAACTCGCCGGCGCTGCGCAACGTCAACTTGATGTGGCGCGACGGCACGGGGCAGATCCAGAGCCGCACCAGCGACCTGTCTGACGGGCGGCACATGCAGATGGTGAACTTCGGCGCCCAGTACGAAGGCGATTTCGACGGCTGGCTGGTCCAGGCCAAAGGTGGTTACACCCAGGGTAAGCTCGATTTCACCGCCTTTTACTCGACGACCAACCCGGCCGATGCGACCAGCTTCGCCAACGGCTTTCGGGATCGATCACGCACGGCATTCGGCGACGTAGCTTCGTTCGGCTATGTGCTGGCCGGTACGACTACCGCTTATGATCCCTATGCCGCTTCGGGCCTGGTGATGCAGGGTCAGTATCGCGACATTCACTCGAAGTTCTATTCGGCGCAGGGCAATCTGTCGGTCGCCAAGCGCTTCGACACCCCGGTCGGCAGCCACGACCTCAAGCTCGGCCTCTACGCCAGCGCCTATGGGGAGGACAGCCGGACCACCTACCAGAATTATCTGATCGAAGTGGCGGGCAAGCCGCGCACCCTGGACCTGGTGGCCTATTCGCCCACGGGCGCCGAACTCGGCCGTGTCACCGACAATGGCGTGCTCAGCTATGCCGCCACGCTCAACCAGGGCGATTCGGACGCGACAATGTACGCGATCTACGCCAACGACACCTGGGAGATCGTGCGCGGCCTGCGCATCGATGCGGGCATCCGTCACGAGCGCTACAGCTACAAGGGCTGGGGCGCGCTGACCGAGCAGGCGAACCTCGGCGATACGACCACGCTGGCGGACGACACCACGCGTGCTTTCACCGGCGTGATCGTCAACCAAAAGCTCAAGCCCCACGTCACCAACTGGACCGTCGGCGCGAACTACGACTTCTCCAGCAATATCGGGATCTACGGACGCGCCTCGCACCTCGAGACGCCGCCCAACATCCAGTCGGTGATGAACATCAACCCGACGATCCTGACCACTGTCGCCGATCAGTTTGAAGTGGGGCTCAAGCTCGCGTCGGGACGTTCGTACCTCTACGTCACCGGCTTTTACACCAACTTCGATCCGCTCAACGCGTCGTTCCTGGCGTACGACCCGACCACCGGGCGCAACGACGTCAACGTGCCCTTCATCGGCGAGGCACAGGTCAAGGGCGTGGAGTTCGATGGCGCCTGGGCGGTCACGCCGTGGTTCACGCTCAACGGTGCGCTGACCGTCAGCGATCCCAAGTACAAGAACTTCGAGAGCTCGACGGGCGCCGATCCCGAGCAGGCCGAAGGCAACCAGATCGTGCGCCAGCCCAAGATATACGGCAACATCCGCCCGAGCTTCGACTTCAGGACGGGCGAAACCGACATCTCGATCTACGGCCGCTACACATACATGGGCAAGCGCTACGTCGACCTCTACAACAACACCGCGCTCCCGGCCTATGGGACGACCGGCGCGGGCGTGACGGTGCGCCACGGGAGCTGGCAGGTGCAGCTCGTGGGCGACAATCTGTTCAACGCCCATGGCCTGACCGAAGGCAATACCCGCACCGACTCGCTGAGCGGCCAGGGCAGCGCCGAGGCGATCTATGGGCGTCCGATCTTCGGCCGCAACTTCCGCCTCGTCATCGGCAAGTCCTGGTGATGGGGCGGCGGGTGAAACTGCTGGCCGTGGCGCTCGCGGCCGCCGCTTCTCCCCTCGCGACCGTCCCGGCTCACGCCGGGGCGGACCGCACTGCCGAGGTGCAAGCGGAAACGGTGCAAGACCGGCTGGCCGACGCGTTGTCGCAGCGACTGTTTCCGTTGCTCAGCGGAGCGGTGCAGCGCGGCGGCACCGCCGCACTGGCGGGCGAGCCTGAGCTCGCTCGAGTGCTGGCCGACCGCGCGGCGCGGCGCATGATCTGCGACAAGGATGCGACCTGCACGGCAAAGGCGATGTTGTGGAGCGATGCCGAGGCCGCCGCGCTGGCAGCTGCCTTCGGCACGCTCCCGGACGCGCGCTCCGCGTCGCTTCCCGAGGACGACCTGGCGGCAGGGATCGGGCGTGAGGTGCAGGGTATCAACGTCGTCATCAACACCTATGCATTGGGCGGCGTCCCGCCCTATCCGGCGATCGACGGTTCCGGCATCCCGGCCGACGGCGCGGAATCGCAGACCCGCCGCAAGGCCGCGCTCGCGCTGGCGAATACGCCGCGCGCAGGATCGCTGCAGGCGCTGGACCCGTCGATCGAGTTCGCGATCGCCCTGCTCGACACCAACGATCGCACCGACGCGATCGGCTTCGAACCACTTTCTTCCGGCCTCAACGCAGCGGCGATGGCGCGCGCGAAGACGCTCGACTGGAAACGATACCGCTACAGCGCAATGATCGTCACCGGGGTGGGCCCCGAAACCCCGGACATGCCGCTGAGCCCGCTGGGCAAGCTCCACCTGCGCCTCGCGGCCAACCGGTTCGCGCAGGGCGATGTGCCCTTCATCATCGTCACCGGGGGCCGGGCGCACCCCCGCGCGACGCGCTTCACCGAAGCCGAGGAGATGCGCAAGGCGCTGATCGAGCGGCACGGCGTGCCTGCCGAGGCGATCGTGATCGAACCCTATGCCCGGCACACGACCACCAACCTGCGAAACGCCGCACGGCTGCTCATGATGATGGGCGCCCCGCTCGACAAGGATACGCTGATCGTCTGCAACCCGGTGCAGAGCGCCAATATCGAGAGTCCCGCCTTCGTCGCGCGGAATCAGAGGGAGCTTGGCTATATGCCCGGCAAAGTCGGCAAGCGCCTGTCGCCGACCGAGCTCGAATTTCGTCCGTCGGCCCTTTCCGCGCGCGTCGATCCGCGCGACCCGCTCGACCCCTGAGATGCCAACGCAAATTGCACGCGAATCGGTCGTCCCCTTCCTTTTCGGCGCAAATTCCCTATATCCAAGGGGCTGACGTCGCATGCGACGGATATCGGGCCGCTTCGGCTGCTCCCTTTGTCCCTTTCTAGCTAACCGAAGCCGGGATGCGCCGCCATTGGCGCATGCCCGTCATGCATGGGACAAAGGATACCCATATGATCACCGGAACCGTGAAATTCTTCAACAATGACAAGGGCTATGGCTTCATCGCGCCGGAAGGCGGCGGTGGCGACGCCTTCGTCCATATCTCTGCCGTCGAGCGCGCAGGCATGCATACGCTCGATAAGGACCAGCGCGTCTCGTACGAGCTGGAGACGGACAACCGCGGCAAGACCTCGGCAGTCAATCTCCAGGCCGCTTGAGGCTGAACTGATCGGGCGGGCCTCCAAAGGGCCCGCCCGGTTACGTGCAGACCACCCGGCCAATCGCGCCGCCGCTAAACCGGAGTACCCTATGTCCAGAGCGATCAACATCGATGCCACGAAAGACCATGTTCTAGCCACCTGCGCCAAGCGCAAGGTTCCGATCAGCGCCATCGAAGCGCTCCATTCCGGCGGCACACGCGTCGTGATGAACAACGCCGACGACGCCGCGCTCATCGCCAAGGTTTACGGCAAGAAGGTCATCACCAGCGCCGTGACGCGCACCCCCACGCGGCTCGGCTTCGCTTAAGGCCGCGCGGGCGCGCGTCTGCGCCCCGTATCGAAAGCACGAGGGCTCGCAGCGCGTCAGGGAGAATAGCGGGCCTGGCCTTCGGAGTCAGACCGTGACAAGCGATGACGGCCAGTCGACCGCCTGACCGCTATCCATCGCCTGTTCGCCCAACAACGATGCCACACTCGCCCAATAGGCTTGGCGCAGCATGCCGGGCACCGGGGTGCCGCTGCGGACCGCCTCGCCGAACGCCTCGAACTGCAGCATCGTCTCGTCATATTCGCCCCAGCCGAGCGACTCGCCGGGCGTAGTCACCGGCAGTTCGGGGAACCAGGTCGCGCCGCCGATCGGCACGGGGCGCTTCTGGCCCTGCTTCACATCTTCCGTCATCTTCCGAAGCGCGCGGACGCCAGGCGGATTTTCCTTGAAGATCCGGCCCAGCTCAGGCTCGATCGTGCCCTTGCTTCCCTGAATCTGCTCCTCGCAACCGTAGCGGGCATTGTTCAGCAGCGAGGTCCAGACGAGCTTCCTGCCGCCTGTATAGTCATAGACCAGCGCGGCATGATCATAGACTTCGCGGCCATCCTTCCAGAAGCAGATGCTTCCCGATCCGATCACGCGGGTCGGTGCGGCCTCGAGGAACCAGTTCGCGACCTGGAGCTGATGGGTGGCGAGTTCGGTCATAAGCCCGGCAGAGCTTTCGCGGTACAATCGCCAGTTGATCCTGCGCTCGAGATCGCTCCCAGCGGGAATCGGACGGCGCCAGCTGTTGTTGCGATGCCAGCTCGCCCGGATCTGGGTGATCGGACCGATCTCACCCGCCTTCACGCGCTGAAGCGCGTTCAGATAGGTCGGGTTGAACATCCGCTGATGCCCGATCTGCAGCACCTTGCGGCTTCGCTGGCTCCCCCTCACCATCGCGCTGCAATCGTCGATCGTCCGCGCCATTGCCTTCTCGCACCACACGTGCAGCCCGGCGTCGAACGCGTCGAGGCTCTGCCGCGCGTGGACATGGAGCGGCGTCGCGATGACCACGGCATCGAGCCCGCCAGCATCCAGCATCGCGCGATGATCGGCAAAGGCGCGCGTGGCGGGATCGAGCAATGCGCGGCCCCGCGCCAGATGCGGCTCATAATTGTCGCAGATCGCCGCCACCGTGCAGTTGCGGGTCTTGGCGATGTTCCGGATCAGTGTCCGGCCGCGGTCACCCGTACCGATCACGCCGAGGCGCACACGATCGGCTCCCGCCGGCTGGGCGCGGGCGGCAAAGGCAGCCCATGGGGCGGCAGTGGCCATTCCCGTAGCCGCAGATGCCGTCAGCACACGATCGATGAAGGCCCGTCGCGAGAGGTCAAATTCCTTGTCGATCATTGAATAGCGGTCCTCGCTGGCGAAAGGCGCGTCGCCGCCTCACGGGTGAAATCAAACAGGAAACAGCGCGGCTGCGCATCGAGCAGGCGGCTCGCCTGCTCGTCGTCGGCGACGAGTAAGGCAGTGCTCATCGCCTCCGCCTGTGCGCCGCTGCGCTGCACGGCAATAGTAGTGCGCCGGTCGGTAACGATCGTGCTGTCGGTCGGGCGGATCATCGCGGCGCGATCCGGAGCATTGGTCCCCGCACCAACCGTAGACGAGAAGGACAGCGCTTCGTCCCTCAACTCCAGCTCAAGGAGGGTCCGGTCGGGCCGCAGCGGATCCGGGATCGCGAACGGCCATCCGCCGCCCAGGGGATGCTCGCCGACGACCGCAATCGAGCTCTCCCCTGCCGACAATAGCACCGATCCGGCGCCTGCACTTCGCAAGACATCGCACGCCCGATCGAGCGCAAAACCCTTGCCGAAGCCACCGAAATCGAGTGCGACGGGCCGCGAGGCCCGGATGCGGGCATTGCCGCGATCGAATGCGATCGCGCCCCACCCTGCTCCTGCCAGGCGGACATCGGCCGCGGGATCGAACAAGCCTTGCGTCAGCGCGTGCGCTTCTTCGATCTCGACCAGCGCATCGAGCAGCAGCGGGTCGTCGATGGCCGCTTCCCGGCCATTCATCAGACTCTTGTTGAGCGCAGTCGTTGCGGAAGGACGATGAATCGTCAGCGTGTCGTCGACCGCCTCGATCGCGCGCCGCGCTTCGATCAGCGCACCGTCATCCGACGCGCCGAATCGATGCAATTCGATCCGGGTACCCATTGCGACGAACCGCTCGACCTGCGTCGTGATTGGCGCGGGCGTCAGGCCTTGACCTCCCAGCCTGGCTCATAGTCGACCGACCACAGCTTCATGCCCTCCGGGCTCGAGGGCCTGCCCGTCTTCGCATCCAGCGACAGCGTCGTGCCGGTGCGATATGCTATGTTGCCCAGATGGCAGAGCGACGTGCTGATATGCCCCTCCTCGATCGGCGAAGCGAGTGCCTTTGCCCGGCCGCGGATCACATCGGCCAGATTGCCGGTGTGATAGACGTCGAGCGCGCCTTCGCCAACCGTCCCTGTGGTTTCCGAGCTCGCCGCCGCAGCCACCTGTCGAAGCTGCTTGCCCGCCAGATCGAACAACTCGAAACCGTTGCGGTCGACGATCGCCGATCCCTTGGTGCCCAGCAGCAGCACGCCGCGGCCGCGGCCATAGCGCTGCATGGCGTTGCAGCTGTGCCCGTCCCAACGGATCCTCCGGTTGTCCGGATAGGCCAGATCGAGCGCAAGCGTATCGTACATCTCCCAGTCGTCGCCGCGGAAGAACTGCCTCGATCCGCGCGCCGTGACTGTAGTGGGATAGGTCAGCCCCATCAGCCAGCGCGCTACATCCAGCTCGTGCATCGCATTGTTGCAGAGCTCGCCGGTGCCGTACTTCCAGAACCAGTGCCAATTGTAGTGCACCAGGTTCGAGCGATAAGGGCCGCGGGGGCGCGGCCCCTGCCATAGATCCCAGTCGAGATGCGCCGGGGGCGGAACTTCCTGCCCGCGGCCGATCGAAACGCGATTGTTGGCGTACCAGGTCTGCGCCTCGTACACGTCGCCCAGCTCGCCTGCGCGGATCAGGTCCGCCAGCTGGTGCGTCTCCTGGCTCGATCGCTGCTGGTTGCCCACCTGCAGATGCCGCCCAGTGCGCCGTTGCACGGCGATCAGCGCTTCGCCTTCTGCCGGCGCCATGCCGATCGGCTTCTCGATATAGACGTGCCTGCCGGCGTCCATCGCATCGATCGCCAGCTTGGCGTGCGAATGGTCCGGCGTGGCGACCGTCACGACATCCGCCGACTTGCTGTCGAGCAGCCGGCGATAGTCGCGCTCGGTCTTCGGCGCGGCATGTCCCTTGGCCGCGAACTCCCCCGCACGCTTGGCAAGCACCTGCGAATCGACATCCACCAGATGGGTTATCTCGACGTTCGGCAGCTTGGAAAAGGCGCTCATATGCGCCTGTCCCCGGCCATTCACGCCGATGACCGCGACGTTCAGGCGATCGTTAGCGCCCTTGATCCGGGCGTAGCTGCGTGCGCTGATCGTCACGCTCAGCGCCGCGCCTGCGCCCTTGATCATCGTCCGGCGGTCCAGCATCGATTCCGGTCCCTTCACAGTTCGCGCAGCTTGATCGAGCGGAAGTCCACGCGGTTGCCGTGATCCTGGAGCAGGATAGGGCCGGTCTCCCATTCGCCGAACTTCGGCCATTTGGCATATTTGCTCTGGGCGACGAGCGCGCGGAATTCGGGCGATCCGCGCTCATATTCCACCACCTTGAAGCCGTTCAGCCAGTGCTCGACGCGGCGGCCGCGGACCAGGATCACGGCGCGATTCCACTCGCCGGGCGGGTTGAACCTTTTGTTGGGACTGGCCGGATCGGACAGGTTCCGCGCAGTGATGAGGTCGTAAAGCGATCCCAGCGTCCGGTTGCCGTCGCGGCCCATCTTGGCGTCTGGGTGGCGCGCGTCGTCGAGCAGCTGATATTCCAGCCCGATCGCCGACCCCTCGCCTTTCAGCAGATCGGGATCGACGAAATATTTGATCCCGCTGTTGGCGCCGGGCGTGAGCCGGAAATCGACCGACAGCTCGAAATTCCGATACTCGTGCGTCGTGATGATGTCGCCGCCATTGGTCGATTCGGCGCCGTCCGCCCCATCGACCGAGAGCACGCCGTCGCGGATCGACCAGCCCTTGCTCGGAAATTCCTGTGCCTTGGCGCTGCGCCAGCCGCTGGTCGTCCTGCCGTCCCACAGCAGCTTCCAGCCGGCGCGCTGCTCGGCATCGGTCAGCTGGTTGGCCAGCCACCCCTGCTGCTCCAGCCCGGTGGACGGCGAAGCGAAACGAGCCGGCGCATCGGTGATGACGTGGATGTTGCGGAAGCGCACTTCGGGGCCCCGGCTCGCTTCCGCATCGGAGATGGCGTGGACCTGGAACGCGATGAAACCGCGCGCGTCGGTATCATCGGCGATGTCGGCTGCCGGCACCCCGTTCACGAAGGTTCGCAGACGATTGCCGATCGCTTCGATCCGGTAGCGGTTCCAGTCACCCGAACGGAAAGCCCGCCGTGCGGCATCGTTGCGGCCGAGCGTGTAGAGCCACTGACGGCGCTGCTCGTCGTAGATGCCTCCGCTCCAGCCACGCGCCGACGGATCGATCTCGGCCTGATATCCGTGGACAACGCCGTTGCGATAGTCAGGCCTGCTCTGCCCGCGGATCATTACTCCGGAATTGAGCATCGGATCCGTCCTGGCTTCGAATTCGAGGATGAAGTCGCCGTATAGCGCGTCCGACACTAGCCAGCTGTTGGCGGAGCCCGGCGCCGCGCGCCCTATGACTTCGCCATTCGTGACGGTGAAAGTGGCGTTTCCGCCAGTGGCGTGCCAGCCGGCCAAATCGGCGCGCGGGGTTATGTCGCGCCATTGCGCCTGGGCCTGGGCAGCGGCCGGAATGGGAGCCGCGGCGACGAGCGGCGCTGCGACCAGGGCCAGAAAAGCGAATCCTCGAGCCATGGCGTTTTCCTCACCCCTTGTTCCGAGAGCAGATCGGCGAACCCTTGACGCTCTCGTGTTATGTGCCGCTCGTCGTAGCCGCCGGCGGCCTCTCCTGCTTCTCCAATAGATGGTGGTCGGACCACGTGCAATAGGATGTCAGGCAATTTATCAGGGAACTTGAAGACAAACCGCGCGGAGCAAAGTAGGATGGGCCCATCATGGGAATCTCTGGCGGGCAGGACGCTCCGCCGATCGATGGGGGATGAAATGCGAGCGGCTGAACGCGGTGGCAAACTGTATCGCAAGATCGTGCAGGCCATCATCACCGATATCTCCAACGGCCTTTTCCCCGTGGGATCGCGCCTTCCCGCCGAGCGCGACCTCACCGAGCGGTTCAAGGTCAGTCGCCCGACGATCCGGGAAGCGATGATCGCGCTGGAGATGCAGGGCATCGTCGAAGCGCGAAAGGGGTCCGGAGTGTTCGTGCTCGCCTCCTCTACCGCCGAGGTGGATGAGGAACTCGATATCGGCGCGTTCGAGATCACCGAGGCGAGACGGCTTCTGGAGGGCGAAGTCGCGGCGGTTGCTGCGACGGAGATCGACGAGAAGCAATTGGAAGAATTACGTATTTTGCTAGCGCAGATGGCGCAGGAAGATACCGTTATCGCCGAGGCAGCCGATCGCCGCTTTCACATCGCCATTGCCGAAGCGACCGGCAACGCAGTCATCATCTCGGCCGTAACCGACTTCTGGGACCTGCGCTTCCGCTCGCCGCTGGCGCGCGAAGTGCTGTTGAAGGCAGGGAGTCTGGGAACGGAGAATCGCATGGCCGAGCACGGCCGCATCCTGAGCGCGCTGGAAGCCCGATCGCCGGTCGACGCCCGCAACGCGATGCGCGACCACCTCACTCGCGTCATCGATCATCTTCTCGACGTGACCGAAACCGAGGCAGTCGAACGCGCGCGTGCGGAAACCGATCAACGGCGGCGCGCGCTGGCCCGTCGCTCGGTCTGATACCGGAATCGCCCCTCGGGCAACGAGAGGTCCCGTCCTTCTTAATTCCCAAAGGCGACAGCGAACCTCACCAAGGTAAGTCAAGTGCTGCTCGCGCCGAATTTGGCCTGACCCGCTCCCGCAACATGTCAGGCACTATTGTCATATATAATTGGCGATGATACCTGCTTCTCTAGCTGGCCAATAAAAGCAACCTGTCAGCTACCGTCCTGGACAGATCTCCAGGGCCTGGGCCTATTGGGAGAGGCGATATGAGCTGCAACGGCTGCAACAAGCGTGGGCTGCTGATTTCGACGAGTTTCATGAGCCTCTTGCTGGCGTCACCCGCCGCAGGACAAACGGGCGAGCAAACCCCCGCGCCGGAAGCCGCTCAGACGGACGAAGAGAACTCCGTCGCCCCACCGCAAGCCGATACGCCTCCGCAGGAATCGGAAATCATCGTTACCGGCTTCCGAGCCTCGCTGAACAGCGCGCTCAATCTGAAACGGCAGGAGACTGCGGCGGTCGACAGTATCGTCGCGGAAGACATCGGCAAATTCCCGGATTCCAACCTGGCGGAATCCATGCAGCGCGTTCCCGGTGTGGCACTGTCGCGCGGCGACGGCGGCGAAGGCCGGAACATTTCGGTGCGCGGACTCGGTGCGCAGTTTACCCGCGTGCGGATCAACGGGATGGAAGGCGTCTCGCAGGTCAGCGGTAGCGACATTCGCGGCGGAGTCAGCTCGGGCCGCTCGTTCGATTTCATCACCTTCCCAACCGAGATCTTCTCGTCGCTCTCGGTGCGCAAGACGACCTCCGCAGACGTGGAGGAAGGATCGCTGGGCGCGACGGTCGACCTGCGTGCGCCCAAGCCGTTCGACCAGAAGGAAGATTTCACCTTCTCCGGCACCGCGCGCGGTATCTACAACGACATCAGCAAGAAGGCCGACCCGCGCCTGTCCGCGCTGGTGGCGAAGAAGTTCGGCGACACGTTCGGCGTGCTCGGCAGCATCGCCTATTCGAAGCGGCATATCGAAGAATATGCCTATTCGGCAGTCGATATCCTGCCGACCTATGTTGCCGGCCAGTCCCAGTCGGTCCTGCTGCCGGGCCAGACGACCGCGACCTCGATCATCTTTCCGTTCTGTACCCCGATCGGTTACACCTATCAGGGCGTCGCCGTCACCAGTCCCGGCCCGAATAACACGGTCGGCAACCCGGGCGTTTCGGTCGGCGCCGACGCGAACAATTGCAGCACCGGCAATCCGCGCACCAGCACCAAGGAGGCATATGACTATATCATGAGCCGCACCGGCGTGTCGGGGCGGCCCGGTGGCGGCGTGTTCCTTCCGCGCCTGCCGCGCCCGGTCAAGTCGAGCCAGGAGCAGGAGCGTATCGCAGGATCGCTGACGCTGCAGTGGAAGCCGAGCGACCGCACCGACATCTCGATCGACGGCCTTTATTCCCGGTTCAAGGTCGATCGCCTCGATACGATGCTGGACGCACGCTCGATGGGCCGCACCTTGTCGAACGGTGGGCAGCCCATGATGTCGATCAAGGACATCGAAGTCGACGACCAGGGTTCGCTGATCTACGGTTTGTGGGATGGCGTCGATCTGCGCTCGGAAATGCAGAACGAGAAATTTACCTCCACCTTCCGCCAGATCAACCTCAACTTCGATCACCGGTTTTCCGACAGCTTCCGTGTCTACGGTCTCGCCGGCATTTCGGATTCGATATTGCAGGTCAACAAGTTGCAAGTGGCGATGGACGCCAATGACACCGACAACTTCTCGATCGACTTCCGCGACAATCCCGAAACTCCGAAGCTGAGCTACGGCGTAGACCCAACCGACGCATCGATCTTTTCCTATGGACCACCGCTGCCGGACGGCAATCAGCGCGGCCAGATCTCCAGCTTCGATCGTCGTAATACGATCGTCAGCAAGACGTTTGAACTCAACACCGAATGGGAAGCCGCACCTGGCTTCACGCTGCAGGCCGGCGGCCAGTATCGCACAGGCGACTATACCCAACGCCAATATGACCTGATCCCGTCCCAGCGCTTGCCCCAGACGTTACCGGCCGGTGTTTCGCTGAGCGACCTGACCTTCATCACCAGCGGAGTCGCCGACAATCTGGGCGGCAACATGCAGGATTTTGCCGCGATCGATCCCGACAAGTTCCGCAGAGCGGTGGATTTCGACAACACCTATAAATACTGCGGCATCGAATGCGGCAGCGGCTATGGCAAGGTCGAGGAGAAATATACCTCGGGCTATCTGATGGTGAAATTCAGCACCGAGGATACCCTGCCGATCGCGATCCGCGGCGACGCCGGCGTCCGCTACGTTCGTACCGAGCTGCACACCGAGGGGACGATTCCGGTCAACGCACCGGCCGGATCGCCCTATCCGACGCTGGGCGTCCTCACCACCGTCGAGCGCTCCTATGAGGACTGGCTGCCCTCAGTCAACGTCGCGGTCGACCTGACGTCCAACCTGATCGGCCGCCTGTCCGCGGCGCGTGTGATGTCACGCCCCTCCTACGGCCAGCTGATCCCGAGCGCGAGCGTCAACGCCGTCATCCGTACCGGATCGGCCAGCAACCCGTTCCTAGATCCGATCCGCGCCAATACCTTCGACGCGGCGCTCGAATGGTATTTTGCGCCGGGCTCGCTGCTGTCGGTCGCCTATTTCCACAAGGACATCGAGACCTACATCCAGAACACGAACCAGCTGGTGCCGTTCAGCGCGCTCAATCTGCCGCTCTCGCTGCTCTCGGGCAGCACCGCGAGCCCGGACGAACTGTTCAACTTCTCGCGCAGCAACAACACGCCCGGCGGTCCGCTGCGCGGGTTCGAAGTGAACCTGCAACTGCCGTTGCGCTTCCTGCCCGGCTTCCTCAGCAACCTGGGCGTGCTCGGCAACTTCACCCGGGTACGGTCGAACATCAACTACATCCTGCAAACCGACCCCGCCACCGGCCAACCGACGCTGACCGTGACCGCGCCCCTCGTCGGCCTGTCGCCGGAAACGGCCAGCGGTACGGTTTATTATGAGGATGATCGCTTCAGCATCCGCTCGACCGTCAACTATCGTGCCGGCTATCTCACTGGCATCCCGGGACCGCAGGACAGCGACGCAAACGGCGCGACGAGCTCGATCTTCGTCGATGCGTCGGCCTCGTACAACCTCAGCGAGAACATCAAGCTGATCGCCGAGGTGTCCAACATCACCAACGAGCAGAACAACCTCTATACCGACACCACGCGGCAGGACCCGCTCTACACTTCCTATTTCGGCCGCACGTTCGCACTGGCGGTGAACTTCCAGTTCTAGAAAATCGCGGGAACGGGCCGGGCGGGCACTTCGTTCTGGAGGCAACTTCGGAAGGGAGACCGCCATGGCCGATACGATCGAGCCGGCACTCGCGGATGATGCTCCGCTTGCCGCCTCCAAGCATCAATCCGCGGCAGTAGATGCCGCCACTGATGCTTTGGTCGAGAACAGAGGCGACACGCTCGTCGGGCGGAGCGTCACGATAAGCCGCCCCCGCAGCGAGCTTTTCGCCTTCTGGCGCGATTTTGCCAATCTCGCGCGCTTCATGGAGAATGTCGAACGCGTCGATGTGCTCGACAGGAAGCGTTCGCATTGGGTAGTCAAGGCGCCCGCCGGGAAGACCGTCGAGTGGACCGCGACCATCACCGACGAGCAGGAAGGCGCGTTCATCGCCTGGGCATCCGACAAGGGCGCAGACGTTCCCAACAGCGGGCGGATCGAGTTCCGCGACGCGCAGGGGGATCGCGGCACGATCGTAACCGCGACGATCCTCTATGATCCGCCCGCGGGGATCATCGGCAAGGTGATCGCGAAGATGTTCCAGCGCGAGCCCGCGATCCAGGCCCGCCGCGATCTTCGCCGCTTCAAGCAGCTGATGGAAACCGGGGAAATCGCCACCGGCGCGCGCAATCGCCGCCTCCAGGAAGAAGGGAAGAACTGATGCGCGCCCTGGCCTGGCACGGGAAGCACGACGTGCGCGTCGATACCGTCGACGATCCCGAAATCCTCAACCCGCGCGACGCGATCATCAAGGTGACTTCCACCGCAATCTGCGGCTCCGACCTGCATCTGTACGACGGCTATATCCCTACGATGATGGCGGGCGACATATTAGGCCACGAGTTCATGGGCGAGGTGGTCGAGGTGGGCCCCAAGTCGACGCTCCGGAGGGGGCAACGCGTGGTGGTGCCTTTCACAATCTCGTGCGGCGCCTGTTATCATTGCGGGAAGCACCAATATTCGGCGTGCGAGAACAGCCTGCCCGCCGACAATCAGGACATCGCGATGGAGCTTTACGGCACTCCGATGTCCGGCCTGTTCGGCTACAGCCACATGACCGGCGGCTATTCGGGCGGCCAAGCCGAATATGTCCGAGTGCCGTTCAGCGACGTGGGGCCGATCGTGATCCCGGACGGCATCGAAGACGAGAAAGTGCTGTTCCTTTCGGACATCCTGCCCACCGGCTGGATGGCCGCGGAGAACGCCGAGATCGAGCCGGGAGACACGGTGGCGGTATGGGGCTGCGGCCCGGTGGGTCTGTTCGCGGTCCAGTCGGCGTTCCTGATGGGCGCCGAGCGGGTGATCGCGATCGATCATTTCCCGAACCGGCTGGAGCTCGCGAGGAAGTTCGGCGCCGAGACGATCAACTTCGAGGAGACCAAGACCTACGAAGCGCTGATGGAGATGACCGGCGGAATCGGCCCAGATGCGTGCATCGACGCAGTGGGGCTCGAGGCACATGGACTGTTCGTCGACAATGTCATCGACCAGATCAAGGCATCGACCTTCCTCGGCACGGACCGCCCGCATTCGATCCGCCAGGCGATCATCGCATGCCGCAAGGGCGGGCGCGTATCGATGCCCGCCGTCTATGGCGGCTTTGTCGACAAATTCCCGCTGGGTGCGTTGATGGAGAAGGGGCTGACGCTCAAGACCGGCCAGACCCACGTCCAGCATTACATGCCCGGGCTGCTCAACGCGATCACGGAGGGGAAGATCGATACCACCTTCCTGATCAGCCACACGCTTCCGCTGGAGGAGGCGCCCAGGGGCTACAAGATGTTCCACGACAACCAGAACGAAGTGACGAAGGTGGTTCTCAAGCCCGACCTCGCGCTGGCGGCGGAGTAAGGCGCGATGGCCAACAAGCTGGCAATGGTCACCGGCGCCTCGACCGGCATAGGGTTCGAGCTCGCCTCGCTGGCAGCCAAACAAGGCTATGACCTGGTGGTGGTCGCGAACGAGCCGCTGATCGACGCAGCGGCGCGGGACTTCGAACAGTTCGGCGTGCAGGTCACCCCGGTCGAGGCCGATCTGGCGACGTTCGAGGGCGTCGATCGACTACTGGATGCGGCCGGCGGGCGGCATATTGACCTGCTGTTCGCCAATGCGGGCACCGGGACCGGCCGCGCCTTCCTGGACCAGGAAGTATCGGTGTGGCGCCACGCGGTGGACACCAACATCACCGGCACCCTCTATCTGCTGCAAAAGGTGCTGAGGCAGATGGTGGCGCGGGGGGACGGCAAGATCCTGGTGACCGGTTCGATCGCGGGCTACATCCCCGGCACCTTCAACGCTGTCTACAACGCGACCAAGGCATTCCTCGACAATTTCACCGAAGCGCTGCGGAACGAGATCAAGGACGTGGAGGGCGTCACCCTCACCACGCTGATGCCGGGCCCGACCGATACCGAATTCTTCGCCCGCGCCGATATGCTCGACACCGCGGTCGGCCAGAGCGAGCACAAGGCCGATCCGGCGAAGGTTGCAAAGGACGGCTGGAACGCGCTGATGGCCGGCAAGGGCCATATCGTCTCCGGCCTCAGCAACAAGCTCCAGGTTGCCGGATCGGGGGTCGTTCCCCAATCGGTGCTCGCCGAGATGCACCGCGGCATGGCCGAGCCCGGCAGCGGCAAGGAATAGAGACGCCCCGTACCCTCAGACCGTTACACCTGCCGGGGCTACAGCGTTCCGGCGCGCGAAGAGCGCAAAGGCGAGAATGACTGCAAAGGCCGCGGCGGGCACCAGCATCGCCGTGGCGATGCTCGTCCGGTCCGAGGTCCAGCCCATCAACGCAGTGAGCGCCGCGCCGCCGATGATCGCCATGATGATGAGCGAGGACCCCCATTTGCGCAGCGGGCCGAGCCCCTCCACCCCGAGCGCGAAGATCGTCGGGAACTGGATCGACATGAAGAAGCTGAGCGCCACCAGCGCGTAGAGGCCGGTCGCGCCGCCCGCCGCCGCCAAGACGGCGAGCAGGAGCGAGATCGTCGCGAACACCGCCAGCAGCACCGCGGGACGCACCCGCGCCATCAGCGCAGTGCCGATGAAGCGCCCGAGCGCGAACAGCAGCAGCGACACGAACAGCATGTCGGCCGCGGCCTTCTCCCCCATGCCCGGCACGTTCGCCTGCGCATAGCGGATCGTGTAGCTCCACACGCCGACCTGCGCGCCGACGTAGAAGAACTGGGCGCACGTGGCGAAGAGCAGGCGCGGCTTGGCGAACAATTCGGAGAAGCGGTGGCCGCCACTCCCCTCCTCCATGTGTGCCGTCTCTCCAGTGGGGAAGCGGATCAGCATCGCCGCGAGCGCGAAGCACAGCACGAGGGCGCCGAGGAACAAATACGGCCCCTGCACCGCAAGCACTTCCATCTGATAATAAGCGGTCCGCTCGGCGGCCGGCATTGCGGCGATCGCCGCCTCATCATGCTGGATGCCGGAAAGGATGAAATTGCGGCCGATCAGGATGCCGGTGATCGCGCCGAGCGGGTTGGCGGCCTGCGCCCAGTTAAGCCGCCGCGCCGCGCCCGCGGAATCGCCGAGTTCGGTCATCAGCGGGTTGGCCGATGTCTCGAGGAACGCGAGTCCCGACGCGATGACGAACAGCGCGAGCAGGAACAGCAGATATTGTTGCGCTGCCGCCGCCGGATAAAAGAGCAGCGCGCCCGCGCCATACAGCAGCAGCCCGGTGATGATCGCGGCTTTGTACCCATGGCGGCGCATCAGGAACGAGGCTGGAATCGCGAGCAGGAAATAGCCGAGATAGAAGACCTGCTGGACGAAGCTGGTGCCGAAATCCGAGAGAACGAACGCCTTTTTGAATTGGGCGATCAGGATATCGTTGAGATTGTTGGCGACACCCCAGAGGAAGAAGAGGCTTATGGTGAGGACGATCGCCGGCACATAGGAAGGCGTCCGGGACTCCGCCCCGGCGACCATTGCTTTCGATGCCATCCTCGCTCTCCCATCTTCTTTTATTCGTTTCCGTCGAGCGCGCGATCGAGGTGCGTGTATCCCCCGTCGACGAACACCCATTGGCCGGTCGTGTGGCTCGCGCGCGACGAGAGCAGGAATACCACCGTATCGGCGATCTCGCGCGGGCTCGTCATGCGATGACCCAGCGGTATGCTCTTCAGGATCGATTGCAGCGCGGCATCGGGATCATCGAAACGCTGGAGATGGCGCTCGTAGGAAGCCGTCATCACTTCGGCGGGAACGACTGCGTTGACGCGGACCCCGTCCTTGGCGAGCGCCGCCGCCCATTCGCGGGTGAGCCCCAGCACACCGGCCTTGGCAGCGACATAGCCGCTGGTTCCGCCCTGCCCGGTCACTGCCGTTTTGGAGGCGATGCCGACGATTGCGCCGCGCGACCGGCGCAGGTGCGGTAGGCAATGGTGCGTCATCGCATAATGCGACGAGAGATTGCGCAGTACCGATTGCGAGAACTCGGCGGTGCCCGCGTCGAGCCCGATATGATCGTTGCCGCCGGCGTTATTCACCAGCCCGTCGATCCGGCCGAACCGCCTGGCGGTCTGGCCCACGGCATCGGCACAGGCGGCATCGTCGCTCACGTCGACTTCGAAGAACACCGCGGTGCTCGCGGCCAAATCCGAACCCGGCGCCTCGCGGTCGAGGATCACCGGGATTGCGCCCTCCTCTGCTACGACATTCGAAATCGCCGCGCCGATGCCCCGCGCGCCGCCGGTGATGATCACCACCTTGTCGGCGAGATCCAGGTTCATGCGAAATGCTCCGGTCGCGTCACAGCACCGTCCATCCGCCGTCGATCACTGCCGTGGTGCCGGTGACGAACGCGCTCTCGTCGGAGGCGAGATAAACCGCGAGCGAGGCGATCTCCTCCGGCCGCGCGAGCCGCCCGGCAGGCTGGCGCGACGCAAATGCCTGATAGGTTTCGTCATAGCTCGCGCCCGAGCGCTCCGCCTGCTCGCGCACGCGCTCCAGCAGCGACGGAGTCTCGACTGTGCCGGGACAGATCGCGTTGCAGCGCACCCCCTGCGCGACGAAATCGGCCGCGATCGCCTTCGTCATGCCGATCACGGCGCCCTTGGAAGCGCCATAGGCGAATCGGTTGGGCACGCCGATGATCGACGAGGCGACCGAGGCGATATTGACGATCGAACCGCCGCCGCGCTCCACCATTGCCGGGAGATACGCCCGGGCGAGCTCGAACATCGCGGTGACGTTCAGCGCGAAGGCGGCATCCCAATCGGAGCGGGTACAATCGAGCACGGTGCCGGCATGCACCATGCCTGCCGCGTTGACGAGAATATCCACGGGGCCGGTCTGCGCGAAAATCGCCTCTGCTGCGTCCTTTGCAGTCAGGTCTTGGACGATCGCATGATCGAAAGACTCGAGCAGCGCCGCGTCCCGATCTACGGCGAAAACCGAAGCGCCCTGCACCAGAAAAGCCTCAGCGATTGCCCGCCCGATCCCCTGCCCCGCGGCGGTCACGAGTGCGCGCTTGGACGTCAGCCTGGTCACGAACGCCTCTCCTCTGGCTGTTGATCGGAAAAGCGGCAGCACCTCGCAACTATTTTCATATGTGGAACGTACTTGCACACGAAAAGCGGCGCAAGTGCGTAGCAGTGCTAGCGCTGGGTGAATGCAAACCGGTCGCGGACGCGCCGGTTGAAATAGCCGCCCTTGGAGGTGGCCTTCCGCATTCCCTGCGCGATCCGCGGCGGGACCTGATGATAGCTGTAGCGCTTGCCGCTGACGAAAGTGATGTCGAGGCGGTGGGCGGCCTCGTCATATTGCCAGTCGCGGATCACGCTGGAGGGCATGTCCGGCTAAACGCACGACCCGTCTCAGCTGCTCCCGCTTGCGCGGCGTTCGCGCGCCTGCAATGGTCCCCGCAATGCGCGATCTCGACGCTTTCATCACCGGCCTGCCCAAGGCCGAGCTCCACCTCCACATCGAAGGCAGTCTGGAGCCCGAGCAGATGTTCGCCTTCGCGCGGCGCAATGGCGTGGAGATTCCGTTCGCCTCGGTGGAGGAAGTGCGCGCCGCCTATAATTTCTCGAACCTGCAGGACTTTCTCGACATCTATTATGCCGGCGCCGACGTGCTTCGCACCGAGGAGGATTTCCGCGATCTCGCCCTTGCCTATTTCGAGCGCGCCGCCGCGGATGGCGTCGTGCATGCCGAGATCTTCTTCGATCCCCAGACCCACACGCACCGCGGCGTTCCCTTCGGCGTCGTCGCCAACGGGCTGCTCGCCGGCATGGCGGAGGCAGAGGCGCGGCACGGGATCACCTCGAAGTTGATCCTCTGCTTCCTGCGCCACCTCGACGAAGAGGATGCGTTCCGGACGCTGAGCCAGGCGCAGCCCTGGCTCGACAGGATAGAGGCGGTCGGTCTCGACTCCTCGGAGCTGGGGCATCCGCCTGCCAAGTTCGAACGCGTATTCGCAGCCGCCGCAGCGATGGGGCTCAAGCGCGTCGCCCATGCGGGCGAGGAGGGGCCGCCGGAATATGTCCGCGACGCGCTCGACCTGCTCCAGGTCGATCGGCTGGACCATGGCAACCGCTGTCTGGAAGACCCGGAGCTCGTCGCCCGCCTGGCGCGATCGGCGATGACACTCACCGTGTGCCCACTCTCCAATCTCAAGCTCTGCGTCGTCGACGCGATCGAGGAGCATCCGATCGACCGGATGCTCGCACTGGGTCTGCGCGCCACGATCAATTCGGACGATCCGGCCTATTTCGGGGGCTATGTCGCGGATAACTATCGCGCGGTGGCGCGCGGGCGAGGGCTCGGGCGCGGCGAGCTGGTGACGCTGGCGCGCAACAGCTTTCTCGGCTCCTTCCTCCCGGACGAGGCAGTCGCGGCGCATCTCGGCAGGCTGGATGCCTATGCGGAGATGCACCGGTGAGCGACATCGTCTTCACGCATTTCACCCACGACGAGATGGTGGAAGGTATCCATGCGTTGGCTGCGGCGATGGAAGCCGACGAATGGCGACCGACATTGCTGGTGGGCGTGGGTCGCGGAGGACTGGCGCCCGCGGTCTATTTCTCGCATCGGATGGACCTGCCGCTGGTTTCGATCGACCATTCGGCGCGCATCGCCCAGTTCGGCGAGGAGCTGATCGCGGTGCTCGCCCAGCGCAGCCTTCAGGGCGACCGGCTGCTGTTCGTCGAGGACATCAACGACAGCGGCCGCACGATTGGTGAGCTTCGGCAGGCGCTGGTGGAGCGTGGCGCTGAGATGGCGAATGTTCGCTTCGCGGTGCTGCTCGACAATATTCGTTCGGCTGAGCGCGTCGACTATCGATTCCGCGCCATCGACCGTCTCGTGACCAAGGACTGGTTCATCTTTCCCTGGGAAGCGATGGTCCGACGGGAGAAACTCATCGAAGAAGCGACGGAGGTGCCGGAACGGCTCGGCTAAGCAGTTGTTCAGCCTCGGTCAATCGATGATCGAGCACAGTTCATCGTGTCCCCGCTCATGAACATTCCGGTGTTCGCGCGCGTTCGACTGGCGATAGGCACCCTGCCCCTCGTCTAAATATCGGAGGAATCATGCTGAAAGGCATCATCAAGCGTTCACGCCTGGCGGCGCTCGCTGCAGCCCTGGCGGGAAGCGCGGCGCTCGCGGGCTGCATGACTGCTACGCCCTACCAGCCGGCGACCAATTCGTCGCGGATGGGCTATTCGGAAGAGCAGATCGAATCCAACCGCTTCCGCGTCAGCTTCGCCGGCAACACCATCACCTCGCGCGAGACGGTGGAGCGCTACCTGCTCTATCGTGCTGCCGAGCTGACCGTGCAGCAGGGCTTCGATCACTTCATCCTGGCCGACCGCGACACCGAGGCCAAGACCGAGATCCGGCGCACCCCCAGCGCCTATGGCCCCGGACCCTGGGGCTATTGGAGCCCCTATTGGCGCTATTATCGCCCGCGCTGGGGCTGGCGGACCTGGGATCCGTTCTGGGACGATCCCTTCTGGAACGACCGCGACTTCGACTATCGCACCGTCCGCCAATATGAGGCAGTCGCCGAGATCGTGATGGGACGCGGGCCCAAGCCCGACAACGTCCGCGCGTTCGATGCCCGCGACGTGCTCAACCGGCTTGGACCCCAGATCCAGCGCCCCACCCAGCGCTGATCCGAAACCAATCGTTCGAAACACCTCCCCGAGCCCCGCTCGGGGAGGTGTTTTCGTTCAGGCGGTCAGTGCGCCGTGGCAGTGCTTGTATTTGCGGCCCGATCCGCAGGGGCACGGCGCGTTGCGGCTCACTCGGCCTTCCCATTGCGCCGGATCGTCGCCCACGTCCTCCAGCGACGGCCGCGGGATGGCCATCGGCGGAAGATTGGCCGCAACCAGCCCGGCCGCGCCGCCATCATAGTCGCCGCTGTTGTCCTCGCCGGTCAGCGGATCGATGTGCGTCGTCAGGAAGTCCGGCAGCTCGGGAAGCTCGGGCGGCGGCGCCATGCGGAACTGCGCGTGCGCCAGCGTGCGCGTCACATCCTCGCGGATGTTCGACAGCATGCGCTCGAACAGCGCGAACGCTTCCTGCTTATACTCGTTGATCGGCGTCTTCTGCGCATAGGCGCGCAGGTGGATCACCTGGCGCAGCGCGTCGAGCATCGAAAGATGCTCCTTCCAGTGATGATCGAGGTTCTGGAGCAGGATCGACTTCTCGATCTGAGTCCAGGTCTCGGGATCGAGGTCATCGGACTTGGCGGTCACCAGCGCGTCTGCCGCGGCGCGGATGCGCTCCTCGACGGTTTCGGGCTCGAGGCCGTCCTCGGCCGCCACCCATTCGTCCACCGGCGCTTCGACGCCCAGCGTCGCGAGCACCTTCTCCTTGAGCCCGGCAATATCCCACTGCTCGGGATAGCTGTTCGGGGGGCAGGCCTCGCCGACGATCGCGTTGACCGTCTCGTGGCGCATGTCCTCGACGACCTCGCCCACCGTATCGGCATCCATGATGTCGGCGCGCTGCTCGTAGATGACCTTGCGCTGATCGTTCATCACATCGTCGTATTCGACGACCTGCTTGCGGATGTCATAGTTGCGCGCCTCGACCTTCTTCTGGGCAGTCTCGATCGCCTTCGAAAGCCACTTGGAGCCGATCGCTTCACCATCCTCGATATTGCTGCGCATCATCTTGGCGAACAGCGTGTTCGAACCGAAGATGCGCAGCAGATCGTCGTCGAGGCTCAGATAGAAGCGGCTGAGGCCGGGATCGCCCTGACGGCCCGAACGACCGCGCAGCTGATTGTCGATACGGCGGCTCTCGTGACGCTCGGTGCCGAGCACGAACAGGCCGCCGGCTTCCTTCACGCGCTCCTTCTCGGCGGCGATCTCGGCCTTGATCTGCTCGATCGCCTGATCGCGCGCCGGGCCTTCCTCCATACCCTCCAGCTCGTCGTGGATGCGGAACTCGAGGTTGCCGCCGAGCTGGATGTCGGTGCCGCGGCCCGCCATATTGGTGGCGATCGTCACGGCGCCCAGTCGGCCCGCCTGCGCGACGATGCCCGCTTCCAGCTCATGGTGGCGGGCATTGAGCACGGCGTGCTCGACGCCTTCCTTCTTGAGGAATTCGGAAAGCAGCTCGCTCTTCTCGATCGAGACCGTGCCGACGAGCACCGGCTGGCCCTTCGCCGAATGCTCGCGGATCTTCTTCGCGATCGCCGCGAACTTCTCCTGCGTCGTCTTGTAGAATTCGTCTTCCTCGTCGACGCGCGCAACCGGCAGGTTGGTCGGGATGGTGACGACGTTCATCTTGTAGATGTCGAAGAACTCCGGCGCCTCGGTCGCCGCGGTGCCGGTCATGCCCGAGAGCTTGGGGTACATGCGGAAATAGTTCTGGAAGGTGATCGAGGCGAGCGTCTGGTTCTCGGGCTCGATCCGCACGCCTTCCTTTGCCTCGACCGCCTGGTGCAGGCCATCCGACCAGCGGCGCCCGTCCATCATGCGGCCGGTGAACTCGTCGATGATGATGACCTTGTCGTCCTTCACGATGTAATCGATGTCGCGCTTGAACATCACGTTCGCGCGCAGCGCCTGATTGAGGTGGTGGACGACCTGGGTGTTCTCGAAATCATAGAGGTTGGCGCCGACGAGCAGCCCTGCGGTCTCGAGGATCCGTTCGACCTTTTCGGTGCCGTCTTCGGTGAGGACGACGGTGCGCTGCTTCTCGTCCTTTTCGTAATCCTCCGGAACGAGCTGCTTCACGACGGCATCGACGCCCATGTAGAGCTCGGACTTGTCGTCGGTGGGGCCCGAGATGATCAGCGGAGTCCGCGCCTCGTCGATCAGGATCGAATCGACTTCGTCCACGATCGCGAAATTGAACGGGCGCTGCACCATCGAGGCGCGCTCGTACTTCATGTTGTCGCGCAGATAATCGAAGCCGAACTCGTTGTTCGTGCCGTAGGTGATGTCCGCAGCATAGGCGTCGCGGCGCTGCTGATCGGTGAGGTTGGGGATGATCACGCCGGTGGTGAGGCCGAGGAAGCCATAGATCTGGCTCATCCATTCGGCGTCGCGCTTGGCGAGATAATCGTTCACGGTCACGACGTGCACACCCTGCCCTGGCAGCGCGTTCAGATAGGTGGCGAGCGTGGCGACCAGCGTCTTGCCCTCACCAGTGCGCATCTCGGCGATCTCGCCGCGGTGGAGGACGATGCCGCCGATCATCTGCACGTCGAAGTGGCGCATGCCGAGCACACGCACCGCCGCCTCGCGCACCGTGGCGAAAGCTTCGGGAAGCAGATTGTCGAGCTTCTCGCCGTTCGCGAGCCGCTCCCGGAACAGCACGGTTTGATTTGCGAGCGTCGCGTCGTCCATTGCCGAGATGGCAGGCTCGAACGCGTTGATCTTCTGGACGATGCTGCCGAGCGACTTGACGTAGCGCTCGTTGGAGGAGCCGAATAGAGTCTTGGCCAGGCCGCCGAACATGGAATTTTCCTGTCGTATCTGAATGTTGGTCAAGCAGGCACGGCATCGGCCGCTGCCCGCATCATGCGCAATTAGGAAAGGCGCGCTACATCGGCGCGCCGCGCACTGCAGCTATTCGAGCCGACGCTCGAAAGGCAGATGGGTCGCTGCAAGCGGCGCCGTGCGAGTCTGCGGAAGCAGCTTGCGCTGCTGAGTAGCGCGGCCTTCACGGATCACCGAAGGAAGCGCGCGCTGCGCGGGATCGACCGCGACCTGCACCGCCTCGGCCGCGCGGGCCACGGCGACACCCTGCACCTGACGCAGCGCACGATCGCCCGAACCGCCACCGGTCAGGCTCGCGAACAACGCAGTCAGGAGAAGCAGCAGGTTCAAATCGGCCCTCTCACAGCAGGAGGCAGCGACATAGTGCGCCGTATGGCGTTCGTCTAATCAAAAGCTCCGTCCGCGAGACGTTTTCGCCGGGATTTCCGTTCCAAGCGCGCCGAGAAGGCGATGACGGACCTGGTGCGGGCCGAGGCGGGGGCGGGGCGCCACGCGCTCGATCTGGTTTGGCCGGAACTTGACACTAGCTTGACACGATAAGGCGTTTTTCTCCGGACGCGACAGGGAAGCGCCGACAAAGCGGCAGCGAAGCTACAGCAAAGCGGCACCGACACGGCACTGACGCTACACCCACGCTACGGTGACGCTACAGTGACGCGGCACCCACGCTACAACGACGCGACAGCTACGCAGCACCGATGCGCCACTCACGCGGCACCTAAGCGGCAGGAAAGCCGCACTGACGCGGCGGCGAGGCGCCACCCACGCTGCAGTGGCGGGGACGCGGCGCTGGCCGACCCGGTGAGAGAGTAGCAACTTGCCCATATCAGAACAAAAGCAGATCAAATCCTACTTTGCCAGCGCTATGTCGAGCGAATGCGGGATGTGGCGCAGCGCCAAGCGCGGGAGGCGTAGACACTCATGTGTCCGCCCAAAACTTCCTCTCCCCTTGATAGGGGAGAGGATACCGGAGCTAGGCACTTCAGCGCCTAGCGGAGGTTGGAGAGGGGCAGAGCGGAGCGAAGCTCCGCGCGGCTGCTGTGCAGCCGCTCACCCCTCCCAGCTCCGACTAAGGCCTTGCTTCGCAAGACCTAAGTCTGCGCAACCCTCTCCCCTCCTCCGGAGGGGCGAGGGAAGATCTTGCCGAACGTTGATGCGGCCTAACCATATCTCGCCCGCCAACGCGCCGGGGGCTACCGCCGATCACTTCGGCCGAGGCGCCGCCAAAATCATTGATCTTTGCCCCCCGTTGCCCGAAGCGGACGCACCCTATCAGCAGGCAAGACCATGTCCATCGAACGCTCTCCCCTCGCCCCCGCCTCCTTCCCCACCCTGCCGGCGATTCCCGGCGTGACGCTCCGCGTGGCGCGGGCGCGGTACAAGGCGTGGGACCGGTGCGACCTGACCTTCGTCGCACTCGACGAAGGCACCAGCGTCGCGGGCGTGCTGACGCAGAGCCGCTGCCCCTCGCCCGAGGTCGAATGGTGCCGCAAGGCGCTGGTGCTCGGCCGGGCGCGTGCGCTGGTGGTCAATGCCGGCAACTCGAATGCCTTCACCGGCGATCGGGGCCGCGCCGCGGTGGAGAATCTCGCCGCGCGCACAGCACAGCATCTGGGTTGCGAGCCCTCCGACGTGTTCCTGGCCTCGACGGGCGTGATCGGGGTACCGCTGCCGATCGACAAGAGCGAAGCCGGGCTCGCCGCCGCCTTCGCCGCCGAGCCGTGCGGCTGGGAAGACGCCGCGGCGACGATCATGACCACCGACACCTTCGCCAAGGCTGCAGTGACGCAGGCGGTGGTGGACGGGCGCACCGTCAACCTCGTCGGGATCATCAAGGGTTCGGGGATGATCGCGCCCGACATGGCGACGATGCTGGGGTTCGTCTTCACCGATGCGGCAGTTGCACCCGAGTTTCTACAACGTGCGCTAAGCGATGCTAACACAAAGACTTTCTCGTGCATCACCGTGGACGGGGACACGTCGACCAGCGACACCGTGCTCGCCTTCGCCACGGGCAAGGCAGGGAACGCGCCGCTGGCGAGCGACGACGATGCCGGTGCCGATGCCTTCCGCGCCGCGCTTGCCGACCTCTGCCACCAGCTCGCGCTGCTGGTGGTGCGCGACGGCGAAGGCGCACAGAAGCTGATCGAGATCACCGTCGAAGGCGCCGAGAGCGACCGCAGCGCCCACCGCATCGCCATGTCGATCGCCAATTCACCACTGGTGAAGACTGCGATCGCGGGCGAGGATGCCAACTGGGGCCGGGTGGTGATGGCGGTCGGCAAGGCCGGCGAGCCTGCCGAACGCGACAAGCTGGCGATCCGCTTCGGCACGACGCAGGTCGCGCAGGGCGGACTGGCGGTCGAGGGCTATGACGAAGCGCCGGTCGCCGCGCATCTGAAAGGGCGAGAGATCGAGATCGGAGTGGACCTGGGGATCGGCGAGGGCCGCGCGACCGTTTGGACCTGCGATCTCACCCACGGGTATATCTCGATCAACGCCGATTATCGGAGCTGAAGCGAAAGGGAGCGGGCATGGAAGGCGGGTGCCTCTGCGGCAAGGTGCGCTATCGGCTGCTGTCCGGGCCTTTCGACGCCGGCTGGTGCCATTGCAGAACCTGCCAACTGAGCTCGGGAAGCCCGGCGATGGCCTTTGCCACGGTGCCGATCGGGGATTTCGTGTTCGTCGAAGGCGCCGAGCTGGTGGGCACCGTGGTGTCGAGCGACTTCGGGCATCGGCGGTTCTGCACCGGGTGCGGGACGCCTTTCCTGATGCAGGTGCAGCACCAGCCGGAGACGGTGGACTTCTCTATCGCGACGCTGGACGCTCCGGACGCTGTCGTTCCGGGGTTCCACATCTTCTACGCGAGCCGGATCGGCTGGGCAGAGGCGTGTGACGAACTGCCGCGGCACGAGAAGTTTCGGCCGGATACGCGGGGGTTGGATTAGAGGGGCGTCATCTCGTGCATCTCGTCGACCAGCACGAGCCCGTGGCTCATCCCGAGATGTCCGTATCCCATGGCCTCCGGCCTATCCTGATCGCGCGATGCACGACCAAGAAAACGCACGCGATATAGCTGCTGACTGGGTTCGCGCCGCCACGCCTTCGGCATCCGGCTCTCGTCGTCGATTTCGAGCCAGACCCGCTTACCTTGGTCAAAACCAGGCAGCGCGCTGGTGTCGCGAACGCCTTCGACAAATCGAGAGCCCTCGAATTCATCGATCCAAATGCCCGTGAATTCGCGCGGAGCGGCGAAATCCACGCACTGGCGATCCGGGCTTCTATCGACAACAGTGAACTCGCCCTCGCGTCTCTCGCGCGTCGGACAGCGGCGAATTTCGTCCTTAAAGCTTTGCGGTAGATTTGGATTAGCCAGCGCGGCCCGATCCATCTCTGACAGATTCTCGGCCGCGTTCGGCACACATGCGGCAAGGCAGGCGAGCAGCGTGATCGCGCTCGCCTGTCCCGAACGGATCAAAGCTCGCGTTCGATCCACTGCTTGATGCCGTTCTTGGGCAGCGCGCCGACCTGAGTCGCGGCGGGCTGGCCGTTCTTGAACAGGATCATCGTGGGGATGCCGCGGACGCCGTACTTGGTCGGCGCGTCGGGGTTCTCGTCGATGTCGATCTTGACGATGTTCACCTTCTCGCCGAGCTCTGCGGCAAGCTCTTCGAGCGCGGGGGCGATCATGCGGCACGGCCCGCACCACTCGGCCCAGAAATCGACGAGCACGGGCTTTTCGGCCTGCAGCACATCCGCATCGAAGCTCGCGTCGGTAACAGCCTGAGTGGCCATGGCGTTGTTCTCCTGAATAGGTCTTGGAACTTACTTATGTGCGCCGGGCGTGTGGCTCAAGCGCCTGGGGCCAAGCTTTGCTCCGCGGCCGCGTAGCCGGGCTTGTGCGCGGCGAGCAGCGCGTCCGGGAGCAGGTGGAGCACGGGCCCCGCGGTGTAGAGCAGCCCGGCCTCGATCGCGCGGCCGGGAAACACGACCTCCAGCGCCGCCGCATAGGCCGCCATCTGGCGCAAATGATAGGGCGGAATGTCTTCGATCGAAGCGGGGGCGCGGCGGCCGGTCTTGAAATCGACCACGCGGATGCGATCAGGCAGCACCACCAGCCGATCGACGGTGCCCGAGACGACGTGCCCGCCCTGGACCACCGCGGCGATCGGCGCCTCGGCGAGTGCCTGCCGGCCGAACAGCTCGGCAAAGCGCGCGTCCTCGGTCACGGCGAGGGCGTCGGCGATGATTGCGGCGCGGAGCTGCGGGTCGGCGACACCCCCTGCGCCTGCCAGCCATCGCTCCGCGGCGCCGGGGCGGGCGGCGGGCTCGATCGCGGGAAGCCGCTCGAACAATGCGTGGAGCAGCCGGCCGCGCTCCGCTGCCTGGCGCATCGCGGGCGTGGGGGGCGGATCGGCGACCAGGTCCTCGCCGAGCGACGAAGGCGCAAGCGGCCGCGGCGGGCGCGCCTCAGCCGGCGCGGGGCGGCTCGCCCACGCGGGGAGCGCCGGCCCTGCTTCCGCGGCGATCCGGATCTCGCCCGAGCGCACGATCGGGGCGGCGGGCGTGCGCCCGCGGAACTCGCGTACGCCCTCGCCTTCGGGCACGCCGAGCGCGTCCAGCGCCGCTGCACTCGCGGCGTACCAGCTGTTGCGCGGCGGCACGCCCCTGGCCTGGGGACCGAGCGCGCCTGCGACCACCAGCCGCTCTTCGGCACGCGTGGCGGCGACGTAGAAGAGCCGCCAATGCTCCTCGAGCTCGCGCGCGTCCTGTCCGGCCACCGCCGCGTCGAGCGGACCGCCGCGCTCGGCTGCGCGGGGCCGGAAGATCGGAAAGGCGGGCCCATCGTGACGCTCGGGGCCCCAGAGCAGGAAATCGCGCGGACTTCGCGTCGGGTCCACGGTCGCGTCGGCGAGGATCACCAGCGGCGCCTGGAGCCCCTTGGCGCCGTGCGCGGTCATCACCCGCACCGCCGCCTGCGGCTGGGCGGCATCGCGGACGATCTCGACGTCGCCGCGATCGAACCAGTCGAGGAAGCGCTGGAGCGAGGGCGTGGCGAGTTTCTCGAAGTTGAGTGCGGCGCCCAGCAGCTCCTCGATCGGATCGCGGGCTTCCTCGCCGAGCCGGAGCAGCAGCTTGCGGCGCCCCTGCATCGGGCCCGAGAGGATTTCCTCTAGGAAGCGATAGGGCGTGGCGATGTCGGCGCGGCGGAGCAGCGCATGGAGCGGCTCCAGCCGTTCCTCCGGCTGGGTGGCGCGCAGGTGGCGCCACAGCCCGCCCTTGTCCCGCACCGCCGCGGCCATCAGCGCATCCTGGCTCCAGCCGATCAGCGGCGATACGAGCAGCGCCGCGAGCGACAGATCATCCTCGGGCTGGAGCGCAAAGCGAATTGCGGCAAGCAGGTCCTGCACCGCAAGCGGGGCGTTGAGGCGGAGCCGGTCGACACCCGCGACGGGCACCCCCTCGGCATAGAGCCGCGCGACGATCAGCGAAGCGAGCTCACCACGGCGCTTGACCAGGATCATCACGTCCTCGGGCCGGAGCGCCCTGCCCTTGCTCTCGAGCATCAGCCCGTCGTCGAGCCAGGTCTTGATCGCTTTGGCGATGTCGCCCGCCAGCTTGCGGGTGGCGTCTCCTACCCAGCTTTCCTCTTCTTCGTCGCTGCCGCCCTCGATCACCGGCGGCCATAGCGTGACCGTGCCGGGGCCCGGCACTTCGCTCGCATGTTCCTCGGCATCGCTGAACTGGCCCATGCCGGGCTCGGGCAAGGCCCCAACCGCGGCATCAACGAATTCGAGCACGGGGCGCGTCGAGCGAAAGCTGTGGGTGAGCGAAAGCGATTCGAGCCCGTGCGCATCGACTTCATATTCCGCCCGCACCTGCGCGCGTTCGCGGAACCGCTCGAAAGCGGCGCGGAAATAGATAGGATCGGTGCCCTGGAAGCCGAAGATCGCCTGCTTGTAATCTCCGACGGTGAAGAGCGTGCGTACGGCATCGCCCCGCGCGCCTTCGCCCGCGAAGAATTCGTCCGCGATCGCGCCGACGATCGCCCATTGCTGCGGATTGGTATCCTGGGCCTCGTCTATCAGCACATGTTCGGTCGCCTGATCGAGTTTGAAGCGCACCCAATCGCCCATCCCCGGCTCTGCGAGCAGCGCGACGGTACGGCGGATCAGGTCGTTGAAATCCACTGCACCGGTGCGGCGCTTGGCGCGGGCATACGTCTCCGCATAGGCGCGGCCAGCCTCCAGCGCCCGCGCGAGCAGGTCGGCAAAGTCGGCGCGGATCTTCATCGCCAGCAGCTCGCCGCAGCGGGTGTGGAGCCGCATCGCAAGATCGGCATAGCCCGCGTCCTGCGGCGCCTGCCCCTTGCCGAAGGAGCGTGGGTCGCCCTTGGCCGTCGCCCAGACCGAATGAAGATCGGCCAGCCGCAACGCGCGCCTGCCCGGCGGCAGGGTGAGCCACATCGCGATCTCCTCCGCGCGCGCCAGCCCCGATTTGGTCCCCCATGCCGCGTTCATCATGGCGATTTCGCGCAAGGCCTGGCAGTCGAATGCATCGTCGGCGCAGCAGCGCTCGATCTCTGCGTCGATGTCGCCCGAAGGAAGGTCGAGCGCACGGCGCAGGAAGGGCTGGACGCCGCTCGGCAGCGCCTCCATCGCCTCCGAAGCATTGGCGCAGGCTTTGAGGAATCCCTCCGCCTTGCCCTCGCCGAGCCGGAGGCTCAGCGCACCGACGGCGTCGATCAGCTGACTGCGCCCCTCGCGCTCAGCGGCGACCAGCATCTCGGCTAGCGCCTCGCGCGCCAGCACCGCCTCCTCGCGCTGGTCGAGCGGGCGGAAGCCGGGCACCAGCCCCGCCTCGACCGGGAAGGCGGCGAGCAGCGACTGGCAGAAGCTGTGGATCGTCTGGATGCGGATGCCCCCGCCCGGCGCATCGAGCACCTTGGCGAACAGGGTACGGGCGCGATCCTGCGCGGCGGGCCCCGAGTCCTCGCCGAGCGCTTCGAGATCGGCGAACAGCTCCTCGGGCTTGGCTCGCACCCAGCGGGCCAGCCGGCCGGTGATCCGCTCGGACATCTCGGCGGCACCCGCCTTGGTGAAGGTGAGGCACAGGATCGCGCCGGGATCGACGCCCGCGAGCAGCAGCCGCCACACGCGCGCGGCGAGCACCTGCGTCTTGCCGGTGCCGGCCGACGCCGAGAGCCAGACGTGGCGCGATGGATCGCTCGCCCGGCGCTGGTTGCCCTTGAGTGGATGGAGGGGGCGGACCTCACTCACGACCGTACCATTCGTCGCGGCGCATCAGCTGGTCATATTCGGCATAGGGTGCGAAATCGGGGTGGAGCTTGGCGGTGAAGGGCTCGTTTCCAGTCAGCCACTTATGCGCAGCCCCTTCGAACGCGCGCATTGCGGCGGCGACGAAATCGTCGGCGGGCAGATGGTCGCGCCGCCTGGGATCGCAGGGGCTCTCGACATAGCCGAAGCCGCCGCTGCGATTGCGCGAGAGCGACCAATATTCGAAGCCTTTCGCCTCTCCCTCGATCCCGTCGAAGCCGCCGCGCTCGGCGATCAATCCGAGCAGCCAGAGCTGGAGGCTGAATCCCTCGCGCACCGCAGCGAGCGACGGCGGCTTGCCGGTCTTGTAGTCGACGATCGCGAGGCTGCCATCCGCGAGCCGGTCGATCCGATCGAAGGTGCCGCTTAGCTCGACGCCTGCGAAATCGATCACGCCGCGCCTTTCGACCGCGAGCACTTTGCGGGCGGGGTCGGACGCGATCTCGGCGGCGATCCAGTCGATCGCTTCCATCAGCCGCGGCTGCCACAGCGCGCGCATCATCGGATGGGTGCGCTCGTCGGCCAGCATGGCCTCGGCACGCGCGCGGAGCCGATCGGGCGCGCAATCGTCGAGTTCGAACCATTTCTGAAGAACGGCGTGTACCGCCGTGCCGCGCCACGCCGCGCTCGGATCGGCGTCGACCGGATCGAGCGGCATAAGCCGGAGCATCCGCCGGGCATAGAAGGCGTAAGGATCGGCCTTTAGGCGATCGACTTCTGTGACAGAGATCGCCTTGGGTCGCGCCGCGACAGGGGGTGCCGGCGCCGGCCGCTCGCTCGGCGCGAAATCGCCCGGATCATCGACCGCCCGCAGCCAGGCCTCGAGCTCGGTGGCGCGTTCGAGTCCCCCCGACAGGGCCTGAAGCCGCAGCCAGAAGCGCGATGCGATCGTGGGCGCAGTCCCGTCGCGGCGGGCGCGCGTGAGCAACACTTCGGGCGCTCCGAGCGCGCCCGCCAGATCGTGCGCCGAGAGCCCGATCCGGCGTTCGAGCCCCGGCAGGCCCAGCTCGACGCGAATGCGGGGCGCAAGCCACGGATCGGGCGCGGGAAGCCCGGGCCAGATCCCTTCGTTGAGCCCCCCCAGGATCATCAGATCGGCCGTTTGCAGCTGTGCCTCGATCAAGCCGAGGATCGCTAGCCGCGGATGGCCGCCCTGTGGCGGGCGCACTGCGGCTTCGTCCATCAGCGCCCGCAGCATCGGCGCGAGCGCGGCAGGCTCTGCAAGCGGCGGGCCGAGCTGCGCCTCCTGCTCCAGCGAATCGAGGAGATCGGCCGCGGCACGGCCTTCGGCACGGCTCCACAGCGCATCGCCACCCAGCGCCTGCGATGCCTCGCGCAGCGCTACGAGCAGGTCCGCTATCGACTGCGCTCCGCCGCCGAACACGGCTTCGAGGGGAGCGAGCCGTTCGCGCGCCTCCGGCCACCAGCGCGCGGCGGCGCGCCGTACCGGACCGTCGCGCCCCTCCTGCTCGGCGAGATGCCGGTCGATCCCGGCGAGCCCGGTTGCCGGCCGCGGGCCGCGAAGTGCTCGGTCGAGGGCGCGGACGCCCTCCAGCCATTGGGGCCGAGTGTCCGGCATCACCAGCGGGTGCTTGAGGAGCGCGAGCAGCGGCAGCGGCGCGAAACCCTGCGCTGCGGCGTCGGCGATCGCGAGCAGCAGCGTGCCGGGAGGGAGCACCGAGAGCGGCTGGCCGGCAGTGTCGTCCACCGCGAGCCCCCAGCGCACGCAATGCGCCGCCACTCGCCGCGCGAGCGCACGATCGGGCGTCACCAGCGCGGCGGTGCGGCCGGGAGTCTCGAGTGCCTCGCGCAGCGCGAGTGCGATGGCCTGGGCCTCCTCGGCGGGGGTCGCGACTTCGAGCGCACGGACCTTGTCGAGCCGGCGTTCGGCTGCGGGCAGCGCAGTCCAGCCATGGGTGAGCTCGGGCGGCGCCATCGCCGAAGCGATCGCCTTGCTGCGCGCGGGCGGCGCATCATGCTCGCTGGCCGCGCGCCACGGATCGAACTCGCTACGGTGGACTCCCATGCGATCGAGCAGCAGCTTGAGATGGAACTGCGGATGCGTCTCGATGCTGCGCCGGCGGCGGCCGGTGACGGGATCGGGGGCGTGCGGACCCAGCAGGCCCCACTCGGCATCGGAAATGCCGGTGGCGAGGCCGGGCAGCACGACCATTCCCTGCGGAAGCCCGGCGACGGTGCGGAGCAGCCGCGCGACTGCGGGCGCCGAAGTGGTGATGCCGGCCGCGCAGACGAAGCCCTCGGGCGGCTGCTGCTTCCAGCGCGCCGCCACCTTATCGAGCAGGTGCCGGCGGCGCTCGGCGAGGTCGATCCGGCCGAGCCGATCGAGCTCGCGCGGCCAGCGATCGAGCACGACTTCGAACAGCTTGAGCGAGCGCTCCCAATGCGCCGAAAGCTCGCTGCCGAGCTCCAGCTCGCGCAATCGGCGCGGTGCGACTTCCTCGACCAGGAGCTGATCGAGCGTGCGCCCCAGCTCGCCTGCGAGCCGCACGGCTTCGGCAGCGTCGACCGGTGCGCCGGCATCCTGGATCAGCCGCGCGAGGATCATCCGGCGCTGGAGCGGCGGCACTGCCGGCGGCACGGGATCGGGATCGTCGGCCGGATCGAACGCTGCGCCCGCCGCTTCGTCGAGCTCGGGATCGCCCACTGCGACCAGCCGCGGCAGCAGCAGCCCGCCCCCGCTCGCGCGCACGAACGCTTCCTGCATCGCCCGCCGCGCGCGGTTGTTAGGGAGCAGCACCAGCCCGCGCGCGAGCCGCAGCGGATCGCCTCCGAAGCGCCGGATCAGCCCGATCGCCAGCGCATCGGCAAAGGCGCGATGCGGCGGGATGGTGTAGAGATGGAGGCGTTCGGGCATCTAAAACTCGCTCCCCTCCCTAAAAGGGAGGGGCCGGGGGTGGGTGGCGAGCGTAGCGAGCCCTGCAACACTTCCGCAAGGGCGGCGTCTGCGGCATCGAGCCGCAGGCGCCGCCACCCACCCCTAACCCCTCCCTTTCAGGGAGGAGAACTTGTCCGTCACATCTGCGCCAGCACGGCCTCGGTCGCCTTGATCGCTTCGGGGGAGCCGACGTCGAACCACAGCCCCTGGTGGACTGCTCCCCAGAGGCGGCCCTGCTCCATTGCGCGCGTCCAGAAGAGGTTGGTCGAGAATGGCCCCTCGGGCCAGTCGCGGATCACGCGCGGCGACAGGATCTGCACGCCGGTATAGACGAAGGGCGCGAGGCGGCCGGGCTTGCGCCGCTCGGTGATCCGCCCGAGCGCGTCGAGGCGGAAATCACCCTGGCCGCGATGGCAATAGGCACGCGCCAGCGGGATGAGCAGCAGCAGCGCGTCCATGCGATCGTCGTCCCATTGCTCGGCGAGCTGGCGAATCGCGTCGATCGGCCCGTCGATCCAGAGATTGTCGCTGTTGACGCAGACGAAGGGCTTGTCGCCGATCAGTTCGCGCGCCTGGACGAGCCCCCCACCCGTCTCCATCAGCTGCCTGCGCTCGTCCGAAACCAGCACGTCGATGTCCCTGACGCGCGCCTTGAGGTGCGCCTCCATCTGGTCGGCGAGGTAATGGACGTTGACCACCGCGCGTTTCACCCCCGCGCTGCGCAGATGATCGAAGACGTGATCGATCAATGGCTTGCTGGCTACTTCTACGAGTGGCTTTGGACGCGTGGCAGTGAGCGGGCGCATGCGCTTGCCGAGGCCTGCCGCCATCACCATCGCCGTCTCGGGCGCTGCTGCGGCGGGTTGCGGACGCAGCGAATAGGTGGCGCTGCTGCTCATTCGCCCGCGATCGTCATCGGGTCGCCGCGCATCTCTGCAGGCACATGGGCATCGAACCAGTCCGCCACAGGCTTGAGCGCAGGGTGGGCAAGGTCGCGTTCCAGATAGGTCCAGACGCGCGGGCAAAGCCCCGGGTAGCGCGGCTTGCCGTCGCGCTTCCACAGCCGAGTGAAGATGCCGATGATCTTGGCGTTCCGCTGCGCGCCGAGCAGATGATAGGCGACGTCGAAGCCGTCGCCCGCGCCGGTAATCCGCTTGTAGCGATCGAGCATCGCCGTCTCGAGCGCCGCCGGAACGTCGCGCCGCGCGTCCTGCAGCAGCGAGACGAGGTCATAGGCGGGATGCCCCGCCAGCGCGTCCTGGAAGTCGAGCAGGCCCAAGCTCTCGCTGCCCTCGATCAGCATGATGTTCTCGGCGTGGTAGTCGCGCAGCACCGTGACGGGCGTGTGACTGTCGAGCGCGGGCGCGAGCGCCTTGCTCCAGGCATCGGCATAGCCCTGCACGTCGGCGTCGATCCCGACGGCGGGGCAATACCATTCGGGGAGCAGCGCCGCCTCGCGCTGATATTCGGTGAGATCATAGCCGCGCAGGTCCGCCGCGGGGTGCTCGCGCAGGCGAATGAGCAGATCGACGGCGGCCTCGTAGAGCCGGAGCTCGCTTTCGGGCGCCGCGTCCACCGTCTCGCGCATCCGGGCGTCGCCGAAGTCCTGGAGCAAAACCAGGCCATGATCGAGGTTCTCGTGGAATATCTCCGGTGCCGCAAAGCCGCGCTCGGTGAGCCAGCGGGCGACCTTGATGAAGGGGCGCGGGTCTTCGTGCGGCGGCGGCGCATCCATCAGGATCGCGCTGCGATCGTGGTGAACGACGCGGAAATAGCGCCGGAAGGAAGCGTCGCCGGCGAGCGGCCGGATCTCGGCTCCCTCCCATCCGGCGGCAATCAGGAAGTCGGGCGCCGCTGCGGGCGGATTCATGTCGGGAACCATCGATCCCTCCATGCCGCGGGCACCTTGGCTGTCAAGCTGCGCGCGCCATCCGGCAGCACTTCCAGGCTCAGCCACAGGGCATCGCGCCAATACGCCTCGCCCAATCGCTCGGGCCATTCGACGAGCAGCAGCGAATCGGCGCGTGCTTCGTCGAGCCCCAGTTCCTCGGCCTCTCCCGGATCCTCGATCCGGTAGAGGTCGACGTGGAGCACCGGCAGGCGCACCTCGGGCGGGGCATAGGGCTGGACGATCGCGAAGCTGGGGCTCGGCGCCTCGTCCTCGAGCCCGAGCGCCGCGAGCAGCCCGCGCGCGATGCTGGTCTTCCCCGCTCCGAGCGGTCCCGACAGCGCAATGACATCGCCGGGCTGCGCGAGCGCCGCGAGCCGCGCCCCGAGCGCGAGATTGTCCTCAACGGTGCCGAGCCGCATCATTTGCGCGGCAGCTCCACCCGGACGAGCGTTCCCTCGCCCGGCTCGGAGATCAGCTCGATCCGGCCGCCGTGCGCCTCGACGAACTGCTTGGCGAGCGGAAGGCCGAGACCCAGCGCACGCTCACCCTTGCGGGTGATTCCAGCCTGGGCAAAGCGATCGAACGCCTTGGCAACCGCTTCCTTGCTCATCCCGGGGCCGTCGTCCGAAACGATGATCCGCGCCATATCCGGGGTGCCGTCGAGGTGGAGCAGCACCCTGCCCTTCTCCGGCGTCGCCGCGACGGCGTGGCGCAGAAGATGCTCGATCGCCTGACGCAGGCGGCGGGGATCGCCGAGCACGCTGCCCGCATTGCCCGTGTCCTCCACCACCAGCTCGATCGCCTTGGCCTTGGCGAGCGGTGCGATCGCCTCTGCGGCACTGTTCGCGCCGAGCTCCAGGTCCACCTGCACGCGATCGATCGGGGCGCCTTCGCTCTGGGTGAGGTCGAGCACGTCGTCGACCAGCCCGCTCAGCCGGTCGACCGAGGCCAGGATCGCCTCGGCATATTCGCAGCCACTCGGCGTGAGCTCGCCCGCGAAGCCGCCATGCAACATCTCGGTGAAGCCCTTGATCGATGTAAGCGGGGTGCGCAACTCATAGCTCATGTTGGCGACGAAGGCGGTCTTCACGCGGTCTGCAGCCTCCAGCGCCTCGTTGCGGTCCCTGAGGGCGCGTTCGGCACGGTGGTGGTCGGTCGTGTCGAGCATCGTCACCAGCGCATTGCCGTCGGGCAGCGGCACCGCGTTGACGTCGAAATGGCGCCCGTCCCTGAACGCAATGCTCGATCCGCGCTGCTGCCGATCCTTGGCAGCAAGCCGGATCAGATCGCCCAGCACGTCGGCGCGCGACGGATTGGCAAGGCGCGGCCCCACTTCCTTGACCAGCGAGGCGATCTGCGGATGACCGTCGAGGAACCCATCCTCGAAACCCCAGACCTGGCGGAACTTGCGGTTCCACAGCTGGAGCCGGCCCTTGCCGAATACGGCGACCGCCTCGGCTAGGCTCTCCAGCGTGGCGGTGCGCACCTGCTGCATCTCGCCGTGCTCGCGCTGCAGCTCGAACTGCTGGGTACGATCCTCGAACATCAGCAGCAGCCCGCCTTCGGGCAGCGGCTGGGCCACGACGCGAAGATGCGTGCCGGCGACGGTCCAGGTCTCTTCGACTGCGTCGGGCGCGGTGAACCAGTCGCGCCGCTCGGCCTTCCAGGCGGGAAAGTCCCGCACCTCGGGCAGCCGGTTGGCCTCGCGCATGCGATCGAGCACGCGATCGAACTCCGGCCGATCTGCGACCCATTCGGACTTCAGCGCGAACATCCGCCGGAAGGGCTGGTTCGAGAAGACGAGGCTGCGATCCGCGGCGAACTGCGCCACGCCCGCCGAGACCCGATCGAGCATCGCGCGCTGCGCCTTGACGAAGCGCCGAAGGCCGCCGCGGGCCTGCTCCAGATCCTCAATGTCGATCGCGAAGCCGGCGACACCGCCCGTGGGGAGCGGCACGTCGTGAAGGCGCAGCATCCGCCGCGCGCCGCCCACCGTGGCGGGCATCGCAGCGATCTGGGGCTCGCCGGTGTCGCGGGCGATCGCCGCGTTAGCGAGCGGACCGCCCATTCCGGCGCCCTCGACCAGCTCGAGCCCGCGCGCCACCACGTCCTCGCTGTCCCTGCCCTCCACTGCCTCGACATAGCAGCTGTTGACCATCAGCAGCCTGAGGTCGGGTCCGCGGTACCACATCGGCATCGGCGCGGCCTCGATCAGCGCAGTGAGTGCATCGAAGGCGGCGCGAAGCCGCATCGCCTCCCGCTGGAGGACCGCGATTTCGCTCTGGCTCTCGGTTGCGTCGAGGAACCACAGCAGCACGCCACCCGGCGCGCGCACGGCATCGGGTGCACGCTCGCCGATCACCAGCAGCGCGCGCTCCGATCCCTTGGGCCGCACTGCAAGCCGGAAGGGCTGGCCGGCCTTCTGGGCGGCAGTCACGTGATCCGACAGAATTTCGAAGTCTTCGGCGACCAGCCCGACCTCGTCGCCGACGAGATCATCGAGCTCCTTGGGCAGCTCGGGCAGCCCCAGCCAGTCCCCCAGCCGGCGCGAAAGCTCGACACGACGGTCGGCGCGCACCACCATCGCCTGGGCGGGGCAAGTCTGGACGAGGGTGGCGAGGCGAGAGTCGCGCTCGGCAAGCGCACGGCCCGCAGCGCGCGCGCGCAGCCCCGCGAACAGCGCCCAGGCCGCAGCGATCAACAGCAGCGCGATTGCCGCACCGGCCATCACCGCCGCAGACTGCGGAATCTCAATCAAGCCGCCCCTCCGCGGCCGCGATGCGCCATCATCCCTAACCCTTAGGGAAAGCGCGGGCGATCGGGAAGCCGATAGCGACGCGGTCAGGCACGGACCTGCCGGGCAGTTCGCCCCAGCAAACGCCGGACCAGCGAACGGCGGCGAGGCGTGGCATGGGGCTCGGCGCGCCGTGCGGCCGCCTGCGGCTCGAGCGGTTCGATCGACAGATGGAGCATGAGCCGCCGGGTTTCATCTTCCAGAGGGGCATTTTCGACGCCGTCCCACGCCTGACGCAGCGCCGCCCCTACCCGTTGGCAGGCACCGCTCGGGTCGAAATCAGGAAGAGGCTCGGGCGCGGCCGCCATTGCTCACCGCTCGAACGCCGCGCGCTGCAGCAGCCCGGTGTCGGGCGAAGCCAGCCACGAAGTCTCCGCCGCGAAGTCGATCGGCCGGACTTGGGATGCTTTCGCGGTCCAGGCCCGCTCGCTCGCTGCACGATAGAAATGGAACGAGCCCGAATCGGCATAGTTGGCAAGCGCCAGCCCCATCAGGCTGCCACCTATGAATATTCCGGCACTTCCCAGCGCCAGCCTGGCCATGAGCTCGCGTCGCATCCTCTCGTCTCCCTGTCGCAAGCAACAACGAGCCGCGTCCGCGCGACGTTCCGGTTAGAGCCTTGAGCCGAAACGAAAAAGGGCCCGGTTGTTGCCGGGCCCTTCTTTGTGCCTCGATCCGAGCTCAGAAGATGTTGGCCTTAGCGCCCAGGAAGAAGGAGCGGCCGACGGCGCTGACCGGATAAGCGACGGCGCCTACGTCCGGCTTCATGTCGAACAGGTTATTGATGCCTGCATAGAAGGTGAAGCGGTCATCCACGTCGTGGCTGATGTAGAGCTCGTGCTCCCATTTTTCCTTGTACCAGATATACTCGGGCGCGACGTAATCGGGATTAGCGCGTTCCTCCTCCCGAGTGACGCGGCGCGTCCGCGACCACCAGTTGATACCATAGTTGATCGTCGTACCACCCTTGGCCCAGGTCAGATCGAACATCGCGCTGTATTTCGGCGCGGGATAGTCCCACGATGCGAGCTCGTTCTCAGGATCGGCACCGGCCGTGGGCACGAACTGCAGCTTGTTCAGGTAGTTGCCCTGAAGGCTGACGTTGAACGTACCGGCATCGTCGAACGGCTCGAAGCGATAGTTGAGCGTCACGTCAAGGCCCGCAGTCTCGAACGATGCCACGTTCTCCGGAATGATCGTGTAATAGGAGACATAGCCAGTAGTCGGGCTGCGCTCAACGACGCTGCAGTAGATGTTGTCCAGATCGGGCTGGTCAACGCACAGATCGACGATGTCCTGCGCAGTCGAATATTGGATCGCCTGCTTCAGGCGGATGTCGTACCAGTCCGCCGTGAGGGTGAACCCGGGAGCGAAGCTCGGGCGCAGCACGACACCGGCAGTCCAAGTCTTCGCAGTTTCCTCGTTGAGCGTCGGGTTACCGCCCTGGAAGCCCAGAAGGCTGCTGTTCGCAGGCGAGGTGAAGTCGTCGGCAGGATTGAAGGTTGCAGGATCAATGCCCAGAGCGCCTAGCGCCGCGGCGCAGTTCGCCTGCCGATATTGCGTGCCCTGGGTAATGTGATCGATATCGCAAGGGTCATCGATGAACTCGTAGGTGCCGCTGCCGCCGGCGAACAGCTCGGTGATGTTCGGAGCGCGTACGGCTTCCGAATAGGTTCCACGGAAAGTGATGTCCCGGACTGGCGAATAGCTACCGTTGACGTTCCACGTCGTTGTGCCCCCGATCGTCGAATAATCCGACAGGCGGATGGCGCCGCCGATCGACAGATTTTCGGCGAACGGCATATCGGCCAGGATCGGCAGGTTGACCTCGGCATAGGCTTCCTTGACATCGAAGCTACCTTCGTCGACCCGCGCCGGCGCATCGTCCATCAGCGCGCCCGCGAGGCTGTAGTCCGACGGGACGAAGCGGCTCTTCTCCTTGCGGTACTCGGCGCCGACCGCGAAGCCGACCGGCCCGCCAGGCAGATTCAAGAACGAGCCGGTGTTGCCCGACAGCACTGCAGAGACGACGTGCTGCTGGATGCGCGCCCAGCTGGTATGATCGACGGTAACGAAATCAAGCGCGGCCTGCGAAGGCGATCCCTGGCCGAGTATGTTGAGCGGCACGCACTGGCCTGGCGTGAAAGTAGTCGGCGCACCGTTAAATATCGGCTGGCCGCCATAGTTATTGCCTTGGACCATGGTCTGGCCCGGCAGGTTGATTCGGCAGGTGATACCGTCCGCGCCATCATATACGGCGTCGATCGCGGCATAATAGCGCTCGGTGATGCGGTCGTTGCGATTGGTCGCCTCCTGCGTCGACTGGCCGAAAACGTAGGATACGTCATAGTCGAGATTCTGCGCGACCTCGCCCTTCGCGCCCACGACGGTGCGGAACAATTCGCGTTCCATTTCATAGCGACGGATGCCGAAGTCGAAATGGTCCCGACTGAAGACCGCGCCGTTCGCAGCATCGGCACCGAAGCGGTCTTGCAGATAGGCATTGTCAGGCGCAAGCTCGGTCAGGAAGTCATAGGTCGGCTGGGCGAAGGTGAAAGCCTTCGAGCGGACGTACTTGCCCTCGGCGTACAGTTCGAATGCGGGGCTGAACTCGTAGCGTGCCATCACATTGGCGATGTGGCGCTCCGAAAAGGGCGTGAAGTCACCGTAATAGCTTTCGCGCGGCGTGCTCGATCCGCCGATCGTGAAGGCCGACCCGGGAAGATAGGTGCCCAGATCATAGATGCCGCCTTCGCCAGTGCGATCGGGCGTGAAGTCTCCGTCTAGGTCGATAGCTCCGCCGGGCGAGCTGTCTGCCCAGCGAAGGTTGGTGTAAAGGATACGATCGGGAATACCGTCGTTGTCGGACGGACCATCAGGATCGTCGAGGTTGCGCACGAACGCCCAGGATGGGCCCGTCTGCCCATAGTTCAGGCGATCGCGCTGGCTGAACCGATCCTGCTTGTTATACTCATAGGCGACAGTGACATTTCCGCGCCCGTCCGCGAAGTTCTTGCCGGCGGTCGCCGCAATGAAATACTCACCCGCATCGCCGCGCTCGGAGATGCTGGTTTGACCGCGCACGCGCAGCCCATCGAAATCCTTCTTGAGGATGAAATTGACCACGCCCGAAACGCCGTCCGCGCCATAGATGGCCGAGGCGCCACCGGTCAGGATATCGACCTTCTCGACCAGATCGGTCGGGATAGTGTTGATGTCGACCGCGGCGCTGCCGGGGTAGCCGGCCACGTGACGGCGGCCGTCCACGAGCACCAGCGTGCGGCTCTCGCCGAGATTGCGCAGGTCGAGATTGTTCACGCCGACGTTCTGTGCGCCGCCCAAAAGATTCGAGCCGGCAGCAACGATATTGGTCTGCGAGCCGAGCAATGCCGGGCTGTTGACCAGGAAGTCAGTCAAATTGGTCTTGCCAGACTGCTCGATCGTCTCGGCAGAAAGGACCTGCACAGGATTGGGCAAGGACAGCTCGGGACGCGCGATGCGCGAGCCGGTGACGACGACTTCCTCCTGCGGGTCCTGAGCGGCTGGATCAACGGCGCTGTCGTCGGTCTGGGCAGGTTCGGCAGTCTGTGCCGAAGCCGGAGAAGCGAGCTGCGCGAGTGCCAGCGCGGCGAGCGAAGCGGTGAGCAATCCGCGACCGCGGACGACAGAGTACGCCATGACAGTTTCCCTCTTTTGGATACCAGCGGCGTCGAGTCATAACCTTTCTGTGGCGTTTCCGTCGCCTTTGCGGTGTAGCATCGGTTCATTTTGCGCTCTTGGTGTCACATTGAAGCAACACACTAGGCCACGCTCATGAAAAAGGCCGCGCCTCCGGGAAAGCGCGGCCTTCGATTTCGGAGCCCAAAGGCTCAGTAGCGATAGTGGTCCGGCTTGAACGGCCCTTCGACCGGCACGCCGATGTAATCGGCCTGCTTCTTGGTGAGCTTGGAGAGCTTCACGCCCAGCTTCTCGAGGTGGAGCGCCGCGACCTTTTCGTCGAGGTGCTTCGGCAGGACATAGACCTGGTTCGCGTAGTTCTCACCCTTGGTCCACAGCTCGATCTGCGCGAGCACCTGGTTGGTGAACGACGAGGACATCACGAACGACGGGTGGCCGGTCGCGCAGCCGAGGTTCACGAGACGGCCCTTGGCGAGGATGATGATCTGCTTGCCGTCGGGGAACTTCACCAGATCGGTGCCGGGCTTCACTTCGTCCCACTCATAGTTCGACAGCGCCGAGATCTGGATCTCGCTGTCGAAGTGGCCGATGTTGCAGACGATCGCCATCGGCTTCATCGCCTTCATGTGATCGGCGGTGATCACATCGGCATTGCCGGTCGCCGTCACGAAGATGTCGGCGCGCTTGACCGCCTCTTCCATCGTCACGACCTCGAAGCCCTCCATCGCCGCCTGCAGCGCGCAGATCGGATCGATCTCGGTGACGAGCACGCGCGCGCCGCCGTTGCGAAGCGATTGAGCGCTGCCCTTGCCGACGTCGCCGAAGCCGGCGACACAGGCGACCTTGCCGGCCAGCATCACGTCGGTGGCGCGGCGGATAGCGTCGACCAGCGATTCCTTGCAGCCATAGAGATTGTCGAACTTCGACTTGGTGACGCTGTCGTTGACGTTGATCGCCGGGAACGGCAGCTCGCCCTTCTTGGCGATCTCGTACAGGCGGTGGACGCCGGTGGTGGTCTCTTCCGAAACGCCCTTCAGGTTCTTGACGGTCTCGGTCAGATAGCCCGGATACTTGGCGATGAACGCCTTGAGCGCGCGCTGGAACTCGACTTCCTCGTCATTCTCCGGTTCGCCCAGCGTCGCGCCGGCTTCGAGCTTGGCGCCCCACAGCGCGAACATCGTCGCGTCGCCGCCGTCATCGAGGATGATGTTGGCCGTGGTGCCGTCACCGTCGGCGCCCCAGTTGAAGATGTCGCCGACATAGTCCCAATATTCGGCGAGGCTCTCGCCCTTCACGGCGAACACGGGGATGCCCGCCGCGGCGATGGCGGCGGCGGCGTGGTCCTGCGTCGAGAAGATGTTGCAGGTCGCCCAGCGGACCTGCGCGCCGAGCGCGACCAGCGTCTCGATCAGCACTGCGGTCTGGATCGTCATGTGGAGCGAGCCGGTGATGCGGGCGCCCTTCAATGGCTGCGATGCGCCGAACTCGTCGCGCAGCGCCATCAGGCCGGGCATCTCGGTCTCGGCGATCTCGATTTCCTTGCGGCCGAAATCGGCGAGGGCGATGTCCTTGATGACGTAGTCGTTCTTGTCGAGCACGGTAGCCACGGGCTTGTCTCCAGCGTGTGTATCGATTTGCGCGCCGGAATCACCGGCCGCGATACCTGCGCCCTAATCGCTCAGCGCTCACTGCGCAACCCAGATATAAAGATATCTTTATATGTAAGTGCAGCTCAGGCCGTTCCGGCGCTGCTCGCGAGCAGCCGCGGGTCGATGCCCGCGCAGGAGAAGCCCCTGCTCCAGCGCTCGGGCGCCGAGACTTCGTAGAGCAGCCGCATGTCGCCGTCTGTGTTGAACCAGCCGTGGTGCCTCAGTTCCTCGTCGAGCTGCCCCTCTCCCCAGCCGGCATAGCCGAGCGCGACCAGCCACTGGCTGGGCCCGCTGTGCTCGGCGATCGCGCGCAGCACGTCGATCGTCCCCGAAAGCGACCAGCGGCCGCCGACACTGATCGTGTCCTGCCCGCCCCAATCGGGCGAATGGAGCACGAAGCCGCGGCGCGGCTCGACCGGACCGCCGAAATGCACCGGCGCGTCGGGCGCATCCTCGGGATCGATCTCGAACTGCCGGAGGAGATCGTGGAAGCTCAGCCCCTCGATCGTCTCGCCGATGCCGATGCCGAGCGCACCCGCCTCGTCATGCGCGCACATCGCGATCACGGCGCGCTCGAAGCGCGGATCGCCGATTCCGGGCATCGCCAAGAGGAACTGGCCGGTGAGATACTGCGTCGAATCCATGCCCGATCAACATACCGGCGCGGCTGCGGCTCCGCCACGCTTGAAAATCGAGCGGCATTCTTGCCGTTCGCCCTGAGCTTGTCGAAGGGGCGCACATCTTCTACCGCACCGCCTGGCCCAAAGCAGGCCTTCGACAAGCTCAGGCCGAACGGATCAGGAGAAAACACGATGACCATCCAGGTTGGCGACCGCATTCCCACCACCAGCTTCACCAAGGTCACCGAAAGCGGCCCCGAGCAGGTCAGCTCGGACGATTTCTTCGCCGGACGCAAGGTCGCGCTCTTCTCCGTCCCCGGCGCCTTCACTCCCACCTGCTCGGCCAAGCACCTGCCGGGCTTCGTCGAGAAGGCCGATGAGCTCAAGGCCAAGGGCGTCGACGAAATCGCCTGCACCGCCGTCAACGACGCCTTCGTGATGGGCGCCTGGGGCAAGACATCGGGTGTGGATGACAAGGTGACGATGCTCGCCGACGGCAACGGCACCTTCGCCAAGGCAGTCGGGCTCGAGATGGACGGCAGCGGATTCGGCCTGGGCACTCGCGGCAAGCGTTATTCGATGGTCGTCAACGACGGCGTCGTCGAGCAGCTTCATGTCGAGGCACCGGGCCAGTTCGAAGTCAGCTCGGCGGATTATCTGCTTGCCCGGCTGTGACGACGGGGCCGTAACGGAACTCGCGATGCGGCATGGAGTTGAATCCCTGCATTTTCAGAGAGGAACCGTTATGGCCGACACCAGCAACACTTCGAGCAGCAGCAGCCAGGCGCAGAGCCAAGGTTCGAGCAAGTCCTTCATCGCTTCGGCGCAGGAAACGCTCGGCGGGGCATTCGACGCGACCGTCGGCGCCGCCAAGGAACACCCTGTGGCTGCGGCGGCGATCGCGGCTGGAACCGCGGCGGCTGTCGGCGGCGCAGTCTATGCCGCGACGCAGAAGCGTGGCGGCAACGGCTCTTCGCGCTCGTCCAAGAAATAACCTCGCTTGCCCCTCCCGCGCGGGAGGGGCATTCGGCGCGGCCGGTCTTGCCAGCGTCATCTTGGCGCATTAGCGCTCCAAGATGACCCAAGCATCCGACATCGTTGCCGAACTGGACCGGCTGTATCGCGCCTCGGTCGAACGCCTGCAGGCCGCCCTCACCCGCTATCTCACCGACGGCACGCCGCCCGATCCCAAGACCCGCACCGACGGCTCCTTCGCCTATCCCGAGATTCTCATCCGCTACGACGGCGGCCCCGGCCGCCCCGTTCCGCGCCGATCGTTCGGGCGCCTGGTCGAGCCGGGTGAATATCGCATCAGCGTGACCAAGCCGGCGATGTTCGCCGACTATCTGACCGAGCAGCTCACCTTCCTGACCGAGGATTATGACGTCGAGGTCGAGGCGCGCGAGGGACGGCAGGAGATTCCCTTCGCCTATGTGCTCGATCCAGGCCATGCGCTGAGCCTCGACCAGGTCTCGGTCGCCGATCTCGCGCGCCATTTCCCGGCGACCGAGCTCGCGCACATCGGCGACGAGATCGCCGACGGGCTGTGGGTGTCGCACGACGGCACCCGCCCGCTCGCGCTGTTCGACGGGCTGCGCACCGACTTTTCGCTCGCGCGGCTGCGCCACTACACCGGCACGCCGACCGAGCACGTCCAGCAATATATCCTGTTCACCAACTATCACCGCTATGTGGACGAGTTCGTTCGCTGGGCCTGCGCCCAGCTCGGGCCGGACAGCCGCTTCACCGGCGTCTCCGGCGCGGGCGGTATCGTCGTCGAGGATGCCGCGGACATGGACCGGCTGATCTCGGACAGCGCCTGGCGCCGCCATCAGATGCCCGCCTATCACCTGATGGCGCCGGGCCGCACCGGCATCACGCTGGTCAACATCGGCGTAGGCCCTTCCAACGCCAAGACGATCACCGACCATCTCGCGGTGCTCCGCCCCGAGGCATGGCTGATGATCGGGCATTGCGGCGGGCTGCGCCCCAGCCAGCGGATCGGCGACTATGTGCTGGCACACGCCTATCTGCGCGACGACCATATCATGGACGACGTGCTGCCGCCCGAAATCCCGATCCCCGCGATCGCCGAGGTCCAGCTGGCGCTCGCCCGCGCCGCCGAGACGGTGTCGGGCCAGTCGGGCGACGAATTGAAGCAGCGGCTGCGCACCGGCACGATCGTCACCACCGACGATCGCAACTGGGAGCTGCGCTATTCGACCACGGCGCTGCGCTTCTCGCTGAGCCGCGCAGTGGGCGTCGACATGGAGAGCGCCACGCTGGCGGCGCAGGGCTATCGCTTCCGTGTGCCCTATGGGACTTTGCTCTGCGTCTCGGACAAGCCGCTCCACGGCGAGCTCAAACTGCCGGGCCAGGCCAACCGCTTCTACGAGCGCGCGATCGCCGAGCATCTGAAGATCGGCATCGAGACAGTGGAGGAGCTGCGGCGTGAGGGCGCCAAGCTCCACAGCCGGAAGCTCCGCGCGTTCAACGAGCCGCCGTTCCGCTGACCGGGAAACCCGCGCCATCACCGGCGTTCTCCCTCGTGAAGGAGAGCGCCGATGACCGATCCCGAAAAGCCGGAGCTGGAGACCGAGGAAGGTGCACATGCGCACCAGCCCGACGGCACCGACAGCTCGGCCCAGCTCGACGCGAACATCGCCGACGAGAACATGATTCCGGACGAGATTCCCGAATAGCCGGCAGGACGGCGCATGGGCGCGGTTGCCTCCGGTTGACTCGATAATGTGCTTTTTGGCCGGAAGCGGCAGGTACGCAGCAGCAACGCAGCGCCCAGGCGGCAGTGACGCAGCACCGCGCGGCGGCAGCGCCGCACCCACGCGGGTTCGCGGCGGCCACGCGCGCCAAGGCTGCGCTATGCGATATGCGTGGATCCCTGTACGCGCCCATGGCGAGAACAAGCAGATCAAATCCTATTTCGCCAGCGGATTTGCGGTGTCTGTTTTTGTTCCAGTTCAGCGACGGACGCGGCGGAAGGGAACGGTCAGCGTGTCTTGCTCCTTGTCGCCTTCCATGTTCAGAAAATAAACGGTGTAGGTGTCTTCGTCGGTTCGGATGAAGCTGATGCGGTCGAAGAAGAGGTTACCGCCTTCGATCGCCAGAAGCGGGCGTTCGATGGGTCCCGATCGATCCTCCCAGCCGATCTGGTCGGGCGTGAAGTGCCGCAGCCTGATGAAGATCGTGCCGCCCCGTTCGACGAACGCCGAAATCTCGTAGAAGACGATCCCCTTGTCGCTCAGAGCCCGGACGAAGGACGGCATTTGATTGGCCGCCGGCGGCAGATAATATTGCTCGACCGGCCCCTCCGGCATCTTCCCGATCCAATAGCCTTCGAGCCATCGGACATCGTCGATCGAGGCGGAGACCGGCTCGGAGCCGGCATGATGCCGGCGAACGAAGGAGCGCGGATCGGCATCCTGCGCGGCCGCCGCGCTGGAGATCAGGAGTAGAATCGCTCCCAGCGTGCGAACAATTGGCCTGGCCAAGATCTTCTCCTCTTCACGCCGTAATTGCCCCAACGACAAGAATTATCTGACATGATCGTGTGTCCCGATCTGGCGGTGGAGCTTGAGCACGCCGCCGGGCATGCGTTTCCACAGCCGCAGGCCGCCGCCCTTCACCACGCCCGATTGGCCCGGCATGCTCCATTCGACGCGGAATTTCGGATATTCCAGGATAAAGTCCCCGTGACTCTCGAAGCCGACGTTCCACACCCGGACCGAATCGAAAGTGACGCCGGCTCCTGCACGGGTGTAGGGCACGAGATGTGCGCGGATCTCGCCGATCCCGACCTTGTTGGTGTCCGCGAAAGGCATGTAGACGGCGTCGTCGGTATAGTCGGCGATCTTCGCTTCGGTATCTCTGGTCATCACGGCCCGCGCCATGGCCCGATTTCGAGTGTCCAGCTCCGCCGCCAGTCGGCGGGCGCCTGGGGCCTGATCCGACGAAACGGGGACGGCTTCCGGCATGTCGACGAGGAACGCCGCGGGGTCGGAAAGCGGGCGGAAGAAGCCCCAGACATCGGACCGCAGCCGCAACGAACCATCGGGCTCCTCCGCCCAGACATGCGCGAACTTTCCCCGCTCCTCTTCGATCGCGCCGTTGGCGAGCCTCCAGGTGACGGCGAAAGTGCCGATCTCGAGCGCGATGCCATCCAGATCGAATATCTCGGTGGTCACCGGGATATAGTCGATCACGCGGCGCCGGCCCGCCATCGCGCGGTGATAAGCGGAGATCTGCTCCAGGCCGTATAGCGCCGGCTGATATTCGGGCATGCTCATCGCATCGGACCGGTACAGCCGCAGTCGTGCGTCGACATCGTGGGTAATCATCGCATCACGAAGCCTTCCGTGCGCGGCGACCACACGGTCCTGAAGGCGCACCGGCGGCCCGAACAGCAGGTGCCGTGCGAAGAAGGGCAGCATTTCTGTGAAGAAGCGCCCCTGCTCGCCCCAGTGCCGATCGCGGAAGCCGCCGCCATGCTCCTCTGCCTCGTGCGGAACGCCGAACTCGTCGAGCCGATGCGCGAAGGCCTGGTTGCCGACGACATGGTCGACGATCGTGTCGGCGCGGCCCCAATCGAACTTGAAACCGCGCAGCGATTTGAGATTCTCCGCATGATCGGGAATCTGGCCGGACAGGCTCATACCCTCATGAAGCCGTGCCACGACGCGAGCATCGGCCACCGCTCTTCTCTCGACCAGACGCGCCGAGGGATCGAAGAACAGCGGCGGCCGCTCCGGGTTGGGCGTGAATGCCTGGTAAATCGAGGTGAAGATGCGCGAGAAGATATCCGCCTCGCCCAGCTCGTCGAACGATCGGACCTCCGCCAGCCGCTTCCAGTCCGGGCGGCTGTAGGTGGTCTGCACGCCGGGCCCGGTACCCACCGGCTGCATCGCATAGACCGCACCGAACAACTCGGGGTGGCGCATCCCGAAGCGCATCGCGCCATAACCACCCACCCCGTCACCCGCGATGCCGCGCGAATCCCGGCTCGCCAGCGTCCGATACGTCGCATCGACATGAGGCACGAGCTCGCGCACCATGAAGTCTTCCCAGTTTCCGGTCACCGGCGAATTGACGTACCAGGAGCTGCCGGCTGGCGTGGAGAAGTCGGCGACGACGACGATGATGTCGCCGATAACCCCCTCGGCCACGGCCTTGTCCAGCAGCGTCTTGGCACCGTGGCTGGCAAAGGGCTCTCGGTGATCCTCGAAGAAATGGTTGAGGAAATACAGAACCGGGAAGCGCCTGCCCTGCTCGGCGTAACGGGGCGGTAGATAGATTGTAAGGTTGCGTACCGGCGAGATGCCGATCCGGCTGCCGGCGAAGCTCGCGGAGCGGATCTGCTCCGTCACCAGCCTGCCTTCCGCTTGCGCCGCCGGTGCGCCGAACAGCGTTGCTGCGAGCGTCACGATCAATCCGTATCTCCACCGCATTAGCAAACCTCCCCTTGTGCATCGGGAGAGTCGGCGTGCAGGGCGCTATCGAGCAACGCGCGTTCGCCAAGCGGGACCCCTGAATCGCCGGACGGGATCAGCGCGCGAGATAGGCGTCTATCGGCTCGCGATACCGCCGGCTGAACCTGAGCTCCGTGCCACACGCCAGCCGGACGAGGCCGTCGCCGTGCTTTCCGGCCCGGACCTCGACGAGCCGGTCTAGCCTGACGATCGCGGATCGATGGATGCGCGCGAACTCAGGCCTGGGCAGCCGCGCCTCGAGCGATGCCATCGATTCATGGAGCAGCAGCGCACGGCCGCCGGCGTGCACTTCGGCATAGTCGCCGGCCGCGACGATCCAGTCGATCTCGGCGAGCCGGATCAACTGGGCGACGCCCCTGCCCCGCGCCACCAGCGGCGCATGGCTTCCCAACATCGATCGCAGCCGGTCGCGGTGGTCGTCGCCCGCGCCGATCTGCCGCCGCACTCGTTGGAGCACGCGCGCGAAGCGCTGGTCATCGAAAGGCTTGAGCAGATAGTCGAGCGCCTGCGCTTCGAACGCTCGCACCGCGTAGCCGTCGAACGCTGTCACGAAAACGGTGAGCGGCATCATCTCGACACCTGTCGCCTCGATCACCGCGAAGCCGTCCATCTCCGGCATTTGCACGTCCAGGAACACCAGATCGGGCCGCAGTGCCTCGATCGCCGCTACGGCTTCCGTCCCGTGCCCCGCCTCGCCCACGATCGCGAAGTCAGCCTGGTCCTCCAGCGGCTTGCGCACCGCACGGCGGGCGAGCGGCTCGTCGTCGACGATCAGCGTCCGGATCACCGCGGCACCAGGATGGTGACGCCGAAGCCCCGGCCCGGCGCCGTCTCGATCGCGAAGATGTGACGCTCGCCATGGAGCTGGCGCAAACGCTGGCGTGCATTGCCGAGGCCGACGCCTTCGACGATCGCGGCCGCTCCCTTTCCGTCGTCCGAGATCCCGATCCGCAGCATATCGCCGACCGGGCCCGCTTCGATCGTCAACGTGCCGCCCGCGACCAGCGGCGCGATTCCGTGCCGCACGGCGTTCTCCACCAGCGGCTGGAGCAGCAAAGTCGGCACCTGCACGTTGAGGACTTCCGGCGCGATGCGGCGCACGATCTTCAGCCGATCCCCCAATCTAGCTTCTTCGATCGCCAGAAAGGCATTGGTGAAGTCGAGCTCGTCGGCGAGCGCGCTTCGTTGCGACCGGTGCTGATCGATCGACAGCCGCAGCAGATCGCCCAGACGGGCGAGCAATCGCTGTGCGGTCACGGGATCGTCGGGCACCAGCGCCGAGATCGCGTTGAGCGTGTTGAACAGGAAGTGCGGCTGTAGCTGGGCGCGCAGCGCCGCGGTCTTAGCTTCGAAGAGCTGGGTCTCGAGCCGGGCCGCGGCTACCTCGCGGTCCCGCAAGGTCCGATAGGCCCGCGCGCCGAGCACGATCGCGACGATGATCGCGTAGATCATCAGATGGACGTGGATGCTGGTCGCCAGCTTTTGCAGCAGCAGGTCGCCGCTCCACGGCGCCCACGCCGTCCTCCCATAGATCATCGCGTTCATCGCTGCGTAGAGCGTTACGTGCAGCAGGGCGAAGACGAGCCCGAAGGCCAGATGAACTGCGAGCAGCCGCCCCAGCCGCCGTTCGTCGGCAAACGCCCGTGCCACCGCTACTACTCCCGGTGTCAGCAGCGCCCAGCCCGAATACCAGATCAGCCCATTGACCAGCGCCTGCCCCAGCGCGAGCTGCGGTCCCCCCGCAAAGCCCGCGACATAGGTTTGAAGCGCCGTGACCAGCGCCACTGCGAGCCAGGCCGCCCAGATGCCCAGGTAGCGAAGCAATGTCTGTCGACGGACCGCGGCCATGACCAATGATGCACGATCGGTCCGCATTGAACAGCCATGCTTGCGCGAAATACGAACGGTGGGCCTTCGACCAGATCAAACACCCCGCGCCATCTATCCTGCCAGTCTGGGCCATGGCAGCAGTGGTAGCCGCACCATGGCCCAGAAGGGCGGGAAGCCTAGAAGTTGATCGTTGCTCCCAGGGCGATCTGGCGGCCGAGCGAATCATACCGCGCGGAGAGCGTGTTGCTGCGCGACAGACCGTAATTGTACGAATTCGGCAGGATCGGCGGCGTCTTGTCGAACAGGTTGTTCGCCGAGATCCGGAACGAATAGGCCTTGTTGACGCGGAAGCTGAGCGCCAGGTCGATATAGTCGTAGGGGTCGATCCGGTAGAAGGTCGCCCGCTCACCTGCCTCGGTCCAGCCAAGCGCCGGATCGCCCGAATTCGTCACGTTGGTGAGCGGCCCCAAGTGGCGCCAGTTCACCGAGGCGCTGAAGAACTGGTCGGCAGTGGTATAGGTGGTGCGGAGCGCATGGGTCCATTTCGGAATCAGCTGGCCGCAGCCGCCGCCATAATAGCCGGCGCAGTTGTACTTCAGCAGGATCGGCGAATCCTGGCCGCCCGCCAGGGTGGTCAGCGAGCCCATGAAGTCGAAGTCGAGCCGGCCCGCGCCGCCCAGCGGAAGCGCATACTGGCCCTGGAAATCCCAGCCGTGCGACTTGCTCTTGTAGTAGTTGGTCGTGCCGCCCCGGAGATAGCCGGTGGCCGGATTGCCGGCCGGCGCGCTGTAGAGCGTGCCATCGGCATTGCGCACGAACATACTGCAGAAGAACTCGTTGCCGGCGGCGAGGCACCCGTTCGAGAAATAGTCGTAATCGTTATAGCCGATCGAATCGTTCAGATCGATCATGAAGCGGTCGACCGACACCGTCAGGCCCGGCAGGAACTGCGGCCGCAGCACGATACCGAAGGTCTTGGTATAAGCCGTTTCCGGATCGACGGTGAAGCCGCCGCGGCGCACCGTGCAGCCGACGTCGGTGGGGCAGAGAAGCGTGGGGCTGCCGTAGAGGTTGTCGGCCAGCCCCGTAGCGGCGCACACAGCTTGCGATGCCTGGGGAGCACCATAGACCGGAACCTGCTGGCCCGTGTTGGGGTCGGTCGTGGTCCCGAGCCGGGTCGGCGCGCAGATGTCGTTATAGGCCGTCGTAATGCGATCGTAGCTGATGTTGCTGCCCTGATACGCCTCGACCACGGTCGGAGCACGCTGGGCGCGGTTTATCGAAGCGCGGAAGGTGATGTCCGGGATCGGAGCCCATAGCGCTTCCGCCTTCCAGGTCGAGAAGGTGTTCGGATTGCTGCTATACTTCGAAAGGCGAAAGGCGCCGTTGAACTGCAGCAGGTCCGCGAACGGCTTGTGCTCCGCGATCGGGACCTGGAGCTCGACATTGCCTTCCCAGGCGTGCTGCGAAAGGCTCTGGTCGGTTCCGCCCATATTTTCGCGCCAGAGCTGGTCGGCAAAGCCCTCGAGCTGGTCTTCGCGGAATTCCGCACCGAAGGCGATCGCCACGCCCTGCTCCGCCCATGGGCTTTTGATACCATAGGTGCCCAGGTCGCCCTGCACCGTCGCGATGACGTTGTAGAGCTTGTTGATGGTGGTCTGGGTGCCGTAGCTGTCGCGCGTCAGATAATCGAACACTGCCCTATTGTTGACGGGCGAGCGCGAGCTGAACGGATCGAGCGGAAGGCAGCCATCGGCTGCGCCCGAGGCGCAGGCCGGCACGCCGCCCACGCTGACGACGTTCAGCGCATTGTTGACGAGATCGATGGACGGAAACGACCAGCTCCATTCCTGCTTGTTGCGCGCATAGACGCCGCCGACATCGTAGCTCCAGCCCTCGGCGAAATCACCGCGGACGCCGCCGGTGATGCGCAGCCCCTCGTTCAGATAGCGGTCCTCGAGGTCCGGCACGCCCGTAAAGCGATAGCGCAGCTCGATCGGCACCATTGCGCCGGTCCCTGCCTGCGCGCCGCAGATCACCTGCGCCTGCGAAGCGGACAGGAACGGGTTGTTGCAGTTCACCTGATAGGGCGTCGAACCAAGGGCGGTATAGCTATAGAGCCGCGCGGGGAAGCCGTTGGCCGATTTGTCGCGGAACCACATGCCGCTGGCATAAAGTTCCGCCGCGTCCGAGATCTCGAACGACGCGAAACCGCCGGCGTTCCAGCGCTCGTTCTTCCGCTGGAAGGAATAGTCGGTGTACGGGTTAGCTGCGACAGCGTCCGAATAGGGAATGAAGCTGCGGCTTCCGTCCGGATTGTTCACATATTGGTTGCCGTTGTTGGCGCCGGTACGGGGCGACACATATCCGTCGTAGGTATAGGTCGAGACCGAGCAGCTCAGCGGGCCGTCCTTGACGCTCTCGACCAGCTGACAGCCCGAGGTTTCACGCGCCGAATAGGGCACGAGCTCGCCCCGGCGATAATTGACATAGCCGGAAACGCGGAAGCGCTCGTCAAACAGCCTGGTGCCTGCGGTCAGCGACAGATCGATGCGACCGCCGTCGGTTGCCGAACCCTGGCTGGGTTGCGGGAAGCTGTATTGACGCGCGATCTGCGAAACGAGACCCGGCTGGTTCTCATGGGCATAGAAATTGTAGTTCGCGTTGAGCTGAACGCCCCGAAAATCGTTGTTCATGATGAAGTTGACAACGCCGGCGACCGCGTCCGAACCATATACGGCCGAGGCGCCGCCGGTCAGTACGTCGACGCGCTGGATCAGCGAGGTCGGGATCATGTTGACATCGCTGCCGTTCATCGTGCCGATGCGCTTGCCGTCGATCAGGATCAGCGTGCGCTCGAAACCGAGATTGCGCAGCTTGATGCGCTGTCGGCCGTCCGAATCCTGATAATTCTGCTGGCTGTCGGGCGCGATCTGCGGAACGCGGTTTAGCACTTCCTCGACGTTCACTGCCGCCTGGGCGCGAATCGATTCGGAAGTGACCGAGGTGATCGGAGCCGCGGCCGTCATGTTCGGACGGGTGATGCGGCTGCCGGTGACGATGATGTCACCGCTTTCGGTCTCGCCGGCGCCCTCGTCCTGTGCAGTCGTGGCGCTGGTCGGGGTGTCGGTTTCCTGCGCCATCGCGGGCACAGCGAACATGCCGGCAAAACAGGTCGTGCTCAGCAGCAATCGATTCAAGCGTGACATCCGGTGACCCCTTTTTATTGATCCGTTGTCGATGTGCGTCGCTTCCTCGCGGCACGCCGTTTTCGGCACCAACCGCAGGGTACGAAGTCCCTGTTTCGGCCATTTGCAGCCGAATTCGAACGTATCGGGCTGGCATTCGCCTTGCGCCGGCGCAGGCCAATGCCGCGGTCACCGCGGCTTTCCCCAGCCTTGAGCCTTTCGCCGCGACGAGGTGCCTTCATTGGCACGGCCCTGATACTCAGGCGCGCTCTTCAACCGCCCCGGGTGCAACCGGCATCGTCGTACGCACGCACCGGCAACGCAATGAAGTTGTCATATATGAAATGGCACTTCAATACCAAAAATCACTTTGGTGCTATCCTTTCCGAGGAACAAGCATACCAAACAGATATCTGGGCGCGGCGGATCGAACCCGCGCAGCGACGCGCCGGTTTGTAATCTCAAGGCCCTCAAAACGACGTTCGCAGCGAATCAACGCGGGGCGATGAACCCGCCTATGCCGGCTATCGCAAGCCGCGCGGCCGGCACCGCCGGTTCGGAAAAGGTCAATCGCAGGAAGCGCGCGGATCGAATCTTCGCAAAGGCGATCCGCTGCGTGGACAAGGCATAGGCGATATTCGAGAACTCGCCGCTGGCGCCAGGTTCCCAATTGGTGCCGTCCCGGCTCGTTTCGGCGATATAACCTTTGGGCGGTGCCGCACCCGTCATCACCTGGCGAGGGGGTGTGAGGCTGAACCCCGCCAGAAGCGTATCCGCGCCCAGATCGACGGTCACGCGGGCCGGTGTTCCGGGCGTCGGGCTTGGCTGGATCCAGATGCTCGCCGCCTCGTTGTCGAGCAGCTTTTCCGCGCCGGACGCGCTGGCCGACACGATCGTCCATCTGGTCACGTCGAGAACGCTGGGATCAGTCGACACGATCGCCGGCACCGGCACCGGCGCGACTGCCCGGAACAACGCGAATTCGCCGATCGCGGGGCAGACCGGTGCCTCCACCACACGCAGCCGGACGCGCCGTGGTGCGATCGGCACGTCGAGCCGGATGACGCGCTGGGCGGAAATACACTCATGCTCGCCCAGCGTCCGCCAACCCCCGTCGAACTCCGCGTCCACTGCAAAGCGCGTCACGCGGACTCCCAGCGGCAGATATTCGCGCAGACGGATCACATCGAAGTGCGTGCCCGGCTTCAGGTCGAGCGTCAGCGTCGGACTGGTCACGCCGTCGGGAGCCGCCCAATAGCTCTCGCGGTTGCCGTCGAGCACGCGCGCCGGCTCGAAGCCCGGGCCGCGGCTGTGGCTGGCATGCGCGACTGCACCCTGCGCGAGATCGCGCGCGAAGGTCGCACGGATCGCGTCGCCGAAGGACTTGAGGATCTTGACGTCCTGATCGGGGATCCGGCCCCGGCGATCGGGGGGAATGTTGAGATTGAGGTTGGTCCCCCGCCCCACCGACTCGTCGTACAGCCGGATCAGCCGCTCGGGGCCCTTCACCTTCGAATCCTCGTCGGCGTGGTAGAACCAGCCCGGCCGGATCGACACGTCGGTCTCCGCGGGCCACCAGATCGCGCCGCCGCGCACGCCGGAATTGCCTTCTTTCTGGTCATAGGGCTTGTTCGGCATGGTCGGCCAGCACGGGTCCCCCGCGATGCCGTCCTCATTGCCCACCCAGCGGATATCGGCGCCCAGCGGATCGAAGGTGCAGGCATTCGGCTGGAGCCTGTGGACCAACGCGACGATCGACGGCCAGTCATAGTAACGCGGCGCATCGATCTTCCGCGCCTCGCGCGCGCCGCCATAATAGCCGTCGCCGCCATTGGCGCCATCGAACCACACCTCGAACAATTCGCCGTAGCGCGTGCACAATTCGGTCAGCTGGGCGCGGAAATATTCGACATAGGCCGGGCGGCCATATTCGGGATGGTTGCGGTCCCAGGGCGACAGATAGACGCCGAAAGGCATCTTCGCGCGGCGGCAGGCATCCGCCATCTCGCGCACGATATCGCCCTTGCCGTCCTTGTAGGGGCTGTTGCGGATGCAATGCTCGGTGCGCGTGGTCGGCCACAGGCAGAAGCCGTCATGGTGCTTGGCAGTGAGGATCAGCCCTTCGAGTCCGCCTGCCTTGGCGGCGGCGACGATCTGGTCGGCGTCGAAATCGCTGGGGTCGAACAGCTTGGGGTCTTCGTCGCCAAAGCCCCATTCCTTGTCGGTGAAGGTGTTGATCGAAAAATGGACGAAGGCGTATTGCTCGCGGCCGTGCCACCGCCACTGCCGAGGGCTCGGAACGGCGCCATAAGGCTTTGGCGCCGCGCCCGTACGTGCCAAAGCCGGGATCGCGGGAACCGTGCTCACCGCCAGGCTGGTGGCGATCAGGCTGCGACGGGAAAGCTCGGTCATGCGGATCCTCTCCGGTATCGGGTTTCGGCCGGTTCGCTATTTCGGCAGTTCGAGCGCGTCTCCGCCCAGCGTGAAGTCGGCCCATTGGCCGGTTGCGGCGCCGGGCTGACCGCCGCCTACCCAGAGCCGATAGGCGCCGGGCACCACGCGGCGCGTGCCATCGCGAGCGACGGTACTGATGCTGCGCGGATCGAGCGTGAAGCGCAGCGTCTGCGTCTTGCCCGGAGCGAGCGCCACACGGCGGAAGCCGACCAGCTGGCGCTGGAGCACCGGTGTAGTCAGCGTCACGCCGCCCTTCGCCGCTGGGGGCAACAGATAGGCCTGTACGACTTCCTCGCCCGCCCGCGCGCCGCTGTTGCGCACCGTCACGCGCACCTCGACCGGCACCGCGGTGCTCGCGCCCTTCGCCTCCAGCCCGCCATAAGCGAAACTGGTATAGCTCAGCCCGTGGCCGAAACCCCAGAGCGGGGTGCCGGTGAAGAAGCGATAGGTGCGTTCCTTCATTCCGTAATCGACGAAAGCAGGCAGGTCTGACGTGGCCTTGTAGAAAGTGACCGGCAGGCGCCCTGACGGGTTGTTGAGCCCCGCCAGCGTCTCGGCGATCGCGGTGCCGCCCGCCTCGCCTGGATACCAGGCGGTGAGGATCGCATCGGCCATCGCCGGATCGACTGCCACCGCGCTCCCGCTGGTCAGCACCAGCACCACCGGCTTGCCGGTGTCGCGCAGCGCCTGGAGCAGCCGCTGTTGCGCCAGCGGCAATGCGATGTCGGTCCGGTCACCTCCGACGAAGCCGGGCACGCTCACCTGCAGTGCCTCGCCCTCGAGATCCGGCGATAGGCCAAGCACGGCGACTACCACGTCCGAATCGCGCGCTACCGCTACTGCCTGTTTGAGCAGTGGCTCGGCCGGAGGAAGCCAGAGCAGCCTGATGCCTTCGTCCTCGCCGTAGTGGTCGAGCTCAAGGCGGAAATCGTGACGCCGCCCATCGCTGGCGAGCGGGACCTCGACTCGCGCCTTGCCGAGCGGGCCCTGATGGAGCGGCTTGCCGTCGATCCACAGCCGTATGGCATCGTGCTTGGTGCAATCCTTCCAGCAGGCCGGAATGTCGATCGCCAGCGTGTAGCCGCCCGGGCCGGGCGGCACGAGCTCGCCGGCCCAGCGGACAGCGAAGCCCTTGGCGTCGAGCTCGGGCAGGGGCGCGGCGCGGGTATAGTTGAAATCGATCCGACGATCCTGCCGCACGGCCACAGGCGCACCGGTCACAATGGGGCCCGCGAAATACTCCGCCTTCAGCCCCGGCTTGCCCTCTGCCGCGAACGCGGTCTCGGGCACTACCACTGGCGCACCATCGGCCAGTACCGACCCCTGCGCATAGCGCACATTGGCCGCGCCGAATTGGCGGCGGATGCCCTCCAGCGGGGTCACGGGATCGACGGCGGTACCGTGATAATTGGCTTCGAGTATGTTGAGGTCATCGGCATCGGCGCCGATCACCGCGATGCGGCTATCCTTGGCGAGCGGAAGCCGGTCGGCATCGTTCTTGAGCAGCACGATCGCCTTGCGCGCCGCCTCGAGCGCCAGCGCGCGATGCGCGGGCGTGCCGACTTCGCTCGGCGCGATCCGGTTCCACGGGCTTTCCGCGCCGAACAAGGTGCCGAGCGCCTGCCGGGCCGAAAGCGCACGGGTCAGCGCAGTGTCTATCTCCGCCTCGCTCACCAGCCCGCGCTTCACCGCTTGAGGCAAAGTGGCATAAGCCGAACCGCAATTGAGGTCGTTGCCGCCCTTGAGCGCCGCCGCCGCCGCCGCCGCGCCGTCCAGCCGGTAATGGTGGAACAGATGGATGTTGGCGACGGCATCGCAATCCGAGACGGTAAACCCACGAAAACCCCAATTTCCGCGCAGCCGATCGATCATCAGCGAGGGCAACGCGCAGACCGGCACACCATGGATCGAATTATACGCGCACATCACCGAGCGCGCCTTGCCCTCGGTCACGGCGAGGCGGAACGCGGGCAGATAAGTCGATTCCAGATCTTGCGGACTCGGGTCGACGTCGAAGCCGTCCCGCCCACCCTCGGGGCCGCTGTGCACCGCGAGATGCTTGGGGGTGGCGATCACCTTGGGGTGCGCCGGGTCGGGACCCTGCAGCCCCTGGATGAAGGCGACGCCGAGATGCCCCGTCAGATACGGGTCCTCGCCATAAGTCTCCTGCCCCCTGCCCCAGCGCGGATCGCGGAAGATGTTGATGTTGGGCGACCAGATCGTCAGCCCCTCGTAAATCCGCCGGTCGGCGCCAATTGGACGCGCGTTGAACTTGGCCCGTGCTTCGGTAGCCACCACGTCGCCGACGCGCCGCATCAGGGTGGTGTCCCAGGTCGCCGCCAGCCCGATCGCCTGGGGGAAGACAGTCGCATGGCCGTTGCGCGCCAACCCGTGCAACCCCTCGCTCCACCAGTCATAGGCCGGGATGCCGGCTTCGTGGTCCGCAGGCGCGGTGCTCTGGAGCTGCGCTGCCTTTTCCTCGACAGTCATCGTCGCGATCGCCCTGGCCACGGCGTCCGGATCGGGTTCGGCGGCAGCAAGCAGGATAAGGGGGATCATCGTTGGAATCCTATGAACGGAGCGTGCCTGCATGCCAGCCGGCCGAGGCATTCGAGTGGGCGCCGTCTCGCACGCCGCCACCTGGGTGGCGATGTCGCCCGCGGGCGCAGCCAGCGGAGCGACCGAACCTCTTCATTTCGAGGCTTCCTGCAACACCGCCCGCTCGACCGCATAATAGGGATCCGACAGCGGCGAAGTGAACTGGAAGCAGAGATCCTCGTCGCCTGGCAGCTTGGGAAGCGCGCCCGAGAAGCTGAACCGCGTCGGCGCGGTCGCCGGATCGGGCAGCGGAAAAGTCGCGACGACGATCGGCTCGACCTTCTTGTCCTTCGCGGCGGAAATGCAGCGTGCGACGACCATCAGCTCGCCATGCGCCGTCACGCTGTAGTGCTCGCGCAATGCCTTGGCCTCGTGCGCCAGGCCATAGTGCCGCGGCAGTCGTGCGACGTCGACGGTGAAGCTCCGCGCCACGTCGAGCGGCGCGGACGGATAGGCGCTGCACGTATCGAACGGGTTGACGTTGAACGCCGGGGCGTTCTCGGTCGCCTCCGAGGTCAGCGGCACTCGCAGACCGAAGGCACCGCGTGGACAGGCGGCCAGCTCCGAGCTGGTGCGAGTGAGTAGCGCGTTCCGGCGGGTGTCGAAGCTTCGCGGCCGGGCAGTGGCGTTGCCCGCCCGATCGAACGCGGCGGCGCGGATCGTCACTCCGGGCTTCAATTCGAGCGGCGCTTTATATGCGGGTGATTTGGCAGTGGGGATCCTGCCGTCGAGCGTATATCGGATCGTGCCGTAGGGCGCCTGGGTGGCAAGCGCGACGCGTACTAGGTCCGCGCGCAACGCGTCGCCGCGCGCCCCCTCAAGATGGAAGCCCACGGCAAAGGCGCTGTCCGCCACTTCCATTCCCGAGCGCCGCCAGCGCTGGATCTGCGGATCGAGCCGAGCAAGGAAACTTGCGAAGTCGCGCTTCTCCTTCGCCGACCAGGTGATCTCGGCGAGCGCGGCGGCGCGCGGAAAAATCATATGCTGCACCTGGTAGGGCGTGACGAGATATTCGCTCCAGGCATTTGCCTGCGCACCGAGCACATGCTTGGCCTTCTCGGCCTCGATACCGGGGGGCATCGGCTCATATTTGTAGACGTCGGCGAGCGTCTGGATCGACATTCGTCCTGGCGGCTCGTCGGCGAGGTCGCTCTGGAGGCTGTCGAGGTACAGCGTCGGTGCGGGGCTCAACACGACGTCATGGTTCTGGTTGGCCGCTTCGACGGCCCCCTTCTCGCCGCGCCACGACATCACCGAGGCGGAGGGAGGCAGTCCGCCCTCGAGGATCTCGTCCCAGCCGATCAGCCGTCGGCCTTTGGCCGCCAGATAGGTGCCGAACTCGTCGATCAGCCAGCTCTGTAACGCGTCCTCATCCTTGAGACCCAGCGCCTTGATTTGCGCCTGCACCTCCGGCGAACGCTGCCACTGGTCCTTGATCGCCTCGTCGCCTCCCAGATGGATGTAAGTGCCCGGAAACACCGCAATCAGCTCGTCAAGCACCTCCTTTACGAAGGCAACGCCCCTGGGCCCGGGATTGAGCAGATAGGGATTGACCCCCCAGTCGTGCGATACTTCGGGCCGGTCGCCGAACACGCCGAATTCGGGATAGGCGGCGACAAGCGCCTGAGCGTGGCCGGGCAGATCGATTTCGGGAACGATCGCGACGCCCCGCTCGGAGGCATAGGCGACAAGCGCGCGGAGCTGCTCCTGGGTGTAGAAGCCGCCCACCTTGGCGCCGGGCGCGCCGCCCATCGACGGCGGCGTTCGCCACGCACCTATTTGCGTGAGCTTCGGATAGCGTTTCACCTCGAAGCGCCAGCCCTGGTCATCAGTCAGGTGCAGATGAAGGGTGTTGAGCTTCACCGACGCCATCTGATCGACCACCGCGAAGATCGATTCGATGGGCTGATAATGACGCGCTACGTCGACCATCAGCCCGCGCCAGGCGAAGCGCGGCATATCCTCGATGGTCATTGCAGGGACTTTCACCGGCTTGCCGAAGGCGCGGTCGGGGCTCAGAAGCTGCGCGATCGTCATAGCGCCATAAATCAGGCCGCGGTCGCCCGAAGCACTGACGCGGATGCCCTGGGTGTTCACTAGGAGGCGATAGGCCTCCTCCCCGCGCACAGATGCGTCACGGACGAACGTGATCGCGCCATCGCCCTCGCGCGGCACCAACCTAAGCCCGCGCTCGATCTTCACATGCGCTGCCAACAGGCGCGCCGCAGCCGCAACGCCGGCGTCGCCCGATGTCACGCCGATTGCCGCATCGTCCCGTATCGTGATGCTACCCGGCCCTCGCACGATCGATTGGGGAATCGGCGTTAGCGCGATCGGATCAGCCGATTGCGCCAGTACCGCGGAGCTCCACAGCAAAGTCGCCCAACCGAGATGACATGCCCGACGCACCCCGATAACCTGCATCGCCTGTTCTCCCGCTCCGCGTCTGGAGGAAGCTGATCCCCCTGGATGTAACCAATATAAGTCCTGTGGCACAATAGGCGTGCTCCCAGACAGCCGGTCAGACGGGCGCAGCGGAACCGCGGCCAATTTCACGGGAGTTGATCAAAATACCAATTTGAATCCATACCACGCCATTGCCTGATCGGACGTGTTGCGATAGCGTCACGCTACCCGGGGCAATTGCCGCAAGGGCGGCCACAGGGGAGGATTGATGGCTTTTTCGGATCAGATTGGGCGTTTTCGCGCGGACAATCGGTCCCCGCTTTATCTTCAGCTTCAACAGCTCATCCGCGATGCGATCAGCTCCAATATCTTGACCCCTGGTGACGCGATTCCTCCCGAACGCGATCTCGCCAGCGAATATGATGTGGCACGCATCACAGTGCGCAAGGCGATCGTCGGCCTAGTCGAGGAAGGCCTGCTGACGCGCCGCCGCGGCGCCGGCACCTTTGTCGTCGGTCGCGTCGAGAAGAGCTTCTCCAAGCTCTCGTCGTTCACTGAGGACATGGCGGCGCGCGGCCGCAAGGCAAGCAGTAGCTGGATCTCGCGCGCACCGGGCAAGGTGAACCCGGAAGAAGCAATGATGCTGGGGCTCTCCCCCGGGGCGCCCGTGCTGCGCTTTGCACGCATCCGCTATGCCGATGACGAGCCAATGGCGCTCGAGTTCTCGACGATCGCGGGTTATTGCCTCGAGTCAGTCGATGTCGTCCAAGACTCGTTATACACCGCACTCGAAAGGGTCGGTAATCGGCCGGTGCGCGCGCTGCAGCGGCTCCGGGCGGTGCCCTTCGGAGGCGAACATGCCCGGATGCTTGGCGTCGATCCCGGCCATGCCGGCCTGCTGATCGAGCGGCGCGCCTTTCTGCGCGATGGTCGCCCGGCTGAGGTCACCCGCTCCTACTATCGTGGCGACGCCTATGATTTCGTCGCCGAGCTCAGCGACATCTAGGGTCTGTACCCAATAGGCGTTCAATCCCGCGCGCTTTCCCAAGCGCGGCTTGCTCGCTCAAAAATCCTCCGCTCGCTTCAGCTGCCTCGTTGGAGAGAGGGAGGCGCGGCATGATGCCGTTCGCCCTCAGATAGTACCTTTTACCGTCCAAGGGACAACCGCGTGTTCGTTCGCCCCCCGGCCTTGAAGCTAGCCATATGCGACAGTTGCCCTCTTTCATGCGACACATCGAAACAAAACCGTCAAACAAATGATATGAATTGGTCTTATCAATTGGTACGCCTTGATCGCTTCGCCCCGCGATCCCAACAGAGCGGGCAAAGCCGTCGCGCGATCGTCAGCGCAGAAATTCGATGTCCAGCGGTGCCTCAGGCTCCGCTAATGAATGGGGATGCTATGATGCGTTTGCGACGGACGGTCTTTTTGTGCTCGGCTTTCACCGGCTTCGCTGCTGCTGCCCAGGCCCAGGAAGCTCCTGTGGCGCCCAGCCCGGCACCGCAGAGCGAAGCCGCGACCCAATCCGGAGCCGGCGAGGAGGAAGTGGTCGTCACCGGCTATGCCGGAAGCCTTCGCGAGGCGATCGAGGTTAAGCGCAACGCGAACGCCGTCGTGGACGCGATCTCCGCCGAGGACATCGGCAAGTTCCCCGACCGCAACGTCGCAGAATCGCTGTCGCACATTCCGGGCGTGTCCATCGATCGGCGGTTTGGTGAAGGCGAGAAGGTCGCGATCCTGGGCACCGATCCTGCGCTCAACCGTATGCTGCTGGACGGACACGGTCTCGCTTCCGCGGATTGGGGCGGGAACGACAATGATCCCAGCAGCCGCACCTTCAATTATTCGCTGCTCGCGCCCGAGTTGGTCGACCGGCTGGAGGTCTACAAGTCGCCGGAAGCGCGGATCGAGGAGGGCAGCCTCGGCGGCACCGTGATCGTTCGCACGCGCCGGCCGCTCGAGCTGGACGCGCATTCGATCTTCGCGTCGGGCGGCTATTCGTACAATGATCGTGCCGAAAAGGGGAGCATCCGCGGCTCCGGCCTCTACAGCTGGAAGAACGACGCCGAGACCTTCGGCGTTCTGATCGCCGCCACCTACGACAAGCAGAACCTGGTGCGCTCGGGCGTCGAATTTTTCGGATACGACAACGCAGACGGTTCCGGCAGCCCCTTTATGACGACGAACGCCGCGGGCGAGCGCGTACTCAAAAACCCAAATGCGGTGATCACCGGCGGCACGCTCGCCGATCTGGACCAAGCGGCCTCGCCCTTCGGGATCAACTATGCCTACTTCCAGCAGCAGCGCGAACGCGCCAGCGTCGCCGGCGCGATCCAGCTGCGGCCGACGAGCGACCTGACCCTCACCCTCAACGGGCTGCACATCGAGGGCAATTACAACAATTACAGCCAGTCGATGTACACGATCCCCGGCGCCTGGACGGGGGACGTGCTCCAGTCCGCCACGATTGCCAACGGGGTGGTCACCGACGCCAGCTTCGGCGCTGCCACCGGCCAGAGCGCGCAGCTCGACACGCTCGTTCGCCACACCAAGCTCAAGACCGACAACCTCAACTTCCTCGCCGAGTGGGAAGGCGACGACGGCGCCAAGCTGTCCTTCGTCGGCGGCTGGAGCAAGGCGACCGGCGGACGCAATCCCGAATATCTTTTCAACGTCCAGACCCGTCTGCCGTTCAGCTATTCGATCAGTCCGACCTCGGCGGACGTGAACTTCGTCGGCGACCTCACCAGTCCCGCCAACTATTTCACCAATCCGAACAATAATCCTGCGACGATCGAGGGCAGCCCGGTGATCGTCAATGGGACGCCGCTCGTCGCTGCGCAGATCGGCGGCCTGGATTACAGCATCACCACCGACACTGACGTGTTCGTGGGCTTCGACGCGACTGTTCCCGTCGGCGGCTTCTTCACTCAGCTGCGCATCGGCAGCCGGTTCACCGACCATGTCAACCGCGTCGATGCGCGCGGCGTCAATAGCTACCTCCAGCAATCGCTGCTCGGTTCGCAGCTGAATGTCGAAACGCTCACGACTCCCGAGGGCGTCTTCAGCGGAACGGGAGGTAGCGGCAACGCGACGCGATATCTGAACCTGCCCGAGCAATCGGTCATCGACATCCTAGCCAACGCGATCAATTCACCGCTCGTGGAGAAGGTTGGCGCCTCGACCCGAGTGAAGGAGACGATCGTGGCGAGCTACGCCCAGCTCGATTTCGAACATGGTGGTCTGCGGGGCAATATCGGCGGACGGCTCGTCTATACCGAGGACCTGTCGCAATATGCCCTGTCGCTGCCGACGCCGGCGAATCCCAACCCGCAGCCGGTGCCGACCAGCACTTCGAACGATTACCTGAAATTCCTGCCATCGCTCAACATCGTCTATGAGGCCAGCCCCAAACTGATCTTCCGCGGCGCGGTGGCGAAGGTGATCTCCCGTCCGCGCTATCAGGATTTGGCGGCTTCGATCACGCAGAACGACGTCACCTATGATGCGGGGGGCGGCAATCCCAATCTTAAGCCCTATGAATCGACCAATTACGAGATCACCGCGGAATATTATCCGGCGCCGGGTGCGCTGCTTTCGCTCGAACTCTATCGCCGCGAAATTTCCAACTATATCGTCAACACCCGCCGTGAAGGCGTCGCGCTCTTCAACTCGCTGACCGGGCAACTCGAAAGCCGCTACAGCGTGTCGCAGCCGGTCAATGGCGGCGAGGCGAAGGTGAACGGCGTGCTCGTGAGCGGGCAAGCGGAAATCTGGGGCGGGTTCGGGCTCCAGGCGAATTATGCGTATCAGGACAGCAGCACCTCGACGACGCTCGACACGACCGAGGTCCTCAACCTTCCTTATCTTTCGAAGCACACTGTCAACGTCATTCCCTATTTCGAGAAGGGCCCGTTCCAGGCGCGCCTGAGCTACAGTTATCGCTCTTCCTATTTCCGGACGATCGGGCGCCTCGGCTCGCAGGAAATGGTCGGGCCGTACAACCAGCTCGATGCCTCGGTCGCGTTCAAGCTGAACGACAACGTCACCCTCTCCGCTCAAGCGCAGAACCTGCTCGACGAGACCTATCTGCAGTATAGCGGCACGCCCGATCGGCCCTCGGCCTTCTACAAGAACGGGCGTACCTTTGTGGGCAGCCTTTCATTTCGCATGTAGCGTGCCGGCATGCGACTCGGAGGCCTCGTATTTCCGGGCCTTTTACCAGAGGGGGCGATGAACCCGTTCGTCGCCTTCCTCCTGGCAGGGGAGGACCGAACGACCGCAGCTGCCCGGTTCGCCCAGGGTCACCAGCCCTGGGGCTGGCCCCTGTTCTGCTCGTCGAGCCATTGTTTGAGCGGCGCGAAATATTCGGCCATGGCCTTGCCCGACATTTCGCGCGTTCCCGTGAATTCCTGGAGCGCGTCGGGCCAGGGCTTGGACGCGCCCATTTCCAGCATCTTGTTCAGCCGCGCGCCGACTTGCTTGTCCCCATAGAAGGAGCAGCGGTGGAGCGGGCCTTTCCAGCCGGCCTGGTCGCATGCCGCCTTGTAGAATTGGAACTGGAGCACGCGCGCGAGGAAGTAGCGCGTGTAGGGCGTGGTCGCCGGGATGTGGAACTTGGCGCCAGGATCGAACCTGCTCTCGTCGCGCGCCACCGGCGGCACGATGCCCTGATACTGGAGGCGCAGCTTGTCCCAGCCGGCCTGGTAGCCGTTCGCCGGGATCTGGCCCGAGAAGACGCCCCAACGCCATTTGTCGACGAGCAGGCCGAAGGGCAGGAACGCCACCTTGTCCATCGCCTGGCGTAGCAGCAGACCGATGTCCTTGTCGGCGCTCGGCACCTGCGCCTTGTCGAGCAGGCCGATCTGGACGAGGTAATCGGGCGTGATCGAGAGCGCGACGAAATCGCCGATCGCTTCGTGGAAGCCGTCGTTCGCGCCGTCGAGATAGAGCGGTGACTGCTTGTTGTAGGCACGCTGATAGTAGTTGTGGCCGAGCTCGTGGTGGATCGTCACGAAATCATCGGCATTGACCTTGATGCACATCTTGATGCGCAGATCGTCGACATTGTCGATGTCCCAGGCCGAGGCGTGGCACACGACTTCGCGATCCGCCGGCTTCACGAACTGCGAACGCTGCCAGAAGCTCTCAGGCAGGGGCGCGAAGCCGAGCGAGCTGTAGAAGCCCTCGCCCGCTCGGACCATCTTCAGATGGTCATAGCTCTTGGCCTTGAGCAGCTCGCCGACGTCGTAGCCGATGCTGCCCGCGCCCGGCGGGGCGACGACGTCGTAGATGTTACCCCATTCCTGCGCCCACATGTTGCCGAGCAGATCGGCGCGGATCGGGCCTTTCGCGGGCTGGACGGCGTCGCCGTATTTGGCATTGAGCTTGTGGCGCACATAGGTGTGCAGCGCGAGGTAGAGCGGCTTGAGATCGTCCCAGATCCTGTCGGTCATGCCTGCAAAGGCATCGGGGTCCATGTCGTAGCCCGAGCGCCACATCGCGCCGACGTCGGCATAGCCGAGGCCCTTCGCGCCTTCGTTGGCGATGCCGACGAGCTTAGCGTAGTCACCGCGCATCGGGGTGCCGACATTGTCGTGCCAGCTGACCCACATCTCCTTGAGCTTGGCGGGATCGCGGATCTCGCCCATCGCGGCCTCGATGTCGCTGCCGTTGATCGGCTTGCCCTCGAGCGTTCCCCTGCCCGCGCCGTAGATGCCGGTGATCTTCGCGGAGAGCCCGGCCAGTTCGTCCGCCGCGCCGGCGCGGACGGGCGCGGGCAGCACGATCTTGTTGCGGAGCATGCCGAGCTTGCGCGCGGTGTCGTAATCGAGGCCGGGAACATTGGCGAACTTCGCCGCCGCTAGCGCCAGATCGACCTGCAGCTTGGTGAGCGCGGCATTCTCGCGTGAGGTGAGCGCTTCGGTGTCCGGTGTGATGTAGGTCTCGTAGACCCAACCCGCACGGGCAGCGACGACGCCCTGGGCGAAAAGCTTCGCTTCGGCATCGGCGACGAAGGCCTTGGCCTGGGCAGCGGTGTGGGCGGTCTGGACGACTTCGCCGTCGCGATCGCGCGCGCCCAGCGGCGCCGCGGCGAGCAACGAGGCGAGCGCGAGCATCGAAATGCCGGTGCGGATCATATTCTGGGAACCCCTGAGACCTTGGATGGCGCGACAGTCGCGCGGGGTTCCCGAGCCGTCAAGCGGAGAGAAACTCCGCTATCGCGTCGCCGAGCTCGGGCCGCATCACTGCGCTCATGTGGTTGCCGGGGATCTCGACGAAGCGGCCGTCGGGGAGCAGATCGGCGACTTCCTGCGCCGATCCGTTGTCGAAATCCTCGGCACCGGTGACGACCAGTGTCGGGATGTGGATCGCGGCGATCTCGGCCTCGGGCGTATCGACGAAAGTCTGGAGGATGAGCAGCAGCGCCTCGGGATCGCCCTTGGTGGTCTTGAGGAAAGCCTCCGTCATCCATTCGCTGGTACCGCGCTCGAAGGTGCCGAGGTTGGTGAGCACGCGCTTGAAATAGGTGCCGCGCCCGCGGGTGTCGGTGAGCCCCGCCAGGCCCATGCCGCACAGCACCGCGCGGCGGGGTTTCGCGCCGTTGACCAGCATACGAAGCGTCGTCCGCCCGCCAAGCGAATAGCCGCCGAGATCGTAATCGACGAGGCCGAGATGCTCGATCAGCGCGAAGCCGTCACGCATCAGCACGTCGGGCGGATAGGCGGCGGGATCGTGCGGCCTGGCGCTCTGCCCGTGGCCGCGCAGGTCCGGCAGGATGACGCGGAAGCCAAGCGCGGCAAGCTTCGCGGCATGGCCGTATTTGATCCAGTTGACCTCGGCCGTGGAGAAATAGCCGTGGATGAGCACTACGGGGCGGCCCGAGGGCTCCCCCATCTCGTGCCAGGCGAGCTCGACGCCGTCGAAGCTCTGGAAGCGGTGCATTTCAATCGGGGAGTTTGCCAACGGCGTCCATCCAGCGTTTGACCATGTTCGGGTTCTCGTCGGTCCGTGAGGCGGGCAAGTGGCTGGTGTCAAGCCAGTCGCGGTGCCAGCTCTCGCAGCCCGAGTGCTCGACGGGGTGGAAGCGATACGGATCGTCGAAGCTGCCGAGCGTCAGGTCCATCCTGTCATGGCCATGCGCTTCATAGGTGAGCGGCGTGCCGCAGGCGGCGCAGAAGCCGCGCTGCGCGATCGGCGAGGATTGGTAGCGATCGGGCTCGCGCTCCCAGCGCACCACGGCCCTGGGCAGGTTCTTGAACGCAATCGAGACGCCGCCGGTCGCGCGCTGGCACATGCGGCAGTGGCAGAGATAGCCGTCGTCGTCCTCGATCGTCGCGCGATAGCGGATGCGGCCGCACTGGCACCCGCCCGTCACTTCCTCAGCCATGTTGCTCTCCTTGCAATTGCTGCGTCGCAATATGCATTCAGGTCCTCAATTGCTATTTATAAGCCTGCTTATTATGTGCGCGCTATGACCGAAACCCTGGGCTTTCTGATGAGCGATGTGTCGCGCCTGATGCGCCGCCGCTTCGACGAGCGCGCGCGCAAGAGCGGCGCGACCGGCCCGCAGTGGCGCACGCTCAAGATCCTAGAACGGCGCGAGGGACTCAACCAAGGACAGCTCGCCGAGTTGCTCGAGGTCGAGCCGATCACCTGCTGCCGGATGATCGATCGGCTTGAGGAAGCCGGGCTCGTCGAGCGCCGCCGCGATCCCGCTGATCGGCGCGCGTGGCGCATCTATCTGACCGACAAGGCGCGGCCGGTGCTGGACGAGCTGCACGGCATCGCCGGCGAGATGATCGAGCAGGCGCTGCAGGGGCTGGATGCCCGCCAGCGCACCGAACTGATCGAATCGCTCAACACGATCCGATCCAACATGACTCAGGGACACGAGAGCAAAGAGGCGGCCAATGGCTGACGCAGACCCCAAGATCCAAAAGAACGAAGCCATCGAGATCGAGCGCGCCGAGGCAACGCCCGCGGCCCCGCCGGCAGAAACCGCTGCTGCGGCGGAAGCCGAGCCGCGCGCCAAGCGCAGGTGGCTGCGCCCACTGCTGATGTTCGGCGTGCCACTGATCATCGTCGCGATCGTCGGCTATTTCTGGCTGACCTCGGGCGGCAGCGTGTCGACCGACAATGCCTATGTCCAGCAGGACAAGACCTCGGTCTCCGCCGATGTCGCGGGGCGCATCGTCCAGGTCGGCGTGAAGGAGAACCAGGTCGTCAAGGCCGGCGACCTGCTCTTCCGGATCGACCCCGAGCCCTATCGCATCGCCGTGGCGCAGGCGCAGGCGGCGATCGCGGCCGCGCAGGTCCAGCTCAACACCGATCGGGTGAGCTATCAGGGCACCGGCGCCGACATCCAGGCCGCGCAGGACCGGATCGCGCAGGCGACCGAGGACTATGACCGCCAGGCTGCGCTGATGCAGCGGGGCTTCACCACGCGCGCCAACTTCCAGGCCGCGCAGCACGCGCTCGAGCAGGCGCGCGCGCAGCTCCAGAACGCGCAGTCGGAAGCCGCGGAGGCGCGCGCCAAGCTCGCCACCGGCGCTGCGGTGCCCGGCGAGAATCCCGCGATCGCAGCGGCGCGCGTCCAGCTCGCCAAGGCGCAGCTCGACCTGCAGCGCACGACCGTGCTGGCGCCGGTAAGCGGCACCGTCAGCCAGACCAAGAGTCTGCAAGTAGGCCAGCAGATGATCACGGGTATGCCGGCAGTGACGATCGTTTCCGACCGCCCGGCGTGGATCGAGGCGAACTTCAAAGAGACCGACCTCGACAAGATGCGCCCCGGGCAATGCGCGGTGGTGACCTTCGACGCCTATCCCGGGCTCAAGCTCAAGGGGCATGTCGAATCGATCGGCGCGGGCACCGGATCCGAATTCTCGGTGCTCCCTGCGCAGAACGCCAACGGCAACTGGGTGAAGGTCACCCAGCGCGTGCCGGTCCGCATCGCGATCGACGGCAAGAGCCCGCGCGAGATGATCGCCGGCCTCTCGGCCGACGTCGAGGTGGTGTTCAACGGAGCCTGCGACTGAGATGGCGACGGCAGCCCCCGGCCGCGCCAGCCGGGCGGGTGAGGCGCCTCCCTCGCCTCCCCGCCCGGATACAGGCGGCGCCGCCCTCCCGGTGAAGTACAAGGGCCTCCTCACGCTGGGCGTGATGATGGCCACGATCATGCAGATCCTGGATACAACGATCGCAAACGTCGCGATCCCGCATATGCAGGCGGCGCTGGGAGCGACGCGCGACACGATCAACTGGGTACTGACCAGCTATATCGTCGCTTCGGCCATCGCGATCCCGATCACCGGCTGGCTCTCGGACCGGATCGGCTCGCGCAACCTGTTCCTGCTCGCGACGATCGGCTTCATCGTCGCCTCGGCGCTGTGCGGGGCTGCCCAGACGCTCGAGGAAATGGTGCTCTTCCGCATCATCCAGGGCATCTCGGCGGCCTTCCTCAATCCGCTGAGTCAGACGGTGATGCTCGACATCAACAAGCCCGAGGACCAGGGCCGGGCGATGTCGATCTGGGGCATGGGCATCATGGTCGGCCCGATCATGGGCCCGCTGATCGGCGGCTATCTGACCGACAATTTCGACTGGCGCTGGGTGTTCTACGTCAACCTGCCCGTGGGCGTGGTCTGCTTCGCGATCCTGTGGTGGCTGCTGCCCAGCCGGCCGATCCGCAAGCGGCAGTTTGACGTTTTCGGCTTCAGCCTGCTCGCGATCGCCATCGCCTCGCTCCAGCTGATGCTCGACCGCGGCCAAGATCAGGACTGGTTCTCTTCGACCGAGATCTGGGTGGAGATGCTGGTGGCGATCATCGCCTTCTGGATGTTCTTCGTCCACCTGTTCACGGGCAAGAACCCGATGTTCGAGCGCGAGCTGTGGAAGCATCGCAACCTGGTCACCGGAATCTTCTTCATGCTGGTAATCGGCCTGGTGATGATGGCGACGATGGCACTGCTGCCGCCGATGCTGCAGAATCTATACGGCTATTCGGTGTTCGACACCGGGCTGCTGCTGATGCCGCGCGGCGTGGGCGTGGTGCTCACCATGTTCGTGGGCGCGCAGCTGATCCAGCGCGGCTGGCTCGATCCGCGCTGGTCGGTGGGGATCGGGCTGGCGATCGCAGCGGCTTCGCTGTGGGAGATGTCCGGCTGGACGCTGATGATGGGCAGCACGCCGTTCATCCTCTCGGGCTTCATCCAGGGGCTCGGCCTCGGCCTGGTCTTCATGCCGCTCAACGGCCTGGCCTTTGCGGGTCTTCCCCCGCATTTCCGCACCGAGGGATCGAGCCTGCTCAACCTGACGCGCAACATCGGCGCGTCGGTGGGCATCTCGGCGGTCAGCGCGATCCTCGCGCAGAGCATCCAGCGTAGCCACCAGTATCTGGGCGAGCACGTCACTGCGACGACGATGAACGGCGTCGCGGGCGCAGCGCAGGCCATGGGCGCCTCGGCGACGACGGTGACTGCGATGATGGACGCCGAGGTGAACCGCCAGGCATCGATGATCGCCTATCTCAACGACTTCTGGCTGATGGCGATCGTCACCGCGATCAGCGTGCCACTGGTAGTGCTGCTCCAGAAGCCGCGCGGGCGCGTGGAGAACGATCCCGCGGCCGCGGGGCACTGAATCGGAAAAGGCCCCGGATCGCTCCGGGGCCTGTGCCATTCGAGCCTCCTCCGGCGATCGCCGTCAGGCCGCCTTCTTGAGATGCCGGCGGCCGAGCAGCTCGGCGATCTGCACTGCGTTGAGCGCGGCGCCCTTGCGGAGGTTGTCCGAAACGCACCACAGCGAAAGGCCGCTCTCGACGGTCGGGTCCTCCCGGACGCGGCTGACGAAGGTGGCGTATTCGCCAACGCATTCGATCGGCGTGACGTATCCGCCGTCCTCATGCTTATCGATGAGCATCACCCCGGGCGCCTCGCGCAGGATGCTCTTCGCCTTGGCCGCCGAGATCTCGTCCTCGAACTCGATGTTGATCGCTTCCGAATGGCCGACGAACACGGGGACGCGTACGCAGGTCGCGGTCACCTTGATCTTGGGATCGAGGATCTTCTTGGTCTCGACCACCATCTTCCACTCTTCCTTGGTCGAGCCGTCGTCGAGGAAGCTGTCGATGTGCGGGATCACGTTGAAGGCGATCTGCTTGGTGAACTTGCTCGGCGTGGCGGGATCGCCGACGAAGATGTTGCGGCTCTGCTCGAACAGCTCGTCCATCCCCGCCTTGCCCGCGCCGGAAACCGACTGATAGGTCGCGACGACGACGCGCTTGATCTTCGCAGCGTCATGGAGCGGCTTCAGCGCTACCACCATCTGCGCGGTCGAGCAGTTGGGGTTCGCGATGATGTTGCGCTTGGTATAGCCGTCGATCGCCTCGGGATTCACTTCGGGGACGATCAGCGGCACGTCCGGATCCATGCGGTAGAGCGACGCATTGTCGATCACGGTGCAGCCCGCCGCGGCGAAGCGCGGAGCGTGCAGCTTCGAGCCTTCCGAGCCGATCGCGAACAGCGCCATGTCCCAGCCCTTGGGATCGAAATTCTCGATGTTCTGGACCTTGAACTTCTTGCCGGTCTCGCCGAAATCGATCTCGTCGCCCTGGCTGCGCGCGGAGGCGAGCACGGCGAGTTCGTCGATCGGAAATTCTCGCTCGGCGAGGATGTTCAGCATTTCACGCCCGACATTGCCGGTGGCGCCTGCGACCACGACACGGTAGCCCATTTTCGTCCTTCCATCAGGATCGTCGCACGTGTGGCGACGAACGGTTCATTTGGTGGTGGATGTTGCGGAATGCCAGCGCATTCCCGTTGCTTCGAAGCAAAGCGCTGCTTTGCACGCGCCTGAGCTCAGGCGCGGGTGATAATTCGCGGAGTAGTTCGCGAAGTAGTTCGCGGTTTTCGAAGCATGCGGCGCCGGTAGCAGAACAAATGCTGCGTGGCGAGGGCCGAATTGGATAATTTTCGGAAAGTCTCTTCGGAGGCGTTTTCCCTATCCTCCCCCGCCAGGGGGAGGTGGCGCCAAAGGCGACGGAGGGGGCGGATGCCAGAACATGAGCGGCGTGCTTCCTCCCCCTCCGTCATGCTTCGCATGCCACCTCCCCCTGGCGGGGGAGGATAGATGGAGTCACTTCTTGCCGTTGCTCCCCGTCTGGCGATCGAGGAAATCCAGGATCGTCGTCCACAGATGCTCGCTGACTCCCGGTCCGCCGACGCGGTGGGTGTGGCCCGGATAGAGCATCATCTCGAACGGCACCTTCTGCTGCTGGAGCGTGGCGGCCATCGAGGTGGTGTGCTCGAGCACGACATTGTCGTCGGCCATGCCGTGGATGATGAGCAGCGGATCGACGATCTTCGCCGCGTCTCCGATCGTGTCCGATGCCCTGTACGCCTCGGGAACCTTGGTCGGATCGCCCATGTAGCGCTCGGTGTAATGGGTGTCGTAGAGCTCCCATTTGCTCACCGGCGCGCCCGCGATACCCGCCGCGAACGTGCCGGGCGCTTTTTCGAGCATCTTGAGCGTCATGTAGCCGCCGTAGGACCAGCCATAGGTGACGATCTTCGCGGGATCGACGAAGTCGAGCGTCTTGAGATAATTGGCGCCTGCCACCTGGTCCTCGACCTCGACGCTGCCCATCGCGTGCCAGATCGCGTCCTCGAACGCCTTGCCGCGATTGGCCGAGCCGCGGTTGTCGATCTGGAACCAGATATAGCCGCGGTCGACGATATATTGCTGGAGCGCCCCGCCCCAGGCGTGGCTCACCTTCTGCGAGTGCGGACCGCCATAATGTTCGAAGAACACCGGGTAGCGCTTGCCGGGCTCGAGCTCGGGAGTGACCATCTCCCAGTTGAGCGTCGTGCCGTCCGGGCCCTTGATCGTGCCGAAGCTGCGCTGGCGATGGCCGGCGACATAGGGGTGATAGGGATGGTCCGCCGACGCGACCGAATTCTCGCTCACCCAGGCAAGGCGCTTGCCCGCAGTGTCGGCCAGATAGACCTGCGTCGGCTGGCTCACGTTCGAGCGGGTGACGATAGCACGGGTGCCGCTGTCGTCGATCACGGCGCTGTTCCACCAGCCCGCCTCGGTCAGCCGCGTGACTGCGCCGGGCCTGGCGTAGCTCGCCGAATAGAGGTGCCGTTCGAGCACCCCGTCCTTGTTGCCGAGAAAGAAGACGCGCTGGCCATCGCGATCGACGCCGATCATCTCGGGCGCGACTTCCCAATCGCCTTTGGTGAGTTGGGTCCATTTGCCCTTGGCGAAGCGATAGAGATGGCCGTGGCCGTTGCGCTCGGACCACCAGATCAGGCTGCCATCATCGAGCGGGGTGAGCGCGTTGGACAGGTTGACCCAGCTCTTCGGCCCGGACTTTTCGCTGAACAGGACACTGGACTTGCCCGTCGCCGGATCGACCGCGAGCACGTCGAGCACGGTCTGGTCGCGGTTCTGGCGCTGGACGTAGAGGGTCTTGCCGTCGCGCGACCAATTCACGCGCGCCAGATAGATGTCCGGGTCCGTGCCCAGATCCACCTTCACGCGATTGCCACCGTCGGGGTCCATCACATGGAGCTCGACCAGCACGTTCGGCGTCCCCGCCTTGGGGTAGCGCTGCTGGTAGAGGTTGGTGCCCTCGGCCCCGATCGCGGCGCGCGAGACGATACCCACCGGCGCCTCGTCGAAGCGCTCGACCGCGACTCGGCTGTCGTCGTGCGACCACCAGAAGCCAGTCGTGCGGCCCATTTCCTCCTGCGCGACGAACTCGGCCTCGCCCCAATGCACCGTTCCGGCACCGTCCTGCGTGACGCGGCGTGCGGTGCCCGATGCGAGTTCCATCACGACCAGGTTCTGGTCCTGGACATAGCTGGCGTAGCGGCCGGCCTGGCTGACGACGGCGTTGAGCTTGGGGCCGGCGGCTGCGGGGAGCCTGGAAGCCTGGCCGTCGAGCGTAGCCAGGTAGAGCTCGCCGTCGAGCGGCACGAGGATCGACTTGCCGTCCGGCGACCAGTCGTAAGCGACGATGCCCTTGGTGCCGCCGATGCGGGCGCGCTCGCGCTGCATCTTCTCGGCCTCGGACAGCTCGGCGCCGGTGCCGAGCTTCTTCGAATCGACGAGCATCCGCCACTCGCCGGTGCGCGTGTCCATAGCCCAGAGATCGAAACGTTCCTTCTCGTCGGCGCGGTTACGCAGCAGCGTGACCCAGCGGCCGTCGGGCGAGAGCTTGAGCTTGCGCGGCGTCGGGCCGCTGAGCTCGGGGCTGGCGAACACGCGCTCGAGCGTGAGACCTTGGGTCTGCGCCACCGCACGATCAGCCGTCACAGCCACCCCCGACGAAAGCAAAGCAAGGCCCAGCAACCATTTGCGCATTCCCGATTCTCCGGAAGACCCGTTCCGCCGGACGGCGGATGAAAGCGTGCGTTATTGCGGGAGCGCGGCGTCGGGTAAAGACTTGGGTGCTAATCGGCCGACCTGGGGCGGAACCTCAGTGCATCGGTGTCGGCTGATGCCCCACCGGCAGGTGATGCATCACGGCGTAAATGTCGCGCCGATCGATGAACTGAGCGCACATCGGGCAGCGCTCGAAATGCGTCAGCTCGTCGCGGAGCATCTGCGCTGCGTCGCGGCGACTGAGGGTCCAGGGCTGGGAAATCGTCGCATCGAACACGGGCTCGCCTTTCGTTAGCATCTTATTCACCATTATAGATGCATTTGCAGAGGCTGGCGGATCGCGAGGCGATTCTTTGCGCTCCCGGCGAAAATTGCGCGTTCGAGCGCCCAGCCGCATCTCTCCCCCATTCGGTTTCCGGCCGTTCCCCGCACTTGGCGACGGCCACCGCGTCCCGGCTGAATCTGCAACGCATGCGAAAAGGGGCGCGGTAGCCTGGCCACCGCGCCCCTTCGATTTGCCCCGCTCGAAAGCTTATTCGGCGGCTGCGACCTCTTCCGTCGGGCGCACGTCGCGGCGCTCGGCGATACGGGCCGACTTGCCGGTGCGGCCGCGCAGATAATAGAGCTTGGCGCGACGCACGACACCGCGGCGAACGACTTCGATCGACTCGATGTTCGGCGAATAGAGCGGGAAGACGCGCTCGACGCCCTCGCCGAACGAAATCTTGCGGACCGTGAAGCTCGAACCCATGCCCTTGTTGGCGCGGGCGATGCACACGCCCTCATAGTTCTGCACGCGGGTGCGCTCGCCTTCGACGACCTTCACGCCGACCTTCAGCGTGTCGCCGGGGCGGAATTCCGGAATCTTCTTCGCCTCGTTGAACTTGGCGATCTGCTCGGCTTCGAGCGTCTGGATCAGGTTCATTGGTCTTCGTCCTGTCTACGTCGCCGCGCGCCAGAGGGAGGTTGGACCCGAGCGCCCTCATGGCGCTCCCAAAGATCCGGCCTCCGTAGCCGTGTATCGATCTCCGCCTGTGCTCTTCGCCAGGTCTCGATCTTCGCATGATCCCCCGATCGCAGCACTTCGGGGATCGTGCGCCCTTCCCATTCGACAGGTCGGGTATATTGCGGATATTCGAGCAGCCCCGTTTCGAAGCTCTCGTCCATGCCGCTGGAAGGCGCGCCCATTACTCCGGGAACGAGCCGAATGCAAGCGTCGAGCAGCGTCAGCGCTGCCATCTCGCCGCCCGAGAGGATATAGTCGCCGATCGACACCTGCTCGATCTCGCGGCCCTCGAACAGGCGCTCGTCGATCCCCTCGAACCGGCCGCACAGGATCGTCACCCCGGGCCCTGCCGCGAGTTCGCGCACGCGGGCCTGGGCAAGCGGCTTGCCGCGAGGGGTCATCGCGAGAACCGGACGGCCCGCAGGAACGCTGTCGAGAGCCGAGGCGAGCACGTCCGCGCGCATCACCATCCCTGCCCCGCCCCCTGCCGGCGTATCGTCGACCGAGCGGTGCTTGTCGGTCGCGAAATCGCGGATCTGCACCGTCTCGAGGCTCCACAGCCCCTCGCGAAGCGCGCGACCGGCGAGCGAGACGCCGAGCGGGCCCGGAAACATCTCCGGATATAGCGTGAGGACGGTGGCGGCGAAGGTCACGATCAGACGGTCCAATCCTCGATGCGAAGCCCGGGCACGTCCCGGAAGTCGCGCGTGTTGCAGGTGATCAGCGTCGCGTCCAGCGCGAGGGCATGCGCGGCTATCAGCCGGTCGAACCCGCCGCGCGCCTTGGCCGCTGCCGGAAAAGCATGCGCCGCGGCGAGATCGAACGGCATGACGGCCAGGCTATCGAGGAGCGCGCCGAGCGACGCAAGCGCTTCACCGCCCCGCCGGGCCGCGCCCCGGGCGATCTCCGCGCAGACGATTGTGGACACCGCCACCGTTCCCGCCGGCTGCCGCCGCACCCGGAGGGCGACGTGGCAATCCGCATTTCGCATCATGCGAATGCAGATGTTCGCGTCGAGCATATAGCGCGGAACCCCGGACAAGGTCATCGGGCCGCAATAGGCGCGATGAGCCTCGGACGGAACCCGGCGCCCCTCCGAGCGGTTCGCCGCCCCTATGGACGATTGCATCATCATCGGCGCGGGGCCGGCGGGGCTGACCGCCGCGATCTACTTGGCGCGCTTCCTGCTCAAGATCCGATTGTTCGACAGCGGCAGCAGCCGCGCGGCGCTGATCCCACGTACGAACAACCACGCCGGCTATCCCGACGGGATCGCGGGCAAGGACCTGCTCGCGCTGATGCTGGCGCAGGCGGAGAAATTCGGCGCGGTGCGCGAGCTGGCCGAAGTCACCGGTCTGCGCTGCACCGACGACGGCTTCATCGTGCGGGTCGGCGAGCGCGACTATCCGGCGCGGGCGGTGCTGCTCGCGACGGGCGTGGTGAACCACCGCCCGGAAATGGCAGAGGGCATCCACGACGAAGCGCTGGCGCGCGGACTGATCCGCTACTGCCCGATCTGCGACGGCTATGAAGTCACCGACAAGCGTATCGGCGTCGTGGGCAGCGAGGGCCATGGCGCGCGGGAGGCGCTGTTCCTGCGCGGCTACACCGCCGACGTGACGCTGATCGCGCCCGAGGGCGGGCACGCACTGGACGAAGCGATCGTCGCCGAGCTCGACGACGCGGGGATAGTGCGCGTCGACGGCCCCTGCGGCGATTTCCGCATCGAAGGCGATCGGATCAGCGTCAACACCGCCGATAGCCGGCTCGCCTTCGACAGCATCTATCCCGCACTCGGATCACGCATCCGATCGGGACTGGCAATCCAGGCAGGCGCGCGCGCAGCCGAGGACGGGTGCCTGGAGATCGACGATCATCAGCGGACTTCGGTGCCGGGCCTGTTCGCCGCGGGCGACGTCACCAAGGGGCTCGACCAAATCAGCCATGCGATGGGCGAGGCCAGCGTCGCCGCGACTGCGATCCGCAACATGCTGGACGAGCAGCGGCCGATCCGGCGTTGATTGGGGGGCGAAATTCAGTTCTCCGGCGATTGTATCGATTGTAGATGCGAGATGCGGGGCGTCTCGGCAGCAAATCTATCCTCCCCCGCCAGAGGGAGGTGGCACGCGCAGCGTGACGGAGGGGGCGGACGGCGATAAATCATCGTCGTGCTTCCTCCCCCTCCGTCGCCTTCGGCGCCACCTCCCCCTGGCGGGGGAGGATCTAGAAGCTCGCGTGCCATCGATCCAATCGCGAATCCTGAGTAGCGAACCATGACCGGGGCTGCCTCAGCTCCCCACCCTGCCGGTGGCAAGCGCCTGTGCCCAGTCCTGCCGTCCCTCGCGCTCGGCCTTGGTCGCCGCAGCGGCGTGGTCATAAGCCACCCGGTGGAAGCTCAACTCGCCCCCTTCGAGTACTGCGTATCGCGCGCGCGGATCGCCCAGCTCGACGACATAGCGGAAGGGATGATCGTCGTGGAACGCCTGGAGCCCGACACTGCCGGGATTGGCGACGATGCGCCCGTCCGCGAGCGCGCGCTGCCCCGGACGGTGCGAATGACCGCAAAGCGTCAGCGCTTCGGAGCGTTCGCCGAGCCGCTCCGATATCTCGGCGTCAGTCGCCTCGCGGAGACCCGACGGCTCGATGGTTTCGAGGAAATGCTCCAGATCGCTGCGCGGCGTGCCGTGACAGAGGAATACGCTTTCGAGCGCGAGCACGGGTGGCAACGCCGCCATCCAGCCGAGATGCGCATCCGATAGCTGCGCGCGGGTGAACGCGTCGGTCTGGTTCATCCGCTCGGGCGGGAGCGTCAGCACCTGGCGCTCGTGGTTGCCCGCGATCGTGGGCCATTCCCGCGCCATCAGGAAATTCGCAGTCTCGGCCGGCCAAAGCGGCCCGGAGAGAATATCGCCCAGGTTGAGGACGCGCGTGCAGCCCCGCGCCTCGGCGTCCGCAATGACTGCCTCGAGCGCGGCGAGGTTGCCGTGTATGTCCGAGAGGATGGCGGTCTTCATGGCTGGGCAGGAACCGCGCGAAAGCCCAACGACTGAATGGTGGGCGGGTTCGTAGGCGCGAGCAGGATCATTCCGTCGAGCATTCCCTTGTCGCAATGCCAGCGAAACGAGACCGACATCGCGCTGTTGACGTGGAGCGGCTCGGTCTTGCCCGCGCATGCGCCGAGCTGGCCGCGCAGCGTAGCGAGCTCCGCCTTCCAGTCCTCAGCGTCGCGGTCCATCAGGAAGTTCATCGCGAGGCTCGATTGCGCGGCAGTTACGTCGCCTTTAGCGTAGATCGTCCGAACCGCCTCGTGCGCCTGCGTCAGCCATGCATTAGGCGGGGCCGCGGGCCGGGAGCTCCCCACGCGCCGGAGCAGCATCGCCGCGTCCCACACGACACCGGCGGCGCCGGTATAGGTGCGGTTGGTGAAGGCGAAGATGCCGATGCCGCGATCGGGAAGCAGCAGCACATGGCTGCCATAGCCCGGATAACCGCCGCCATGGCTCATCGTCAGGCCGAGCTCGCAATCCTCGGCGATGCGGAAGCCCATGCCATAGGCCCGCGCCTGAAGGCACGCCCCCTCCCCCGTGCTTCCCGCGCGCCGCTCGGTACGGACGAAGTTGGAGCCCTGGGTGAGCTCGCGCACGCTGGAACGCCGGACCGGGCCTGTCTCGGGATCGTCGCGCGGTGGCCAGGCGGAGAGCAGGAAGGCGATCCATTTGGCATAATCATTAGCGCTGACCTGGAGCCCGCCCATCGCGCCGAAAGCGCCGTGGCGCATCGTCGGCTCTTCCTTCCAGCGATCGCCTTCCCAGCGATAGCCGATCGCGCGGCGCTCGAGCGGCCACTCGCTCACTTCATAGCCGCTAGAGGTCATTCCGAGCGGGCCGAGGATCGTCCGCTCGACATAGCTGCGATAGGGCATGCCCGAGACATTCTGGATGATGCGCCCCAGCAGCGCATAGCCGAAGTTCGAATATTCATGCGCCATGCCCGGCGTGCGGCTGAACGGCACGCCGGCTGCGAGCATGCGGGTGAACTCAGCGTCGGGCATCGGTGTCTGGCGGTCGCCCCAGGGATCGTCGGTGACGAAGCCGGCGGTGTGCGTGAGGAGATCGCGGATTCGGATGCGCGGACTGTCTGCTGTCGGATATTTCCAGTTCCGCATCTCCGGCACATGTTTCTCGGCGAGATCGTCGAGCGAGAGCTTGCCGGCGTCACGGAGCGACAGGATCGAGAGCGCGGTGAACGCCTTGGTCATCGAGGCGATGCGGAACAGGGTGCCCGGCGTGACGGTGCGTTTGGAGACCGGGTCCTGAACGCCGAAGCCGCGAACATGGACGAGCCGCCCGTCGGCGACGATGCCGTAGACGAGCCCGGGCGTAGGTGTCTCCACCTGGAACTTGGCGAACAGCGCGTCGATCTGGGCGGTCTTGGCCTCGATCGCAGTGGCTGGCGGCAAAGGCGTGGTCTGCGCCATGGTGGGCGCCGCGGTGAACACGATTGCAGTCGCAATCGCGGCTAAGAACCGGGCCATTCCATCTATCCCCCGAATGCGGAGAGCCGTTCCGACCGCATTACATTGGCGGATTTGATCGATTCAGGCAGCACTGACAAGTATATCCGCGCGCGGTCTGGGCGCCGCGGGTTCAGCTCTCGATGAAGGCTTCGGCCACCACCAGCCGCTCTGCACCCCATTCCGGCACTGCTTCGGGCCGCATTGGCACCATGAAGCGCTTGCCGCCCGGGCGTTCGATCTCGAGCACGTCGCCGGCGCCGAAATTGTCGACGGCGATGACTTGGCCCAGCGCTTCGTCCGCGGTCGAGAACGCAGGAAGGCCAATCAGGTCGACGTGGTAATATTCACCCTCTGCCAACGGCGGCAGTGCCGAACGCGGAACGGTGAGCTCGGTGCCGCGCAACGCCTCGGCAGCATTGCGATCGGCGATCTCGGCGAAGCGCGCGATCACGCCGTTGGAACCGGGGCGTAGGCTCTTGAGCGTGAGCGCGCCGGCGTTGAACGATTTGTAGCTGGAAAGATCGTCTGCGAAGACCTTGAGGCGCACCTCACCGGTGATGCCGTGCGCGCCGATGATCACCGCGAGCGTGACGGGCTTATCTCCCCTCCCGCTTGCGGGTGGGCTCGGGGGAGGGCTTGTCACAGGCAAGAACCTTTCGAGCCTTCCCCTCCCCTGGCCCCTCCCGCAAGCGGGAGGGGAGCAGGATCACCCCTCAGGAGAGCCCGGCTGCTGCGACGGCGTATCGTCGTCGCCCTCCGCCGGCGCATCCGTAGGTACGCCGCCGGGGTTGGTCCGGGTGGTGCCGGGGTCTTCACGATCCTGCTCGTCCGGACCGGTTTCGGGTTTGCTGGCCATCATGCGCTCCTCGGGACATGGTTTGTCCGGGAGAACGCACGATGGCCGGCAAGTGCTTCAGCCTTCCGACTTTTCTTCGGCAGCTTCGGCCGGAGCCTCGGCAGCGGCTTCTTCGGTTGCAGGAGCAGCTTCCTCGGCTGCGGGAGCAACTTCCTCGGTCGCTTCGACGGCCGGAGCCTCCTCGGCAACGACTTCCTCGACGATGGGCGCTTCTTCGACGACCGGCTCGGGAGCCGGCGCGGCAGCGGCCTCGGCGGCAGCTTCCTCGGCAGCCTTCAGCTTGTCGGCACGCTCCTCGGCGCGCTCCTTGGCCTTCTCGCCCGGCTCGGCCTTCTTCGGGTTGTTGCGCGCCGCACGCTCCTTGACGCCCAGGACATCGAGGAAGCGCAGCACGCGATCGGTCGGCTGCGCGCCGACGCTCAGCCAATGCTTGGCGCGATCGGCGTCGAGCTTGATGCGCTCGGGCGAATCCTTGGCGAGAAGCGGGTTATAGGTGCCGATCTTCTCGATGAACTTGCCGTCACGCGGGCTGCGCGCATCGGCGACCACGATCCGGTAATAAGGGCGCTTCTTCGAACCGCCGCGCGAAAGACGCATAGAGAGAGCCATTACTTCACTTCCTTCTTATCAATTCGGTTGTAAGTTACTTTTTCTTCAGAAAATTCTCGAAACCCGGGGGGAGGTTCGGCGCGCCCGGCAAGCCGGGGAGCCCCCCGCCGGGACCGCCCATCTTGCCCATCATGTCGCCGAGCTCGGGGCCGCCGATCGCATTGCCGACACCGCCCATGCCGCCGCCGGGGCCACCCTTGCCGAGCATGCCCAGCATGCCCTTCAGGCCGCCCATCTTCTTGAGCCGCTTCATCGCTGTCTGCATTTCCTGGTGCATCTTGAGGAGCTTGTTGACCTCCTGCACCGTGGTGCCGCTGCCGTTGGCGATGCGGATCTTGCGCTTGGCGTTGAGCAGCTCGGGCTTGGTGCGCTCCTTGGGCGTCATCGACGAGATCATCGCGTCCATGCGCAGCAGCACCTTGTCGCCGCCCGCCTGATCGACCGCGGCCTGCGCCTTCTTCATGCCCGGGAGCATGCCGGCGAGCGCCCCGAGGCCGCCCATCCGACGCATCTGCGCGAGCTGGCTGCGCAGGTCGTTCATGTCGAACTGACCCTTGGCGAGCCGCGACGCCATTTTCTCGGCGTCTTCCTGTTCGATCGACGCTGCCGCCTTTTCGACCAGCGACACCACGTCGCCCATGCCGAGGATGCGGCCGGCGACGCGTTTGGGATGGAAAGGCTCGATCGCGTCGAGCTTTTCGCCCATGCCGGCGAACTTGATCGGCTTACCGGTGACCGCACGCATCGACAGCGCAGCGCCGCCGCGGGCATCGCCGTCCATGCGGGTCAGGATCACGCCGGTGAGCGGCACCTGCTCGGAGAAGCTCGACGCGACGTTGACTGCGTCCTGGCCAGTGAGGCTGTCGACGACGAGCAGGATTTCCTGCGGCTTCGCGATTTCCGCGACTGCCTTCATCTCGTCCATCAGCGCCTGATCGACGTGGAGGCGGCCGGCAGTGTCGAGCATCAGCACGTCGAAGCCCTGGAGCTTCGCCGACTGGAGCGCACGCCTGGCGATCTCGACCGGCTGCTGACCGGTGACGATCGGCAGCGTATTCACTTCGGTCTGGGTGCCGAGAACCGCGAGCTGCTCCTGCGCAGCGGGACGATTCACGTCCAGCGACGCCATCATCACCTTCTTGCCCTGCTTCTTGAGCAGCTTCGCAAGCTTGGCGGTGGTGGTCGTCTTGCCCGAGCCCTGGAGGCCGACGAGCATAATCACCGCGGGCGGGGTGACGTCGATCGCGAGCTCGGCAGTGTCGGGGCCGAGCATGTCCACGAGCGCGTCGTGGACGATCTTGACGACCTGCTGGCCCGGGGTGACCGAACGCAGCACCTGATGCCCCACGGCCTGTTCGGTGACCTTGTCGACGAAATCGCGCGCGACGGGCAATGCGACGTCGGCTTCGAGCAGCGCGATCCGCACTTCGCGCATCGCGGTGCGGACGTCGGCCTCGGACAGCGCGCCACGCCCGCGCAGGCGCTCGAAAACGCCGCCTAGCCGATCGCTCAGACTCTCGAACATGGGACCAACATCACTCCAATCCGACCCCACCCGCCAAACGCAAAACGCGCCGGCGGACGAAACCTCGTCGGCCGGCGTCACCCCTGGGGGCGGCAATGTCTCGCGTTCGATGAAGAACGGTCGGGCGGGCACATAGCGGCGAAAGCGGACTTGCGCAACCACCCGGCAACTTTTGCCGCCTCAAGGTGCGCAACTTAACTCGATCTACACTCTCTGGGTGCCAGATCTCCCGATACATAGAGGGAGCTCGTCCCGGCAATGAAGCTGGAGCAGGACATCCATGATCTGGAATCACCGAAGCGGCCGAATCTGATTGCGGGGGCGGTCATCGTCGCTGCGATCCTGTTGTTCGTCGGAACGGGAAGCGCGGTGCTGTCGCAGACACTTCAGCATTATTTCGGCGGCGGACGACCGGCGGAGCAGACACTTGTCACTGCCCTGCTGCTCAACGTCGCGCTGATCCTGTTCGGCTGGCGCCGCCAGCGCGAGCTGAGCCGCGAGCTGCGGATCCGCACCGCGGCCGAGGAGCGCGCGCACGAGCTGGCCGCGCGCGATCCGCTCACTGCCTTCCTCAACCGCCGCAGCCTGGCCGAGGAAGGCGCGGCAATGTTCGAGCGCGCCCGACGGCGCCGCAAGGCAATGGCGATGCTGATGCTCGACCTCGATCATTTCAAGATGATCAACGACATGCACGGCCATGCCGTGGGCGACGCGCTGCTCCGCAACGTCGCGGCCGAAGTTGCCGCCGCGATGCCGCCGGTCGCGCTCACCGCGCGGCTGGGCGGCGACGAATTCGCCTGCGCCTTCCTGTTCGATCCAGCCGAGCCGGGCACGGTGGAGCGAGTCGCCGAGAAGCTGGTGAGCCGCATGGCGCAGCCGTTCGACGCCGAGGGCCTCAAGGTCCATGTCAGCTGCTCGCTCGGCATCGCCCGATCCGACTTCGACTGCGCGAGCATCGAGGCACTGATGCGCTCCGCCGACATCGCGATGTATCAGGCCAAGAAGACCGGCCGGAACCGCTTCGCCTGGTTCGATCGCTCGATGGAGCGCGAGCTGCAGGAGCGCAACGAACTCGAGACCGGACTGCGGCTCGCGATCCCGCGCCAGGAGATCGTCCCCTATTTCGAGCAGCAGGTGGACCTTTCCACCGGCCGGCTCGACGGCTTCGAAGTGCTCGCGCGCTGGGAGCACCCGCACCGGGGACTGGTGAGCCCCGATGTCTTCATCCCGATCGCCGAGGAGACCGGAATGATCTCCGATCTCTCGTTGTCGATCATGCGCCAGGCCTTCGCCGTCGCCCGCGACTGGGACCCGCAGCTCAGCCTTTCGATCAACATCTCGCCGTGGCAGCTGCGCGACGCCTGGCTCGCACAGAAGATCATCAAGCTGCTCACCGAGACCGGCTTCCCCGCGAGCCGGCTGGAAGTGGAGATCACCGAAAGCGCGCTGTTCCAGAACCTCGCGCTCGCCCAGTCGATCGTGGGCAGCCTCAAGAACCAGGGCGTCCGCCTCGCGCTCGACGATTTCGGCACCGGCTATTCGTCGCTCGCGCACCTGCGCGCGCTGCCGTTCGACCGGATCAAGATCGACAAGAGCTTCGTCATCTCGGTCAACGACAACATGGATTCGGCGGCGATCGTGAACGCGATCGTGCGGCTGGGCGAAAGTCTCAACCTGCCGATCACTGCGGAAGGCGTCGAAGACCGGGCGATCGAAGAGCGGCTCCGCGCGATCGGCTGTGCCAAGGCGCAGGGCTGGTATTACGGCAAGCCCATGTCGATCAGCAGCGTGCGCCGCCTGCTCGCCGAGCGACGCCTGCTCCAGTCGGCGGAGTCGGCCGCGCCGCAGCCCGCGGCCCAGCGGCTCGCCGGGTAAACCGGTCCAGGCATTCAACTCCCCTCCCTTCAGGGAGGGGATTAAGGGGTGGGTAGCTTCAGGTGAGGCTCGATGCCTCGCCTGGAGCTTTCATCAGTCGCGAGTTCGAGTCTTTTGGGCGCGCGGACGCGCGCACCCACCCCGTCCCCTCCCTGCAAGCAGGGAGGGGAGATTGAACACTGCCTAGCCCGGCTCCGAGGAACTAGCGGCAGGGCGTAGCACACTTGCAATCTCGGTGACGTGCCGCAGATCGCCTCCGCAGCACGCGCCGAACAGGTTAAGCCAGGGCATGCGCGCGTGGAGCTGTGCGTAGAGCTGGCCCAGTTCCTTCGGATCCCCCGCGTCCAGCTCGGGCGCTTCGTCGAGCTCGGCATGGCTCCTGCGTGAGGCGTTCGCGCGGATACCGCGGATTCGGCGCGCCCAGTCCTCGTCGCGAAGCTGTTCCGAGAAGTGATCCGGGTGCGCGCAATTGACCATGAAATAGGCCGCCGCGCCGCCGGTCTGCGCGTCGACCGACCGGATCGCATCGCCAAGCGACTGTCCGTCCGGAAGGCGGCCGTCGGTTTCGACCGTGAACGAAATCGCGACCGGCAGGCCGAGCTTGGTCGCGGCCTGAACAAGGCCGGCCGCCTCGCTCGACTGATTGAAGGTCAGGCCCGTCACCATGTCTACGTCGGTATCCGCCAGCCAGCCGAGCTGCTCGGAGTAATAAACCGCGGCTTCGGCCGCCGCGATCTTGCGTTCGGGGCGGTAGGCATCGCCCCGCGGGCCGATCACGGCATTGATGACGATCGGAGCCTCGCCCTCAAAACGCACGCGCAGAGCGCTCGCGAGATCGACCGCCGCCTCGTTCGCGATACGCAGCTCCTCGATGTCCTGTCCCAGATCGCCGGCCCAGTGCCGGTGCGCCTTCCAGGTCACCGTGTCGAGAACGAACCCCGCCCCCGTCTCGCGGGCGAGCTCCAGAAATCCCGTGAAATAGCGCTCCAGTGCCGCTCGACCGGCCGCCTCGGGAAGAAGCGTGTGCGCTGCGAATTCGCGTATCTCGATTCCGCGATTGAAGATCAGGTCGGTTTCCAGCCCGGCATCGGTCAGGAACAGATCGCCGCCGAGCTGCGGCAGCGCGTGTCTATACTTGGGCATCGCAAGCTCTCCCCCCGCTGACGACGGGAAGCTTCTACCACATGGATCGACAAGAAGAGATCGAAATCGGGGGAAGCGCTGCCGCCGCGCTCACCAGCCCACGCCGGGCTGGCTGAGATAGACGCGCTCTTCCGATGTCGACTCGCGTCCAAGCGCAGCGTTGCGCGTCGGGAAGCGTCCGAAGCGGGCGATCACTTCGGCATGCTCGCGCGCGTAATCGAGCCCCTGCTCGAGCCCCGGCTGGTCGAAGCATTTGAGGCAGAGCGTCTGCAGCTCCGGGTCTTCGGCGTGCATCAGCGGCATATATAGGAACTGGCGCTGCTGGACGGTGAGCCGCTCGTCCCAGCCGCGATCGATCGCGAGGCAGGTGAGCTCCTGTGCCAATGCGTCGGCGGCGAATGCCGTGCCCTCGCCGCGATGGATGTTGCGCGAGAACTGGTCGAGCGCGATGATCGCGGCGAGCAGCGTCTCGGGATCGTCGCGCCAGCCCTCCGCCTGGCTCGCCAGCAGCTCGGCCGGCAGGGTCTCGAAGCGCTCGCGGATTGCCGCATCGACGGATTCCGAATGCGCGAACCATTGCTCGGGCATCAGTCCTTCGAACCAGAAGCCGAGGACTTCCTGTGCCTTCGCGTGGACTTCCGCCGCCGTCGACCCTAGATCGCCCGCCAATGGCTCTCTCCTCGCCTCATGTCATCAACCTCGGCTGCCGGCTCAACCTGGCCGAGGGGGAAACGATCCGCACCTTGCTGGCGGATCGAGACACGATCGTGGTGAACAGTTGTGCAGTAACCAACGAGGCCGTCAAGCAGACGCGCCAGGCGATCCGCCGTGCCCGGCGCGAACGTCCGGACGCCGAGCTGGTCGTCACCGGTTGCGCGGCGCAGATCGACCCCGCCGCGTTCGCCGCCATGCCGGAGGTCGACCGAGTGATCGGCAATGCCGAGAAGCTCAGAGCGGAAGCTTGGGAAGCTTACGCTCCACCCGTCCTCGTCCAGGATATCATGGCTGTGCGCGAGACCGCGCCGCACCTCGCCGCAAGCTTTTCGACACATGCCCGAGCCTTCGTGGAGGTGCAGAACGGCTGCGACCACCGCTGCACCTTCTGCGCGATCCCCTTCGGCCGCGGCAACAGCCGCTCGGTGCCTGCAGGCGCCGTGGTGGACCGCGTGGCGCAGCTGGTGGACGCGGGTCATGCCGAGGTGGTGCTGACCGGTGTGGACCTCACCAGCTACGGTCCCGACCTGCCGGGAGCACCGACGCTCGGCCAGCTCGTCGAACGCATTCTGCGGCATGTATCCGGCCTGCGGCGGCTGCGGCTGTCCTCGCTCGACGGTATCGAAGTGGACGACCGGCTGTTCGCGCTGCTCACCCAGGAGCCGCGCGTGATGCCGCACGTCCATCTCTCCTTCCAGGCGGGCGACGACATGGTGCTCAAGCGGATGAAGCGCCGCCACAGCCGCGCGCAATCGCTGGCGCTGGTCGAGCGGCTGAAGGCTGCGCGGCCCGGGATCGCAATCGGAGCGGACCTGATCGCGGGCTTTCCCACCGAGACCGAGGCGATGTTCGCCAACACGCTGGCGCTGATCGACGATTGCGACATCGTCCATGCGCACATCTTTCCCTACAGCCCACGCGCCGGTACGCCCGCCGCGCGGATGCCGCAGACAGAGCCCGAGGTCGTGAAGGCGCGGGCCACTCGGCTGCGCACGGCGGCGGAGAGGCGGCGCACGGAATGGCTGCAGAGCCTCGTCGGCAGCACGCAGCAAGTGCTGGTAGAGCGTCCCGGCGACCGCGGCCATGCGCCGAACTTCGCGGAAGTGCGGTTCGCTCCTCCCCCTCCGCCGTGCGCCCTGAGCTTGTCGAAGGGCGGTTTTTCCTCTTTGGACGCCGGAGAGCGTGACAATGCCCCTTCGACAAGCGCAGGGCCAAGGGTTGGAGACGTTGTGAAGGTCAGGATCGACAAGGTGCAGGACGGCAAGCTGATCGGAACCACGGCATGAGCACCAATCCCTCCTGGCACGAACGACTGCTCGGCGGCTTCCGCAAGACCTCGGACCGGCTACTCGGCAACCTTGCCGGCCTTTCCGCGGCGCGGCTCGATGACGCGACGCTCGACGAGATCGAGGAAGCGCTGATCGCCTCCGACCTGGGCCCGGAAACCGCGGCGCGCGTGCGTGCCCGGCTCGCCGAGGGTCAATATGAGCGCAACATGGAGGAGCTGGGCATCCGGCTCGTCGTGGCGGAGGAGATCGAGAAGGTGCTGGCGAAGGTCGCCAAGCCGCTCGAGATTGAGGCCTTCCCGCGCCCGCAGGTGATCCTCGTCATCGGCGTCAACGGATCGGGAAAGACGACGACGATCGCCAAGCTCGCCAACCGCCTGCTCGAGCAGGATTATGGCGTGATGCTCGCTGCGGGCGACACCTTTCGCGCGGCCGCGATCGGTCAGCTCAGGACCTGGGCGGAGCGGATCGGCGTGCCGATCGTCACGGGCCCGGAGGGCGGCGACGCTGCGGGCATCGTGTTCGAAGCGGTCAAGCAGGCGACCGACAAGGGTATCGACGTGCTGATCGTCGACACTGCCGGGCGGCTCCAGAACAAGCGCGAGCTGATGGACGAGCTCGCCAAGATCCGGCGTGTGCTCGGCCGGATCAACCCGGCGGCGCCGCACGATGTGGTGCTCGTGCTCGACGCGACCACCGGCCAGAACGCGCTTAACCAGATCGAAGTCTTCAAGGAAGTCGCGGGCGTAACCGGGCTGGTGATGACTAAGCTCGACGGCACCGCGCGCGGGGGCGTGCTGGTCGCGGCTGCCGAGAAATACGGCCTGCCGATCCACGCAATCGGCGTGGGCGAGAAGGTAGACGATCTCAGGCCCTTCGATGCACATGAGGTTGCGCGTATTATTGCCGGGGTTGCGGAACTCACCTCTCCCCGTTCGGCCTGAGCTTGTCGAAGGCCGTTTTGTCACTTTATCCCTCGCGAGAAGAAGGACTGCCCTTCGACGAGCTCAGGGCGAACGGAATTTGAAATGAGTCAACCAGCCTCGCGCACTCCCCTCTCCCCCGGCATGCGGATGCTGATCGATTTCGGTCCGCTGGCCGTGTTCTTCGCGGTCAACAGCTTCGCGCCGGGGATCCAGATCCAGCGAGTCATCACCGCGACCGCGGCATTCATGGTTGCGATGGTCGTGGCGATGCTGCTCTCGTGGTGGAAGGCGAAGCATATCTCGCCGATGCTCTGGATCACGGCCGCGCTGGTCCTGCCTTTCGGTGCGCTGACGATCTATTTCCACGACCAGACCTTCATCCAGGTCAAGCCGACGATCGTCTATACGATGTTCGCGGTGATCCTCGGCTATGGGTTGATCGCGGGCAAGCCGCTCCTCCAGATGCTGCTCGAACAGGCGTACCCGGGGCTTTCGGCCCGGGGCTGGCGGCTGCTGACAATCAACTGGGCCGGGTTCTTCGTGGCGATGGCGGTGCTTAACGAAGCGATGCGTCAGGTGCTCGACTGGGACGCCTGGGTGACGTTCAAGACCTGGGCTGTGATCCCGCTGACGCTCGTCTTCGCGATGCTGAACATTCCCATGCTGCTCAAGCACGGCCTCCAGCTCGACAAGCCCGAGGATACGCCGCTCCCGCCCGAGGGCTGAGGGCACTCGATCAGAAGCCCGGGCCCATCAGCGCATATCCGAGCAGGAGCGCCGAAAGTAGGCAGGCTGCGGTACGTACATGGTTCCACGGCTGCCAGCGCCGGTAAAAGTCGGGCCAGTCGATCGTCGAGGCCATGAGCGCGTTGTTGAGCGGAACGTTGCCGAGCATCGTCACGCCGACGCAGCCGAATGCATAGACCGCCGCGCCGAGCTGGAGCGGCCAGGATGCCTGGCCGCCGACCGTCGCGAGCACCGCCAGCACGGCGGCCGCCACGGCAGTGCCGAAGAGCGGAATCATGAACCAGGGCGTGAAGACCGTGACGTTGATCGAGCGCATGGTGTCGGCGGCGGCCACGGCTCCCTGACGGTCGAGCCCCTGCATCACGAAAGTGGAAAAGGCGAAGAAGACACCGCCGCAAAGCGCCGCGCAGACGCAGATGATCAGGATGGAAAGATCGATCATCGCATGGCTCCCAAAGGAGCGTTCATCATCCCGCTTTGCGCGAGCGAAGGCAATCATCGGCAGAAGACAGAATAAAGGGCGCCGGACATGCATCCGGCGCCCTCCCCAAGCTTGATCGATGCTCAGCCCTGATCGGCGCGGCTGGTGCCGGCTCCGTCCAGATTCTGCGCTACGAATTCCCAGTTGATCAGATTGTTGAGCACGGTGTCGACGAACACCGGGCGGGCGTTGCGATAGTCGATGTAATAGGCGTGCTCCCACACGTCGATCGTGAGCAGCGGTGTCATGCCGTGCGCCACCGGCGAGTCGCCGTCGTGGAGCGAAGTGACTCCGAGCTTGCCGTTGTTGAGCACCAGCCAGCCCCAGCCGCTGGCGAAGTGACCCACCGACTCGGCCTTGAGCTTCTCGACCAGCGCCTCGTGGCTGCCGAAACCTTCGTTGATGAGGTCGGCGAGCTTGCCGGTCGGCGCCTGCTTCTCGGGGCTCAGGCACTGCCAGAAGAAGCTGTGGTTCCACACCTGCGAGCTGTTGTTGAACAGCCCCTTGTTGCCGCTCTCCTTGGCATATTTGATCACGTCGGAGAGCTTGGCACCCGAAAGGTCCGGCAGGTCGGCAACCAGCTTGTTGGTGTTGTCGACATACGCCTTGTGGTGCTTGCCGTGGTGGAATTCGAGCGTCTCGGCCGACATGTGCGGCGCGAGGGCGTCCTGGGCGTAGGGAAGTGCGGGAAGTTCGAAGGCCATGTCTTCCTCCTCTTTAGGGGTGTTTCGCTCCGCCCGCCTAACGCATGGAGGGGGCCGGCGCCGCAACAATTTTTATTGGGTCGTGATCGAGCGAAACGATCGAGCGGTCAGCCGCCGGCGCCGAGCAGCTCGTGGCGCTTCAACGCGTGGCGAAGCTGGTCGTAGGTGAGCCCCAGCGCCTCTGCGGTCGAGCGCTGGTTGAAGCGATGCTCCGCTAGCGCCCGCGTGAGGAGCTGGCGCTCGAACGCGGAGACGCGCGACTTGAAGTCTCCCCCGCTTTCGAATGCAGGTGAAGGTGCGGACGGTTGCTCCGCCGCTGCTGGCTCGGTGTCCCTCGCGGCGCTCGGCATCGGTCGCGGACGATAGGGCGAGTTGAACGGATCAATCTCGATATAGTCGATCGGCCCCGCCTGCTCCCAGCGATAGACTGCGCGCTCCACGACGTTGCGCAACTCGCGGACATTGCCCGGCCAATCGTAGTTGTTGAGCGTGTCCAGCGCGTTGGGACCCCAGCCCGGCCAGTCGGCCAGACCGATCTCGGAAGCCATGCGGCGCCCGAAGAATTCGGCGAGCACTTCGATGTCGCTGCGCCGCGCGCGGAGCGGCGGGAGCGTGACGACCTCGAACGAGAGCCGGTCAAGCAGGTCGGCGCGGAAGGTTCCCTTCTCCACGCGATCGGGCAGGTGCTCGTTGGTCGCTGCGACGATGCGCACATCGACCTGGAGCGGGCGCGACGAGCCGATCCGCGTCACCTCGCCATATTCCACCGCGCGCAGCAGCCGGTCCTGCGCGGCCATCGAAAGCGTGCCGAGCTCGTCGAGGAACAGCGTGCCGCCGTGCGCTTCCTCGAAGCGTCCCGGGCGCACCTTGGTCGCGCCGGTGAACGCCCCCGCCTCATGGCCGAACAGCTCGGCTTCGATCAGCGTCTCGGGAAGCGCGGCGCAGTTCATGATCACCAGCGGCTGGTCCCAGCGCGGGCTCAGGCGGTGGAGGCGTTCGGCGACCAGCTCCTTGCCGGTGCCGCGCTCGCCGATCACCAGCACCGGCCGGTCGAGTGCCGCCGCGCGACTAGCGCGTTCGAGCGCATCGAGAAAGGCGCCCGACTGGCCGATGACTTGGGTTGCGCGCTCCATGCCGAATGCTTGGCGTATTTTCCCAACTCTTGGCAAGACACCAAAAGCATCTCAACCGCTTTTCTGCGTAAAAATCGGCAGAAATCAGTCGTTTTTCCGATTTGGCACGCATCCTGCTGAGACATGGGCAAGCCCGGCAGCCGGGCAGGACGCAACACCAAGGTTCAGGGAAACGGAACAATGACCATGAATTTTCGCAACGCCTTTATCTCCGGCGCTTTCGCCCTCCTCGCCACCGCGACGCTCATGGCGTCGACCGCCGCCATCCTGGCCGGCGCGGCCGGAGCGACGATCGCCTGAGACCACGAAGTCTCCCCGCTCGCCGTTCCCCGGTGAGCGGAAACCCGCCGGGAGGGTTCGCCCCCTAGCTCCCTCCCGGCGGATCCCAATACGAAGGAGTGTTAGAATGGGTATCTTCTCTCGGACTCGCGACATCATCGCCGCCAACGTCACCGATTTGCTCGACAAGGCCGAAGACCCGGCCAAGATGATCCGCATGATCATCCTCGAGATGGAGGAGACGCTGGTGGAGGTCCGGGCTTCGGCCGCGCGCACCATCGCCGACCAGAAGGAAATGCGCCGCCACATCGCCAAGCTCGAGAAGCTCCAGGAGAGCTGGATCGAGAAGGCGGAGCTGGCGCTCTCCAAGGGCCGCGAGGACCTCGCCAAGGCCGCGCTGGTCGAGAAGCAGAAAGCTTCGGACATGTGCGAGCAGCTGACGCAGGAGATCGCCGTGCTCGACGAGACGCTCAAGGCGTCCGAAGAGGACATCAACAAGCTCCAGAACAAGCTGCGCGAGGCGCGCACCCGCCAGAACTCGATCGTCGCCCGGCTGGAAAGCGCGAACAATCGCGTTCGGCTCCGCGAGATGACCAACGGCGGCAAGATGCAGGACGCCTTCTCGCGCTTCGACATCCTCGAACGCCGCGTCGATCTGGCCGAGGGCCGCGCCGACGCAGCGGGTCTGGGCGGCGAGCCCAGGACGCTGGAGGAAGAGATCGCCGAGCTGCGCTCGTCCGAGAAGGTCGACGCGGAGCTGGAAGCGCTCAAGGCGCGCCTGAGCAAGGGAGCCTGATCCGATGGAGGAAGTATTCCTTCCGATCGTCATCGTCGGGATCCTGTTCGTGGGACTTCCCTGGGTGATCATGCACTACATCACCCGGTGGAAGACCGCGGCCACGATCACCGGCGAGGACGAGAAGCTCCTAGACGAGCTCTACTATACCGCCCGGCAGCTCGAGGAGCGCCTGGTCACCGTCGAGCGGATCATCGCCGCCGACAACCCCGATTTCCGCCCGGTCTCGGCGCAGCGCCAGGAACCGAGCCCCTACGATCTCTCCAGGAGGAACTGAGATGTCCGGCCGTACCAAATTCTACCTCAACAAGCAGGACGGCAAGGTCCTCGGGGTTTGCTCCGGTCTGGCCGATTACACCGGCATCGAAGCGATCTGGTTGCGGGTGGGCATGGTTTTCCTTGCTTTCGCGACCAGCGGAACCTCGGTCTTCATCTACTTCCTGATCGCCTGGCTCGCGCCCAACAAGCCGGCCGGCCTCTATCAGGGACCCGAGGAGGAGAAGTTCTGGCAAGGCGTGCGCTCGAACCCGAGCCGCTCGACCGCCGAGGTTCGTTCGAAGTTCCGCGACATCGATCGCCGGCTCGCCGACATCGAGATGTTCTACACGAGCCGCAACACGCGCCTCGCCGACGAAATCGACAGCCTGCGCTGAACCCAGCGTAGGGAAGAGGGAGCAAAAACAATGAACTGGGGTGGACCTGGCTTCGTCCTCGCGATCATCGCGATCTCGACCGCCGGCTGGCTCATCAGCACCTGGATCCGCGCGAAGCACGGATATCCGGTGGAGAACGAGTGGTCCGGCACGGCCAACAAGAGAGACGCGAGCGTCGAACGCAAGATCGAGCTCCTCTCTTCGGAGAACGAGCGGCTGACCGGCCAGATCTCACGCCTCGAGGAGCGGATCGCAGTGCTCGAACGGATCGCCACCGATCCCGCCGAGCGCACCGCCCGCGAAATCGACAGACTGCGCTGAGCCACTCAGGAAGGGGAAGCAAGATGGAATTCGTACAAGTGATCAACAACATGGCCCCGCTGGTCGTCACGATCGTAGTGATCGGCACCGTGGGCTGGATGTTCACCACCTGGCTCAGGGTCAAGAACGGCTATCCGCTCGAGGGCGGCTGGGGCCAGGCGGTCTACCCGATCAACAACGACGAGGCGATGGAGCGCATCAAGCTCCTGAGCCAGGAGAATGCCCAGCTCCGCGCCGAGATGGGCGCGGTCAAGGATCGGCTCGCCAACGTCGAGCGGATCGTGACCGACAGCGCCGTCTCGCTCGACCGTGAGATCGAGCAGCTCCGCGGCAAGAGCAACTGAGGAGGTAGCGATGAGCGGACCGTTCGTACTCGCTTTCTTCGGAATCGTGGTGGGCCTGCCCGTGATCCTGGGCATCGGCGCCGACATGTTCCGCCGCTGGCTAAAGCACAAGGAAGCCATGGCTAAGGCGCTGACCGCTGAGACTGCCGAGAAGGCCGCACAATATGCGGCGCAGACTGAGCGTCTGGAACAACGGGTCCGAGTGCTCGAAAGGATCGTCACCGACCGCGGCGTCGATGTCGCGGATGAAATCGAAAAGCTGCGCGACGCGCCGCTCAACTAAACCCGCTGCGCAAGGCGCAGCTACGACTGAGGACCGCTGAAATGATGATTGTAGTATTCGCAGTGCTGACGGCACTGTGCGGGGCAGCTATTGCCCTCGCCGAAGCCCGGGACCGCCCAGTTCGCCGCGCGGAAAAGCTAGCCCGGCAGCAGGAACTCGGCGCCTGAGGCGCCACCAAGGGGAGTAAAGGGATGAACTCGCTCGAAATGGTTGTCGCGATCGTTGCCATCGTGATGATCGCCAGCGTCCTCAAGGCGCGCTACGGCATCCACAAGGACAAGGACGCCAACACCGTCCACCGCGGCGATGCCGCTGCAACCGCCGAGAACGCCCGGCTTCGCGACGAGCTGCGCGCGCTCAAGGAGCGGGTCCAGGTCCTCGAGCGAGTCATCACCGACAGCAACGCCAGCAGCGCCCAGCTCGAACGCGAGATCGAAGCGCTGCGGGACAGGAAATAACGTCTGACCACGGGAGGCATGACGTGACCATCGATCCCAACCTCTATATCACGCTTTCGGTCTCTGGCCTTGCCGGGCTGGCGATGGTGACCACCGCGGGTCTCTCCGGATGGCGCGGCTGGCTGGAGCTGAAGCGGCAGGAACTCGATCGCCGCAGCGGCGCCGAAGGCACTACGGAAAGCGCTCCGCCGCCCTCCGCCGCCTCGCGCATCGAGATCGCGGATCTCAAGGAACGCATCCGCAAGCTCGAAGCGATCGCCGCCGGAGTGGACCTGTAAGCCAACCCCTCGCTGCCGGCAGGCGTGCGAGGCAGTTGGAAAGTGGCCGAAGCGCGCTATAGCGCCGCCCATGACCAGCCTCGCCGACCTGCAGGAGGAATATGAGTTCCTCGACGCCGACGACCGCTACCGCCTGCTGATCGATCTCGGCCGCGGGCTGGAGCCGATGCCGGAAGCCCTCAAGACCGACGCCACTCTGGTCCGCGGCTGCTCGGCATCGGTATGGGTCTATCCCACCCGCACCGAAAGCGGGACGCTCCACTTCCTGGCCGATTCCAACGCCGCGATCACCAAGGGCATCATCGCGCTCGTGCTGCTGACGGTGCAGGATCGCACGCCGGCCGAGATCCTGCCCACCGACATCGAAGCCGCGCTCGCCCCCTTCGACCTGCGCAACCAGCTCAGCTCGAACCGTACGCAGGGCATCCCCAACATGATCGCGCTGATCCGCGAAACCGCGCAGCGCTACGCCTAGCCGGGGCTGCGGAGCCTCGGAACAAGTTCCACCAAATTGGACTATTTCCGCCGCTATCGATCTTGCCCGCGCGATGACCCGGCTTAGCATCCACACGCCAGTCGCGAGGACGCCATGCTGAGTCTGCTATTTTTCTCGCTTGTCGCGTCCCAACAGGGGTGCAGTCTGCCAGACTATAACGAGCAGCGTTATGAGCGACCACTCCAAGCGTCGGGTGAAGGCCTCTGGATTGACGGAGTGAGATTCGAAAACGCCGACCTCATCTCGATAGAGCCGGTTCTGGACGAGCTTCTGCGCGAGCAATGGGCACTCCGAAGCCGCTTCACCCGGACCGGCGACAAGAAATTTCGCAGCGCGCAACGATGTGGCGTGGGCAGGTTCATGGAAGTGAGCTTTGATCGCAAGGTCATCGCGCGCCCAACCCTCTACGAACCGCTCACCGGAGGCGTCATGTACCTCATGGCTGGCCGGAACACACAGAGAGAGGCCGAAGCGTTCGCGTCGCGAATTCGCAGCGCCCGTTAGACCAAATCTACTGAAAATCCCAGCTCGGTTGCCACCGAATCCAGATCCGCCCTCTATCCAGATCCGCCCTTCCCGGCACGATGAGCCACTCGCGGCTTTGCGCACCATTAATGATAGTAAACCGTTCACTTCTTGTCCGGCCCCTCGTCTCCCGATGGGCCCGGAACAAGTCCGGAGTGACGGGTAAGTAGGGACCGATCCGACGCGCTTTAACCTGAATGTCGATACGCCCTAGCCGTGGCTGATCAGCGCATAGGGTATGGTGGTCTTGTCCCACCGGTCGCCATAGAAGCGCTTCGCCTGATCGACTGCCGAGGTGATGAAGCTGGTCCACTGTGTCGGATGGATCGTCTGGCAACCGAGGCTCGATGTCGTCCGCCAGCCGCCATTGTGGATGTTGATCCCGAAAAGGCCGGTATCCGGATAATCCTCCGCCACCGAGCTGCCGTCGCGCGTTACTGTCACGGGTCCCGCACGCTGGCAGAGCGCCAGATACTTGCCCTTGTGCCGATCGAAGCGATGCACCCGCCAAAGTCCCGGGTTCAGCGATGCCATGCCCTTGGCCGCGCCGGTGCCCCTGCCTCCACGCCGTGTCGAAGGATCAGTATTGCCGTTGTAGCTGCCGAAAAAGGCCTCGGAGACGAGGAAGATCGCGTCGTCGTAGATCCCGCGGTCGTTCAGCCCCGCCGCGCCCATCGTATCGCGATAATAGCCGCGAACCCCGGCGACAAAGACCTTATCCCTGCTCGGGTCCAGTCCGAGCGGAGACACTTTGGCGACCAGTTCGCCATAGCTCATCCGGGGCTTGGTCGCCGGTACGAAATCTACCATGCCTACCTCCCATCGATGCAAATTGTCATAGTCGCCCAAGCGAAAATTAAAGCTCTCGCTCGATCACCTATTAATAACCAACTTCGTTCGAATAGGATAATGCAAAAAATAAGACTGAAAGATCAGTCTTTAATTTCTCTGTCTTCAGAAGAAAAGAGCTTCTTAGCAACTAGATCGACATCGGTGCGCTCGGGAATGAGCAGCCACTCTCGCGAAGCCGCGCCGTTCACAACCGTCACCGCACCACGCGGACACACCCCGAGGCACTTGACTTCGACGATCCCCGCCGCGCCCTTGCGCCCCTTCTTGAGCCCGAGCTGCTTGCGGAGCGCCTTGGCGAGCGGAGTCTTGCCTTTGGGCCCGAAGCCGCCGCCCAGCTTCTTCGAACATTTCGCGCAGACCAGGATCGTGTCGGACCAGTTCGATCGAACTGTCTTCAATCGGGCTTCCACGTCCGCCGTTCTTCCGCCGCCTTGAGCACGTCATAGGCGGCCTGAATCGCCTGAAAGCGCTTCGCCGCTTCGGGATCATTGGGTTTGACGTCGGGATGGCTGGCCTTGGCGAGCCGGCGCCAGGCGAGGCGCACCGTCTCGAAATCGGCATCGGACTCGAGATCGAGCACTTCGAGCGCGCGCATCTCGTCACGCGAGCGGCTGCCGTCGCCGGGCCCCGCCCAGCCATAGTGCGATGCCTCCGCAAAGCCGTTCGCCTCGCGGCGCTCCTGCGCCTCGCGCGCGGCGGCTTCCTCGGCGTTCAGCCCCTCGAAATAGTTCCAGTTGCGATTGTATTCGGCGGCGTGCGCCTCGCAAAAATACCAGCGTTCGGGGCTGTTGGGCGATTTGGGCGCGGGGCGGTCGCCGGGCTCCTCACAGCCGTGCCGATCGCACAGCCGCACCTTCACTGCCTCGCGCTCGGCGCCATAGCTGCGCCAGCGCGGGAAGCCCCAGTCGGTCGATCGGGTCTGACGTGCCATAGATGCTCGCAGATAAGGAGGCGGGCGCGATTACGCCAGCCGGATCAAAAATATGCCAGAGGGTCTGTAAGCCGGGTTCTGTCCTCGCCTTTCGGCGATGTGCGACCATTCCTCTAGGCGGTGGATCGCTCCGCCGCTCAAGCAACCAACCCGGACGACGGGCCGGAACGAGGCCCATGTGCCGTCCCTATTCGGTCTTGCTCCCGGTGGGGTTTACCATGCCGCTTCCGTTGCCGGTCGCGCGGTGCGCTCTTGCCGCACCCTTTCACCCTTGCCGGCCCCGAAGGGCTTAGGCGGTCTGCTCTCTGTGGCACTTTCCCTGGGGTCGCCCCCGCCGGGCGTTACCCGGCACCGTTGTTCCGTGGAGCCCGGACTTTCCTCGGTGGCGCCGAAGCACCAACGCGGCCGCCCGACCCTCTGGCCGTGCCGATGTAGAGCAGCAAACGCTGAGAGCAAGGGCTATTCGGCTTCCTCGGCCTCATCCGGCTCGGCAGCTTCGCGCACCGCAGTGCCCCAGGCCTGGACCTCGACGAGCACCTGCGGCGTCAGCCCGGCGGCGAGCATCGTGCGGCGATAGTCGGATCCGACCCGCACCACGCCGTCAGCACCCGTAACCCGCGCCGTGCGATGAAGCGCGGCAGTGGCCTCCGCCACATTGGGTGCGTTGACCGAGGCGACTTGGTTGCCCGCTTCGTCGAGCCGCGCATGGCCCGCCAGGTGCACGCGCATCGTGCCGAGCTCGACCATGGATTGCCGGATACCGTTGCTGGACATGCATTTCCTCCGGTCCGGGACGGTAGCGCGCGGATGCTGACCGGATGTCACCAGCATTGCTGAACGCGGCGCACACCTTCTTTCCCGTGCAGCCGCGTCAATCCTCGCCCTGGGGCTTGGGCAGCAGCAGCGCGAGGAGCAAGCAGCGGCATTCCATGTCGATCTCGCCGTCGACGAGCTCGGGGCGAAACCGCCGCTGGAACGCCGTGACCGCGGCTCGCCGATCGCTCACGTCATAGCCGAAGCGCTCGAGGGCGAGCATGAAGCCGGCGTCCGGCCAGCCCGGATCGACAAGGTTCCTCGTCGGCCGCGGCAGCGCGAGCCGCAGCCGCGCGAGGGCATGCCAGTCGAACAGCTCACCCGGGTCCTGCTTGCGCGCGGGTGCCACGTCCGAATGGCCCACGACGTTGCCACGCGTGATGCCGTGGCGCTCCTTGATCTCCGCCACGAGCGGGATCAGCGAGCTCATCTGGGCAGCGGGGAACGGCCGATAGCCGAATTCATGCCCCGGATTGACGATCTCGATCCCGATAGAGGCCGAATTGACGTCGGTGACCCCGCGCCAATGTGAGCGGCCTGCGTGCCAGGCACGCTTGTCCTCGTCGACCATCCGCAGGATCGCGCCGTCCTCATCGACCAGGTAGTGCGCCGATACCTTCGCCTCGGGATCGCGGAGCCGGTCGATCGCCGCCTGGGCAGTCTCCATACCCGTGTAGTGAAGCACGATCATCGAGACCGGCAGCGCGCGCGCGTCGAAATTGGGCGAAGGCGCGTCGATCATGGGCAGGGCACTCGGCATCGCGGCGACCCTATGAAGGCCCGCTGCCCGCGGCAAGCGCGCGGTTCAGCGTAGTGCAGCGCGCCGCGGCGGGGCCTTGGGATCGACCGCCCGATAAAAGCCGCGCAGCCGATCGCACGGCACGAAATCTTCGGTCAGGCCAATCACGGTCTCGCCCGCACCCAGCACCAGCACGCCGCCGGGGCGGATCGCCGCGGCCAGCGTCTCGAACACCTGCCGCCGCAGCTGCAGCGAGAAATAGAGCAGCACGTTGCGGCACAGGATGATGTCGAACTTGCCCGGCGGCGGCGCGTCGCCGGTCAGGTTGTGCTGGCGGAACTGGACGCGGCGGACGAGCTCGGGCTTGGCGACCCAGTCGCCTCCCGCGGCGTCGAACCACAGCATCATCCGGCGCACGGGCAGCCCGCGCTGGATCTCGAACTGCGAATAGCGCCCGGCACGCGCACGAGTGAGCGCCGCGGGCGAGACGTCGCTGGCCAGGATTTCAGGCAGGGCGTTCTTCTCGGCGAAGAGCATCGCGAGCGAGAGCGGCTCCTGTCCGGTCGAGCATCCCGCGGACCATATCCGCAGCTTGCGCTCAGGATGGGCGGCCTGCATCTCCAGCGCGGCATCGGCGATGGTATCGAGCACTGCCGCGTCGCGGAAGAAGCTCGTCTCCTGATTGAGTAGCGCGTCCACCACTTGATCCGCCAGCTCCCCTGTTCGTGCGGCGATAAGTTGGCCCACCAACGCATCGAGCGTGGCGAGGCCGCGCGCCCGCATCAACGGCTTGACCGCCGTCTCGATGCGCCAGGCGCGGTTTGCCGCAATCTGTTGACCGGTGCGCTGTTCAAGCAGCGCAGCGATCATGTTCATCGCACCCGAATTGCCGCCCGGGCTCGACGTATCGAGAAGGGTCATGCGTCCCTCCGCCGGCGGGCGATCAGCCGGCCGATCTCGTCTGGCGGCAGCACTGCGCTGGCATGGCCGGCGTTCGCCACCGATCCCGGCATTCCCCACACTACCGACGAATCGCGATCCTGCACGAAGATGCGCGCGCCTGCGTCCGCCAGGCGGCTCGCCCCTTCGGTTCCGTCGCGCCCCATCCCGCTCAGCACCACGCCGAGCGCGCGGCTGCCGAACACTTCGGCCACCGATTCGAACATCGGATCGACCGAAGGCACGCAGCCGCTGGTGCACTTCTCGTGCGTCAGCCGAATCCCCACACCTTCGGCCGTCCGCATCACCCGGATATGCGCGTCGCCGGGCGCGACGATGATCCGCCCCGGCTGAATCCGCATCCGATCGCTGGCCACCGCGCAAGGGCGCGATCCCAGAACCGCGAGCTGCGCCGCGAAATAGGGCATGAAGGCAGGCGGCAGATGCTGCGTCACAAGAACGGGCACTGTGAAGCTCGCTGGGATCGCGCGCAGCAGCTGGCTCAGCGCATGGATGCCGCCGGTCGAGGCACCGATCGCGACTATTTCGAAGTCGCCGGGTGCCGCGACAGTGCCGAGACTCGTCGACAGCCCGGGATGCGGCACAGGTTCGGCCGGCGGCTCGACCAATCGCGAGAGCCGGTCCTCCAGCACTTCGGCGAAGCGGCCGCCGAACGCGCCGATGCCGGGCTTCACGAGCGTATCCGCCGCGCCCAGGGCAAGTGCCTGCACCGTCACCGCCGCACCTTCATCCGCCGCCGAGGAGACGACGAGCACCTTGGCCCCGCCACCCGCCGCAAGCACATCCGGAAGGCCCGTGAGGCCATCGATCCCCGGCATGTCGATATCGAGCAGCACCACATCGACCCGGTGCGTCTGCAGATATTCGAGTGCAGTGCGCACATCGGGCAGTGCGGCCGCCACGCGGAAGCGGCGCGTCCCCTCCACCATCCGCCCGAGCACCGATCGCGCGACGATCGAATCGTCGACGATCAGCACCTGCGCGGGTGCGGGCGGCACCTTGCCCGTCCCCGGGTCCTTCAGGGCTGCGGTGCGCACCATCGCGAGAGGCTCAGGCGACTCCGACGATCTGCAGCTTGCTTTCCAGCGTCTCGCGATCGAAGGGCTTCATCACATATTCGTCCGCGCCCGCCTCGATCGCTGCGCGGATATAGGCGGTGCCATTCTCGGTGGTGCAGAACACCACCTTCGGCTTCTGCGGCAGGTCCGACTCGTGAAGCGCGCGCAGGAAATCCATCCCGCTCATCACCGGCATGTTCCAGTCGAGCAGGATCACGTCCGGCGGAGTCGCCAGGCACGAATCAAGCGCCTCGCGCCCGTCGCCCGCTTCGCGGACTTCGAAGTCGAGCGTCTCTAGAATGTGCCTGGCGACCTTGCGGATCACCTTGGAGTCGTCGACGACGAGACAAGTCTTCATTTTTTGCGTTCCCCGATTGCCAGCGGCCTGGTCGGATCATCCTGCACGCAAAGACGTAAGCTTCGCGTTAATTGGCAGCGGCTTGCGTCAGCGACGCGGTGGGCACGAGCGATGCCAGGTCGATCGCGAGGATCGGCTCCCCGTCGCGCTCGACGATCCCGCGGCCGGCATTCTCCCACACCGAATCGAGCGAAACACCCGCCGCCATGGGCAGCAGCTCGAACGGCGCCACATCGTCGAGCGTGTCGACGAGCATTGCATAATGATGGCCGTCCACCAGCGTGATCACCGCCCGCTTCGCCTGCGCGGCCGCTTCCATGCCGAGCGCCGCCTGCGTGTCGACCACGGTAACCACCCGGCTGCGAAGCGCTGCCAGCCCGCGAACATGCGCACAGGCGCGCGGCACGGCGGTCACCTCGCCGATATCGACCACCGATTCGACCTGCTCGGAATCGATCGCGACGGCACGCCCCGCCACCTGCGCGATCAGATAAAGATGCGACATCAGCGGCCTCCCCGACCCAACACCCGGGCCTCCAGTGCAGAGAGCAGCCCCACACGATCGTAGCGATAGACGCTGTCGTCCCCTTCCCCATTCGCAGCGCGGCGCCGGCGGAGCCGCACCACGGGCGCCCTCTCGCTGAGCTCGGCCGGAGTCTCTTCGGCCGAGAGGACCACCGCAGGCGTCTCCCCGGGCGCGAGCTGCGCGACCACGCGATAGCCCGCCGATTCGAGCAACGGCCGGACGAACGATGCCATCCACCCGTCCTGGCTGTCCGCCACCAGGCAGACAGGCGCATCGGCGCCTTCCTCTTCCTCGCGGTCGACATGCTCGTCGAACACCCAGAAAACGTCGATCAGTTCGATCTGCTCGCCGTCGACCAGCGCTACGCCCGCCACCGGCCCCGGATCGCGGGCGGAAACGACTTCTTCGGGCAGCAGGATGATGTCGAGCGCTTCGTCGATCGCGTAGCTGACCTCGGTCGCACCGTCCTTGAGCCGCAGCACATTGAGCCGCTCACGCGCGCCGATGTCGCCCTGCGCCGCAAGCGGCAGGATCCGCCCGTCGATCGTGACGCGGAACCGGCCACCGGCGAAATGCACCGCCTTGGCACCGACCTGCTCGACACGGTCGACCGCCACCAGCGGCACCGCGCGCCGCTTGCCGTCGAGATCGCGGAACAGCAGCGCCGGCGTGCCGGTCTCTTCCTGCTGGGACTCCTGCTCGTCGAAGCCCTGGTTCGCGTCGCGATTGAAGTCGAGCCCGGCGACGCTCGCCATGCCCGCGCAATCGAGCAGCAGCATCGGCAACCCGCTGTCCGGCAGCGTCTGGCCGGCGTAGAGACCCGTAGACATCACCGCGGGGGATGCCGGCTTGATCACCAGTTCCTCGTTATCGAGCACGGAATCCACCGCCAGCGCATAGCTGCCGCCGCTCACGCTCACGATCGCAAGCATCTGTCCGCCATCGCCCCCGCCGCGTCGGAGACCCAGCAGATCCGCGAGGTCGATCACGGGCATGCGCCGCTCGCGCACCGTGGCAATCCGGGTTGCGCCCAGCGTGTCGATGCGGATGGCATCGCTGCGATCGGTGACGATCTCCTCGATCGCCTGGCGCGGAATGGCGAAGCGCTGGCTGCCGCCCACGCCGACGACGATCGCCGAGATGATCGAAAGCGTGAGCGGAACGTGGATCGCGATCCGCAGCCCCTTGCCCGGCGTGCTGTCGAGCTCGACGCGACCGCCGATCTGCTCGATCGAGGCGCGGACCACGTCCATTCCCACGCCACGCCCTGAGACTTCGCTGACTTCGTCCTTGCTCGAAAGCCCTGGCTGGAAAATGAGGTCGAGCTTGCCCCGTTCGGAAAGCGCGTTGAGCTCGCGCTCCGAGCGCCCGCTCACCGCAGCAAACTTCCGGATCAGCTTGGCGGTGTCGATGCCACGGCCGTCGTCGGCGATCTCGATGATGATCTGGTTGCCCGATTGGCGCGCTGAGACGCTGAGCCGCCCCGCCTCGCGCTTGCCGGCCGCACGGCGCTCGACTGCGGATTCGATACCATGGTCGATCGCATTTCGCACGATGTGCACCAGCGGATCGCGCATCGTTTCGATCATCTCGCGATCGAGCTCGACGTCGGCGCCCTCGACGTGGAGCTGCACCGTCTTGCCGAGCCCGGCCGCCGTATCGCGCACCATCCGCGGAAGTGCAGAGAAAAGCGCATCGATCTTCTGCATCCGCGTGCGGGTGACCGTATCGCGCATCTCGCTCACGGTGAGCGACAGACGCTCGAGCGCGGCTTCGATCGCCGGATCGATGTCGCCGTTGCGCAGCCGGCGCGCGAGCTCGTTGCGGGCGAGCACCATGTCCGACATTCCGGACATCATCCGATCGAGCAGGTCGACGTTCAGGCGGACGCTGCGCGCGGCGGTGCGCTGGATTCCGGCCGCTCCGCCCTGGACGATCTCCTCCGCCCCTTCTTCGAGTGCGGCGATCAGCAGCTCGTCGCCACTGTCGTCGAGGCTGGTGCCCGCATCGATCGCCTCCACCAGCTCGCCGATCCGATCGACGACCGCGAGCACGGCGTTTACCAGAGAGCGATCGGGCTCGCGCTCACCGCCGCGGACCTGCGCAAGCACATCCTCGGCGGCGTGGCTCAACCGGCCCAGGCGCGGCAGATCGAGGAAGCCACAGCTTCCCTTCACCGTATGCACGAAGCGGAAAATGGCATCGAGCCGCGCCCGATCCGCGGGTTCGGCTTCCCAGGCGACGATCTCGCCCGAAAGCGCCTCGAGCGTCTCGCGCGTCTCGGCGATGAATTCCTGAATCAGGTCGTCCATGGGGCCCCGGTGCGAATTTGCGCCGGCACCATGCACGCACGAGGGTTAAGAGGGCGTTTAGCCCGGCCTTGCCAAACCCGGCCGCTGCTACCGAAACCTTTCGGAGCCCCCGCGCATTCCCCTAGCATTGACCCCTAGGGGAGAAAGATGATGCGCGCACTTGCACTGGGCCTCACGGCCGCCGCGGCGCTCGCCGGATGCACCGACTATGACAGCGGCACCTATGGCAGCGGATACGGCTACTCGAATTACGACTGGAATCGGCCCGATCCGTCCTACGGCGGCTATTATGCCGACCGTTATTACCGCGACGACCGTCGCTACGACGAGCGCCGCCTCTCGCGGAACGATCGAATCTATCGCGGGCAGGACGGGCGCTATTATTGCCGCCGGCCCGACGGCACCACCGGCCTGATCGTCGGCGGCATCGCGGGCGGCGTGCTGGGGAACATCATCGCCCCCGGCCGTTCGGAGACGCTCGGAACGCTGCTGGGCGCAGCGGCAGGCGCGGCAGCCGGTGCGGCGATCGAGCGCAACAGCGGCAACGTCCGCTGCCGTTGAACGCGGAGACAGGTTGATAATGGCGGTGCGGCACCCATTTCGGTGCCGCACCGATTCTCGTCCCAAGGGGAACAGCAATGACGACGCGTACCGCGACTGCCCGCTACGAAGGCTTCGGCAAGGAAGGCAAAGGGAAGCTGACCGCCCCCTCCGGCGTGCTCGACGGCACGCCCTACAGCTTCAACACGCGCTTTGGCGACGAGAAGGGCACCAATCCCGAAGAGCTGATCGCCGCTGCCCACGCCGGCTGCTTCACCATGGCGCTGAGCTTCGCACTGGCCCGCGCAGGCTTCTCCGAAGGCAGCCTCGAGACGACCGCCAAGGTCAAGCTCGAGCAACAGGGTGAGGGCTTCGCAGTCACGCGTTCGGATCTGGTGCTCGAGGCCAATGTGCCCGGCATCTCGCCCGATCAGTTCGCCGAGCTCGCGGCGGGGGCCAAGGCCAACTGCCCGATCTCGAAGCTGCTCAACGCCGAAATCACGCTCGAGCACAATCTCGCCTGATAGCAGGGCGTTTACCGTTTGATGGGCGGCGCTACCGCGCAGGCGTTTAGCGCCGCCCGATAACGCGCCCGATCCCCATGTGGCGCGGATCTTCCCGGCCGTATTCCTGCTCCAGCCGCTCGCGGATCGCGATCAGATCGACTTCGGCGAGATGCTCGATTCCGATGAAGGCGTTGCGTGCATCCACTGCGGCGCGGATCAGCTCGTCGAGTTTGGCCTGGATGGCGGCAGCGTCGCGATTCTGCGCGTTCTGGATCAGGAAGACCATCAGGAAGGTCACGATCGTAGTGCCCGTGTTGATCACGAGCTGCCAAGTGTCGGACCAGGCGAAAAGCGGACCAGTCACTCCCCAGACGAGCACGACCGCAAAGGCGAGAATGAATGCCGGCGGCCGCCCTGCCCAGCCCGCGACTCCCTGCGCAAAACGTTCGAACACACTGCCCATCCGGCTCCTCCCTATCGATGAGGCGATTGCTAGCGGGGAAAGTCGGCGTGGTCACCGGGGAGAGCCAATAGATCGAAAATCCGCCCTGTGGCTACGGCATCACGGCAGCACGGCATCGTCCGGAATGCAAAAGGGGGCCGGCATTGCTGCCAGCCCCCGTGTCGCCGGACTACGGCCCTAGATCCGGGAAGACCCTGGGACCTGGTTTCGGCGGCATGCTCGGCCCGCGCCGGCAAGGGCATGCGGGCTTTCGCGTCGGTCACCGGGGCCGGAAACACACAGTTCCTGAAGAACATGCGCGGAATTCCGGCCCTCGGCGGCCCGCTTCGCCAGACCACTGCAGGAGCAGTGCGACAAAGCCTTGCTGGATGCTTTGGCGATATCCGAACCCGCTTGCCGCTTGCGCGGTAGCCAAGCCCATCCTTCGCCCGTCGAGCGCGACCCTGGTGCCGTCTCGCCGCTCGCGCGGCATCGAGCATCGGGATCGTTCCCGGACCTTCCCCCGCCTTCACCCCGCGCTCTCGCACCGGATGCGGGCAGTGGAACAGTCGAACTCCTGCGTCTTTCGAAAACGCTGCGACGCTGGCGCCGCCTTGCTTTCGCGACCACGGGAACCCTTACATCCCCGTATCGTCCGGCTTACGGTTTCCCGAAGGCACCAGCTCGCCGATCGATCCGTGTAAGCTCTTGATCCTGCTTTGGTTTCCCTCCGCCGAACCGCCTTCTTACAAGTTGGATCGTCTCATCGATCCCGAGTCGCGCAAAGGACGAAATGGCCCTTTCGGGCTGTTGATAACGTGGATAACGGGGACAACCCGGATCAGCCGGTGACCGGCGACCAGGCGGGCGGTGCAAGTTCGAATCCTTCGAACTGGAAGCCGGGGATCACCACGCAGCTGACCAGCGCCCAGCCGGACCGCGCCTCGGTTGATTGCCAGCGATTCGCCGGCACCAGCGAATGGGGCGCATAGCCGCGGGTCACGTCGCCGCCAAGCGCGATCGTGCAAGTCGCCTTCGAATCCGCATCGGCGATCAGAAGATCGAGCGGGCTTCCGGCATGCCAGAGCCAGAGTTCGTCGGCATCGACCCGGTGCCAGTGCGACCGCTGCCCCGCTTCGAGAAGGAAATAGATCGCCGTTCCCCCCGCCCGGATGCCCTCCGGCGCAGCCTTTCGCCACGTCTCGCGATACCATCCGCCTTCCGGATGCGGCGAAAGTCCCAGCGTTTCAATGACCTGCCTTGCAGCGTCGTCCAAAGCTTTCCTCCCGATGACCGGCACGTAATTTTCAGTTCATGCAACCCCGGTTATCCGGGGCACGTTTCGGTACCGTCCCGTGTGTCACGATAGAAATGGAGTTTGTCATGCGTAACCTTTTCCTGACGATCGGCGCTATGTCGCTGGCGATCCCCACTGTCGCGGTGCTCCCGGCGCCGACGGCCGAAGCCAAGGCCTATTCGTACAAGGACAGCGATCAGCGCCGCCGCCATTCCTATCGCGAGTGGCGCGGCCGCGACGGCCGCATGTACTGCCGCAAGTCCGACGGTACCACGGGCCTGGTGATCGGCGGCGTCGCCGGCGCACTGGTCGGCCGCACGATCGACACCCGCGGCGACCGGACGGCCGGTACGGTGCTGGGCGCCGTGGTCGGCGGCCTGGCCGGCCGCGAGCTCGAGCGCCGCGATAGCCCGCGCCGCTGCCGCTAAATTCTGCCCGACGCGCGGGGTGCGAGCTTCCGAACGGATCTCGCACCCCGCTTCCTTTGAAGCGCTTCCCTCGTCCATCGGAACGCATGCCTTCCTCCTCCGTTCGACTCGACAAGCGGGTGACGGAGACGAGAAGATGGATGACCGCAGAGAGAAGCCGATCGTCACCCGCGATGCGGAGGCGAGCGACTTTCCCCATACCGGCGTGGCGCCGCAAGGCCCGAAGCCCGACGCAGATCCTGACGCGTGCGACGGGGACACCGAACTCGACATCATCTTCGAGTTCGAAGCCCTTCCCAATGGTCCGAATTGACCCTGCACAGCGCGGCGAAAGGGCCGCACGTTGACATGTATCACGCTTTGCCGCGACACTTGTGATGTTCATCGCGGAGAAGATGCAGATGGCTGACAAGAAAAAGGCGGCAAAAGACGACGGCGCCAAGGGTTTCCGGCTTCCCAAGAGCATCGCCGGTGCCAAGCTTCCCAAGGAAGCGCGGCGCAAGCTGAGCGATCTCGCCAAGCATCCGATCGTCGCCGATATCCTCGCCGCCGGGCTCGTCGCGCTTGCGGTCAAGCTCAAGAACAACCCCAAGGTGAAGAAGGCCGTGGCCGACGCCGGCGATGCTGCCAAGGATGCAGGCGCGCAAGTCGCCGAAGCTACCACGGTGATCGCCAAGCCCGTCGTCAAGCGCGTGCGCAAGCCGTCGAGCACCACGGCCACCCCGCGCCGATCGGCTGCCAAACCCGCGGCTGCGGCCATCACCGCCGCCAAGCCCGCCCGCAAGGCCAAGGCGGCCGAAACTGCACCGGCCAAGCCGCGCGCCAGCCGGCGCGCCACGCCCAAGGCGCCGAAGCCGCCCAAGGCGCCCGCCAAGCCCGAATAGGCGCAACCTGCCGCCGCGGCCGTCCGTTATGGTCGCGACAGCAGGAGCAACGCCGATGGCAGACCCACAGACGGGCACCGACCCGCAGAACCTTTCGACCGAGCATCAGAAGGAGGGCGACGCCAAGCGCCCCAAGGACACGCTCGATAGTCCGAACGATGCCGCGCGATGGGCCAAGGACTTCGATCCGGGCGAAGATGCCGGCCAGGCGCGGCCGAGCGGGAATCCCGCCGACTGACGGGCGGCCCGCGACTCGCTTTCCGTTCGAAGAAGACCCGCCGAATGGCGGATCGGGTGTGGCTGGTCGGGGCGACAGGATTCGAACCTGCGACCCCCACACCCCCAGTGTGATGCGCTACCAGGCTGCGCTACGCCCCGACCGAGGGAGCGCCACTTAGGCGGGTCCGACGCGGGATGCAAGCCACTGTGACAATAGTTGCACGCACCCGTAACGCATGATAGCCCGCGCCGCTTGAACGGGGCCATTCCGCGCCCCGCCATCCAGGCAATCGGGAACCCATGTTCGCCACCCCAGCATATGCACAAGCCGCAGGCGCGGCAGCCCAGGGCGGAGGCGCCGGCGGCGCGATCGTTTCGCTGCTGCCGCTCGTCCTCATCTTCGTCGTATTCTACTTCCTGATGATCCGCCCGCAGCAGAAGCGGATGAAGGATCTCCAGAATGCAGTGGCGGCAGTCAAGAAGGGCGACACCGTGGTCACCGCGGGCGGCCTGATCGGCAAGGTCACCAAGGTCGAGGACCATGAAGTCGAGCTCGAGCTCGGCCCGAACGTCAAGGTCCGCGCGATCAAGGCCACCCTCACCGAGGTCCGCCCGCTCGGCGGCGCCAAGCCCGCGAACGACTGATGCTCGATTTCCCGCGCTGGAAGATCTGGCTGGTCATCGCGACGATCGTCGTCTGCACGGCGCTCGCGGTTCCCACCTTCCTTCCCGATAACGTCCGCCGCACGATCCCGAGCTGGGTCCCCCAGCCGGTCGTGAACCTGGGTCTCGACCTCGCCGGCGGCAGCTATCTGCTGCTTGAGGCCGACACCAGGGACGTGGCGGCCCAGCGGCTCGACAATATGCGCGAGTCGGTGCGCTCGGTGATGCGGCGCGATCCGCGCATCGAGATCGGCGACATCTCGGTTCAGGGCGGCAAGCTGAGCTTCATGGTCCGCGACCCGTCCAAGGTCGATGCGGCGCGCGAACGGCTGCTCGAAGTGACCGGTAGCGGCGCGGGCCTGACCGGGCAGCGCGAATGGGACATCGCCGTCGTCGATTCGAGCCGCTTCGTGCTCACGCCCACACAGGCGGGGCTCGAACAGGCAGTCGAGCGCGCGATGAACGACGCGCGCGAAGTCGTCGATCGCCGCATCAACGAATTCGGCACCCGCGAGCCCACCGTGGTCCGTCAGGGCAGCAACCGCATTCTGGTCCAGGTCCCGGGCCTGCAGGACCCGCAGGCGCTGAAGGCGCTGCTCGGCCGCACCGCGCGGCTCGAGTTCAAGTTGGTCGACACCGTCACCAGCGGCAATCCGATCGCGATGCAGCAGAACACGCCGCCGGTCGGGACCCAGATCCTTCCCTATCCCGAAGGCGGCGGCAGGATCGCCGTGTTCCAGACCGCGATGATCACCGGCGACATGCTGGTCGACGCGCGCCAGGAATATGATCCGGAAAACGGCCAGCCGATCGTCTCGATCCAGCTCGACGGCGTCGGCTCGCGCCGCTTCGCCAAGGTAACGCAGGAGAACAGCGGCAAGCCCTTCGCGATCATCGTCGACAATGAGGTGATTTCCGCGCCGAACATCAACGAGCCGATCCTCGGCGGCGCGGCCCGCATCAGCGGCGGCTTCACCGTCAAGAGCGCCAACGAGCTCGCCGTGGCGCTGCGCTCGGGCAAGCTTCCGGTCGACCTCAACGTGGTCGAAGAACGCACCGTCTCAGCGGAGCTCGGCCAGGATTCGATCGACAAAGGCGTGCTCGCCGGCATCGTCGGCACCGCGGCGCTGATCTTCTTCATGCTGCTCACCTACGCCCGCTTCGGCGTCTACACGACGCTGGCGCTACTGGTGAACGGCGTGATGATCCTGGGCATCATGGCGCTGTTCAACGCCACACTCACTTTGCCCGGCATTGCCGGCTTCGTGCTCACGATCGGCGCGGCGGTGGACGCCAACGTGCTGATCAACGAGCGCATCCGCGAGGAACAGCGTGTGCGGGGCCGCAACGCCCTGGCGTCGGTGGAGTTCGGCTACAAGGAAGCCTCGACCGCGATCTTCGACGCGAACATCACCAACGTGATCTCGGCCGTCATCATGTTCTCGATCGGCTCCGGTCCGATCCGGGGCTTCGCGGTCGTCCTTGCGATCGGCATCGTCACTTCGGTCTTCACCGGCGTCACCTTCACCCGTCTGCTCGTCCGCGACTGGCTGAAGCGCAACCGCCCGAAGACGATCAACATCTGAGGCCGCCCGCACATGCGCCCGCTCAAGCTTGTCCCTGACAACACCAACATCCCGTTCCTGAAGTACAGGAACATCGCGATGACGCTGTCGATCCTGCTGATCGTCGCCTCGATCGCCCTGTGCGTCGTGCGCGGCTTCAATCTCGGCATCGATTTCGTCGGCGGCCAGACCGTGCGCGCTCATTTCACGCAGGCGGTTCCGATCGAAGAGCTGCGCGAGAAGATGAGCGAGCTCGGCTTCACCGATGTGACGATCCAGGAATATGGCAGCGCCAACGAGATCGGCATTCGCACGCCGGTCCCCGGAGAAGGCGACACCGCGGCGGAAGAAGCCGCGACCAAGATGCGCGCGGCCATTGAAGGCAACTTCCCCGGCGCGAAAGTGACCGGCGTCGAGAGCGTCTCCAGCAAGGTCTCGGGCGAGCTGTTCCGCACCGGTGCCTGGGCGCTCAGCATCGCGATGATCGCGATCGCGCTCTACATCTGGCTGCGCTTCGAATGGCAGTTCGGCGTGGGTGCGCTGTTCGCGCTGTTCCACGACGTCGCGCTGACGCTGGGCTTCTTCGCGCTCACCCAGCTCGAATTCGATCTCAACGTCGTCGCGGCGATCCTCACCATTGTCGGCTATTCGCTCAACGACACGATCGTGGTGTACGACCGTATCCGCGAAAACATGCGCAAATACCGCAAGATGGACATGGCCGGGCTGCTCGACCTGTCGATCAACGAGACGCTGTCGCGCACCGTCGTCACCAGCCTTTCGATCGGCATCGTGCTCACCGTTCTGCTGGTGCTGGGCCCAGACGTGATCTTCGGCTTCACTGCATCGATGCTGCTCGGCATCGTGATCGGCACCTTCTCGTCGGTCTATGTCTCCGCCGCGATCCTGCTGTGGCTGCGCCTGAAGCCGGACAGCTTCGTGCAGAAGGCGGTCGGCGGCGGCGGCGAGAACGCCGAACGCGTGGGACCTCGCGAAGGATGAAGATGGAACGTCGCAGCGCCGAGGGGCCGGTAATCTCCGGCTTCTCGGGGCGCGGCTTCAAGGTGGACGAGAATGTCTACGAGGGGCTGCTGATCACGCCGCTCCGCGCCGACGGCTGGTCCCCTCCCCCGATCGCCGAGCTGACCGAAGCCGATCTTGCGCCGCTGCTCGCGCTCGATCCCAGGCCTGAATTCCTGCTCATCGGCACCGGCGATACGCTGGTGCGTCCGCCGCTGGCGCTCACCCGTGCGCTGGGCGAGCGCGGCATCGGAATCGAGGCGATGGACAGCCGCGCCGCCGCGCGCGCCTGGGGCGTGCTGCGCGCCGAGCTGCGCTGGGTCGCTGGCGCGCTCTACCCGTTGGGCTGAACCGCGGCGGCGGGGTTTGCACCGCCGCCAAAGCCGCCCCATATGCGCCGCGATGAGCGACAATCCCAACGCGTGGCACGGCACGACCATTCTCTCCGTGCGCAAATCGGGCAAGGTAGTGATCGCAGGCGACGGCCAGGTCTCGGCCGGGCCGACGATCATGAAGCCCAACGCCCGCAAGGTCCGGCCGCTCGGCGACGGATCGGTGATCGCAGGCTTCGCCGGCGCGACTGCCGATGCTTTCACCCTGTTCGAGCGGCTCGAAGCCAAGCTCGAGCGCCACAACGGCCATCTGATGCGCGCCGCGGTCGAGCTCGCCAAGGACTGGCGGACCGACAAATACCTCCGCAACCTGGAGGCGATGCTGATCGTCGCCGACAAGGAGGCGACGCTGGTGATCACCGGCAACGGCGACGTGCTCGAGCCCGAGGGCGGCGTGGCGGCGATCGGCTCGGGCGGCAACTTCGCGCTCGCGGCAGCACGCGCGCTGGTCGATTACGAGACCGACGCCGAGAAGATCGCGCGGCATGCGATGAAGATCGCCGGCGACCTGTGCGTCTACACCAACGATCGGCTGACGGTGGAGACGCTGGACAGCGAGAACTGACCCAAATTCCCCTCCCGCTTGCGGGAGAGGTCAGGGGAGGGCATGACCGAGGTCGTGCGCGCAACACAGCCCCTCCCCCAGCCCCTCCCGCAAGCGGGAGGGGAGCTAGTTTTTCCGCGCCGCCAATTACTCGGCGCCGCAGCCGCACTCGCGCTTCCGGCATGCCAGCCGCCACGCCCGAATACGCTGGGGAGCGGCCGCACCTGCCTCACCCCCGCCAACATCTCCCCCGCCCGCGTCATCCGCACCATCGCGGGCCTGCGCCCCTATCGCACCTCGGGCTTCGTAGTTCGCGCGGACGCGTTCGGGGCCACGCGCCTCGTCCACAACTACGGCCACGGTGGCGCGGGCATCACCTTGAGCTGGGGCACGTCGCGCCTCGCGCTCGATCTCGGGTTGCCCGGACACTCCGGCCCGGTCGCGGTGCTCGGATCGGGGATCGTCGGTCTCACCACCGCGCGTCTGGTTCAGGAGTCGGGATTCCCCGTCACCCTCTACGCCGCCGCGCTACCGCCGCACACCACTTCGAACATCGCGGGCGGGCAATGGCACCCGGCGAGCCTTTATGAGGCCGATCAGGTAACCCCCGAATGGATCGCGCAATTCAAGGCCGCGCTGGATTACAGCTGGCGCCGCTTCCAGATCATGACCGGCGACGAATACGGCATTCGCTGGCTGCCCACCTATCTGCAGATGCGCGACGATCCGGCCGAAGACGGCGGCTCCGGCCTCTCCGACGCCTACGAAGCCGATGTCGCGATCCTGGGACCCGGTGAACACCCTTTCCCGGTCGCGCGCGTGCGGCGCTTCACCACCATGTACGCCGAGACCGGCCAGCTGCTCCGCCAGCTGATGCGCGACATCCAGATTGCCGGCGGCAAGTTCGTCGTTCGCGAATTCGCTTCCCCGGCCGAGCTCCAGGCGCTGCCTGAGAATCTGATCTTCAATTGCACGGGTCTGGGCGCCGGCAAATTGTTCGGCGACACGCAGATGGAGCCTGCCCGCGGCCAGCTGGCGGTGCTGCTTCCCCAGCCCGAGGTGAACTACGCCTTCGCGGGCCGGATGGGCTATATGTTCCCGCGCGACGACGGGATAATCTGCGGCGGCACCTTCGAACGCGGCGTGTGGGATGCCACGCCCGATCCGCGATCGATCGCCCGTATCGTCGCTAGCCACCAGCGCTTCTTCGCCGGCTTTCGCTGCACGGCTTGAAGCGCAGGCCCCGCCCCCACATCTAGGGCGAAACGAACCAGAGAACCCAAATCCCCCTAATGAACGAAAAGCTCACGCCCAAGGCGATCGTCGCCGCGCTCGACGCGCACATCATTGGTCAGCAGGATGCCAAGAAGGCGGTCGCGGTGGCGCTCCGCAACCGCTGGCGCCGGCAGCAGCTCGCCCCCGAGCTGCGCGACGAAGTCACGCCCAAGAACATTCTGATGATCGGGCCGACCGGGTGCGGCAAGACCGAGATCAGCCGCCGTCTCGCCAAGCTCGCCGACGCGCCGTTCGTAAAGGTCGAGGCGACCAAGTTCACCGAGGTTGGCTATGTCGGCCGCGACGTCGAGCAGATCGCGCGCGACCTGGTCGAGGAAGCGATCCGGCTCGAGAAGGAGCGCCGCCGCGCCGCGGTGAAGGACAAGGCCGAGGACGCGGCGATGAACCGCCTGCTCGATGCCCTCACCGGCAAGGATTCGAGCACCGCCACGCGCGAGGCGTTCAAGCAGCGCTTCAACGACGGTGTGCTCGACAACACCGAAATCGAGATCGAGCTCGAACAGGCGCCGCAGATGCCGTTCGAGATTCCCGGCGGCGGCGCGCAGATGATCAACCTGTCCGAGATGATGAAGGGCCTGGCCGGCACGCCGCTCAAGCGCCGCAAGCTCAACGTCCGCTCGGCATGGGACAAGCTGGTCGAGGAAGAAGCCGACAAGCGGCTCGATCAAGACGAGGTCAGTCGCGTCGCGCTGGCCGATGCGGAGGCCAACGGCATCGTCTTCCTCGACGAGATCGACAAGATCGCGGTGAGCGACGTGCGCGGCGGATCGGTGAGCCGCGAGGGCGTGCAGCGCGACCTGCTGCCGCTGATCGAGGGCACCACCGTCGCGACCAAATACGGGCCGATGAAGACCGATCACATCCTCTTCATCGCGAGCGGCGCGTTCCATGTCGCCAAGCCTTCGGACCTGCTGCCCGAGCTGCAGGGGCGCCTCCCCATCCGCGTCGAGCTCAAGGCACTGACCGAGGCCGATTTCGTCGCGATCCTCTCGGACACCAAGGCCAGCCTGGTGCAGCAATATGCCGCGCTGCTGGGGACCGAGGGAGTGACGATAGACTTTACCGAAGACGGTATCCGCGCGGTCGCAAAAATAGCCGCAGAGGTTAACGGTGAGATCGAGAACATCGGCGCGCGCAGGCTCCAGACGGTGATGGAGAAGCTGCTCGAGGAAGTGAGCTTCGATGCCGAGGACCGCGCCGGGCAGAAGCTCGCGATCGACGCCGATTATGTCGAGAAGCAGCTCGCGGTGGTGGCGCGCAACACCGATCTCAGCCGCTACGTCCTCTGATCGGCCGCTTCCCGGGCGGCGTCCGGGGAGAACCGCGGCTCACTTCCTGGTATAGGGCGTGAACTTGCCGAGCAGGCAATAGGGGCCGGGGATCCGCGAGCCTGGATCGATGGTCCGGAACCGGTCGTTGCGGCAAATTTGCGAGCCGTGGACCTCGAGGATGATAGTGTCGAACGGCGAAAGGCCCGGGCATTCGGCCGCGAGCTCGTTGCGCCACACGCGGCCGCCGTCCCGGTAGAGGATCGTGTTCCGGTCAATGATCTGCGGGCCATCGAGGCTCATATTGCTGACGCAGTCGGTGGGTTCGCCAGGAACCCGGTCCTTGATCGCGTCGGCCAGCTCGCGATCGGCCCGCGCCTGCTGCGATTGCTGGACTTCGCTGTTCGCCGCGCATCCCGCCAGCGCCAGCGCGCCCAGGCCCGTGATGATTGCCAGCCGCATCCTCTGTCTCCTTACGGCGCAACTCTATCACGTTTCAGCCGCGAAAAGCATCCTTGGCAGCGCGGCGCTCGGCGAGCACCGCGACACTCTCCGCGCGGAGAAACGGATTGGTTGCCAGCTCCTCGCCGATCGTGGTCGGCACGGTCGCCTCGCCCGCGGCCCTTGCGCGCTCGACCGCTTCCGTCCGGGCGGCGATCGCTGCGTTGGCAGGCTCGGCGACGCGCGCGTATCGGGCGTTCGACAGCGTATATTCGTGCGCGCAATAGACCTGCGTCTCCGGCGGCAATTCCGCCAGTCGCTGCATGTTGGCGAACATCTGCTCCGCCGTCCCTTCGAACAGCCGCCCGCATCCCATGGCGAACAGCGTGTCGCCGACGAAGATCACGCCGTCGTCGGCAAAGTGATAGGCGATGTGCCCGGCAGTATGCGCCGGCACTTCCAGCACCCGCGCGACATGCCCGCCGAGCCGCACTTCGTCGCCTTCTTGCACCCCGATATCGAGCGTCGGAATTCGGGCGGCCTCGGCGGCGGGCGCGATCACGGTCGCGCCGGTAGCCTCCTTTATCTCGGCGTTGCCGCCGGTGTGGTCGGGATGCCAGTGCGTGTTCCAGATCGCCGAGATATGCCAGCCGCGCCGCTCCGCCTCGGCGAGCACCGGCTCCGCCTGCGCCGGATCGACCACCATCGTCTCGCCGCTGTCCGGCGCATGGACCAGCCAGATATAGTTGTCGCTGAGCGCGGGAATGCGGACGATTTCGAGCTCTGCCATCAGTCTTCCTCCTGAAAGAGCGAACGAGTCAGCGCCTCGGCCGGCATTGGGCGCACTCGGGCCGCGCCTGCTCCCGCCCATAGTGGCGAATAATCACCCCTGCCCTCGGTCTCCGCCCTGGTCCTGAGCGGTGCGAGCGCATTCGAAGCATAGGGGAAGGTGGGCACTTCGTCGCGCATCGATCCGAGCTCGCGCATCAGCCGGTTGCGAATGCCGCGCGCCTCGCGACCCGAGAGCAGATTGGTGAACGCAGCGTCCGCCGCGGCCGGAGTACCGAGCAGTGCGCGGAAAGCGGGGGAGATGCGGCTCTCGGGCGTCGCCAGATAGGCAGTGCCGACCTGAACCCCCGCCGCGCCCGCCTCCAGCGCCGCCGCAACGCCAGCCGCATCCACGATCCCGCCCGCGGCGATCACGGGCAGATCGACCGCAGCCAACACCCGCGACAATAGCTCAGCCAGCGGCATCGGCCGGTGCCGATCGATGAACCACCCCGCGTGCCCGCCCGCCTCCGCGCCCTGCACGATCACCGCGTCGCAGCCGCGCTCTGCGAGCCAGCGTGCCTCTTCAGCCTTGGTGGCGTTGCCGAACACCTTCGCACCCGCCGCCTTCACGCGCGCCAGCAGCGCAGGTTCGGGAAGCCCGAAATGGAAGCTCACCACCTCCGGCGGCACTTCCTCGACCAGCGCGCACATCGCCGTGTCGAACGGCCGCCGAAGCGGTGCCGGCGCGCCTGCCGTGACACCTTCCTCCGCGTAATAAGGCGCCAACAGCGCATGCCACTCGGTCTCGTCGGGCGGATCGGGAAGCGAATGGCAGAAGAAGTTGAGGTTGAGGGGGCCGCGTACCTGCGTGCGCACCTCTTCCACCTGCACCCGCACCTGTTCCGGCGAAAGCATCGCGCACGGCAGCGATCCGAGCGCCCCCGCGCGGATTGCCGCCACAGCCAGCTCGACGCCCGCGGCACCCGCCATCGGCGCCTGCACGATCGGCAGCGCCGCGCCGGTCAGCGCGCGCAGCCGGCCGTCCATGCCGCTCACCAGCTCCCGGTGTTGGGCATCGAAGCCCAGGGCTCGGCCGGCGGCAGCGGATCGCCCGCCTGGAGCAGCTCGATCGAGATGAGGTCGGGCGTGCGGACGAACGCCATATGGCCGTCGCGCGGCGGACGGTTGATCGTCACGCCGCTATCCATCAGCCGCTGGCAGGTCTCGTAGATATTGTCGACACGATAGGCGAGATGGCCGAAGTTGCGCCCACCCGAATAATGCTCGGGCGCGCTGCCGTCCTCCGGTGGCCAATTGTAGGTGAGCTCGACTTCGGCATTGGCCCGCGCGCCGAGCGCGTTCATGTCCTCGGGCGCCGCCATGAAGATCAGCGTGAAGCGCGCCTTTTCATTCTCCATCCGCCGCACTTCCTTGAGCCCGAGCAACTCGAAGAAACGCACCGTCGCGTCCGGATCGAAGACGCGGATCATGGTGTGGAGATATTGCATCAGGGACTCCGCTGAAGGGTTACGGGGTCCAGATAGGTCGCGGACGGTGCCCGTGCCAGCCTGTCGCGTCGCTATTGCGCTGCGGGCTCGAACTGCTGGAGCGCCTTGCTCGCCGCGGCGGCGACCGGCTTGCCGGGGGCAAGCTCGGCTGCCTTGGACCAGCCCGCCTTCGCGCCCGCCTCATCCCCCGCCGCGGCGGCGATATTCCCAGCTTCCAGATGCACCGAAGCATCGTCGGGTGAGCGCTTGAGCGCTTCCTCGATATCGCGGCGCGCGCGCGTCAGGTCGCCGGTGCGCCGCGCAAGCGTCGCGGAGAGCAGCCACGCCAGCGGATCATCCGAAGCATCCGCAAGCGCGCGGTCCAGATCGTCGCGCGCGCCCTCCACCTCTCCTTGCGCGACCAGCGCGCGGGCACGGTCGAGCCGCGCCTCACCCAGCGCCAGGCCAGAGAGCGCGCCACTCGCCAGTGCCGCATCGATCGCGGTCCGCGCCTTCGCGGGTTCGCCGGCCGCGAGCCACGCATTGCCGGCCTGCGCCCAGTAATTGGCGCCGCGCGGATCGCCGATGCGCTCGGCCTCGCGCGCCGCTTCCTCGAACGCTCCGCCGGCTGAAGCCCAGCGCTGCTGGTTCGCATAGGCGACACCCAGGCACTGCCGCGCCCACATGCCCCCGCCTTCGAGCCGCCAGCGGTTGGCGCTCTCCACCCCCGCCGAAGGATCGCTGGTCGCCAGGTCCATGCACTCGGCATAGCGCGGCGGCTCGACCGGTGCCGGCTTGGGCGTCGCAGGCGCGGCCTGCTGGAGGCTCAGGATCAGGAGCGAGAAGAGCATAGCACCAGGACTTCCTCGACGGCCCGAAGGATCAGCGCGATATCGGAATCGCGCGAGAGCCGATGATCGCCGTCCTTGACGAGCCAAGTCTGCACTGCGTCTGAACGGAAGAGCTCGGCGAGCGTCGGCGCGCGCAGCCAAGGCACTTCCTTGTCCCGCTGCCCCTGTAGTAGGCGGACCGGGCCGTCATAGGCGATCGGGCCGATCATCACCCGGTTGGCCTCGCCCGATTCCCAGAACGCGCGCGTGGTGACCGTCGGCTGGTCCGAATAGTCCGAAGGCTGTTCGAGCCGCCCGCGCTGGAGCAGCTCCAGCTTCTCCTCCTGCGTGAATCCCCAATCGGTAAAGTCCGGCGCCGCGGCGATGCCCACCAGCCCCTCGACCTGCTCGGGCCGCGCCTTGGCGACCAGCAGCATGATCCACCCGCCCATCGACGAGCCGACGAGCACCACCGGCCCGTCCACCACCTGATCGATGATCCGCAGCGCATCGTCGCGCCAGCCGTCGAGCGTCTGCTCCTCGAACGCGCCGTCACTCTCGCCGCACCCAGCATAATCGAAGCGCAGGAACGCCTGCCCGGTGCGCCCGGCCCATTCCTCCAGCGCCAGCGCCTTGGTCCCTTTCATGTCCGACGCATAGCCGCACAGGAAGACGATGGTCGGGCCGCGGCCGGGCGTATGGCGATAGGCGAGCCGGGGGCGTTCGTCGGTCATACCCAACGATTAGATGGCGGTACGCTCCAAGGGAAGCATCCTCAGAAGCGGAAGCCGTCCTTCCAATCCGCCTTGGGACGCCCGCGACAGATGTCCCGCAAAGCCTTCCACTGCGCGGCGTCGACTGCCGGCACGGGCTTCCCCTTCGCGCTCGCCGCGAAGCGCTTCTCGCGTTCGGACGATGTCGGATGGCTCGCGAGATAACCCATCAGCGCGGCGGGGCCCTCTGTTCTTCCTTCCACTTTCGCCATACGCTGGAAGAATCCGGCGGCTCCCATCGGCGAAATCCGCGCGCGCGTCAGCGTATCGATCGCATAGCCATCGGCTTCGGCCTCGGCCGAGCGCGAATAGCTCGCCGAAAGCAGCGCGTTGGTATAGCCGCCGACGTTGCCGTCGAGCCCGCCCAGCACCACGCTCAAGCCGGCCTGACGGACCAGCGCCTGCATCACGTGGCGATGCTCGACATGCCCCATCTCATGCGCCAGCACCCCGGCGACTTCGTCGGGGGATTTCGCCGCGGCGAGCAGCCCACGGAAGATGAGGACATGCCCGCCGGGCAACGCGACCGCATTGACCATTGGAACATCGACGACCCGCACGTCAGCCGCCGGCATGTCTCCGCCCAGCCGCGCCTTGAGCGCCGCGAGCGCCGCGTCGCCTCCAGGCGTGGAGCATGTGCGCCCGCCGAAATCGCCGACCATGAGCTGGCCCAACCGCGCTTCGGTCGATCGCGGTATCATGCGCGCGACCATCGCCGGAGCCACCCACAGCCCGAGCAGTACAAGCGCGGAAAGCGCGGCGAACCCACCCACCGCCGGCCACAGGCCGATACGATCGATCAGGCCACCATAGCGTTTCGTACCCGGAAGCCGGTCGGCGATCGTTGCAGGCGGCGCCTCGCTGAATCCGATGCGCCAGCCCGGCCGGCCCCGCAGCCCGAATTGCAGGTCGCCCCCCACGGCCCCCAGCGCAGTCAGATCGGCAAAGGCATGGGGCCCGTCGCTGCGATCGCCTTCGACCAGCAGGAAGCCGTCTCCCTCGACGACAAGGACGGGCAGGCGGCGGATGCCCCTCTGCCCGTCATAGTGCCATACAGTCGCCCGGTCAGAATGCTCCGACATCGAAGGCATCCAGCAGCCCCTCACCCTGCGTCGGCGCGCGCGTGGTCGACTGGGTGAACTCGTCCAGGTCCAGCGTGCCATAGGCGTGCATGTGACGAATGAAGAACGCCCAGTGGCGATAGCCCAGGAAGATCGATCCGATCCCCAGCGTGCACACTACCAGCGCGATGTTGCCGAGCATCAGCTTGATCCAGTCCATCGTCCGCACGGTGAACCCGAATTCGAGATGGCCGAGTGAGAGGTGGCCCACCACTTCGCGGAAATAGGCCGCGTAGAAAGCCAGCGCGATCAGCCCGAGCAGCACGAAGAACAGGACATAGCCGACGACCGCGCCGATAAGCACCTTCGCCTGGACGTCCTCGACCGAACTGCTGGTGTCAGAACTCACCGCCGCGAGAACGACCAAGCCAATAACCATGACGATCGGAAGCAGGTAATAGAGAAGATAGCGCTTCATGAGCGGGCCCGAGTCGCCGCCTGCCACGAACTGGTGCGGGCCGAAGCTCATCGCATTCCACCGGTCCTTCCAGAGCGACACCAGCGACCAGGGAACCATCAGCCCGAATACCAGCGAACCGACGATCGTCTTCCACAGATAGGAAAATCCGAAGGCGAAGCCCTGATCGTCGCTTCCGCCGCGAATGCCGTGCCAATAGGTGCGGCTCAGCCGGTAGCGTAGCGCGCGGAAGACCGCGATTCCGACGAGATAGAACAGCAGTAGGTAGAGCCCGAAAACGAGCAGCACCGCCGCGCCGACATGACCGCGGATCGCCAGCGCCTGGAGCGCGAACTGCAATCCGGCCAGCGGAAGCGCGAAGAGCACCACTGCCAGCACATAGCCGATGAACAGCTCGAGCCCGGTGCCGGTCCATTCGAGCCGATCGTCGATAAAGCGCGTCTGGTTCCATAGATACTGCCGCTCGCGCGTCTTGGCCCAGAAGGTGTAGACTCCGAGCGTCACGATCGACAGCAGCAGATTGGTGAAGGCGATCGGCGCGAACTCACGCCAGTTGCCGTCGAATTCGAACGCGCGCGCGCTCGTCGTCTCGGTATCCATGAATAGTTCCCCCTACCCCGTTCCCAAGCTCAGCTGAACGGAGGGGGTTGGTCAAGCAGGAGAACGTTAAATATTGCTGTGCCTTCCCGGGATTATTGTGCGCCCTCGAAAGTGTTGCACGTCGCCGGGTCGCCCGATTCCAGTCCGCGCCGCAGCCATTCCATCCGCTGCGCCGAGCTGCCGTGGGTGAAGCTGTCCGGCACCACTGTTCCCTGCCCCTGGCGCTGGAGCGTGTCGTCGCCGATCGCGTTGGCGGCGGCCATACCTTCTTCGATGTCGCCTGCCTCCAGCCTGCCGCTGCGCTTGGCCCAGACGCCCGCATAGCAGTCCGCCTGAAGTTCCAGCAGCACCGAGAGCCGGTTGCCTTCGCTCTTGCTGGCGCGGGCCTGCGCTTGCGACACCTGACGCGAGGTGCCTTCGAGATTCTGGATATGATGCCCCACCTCGTGCCCCACCACATAGGCGCGCGCGAAGTCGCCCTTGGCGCCGAAGCGCTGGTCGAGCTCGGCGAAGAAGGACGTGTCGAGGTACACGCCCTGATCGCCCGGGCAGTAGAAGGGGCCGACCGCAGTCGAAGCCTGGCCGCACGCCGATTGGACGCTGTTCTGGAAGAAGTTGATCGTCGGCGGGTCGTAACGCCCGCCATGCTCGGCGAAGACCTGATTCCACACCTGCTCGGTGCTGGTCATCACGCGGCACGCGAACAGCTCGTCCTGCGTGTCGCAGGCCTTGTTGCCGCCCGCCTGACCCTGCTGCTGCCCGGGCTGCACTTGCTGCCCGCCACCGCTCAGCAGCCCGCCGCCGCCCATCGAGAAGAAGATCAGCGCGACGATGCCCAGCAGCACGATCCCGCCGCAGCCCATGCCGCGGCCGAAAAGCAGGGGTAGCAGCCCCAGCAGCGGAAACCCGCCGCCGCCGCCGCCGAAGCCTCCCGATCCCAGGTCGCGCGCATTATCGGTGGGATCGAGATCGTCGAGACGCATTGCGGGTTCCTCTTCGTTCGTGTCCGCAACAATGCCTCATCGCCCGCGGCGTTGCATCCCGATATTTCGCGACGCCTTGCCACTGCCCCGCCGGTCCAGCAAACCCCCACGCATGGCCGATGCCGAGTCGAAACCGCCGCGCCGCGCGCGCAGCATGCCGCTGCCCGATTGCGTGGCGCTAGTTCTGCAGGGGGGCGGCGCGCTCGGCAGCTATCAGGCGGGCGTGATCGATGCGCTTGCCGAGGCCGAGATCGAAGTCGATTGGGTCGCCGGAATCTCGATCGGCGCGATCAATGCCGCGATCTTCGCAGGCAATCCGCCCGAGCGGCGGATCGAACGACTCCGCCAGTTCTGGGACAGGCTTGCGAGCGCGCTCCCTTCGATACCGATCCCGCTCGAGGACCAGGCGCGCGAATGGGTTCATGAGGCATCGGCTGCCTGGGTGCTCTGGTCGGGCGTGCCCGGCTTCTTCGCGCCGCGCCCCTGCCTGCCCGGCCTGGCCCTTCCGGGCACGCCCGAGGCGCTGAGCTTCTACGATACGGCGGCGCTTCGTCGCACGCTGGATGAGCTGATCGACTGGGAGCTGCTAAACCACGGCCCCGTCCGCCTCGCGGTGGGCGCAGTCGACGTGGAGAGCGGCAATTTCCGCTATTTCGACACCAGCCAGATGCGGCTCGACGCACGCCATATCATGGCCTCGGGCGCATTGCCGCCGGGGCTCCCGCCGGTGGAGATCGACGGGCGCTTCTATTGGGACGGCGGGCTCGTCTCTAACACGCCGCTCACGCATGTGCTCGACAATCAACGGGAGCCTATGCTGGTCTTCCAGGTCGACCTCTTCCCAGCCGTCGGCGAACGTCCCCGCACGATCACCGACGTCTTCGCGCGCGAGAAGGAAATCCGTTTCTCCAGCCGCACCCGAACGGTCACCGACGAGCGCATGCGGCTCCGCTGCGAGCGCGAGACGATCCGGAAGGTGCTCGCCAAGCTGCCGCCCGAGCTGACAAACGACGCCGATGTTCGCGAGCTCGAAGCGATGTCCGCCGAGCAGCCGCTGTCGCTCGTGCACCTCATCTATCGTGCGAACGCCTGGGAAGGCGGCGCGCGCGACTTCGAATTCTCCGAGCTGTCGATGCGCGAGCACTGGCAGGCAGGCCGCGCGGCAGTGGCCGAGACCATGGCCAATGCCCGGCTCGTGGCCAGCAATATCCTCGACGGCAAGACCGCCGCCTTCGACCTCACTCGACGCTAAGGGAGTATCGCATGTTCCTGAAAGGCAAGACCGCGATCGTAACCGGCTCCACCTCCGGGATCGGCCTCGCCTATGCCAAGGCATTCGCCGCAGAGGGCGCGAACGTGGTGATCAACGGCTTCGGCGACGCCGCAGCGATCGAGACCGAGCGCGCTGCACTCGAGGCGGCGAGCGGCGCCCGGGCGCTCTACGACGCGGCGGACATGACCAAGCCCGATCAGATCGCCGCGATGGTTGCGCGCGCGGCGGACGCGCTCGGCTCGGTCGACATCATCGTCAACAACGCCGGCATCCAGCACGTCGCCCCGATCGAAGAGTTTCCGGTCGAGAAATATGACGCGATCATCGCCATCAACCTCTCCTCGGCCTGGCACATGACCCGTGCCGCTGTCCCGCACATGAAGGCGCGCGGCTGGGGCCGCGTGATCAACACCGCCTCGGCGCACAGCATGGTCGCGAGCCCGAACAAATCCGCCTATGTGATGGCCAAGCACGGCATCGCCGGCCTCACCAAGACCGTCGCGCTCGAAGTCGCCACCCACGGCATCACCGTTAACTGCATCTCGCCAGGCTATGTCTGGACTCCGCTCGTGGAGAACCAGATCCCGGATACGATGAAGACCCGCGGCATGACGCGCGAGCAGGTGATCAACGACGTGCTGCTCGATGCCCAGCCCACCAAGGAATTCGTCCTGCCGGAACAAGTGGCGGCACTTGCGCTATTCCTCTGCCGGAACGAAGCCGCTTCGATTACAGGGGCCAATTACGCGATGGACGGCGGCTGGACGGCGGCATGATGGAGAGAAGAAGATGAACCGCACGCTGCCGGCGCTGGCCCTGTTGGCGATCGGCCTTGCCGGCTGCAGCGTCTATCGCGAGGCGACCTCGCCGGAGCTCCCGAGCGGCCTCAACTGGCAGCGCGTCGCCACCGATAGCGACCGCTCGCGGATGCGACACTGGCGCACCGCCTGGGACGAGGCGCTCCCGCGCGCCCGCAAGGCAGACGCGGCCTCGCTCGCCGCCGACCCGCTGCTCTTCAATCCCGATCGCGCACTCTCGGGTGCGACCCCGGTCGCCGGCCGCTATCGCTGCCGCACCTTCAAGCTCGGCGCCGCCGGCCCGGGCATGCGCGACTTCACTGCCTATCCGTGGTTCGAGTGCCGCATCGCCGACGAAGGCGAAGTCAAGAGCCTCCACAAGCGCAGCGGATCGCAGCGCCCCACCGGCCTCATCTTCCCGCACAGCGACACGCGCGCGATCTTCCTCGGCACGCTGGTCCTCGGCGACGAGAACGCCCCGCTGCGCTACGGGATCGACGATACGCGCGACATGATCGGCTATATCGAACGGATCGACGACAAGCGCTGGCGGCTGGTCTTCCCGCGTCCGCGCTTCGAATCGATCCTGGACGTTGTCGAGCTGATCCCGGAGTAGCTCAGGAAGCGCTATTCAGCTCTGGCGATGCAACGCAATCCTCCCCCGCCAGGGGGAGGTAGCGCCGAAGGCGACGGAGGGGGAGGAATCCCTACCGAAGTTCTGGCATCCGCCCCCTCCACCAGCTTCGCTGGTTCCCCTCCCCCTGGCCCTGGCGGGGGAGGATTGGATCGGACCCCTCAATACCCGTCGTGCGCGAGATCGCTGAACTTGGTGAACTGGCGATCGAAGCGCATGTGGACCGATCCGGTGGCGCCGTGGCGCTGCTTGGCGATGATCACCGTCGCCTTGTTCGCCACTTCGAGCTGCTTGGCCTGCCATGTCTCGTACGCCACCCGCTCCTCGGCGGTCTCGGTGCCGTCGGGCACCTTCGTGGGCGCCTTGAAGTCGTGATAATATTCGTCGCGGTAGACGAACAGCACGATGTCCGCGTCCTGCTCGATCGAGCCCGATTCGCGCAGGTCCGAAAGCTGCGGTCGCTTGTCCTCGCGGCTTTCGACTGCACGGCTCAGCTGCGAGAGTGCCAGCACGGGCACGTTCAATTCCTTGGCGAGCGTCTTGAGCCCGCGGCTGATCTCCGAGATTTCCTGCACGCGCCCGTCGCCCGACGCCTTGGCGCTGCCCTGGAGCAGCTGGAGATAGTCGACGATCACCATGCCGATCTTGTGCTGGCGCTTCATTCGCCGCGCGCGGGTGCGCAGCGCCGCGATCGTCAGGCCCGGCGTGTCGTCGATGAAGAGCGGCAGCCGCTCGAGATCGCCCGCCGCGCGCGCGAACTTCTGGAACTCGGCGTGGCTGATCTGCCCGGTGCGCAGCTTCTCCGACACGACTTCGGCCTGTTCGGACAGGATACGCATCGCCAGCTGGTCGGCCGACATTTCGAGGCTGAAGAACGCCACCGGCGCGCCGATCGACTTCTCCTCGGGGATGCCCGCCTCCAGATCGTCGGCCCAGCGCTTCGCGGCATTGAACGCGATGTTGGTCGCGAGCGAGGTCTTTCCCATGCCGGGACGGCCGGCGAGGATCAGCAGGTCGGACCGGTTGAACCCGCCGGTCGCGGCGTTGAGGTCGGTCAGCCCGGTGGTCACGCCCGAGATGCCGCCGCCCGAGTTCATCGCCTTCTCGGCCTGCCGCACCGCCAGCGTCGCCGCGCGCGTGAACGACTTCAATCCGCTGTCCGACTCGCCCTTCTCGGCGACTTCGTACAGCTTCATCTCGGCCTGCTCGATCTGCTTGGCCGGGTTGATGTCCTGGCTGGTGTCGAGCGCGCCGTCGACCAGGTCGCGGCCCACCGTCACCAGCGCGCGCAGCATCGCCAGGTCGTAGATCTGGTCGGCGAACGAGCGCGCGCCGATCAGGCTGGCAGGGTTGCCGGTGAGCTGCGCCAGATAGGCGGGCCCGCCCAGCTCCTTCATCGCCGGATCGGCGGCGAACAGCGGGCGCAGCGTCACCGGCGTCGCCAGCCGGTTGTCACCGACCATCGCCGCGATCGCCTCATAGACCCGCCCGTGCAGCGGTTCGAAGAAATGCTCGGGGCGCAGCTTCTGGAGCACGTCCTCGGCGACGCGGTTGTCGATCATCATCGCGCCGAGCAGCGCGGCCTCGGCCTCGACATTGGCAGGAAGGTGAACGCCCTCGGACTGCTCCGGGGCGGGAAACGGGATCGGCTGTGCCATGCCCCCTTCTCGCGCAAGCGCGCCTCCGCGGCAACTCCATAGCCTTGTGGATAACGGGCATGAGCGGATAGGAGCCATGCATGGCGGATCCGCGGATCATCGATGTCACGCTGGACGAGCGCACCATATTGTGGCGCTCGGCGGACATCGAGCAGGAACGCCGCATCGCGATCTTCGATCTGCTCGAGGATAACCAATTCGCCCCTCTGCGCGCCCATGCCGACGGCTACGCAGGCCCCTACAAGCTCCACCTGAGCGTCCAGGAGGGCCGGCTGGTGCTGGAGATCCGCCGCGCCGACGGGTCGCACCTTGAGACGATCATCCTCGGCCTCGGCCGCTTCCGGCGTCCGATCCGCGACTACTTCGCGATCTGCGACAGCTATTATCAGGCGATCCGCAGCGCGACCCCGCAGCAGATCGAGACCGTCGACATGGCCCGCCGCGGCATCCACAACCAGGCGGCCGAGCTTCTCAAGGAACGGCTGGAGGGGAAGATCGATATCGATTTCGACACCGCACGCCGCCTCTTCACGTTGCTGTGCGTGCTCCACATCAAGGGATAGGCTGCGGTTCCTCGAAAGGCGGAGTGCCGTGTTGGGGGACCGATCGCGATCCGATTGCTAGCCGCCGCCCCCTTTTGCGGTCAGCGCTTGCTATCGACTGCAATCCAGTTCGTTTCCCAAGTTGCCCCGCCATCAGCCGAAAGCGCCTGTTCGAAACGCGCGGAATTCGGCGTGACGTCCGAGATCACGAAGCGCACCAGGACCGTACGGTCATCGACGGTATCCAACCCGTAGAAGGTGCCCCTGCCCTTTTCATCGAAGCTGCCTGTGACCGGAGGTGTGAGAAGGCCACTTCTGACGCTCGCGAAGTTGAGCGTCCACTGACGCGCCTTTGGATTGTAGAGCCGGAGCGATACGCCCTCGATCCGTCCGGAAGGCCCTTGGACCGAGAGTTCGACGACGTTGGCGCGGCCGCCCAAGAGGGCGCGTACCTCGCTTGTACCTCTATACTCCACCCACCGGGTCGATCCGGTCAACGGCTCGGACAGATATCGTAACTGCGTCGTCCAGCTTCCGATCTCCCAGTCGAAATCGCGGCTGCCATCGCGCGCTTGCGCAGCTGGCGCTGCCACCTGTCCGAAGACCGGACCGGGGCCGGCGATCGAGAGAGCAACCAATGCGATCCCGGTCGCTTTGCGTAGCCGGATCTTCATGAGGCGCACTCCTTGCCGTGAGCGTACGCTACGTTGCAGCGGTCCAGCATCCGCATCCCTTTGGTTGTCACGCAATCTGCAACCGGCATAGGTTCATAATCCGGCGGCGTCTGCAACCGGATCGAAAGCGCGGGGCGGATTCAATGCGCGAGGGAACGACTTCCGACGCCCGGATTTGAAGTGAGGCACGTCACGAAGCCGAGACGCCGGGCGAGCGCCGAGGCGCAAAACCCTCGATCCGTGGAGCATCGCCATCGCCGACCCAAGACCCAGCGACCGCCGCCTCGGGCGCGCAGCGATCCTCATCCTCGTGCTCGTGGTGGCGATCGTCCTCACGATCTTCGTCACCTTCAACATCTCGCACCATCGCGCGATGGAGAATGAAGTGGAAGCGGCGAACGGAGCCAATCAGGCGCGCTGACCGGTTCGCGACTGGCCCCTCCCCCGCGGATGTGGCAGGCGGCAGCTTCTGCCGCAGCCGCGGCGCAGGGACCGGAACGATGAGCAACGAAGGCGCAAAGGCACTGATCGGGGCAGCGCGCGAGGCGGCGAAGAACGCCTACGCCCCCTATTCCAACTTCGCCGTGGGCGCCGCGGTGCTGCTGAGCGACGGAACCGTGGTGACGGGCGCCAATTTCGAGAATGCCAGCTACGGCCTCTCGCTCTGCGCCGAGACGGTGGCGCTCGCCACTGCCAGCGCTCAGGGCCGGTTGCGCGAGGTGGTGGCGATCGGCGTCATCGGCGGCCGGATCGGCCATGCCGATGCGACGCCGGTGAACCCCTGCGGCCGCTGCCGCCAGATCATCAACGAAGCCGCCCAGCTCGGTGGACGCGACATTGCCGTCTATTGCGGAAGCGCCGCGGGCGACTCCATCATCGAATATACGCTGTCCCAGCTGCTTCCCGACGCGTTCGGCCCACGGGATCTGGGCCTACGCTGACGCGTCAGCCGATGCCGCTTCGAACCATAAAAGGAACGGGCGCCGGGTACTCCTTCGGCGCCCGTTTCTATATGCGCGGCCAGCCTTTCCGCTTGCCATCGCCGCCGTTCCTCTGCTTGTTACCGCTAACGGAGAAGAGGTCATGCAGAAATCCTGGATGTGGGCGGCAGCGCTGCTGCCGATGACGATCGCTGTGCCCGGCTGGGCCCAAACCGCGGCGCCCCTGCTCCATCCGATGTTTCAGGATCATGGCGTGCTCCAGCGCGATCGGCCGATCGCAGTGTGGGGCGATGCGCAGCCGGGCGAGCGGCTCGAAATTTCCCTTGGCGAGCGCAAGGTGCAGGCGCGCGCGGATAAGGACGGGCGTTGGCGCGCCAAGCTTCCGGCAATGCCCGCGGGCGGCCCCTATGCGCTTGCCGTCACCACGCGCAGCGGCGCGAGCGCGCGTGCCGAGGATGTGATGATCGGCGACGTCTGGCTCTGCTCGGGCCAGTCGAACATGGAATATCCGGTGAGCGGCGTGCTCGGTGCGGCGGGCGAGATCGCCAGGGCTAACGATCCCGAGCTGCGGCTGCTCACGGTCGAGAAGAAGACCAGCCTCGTTCCGGAGCGCCAGTTTGCGACACCGGTCGCTTGGCAGCGGACCACGCCCGATACGGTGCGCGAATTCTCCGCCGCCTGCTACTTCATGGCCCGCGACCTGCGTGCTTCGCAGAAGGTGCCGATGGGGCTGATCGACGCGACCTGGGGCGGCACTGCGATCGATGCCTGGCGGCCCGAGGACGCGTTGGCAAAGGATCCCGCAGCGCAGGCCGATCTCGCACTGCTCCGCACCTATCGCACCGATCCCGCGCGGGCGAGCGCGCAGTTCGGCGAACGCTGGATGGCTTGGTATCGCAGCAAGTCGGGCGATGCTGCCGGCGCCGAGCCCTGGCAGGCCGACGCGCCGGGTGACTGGCGCACCCTGCCCTCGTTCGAGGCTTGGGAGAAATGGGGCGTGGCCGAGCTCGCCCAATACAACGGCATGCTCTGGTACCGCACCGAAGTGATCCTCACGCCCGAGCAGGCAGCCAAGGGCGCGACGCTCGCGCTCGGCCCTGCCGACGACATGGATGCGAGCTTCGTCAATGGCGTACCGGTGGGCGTCACTTATGCCTGGGGGGAGCCGCGGCGCTATGCGCTCGCGCCGGGCACGCTCAAGGCCGGCCGGAACGTCATCGCCGTGGGCGTGGTCGATACCTGGGGCGAAGGCGGTCTCACGGGAAGCGCCGACCAGCGCGCGATCCGCTTTGCCGATGGCACCAGCATGCCGCTGCCCGGGCCGGAGGGGTGGCGCTGGCGCAGTGCGCCTGCCGGGATCGGCGAGCCGCCGCATGCGCCATGGGAGGCGATCGCGGGCTTCTCGGGCATCTACAACGCGATGGTCGCGCCGATCGGCCCCTATGGGCTGCGCGGCGCCGCCTGGTATCAGGGCGAGGCCAATGCTGGTGCTCCGGACGGCTATGCCGGGAAGCTCGCGAGCATGATCGCCGGGTGGCGCGCCCAGTTCGGCAATTCCCAGATGCCCTTCCTCGTCGCCCAGCTTTCCGGCTGGGGGCCGCGCGTGCCCGCGCCGGTCGAGAGCGGTTTCGCGCAGATCCGCGACGAGCAGCGTCGCGCCGTCGCCGCCGATCCGCACGCCGCGCTGGCAGTGACGATCGATCTCGGCGATGTCGTCGACATCCACCCGGCCAACAAGCTCGATGTCGGCCACCGCCTCGCGCGCGGGGCCGAGGCGCTCACTTATGGGGGCAAGCTCTTCCCTTCGGGGCCATGGCCCGTCGAGGCGCGGCGCGAGGGGAGCGCGATCCGCATCCGCTTCACCGGAGCCGAAAAGGGCCTCGTCGCCTATAGCGCCGCTCAGCCGATCGGCTTCGAGCTGTGCGGCACCGCCAAGGCGAGCTGCCGCTTCGTTGCCGCGCGCATCCAAGGCAACGATGTGCTGATCGAGCCCGGTACCGGCGCTGCCGATCGCGTCCGCTTCTGCTGGGGCGACAGCCCGATCTGCAATCTCTACGACGGCACCGGCCTCCCGGCCACACCGTTCGAGCTCGCGGTTCGTTAGAGTCTGTTTCAGCAGAGCTGAAATAGTACGGCGCCGGCCCGCTTCAGCGAAGCTGAAAACGACTCTAGGCCTTGCGGAGCGCCGTGCTTCCCGCGAAACGAGTGTCCCACCTCGTCCGGAGCCCCGAATGATCCTTTCCGACCGCTGGATTCGCGAACAGGCCCGCAACCACGCCATGATCGAGCCCTTCGTGGAGGCGCAGCGCCGCGAAGGCTGCATCAGCTACGGCCTCTCCTCCTATGGCTATGACGCGCGCGTCGCCGACGAGTTCAAGATCTTCACCAACGTCGATTCGGCGACGGTTGACCCTAAGGATTTCGCGTCGAACAGCTTCGTCGATCGCAAGACCGACGTATGCATCATCCCGCCCAACAGCTTCGCGCTCGCGCGCACCGTCGAATATTTCCGCGTGCCGCGCGACGTGCTGGTCATCTGCCTCGGCAAATCGACCTATGCGCGCTGCGGGATCATCGTGAACGTCACCCCGCTGGAGCCCGAATGGGAGGGGCATGTGACGCTCGAATTTTCGAACACCACGCCGCTACCAGCCAAGATCTACGCCAACGAAGGCGCGTGCCAGTTCCTGTTCCTCCAGGGGAACGAGCCCTGCGAGACGAGCTACGCCGACCGCGCGGGCAAATATATGGGCCAGCGCGGGGTGACCCTCCCGCGGCTCTGAGCCTCCGCATCATACGCAAACGGCTGCGAACGCATCCGCGTCCGCAGCCGTTTTGCCGTCCATGCCGCCGAAGCGGACCGGACTAGCGTGGGAAGTTCAGCGTGCGCTGAACTGAACCGCCTGGAGCCGCTGGAGCCCCTTCTGCGCGATCGCGTGCGAGCTCGCGGTGCGCTGCGAGGCGAGGTCCATCAGCACCGCGTCCTGCGACAGCACCTTGGAATAAAGCGCGCGCGCTTCACCCGAGCGCCCGGTCTTCGAATAGACCGCGGCGAGGTTGAGCAGCGTCTCGGGCTGGTCGGGGTTGCTGCGCAGCTCGGCGAGCAGCTTCGCTTCGGCCTTGTCATAGGCGCCGCCTACGATCGCGGTGGAAGCGGCATCGCTCTGCGCCTGCGCCGGCAAAGCCAGCGCGAGCGGTGCGGCGGCGAGTAGGACGAGAGCAATACGCATCGACACCTCCTAAGACTCATTACGTCACGATTTCATTTTCGTGACAGTTTGATGACTCTTGGATGTCACTTTCGTTGCACACAGGCAAGTGCGAAGGTTGCATCTTGCAACGCGGCACAAAAAAGAGGCGACCCGAAGGCCGCCTCTTCAACTTTCCGCAGCAGCTGCGCCGAAGCGCGGCCGGATCAGAAGTCGTTGCGATACTGCTCGTTGCCGACGAAGCCGAGCTTGGTCACATTCGCGCGCTTCACGATCGCGAGCACGCCGTCCACGACTTCGTAGCGGGCGTTCGGATCGGGCTGGAAGTGCAGTTCCGGTTCCGGATCGCGGGCGAGCGACGCGTCGAGATACTGACGCAGGGTCAGCTCGTCGATCTGCACGCTGTTCCAGAAGATCTTGCCCTCGGCGTCGATGTAGAGCTTGTTCTTCTCCGGCTCGATCGGCGACGCATTTTCCGGGTTCGGCTGCGGAAGATCCACCTTCACGGCGTGAGTCTGGATCGGAATGGTGATAATCAGCATGACGAGGAGCACGAGCATGACGTCGATAAGCGGCGTCGTGTTCATTTCCATCATCGGTTCGCCGTCGCTTTGGCCAGCGCTCATTGCCATCTAACTAAACTCCTCGAAATCCGCGGCGCCTACGACGCCGGCACCGAACCCGGCAGGGGCTCGGAAATGAAGCCGACCTTGACGAAACCAGCCATCTGCATCGTGTAGATGGTTCCGCCGATGCAGCGGTACGGCGTGTTCACATCGCCGCGAATATGCACCTCGGGCAGCTCGAGCCCGGCAGCGTTGGGGCCGCCCTGGCGCTCGATCTCCGCCTCGAGCTTCTTGACGCTCCGATCGAGCAGTTCCTTGCTCGAGACCGGAGTTATCCCCCAGTAGACTTGGCACTTGCCGTCGGCGCCCGTCACTGAGAGCGAAACGTTCTCCGGCTTGGTCTCGGTCGGTTCGTACGCCACCTTCGGCAGCGCGAGATCTACCGACTGGATCGCCACCGGTACCGCGATCAGGAAGATGATCAGGAGCACCAGCATGACGTCCACGAGGGGCGTCGTATTGATGTCCGACATCGGCTTTTCCGTGGAGGAATCTCCACCTACGCTCATCGCCATTGCGGCTAATCCTATTCCTTGCCTGCCGCCGGCAGATCTTCACCGGCGTTTGGGGCCCGCCCGGAGGCGGGCCCGATCACATGCTTACGGGCGAGTCTGCGCGCCACCGACCTGGCCGGCAGTGGTGGTCGCCGGCTTGGCGGTGGTCGCCGCGGTCGGCGTCTTTGCGGCGGTCGCCGGGCGGACGCGGCCGTCCGAGGCGAGATAGCCGAGCACGTCGTTCGAGAAGGCGCTGAGGTTCTCCGCGATCGACTTGTTGCGGCGCTGCAGCCAGTTGTACGCCATAACTGCGGGAACCGCGACCACCAGGCCGAGTGCGGTCATGATGAGCGCCTCACCGACCGGACCTGCGACGGTACCGATCGAAGCCTGACCTTCCGCACCGATCTTGATCAGCGCGCGGAAGATGCCGACGACGGTACCGAACAGACCGATGAACGGCGCAGTCGAACCAACGGTCGCGAGGAAGGCGAGACCGCCGCCGAGCACCGAGTTGATCGCTGCTTCCGAACGAGCCAGCGAACCGTGCAGCCAGTCATGCGCCTCGACCGGATCGGTCAGCTTGCCATGCTCTTCCTGCGCGGCGAGACCGTCCTCGACGATCTGACGATAGGCCGAGTTCTTCTCGAGCTTCGCGGCACCCTCACGCAGGTTGCCCGAGTTCCAGAAGGACGCGCTGACGCGCTTGGACTGGTTGATGATCTTCTGCTGCTCGAACAGCTTGGTGAACAGGATGTAGAGCGAGAAGAAGAGCATCAGGGTGAGGATGATGGCCGTCGCCCAGGAGATGAAACCACCCTCATTCAGCGAGTGCAGAATGTCGAAGCTCGGGGGCGGAGCGCCGGCCCCGGCGGCGAGAATGGTCGTGAGCATTGTTGGTTCTTTCCCTATACAAGATTGCTGTCAAAAGTGGCTCTTCGCCAGATGATTAGCCTTTACTGCTCGATCTGCCACCGGAAGCGGAGCGACTTGCGACCGCCATGGGTGGGCTTGCCGCCTGCGTCGAGCGCCGGCGAATAACGACCGCGGCGCGTGACCAGTCGGCACGTCGCGTCGTCGAGCGTCGATGAGCCGGACGAGGACGTGACTCGGCAGTTTTCGATGCGGCCCTGGGCATTCACTTCGAACGTGATGCCGGTCGAGCCTTCCTCCTCGTTGCGAAGCGCCGAGGGCGGATAGTCGTCGCGGGTCACCCACTCGCCGGGATTGCCCTTTGCGGCAGCGGCCTTGCTGATCACAGGGGCCGGAGGCGCGGGGGGAGCCGGAGGCGCGGGAGGCGCGGGAGGCGTGATAGGCGGCGGCGGCGGGATCACCGTCGTCGTCTGCATCGGAGGCGAAGGTACCTGCACCTGCACCTGCGCCGGCGGGGTCACGACCTGCGTCGGCGGCGGCGGCACCGGGCTATCCGGCGGCGGCGGCGGGGGCGGAACTTCTTCGGGCGGGGGCGGCGGTTCCTCGACCTCGAAGGTCTTCAGTTCCTCCGCCTTTTTCTTGATATACTGGTATGCCAGACCCGTGACGAAGGCATAACCCATGCCAGCAACGATTATTGCGACCAGGATGATCGCAACAAATCGGCTGCCACTTGTATTCCGGTCAGCGTAAGCCATTCGGCGACGTCACTCCTCTAAAACCTGCGACCCTGGGCGGCGGAATGACCACGCGCACAAGCCCGCCTACCGTGCGCCTGCTGCGCGTTGGTCGGCAGAGCGCGAGTCTCTATCGTGGCGATCCAGCCTACGCAAACCCTTTGTCAGACATTCAAGCCCTATAGGTGCCTGATGACGGAATTATTTCTGTATAAACCGGGGTGGATGGGGTAACGATAAGCTATGAACCGCGTACCCATCGTGGCGTTTTGTTGCGCATTGTCGTTAACCACGCCTCCAGTTTTCGCCCAAGAATCAACGCAAATCTCGGCCGGCAGCCAAACTGTATTACCCAGCTATGCCACTATTGCCGGGCAGGTCATTACGGCCCCGACGATCATCGACGCGCGCGTTCGCGATGCCACCCGGATCAAGGGTGCGGAGGCTGCCGATCTCGCTGCGGACCGGGCCCGATTCTATGTCGAGGCCGATGTCCTCGCACTGATTCGCAGCGCGAATCCCCTCCCCGCCCGCGTCGGCTATCTGGTGGACGTGCCGCTCACGGCGAAGGGCCGGGCGCCCAAGCTCAGGAAGCAGCGGGTGCTGCTCTTCGCCCGTCCGGTCGCCGGCCGGGCGGACCAGGTGCAGCTCAACGGGCTCGATGCGCAGCGCGAATGGTCGCCCGCGCTCGACGCGCAGGTGCGCGAGATCGCGCGCCAGGTGATGGCGGCAGACGCGCCGCCGACGATCACCGGCATCGGAAACGCCTTCCATGTGCCCGGCACGCTCCCGGGCGAAGGCGAGACTCAGATCTTCCTGCAAACCGCCAACAATGCCCCCGTCTCGCTCCAGATCCTGCGGCGCCCGGGCGAAACGCCGCGCTGGTCTGTCTCACTAGGGGACTTTGTGGACGATTCGGCCGGCCCGCCAGCACGCGACACCTTGCTCTGGTATCGCCTCGCCTGCGGCCTGCCGCGCGAGCTCCCGGCCCAAAGCGTCGAATCGGCCGACGCGGCCAACGCCGCCATCGCACGCGAGGATTATGCGATGGTGCTCAAAGCGCTCGGCCCCTGCAGCTGACGCATCAACCCTCTCCCGCTTGCGGTGGAGGGTTTTCGCATCTTCTCAGCGTCGGTGCCGCACCAGCGTCACGCCGATCGATTCGCCGCGCTCGGCGATCGCCAGCTTGACGATCCGCACCTCCACGCGCTGGACGCGCGGGTCCGATACGAACAGCGTATCGCAGATATGCTCGGCCACGGCCTCGATCAGCGTGAAGTGTACGTCCCTGGGCAGCGCGGTCGTCGCGGCGTGCTTGAGGTCGATATAGCTCTTGGAGGCGCTGAGCGGCGTGTCGGGGTCGAAGCGCTCGGGCATGTCGATGTCGGCGGACACCGAGATGCGCAGCGGCTGCGGCAGGTGCGTCTCCTCCGAATAGATGCCGGTGAGGACTTCGACCTCGAGGTCATGGACCTGGAGCTGGAGGAGATCGCGCAAAACGGAGAGCCTTTCGTGGGAACCGGCGCGCCATAGCAGAAGCCGCAGCGCGGGAAAGCCGCCTGTGTGGTGAGGCCTTCCTGGAAGCGGGGACAATCTGCCGCCCTGGGGGAGGTGGCATGCGAAGCATGACGGAGGGGGCGGATGCCAGAACCTGCCGGCTGGAGTGCTTCCGCCCCCTCCGTCGCCTTCGGCGCCACCTTCCCTTGGCAGGGGAGGATTGGGGAAGCTTCAGCCCGCCCTCGAAGGACCGAATCCTTCGCGCGACGCTACTCCCTCGCGATTCGCCTCATCCGATTCGCTCTTGCGTTGCGCCGCATCGGCTATAAAGCGCGCGGCCCCGGCAGCGCCGCCGGGAGTTTGCTCGGGGAATGGATGAGGTGATCGCACTGGTGCCGCTCGCAGATGTCGCCGCCGAGGCCGTCGAGACGCTTCTCGACCGCGCTTTCGGGCCCGGCCGACGTGCGCGCACGGCCTATCGCGTCCGCCAGGGCACCGATCCTCTCCCCGAGCTCAGCTTCGCCGCGGTGGAGGACGACGGCGCGCTCGTCGGCACGATCCAGTGCTGGCCGGTCGCGCTTGCCTGCGACGGCGGCGGCAGCGTGCCGATGGTGATGGTCGGCCCCGTCGCGGTCGAGCCGGCGCGTCAACAGGAAGGCATCGGCCGCGCGCTGATGGCTCGGACGCTGGAAGCGGTGCCCGGCTGCGAATCCGAGGGCTGCCGCACGCTGATGCTGATCGGCGACCCCGAATATTACGGCCGCTTCTTCGGCTTCACTGCGCAGCACACCGGCAACTGGCGCCTGCCCGGCCCGTTCGAGCCGCACCGGCTGCTCGCGCGCGGCGAGGGCGTCCCCGATTGTGCCGGAACGCTCGGCCCGCGCCTCGTGCGGCGCGCGGCCTGACAGTTTGCGCTTCCAAAATAGGATTTCGCCTGCTTGCGTGACGGGATGATTCGCACCCGGCCCCGCGCGATTCGGCGTTTCCCTTTCTCCCGGACGGCGCAACAAAATTACGAGATCGACGCGGTTTCCGTGAAAAGAGTCAAATCTGAGTCGTTTTCAGCTTGGCTGGGCTGGCACCGGCCGGCTTCGGTTTCGACAAACCCAGCCTGCTCCGACTAAGGGATTTCGATGCCCTCCCCGCCTCCTCCCGATTTCGCCAGCCTTTCGCTCGCCGAAATCGCGCGGATGGCCGAGGAGAATCGCCTGCCGCCGGTCGAAAGCTGGAATCCCGAACATTGCGGCCACAGCGACATGCGGATCGCGCGTGACGGCACCTGGTTCCACCAGGGCTCGCCGATCGGTCGGCCGGCGATGGTACGGCTCTTCTCCACTATTCTTCGCCGCGAGCCCGACGGCCGCTTCGTGCTGGTCACCCCCGTCGAGAAGCTCGACATCGACGTGGAGGATGCCCCCTTCGTGGCGGTCGAGATGAAGGCGGAGGGCGAAGGCGCGGTGATGCGGCTCGCCTTCCGGCTCAACACCGGCGACGTGGTGACCGCCGGCTCCGATCACCCGCTCCGGCTCGAGGAGCGCGAGGACGGTCCCCGCCCCTATCTCCACGTCCGGCGCGGGCTGGAGGCGCTGGTCGCCCGGCCGGTCTATTACGAGCTTGCCCAGCTCGCCCTCGCCAACGGCAGCACCCCGCCCGGCGTATGGAGCAACGGCGCCTTCTTCGCGCTGGAGCCCCAAGAATCCGGAAATGCGCCATGAAGCTCGCGGAACGGCTGCGCGTCGCGCTCGAGGCCGCGCATGAGGAAGGGCCCGTCCTGCTCCCCGGCGACCATTTCGACTTCGACCCCGAAGTGCGCGGCAGCCCCGCCGCGGTGCTGATCGCAGTCACCGAGCGGGCGGACCCGGGCGTGATCCTCACCCGGCGGACCGAGACGCTGCGCCGCCACGCGGGCCAGATCGCCTTCCCCGGCGGCCGCATCGATCCGGGCGACGACGGCCCCATCGGTGCAGCGCTGCGCGAAGCCGAAGAGGAGATCGCGCTTCCTCCCGTCGAAGTCCAGGTGATCGGCACTGCGGACAGCTACCGCACGGTGACCGGCTTCGACGTGACGCCCGTCGTCGGCGTGATACCGCCCGATCTGCACCTGATCCCCGCCGAGGCCGAAGTGGCGAGCGTGTTCGAAGTCCCGCTCTCCTTCCTGCTCGATCATGCCAATCACCGCGAAGCGACCGCCCAATACCAGGGGCGCGAACGCCGCTATTACGAGATACTATGGGACAATCACCGGATCTGGGGGGCAACGGCGGCGATGATCGTCAATCTGTCGCGGCGGCTGCGGTGGACGGCGTGACGCTGCCCGAAGCCGAATGGCGCGGCCGTAAGGGGCTGGCGCAGCTCGCCGACGTGCTCGGCGCGCCCGATGGCCTCGCGCGCTTCGTGGGCGGCGCCGTGCGCGACACGCTGCTCGACATTCCCGTCGCCGACATCGACATCGCGACGCGCCACGCGCCCGAACGCGTGATGGAGCTGCTGCGTGCCGCCGGCATCCGCGCGGTGCCCACGGGGATCGAGCATGGCACCGTTACCGCGGTGCTCGAAAGCGGCCCGGTCGAAGTGACCACGCTCCGCCGCGACGTCTCCACCGATGGCCGCCGCGCCACGGTCGCCTTCACCGACGATTGGCGCGAGGACGCCGCCCGGCGCGACTTCACGATGAACGCGCTCTACGCCGATCCGCGCACCGGCGAGTTGTTCGACTATTTCGGCGGGCTGGCGGACCTCGACGCGCGCCGCGTGCGCTTCATCGGCGATCCCTATCAGCGTATCGCCGAGGATCATCTGCGCATCCTGCGCTTCTTCCGCTTTCTCGCGCGGTTCGGCGACACGCCCGATCCGGAGGGGCTGGAGGCATGCACCGTGCGCGCCAGGGATCTGATGGCGCTCTCGCGCGAGCGCATCGCCGACGAGCTGCTCAAGCTGCTCGTCGCGCGCGACGCGGTCCGCATCGTAGCGCTGATGGTCGAGCGCGGCATCTTCGAGCCGGTACTGCCCGAGATCACCGCCGAGGGCGCCGCACGGCTCGCCGCGCTTGCCGAACGCGAAGCCGCGACCGGCCAGCCCCCGCACGCGATCCGCCGTCTCGCCGCGCTGCTGCCGCCCGATGCGTCCGTGGCCGAAAGCGTCGGCGCCCGGCTCAAGCTCTCCAATGCGCAGCGCAAGCGGCTGGAGAGCGCGACGCAGCCGATCGGCGACGAAGGCGCCCGCGCGCTCGCCTATCGGATCGGCATCGAACAGGCGATCGACCGCCATCTGCTCGCCGGCGAGCCCTCCGCAATCGCCACGCTCTCGAGCTGGCAGCCGCCCGCGCTGCCGATCTCGGGCGGTGCGCTGGTCGAGCGGGGTCTCAGCAAGGGCCCCGAAGTAGCCCGCGCGCTCCGCCGGGTCGAGGATCAGTGGATCGGGGAAGGGTTTCCGGATGCGGCGCGCGTCGCGGCCATCGCCGATGACGTGGTGGCCCAGGCGTTGCGCGAAGCCAGCAAGGCATAGGCATCGCTCGCCTCCAGCGGCTGCGCGTAGAAGAACCCCTGGCCATAGGTGCAGCCCAGCGCCGCCAGCGTCTGGGCGAGCTCGTTGGTTTCGACGCCCTCGGCCGTGGTCTGCATCCCCAGCGCCTGCGCCAGGCTCAGCACCGCGCGGACGATCGCAACCTTGTCCCGGTCGGCGAGCATGCCGGTCACGAAGCTGCGGTCGATCTTGAGCAGGTCGATCGGCAGCTTCTGCAGATAGGCGAGACTCGAATAGCCGGTGCCGAAATCGTCCATCGCCAGTGTGGCGCCCATTTCCTTGAGCGCCAGCATAGTGTGGGTGATGCGGTCACGGTCGCTGGCGATCGCGCCTTCGGTGAGCTCGAGCGTGAGCCGCGAGCCCGCCACGCCGTAGCGGGCCAGCACGTCCGCCACCATCTGCGGAACCCGGTCCCGCTGGAGCTGAATCGCCGAGAGGTTGACCGCCACCCTGACACCGCAGTCGCCTCCAGCCGCGGCACCCCATGCCGCCAGCGTCCTCGTCGCCTCCTCCATCGCCCAGCGGCCGAGCGGGACGATCAGCCCCGATTCCTCGGCCACCGGAATGAAGTCGTCGGGTGACAGCCGGACTCCCTCCTCGGTCGTCCAGCGTGCCAGCGCCTCGAACGACGTGACTTGCCCCGTCCCCAGGTCGCAGATCGGCTGGTAGCTCAGCGTCAGTTGCCCGTTCTCGATCGCACGCCGCAGCCGCGTCTCGATCCCGAACTGCTCGCGAGCGATGTCGAAGGCGCGGCTGTGGTAGAATTCGGTCTTCCCGCTCTTCTTGGCCCGCTTCACTGCGAACTGGGCGTGGCGGATCAGGTCCTCATGATCGTCGCGACTGTCCTCCCCCATCGCGATGCCGATCGCGCAGTCGACGCAAATCTCGAAATCGGAAAGACGGAACGGTGTGGCGAGCGCCGCACGGATGCGCTTGGCGGCGTGCAGCGCGTCATTGGGGCCGCTCTCCAGGTGGAGCAGCACTGCGAACTCGTCGCCCCCCAGCCGGCCCAGCACGTCGCGCCCGCGCAGCGCGCCCTTGAGCCGCCGCGCGACCGAGATCAGCAGCTCGTCGCCGGCAAGCCCGCCCATGCACGCGTTGACGCGGCTGAAGCGATCGAGGTTGACCGCGAGCACGGCGAAGCCCGCGCAATCTCCTGGTCCGACCGCCGCTTCGATCGCATCGCCGAAGCCCGATCGGTTGGGCAGGCCGGTGAGGCTGTCGGTCGCCATTTCGCGGCGCAGGCTGTGCACCGTCCTGAGCTCGGAGGTCCGGTCGATCAGCGTCACCAGGCACTTGCACGTCGCCCGGTCCGCGGCGCGGCGTGAGAAGGTTGCGCGGAAATAGCGGAAGTCGGCTTCGCCGCCGAACTGCCAGGCAATGTCGTGGCTGGTCTCGTCGCTGTCGAGGAACTGGCGGAGCTGCTCGCCGAGCAGCCGGATCAGCGGCGATTCGGCGGCGATCGCACCCAGGCCTGCCTTGCGGAACGGTGTGTTGACTGCCTCGAAATGCAACCTGCTGCCCTCGAGCGCCACCACTGCGGCCGGGACCGGCAGCAGATCGAGCAGCATCGCCGATTCGCCTGGCCCGAAGGCCTCACGCACGGAGCTGTAGTTTCGCAACGGCATCACGCCCGCGGCGCTAACCGCAAGAAGTTAAAGCACGCTGACCAATGCTCCGCCGCCGATCAGAACCGGTTGTCGCGCGGGAACCCTGTCGGCGGCATCCGCCCCGCCGCTCCGCGCGCCGCGCGCCAGGGCGATAGGTCGCTCTCGGTCCGCGTCCGTCCGGTCTCGCCGCCCATCGTCCAGCTGAGCCCTTCGGCCATCCGGAAGGTCTTGGCGTCCGAAAGCCCGCCGTCGCGGTAGCGCTGGAGCTGCACGCCCTGCCCGCGCGCCATTTCGGCGACTTCGGACAAGGGGAAGACCACCATCTTCCGGTTGTCCCCGATCGCCGCGACCATATCCTCGTCGGGCGCGATCGGCCGGACGATCTTGAGGTGTGCACCGGGCCGCGGCGTCACCACCTGCTTGCCCTTGCGGGTCTCGGCGATCACGTCCTCGGCCTTCACCACGAAGCCGCGCCCGTCGCTCGCCGCCACCAGCAGCTTTTCCGACGCGCTCGCCGGCAGCAGTGCGATGATCTGGCGCTCGCCCTCGAGATCGATCATCAGCCGCACCGGCTCGCCGAAGCCGCGGCCACCGGGCAGCTTGTCTCCGCCCAGCGTGTAGAACCGCCCGTTATCGGCCGCGAGCAGCAGCTTGTCGGTCGTCTGCGCGTGGAAGGCGAAGAGCGGGCCGTCGCCTTCCTTGAACTTGGCGGTGTCGGCTGAGGCTAGGTCGACATGCCCGCGCATCGCGCGGATCCAGCCGCGCTGCGACAGGATCACCGTGATCGGCTCGCGCTCGATCATCGCCTCGAGCGGAATCTCGCGCGTGGGGCCTGCCTCGCGAATGTCGGTGCGGCGCTTGCCCAGCGCAGTCTCGGGGCCGTAGCGCTCGATCATCTTCGCCAGGTCGCGCTTCATCCGCGTCCGCTGGCGCGCGTCGGACGAGAGCAGCAGCTGGAGATCCGCCTGCTCCTTCTCCAGCCCTTCCTGCTCGCGCCGCAGCTCCATCTCCTCCAGCCGCCGCAAGCTGCGCAGCCGCATGTTGAGGATCGCCTCGGCCTGGCGGTCGGTGAGTTGGAACTCGGCCATCATCACCGGCTTGGGCTCGTCCTCGCCGCGGATGATCTCGATCACCCGGTCGAGGTTCAGAAAAGCGATGATGTAGCCGCCGAGCAGCTCCAGCCGGTCGGCGATCTTGTCCAGCCGGTGCTCGGAGCGCCGGCGCAGCACGACGAACTGGTGCTCGACCCAGGCGGCGAGCGCCTCCTGCAGGCTCATCACGCGCGGCGTGCGGTTCTTGTCGAGCACGTTGAGGTTGAGCGGCACGCGCACTTCGAGGTCGGAGAGGCGGAACAGGCTCTCCATCAGCGTCTCGGCGTCCACAGTGCGACTGCGCGGCTCGATCACGATGCGCACGTCGTCGGCGCTCTCGTCGCGCACGTCGCCCAGGATCGGCAGCTTCTTGTCGTTGATGAGCGCCGCGATCCCCTCGATCAGCTTGCCCTTTTGGACACCGTAGGGGATCTCCGAGACGACCAGGTGCCAGCCCCCGCCCTTCTCGACGACCTTCTCGATCCGCGCGCGGACGCGGAAGCTGCCTCGGCCGGTCGCATAGGCCTCGGCGATCACCGCGGGGCCGTCCACCACCAGCCCGCCGGTCGGGAAGTCCGGCCCCTGGACATAGTCGAGGACGTTCGCCTGCGGGTTGTCGATCAGCGCCACCGCCGCGTTCATCAGCTCGGCGGCGTTGTGGGGCGGGATCGAGGTCGCCATGCCCACCGCGATGCCCGCGGCACCGTTTGCCAGCAGGTTCGGGAACAGCCCCGGGAAGAGCTCGGGCTCCTCCTCCTCGCCGTTGTAGGTGGCACGGAAATCGACGGCATTCTCGTCGAGCCCGGCCATTAGGTCCATCGCGACCTGGGTCAGCCGCGCCTCGGTATAGCGATAGGCGGCGGCGTTATCGCCGTCGATGTTGCCGAAATTGCCCTGCCCGTCGACCAGCGGGTAGCGCAGCGCAAAGGTCTGCGCGAGGCGGACCATCGCATCATAGACCGACTGGTCCCCATGCGGGTGGTATTTGCCGATCACGTCGCCCACGACGCGCGCGCACTTCTTGTAGCCCGAAGCCGGATCGAGCCGCAGCAGCCGCATCGCCCACAGCAGCCGCCGGTGCACCGGCTTCAGCCCGTCGCGGACATCGGGCAGCGAACGCGCCGTGATCGTCGAAAGCGCATAGACGAGGTAGCGCTCGGACAATGCGCTGTCGAAGGGGACGTCGGAAGCGCCGGAGGGTTCGCTGGACGGATCGAGCGTATCGGTGTCGAGAGTCATTGGAGTACCCGGATAGCAGCGCCGCGTGCCGCGCGCCACATGGCTGGGACCCAGTCATGCGGACAGCCAACCTGAAGGTTGGCAAACATGGCATCTCCAACCTTTTGGTTGGAGCGAGAAACCGCGGAATCCTGCGGGAAATGCGCGTTTCGGGCGATGCGCTGGTTGACACTCGCTTGACACGTCCGCGGGTTTACGCGGCCGCCAGGATGACGCCGTGCGATGTACCGGTTCTGCTTCTGTTCGGTCATATCCGAACAGAAGCAGAACAAATCCTATTTTGCCAGCGGATAGTGACTGCGGCCGCTTTTGGGCCGGAGCCCGTTACGGCCGGGGAGCGGCGGCGCTCGGCAGGGCCGATGCCCCCATCGCCGCCACGGACGGCGCCGCAGTCTGGCTCGCGATATCGCGCGCCATCTGGCGGGCGACCATCACCGACCCCTGCTGGGTCAGATGGCCATAGTCGAACTGCACCGGCACGCCGGGCGCCGCCCATAGCTGGCACGTGGGCGTGCACACTGCGCGGTACATCGAGAAATAGGGCACGCCTGCGGCCTTCATCGCCGTGGCCAGCCGCGTATCGACGTTCGCGACCTGATTGTTCCGGTGGCTCTCGATCGGCTCGCCGCGATCGATCTGCATCGCCAGCAGGCGCGGCAGCGGCTGGTCATATTCCACGATCGGGCCCGACACGAGCACGCGCGGTGCCAATCGCCGCAGCGCCTCGACCGTCTCCACCACCTTGGGCACGTCGCCGTCCAGCCAGCGTGCCGAGACGATGACGATGTCCGGCCTCACCTTGGCGATATACTCGTCGAACACGTGCTGCATCAGCGTCAGGCAATGCGCCGCGCCGCGGCTCTGGAGCAGCGGCTTGCACCCCGAAGCCGTGGCCTGGAGCACCTGCATGTTCGGCAGCGCTTCCTTCAGCCCGTAATAGAGATGCGCGGCATGGCTGTCGCCAACGATCAGCACGCGCGGCTTGTCTCCGCTCACCGCCAGGCATTCCTCCGGGCGATAATCGGCGAAGCTGTGCTTGGTGGTGAGGAAGCAGGTGCCGGTTCGCATCATCGCGGTGCGGCCGGTCCGCTCGCCATAGGCGAGGACGCCGCGCGCCTGGGCCGATATCGGGTAGAGATAGGCGTTGACCGACGCGAGCGCGAGCACTGCGGCGGCGCAGCCCGCCATCGCCGCGGTGCCGCGCACCACGACCGCGCGCGAGCTCAGCTTGAACGGCCGCCGGAACGGCTGTTCGATGAACTTCCACGAGATCGTCGCGGCGACGATCGAAGCGATCAGCAGCCCCGCCCGCTCGAAATTGTCGAGCCGGCTGTCGAGGTGCCGATAGAAGACGATGATCGGCCAGTGCCACAGGTAGAGCGAATAGGAGATCAGCCCGATGAAGCGCATCGGCCAGAGCGACAGCGCGCGCCCGGCCAGCGTCGTCCAGCCGGTGCCGCACAGCAGCACCAGCGCGGTCCCCACGCAGGGGATCAGCGCCGACGCGCCGGGGAACAGCGTCGCCTTGTTGTAGAAGAGCACCGCATAGCCGATCATCGCCAGGCCGAGCACCGCGCCGGCCTCTGCCTGCCACTGCTTGCGCGGCCCGGGGATCGCGCTGATCGCGAGCAGCGAGCCGAGCGCGAGCTCCCAGGTGCGGAAGGGGATCAGGTAGAAGGCGCCGCTCGGATCGCGCGAAACCATCCACAGCGACGCGACGAAGCTGACGATCGTCAGCCCCCAGACGATCTGGCGGCGCCGCGCTTCGGCCAGGCTGCGGGTGAAGAAGATCAGCAGCGGGAAGAAGACGTAGAACTGCTCCTCCACCGAGAGCGACCAGGTATGGAGCAGCGGATTGCTGTCCAGCCCGCCGTCGAAATAGTCGCTCTGGCTGTAGAACAGGATGTTGGAGACGAAGAAGATCGAAGCGAGGATCGACTGCGCCACCTCGGCCGCCTGATCGGCCATCAGCAGCACGCACGCCGCGGCCATGACGGCGAGATAGAGCGCGAACAGTGCCGGGAAGATGCGCTTGATCCGCCGTTTGTAGAAATCGAGCAGCGCCTCGCCCCAGCTCCCCTTTTCGCCCAGCAGCGTCTGGGTGATCAGGAAACCCGAGATGACGAAGAACACGTCGACGCCGACGAAACCGCCCGAGAACAGGCTGGTGCCGAGATGAAAGATGACGACCGGAATGACGGCTACTGTCCGCAACCCGTCTATGTCCGCGCGATACTGTCTCGCCATTCGGTGGTACGCCCCTTTGCCATACTGCGGCGCAGCAAAGGTAGCGGACGGGAATGGGCCGGATCAATGGCGGCTCGGCGCCCCATTTGCCCGGTTCACCTTGGAATGGGCGGGAGCCGGGGTGAATCGAAGAGATGCGTCCAACGCCGAAGAGCGAGTTGAACCCCAATCCTCCCCCGCCAGGGGGAGGTGGCAGGCGCAGCCTGACGGAGGGGAGGACGCACGCCGCTCACGTTCTGGCATCCGCCCCCTCTGTCGCCTTCGGCGCCACCTCCCCCTGGCGGGGGAGGATTGAGAGCTGAATGCCCCTAGGGATTCGACCGGAGCGTCTTTCGGGGCAGCCCGGATGGGCGTCCGCGCGTTCGGCAGGCACGCCGGAATAGGCGCTTGCTCAGCAGTGACACAAAATCGTAACAGTCGCGCCCCTCACGCCCGCCAGGAGTTGGTTTCCATTCGCCAGATCGCCGCCCTGCCCTATCGGACCGAAGGCAATGCGATCGATGCGCCGGTGCGGATCTTGCTGGTCACCTCGCGCGAGAGCGGGCGTTGGGTGATACCGAAAGGCAATCCCACCTCCGGCATCTCCGCCCACGCCGCCGCGGCGCTGGAGGCCGAGGAGGAAGCCGGCGTGTGCGGGCCGGTCTGCCCGACGCCGATCGGCTCCTATCGCTACCGCAAGCGCCGCCGCAACGGCGCTTCGCTGATGGTCGATGTCGACGTGTTCCCGCTGGCGGTGAACCAGGAGCTCGATCGCTGGAAGGAGCAGGGCCAGCGCGAGCGGCGCTGGTTCGCGCTCGCCGAGGCGGCCGACGCGGTCGAGGAACCCGATCTGCGCGACCTGATCCGATCGTTCGGGCCGCGCGAGTTCAAGGCTGCGACCCGGCGCGAGGGGCTCTTCGCCGCGGTCGCCCAGAAATCGAAGGTAAGTCACATGTTCGCATGGTTTCAGCGGCTGCTGCCCAAATCGGGCAATTTCTTCGAGATGTTCGAAGCGCATGCCGTGACGGTGGTGGCGGGCGCCGATGCACTCGCGCGGCTGCTCCAGGACGGCAACACCGATCACATCCGCGAAGTGATCGAGCGCGAGCACGAAGCCGACGAGATCATCCGCGAGATGCTGCGCACGGTGCGCGAGACGTTCCTGACCCCGTTCGATCGCGGCGCGATCACGTCGCTGATCGGATCGATGGACGACGCGATCGACGAGATGCAGGCGGCGGTGCAGGCTATCGACCTCTATGAGGTCAAGAGCTTCGAGCAGGAAATGCGCGACATGGCGGCGATCATCGTCGATGCGGCGCGGCTGACCGCCGAGGCGATGCCGCTGCTGCGCGACGTCGCCCGCAACGGCGGCCGCCTCCACGAGCTCACCGAGCGGCTGGTGCGGATGGAGAGCCATGCCGACGAGATCCACGCCGCCGGGCTCAAGCGGGCCTATAAGGAACTGGGGCCGCACGATCCGCTCCAGTTCGCCGTCCATCGCGAGCTGTTCAAGCATCTCGAGCGCATCGTCGACGCTTTCGAAGACGTTGCCAACGAGATCGACGGCATCGTGATCGACCACGCCTGACTCTGGAAATGCACGAGCTCGCATTCCCGCTGCTGGTCGGCCTCATCATGGTCGCGCTGGCGTTCGATTTTCTCAACGGCCTGCACGACGCCGCCAATTCGATCGCTACGGTGGTGGCGACACGGCTGCTCAAGCCCGTCCACGCCGTGGCCTTCGCCGCGCTGTTCAACGGCGCCGCCTATTTCCTGACCATCGCCTTCCCGGCGCTGCACAAGGTGGCAGACACGATCGGCCAGGGGCTGATCGACAAGAACCTGGTGACGCCAGCCGTGGTGTTCGGCGCGCTGGTGGGCGCGATGTTCTGGAACGTCGTCACCTGGCTCAAGGGCATTCCCTCCTCGTCGAGCCACGCGCTGGTGGGCGGCATGATCGGATCGGGCGTCGCCCACGCCGGGATCACGGGAATCCAGTGGACCGGGCTCAACAAGACGCTGATCGCGATCGTCCTCTCACCCACGATCGGCATGATCCTGGCGATGCTGATCATGCTGGCGACGAGCTGGATTTTCCGCAGCGCCACCTCGGCGCGCGCCGAGCGGGTGTTCCGCGGGCTCCACCTCTTCTCCTCGGGTGCCTATTCGCTGAGCCACGGCCTCAACGATGCGCAGAAGACGATGGGGATCATCACCGTGCTGCTCTATTCGACCGGCTATCTGCACGGCGAGTTCGAAGTGCCGCACTGGGTTGCGGTGAGCTGCTATGTGGCGATCGCGCTCGGCACGCTCACCGGTGGGTGGAAGATCATCGAGACGATGGGTTCCAGGATCACCAAGCTCTCGCAGCACCAGGGTTTCAGCGCCTCGATGGGCGGATCGATCGTGCTGTTCACCGCCTCGTGGCTGGGCATACCGGTATCGACCACGCACACGATCACCGGCGCGGTGATCGGCGCAGGCACCGCGCGGCGGGCGTCGGCGGTGCGCTGGGGCGTGGCGGGCAATGTCGTCACCGCCTGGATCATCACCATCCCCGCCTCGGCGGCGGTGGGCGCGCTGTTCTACTGCCTGACGCTGTTGTTCTGAGCGCGGGCTAGCCCACCTTGTCCCGATCGGCATCGAGCGCGGCCTGAAGGTCGTGGAGGTCGCCCACCGGGGCTTCGCGCCGGGCGTCTTCGCCATGCGGGAAGATCGCGTCGAGGCGCTGCTTCAGCGTCTCCTCGAATTCGCTGCGATAATGGCCGCGCGAATGCGTGAGCGTCAGCTCCATGCGGATCGCATCCTTGATCCGCTGGATCGCCGCATCGTCGAGCACGCCCGCGCGCACGAGCTCGGTACACAGCTGGAGCAGGCCGACGGTGGTCGCCTGGGCGCGAAGGCCGATGAATTCCAGCGTGTTGTGGAGCTCGCGCGCCTGTTCGGTATCGGTTTTGCAATCCATCACTCTCTCCTTGCAGCCGAGCCTAAGGGAAGCGGATCGCGCGTGTCAAAGCATCGCTGCGTCAGACCCCCACCGGACGTTCGCGCCCGATCTCGGCGAGCAGCCATTCGCGGAAGCGCTTGATTTTCGGGACGTTGCGCCGCGCCTCGGGCATCACGAACCAATAAGCGAAGCCGCGGCTCGACACCTGCTCAAACGGCCGCACCAGCCGCCCGTCGGCCAGGTCGCTCTTCCAGAAGAACGGCGTGAGCATCGCCACCCCCTGACCCGCCATGGCGGCATGGCCCTCATGCGCCTGCGAATCGAGGCGGATGCCAGGGCGCGGCGGACCGTCGGGCACGTCGACCCCGGCTTCGCGCAGCCAATGCGCCCACCAGGGGTCATGCGGGCTGATCAGCGGCAGGTGCAGCAGGTCGGCGGGCGCGATCGGGCCGTAGCGCGACAGGAAGGCCGGGCTCACCATCGGCGTGAAGTCGATGTCGAGCAGCTTGTCGCAGACCATCCCGTTCCAATCGCCGCGGCCCGATCGGATGGCGCAGTCGACTTCGCCCGCCGCGAGATCGACCACGGCATCGGTCGCATCGAGCCGCACCGCCATTTCGGGATGCGCCATCTGGAAGCTGCCGAGCCGCCACGCGAGCCAGGCATTGGCGAAGGTATTCGAAGTCGAGATGACGAGCAGCTTCTCGTCGGCGGCGCGGACCTGGGCGAAGGCCGCATCGATCGCGTCGAACGCACGCGAGACCTGCGGTGCGGCGCGTTCGCCCGCCTCGGTGAGCACCACCCGGCGCTTGTCGCGGCGAAAAAGCGGTGCGCCGAGCCGCTCCTCGAGCAGCTTCACCTGATAGCTGACGGCCGCCTGGGTCATCCCCAGCTCCTCCGCGGCGCGCGTGAAATTGCCGTGACGAGCCGCGGCTTCGAACACGCGGACGGCGGAAAGCGGGGGCATGCGGCGCATGGCTTTATCATAAGCCAGTTCTATCAATCGAATCCACCGATTTGTTGGCGCCGCGCACGGCCCGGGAGCAAATACAGGCTGTCTCTCATGAAGGAGAAAGCACCATGGCGAACGATTTCGACAGCAGCATCTGGAGCGAGAACCACGGAACGGTGAGCCACGGCCTCGGCAAGTTCTTCGACAAGCTGGCCTATGCCTTCCGGCGCTTGCAGGCGATCGAATATGACGCCCCCTGGGAGCGCGAGGCAGAGCACATCCGCGACAGCCTGCCGCACCGCCACCAGCCCGCCGAACCGAGCGTCGGACGCGCAGCAACCTTCCGGTGACGCCGACGACCGCGACGGGGTGCGATCATCATCCCGAAGCGTGATTGCACCCCCGGCCCCCATCCGGTATAGGCCCAGTCCTTCCACAGCCCCGGCACCTGCGCGGCCACCCGCGCCGCCGGGGCGACGCTTTTCAGGGACACCAGCCGACATGGCACGCCGCCGGCAAATCTACGAAGGCAAGGCAAAGATCCTCTACGAGGGCCCGGAGCCCGGCACGCTGATCCAGTATTTCAAGGACGACGCGACTGCCTTCAACGCCCAGAAGAAGGGCACGATCAGCGGCAAGGGCGTGCTCAACAACCGGATCAGCGAGCATGTCTTCACGCTGCTCGCCGGCATCGGCATCCCCACCCACTTCATCCGCCGGCTCAACATGCGCGAGCAGCTGATCCGCCAGGTCGAGATCGTGCCGATCGAAGTGGTGGTGCGCAACGTCGTCGCCGGCAGCCTCGCGAAGAAGCTCGGGATCGAGGAAGGCACGCCGCTGCCGCGCACGATCGTCGAATATTACTACAAGGACGATGCGCTCGGTGATCCGATGGTCACCGACGAGCACATCCTCGCCTTCGGCTGGGCCGCGCAGGAGGAACTGCACGACATGGCCGACATGGCGATCCGCGTGAACGACTTCCTCTCAGGGCTCTTCGCCGGGATCGGCATCCGCCTGGTCGATTTCAAGCTCGAATTCGGCCGGATCTGGGACAATGACTATGCCCGCATCATCCTGGCCGACGAAATCAGCCCCGACGGCTGCCGGCTGTGGGACATGGCGACCAACGAGAAGCTCGACAAGGACCGGTTCCGCCGCGATCTGGGCGGCGAAGTCGAGGCCTATCAGGAAGTCGCGCGCCGTCTGGGCCTGTTCCCGGAAGGCGCGGATTCGGCCGTGCTCGACCTCGAAAGCCACCGCAAGCGCCGGGGCAAGTAACGCAGCTATCTTTTCCGATTGCGGGACTCGGACAGGCGGGCCATAGGCGCTGCCCATGAAGCTCCGCATCATCGTGACCCTAAAGAACGGCGTGCTCGATCCCCAGGGCAAGGCCATCCAGCACGCACTAGCCGGACTCGGCTTCGACGGCGTCGAAGACGTCCGCGCCGGCAAGATCTTCGAGCTCGACGTGGCCGACGGCACCACCGACGCCGCGATCGACGAGATGTGCCGCAAGCTGCTCGCCAACACGGTGATCGAGAACTACCGGGTGGAAAAGCAATGAAGAGCGCGGTCATCGTCTTCCCCGGCTCCAACTGCGACCGCGACATCGCGGTGGCGCTCGAGGACGTGACCGGCACCAGGCCGCACATGGTGTGGCACGGCGAAAGCGAACTGCCCGCGGGCGTGGGGCTGATCGCCCTCCCCGGCGGCTTCTCCTATGGTGATTATCTGCGCTGCGGCGCGATCGCGGCGCGTTCGCCGGTGGTGAAGGCGGTGGTCGAGGCGGCCGAGCGCGGGGTGCCAGTGATCGGCATCTGCAACGGCTTCCAGGTGCTCACCGAAACCGGGCTGCTCCCCGGCGCGCTGATGCGCAACTCGGGGCTCAATTTCGTCTGCCGCAACGTCGATCTGACGGTGGACAACAGCCAGTCGATCTTCACCAGCGCGTACGACACGGGCGAGACGATCACGATCCCCGTGGCGCACCACGACGGCAATTATTTCGCCGACGCCGAGACACTCGACCGGCTCGAGGGCGAAGGCCGCGTCGCGTTCCGCTATGCCGACGACGTCAACGGATCGGCGCGCAACATCGCCGGCGTGATCAACAAGGCAGGCAACGTGCTGGGCATGATGCCGCACCCCGAGCGCCGTATCGAAGCCGCCCACGGCGGCACCGACGGCCGCCGCCTGTTCGAGGGACTGCTCGAAGCGGTAGCTTGAGGAGGGCCGCCGACGGCTTTCGCTCCACAGGTAGACATCTCGCTGAGATGCAAACACCCCCGCTCGCCCTGAGCCTGTCGAAGGGCGCATCCCAACCGTCCACGCTCGCGGATGGCCGCCCTTCGACAGGCTCAGGGCGAGCGGCGATGGTTCAACTTGACGAGGGCAGACCCTAGTCGGAGCTGGATGAGGGGCTCACCCTCGATAGCGTGTCCCCTCGTCCAACCTCCGCTAGGCAGCAAGCTGCGGACGTTGGCGCACGTCGAGCACGGTAAGGCAGCGATCGGGCCAGAGGATGGATTGTCCGGAACGCAGGCCGATCAGCGCCGCACCGATGGGCGTGAGGATCGAGATGCGCCCTTCGGAAATATCGGCATCGCTCGGATAGACCAGCGTCACCGTGCGCGGGCTGCCGCTGCTGTCGTCGAGGAACTCGACCACCGATCCCATGGTGACCACATTCGCCGGAATATTGTCGGCGCTGCGCAGCCGGGCGCGCTCGGCCTCGCGGAGAAGCAAGGCGCTCACGGCCGGCATGCGGCGCTCGACGCTGAGCGCCAGGTCGGTGAGGATCTCCGCCTCTACGTCGATCATTTCGATGGGAGGCCGGCTGGCGGCCTCGTACAGGTTGTTCATGTCGTGGACTCTCAGGAAATCGCGGTCTTTTCGCCGACGAGCCGATCGGCTCGCTTTCGATCCCCGGCCTTCCGGGACGCGCCTGAGGAAGCCCGGGGCTAGTTGCCCGCCAGGAGTTGTCCCGCATGAACGCGGTATCGCTGAGATTGCTGGCGATACGTCATGCCCAGACGATGTGCCGTTGCGCTTTGCTTGTCAAACGGAGGAGGGATTCCGGACATGGCGTCGCGTGCCGATACCCGGGGCTGGTGGTCAACTCAAATTCGGCCGCCATTGCAACCGCAGCCGCAATCTGCTCACCTCGATATGTCGGGAAAACTCATCGACGCGGTGGATGCTGAAACAAGTTCAGCATGACGGACCTTGGGAACGGCAGCTGACCGCCCCCGGCCATTCCCGTCGGATCAGTCGGTAGCGCCGCGCGCTTCTCCTAAAGCCGCGCCTCCAGCCAAGCCTTGATGTCGGCCATCACTTCCTCCTTGCCGTAATCGGCGAGCAGATCGTGGGCGTGGTCCTGATAGAGCTTGAGCGTCTTGTCGGCAGAGCCCGCGGTCTCGTGGAAGAATACGCTGCCCTCGCACACGGTCGCCTTGTCGGCGGTGCCGTGCAGGATGAGCAAAGGCAGCGTGATGGTCGGGAACTCCTCGCGGAGCCGCTCGTCGGCGCGGACCAGCGCGGCGACGGTCGCGGCAGGCTGGACCTCATCCTTGATGAGCGGATCGGCGTTGAGCTTAGCGACCCATTCGGGATCGCGCGAGAAGTCTTCGTTGTGGAGCTTGAGGACCTTGAGGTGCGGCGCGATGTGGCTGAGCCCCTTGATCGCGGCGAGCGCGAAGCCCGGCGCGGGGACTTGGAAGGCGAAGCTCTCGCAGATGAACCCGTCGACCTCGGCCTGGTGGTCGAGCACATAGGTCGCCGAGGTCACACCGCCTGCGCTGTGCCCGAGCAGGAAGAGCTTGAGCCCGGGGTGGCGCGCCTTGGCGATCGCGATCGTGCCCGCGACGTCGGCCGCATAATCGGCCACGTCCTCGACATAGAAGCGCTCACCCTGCGATCGCCCCCTGCCCCGCAAATCGAGCGCGAACACCGCATAGCCGCCCGCCAAGAGCTGCTCGGCCGCCCAGAAATACTGGCCGCCATGCGAATTGACGCCGTGGCAGATGACCACCACTGCGCGTGGTGTCCCCTCCGGTTCCCAGACGCGGTAGAAGATCTCGACGCCCTTGGCGCCGGCGAACGTAGCTTCCTCAACGGCCATGGTCTGCTCCCGAAGACTGGGGAGCAGATTGTTACACCTCGGCAACGTTGCGCAAGTGCGCGGATTGCACCCGTCAGCGTTCGCGTGCCTTTGCGTTGCGGTAGAGCCAGCCGCCAAGCAGCACGATCAGCGTCGGGCACAGCATCGTCAGCCAGAAATCGTGGAGCGAGGCACCGATCCAATTCTCGCCGCTGGCCGGGTTGAGCATGTCGTGGACTTCGTTCGCGATCTCGAGCAGCAGCAGTGCGAGCCACGGCCTCCAGCTCCAGATCACGCGGCGCAGCACGGCTGCCGCGGCGAGCAGCAGGAACATTCCGCCCAGAACGTGAAGCGTGGAGTCAGGAAGACCGGTGGTCTCGCCCACCCAGGCTTTCGCCAATTGCCAGTAGTTCACACGCGCGTCGCGAACGGAGTAAAATCAGTGCCTTCGTCGTACACGTCCACGCCCTCGCGCTGCTTCAGGAACCCGACCACGGCATAGGTGACCGGCGTGAGGAGAACTTCCCAGCCCACCTTTAGTGCCCATTGGGTGAAGAGCACGGTGATGACAAGCTCGGTCGTCCACCCCTCGGCGCCGAGGAAGGCGAGCGGGTAGAAAATCAGGCTGTCTATCCCCTGCCCCGCCACTGTCGAGCCGATCGTGCGCGTCCACAGCATCCGCCCCTTGGTCCACAGCTTCATCCGCGCGAGGACATAGCTGTTGACGAACTCGCCCGCCCAGAAGGCGCAGACCGAAGCCAGCACGATCCGCGGCACCTGGCCGAAGATCGTCTCATACGCGGCCTGGTTGCCCCAGCTCGGCGCGGGCGGCAGCGCGACCACAACCCACGACATGAAGGCCATGAACAGCACCGCGGCCGTGCCCGCCCAGATCACGCGGCGGGCGCGGGCATAGCCATAGACTTCGGTGAGCACGTCGCCGATCACATAGGAGATGGGGAAGAAGAGGATTCCCGCGCCGAACGGCCAATAGCCCAAGCCCGGCAGCCACACTTGCGCGACCTTGCCGGCGCCCAGGACGTTCGACAGCAGCAGGATGGCAACGAAAGCCGCCATGACGAAATCATAATAGCGGAAATGCCCGCCCGAGATCTCGCGCGCCGCAACCTGCGCCGGCTTCGTGTCCCCCTCGTCCATGGCAGGACTTATGATCGCGGTTCCGCCGCGGCGCAATCCGCGTTAGGGAGGCCCGGCGCGCGCCCGTAGCTCAGCTGGACAGAGCACGAGCCTTCTAAGCTTGGGGTCGCAGGTTCGAACCCTGCCGGGCGCGCCATTTCCGCCTTCACTCGACCGAGCGTTGCTTGGTGAGTTCGGTGCTAACCGGCTTGGGCTGTGCGTCGAGATAAGCGTCCAGCTCGGCACGCACTTTCGGCAGCGCGTCGGCGAGGTTGCGCGTTTCCCCCGGATCGCCCTGGAGGTCGTACAGCTCATAGACGCGGACGCCCGTGGCTTCCTGAGTCCAGCGCACCAGCCGATAGCGCGCGGTGCGGATCGCCTGGCCGATGCGCCCGGGCCGATGATAGGCGTGATAGGCGTAAGGGCGGACCGTGGCCGAAGCGTCGCGCAGCACCGGTGTAAGATCGGCGCCGTCGATCGGCTGCATCTTCGCGGGCAGCTCCAACCCGGCGAGCGCGGCGAGCGTCGGATAGACATCGACCGTCTCGGCAAGCTGGGCGGGCGAACGTCCGCCGGCTCCGGTTCCGGGGCCCGCGAAGATCAGCGGCTGGCGGACTGCCTGCTCGAAATTGGTGTGCTTGGTCCAGATGCCGTGGTCGCCGAGATGCCAACCGTGATCGCCCCACAGGACGACGATCGTGTTGTCGGCCAGTCCTTCCCGCTGGAGCGCGTCGAGCACCTTGCCGATCTGCGCATCGACATAGCTGACGCCCGCGTAATAGCCGTGGATCAGCTTGCGCTTGAGCTCCTCCGGATACTCGGCCGCAGGCACCTTTTCGGGGATGGGCTCGTAGGCATTGATCTCACCGCCGATCTTGCCGGCGAAGTCAGGCGCGCCCTGGGGCATGCGCTCGAAATCGGGCATCGGCAGCCTGGCGGGATCGTACATGTCCCAATAGCGCTTGGGCACCGAGAAAGGCAGGTGCGGGCGCGCGAAGCCCACCGCGAGGAAGAAGGGCGATGCCGAAGATTTGAGTTGTGCCAGCCGCTCGGCCGCACGCTTGGCGGTGCGCCCGTCGGCATAGGCGTCGTCCGGCACGTCCGGGCTTTCCCAGGCCGCGCCGCGCGCCAGCTTCGCCGCATATTGCCAGACGTTCCCCTCGACGGGGACTTCGTTGAACAGCGCCTCCTCGCGCGTCGGCTGGCCGCCCGTGCTCGTGGGATCGAGATATTCGATCACCCTGTCCTTGCGCGGCGGGACCGACCAGCTCGCCGCATCGTCGTGCGATCCGTGCCCGACATGGTAGACCTTGCCCATGCTCTCGGTTTCGTACCCCGCCTGCTTGAACAGCTGTGGCAAGGTGACCGCGTTGGGGATGTATTTCCGGAGATCCATGCCGAATTCGTAGATGCCCGTCGACGTCGACCGGCGGCTCGTCATCAAATTGACCCGGCTGGGCGCGCAGACGGCCTGATTGGCATAGGCATGCTCGAATCGCGTGCCGCGCGCCGCGAGGCGATCGATATTGGGGCTGATCGCGACGGGATCGCCGAACGAACCTAGCGTGGGTTTCAGATCGTCGATCAGGATGAGCAGGATGTTGGGGCGCTGCACCGGCGCCACCGCCGGCGCCGGTGCAGCGGAAGCGACGGATGGTGCCGACGCGAGCTCGCTGCTCTGCGTGCATCCCGCGATCGCCGTTGCCATCATCAGGCCCAGTGCACGCTTTGCCATGCGGGGAAATTTCATCATCGAGCTCTCGGCCCTCTATTCTTACCCGTAATTCCATATATGATATTTATCATATCTCAAATATTTCAGCACGGGGAGCGGAGACGAATGGGATCAGCAGCAAACCCTTGGATCGCAGCGTGTGTGCCGCTTGCGCTCGCCGCAGCGACTGCCGCCTGCGCCCAGACCCGCGGCAACCAAGCGCGACCAGCAAGCCCCGCCGCCGCCACCTTCACCAATCCCGTGCTCCCCTCTGGCCCCGATCCCTGGGTGATCCATGATCGGGATAGCTATTACTACACGCACACGCTGGGAGACCGGATTACGCTATGGCGCACCCGGGACATCACCAATCTGGCCCGTGCCGAGCAGCGCGTGGTCTGGACACCTCCCACCGCCGGGCCCAACGCGCATTCGATCTGGGCGCCGGAACTCCATCGCATCGGCGGCAAATGGTACATCTATTATTCGGCAACCGCCTCCGGTCATGAGGACGACGCGCATCGCGGGGTGTTCGTGCTCGAGAATGCCTCGCGCGATCCGATGCAGGGCGAGTGGGTGGACCGCGGCCGAGTGAACACCCGGCGCGCAGGGATCGACGGCACCGTGTTCGAGCATGGCGGCATTCTGTATTTCGCCTATTCGCCCTACATCGGCCCGGTGAGCGGCATCGCGATCGCGCGAATGAAGAATCCCTGGACGATCACCGGCGATGAGGTCGTGATCGCCGAGCCCGACAAGGATTGGGAGAACCAGGGCGGTCGGCGCATCCTGGAAGGTCCGGAGTTTCTGAAGGGGCCATCCGGGCAGATCTACATGACCTATTCGGCAGGTGCCTGCTGGTCGGACAACTATTCGCTCGGGCTTCTGCACGCGCGGCCGGGCGCCGACCTTCTCTCGCGCGACAGCTGGACCAAGAGCCCGCAGCCGGTGCTTTCGAGCGCCAACGGCATCTTCGCGACAGGCCACAACGGCTTCTTCCGCTCGCCGGACGGCCGCGAGCAATGGATCGTGTACCACGCCAACCCGGCAGCAGGGATGGGCTGCACGGCCAAGCGCGCGCCGCATCTCGGCAGGATCGACTGGACCGCCGATGGCGAGCCGCGCTTCCCGCAGCCGGCCGGCCCGGACGTGCGGCTTCGCAAGCCATCCGGTACGCCCAATGCCCGCTGATCCAAAGCCCATGTCCGGCCGCGGGACACCCGCTGAGCAAATCCGTACCGCAGGGTGGCCACCGACCTGGTGTGAACCGGGTGGCCAGGAAGACCATGTCATCCGCGACGCTATCGAACAGCACCGTTTCGAGCAGATCTGCGCCCGTGAGCTGCTGGGCGACATCGACTAGCCGACGGGTTCAATCCTTGTCGGCGCCCTCGGCTTCATCGATCAGATCGAGCACGTCGCCGATCAGATCGCGCATCGCCACCCGCGCGCTTTCCGGGTCGCGGGCCTCGATCGCGTCGCGCACCGTGGCATGATCCGCGACATTTGCGGTGCGCCCCTTGATGCGATTGGTGAAGCGGATCGAGGTCCTGAGCGCCGTCGCCACCATGTCGCGGAACTGCGCATAGAAGGGATTGCGCGAGGCGTGGAGGATCGCGACGTGGAAAGCGATATCCGCATCCAGCGTATCGTCGAGCCCGCGCTCGGCAGCTGCCATACGTTCCAGCCCCTCCCCGATCCGCTTGCGATCTTCGGGCGTGGCGAAGCGTGCCGCGAGCGCCGCCGCCTCCGGCTCGATCGCGACGCGGAGCTGGTTGAACTGCTTGAGCAGATCGACCGAGAACTGCCGTTCGAGCAGCCAGCGAAGCACGTCGGTGTCGAACAGGTTCCAGGAGGCAGTCGGCTGGACGATCGTTCCCTGGCGCGGCCTTGCGCTCAGCAAACCCTTGGCAGTGAGCATCTTCACGGCCTCGCGCGTCACCGAGCGGCTCACGCCGTGCTGCTTGGCGAGCTCGGCTTCGGTCGGGAATGCCTCCTGGTCATATCGGCCAGTAACAATCGCTCGGCCGAGACTGTCGAGCAGGCCGTACGTGAGGTTTCGCCCCAGCTGGGGCCGGGCATCGTCTGGTGCGAGCCTTGATAAATCCGCCAAGCGTGTTTCCTTCTTCCCCCCGGAATGGTCATCCAGACTAGCGTCATGCCGCACCGAACGCTAGATAGGACCAATTAATCGGATAATACCGGGATGGCCGAAGTATTCGCCATTTTACGCGTCAGAAGCGGACGCCCACCCGCGCTTCGACCTTCCAGTCATAGGGGGCGTGCTCTTCCGCAATGAGCCCGACGCCGCCCTCGACCGAGACGACGATCTTGTCCCACTCCTTGCCCACCTCGAGGTTGAGCGGCAGGAAGAACTCGTCCCGCTCGAAATTGTAACGGATGTCGGTGCTCGGGAAGATCGAGAAATATGCGCGCCCGGGAAGTCCGATCTCCAGATTCGGTGCGAACTGGAGCTCGCTCACGTCGGCACGGTCGTCGTCCCCTGCAAAGCTGAAATCATAGCGGGCGAGGAGCTGGAAGAACGTCTCCTCCGAAACTTGCGGAAGCGACCAGCGATAGCCGGCGGTGGGCCTGAGCCGCCATTTGCCGCTGCCGAATTCCTCGCCCGCAGCGGTGGGAACGATCAGTTGCGTGCCGATGCCGAAACCCTCGCGCTCGTTCACATGGCGCACGAAGATCGCCTGGAAGAGCATGTCGCCCAGCCCGACGTCGCTGCCCGAGTCAGTGGCAGGCACTTCCTCGTCGACGATCCTGAAGGGGAGATCCATCCGAAGGTTCGCCTGCCAGCCGTCGTCGAGAGGCACGGGTGCGTTATAGCGCAGCGTGACCGTGGTATCCTCCTCGTTGAACTCGGAGCGAAGATCGATGCGCTGCAACGGCCGGGTCACGTCCGCGCCGCTCGCCGATCCGGTCGCGGTCTGCGCCTGGGCGGGCTCGGCGCCGGCAAGCAGGCAGGTGCCCAGCAACAGTCCCCAGCCGGCCGTCGACATAAGGAAGGTGTCCGGCATCAGGGTTCGTCCGCGGGCTCGACATCGGCCTCGCGAAACTCCTCGATGTCGCGACCGAGGAAGAAGCCGAGCGCCGTCCGGATAGCAGCGATCGTCGCCAGCTTGCCCACTTCATTCCAAGTGGGAGCCACCACCGTTCGGATGAGATCCGCGGCGAGCGCGAATTCTAGCGCGAGCAGGATCCATGCGGCATAGTGAAGCCAGGCGACGCGGACGGCGATCGCTACATGCGCCCGTTGCCTTATCAGCCGGGGAAGCGACGCCACGGCCTGGAGCGCACCGATGATCAGGATGACGATCATCAATGCTTCCGTGGCGGTGGCGACGATATCGGCGAACCGGTCGAACGCTTCCATGACTTCTCCCGTCGTTGCGCGGCAACTACGCACGGCCCGAAGGCCGTGGTCACGAAAGACGAATTGCCGTCCGCGACCGCCACGGCGGCGCTGGGCCGCAACGGCGAACAGCCACAAATCTGCCGGGCGCGACGCTATCGACCTATCGGGACAAACCCCCAGATCGATGCGCAGCTATTCCGATGGAAGCGGTGCGGGTTCCCGCCACCGCGGTGTCGATTCAGATGGAACGTTCATCGTTCGGAGCAGTCGCTCCGTGGGTCTATTTCCCGTCCTTACGATTGCCGCGCCAGTAAAGCAGCCCGGCAACGATTGCGGCCGAGCCGATGCCTACCACCGCGGCGCCGATGCCCAGCTCACGCGCGGTGGGAGCGCGCCGGGCCTTGGCAGCGGCGATCTCCTTGACCGCAGCGACCGTCTCGTTGTCGGCCGCATGATCGTGCGGCGGTTCCTCGATCGGAAACGGGGACTGGTTCTCGGCGGGTACAGGCGGCTGCTTGCTCATGGTCTTCCTTCTCGTGGGCCGTTGCTTCGAACGTCCGGCTAATGCGCGGGTTTCATCCGCACTTGCAAGCAGGCGAAGCGGCGCTGCACAAGGCCCCGCGATGAATCGGCTCGGCTCCCGAGGGGGTGAGGGTCGAGAACAACATGGAGAGGAGTCGCCAATGCCAATCGACCGCCGCACGCTGATCGGAGGCACGATCGGCCTCGCCATGGCTTCGGCCGCGCGTGCGCAGGACAAAGGCCCCGAGCCCTATGCGCCCCGTCCCGGCGGTGTGCAGTGGCCGGCAGCCGAGCAGTTCAAGCTCTGGCCCGGGACGGCCCCGGGCGCGCCCGATCCGCTGCCGAAGAACGATTTCACGCTCAACGGCAAGCACCGCGAGCTTTGGCTGCGCGGCGTCGCGGAGCCGGTGGTGGCAGTCTATCGCCCCGCCAGGCCCGACGGGCGCGCGGTGCTCTCGATCCCCGGCGGCGGCTATGGCTTCGTATCGATGGAGAATGAGGGCATCAACGTTGCCAAGGCGCTCAACCCGCACGGCATCACTGTCTTCACGCTCGCCTACCGCTTGCCAGGTGAAGGCTGGGCCAACCGCGCGGATGTGCCGCTGCAGGATGCCCAGCGCGCGATGCGGCTGATCCGCGCGCGTGCCGCGACCTGGGGAATCGATCCCGCAAAACTCGGCATCGTCGGGTTTTCCGCCGGCGGACACTTGGGCGCGATGCTCACCGTTGGGCACGACGATCGCGTGTACGACCCAGTGGACGCCGCGGATTCGCAATCGGCGCGCCCCGCCTATTCCGGGCTGGTCTATCCGGTCGTCAGCTTCGCAGACGCGGGGATCAACAGCCGTTCGGCATCGATGCTGCTCGGCGATTCGCAGGATCCTGCGCTGCTCGCGCGCTACACGCCGCTCAAGCGCGTGACCGCGGCCACCCCGCCGATCTTCCTGCTCCACGCGATGGATGACCCGGTGGTACCGGTCCAGCAGAGCCTGGCGATGATCGATGCGTGCCGGACCACTAAAGTCCCAGTCGAAGCGCATCTGATCGAGAGCGGGGGGCATGGTTTCGGTGCGCTCTTCCTTCCGAAGGAGTCGCCCAATCACGCCTGGCTCGACATCTTCGCGCGCTGGACCGCCACGCGCTAGGTCAGCCGAACAGCCGGGCGAGGCTCCGTTCGAGGATCAGCAATTGCCACAGGGTGCGGCCGTGCTCGGCGCGGCATGCCTTGTGATCGGCAGCCAATTTCTCGATCGTGGCGGCATCGAACCAGCCGGTTGCGGCAAGCTGGTTCGAGCGCGCGAGCCCCGCCGCCCGTTCTGCCAGCGCACCACGGAACCACGCGCTCACCGGCGCCGTCGCTGCGGTATCGCGCCGGTACAACAGCTCCTTGGGCAGATAGGGCTCCATCGCCTTCTTCATCAGCCATTTGCCCTGGCCGGTGCGCGTGCGAAGCCGCGGCGGGAGCGTGGCAGCGAACTCGGCGAGCCGATGGTCGAGCAGCGGCTGGCGCATCTGCAGGCTCACTGCCATGCTCGTGCGGTCGAGCCTGGTGAGGATATCGCCCGGAAGCGCGTGGCGAATATCGGCATATTGGGCACGGTCGAGCCCGCCGCGCGCCGGTGCCTCCCGCATCGCATCGACATAGCGCTGTTCCGCCCGATGCCCCGCGAGCGCGTGGCGTGCGGCGCTTGTGTAGAGTTGCGTGCGCAACTCGGGTGCCGTGACGCTCACTGCCCGGGAGTAAATGTCGCCTGGCATGCCGAACAGCCGGACACGGGGCTGCTCCGGAATCAGGCCGCGGATGGATTCCCAGGCGGCGTAGCTGCGATAGCGGCGATGGCCCGCGAAAACCTGGTCGGCACCGACACCCGATAGTGCCACCGTCATTCCTTCGCGCGCGAACTCGCACACACGATAGGCAGCGAGCGCAGAGGCGTCGCCGAAAGGCTCGTCGAACGCGGCGACGAGCGTGTCTATCAGCGTAAAGTCTTCGGCGATCAGCGTGCGCGAGCGATGCGCGGTCGCGAAGCGCTCTGCGACCAGTCGCGCACCTTCGCGCTCGTCATCCTCGAAACCGATCGAGCATGTCTTGATCGCAACCTTGCTCATTTCCGCCATCAAAGCGATCACAGCGCTGTCGTCGACTTCGTCCGAGAGCAAGGCCCCCAGCGGCACTCCGGCAATCGCCCGCGAGCGCACGGCATCGCGCATCCGATCGACCAGCTCGGCCTTCAGATCGCGGCGGCGTCTCGTCGCGCGTTTCGAGAAGTCGATGTCCCACCATCGGCTGGGGCCCGGCACCGGGCGGCCCCGCTCGACCAGCAGGAAATGCGCGGCCGGAAGCTTCTTCACCCCGGCGACGATGGAGGCGTCGTCGGGAACGTAACCGAGCCCGAGGAAGTCCTCTACCGCACGAAAGTCGGGCGCCCGGCGAAACAACGGATGCGCCAGCAATCCCTTGAGCTCGGAAGCGAAGGCGATGGCGCCGTCGGAGAGTTGGGCATAGTGGAGCGGCTTCACGCCGAACCGGTCGCGGGCGAGGAACAGGCTCTGGCGCTCCGCATCGTGGAGCGCAAAAGCGAACGCGCCATCGAGGCGATCGAGCATCGCCGGTCCCCAGGCGCGCCAGCTGTGGAGAAGCACTTCGGTGTCACTTTCGGTAGCAAAGCGCTGCCCCTTGCGCTCCAGCTCGGCACGGATTTCGCGGAAATTATGGATTTCGCCGTCGAAGACGACGACGAGCGACTGGTCGGAGTTGGCCATCGGCTGCGCGCCGCCGTCGCGGTCGACGATTGCGAGCCGGCGATGACCGAGCCCCACGCCGGGCGCCGTCCACACGCCCGAACCGTCAGGGCCGCGGTGCGCCATGGCGTCGCGCATCGCAGCCACCCGCGCGGGATCCACCGGCTTCGCTATGGCGGGGTAATAGAGCCCCGCGATACCCCCCATCTTAGTGTCCGCCGGGCGCGGCGACGAGCAGCTCGCGCGCAGGCGGATGACCGAGGAATGCGGACGGGCTGGCGCTGGCGCCATAAGCTCCCGACGCGAAGATCGCGATCACGTCGCCCACATCGGCATGCGGGAGAGCCACGCGATCGGCCAGACGGTCGAGAGGCGTGCAGAGCGGGCCGACGATGCTCACCACTTCCTCGGGCGCGTCCTGCATCCGGTGTGCGACTGCGACCGGATAGTTGCGACGCACCACGGTGCCGAAATTGCCGGTCGCCGCCAGATGGTGGTTGAGGCCACCGTCGACGATCAGGAAGGTCTCGCCCTGGCTCTGTTTGCGATCGACGATGCGGGCGAGATAGACCCCCGCCTCCCCGACCAGCCAGCGGCCGAGCTCGATCGCGAAGGCAGAGCCGGCGAGCGCGGCCGGGAGCGTCGCCATCGCCTCGCCCAGCGCGGCGCCGATCGCCTCGACGTCCACCGGCGTATCGCCCGGGAAATAGGGGATGCCGAGACCGCCCCCCAGATTGACCAGCGGTGGCGCCGCTCCGCAGGCCACCGCGAGCCGCGCGGCAAGATCGATCGTGGCGGCCTGGGTGGCAACGATTGCGTCGGTGTCGAGCGATTGCGACCCGGCGAAGATGTGCAGACCCCGCCAGTCGCCCCCCTGCTCGCGGATCAGGTCCACGAGCGCGGGCACATGCGCGCTCTCGATCCCGAAGGGCGACGCGCGCCCGCCCATCTTCATCCCCGATCCGCGCAGCCCGAAATCGGGGTTCACCCGCACTGCGAGCCGCGGCCGGATGCCGATCGCCTTGGCGATTGCGAGCGCGCGCTGGCCCTCGGCGATCGATTCCAGGTTGAGCGTCGCGCCCGCGCGGATCGCCGCCTCTATCTCGGCATCGCGTTTTCCGGGCCCGGCGAAGCTGATCGCGGATGCCGCCATGACGCCAAGCGCACGATCGAGCTCGCCGGCCGAGGCAACATCCATCCCGTCCACCAGCGGCGCGATTGCAGCCAGCAGCGGCGGGAACGGATTGGCCTTGATTGCATAATGGACCGCGACATGCTGCGGCAGTGCCGCACGAAGCCTTGCCAGCCGTGCCGCCACCACGCTGAAGTCATAGACATAGGCGGGGGTCGCCTCGCCTATCCACGGTAGCGTATCGAGCCCCGCGAACTCGGGCGGGATCGGGCCGAAGGGCTTGGGCTGGAGGGTCATTCGCCCGCTTCTTTCCCGTTTATTTCCGCCCTGAGCGCGCTTCGATCCAGCTTGCCATTCGCGTTGCGCGGCAGCACCTCGCGCCAATCATAGCGCGCGGGCTGCATGAAGCTCGGCAGCTCGCGGCGCAGCCGCTCGCGCAACTCGGATTCCCTGGCAGGATCGCCGCGCGCGATCACTACGATCGCCTGCCCGAGCCGCTCGTCGGCAACCCCGAAAGCCGCCGCCTCCGCCACCTCGCCGCCCGCGAGCACGGCGTCCTCGATCTCGGTCGGGCTGATCCGGTTGCCGGTGCTCTTGATCATCTCGTCGTCACGGCCGACGAAGCGCAGCAGCCCGTCCGCGCCTTCGACCACCGTATCTCCGGACCACACTGCCATACCCTTGCTAGTGGCAAAGGAAGGCGCCGGACGGAAGCGCTGCGCGGTGCGATCGACGTCGTGCCAATAGCCTTGGGCGACGAGCGGTCCGGCATGAACCAGCTCGCCGGGCTCCTCCGGCCCGGCGCGGCTGCCATCGGGGCGCACCACCATCACTTCGGCGAAGGGAATCGCCCGACCGATCGAATCCGGATGCGCGTCGACCAGCGCCGGATCGAGATAAGTCGAGCGGAACGCCTCGGTGAGCCCGTACATCGGATAGAGATCCGCCTGGGGGAAGCGTTCGCGCAGCGCGCGCACCAGCCGGGGCGTGAGCGCACCGCCCGAATTGGTGAGCCGCCGCAGCCGCGCGGCCGTCTCGGCGGGCCAATCGGCTTCGAGCAGCTGCACCCAGAGCGGCGGGACGCCTGCGAGGCTGTTCGCGCCGAAGCGCTCGACTGCCTTCACCACGTCACGTGCGATCAGATAATCGAGCGGCACGATCCGCGCACCGGCAGCCCAAGTGGAGAAGAGCTGGTTCTGCCCATAATCGAAGCTGAGCGGGAGAACGCCCAGCATACGATCCTCAGGTTCGATCTCAAGATAATGCGCCACGCTTATGGCTCCGAGCCATAAATTGGCGTGGCTCAGCATCACGCCCTTGGGCCGGCCGGTCGAGCCCGAGGTGTAGAGGATCGCGGCGAGCGTGTCCGGTTCGGCAGCCGAAGGCGGCATGGCATCGGCCGATGCAAACTCCTCCTCGGCGGCAACACGGCAGTCCGCCGGGACATCGCCGGATTCGAGCGCGGCGGTGCGCATGGCCTGGGTCACCAGCAGCCGGGCGCCGCTGTCGGCCAGGATGTGCGCCACCTGCGCGCGCTTGAGCACAGGGTTGATCGGCACATGCACCAGCCCGGCGCGCGGCGCCGCGAGCGGCATCAGGCAGGCGGTGCGTGTCTTGGGCAACCAGGTCGCGACGCGCTCGCCGGGCGCAAAGCCCAGCCGTGCCAGCGCGTGCGCGAGCCTGCCCACTTCCAGCTCGAGCGCGGCATAGTCGAGCGTACCCGCCTTGTCCTCGAACGCCACGGCGCCGGGCGCGCCGCACAACGGCAGCGTATCGAGCGGACGGGGTACGGGATCGAGCGCGATCATCGCCTACCCATATACTTGGCAGCGCCCCCGCCAAGCCTTAGGGGGGCCGAAAAGTCGCAGGGGAACCACATTGCAGCGCGAAGGCTATGACGAGGTTGAGAACACGGTGCGCGCGGTGCTGCGCGACGTGTTGGGGCTGAGCGAGGCCCGCGCTGCCGCTTTCGACGAATCCACGCAGCTCTTCGGTGCGCTACCGGAGCTCGACTCGCTCGCAGTGGCGGGCGTGCTGACCGAGATCGAGGATCGGCTGGGCATTCTGATCGAGGACGATGAAGTCGACGGTGAAATGCTCGAGAGTTTCGGCGCCCTCACGCGCTTCGCCGCCGGCAAGGCGCTCGGCTGAGCCAAGACTTCAGAGCGATTCCGAAGAATCGCCCCTAAAGTTCGAGTCATTTAATTGAATCGCTTCCCCGGCGGAGGCCGGGGCCCAGTTGCAATGCCGCCATGAAGCGCGGGCGCTCTCGAGACCCCGGCGATGCTGGGCCCCGGCCTTCGCCGGGGAACCGCTGCTTCAACTCGGCTGAATCAAACTCTAGCCTACTCCGCTGCCTGGTGGTGGACCACCGTCTCGAAGTCCGCCTCGGCTAGGAAGCGCTCGGCGTCGAGCGCGGCCATGCAGCCGGTTCCTGCCGCGGTGATCGCTTGGCGATAGACCTTGTCCATCACGTCGCCGCACGCGAATACGCCCGGCACATTCGTCTTGGTGGTGCCGGTCTCGACCTCGATATAGCCGTCGTCGTCGAGCGTCAGATGGCCGCGGAACAGCTCGGTCGCGGGGTGATGCCCGATCGCCACGAAGCCGCCGTCGACCTCCAGCGTCGAGACCTCCCCCGTCACCGTATCCTTGAGCTCGATGCCGACCAGCCCTTCGGGATCGCCGCCGCCCACGAAACGCTCGACTTTCTTGTTCCACAGCACGTTGATGCGCTCATTGGCGTGGAGCCGCTCCTGCAGGATCTTCTCGGCGCGCAGCGTGTCGCGGCGATGGATCAGCGTCACCTCATGGCTGTGGTTGGTGAGATAGAGCGCCTCTTCCACGGCAGTGTTGCCGCCGCCGATCACCGCCACTTTCTTGCCCCGGAAGAAGAAGCCGTCGCAAGTCGCGCAGGCGCTCACGCCCTTGCCCTTCAGCAGCTCCTCCGAATCGAGCCCCAGCCATTTGGCCTGCGCGCCGGTGGCGATCACCAGCGTATCGCCGACGTAGACGGTGCCGCTGTCGCCCACCATCCGGAACGGGCGCTGGCTGAGATCGACCTCGATGATCGTGTCCCACATCATTTGTGCGCCGACATGCTCGGCCTGCGCCTGCATCTCCTGCATCAGCCAGGGGCCCTGGATCACCTCGCGGAAGCCGGGATAGTTCTCGACATCGGTGGTGGTCATCAGCTGGCCGCCGGGCTGGATTCCCTGGACGACGATCGGCGCGAGCCCCGCGCGCGCGCCATAGATGGCGGCGGAGAGCCCTGCGGGCCCGGAGCCCAGGATCAGCATGCGAGTGGAGTGGGTAGCGGTCATCGTGCCTTCCGGAATGCTTTGCCCCGCATCTAGGAGGTGCGGGTCCCCCGACGCAACATGGGGCTGCGCGATTGCGGCACAATGCTGTGGGCAAACAGGCTTTCTTTGCCGTCCGAAAGGCGGGGACTTGGTAGCGGAGGAGGGACTTGAACCCCCGACCCCAGGATTATGATTCCCGTGCTCTAACCAACTGAGCTACTCCGCCGCGCGGTGCTCCAAGTCCCGAAGGAGCGCGCCACATAGGTCCGGCTTTTCGCGTGGTCAAGCGAACATGTGTCGGGAATGGGCTTCCCATGGCCCGCCACGATAAACCCAGCTCGCCAGCCCCGCGATTTCCACTTCGCGCGGCACGAAATCGCGCGACAATGCGCTCAGAACCGCCTTGGCGAGCACGGGCCGCACCTTGTTCTGGATGGTCACATGCGGGCGCCAGCGGCCGGCATCCTGCGGCGTGAGCAGCCCGGCGAAGGCATCGAGCAGCCCTTCGCGAATCGCGACCAGCTCGGGCGCCTCGATCCGATAGGCGACTCCGCCGTCCAGCGACATCAGCCCGGTCACTTTCGCGCGCGGTGCACGCACTCCGCGCGTCTCCTGCGAAAGCCGATGCTTGAGCTCGTCGCCCACCGAAGGCGGAAGCTGATGGAACAGCGTCAGATGCGCGTCCACCAGGTTGCGCTCCGGGGGATAATGTTCGCGGCGCAGCACATTGAACCAGGCCTGATCCTGCCGCCCGAACAGCGCAGTGACGACGAAGGGTCCGGATCCGCTCAGATTTCCACCTGACTCCCGAGCTCGACCACTCGGTTGGTCGGCAGGCGGAAGAATTCCATGGCGCTTTCGGCGTTGCGCAGCATCCAGGCGAACAGCTTTTCGCGCCACACCATCATGCCTGGCTTGGCCGATGGCAGCAGTGTCTGGCGGGCCAGGAAGAAGCTGGTGTCCATCATCTTGAACTCACCGCCGCAATTGCGGATCTGCTTGAGCGCCGCGGGCACATCAGCCTCCTGCATGAAGCCGTAATAGAGGATCATGCGGTGGAAGCCCTTGCCCAGGTCCTCCATCTTCACGCGGTTCGCCTCAAGGACATAGGGCACGTCGCTGATCTTCACGGTGAGCAGGATCACGCGCTCATGGAGCACCTTGTTGTGCTTCAGATTGTGGAGCAGCGCGTGCGGCACGCCGTCTGGCGTCGAGGTCATGAACACCGCGGTGCCGGGGACGCGCGTGGCGGCGATCGCGGCCGATTCGATGAAGATCTTGATCGGCATCGCGCTCTCGCGCAGCCGGTCGAGCATCAGCTTGCGGCCCTTGGCCCAGGTGGTGAGCACGGTGAACACCACCAGCCCCACCAGCAGCGGGAACCAGCCGCCGTCCGGAACCTTCGTCAGGTTCGCGCTGAAATAGGCGAGGTCGACCGCGAAGAAGAGTGCGAGCAGCGGCAGTGCATAGCGTTTCTTCCACTTCCACAGCGTGAAGAGCACCACCGCGAGCAGGCAGTTGTCGATCAGCATCGCGCCGGTGACCGCGATGCCATAGGCGGCGGTGAGGTTGGACGAGGTCTGGAAGGTCAGAACGAGCAGGATGACCATCACCATCAGCGCCCAGTTGATGAGCGGGATATAGATCTGTCCGGCGGTCGACGCGCTGGTGTGCTCGATCCGGAGGCGCGGGACGAAGCCGAGCTGGATCGCCTGCTGGGTAACCGAGAAGGCACCCGAGATCACTGCCTGCGACGCGATGATCGCCGCCATGGTCGCCACGACCACCAGCGGCAGCCGCAGCACTTCGGGTGCGAGCAGATAGAAGGGGCTGGTGATCGCGCCGGGATCGCGCATCAGCAGCGCGCCCTGCCCCATATAGTTGCACATCAGCGCGGGCAGCACGAACCACAGCCACGAGATGCGGATCGGCTTGCGTCCGAAATGACCCATGTCGGCGTAGAGCGCCTCGGCGCCCGTCACCGCGAGCACCACCGAGCCGAGCGCGAGGAAGGCCGCAAGCGTATCGTCCGCGAAGAACAACCAGGCATGGTGCGGCGAGAGCGCCTCGAGAATCCCCGGTGTCTGAACGAAGCTGAGGATGCCGAGCGTGGCGATCACCAGGAAATAGGTGCACATCACCGGCCCGAACAGAATACCGACCCTGGACGTGCCCGTGCGCTGGATCGAGAAGAGCAGCACCATGATCACCACGGCGAGCGGAATGATCAGCCCCTTGAACGCTGGCGCGGCGACCGCGATGCCCTCGACCGCGGAAAGCACCGAGACCGCCGGGGTGATCATCGAATCGCCATAGAAGAGCGCGGTAGCGAACACGCCGAGCAGCACGATCCCCGCGGTCCAGCGCTTCTGCCCGCCCTTGCCCGAGATCAGGGCGAGCAGCGCCAGGCTGCCCCCCTCGCCCTTGTTGTCGGCGCGCATGATGACGGTGACGTATTTGAGCGTCACCACCGCCATCATCGACCAGAACATCAGGCTGATCACGCCCATGATGTGCAGTTCGTCGAGCGCAAGCGGATGGTGGCCCGCGAAGGTCTCGCGGAAGGCGTAGAGCGGGCTGGTGCCGATGTCGCCGAACACGATGCCGATCGCGCCGAGCGCGAGCTTCCACGTCGCGTCAGCCGAATGGTCGTGGGCGCGGAGCGAATCGTCGGAGGTCGGGGCTGCCTCGGCAGCCCCGCTTGAGGAGATGTTCACTGTCGCGGCTGCCGCGCAGCGATGGAAACCGACCTGGTCATACGACCTGTGTTCTCGTCTGCGTCAAAGTGGGCGGGCCGTTAGCACGTGCAGCATGGGCGAGCAACTTCGACACGGGAAGCTCCTGAGTTCCGGTGGTTACGGGAGACGCAGCAAGCGCCTGCGAGTTCCGGGATTCGAGTCACCGAGCCCCGAACAGCGCGTCCGCCTCGCTCCGAGTCGGCACGGAGCGGAGCACGAAGCTGCTGTTGATCGTGACGACTCCGGGGAGCCGCCCCAGATGCTCGCGGTGCAGCCGTTCGTAATCGTCGAGGTCGCGGCACAGGATCTTGAGCCGATAGTCCTGCCCGCCCGAGACGAGCGCGCATTCAACCACGCCGTCTATCTCCAATACGGCCCGCTCGAACCGGGCAAGGTCCTCCTCCACCTGGGTCCCCAGCGTGATGTCGACCAGCGCCGTAATTCGGAATCCCAGCCGCCGGTGTCCCAGCCGTGCGCCATAGCCGGTGATGTGCCCCGATGCCTCCAGCGCCTGTATGCGCCGCGTGCAGGCCGATTGGGAGAGCCCCACCTGCGCCGCCACCTGGCTCACCGGTGCGCGCGCATCTGCAGCGAGCAGCCGGAGAATCGCACCGTCAATCCTGTCCATCGCGCATAAATCCTGTGATTTACGCCACGATACCGCGAATTGATGCGCCAGCGCCATCCCCAGCGCATCAACTTTGCAGAGATTCGCGTCGGTCGCTTGCGATACTATCTCGACCACATTCGCTTTTCTGGAGAGATGCCATGCGCGTCGGGGTGCCCAAGGAAATCAAGAATCATGAATATCGCGTCGGACTTACGCCCGCTTCGGTGGCTGAGCTGGTCGCCGCCGGTCACGAGGTGCTGGTCGAGACGCAGGCCGGCATGGGAATCGATTTCGCCGACGAAGCCTATACCAGGGTCGGCGCCACGATCGCGCCGGACGCAGCGGCGGTGTTCGCCGGATCGGACATGATCGTGAAGGTCAAGGAGCCGCAGCCGCAGGAAATCGCGTTGCTCGAGCCGCGCCACACGCTCTTCACCTATCTCCACCTCGCCGCCGACAAGCCCCAGGCCGAGGGGCTCATCAAGTCCGGTGCGACCTGCATCGCCTATGAGACGGTGACGGCCAACTCGGGCGCTCTCCCCCTGCTCAAGCCGATGTCCGAAGTCGCCGGCCGCATGTCGATCCAGGTCGGCGCGCACTATCTCGAGAAGGAGCAGGGCGGCCGCGGCGAGCTGCTCGGCGGCGTCCCCGGCGTCGCGCCGTGCAAGGTCGCGATCCTCGGCGGCGGCGTCGCCGGCATCAACGCGGCGCAGATGGCGGTCGGCCAGCGCGCCGACGTGACGATATACGACATCAACAACGAGCGGCTGGCCGAGCTCGACATGCATTTCGGCAGCCAGATCAAGACCGCCTACGCCAGCAAGGCCGCGATCGCCGAGGCGGTCACCCGCTCGCAGCTAGTGATCGGCGCCGTCCTCGTCCCCGGTGCCGCCGCGCCGAAGCTGGTGACGAAGGACATGCTCAAGACGATGATGCGCGGATCGGTGCTCGTCGACATCGCGATCGACCAGGGCGGCTGCTTCGAGACCAGCCACGCGACCACCCACGACAACCCCGTCTACGAAGTCGATGGCGTGATCCACTATTGTGTCGCCAACATGCCCGGCGCAGTTGCGCGCACATCGGCCTTCGCGCTCAACAACGCGACGCTGCCTTTCGTGCTCAAGCTCGCTGGCCTGGGCGCCGAAGCGGCGATGAAGGCCGACAAGCACCTCGCCAACGGCCTCAACGTCTCCGGCGGCAAGATCCGTCACCAGGCCGTCGCCGAAGCGCTCGACCTGCCGTTCGAAGCCTGGGGCGGCTGAAGGACCCGTTTAGCCCTCTCCCGCTTGCAAGCGGGAGAGGGCCTAAGGTCGCGCGGGCGCCGGCGCCCGCTCCTGCGCCGCCTTCGCTTCGAGCAACCGATCAAGCAGGAACAGCCGCACGAGAAGTTCGTCGCGGTAGCTGGCGTTCGCAGGCGCGAGCTCCACCGCCTTCGCCCAATAGGGCCGCGCCTCGGCGAACTTCTCCTCACGGATCAGCGCGAGTCCGTAGAAGAAACGGGGGCCCGGATGTTCGGGGCCGAGCTGGAGCGCGCGATCGAAGGCGAACTTGGCCGCGGGCGACACCTGCATGCCATCGTTCTCGGCGAGCGCAAGGCCCAGCCCGGTCCATAGCGCCGCGCTCCGGGGCGCCTTGCGCACTGCGCCGATCATCACGTTCGCGGCCTGGCGCGGCGAACCGGCGCGAGTCATCGCGTCGGCGGCAGTGAAATAGGCGAACTCGAGATTGAACCGCCCGAACATCGCATCGCGCAGTGCGACCAGGCTCGGGTCGATCTCGCCTGCCTTCCTCGCCGCCGCAACCGGCTGGCCCGCCAGCCCCGGGCTCCCCTGCCACGCATAGCCCGCGGCGCCGAGCATCAGCGCAGTCGCGGGAATGGTCCACAATCGCCTGGGAAAGCCGCTCCGCCAGAGCAGCAGCGCCGCGGCGAGCACGATTCCGGCGAAGACCAGCCAGCCCATCACTTGCCGCGCCTCGCGAACGCCCGCCTCGCGACGATCACGCCGATGATCAGCAGCAGTACCGGCGCAATCCACAGCGGCGCGGTGATCCAGCTAAGCGGCGGATCATAGGTCACATAGTCGCCATAGCGTTCGATCAGCCATTTGCGGACTTGGGCGGGCGATTCCCCCGCCCGAATCCGCTGGCGCACCAGCGCGCGCATGTCGCCGGCCATCTCGGCGTCGCTGTCCGCGATCGACTGGCCCTGGCAGACCAGGCAGCGCAGCGTGTCCATCAGCGCCTTGGCGCGCGCCTCCTGCGCCGGGTCGGGGAGCTGGGTATAGGCGAGGTCCGCAGGCGGCAGCTTCGACTGGGCGAAGGCTCCGCTCGCTGCAATGACCAACGTCACCCCTGCGAAAGCGGGGGCCCAGCTCCCGCCGCTCCCACGAGCTTTGCCGAACTGTCTTGCTGATCGAGCAGGAGATGGGCCCCCGCTTTCGCGGGGGTGACGGCTTAGCGCGCGCCGAATCACTTCGCCTTCTCCAGCTCGCGCAGCAGCATCGGCACATGTTCCTCGCGGATATCGCCGATGTGCTGATAGGCGATGCGGCCGCGCGCATCGATCACAAAGGTTTCGGGCACGCCCGATGAGCCAAGCGCCAGCTGCGCGGCGCTCGCCTTGTCGTCGCCGATCCGCGCATAAGGATCGCCGTGGCGCGCGAGGAAGGTCTGCACCGCTTCGGGCGTATCGCGGATCGCGATCGCGTCGATCTCTGCACCCGCCGCCTTGAGCTTCAGCAGCTGCGGCGCCTCGGCGATGCAGGGGATGCACCAGCTTGCGAATATGTTGAGCAGCCGCGGCTTGCCGCGAAGATCGCCGGTCCCAACTCCCGGCTTGTTCGCGAGCAACGGCGGCAGGTCGAGCGCTGGCACCGGCTTGCCGACCATCGCCGACTTCACCGTGCGATCGCCCGGGCTGATCAGCCCGCTCGCGACCAGCGCAAAAACAATCGCGAACAGCGCCAGCGGCGCCCAGATCAGCACCCGCCTCATGCGTAAGGCTCCGTCTCGGCATCCTTGCGCCGCCGTCGCACCCGCCCGAGCAGCGCAAGCGCGCCACCGAGCGCGATCAGCCCCCCGCCCAACCATATCAGCGTAACGAAGGGCTTCCACCACAGCCGCAGCTGCCAGCGTCCGGCATCGTCACCCTGCCCCAGCACCACATAAAGCTGGCCATCGAGCATCGTGCGGATCGCCGCCTCGTTGGTCGTGGTCGGCGGGGTGCTGAAGAAGCGCTGCTGCGGGCGGAGCTCGAACGCCTTGCCCGAACCGCGCTCGATACCAAGCCGCGCCTCGAGCGCCGACCAGTTGGGGCCGACGGCGGGACGCACTTCGTTCAGCGTCACGCGGAACGGCCCGACCGTGACGTTCTGCCCCACTTGGATCGCGGCCAGCCGCTCGACCTTGAACGCGCTGTCCGAAGCCATGCCGGCCAGGCTCACCGCCACGCCGAGATGCGCGATCACCATGCCCCAAAGGTGCAGCGGGGTACGGCGCAGGTTGCGTTTCCACAGCGGCGCGATGCTCGCGGCACCCAGTCCGGCCGCGAAGCCGATCGCAAGCACCGGCAGCGGGTGGTTTCCGCCTGAGAGCGCGAAGACCAGTGCGAAGCTGGCGCCTGCGACTCCGGTGGGCACCAGCAGCCGCCCGAGCAGCGCATTCCAGTTGTCGCGCCGCCATTTGAGCAGCGGCCCCGCTGCGGCGGCCGCCACCAGCGCCAGCGCGACGGGGGTGATCGCCTTGTTGAAGAACGGCGCGCCGATCGAAAGCTGCACCCCCGCCGCTTGCGCAACGAGTGGATAGAGCGTGCCGATGAACACCACGCCCAGGATCACCGAGAGCAGCAGGTTGTTGAGCACCAGCGCGCCCTCACGGCTCACCAGCTCGAAGGTCGAGCCCTGCTTCACCGTCGCGACGCGCGCGCCGAACAGCGCCAGCGCGCCGCCGATGTAGAGCCCGAGCAGCGCGAGAATGAAGGTGCCGCGCGTCGGATCGACGGCAAAGGCATGGACGCTGACGAGGATGCCCGAGCGCACCAGGAAGGTGCCGATCATCGACATAGCGAACGCGACCAGCGCGAGCATCAGTGTCCAGGCTCGCAGCCCGTCGCGCGTCGCGAGCACCGTCACCGAATGGAGCAGCGCGGTTGCGGCGAGCCACGGCATCAGCGACGCATTCTCCACCGGGTCCCAGAACCACCAGCCGCCCCAGCCGAGCTCATAATAGGCCCAGTAAGACCCCGCGGTGATCCCGATCGTCAGGAATATCCAGGCGACGAGCACCCAGGGCCGCATCGCCTTGGCAAAGGCCGGCCCGACGTCGCGCATGATGAGCGCGCCCACCGCGAAGCTGAACGCGACCGAGAGGCCGACATAGCCGAGGTAGAGCGTCGGCGGGTGGAAGGCGAGGCCGGGATCCTGGAGCAGCGGATTGAGCCCCTGCCCATCGAGCGCCGGCGGGTTGAGCCGGACGAACGGGTTGGAGGCAAAGGCCAGGAAGGCGTAGAAACCCAGCCCGATCGCCGCCTGCGCGCCCAGCGTCGCCGCCAGCGTGCCCGCCGCCAGCCGCCGCTCGAACATCGCGACGCCTGCGCCGGCGATGGCAAGCACCATCACCCACAGCAGCATCGACCCCTCGTGGTTCCCCCACGCGCCCGACACCTTGTAAATCAGCGGCTTCAGCGAATGGCTGTTCTGTGCGACCAGCAGCACCGACATGTCGGACCGCACGAACAGCGCGATCAACAGCCCGAACGCGCCGAGCGCGAGCAACCCCTGCACCAGCGCGACCCGGCGCAACGCCCTCATCAGCTCGTCGAGGCCCCTTCCGACGCGCGCCGCCTTCGTCGCGCCCCAGGCAAGCAGCAGCTGGACGAGCGCGAACGCTCCCGCCAGCCACAGCGCGGCAAGCCCTGCCTCGGCGATCATTGGTCGAGGCTTTCGCTCTTGTGCATGTTCCCGGCAACCTGCGGCGGCATGTAGCGCTCGTCATGCTTGGCCAGCAGATTGTCCGCGGTGAAGCTTCCGTCGGGATTGAAGCGCCCCTCCGCCACCACGCCCGAATCTTCCTTGAAAAGGTCCGGGGTTACGCCGCGGAAAGTGACCGGCACGCGTGCCTTGCCGTCGGTGACGACGAAGCCGATCGAGACGCCGTCGGGCTGGCGCGCGATCGAACCTTTCTCGACCATGCCGCCCAGCCGCACCGCCTTGTCCAGCGGGGGTGCTTTCCCGGCGACGTCGCCGGGGGTGTAGAAGAAGGCCGCCTGGTCGCCGAGCGCCGAGAGCGCGAGCGCGCTGGCACCGCCGATCGCGGCGAGCGCGAGCAGCCCGAGAACGAGGCGCTGGTGCTTGGGCTTCACGGGCGGCGCTTCAGCGAGCCTGCCGCACTCTCGGCACGGCGCATCCCCAGCCAGCTCGCGAGCGCCAGCCCGCCGACGCCGAGCAGCACTGCGGCATAGGCAGCGATGATGAAGGGCCAGTGGTTCACTGGGCGGCCATCCGCTTCAACCGCGCTTCCAGCTTCTGCTGCGCGAGCATTGCCCGCATGCGCATCAGCACCACGCCGCCGAAGATCAGCCCGAGGCCGGGCGCGGTGAAGAACAAGGGCCAGAGCATTGAGGAATCGATCGACGAGCTGGTGAGCCCGATGCTCTGCCCCTGGTGGAGCGTGTTCCACCACACCACCGAATAGCGCACGATCGGCAGCAGCACGGTGCCGGCTACGCCGAAGAGCGCAGGCACCCGCCCGTCGCCGCCGCGCTCGGCGTCTGCGCGGGCGAGCGCGATATAGGCGATGTAGACGAAGAATAGCAGCAGCATGCTCGTCAGCCGCCCGTCCCACTCCCACCAGGTGCCCCAGGTCGGACGCCCCCAGATCGATCCGGTGATCAGACACAGCGCGGCGAACATCGCGCCGGCCGGAGCGATGGCGCGGGCCGCCATGCTCGCCAGCGGATGCCGCCAGATCAGATATCCCAGGCTCGCCGCCGCCAGCGCGGCCCAGCCGCCCATCCCCAGCATCGCGGCGGGAACATGGATATAGAGGATGCGCACGCTCTCCTTCTGAAGATAGTCCGGCGGCGTCTGGGTCAGCCCCGCCCAAGCGCCGAACAGCGCAAGCGCCACCCCGGCCCAGAACAGGACCGGCGTCAGCGGGCGCGCCAGCTTCAGGAAGCGCGTGGGATTGGCGAGTGCGTGGATCACGGTGCTGGCGGCAGCCCATAGCCGCCTTCACGAGCGGAATCCATGCCGCGAAGATCGCCATTTGTGGAGAAGCCGGTGCGTAGGCTGGGGCTTGCCATTCACTACTCCCACATGACACGATACCATCTCGATATACGGACAGGATTGGATGATGATCAGCACCACCGCGAAGTTCCTCGCCGCGGGCCTGCTCGCGTTGGCCGCGCCTGCGGGCGCGCAGGAGGCGCCTACGCCGGCGCCGCTGCCGACGACTTCGATGCAGCTCCACGATCCGTGGATCGTCGCCGACGAGGCGAGCCGCACCTATTTCCTGTTCACGCGCAACGAGGCGCCGATGAGCGGCGATAAGCGGCTCGGCATCATGGCCTATTCGAGCCGCGATCTGAAGAACTGGACGCGTCCGAAGGTCGTGTTCGCGCTGCCCGAGGGCACCTGGATGCAGGACGGCGCCTGGGCGCCCGAGGTCCATCAGTGGAAGGGGAAATACTATCTCTTCGCGACCTTCCACAACGCCGAAGCGACACTGCCCGCTCAGGGCAATCGCCGCCCCTATCGCCGCAGCACGATCCTTGCGGTAGCGGATCGCCCCGACGGCCCCTATCGCCTCGTGCGCGGCGGCGAACCTGTCGTGTCGCGCGAGCAAATGACACTCGACGGCACGCTGTACGTCGATCCCAAGGGCAAGCCCTGGTTCGTCTATGCGCACGAATGGCTTCAGACCACGGTCGGTACGATCGAGGCCGTGCCGCTCTCGGACGATCTCGTGCCGATCGGCGAGCCCCGCCTGCTCTTCCGCGCCAACGACGCGGACTGGGCGGTCGGCCAGAAGCAGCCCGACGGCGATGTGGTCTATGTCACCGATGGCCCCGAGCTGTTCCGCACCAAGGACGGCACGCTGCTGATGCTCTGGTCGAGCTATGGCAAGGCCGGCTATGTCCAGGCGCTCGCCCGCTCGAAGTCGGGCGAGATCACCGGCCCCTGGGAGCAGCTGGGCCCGCTCGTCGAGCGCGACAGCGGCCACGGCATGCTGTTCCGGACGTTCGAGGGCAAGCTGATGATGGTGCTCCACCGCCCCTTCAAATTCGCGCTCGGCAAGCTCTACGAGATGCGCGACACCGGTGATAGCGTGGAGATCATCCGCGAAGCGACCGAGCTCGACGGCGAAGCCTATCCCACGCACCCCTGTGCTCCTCCGGCTTCCCCGCTGGACACCGCCAGCCGATGCTGAGGACAGCGGCGATCGCCCTGCTGCTGGCGACGGCCGCCGCACCGGCGGTCGCCCAGGTCGCCGAGCCTGCCGACGCGCTGTGGCGCGGCTTCGTCGATCCTCCTGCCGAAGCCAGGCCGATGATGCGCTGGTGGTGGTTCGGCCCGGCGGTCGTGCCCGACGAGCTCGACCGCGAGATCCGCGCGATGAAGGCAGCGGGGTTCGGCGGGTTCGAGGTCCAGCCGGTCTACCCACTCTCGCCCGATGGCGCGCCCACGGGGCTGCGCAACCTCCCCTATCTGTCGGACGATTTCATCGCCGCGCTCCGCCACGCCGCGCGCACCGCGCAGGCCGAGGGGATGCGCATCGACGTCACCGCAGGCAGCGGGTGGCCGTTCGGAGGCCCGCATATCCCGATCACGCAGGCGGCCGCGAACATCCGCATGACGCGCATCCCGGTCCCCGCCGGCGCGACGGAGCTGGTCCTGCCCGCGACTGGACCCGGGGAAGCGCTCCTCGCCGTGATGCTGGGCGCAGGCGAGCGCCTGCCGACCGCCGGCCCACGCGTCGCCATCGCACCCGCGAGCACCCCGCGCGAGGCGATGGTCTTCATCACCGGCCGCACCGGCCAGCAGGTCAAGCGCGCTGCGGTCGGCGCCGAGGGCTATGTGCTCGACCATATCGACCCGGCCGCGGTCGCCAATCACATGACTCATGTCGGCGACCGGCTGCTTCAGGCCTTTGCCGGCGGGCCGCAGCCCTATGCGATCTTCTCCGATAGCCTCGAAGCCTATGGCTCGAGCTGGACCGGCGATCTCCCCGCCGAGTTCCGCCGCCGCCGCGGTTACGACCTGCTCGATCACCTTCCAGCGCTGTTCCTCGACAGGCCCGAAAGCGCGGCCGTCCGGTTCGACTGGGCGCGCACCCTCTCCGAGCTGGTCGACGAGCGCTATCTGAAGACGATCGACGACTGGGCGAAGGCACGCGGCACCCGCTTCCGCGCGCAGGTCTATGGCTTTCCGCCGCCCACGCTTTCGAGCAACGCGCTGGTCGCGCTGCCCGAGGGCGAGGGCCAGGACTGGCGCAGCTTCACCTCTACGCGCTGGGCAACCTCGGGCGCGCACCTCTATGGCAAGCCGGTCGTCTCGTCAGAGGTCTGGACCTGGCTCCACTCGCCCTCCTGGGCCGCGACGCCGCTCGACATGAAGATGGAGGCGGATCGCCACTTCCTCCAGGGCGTCACGCAGCTCGTGGGCCATGGCTGGCCCTATACGCCGTCCGGCGTTGCGGAGCCGGGCTGGGCCTTCTACGCCGCGGCCGCGCTCAACGATCACAATCCCTGGTTCGGCGTGATGCCCGATGTCGCCCGCTACCTCCAGCGCGTCAGTCACATGCTCCGCCAGGGCGAGGCCGCCAATTCGGTGGCGATCTATCTGCCGATCGAGGATGCCTTCGCGGCGATGCGCCCCGACAAGGCCTCAGTGAACGAAGCGATGCAGCAGCGCATCCCCGACTCGCTGCTCGCGCACGTCCTGGACGGCGGATACAGCTTTGATTTCATCGATGCCGGCGCGATCCGCGCGGGCAAGATCAAGCATCGCGTACTGGTTCTCCCGGCAATGGAGCGGATCGACGCCCAAGCCTATGCCGCGATCCGGCGCTGGGTCGAAGGCGGCGGCCGCGTGATCGCGATCGACGCCCTGCCGCGCAGCGCAGGGGGAAAGCTCGACGACGAGGCACGCGACACGGTTGCCGGGCTCTCGCGCCAAATGGCTTCCGTTGCGGGCGTGACCGTCACCGCCGAAGCGGGACTGGGAGCCGCGCTCGCCGCAGCAGCAGCGCCCGAGATGCAGCTCGCCGCCCCCGAGCCGGCGATCGGTTTCGTCCACCGCCGGCTGCCCGACGGCGACCTCTATTTCGTCGCCAACACAGGCAACCGTCCGGTGCGCACCTCCGCGCGCTTTGCCGGCGATCGCGGCAACGGGAGCTGGTGGGATCCGGTCACCGGCCGGCGCTGGCCAGCGGGGAGCGGCGACATCGCGCTCGCACTCGAACCTTATGAATCGCGGCTACTGATCCTCGCCGGGCCCTCCCTCGCCGCCCCTGCTCCGGCAGTTGCCGAGCCGCAAGGCCGGCCGCTCGCGAAGGGCTGGCGGCTGCGCATCGCCGACGGCCCCGAGCGCCCGGTCGACACCTTCGCTTCGTGGACCGAGCAGGACGGCATGCGCTATTTCTCGGGCACCGCCACCTACAGCCTGACGCTCCGGCTCGACCGAACCAGCCCCGATCGCTGCGTAGCGCTCGATTTCGGCACGCCAGCCCCGCGCAACCTGCCCCGCGGCGCCCGCCACCAGGCGGCGCTCGACGCACCGCTGCGCGATGCCGCCACGGTGACCGTCAACGGCGTCCGCGCCGGCAGCCTGTGGGCACCGCCCTACCGGCTCGACCTCGGCCGCTGGCTCAAGCCCGGTGCCAACCGCATCGAAGTCGCCGTCTCGAACACTGCGCTCAACGCGCTCAGCGGCCGCGCCAGCCCCGACTATCGCCTGCTCCACCTGCGCTACGGCGAGCGCTTCCAGCCGCAGGACACCGACAAGACCGCACCCCAGCCCTCGGGACTGCTCCAGGCTCCGACACTGATCGAGGCCCCAGGGCCCTGCGCCGGCTGACGCGTCAGATCGGCAGCTCGGTCGTCGATTTGATCTCGGACAGGGCGACCGTGGAGTTGATCTCCTGCACCCCCGGCAGCTTGCTCAGCTGCTCGAAGAAGAAGCGTTCATAGGCGTCTATGTCCTTCGCCACGATGCGGAGCATGAAGTCCATCGTTCCCATCAGCACATAGGCGTCGAGCACCTCGGGAAACTCGCGGATCGCCGCGCTGAACTCGTCGAGGTTGGCGCGGCCGTGCGCATTGAGCTTCACCTGCGCGAAGATCTGCGCGTTGAGCCCCACCTTGCGGCGGTCGACGATCGCAGCCCTGCGCTTGATGAAGCCTTCGCGCTCGAGCCGATCGATCCTGCGCCAGCACGGCGACGGCGACAGCCCGACGCGCTCGGCGATCTCGGCGGTGGTGAGACTCGCGTCGACTTGCAGCAGCTGCAAAATCTTTCGCTCGAACGGGTCAAGATCGGTCATATTATCCTACGATACCGCTATTCTGGGATAAAACTACCGAAAACACGCCTCTCCTCTAGCGATTGAGGCCAGAAATCCCCGCGGCACCGGCGTAGATTCCTCGGGCATCTAGGAGGATTTCATGGTTCAGACTGCCTATCGCACGCCGCCGGAGCACTTCGTCCGGCTGAACGATCCAGCGTCGGGGCTGTCGGGGCTGATTGCGATCCACTCCACCGCGCTCGGGCCGGGCGCCGGCGGCTGCCGGTTGTGGCGCTATGCCAGCCATGAGGAAGCGCAGGAGGACGCGTTCCGGCTCGCCGAGGGAATGAGCTACAAGAACGCACTCGCCGACCTGCCCTTCGGCGGCGCCAAGGCAGTGCTGCGCGAGCCCGAGGGCAGCTACGACCGGGGTGCGCTGTTCCGCGCCTTCGGCCGCACCGTGGCGGCGCTGGGCGGACGCTATGTCACCGCAGAGGATGTCGGCACGCGTGTGGACGACATGGAAGTCGTCGCGGGCGAAACGCGGCACGTCGCAGGCCTCGCCGCTCGGCCGGGTCGCGCCGGGGGGGATCCTTCGCCCTGGACCGCGCTGGGTGTGTTCGAATCTATGAAGGTCGCCGCGCGCCACACGTTGGGAGCAGAGCTTTCCGAGCTCACCGTCGCAATTCAGGGGACGGGTAACGTCGGCGCGCGGCTGTGCAGCCTGCTCGCCGAAGCGGGCGCGCGGCTCGTCATCGCCGACGTCGATCCGGCGCGGCGCGACCGGCTGGCGGCGATCCACGGCGCGAAGGTGGTGGACGCCGGCGAGATCGTCGCGGCCGAGGCTGATGTCTTCGCCCCCTGCGCTTTAGGCGGAGTGCTCACCGAGACGACCGTATCGAGGCTCAAGGCGAAGCTGGTGTGCGGGGGCGCCAACAATCAGCTTGCCACACCCGAAGTCGCCCATTTGCTGCGCGATCGCGGCATCGGCTATGCGCCCGATTATGTCGTCAACGCCGGCGGCATCATCAACGTCTCCGCCGAATATCTCGGCGAAACCAGCGATCAGGTCGAGGCGCGCGTCAAGGCGATCGGCCCGCGCGTGGCGGCGATCCTCGACCAGGCAGCGAAGCGGCGCGTCTCGCCCGCGCTCGTCGCCGACGAGATGGCGCGCCAGAAGATCATGGAGACGCGGCGCAAGGTGGCCTGAGCACTATCGGAAAATGGTGGCCCGGAGAGGATTCGAACCTCCGACCTCTCGATTAGGAATCGCTTGCTCTATCCTGCTGAGCTACCGGGCCACGCCGCCGCTGGTACCGGCGCGAGCGCGCGGAATCAATTGCGACTCTCGGGCGGGACGACAGGGACGAGCAGCGGCGCGACCTGCACGCCTTCCTCGATCAGCTCCTGCGCCTGCTCGGGAGTCGCCTGCCCGTGGATCTGTGCCGTTTCCTCCTCGCCCAGATGCATGGCACGCGCCTTGTCCACAAAGGCGGTGCCAACCCATTGCGACTTTTCGAGCATCCTGGCCTGCATTGCCGCAATCGCGGCCATCGCTGCCTTCACCGCCTCGGGTGACGGCGCTTCCGCCGGGGCGCCGGGAGCTGGCACGGGGCTGCGCTGGTTGCCCTTGGCGGCAACGTTGGGCGCCATCACGGCCTTGGTGACATCGGGGCTGCCGCAAAGCGGGCATTCGACGAGGCCGCCCGTGCGCTGCGCCTCATAGGCCGCGCTCGAGCCGAACCAGGCTTCGAACACATGGCCCGCACCGCATTTGAGGTCGAATACGATCACAGCGCCTCCACTTCCGGGATCGCCCGGCGATGGCGCAATACGGGCACGCGCTCGCGCGCCGCCGTCATCCGCGCGGGATCGATTTCCGCGAAGCCGATGCCCGGCGCCTCGCCCATGTCGAGCAGTACGTCGCCCCAGGGATCGACGACCAGCGAATGGCCGTAAGTGGCGCGTCCGTCCTCGTGCACGCCCGTCTGCGCCGCTGCGACCACGAAGGCTGCCGCCTCGATCGCGCGGGCGCGCAGCAGCACGTGCCAGTGCGCAGCGCCGGTGGGACGCGTGAAGGCAGCAGGCACGGTGAGCAGCGTCGCGCCCGCGTCGCTCAAGGTGCGGAACAGGTCGGGAAAGCGAAGGTCGTAGCAGATCGCCAGGCCGAGCACGCCTAGCGGCGTCTCGACGGTCACCGCGCGTTCGCCCGCGGCATAAGCCGAAGATTCGCGCCAGCTCTCGCCGCTCGGCAGGTCGACATCGAACAGGTGCATCTTGTCATAGCGCCCGCGGATCGCACCGCTGCCGTCAATCACGAACCCGCGGTTGGCGAGCTTGCCCCCCTCCGTTTCACTGGCGCCGCGCAGCACTGCGAGGCTGCCGATATGCACCCAGATGCCGTGCTTCGCTGCCGCCTCGCGGACGCTCGCCAGCACGCGATCGTCCTCCTCGCGTGCGAGCGATCCCGCCGCCCGGTCACGATCGCGATCGAGCAGGCCAGACATTTCGGGCGTGAACAGCATCGCCGCGCCGCCCGCCGCGGCTTGCGCGACTCCATCGACCAGCACGCGCGCGTTGGCGGCGGGATCGATCCCGCTCGTCATCTGAAGGAGTGCCGCTCTCATGTTGCCAGCAGGGGATCCAGTCCGCCCTGCCGGTCGAGTGCGGCGAGATCGTCCGATCCGCCGATGTGCCGGTCGTCGATGAATATCTGCGGCACCGTGGTGCGGCCGTTGGCGCGCTGGATCATCTCCTGCCGCTTGGGCCCGCCCAGTGTGATGTCATACTCGACATATTCGGCGCCCTTGCCGTCGAGCAGATGCTTCGCGCGGTAGCAATAGGGGCAGAACGCCTTCGTGTAGATTTCGACTTTGGCCATGATGCTTCCCGAACTGTGGCGCGGCCGGCCCGTTGTCAATCCAGCCGTGGATCAAGGGCTTCGTCATCGAGAACGCGTGCCCAGCACAGAAGGATCACCCGCGCCGCGCCGCCACGCTTGAGCACGCGGGCACAGGCCGTGGCGGTGGCGCCGCTGGTGTGTACGTCGTCGATCAGCACCAGCGTCTTGCCTTCGATCCTTTCCCGGGCGCCCGGCGCGAGCGCGAAGGCGCCGGCCACGGCCTTCGCCCTTCCGTTGCGCCCAAGCCCCGGAGCACCGGCGTCGCCCGCGTCCGCCGCAGCAGCTCCGCTTCGCAAGGAACGCCCGTCGCTCGAGCAAGCGCGCGGGCGATCAGCGCCGCCTGGTTGAACCCACGCGACCAGATCCGCCAGCGGTGGAGCGGCACGGGCACGAGTAGCCCGGCATCGTCCGGCATCAGCCGCTGCATCGCGCGCGCCATCGTCTCGGCGCAGGCGAGCCGGCCAGAATATTTGAGCTTGAGCGCTACGCTGCGCGCGACCTCGGAATAGGCCACCGCCGCGCGCACGCCGTCGTGGGCCGGCGGGTCCGCCATGCATTCGGCGCAGGTCGCGTCGGGACCGCGATCGAACTCGAACGGCAGATGGCACCGGGCACACCAAGGCTGGCCCAGGAAGCGCAGCCCACTCCAGCAGCGCGTGCAGAAACGATGGTCGGCAGCAGTGATCTCGCCGCAGCCCGGGCAGCGCGGCGGGAGTGCCAGGTCGATCAGCCCGGCCAGAGGAGCGAGCGCGTGCACGCCGTCTTGTCCTATGCGATCCGCCGCTGCACAAGCCGCGCGTGAGCGACTCCGAGATATTCGATCGTCGCGTCCGGCGCCTGCGCCGTGATCGCGCCGCCGTAGGCTATGCGGACTTCGCCTTTCTGCGCGATCACATGCTCGACGGGATCGCGGAGCGCCTCCACGGCGTAAAGCGCGATTTTGCCGACGTGCTCGATCTCGGCAGTTTCACAGGAAGCTTCCAGCTTGCGGGCGCGCGGGTTGCCCGGATTGATCCGGGCTTCGCGTTCGCGCGGCGGGCCGGTGGCGTCCAGGCTGACGAGGACCGCTTGCCCTTCGCGGATTCGAGCTTCGACCTCGTCGTTTCGGCGGGCGTGCTCGATCAGGTCAACGACGTTCCCGGCGCGCTTGCGCTGGCGCGACGCGTGCTGCGTCCCGACGGGCTTTTTCTCGGTGCTTTCCTCGGCGCCGGGACGCTCTCGACGCTGCGCGCCTGCTTGAGAGCGGCGGAGGCCGAACGGCCTGTGGCGCGTTTCCACCCCCAAATCGACGTCCGCTCGGCGGGAGACCTGCTCGGTCGCGCAGGATTCGCGCTTCCGGTCGCCGATGTCGAGACGCTCACCGTCCGGTACGCGAGCCTCGCCAATCTGTTCCGGGACCTGCGCGGCATGGCAGCGACCAACCTGCTGCCGGGCGCCACGCCGCTCCCCCGCGAGACGCTCGCCCGCGCCGCCGAAGCCTTCGCCGCGCGCGCCGATGCGGACGGGCGAACCGCCGAACGGTTCGAGATCGTCTATCTTACCGGCTGGGCGCCCGATCCCTCGCAGCCCCAGCCCGCTCGCCGCGGAAGCGCGACCGCATCGCTGGCCGAGGCGCTCAAGCGCCCGGATTAGCGAGCAGCGCCTCGATCAGCGGAATGAGCGGCTCGTCGGCCGGCGGCATCGCGAGTTCGCGGAGTTCCGCCGTGCTCGCCCATTTGAGCGCGCTCGCGTGGCGCGGCTCGGGATCGCCACGCCAACTATGCAGCGTGTAGAGCAATAACAGCAGGTGCCGATCCCCCAGCGTCTCGCTGGCGAAGGTCGCAGGCGCCAGCGCGTCTGCATCCAGCACGATCCCCAGCTCCTCCTCCAGCTCACGCACCAGCGCAGCCTCGGGGAGCTCGCCGGGCTCCACCTTGCCGCCCGGGAACTCCCACAGTCCCGCCATCGGCTTTCCCGGCGGGCGCTGCTGGACGAGGATTCGTCGATCGCTGTCCAGCATCGCCGCAGCGACCACCAGCAGGAGCCTGTCTCGCATAAGCTCTTGGTAACCCGTTCCTGTTAGGCTTCGGGCCCGTCCTTGGAGGAGAAGCGGTGTCGATGCGAGCCCTGGTTCAGCTTTTTGCGCGACTGATCGGCGATCGCCGCGCTGCCACCGCCGTCGAATATGCGCTGATCATTACGATGATCGTGCTCGCGATGTTCGCCGCCCTGATGGCTTTCAGCGACGTGGCCACCGGCATGTGGAACGACATCGCCGAACAGGTGCTCGCCGCCTCCTGATAATGCAAACTTCTCGTTAATATTTGAATTTAGGCATTTCTTTACCCCACCGCGATAGCCTTCAAAGTGCCGAACCGGGTCCCCCGGCCGGCCGGGTAATGAAGCAACTTTCGAAACGTGGAGACCGGTTATGCAGAAAATCCGCAATTTCCTGAAGAATTCCAAGGGCGCCACCGCGATCGAGTACGGCCTGATCGCCGCGCTCATCGCCGTCGCAGCCATCGTCGCCATGGGCAACCTGGGCAACCAGCTTGGCAACACCTTCAACGAGGTTTCGTCGAGCATGAAGGGTGCCGAAGCGCCGGCGGCGGGGTCGTAAGGCCACCTAAACGCGAGGGGCGGCGGAACCTGGTTCCGCCGCCCCTTTCTTTTGCGAGTTGTCGAAGCCGCTAGACGAGCTTTTTAGACTCGTCCCATCGCCAGGAACTTGGCCCGCCGCGCCTGTCGCAGCGCATCCGCCGAGAGTCCGTCGAGCGCATCGAGCGAATCCGCCACGGCGTCGCCGAGCGCCTGCACTGCCGCATCCGGATCGCGATGCGCGCCGCCCAGCGGCTCGGCCACGATCCTGTCGATGATCCTCAGCTCCTTGAGATGCTGTGCAGTCACCTTCATCGCCTCGGCTGCGTCCGCGGCCTTCTCGGCAGTGCGCCACAGGATCGAGGCGCAGCCTTCGGGCGAGATCACCGAATAGACCGCATGCTCCATCATCAGCACGCTGTTGCCCGCCGCAAGCGCGATCGCGCCGCCTGAGCCACCTTCGCCAAGAATCGCGGAGACCAAGGGCACACCCAGATTCAGGCACTGCTCGGTCGAACGCGCGATCGCCTCCGCCTGGCCGCGCTCTTCCGCCTGAACGCCGGGAAACGCCCCCGAAGTATCCACGAGCGTGATCACCGGCAGTGCAAACTTATCGGCGAGCTTCATCAGCCGGATCGCTTTGCGATAGCCTTCCGGCTTGCCCATGCCGAAATTGTGCTTGAGGCGGCTCGCGGTGTCGTCGCCCTTTTCGTGGCCGATCACCATCACCCGGCGCCCGCGGAAGCGGCCCAGCCCGCCGATGATCGCGGCGTCGTCGGCAAAGGCACGATCGCCCGCCAGCGGCATGAAATCCTCGATCAGCCCGGCGACATAATGTTTGAAGTGCGGCCGCTCGGGGTGACGCGCGACCTGCGTCTTCTGCCAGGGCGTGAGCTTGGCATAGGTGTCGTGGAGCAGCCGCTCGGCCTTGGCCTGAAGCGGAGCGATCTCCGCATCGATATCCACCGCGCCCCCTTCGGCGGTGCGGCGCAGCTCGTCGATCCGGCTTTGCAGCTCGGCGATCGGTTTCTCGAAGTCGAGGAAAGTTGCCATCGGCGCGGGGGTTAGGACGGGCGCGACTTCACGTCAACGAGCGCCTCGCCCAGCGGGTGGCGGGCGTTGACCAGCTCTACCAGCCGGCGGCTGTCGACATGGGTGTAGATTTCCGTCGTGGCAATGTCCGCGTGCCCGAGCATCGCCTGGAGTGCGCGCAGGTCGGCGCCACCTTCGAGCAGGTGCGTCGCGAAGGCGTGGCGCAGCACGTGCGGGCTGATCCGGTCGGGCGGGATTCCGGCCTCTGCCGCCAGCGCACGAACGAGCTGATAGAGTCGCACGCGCGAGAGGTGGCCCTTGCCCGAGGGAAACAGCCACGGCCGCTCGGCCGCCACATGCTCACGCCAGGCAGCCACCGCGGCGCGTGCGCGATCCGAGATCGGAACGAGACGCTCGCGTTCCCCCTTGCCCTTCAGCATAAGGTACGGGCGATCGGGCGCTATCGCGTTGCGCGGGATCGACACGAGCTCGGTCGCGCGCAGCCCCGATCCGTAGAGCAGCTCGATCAGCGCAGCGAGACGGAGGTCGAGTGGATCGGGCGGCACACGCGCAATCCGGTCTGCTATCGCCTCGAACAGGCGATCCACATCAGCGGTGCTGAGTACCTTGGGCAGCGTTCGCGCGGTGCCCGGCCGTGGCAGCGCCCCGCCGGGATCGTCGCTGCGCAGCCCCTCGTCGGCGAGAAAGGCGAAGAAGCGCCGCAGCGCCGCCGACTTGCGGGCCACCGTCGCCCGCGACAGTGCCTGCCATTCCGCTCCCAGCCGTTGCAGATCAGCCGAGTCCGCTTCCCCCAGCCGTCCTTCCAGAACTTCGGAGGCGAGCCGGAGATCGGTGCCATAGGCGGCGATCGTGTTCGCGGCGGCGCCCGCCTCCGCTCGCATCATCTCGAGGAAGCGCTCGATCAGCGCAGGATCGGCGAAGCCGCTCAAGCCCGCGTGATCGCCTCGACGGCGATCATCCGGGCATAGTGTCCCATCCCAGCGGCGCGCATCGCCGCAACGATATGGAATAGCGCCTCGGGCGACACACGCGCCCAGCTGGATGCCTGCATCCCCACCGCGGCGAGTAGCGCCACGGTCGCGGCATCGCCACGCTGTCCCGCCGCATCGATCGCGCGGGTCCAGCCGTTCACGCCGCCGATCTGCACATCCACCGCCACCGCGCCGCGCTGCGCTTCCCCCGCGTTCAACCGTCCTAGGCCGGCGAGCCCCGCGAGCAGCAGCTGCGCCTTGCGGCCACCCTGCGCATTGGCGAAGCTTTCGAAATCGCCATAATCCACGCGCGCCGTATCCGAAGGATCCGCGAGCGCGAGCAGCGCCCAGCCCTGGCTTCCGTCTTCCTCCGCGGCACGCCACTGCATCGCAGCCCGGTCGTAGCCGGCGGAGAGCATCGAAGCGATGAGCTGCCCGGAGTCCTCCACGTCCGTTCCGGCCGGAACCCACGCCGCCGCACGCGCCGTCAGGATCATCCGCGCGTAGCGGGTGCGTGCGGTGTCTGCCGCATCCCACAACGCGCGCATCGCGCTCACGCGATCCTGCACGTCGCTGCTCGCATAGGCCCTGCGCAGATCACGCGCGACCGTGGCAGCCGCTCCGCTGGCGTCGGATTGCTGATCAATTTCGCTGTAAAGATCGACGAGCCCCGCGCTCGAGAAGACCCCAGCCGCCGCCGCCAGCTCCGCTGCAGGCGCGCGCGCTGCCGCATCGATGTTGGGGGCGAGCGCTTGCCAATAGCGCACCTGCGCACCGGCGGTGCGGTAGAGATCGGTCGGCACCTCGACTCCAGTCGCGGTGGCCATCCCCCAGCGCCACGCCGTGAGCCGGTCGACGCCGTTCCATTCGATCGTCACGGCGCGCCGGCCCTGCGCACCGGTGCCCAGCACCTTCTCGGCAAGCAGGCTGTCGATATCGCCCGGGCTCGTGCCCCAGCGCGCCTGGGTGAGGAGTTGCCCCGCTTCGTTGGGCCGGCCCGCGAGCCCGGCGCACATCGCCTTTGCGAGTGCCCAACCCCGCTGGCGGATCGCCTCCGCCCCGCGATCGACCAGCGGACAGAGACCGGCCGGATCGGCGGTCGCGAGCGAGGCCTGCATCGCTACCTGGAACATGGTGGTGGTGTAATTGTCGAGATCGACGTCGTTCACCACCGCGCGCGCCGCCATCGCCTCGCCCATGCGCAGCAGCACCCACGCGCGCTCCGCGGCAAAATCGGCTCCGTTGACGTTCGCGGGTGTATCGAGCGGCGACATCAGCGCCCGGCGAAGCGCGATCGAGACCCAGCGCGACGCGACCGGTGCATCCAGCCGGCGCATCAGCGTGGCGAGGAAACGGCCGTCGGTATTCCCCAATGAGTCCGCGGGAAACGCGACATTGCCCGCAGCCATCACGCCGGTGCGCGCAAGCGAATGCCGCGCGAATTCGGGCAGCTCATACTTGCTCAGGTCGACGATCTCCTCGGCTGCGGTCGCATTGCCGTCGGGCAGCACGGAGAGATTGCCCAGGTCGAGTTCGTCCGAGGGAAGCGGAATGGGCTGCACCGTCGGAGCAGCACTCTCGGCCGGCCGGCTCGGCGCGGGGGCCGGACCCGGGGTCGGCGCCGGGTCGTCGAAGCCGGGAGGAAGCAGCGATTCGGGCGTGTCCTGCCCGATTGCGGGTACTGCGGCGCCGGCAAGCAGCAGCGCTACCGCCAGCCCGATCCGCGAACGCTTAATTCGTGAGGTTATCAAGAGGGACCACCTTCTCCATGCGAACGGGTTCCTTCTCGGCGCTCCGCGTCGAGAGGAACACCAGTCCCCCGATCACCAGCACGAGGACGACAAGCAGCGCAAGGAGCGAACGCGACATGGGTACTATCCCAAAGAAATGATTTGCGGCGGGCCTTTTGCCCGACACCCGGCGTCGCTGTATAGCCCCCCGCAGGATGTTACAAACGCAAGCGAGCACAGGAGCCTGGGCGGGCAAACCGATCGTGCTGGTCGGGCTGATGGGAGCCGGCAAGACGACGGTCGGCCGGCGGCTGGCGCAGCGCATGCGGCTGCCCTTCGTCGATGCCGACCATGAGATCGAGCGAGCCGCGGGGATGACGATCGCCGACATCTTCGATCGATTCGGCGAGCCCTATTTCCGCGACGGCGAGCGGCGGGTGATCGCCCGGCTGATCGATGGGCGCCCCAAGGTGATCGCTACCGGCGGCGGTGCCTTCGTCAATGCCGAGACGCGTGCGCTGATCCTCGACCAGGCGCTCGCGATCTGGCTCGACGCCGAGCCCGCGGTGCTTGCCGACCGCGTCCGCCGCCGCGACACCCGGCCGCTGCTGCGCGGTCGTGACCCCGAGGAAGTGCTCACCGAGCTCGCCGGCATCCGCAATCCATTCTACGCACTTGCGCCGATCCGGGTGCAGAGCATAGCGGCACCCCATGACGCCACCGTCGACGAAATCCTGAAGGCGATCCGCTCTTGACCACCGTTCCCGTCGCGCTCGGCGAGCGCAGCTACGACGTCCGCATCGAATCCGGCCTGCTCGCCCGCGCCGGCGAAGCGCTCGCGCCGCTGGGCCGAGGACGGCCGATGCCGATCGTCACCGACAGCCACCTTCACGGCCCTCTGGCAACACTTCAGGCAAGCCTCGCCGAGGCAGGCATCGCCAGCGAGGCGATCGTGCTCCCTCCCGGCGAAGGCACCAAGAGCTGGCGCCAGCTCGAGGCGCTGACCAACCGGCTGCTCGAACTCGGCATCGAGCGCAGCGATTACGTGATCGCGCTCGGCGGGGGCGTGATCGGCGATCTCGTAGGCTTCGCCACCTCCATCCTCAAGCGCGGCTGCAACTTCGTCCAGGTGCCCACCACCCTGTTGGCGCAAGTCGATTCGTCGGTAGGCGGCAAGACTGCGATTAACACACGCGCAGGCAAGAACCTGATCGGCGCCTTCCACCAGCCCGCGCTGGTGCTGATCGACCCGCAGGTGCTCGACACCCTGCCGCTGCGTGAGCTTCGCGCGGGGTATGCCGAGGTGGTCAAATACGGGCTGATCGATGATTTCGCTTTCTTCGAATGGTGCGAGGCCAATGCCGCCGCGCTGCTCGACGGCGATCCCGCAGCCCGCGAACATGCCATCGCCCATTCGGTAGCAGCCAAGGCGCGGATCGTGGCGGAGGACGAGCGCGAGACCACGGGCAAGCGCGCGTTGCTCAATCTGGGCCACACCTTCGGCCATGCGCTCGAGGCCGAGACCGGCTTCTCCGACAAGCTGCTCCACGGTGAAGGGGTCGCCGCGGGCATGGCGCTTGCCTTTGGCTTCTCGGCCGAAAAAGGCCTCTGCCCCGGCCAGGATGCCGAACGTGTCGCCGCGCACCTGCGTGCCGTCGGTCTCCCCGACGGTCTCGCCGCCGCGGGCGTCACTGCCTCGGGCGCGCGGCTGGTCGAACACATGCTCCACGACAAGAAGATGGCGGCCGGCACCCTCCCCTTCCTCCTCGCGCGCGGGATCGGGCAGACCTATGTCGACAAGAGCGTCGATCTGAAGGAAGTCGAAGCCTTTCTAGATCGCCAGCCGCGCTGACGTCCGAAACGCGCCTTTCCGGCGGGCAGGAAGAGGGCGTATTCCCCTGCCCCGCCCCGCACCCCGCTACGCCATCCAGTTGCCGTTCAGCCGCGAACCGCATAGCAAGCCGCCATGCGCATCCTCCTTCCCGCCATCGCCGCCCTGATGACCACCACCGCCATCTCGGCCTTCGCCCAGCAGGCGCAGCCCGCGCCGATCCTCACCGCTCCCGAAGCGAAGGACGTCTGGACGCACGCCGAGCCGCAGGTGGCACGCGTCACGCATGTCGACATCAACCTCGATGTCGATTTCGCCACGAAGACGCTGTCCGGAACTGCCATGCTCGATGTGCTGGCGGCCAAGGGTGCGAAGCAGATCGTGCTCGACGTCGACGATCTGGAGATCCAGGCAGTTACCTGCCGCAAGGGCAAGCCGCTTCGCTACACGGTCGGCCCGCGCGACAAGGAACTCGGTTCGGCGCTGACGATCGAGCTCGACGGCAACGACAAGATCCTCATCCGCTATCGGACCAAGCCCGGTGCCAGCGCGCTCCAGTGGCTCGCGCCCGAGCTCACTGCGGGCAAGAAGAAGCCCTATCTGTTCAGCCAAGGCCAGCCGATCAACAATCGCAGCTGGATTCCCACCCAGGACAGCCCCGGCATCCGCCAGACCTGGTCCGCCACCCTCACCGTTCCCGATGGCTTCGTCGCAGTGATGAGCGGCGAGCGACTAGACGGGGAGAAAGGCCAGCCCGCCGCTGGCGGCAAGCGCAGCTTCCGCTTCCGCATGGACAAGCCGGTGCCGCCCTATCTGATCGCGATGGCGGTGGGCGACCTCGCCTTCAAGGCCACCGGACCGCGCACCGGCGTCTGGACCGAGCCCGCGATGCTCGAGGCGGCCGCCAGCGAAGTCGCCGATATCGAGAAGATGATCGACGCCGCCCAGGCGCTCTACGGCCCCTATCGCTGGGGCCGCTACGACATGCTCGTCCTGCCACCGAGCTTCCCCTACGGAGGCATGGAAAACCCCACCCTCACCTTCCTCACCCCGACGATCATCACTGGAGACCGCTCGAACACCGACGTCGTCGCGCACGAACTTGCGCACAGCTGGTCGGGCAACCTCGTCACTAACGCGACTTGGTCGGATTCCTGGCTCAACGAGGGCTTCACAACCTATTTCGAGAACCGGATCATGGAGGCGCTCTACGGCCAGGAGCGCGCTGCCATGTACGCCGATCTCGACTGGGACGGCCTGCAGGAGGATATCGCCAACGCCGGCGGGCCACAGGCGCCCACCACGCGGCTGCACGGCGATCCCGGCACCACCTTCGGCCAGCTCGACTATTTCAAGGGATCGACTTTCCTCCGCACGATCGAGGCGGCGGTCGGCCGCGAGCGGTGGGATGCGTATCTGCGCTCCTATTTCGATCGCCACGCCTTTCAGCCGCAAACGAGCGCGGGCTTCCTCGCCGATCTGCGCAAGAACCTGATCAAGGGCGATGCGGCGCTCGAAGCGAAGCTCCAGCTCGATCGCTGGGTGTACCAGCCCGGCCTCCCGGAGAACGCAGTTCATGTCCAGTCGGCCACACTGGCCGAGATTGACGCCAAGATCGCGGCCGTGAAGGCAGGCGGGCCGATCTCGGCGGTGCAGCCGCAGGGCTGGGCGACGCAGCAATGGCTCCGCTTCCTCAATGGCCTGCCGCGCCAGCAGACGCCTGCGCGACTGAAAGAACTCGACGAGACCCTGGGGCTATCAACCTCGACCAACGCCTATGTCCGCTCGGCCTGGGCCGAACTGGCGATTGCCAATCGCTACGAGCCCGCCCTCCCGTCGATCCGCGCCTTCGCCAAGAGCGTCGGCCGCGGGCTGCTTATCCGCCCGATCTACGAGGCACTGATCAAGCAGGGCGACTGGGGCAAGCCGATCGCGCAGAGCATCTTTGCCGAGGCGCGCGGCACCTATCACCCGACCGTGGCGGCGCAGGTGGAGAAGATGCTCGCGGAGTGAAGTTCAGGCCGCCTGCCTCGCGCGCCGGAGCAGCGGCCGAATGATGGTGATCAATGCCAGAACCATAAGTATCGCAGCAGTGTCGACCACCCAGTCGAGCCAATCCGAGTCGCGGTGCAGAGCCGGGATCGCCTGCACCGCTTCGATGAACGCTCCGAACAAGGACAGGCCGATCACCAGCCGCCATTTCGGCACGCGCGGATGGCCCAAGGCAGCAAACAGCGTCAGTACCGCGAATGCCGTCGCATGCTGCGCCTTGTCGCTGAGGTCCCCCGGAACACGCGGAGGGTGCGGCAGCGAAGCCATGACCAACGCGAAGGCTCCCGCCAGCCAGAATGCCAGGGCAAAATGCCGGTCCCGGATCATGGCGTTCACCCGCGCAGCGCGTGCCAAGCCAACCATAGCCATCCCGCGATCAGCGCCGCCCCGCCGATCGGCGTGACCGCCCCCAGCCAACGCGGCGCGCCGAGCGCCATCGCATAGAGCGTCCCCGCAAAGATCGCCGCGCCGACCACGAACAGCCACGCGGGCGCCACCGCGCCCATCCGCGCCGCGACCAGCGCTGCCACCGCATGGATGAGCTGATACTGACCGCCGGTGCGCAGCCACTCCGCCGCGTCCCCGCTCGCTCCGTGCGCACCGAACGCTCCCGCGCCCACCGCCAACGCACCCGAAAGCGCGGCGAGCACCGCCACCAGCATCAGCCGCGCTCCAAGTCGGATTGGGCCGCCGTGGTCGGGTTGGCGTGGGTGAACATGCCATCTCGGCCCGCCCGCAAGTCGCCCGTCTCGCGCTGGACCTTAAGCCGCTCATAGTCGCGCCGGCGATATTCGGCTTCGGTCCTGTCAATCTCGGAGACCTCGACTCCCACCGCCTGCATCGCCCGCCGCGCCATCACCACCGCGCTCTCCATCAGCTCGCGCACCGCGCCCGCGATCGGCGCGCCTTTCATCCGCATGATCGAGCGACGGTCATAGGCGCGCACGAAGATCGATGCCTTGGGAAAGGCGTGGTGGATCGCTTCGAGCTGCTCGGTGTCCATCCCGTCGCCATCCTGGCAGAACAGGATCAGCTCGGCATCCGCCGCTCCGGCCTGGCGCAGCAGGTCGAGCCGCGTCCCGTCGCCGTAATAGACTTTCATCCCGAAATCGCCCGCGGTCTGGATCATCTCCACGTCGGTATCGACCAGCGTCACCGAAATTCCCTGGCCGATCAGCATCTGCGCCACAGTCTGGCCGAAGCGGCCATAGCCGACGACGATTGCATTCGCGCCGTCCTGCTGCGGCCCTTCCAATCCCTCGGCGCTCGGCTCGGGCTCCGCGCGAAGCCGCTGGCTGAACATCATCAGGAAGGGCGTGGTCGCCATGGACAGCGTCACGATCGCGCCGAACAGGCTCGCCGCTTCGGGAAGGATCAGCAGCGCGTCCTGCGCCTGGGCAAAGAGCACGAAGCCGAACTCGCCGCCCTGGCTCAGCAGCAGCCCCACTGCGAGCGCCTGCCGCCAGGGCATTCGAAACAGCCGCGCCAGCAGCGTGATGATGGCGGCCTTGGTCGCGATCAGCGCCAGCGCCATTCCGACGACGAACCACGGCCGCTCCGCGATCGCGTGCAGGTCGAGCGCCATGCCCACGGCGAGGAAAAAAAGCCCGAGCAGGATCGATCGGAACGGCTCCACATCGGCTTCCAGCTCGTGGCGATACGGGCTGTCGGCCAGCATCACACCGGCGATGAAGGCGCCGAGCGCTGTCGAGAGCCCTAGCGTCTCCATCACCGCGGCGCTCGCGATCACTGCGAACAGGCCGGCGAAGACGAACATCTCGCGCTCGCCCAGGTTACCGATCAGGCGGAACAGCGGGCGGAGCAGGAAGCGGCCGGCGAGCACCAGCCCGGCGACCGCCAGCACCGTGTAAAGCCCCAGCAGCCAGCCCGGCGGCCCACCCTGATCGGCCGGATTGCGCGAGAGCGCCGCGATGATCGTGATCAGCGGCACGATCGACAGATCCTGGAACAGCAGGGTCGAGAAGGTGCGCTCGCCGATCGGAGTGCGCATCCGCCCGGCCGACTGGAGCATCGGCAGCACCTGCGCGGTCGACGAGAGCGCGAGCGGAAGCCCCAACGCGAGCGCCGCCGCGACGGTCGCGTTGGTGGTCGCCGCGACGACCAGCGCGATCGCGAGGCCGCACAGCGTCACCTGTAGCGTGCCGAAACCGAAGATGTCGTGCCGCATCCGCCAGAGCCGGCTGGGGCTGAGCTCCAATCCCACCAGGAACAGCAGCAGCGAGATGCCGAGTTCGGCGATCCCCATCTTGCCCTCGGCGTCGCCGACGAGGCCGAGCATCTGGGGACCGACGAGCGCGCCCGCCACGAGATAGCCCAGCGTGGCGCCCAGCCCCAGGCGGCGGAAGATGAGGACGAAGATGAGTGCGAAGCCGAGCAACGGCACGCTGTCGCGGAGCAGCGAGATGCCCTCGTGCCCCTCCATCAGCCGCGCGCCTTCGCCGCAGCCTCGGCAGCCGCTTCGAACGCGAGTCGGATCGATGCGTGGCGGCCCCGGTGCGCAAGCGCGGGAACGAACAGCTGGAATCCTGGCCAGTCTGGCGGCGGCGCACGTTCACCCGCGAGCCATGCGGTCAGCTGATCGCGTGCAACGGCGAGCTCCTCCGCCGAGCGCCCGATCGCGTGCATTCCCATCAGCGCCGCCGAAGCCTGGCCGAGCGCGCAGGCGCGCACCAGCATCCCCAGCGCGGAGACGCGGCCCTCGCCATCGACCTCGACATCCACTGTCACGCGGCTGCCGCACACCGGGGAGCGCTTCTCGACGCTCGCCATCGGTGCGGCCAGCCGCTCGTGGAAGGGGATCGACGCGGCAAGCCGCAGGATTTCGGTGTTGTAGAGCGGCGCATTCATTACGGCTTCCGACTTAGGCGACGAGCGTCGGAAGTGCGAGAGGCTAATCGGCCTGATCGGCCGTGGAATTCGTTGCCCCAGGCGCTTCGGGCCCGAACACCGGCTCGCCCCGGCGGCGGCGGTCGACGAAATCGGCGATCGTCCGGCTCGTCGCGTCGAGCATCGGGTAGGTGGTCGATGTGCGGATCCATTCGGGGCGCTTCGCGGGGCCGCCGCCGACGGTATCGAACACAAGCACCAGCAGCAGGAAAGCGACGCTGGCGAGAATCAGCCCCTTGAGCGCGCCGAATCCCAGCCCCAGCGCACGATCGATCGGCCCGAGGATGCTCTTGCGGGTCTGCGCCCCCACCGTATTGGCGATCAGCCGCCCGATCAGATAGCTGCCCCCGCCAAGCGCCGCGAAAGCGAGCACCGCTGCACCCGGCTCTGTCCCCACCACACCGGCCAGCAGGGCAGCCAGCGGGGTATGAAACAGCTTGATCGCGAGCACCACGAGCAGCCATGCGAGCAGCGCCAGCACTTCGGTGACGAAGCCGCGCATGAAGCCGAGCACCGCCGCGCCGCCGATCGCGATCAGCACGATGATGTCGAAACCCGTCAATGCCATCATGCGCCCTCCCGCGGCCGCCTATGCCGCAAGCCGCGCGTGGGCGGAAGTGTGCGGGGTGGCAGCCGAGCGGCGTTGCCCCGACGACGATAGACGCGTATTCTGGCGGAGCGGGGAAAACGCAGGAGAGCGCCATGGAAGTCGCTCGTTCGGAACGTCTCGATCGTTCCGCGCCTATTATCGAAGTCCGCACCATCGGCGATGCCGATCTGAGGGACGCGCTGCGCCAGGGCTGGGCCGATCTCATGGATCGGCGCGGCGACCTGCTGTTCGTAGGCCTGATCTATCCGCTGGTCGGTTTGATTGCCGCGGTCGTTTCGCTCAACGGATCGCTGGCCTATCTCTTCTTCCCGCTCGCCATGGGCATCGCGCTGCTCGGGCCGCTGGCCGCGATCGGCTTCTACGAGCTCGCGCGCCGCCGCGAACAGGGGCTGGAAGCGAACTGGTCGCACTTCCTCGATGTCGCCCGGCGCCCCGCATTCGAATCGATCCTGATCGTTGGCGGGCTGCTGTTGATGGTCTTCGTGGCCTGGATGGCCGTCGCCGGAGCACTCTATTTCGCGCTGATGGGCGCGCCCCCCGAATCGATCGGCGAATTCCTGACGCGCCTCTTCACCACGCCCCAGGGCTGGGCATTGATCGCGATCGGCAATCTCGCCGGGCTCTTCTTCGCCGCGCTCGTGCTCACGATCAGCGTCGTGTCGATGCCGATGCTCGTCGACAAGGATATCGATGCGCGCACCGCGATCGACACTTCGATCCGCGCAGTCGCCGCCAACAAGGGAGTCATGTTTCGCTGGGGCGCCATCGTCGCCGCCCTGCTGGTCGCCGGCTCGATTCCCTTCTTCGTCGGCCTCGCGGCGGTGCTGCCGCTGCTCGGCTATGCGACCTGGCACCTCTACACCCGAATGGTCGTACGCTGATCCGGGGAGCTAGCGCCCCAGCAGGTGATCGACGAACGCGGCCAGACTCTTGAACCCCGCGAGGTCGAGACCGCCCTTGTCGGCTGTCTGTGCGGCCGGCGCGAGCGCGCGCCCGAACCCGAGCTTTGCCGCCTCGCGACAGCGCAACGCGCCGTGCGCCACCGGTCGCACTTCGCCCGAGAGCGCTATTTCGCCGAACGCCACCGCGTCGGCCGGAAGCGGCCGCTCGGCAAGCGCCGACACCAGCGCCGCCGCCACCGCCAGATCCGCCGCGGGATCCTGCACCCGATAGCCGCCCGAGATGTTGAGATAGACTTCGCACGCCGAAAAGCTCAGCCCGCAGCGCGCTTCGAGCACCGCCAGCACCATCGCCAGCCGCCCCGAGTCCCAGCCGACCACCGCGCGCCGGGGCGTCGCTCCGCTCGCCAGCCGCACCGTGAGCGCCTGCACCTCGACGAGCACCGGCCGCGTGCCCTCCAGCGCGGGGAAGACGATCGTGCCGCTCATATTCTCGTCGCGGTGGGTGAGGAACAGCGAGGAGGGGTTTCCCACTTCGTTCAGCCCCTCGGCCTCCATCGCGAAAACGCCGATCTCGTCGGTGCCGCCGAAGCGGTTCTTGACCGCGCGCAGAATGCGATACTGGTGGCTGCGCTCGCCCTCGAAAGCGAGCACGGTATCGACCATATGCTCCAGCACGCGCGGTCCGGCGATGCTCCCGTCCTTGGTCACATGCCCCACCAGAACCAGCGCCGTCCCGCGCTCCTTGGCGAAGCGGATCAGCTCCTGCGCCGATGCGCGCACCTGGCTCACCGTTCCCGGCGCGCCCTCGATCAGGTCCGAATGCATCGTCTGGATCGAATCGATCACCATCAGCGCCGGCGCCGCGCCTTCACCTAGCGTCGTGAGGATGTCGCGCACCGAAGTCGCCGCGGCGAGCTGCACCGGCGCATTGCCGAGCCCCAGCCGCCGCGCACGCAGCCGCACCTGATCCGCCGCTTCCTCGCCTGAGACATAGGCGACGTTCAGTCCGCGGCTCGCGATCCGCGCCGCCGCCTGGAGCAACAGCGTCGACTTGCCGATCCCCGGATCGCCGCCGATTAGCGTCGCCGACGCTTCGACGAACCCGCCGCCCAGCGCCCGGTCGAGCTCGGAGATTCCCGTCGCCATCCGCTCGGGCAGCGGGACATCGGCATCGAGCCCGCTGAGCTGGATCGCGCGCCCGCCCGACTGGAGATTGTGCCGCGCCTGGAACGGTGTCACCACCGCGCCGGAATCCTCCACTAGCGTGTTCCAATCCCCGCAATCGGCGCACTGCCCCGCCCATTTGGACGCGACCGAGCCGCACGCCTGGCAGACATATCGCTTCTGGAGTTTCGCCATGGGCTCATGGCTAGCGGAAGAACAGGAAGGGAACAAGTCCCAACTCTCCGCCCTCCCCCGAACAGCCGAAGGCCCGCAATCTTGCTCCGCATCTCCGCCCCGGCTATCGCCGCGCGATGCAAGCGTCGGACCTCCGTGTCGCCATGTTCAGCGGCAACTATAATTACGTCCGCGACGGCGCCAACCAGGCGCTCAACATGCTCGCCGGCCACCTGCTGCGCCGGGGCGTCCAGATCCGCGTCTATTCGCCTACCACCGACACGCCCGCCTTCCCGCCGACCGGCGACCTGGTGAGCGTGCCGGCGCTGCCGATCCCCGGCGGGCGCGGCGAATATAAGTTCGCCTGGCGGCTGCCGCGCGTGACGCAGGAAGACCTTGAGGATTTCGCGCCCGACATCGTCCATGTCTCCGCGCCAGAGGTGCTCGGCCACCGTGCGGTCACCTGGGCACGCGAGAACGATATCCCCACGCTCGCCTCGCTCCACACGCGCTTCGAGACCTATCCGCAATATTATAAGATCGGCTTCCTCGAGCCGATGATGATCCGCGGGCTGACGCGCTTCTACAATCGCGTCGATCAGGTGATGACACCCGGCCAGTCCACTGCCGACATCCTGCGTTCCTGGGGTGTCACCACGCCGATCGGCATCTGGGCCCGCGGCGTCGATCATGACCGGTTCGATCCGGCCCGCCGCAGCCTCGAATGGCGCCGCTCGCTCGGCATCGCCGACGAGGAGTTCGCAGTGGGCTTCCTCGGCCGCCTGGTCCTGGAAAAGGGGCTCGACATCTTCGCCGACGTCTGCGGAGCGCTGCGCGCGCGCGGCGTGCCGCACAAGGTGCTGGTGATCGGCGACGGCCCGGCGCGCGACTGGTTCGCCGAACGCGTGCCCGAGGCCGCCTTCGCAGGCTTCCAGAAGGGCGACGATCTCGGCCGCGCGGTCGCCTCGATGGACGTGCTGTTCAATCCGTCGGCCACCGAAACTTTCGGCAACGTAACGCTCGAGGCGATGGCCGCAGGCGTGCCGGTGGTCGCCGCGCGCGCGACCGGCGCGGTGGACCTGATCGACGACGGCGTGAACGGCTTCCTGGTCCCCCCGCGCGACGTGGACGCCTATGCCGACGCGATCGCACAGCTGATCGCCGATCCCGCGCTTCACAAATCCGCAGGTGCGGCAGGCCATGCCAAGGCAAAAGGCTATGAGTGGAGCGCGATCAACCAGGTCGTGCTCGACACCTATCTCGAAGTGATCGCGCGGCGCCGCGGATCGCAATCATAGGCTCACCCGTGCCGATACGCGGATCGTCCTCGGCTGACCGGGGAAAATCCACACCGGGCTGTATGAGCTTTGCGCATAGTGGCCGTCGAACAGATTGTCCGCTTCGGCACGCAGGGTGAACTGGCTCGAAAAGGCATATTCCACCGCCGCCTTGGCCTTCGCATAGGCGGGCAGCACCAGCCCGCTTCCGTCGATCGCCCCCGCCCGGTCGCCGACATAGTTCACCCCCGCACTCACCGAGAGGCCACGTCCGCCGTCGCCGACGAACCGTCCGAGCACGAAGAGCGTCCCGGCATGTTCGGGCACGTTGAGCACGCTGTCGGTCGCAAAGCTGCTGTCGTCCGCCCGCGCATCCGTCCAGGAATAGTTGCCGACGATCTGCCAATGCGACGCCAGCTTCAACGAGGCGTCCACTTCGATCCCGCGGCTCTTGAGGCTGCCCACCGGCGCGAGGAAATTGGGGTCCACCGGATCGTTGGTGAGGATGCCCTGCTTGCGGATGTCGAACCAGGTGAGCGCCACGTCGATGCCCGGCCAGGTGCCGGCGATGCCCAGCTCATAGCCCTTCCCCCGCTCGGGCGCGAAGCCCTCTCCGGAACGATCGGTGCCCGAATTGAGCACGTAGCTCTCGCCCCAATTGGCATGCACCGCGAGCGCATCGCTCAGCCGGTAGCGCGCGCCCAGCCGGAAATTCACCGGCTCGTCCACCGCGCGGCCGGTCTCGCCCGTGCGGTTGTTCTGGATACGCTGCCGATAGACGTCGAGGCGGACGCCGCCGACCAGCGTCAGCCGATCGGTCGCCTCCCACATGTCCTGCGCATAGATGGTCCCCGACCAGCGCTTCTCGCGATTGTTAGTGAAGGGCAGCAGCACCGGCGGCGTGCCGCCATAGACCGGCTCGAACACGTCGATCGCATAGGGCATCGCGGCAGTCGGGTTCCGGCGCATCCAGCGCTCGGCATAATCGAGCAGATAGCCCTTGATGCCGATGGTCGGTTGGTGGCTGCCGATCCGTCCCGAAAGCTCGAGCCGCGCCGAAAGGTCATCGACGAGGAAATCGCGCGAGCGGCGCTGGCGCCACAGAATATGGTTGTCGACCAGCCGCGACTGATCGGACGAGAAGCCCTTGAGCGATCCCGTCCGCCACGCAACACCGCCGTTGAGCGCCCAGCTTCCACCCAGTTCGGCAAATCCCGTCAACTGGTGCCGCTCGTTGCGGAAACGCGTCACTCCGTCGCCGGGCTCGCCATAGAAGTTCGATCGCGGCACGGCGTTGGCGTCCCCAGCGATGGCCGGGACGCCGCGATCGAACGGTGCGTCGAAATGCGTTATCTCGCCGATGTAGGTCAGGCGAACCGCGTCGCTTGGGCGCCAGGTGAGCGATGGTGCCACTACCCGCCGTCTCAGCGTGACGAAATCGCGCCAACCGTCGCTGTTCTCCCCTGCGACTACGATGCGCGCCGCCAGCGTAGAGGAAATCGGGCCGGTGGCGTCGAGTTCGATCCGGCGGTTACCGTAGGATCCAAAGGTGAAGGTCGCGCTGGCCGCGGGAGTGAAAGCCGGCGTCTTGCTCACGATGTTCACCCGCCCCGCCGGATCGATGTCGCCGAACAGCGCGCCTGCCGGCCCCTTCAGCAGCTCGATCCGCTCGACAGTTGCGGGGTCGCGGGGCGGCCCCATGCCGCGATTGGCGAGGAAGCCGTCGACATAATATTCCGCACCGCCGTCCGGCGTACCCAGGAACCCGCGGATCGCGAAATTGTCGAGGAAGCCGCCGCGATTGTTCTGGTTGCTCACGCCGCTCACCAGCTCGAGCGCATCGGAAAGGCGATAGGCACCGGCCGCCGTCAGCAGGTCGCGCTCGATCGAGCGGCTCGACTGCGACATGGTTTCCGTCGCGCCTCCGGACGAGAGCGTCGGATCGACCTGCGACTGACGCGTGCCCAATATGACAATTTCCTGCCCTTCCTTCGGTTCGACAGCGTCGTCAGGCTCGGCGGATGCTGGGAAGGCACAGAGCAGAAGCGGCGACAGCAGCGCTGCCGCGGGAAATCGATTCAGCAAGTGGGTTGCCTTTTTAGAGATGATGTAACATCTCCGATGCGAGAAGGAGATCCATTCTGTCAACCCCGGCCGTTTCACTTCCTGCGTCCACGCTCGACCATCACACTGCCCGCCGACCCACGCGCATCCTTTCGATCGACGCCCTGCGCGGGCTCGTCATCCTGCTGATGCTGGTCGATCACACGCGCGAGTTCTTCTACCTGCACGCGCAGGTCAGCGATCCGATGGACCTGGCGACGACCGAGCCGGCGCTGTTCTTCACTCGGCTTGCGGCCCATCTGTGTGCGCCGGTGTTCGTCGCTCTCACCGGGCTTGCCGCCTGGCTCTATGCCGCCCCGCGCGGCGGTGCGCGCGCCGCTTCCGGCTTCCTGGCCAAGCGCGGGCTGTTCCTGATCGCGCTCGAATGGACGGTGGTGAACTTCGCCTGGACCTTCGACCTGACTCCCGCAACGGTGTTCCTCCAGGTGATCTGGGCGATCGGCCTTTCCATGCTCGCCCTCGCGGTGCTGGTGCATTTGCCGCGGGCGGCTCTCGTAGCACTCGGGCTGGTCATCGTGCTGGGGCACAATTTGCTGGATCCGATCCATGTCGCATCCGGCGAACCGTTGCACGCGCTCTGGGCGGTGCTGCACGACCGCGGCTATATCGATCTGCCCTGGGGCGGACAGGCGCGCACTTCCTATCCGCTGCTGCCGTGGATCGGCGTCATCGCGCTCGGCTATGCGATCGGCCCCTGGTTCGCCGCGGGCGCGGACCCGGCTTCACGACGGCGTCGGCTCGGCCTTGTCGGGCTGGTGGCGCTGCTCGGCTTCGTCGCTCTGCGTGCAGCCAATGGTTATGGCGAGCCGGCGCCATGGCAAGCCGGCGACACCTGGTTGATGACCGCGGAGAGCTTTCTCAATCTCACCAAATACCCACCCTCGGCCGATTTCCTGTTGCTGACGCTCGGAATGGGTGCGTGGCTGCTCCTGGCGCTCGAGAAGCTGCCCGCACGGCCGGTGGCGGCCCTCGCCGTCTTCGGCGCTGCGCCGCTGTTCTTCTACATCCTGCATCTTTACCTGCTCCATGGCCTCAATCGCCTGGCGGCCCTAGTGCTCAGCGCGAATGGGCTGGTCAGCCTGCCGAACCTGGGCATGCTCTGGCTGATGGCGATGATCGTCGCGTTGCCGTGCTGGTTTGCCTGCCGGCGCTTTGCGGCGATCAAGCGCGCCAGCGGCGCATGGTGGATGCGATATCTCTAGGCGCCGGCGCCTAGTGCCAGTCGTAGCGCAGTTCGCCCTCGCGAAAGGCAAAGCGATCGAGGTGCCGGGCGACTGCCCCCTTCAATCCCTCGAGCTGCTCCGCGGAGGAGGCATCGATCCGCACGACCAGCCCCATCTCCGCAACGTTGAAGGTCACCACCGCATCGCCCGGATAGTTCGCGCCGCGGGCGTCCTTGGGGAAGATCACTGTCCCGTTTTCGGGCGTGAACTCCACCTGCAGGTTATGTTGCCAGTGCTTGCAGAGCTGCTGGAGATAGCGGCTCGCATGCTCGGTCGGGATCAGTACGGATGCCGAGACGGTGGCGATCGTCATTCAGAGCCTCTCGATCTTTCGTGCGGCTTCGTCGAGCACAGCCGCAATCTCATGAAGCACCTCGGAGTCAACGTCCGTCGCGGTTAACCGCTCCTGAAGCACGGTACGCAAATTGCCCATGGCGCGACGAACCGGACCGCCGCTGTGACGGGCATGCGTTTCGCCGAGCTCGGCGAGCCGCGCGAACAGTGCCTCGACCTCGCCCGCCTTCTCCACCAGCTCGGCGCGGCCGGCGTCGGTGATTGCAAAGGCCTTGCGTGCGCCTTCAGCCTTGGCCTCCTCGATCAAACCCATGTCGTCGAGCAGGGTTAGCGTCGGATAGACCACGCCGGGGCTCGGCGCATAGGCACCGCCCGAGCGCGCTTCGATCTCGCGGATCAGGTCATAGCCGTGGCGCGGGGTCTCCTCGATCAGCTTGAGCAGGATGAGCCGAAGCTCGCTGCCGTCGAACATCCGCCGCCCGCGGCCGCCGCCGCGTCCCTCGTGCATCTCCCAGACCATTGCCCAAGGGCCTCCGCGGCCCCAGCCGCGACGCCCGCCGCATTCGTGGCGGCCGTGCCGCCCGTGATGATGAAAACGCATTTCGTTACTCCATATGCGATTCTGATAGCTCTAAGATATATCTTCATTCGATCTTCGCAAGCTCCGGATTTGACTTTTGAGCAATGTTCATGTAATGTTCTTATTTGATAGACGAGATTCGAAAAGGGCGGATGATCTCCGCGGAGCAGCGCATGATCCTGATCCGAAGCTTGGCGGACGCGAAGGTAGCGCGAAACAGTCGCTTGGGTGTCGTGTGCGCGTCGCGTGTTTGTCGTTTGACCGTCGCGTCGCTGTCGCGTCGGATGCCCCTCCTCAGAGGGACCGGCATGATAAAACTGCGAATCGAGTCAACCGAGTCAACCGCCTCGCACATCCCCAGTGTAAATGCGCTTCGTCCGGGCCTATCTATCGCCGCGATGGCCGATCTTTTCGCACCCGAGGAACAGGCACCGCTCGCCTCTGAATCGCCCGCCGGCCCGCTTGCCGATCGGCTGCGCCCGCAGCGGCTCGAGGATGTCGTTGGCCAGGAGCACCTCACCGGTCCGGAAGGCGCGATCGGCCGGATGGTCGCGGCTGGCAAGCTCAGTTCGATCATCCTCTGGGGGCCGCCCGGTACCGGCAAGACCACGATCGCGCGCCTGCTCGCCGATGCGGTGGGGCTGCGCTTCGTCGCGATCTCGGCGGTCTTCTCTGGGGTAGCCGATCTCAAGAAAGTCTTTGCCGAAGCGCGCGAATATGCCCGGCTAGGACGGCGCACGCTGCTCTTCGTGGACGAGATTCACCGCTTCAACCGCTCGCAGCAGGACGGCTTCCTGCCCTATGTCGAGGACGGCACCGTCACCCTGGTCGGCGCCACTACCGAGAATCCCAGCTTCGAGCTCAACGCCGCGCTCCTCAGCCGCGCGCAGGTGTTGATCCTCCACCGGCTCGACCACAAGGCGCTGTGCAAGCTGCTCGACCGCGCCGAGGAACTGGAGGGACGCCCCCTCCCCCTCACGCCCGAGGCGCGCGATGCGCTGGTCGCCTCGGCAGACGGCGATGGGCGCTTCCTGCTCAACCAGGCCGAGACGCTCTTTTCGGTGTCGTTCGAAGCCCCGCTCGATCCCGGATCGCTGTCGAACTTCCTCCAGCGCCGCGTCGCGGTCTACGACAAGGATCGCGAGGGGCACTACAATCTGATCTCGGCGCTGCACAAGTCGATCCGCGGCTCGGATCCGGATGCGGCGCTCTACTATCTCGCGCGCATGCTCGTGGCGGGCGAGGAGCCGCTCTACTTGCTCCGCCGCCTCACGCGCGCCGCGGTCGAGGACATCGGCCTCGCCGATCCCAATGCGCTGGTCCAGTGCATCGCCGCGAAGGACACCTACGACTTCCTGGGCTCGCCCGAGGGTGAGTTGGCGATCGCCCAGGCCTGCCTCTACCTGGCAACCGCGCCCAAATCGAACGCCGTCTATGCGGCGCAGAAGGCTGCGTGGCGCTCGGCCAAGGAAACGGGCTCGCTGATGCCCCCCGCCAACATCCTCAACGCCCCGACCAAACTCATGAAGCAGATCGGCTATGGCAAAGGCTATCAATACGATCACGATGCCGAGGGCGGCTTCTCGGGCGACAATTACTGGCCGGCCGAAATGCCGCCCCAGACCTTCTACACCCCCACCGACCGTGGCCACGAAAAGCGGGTCGCCGAACGCATCGCCTGGTGGAATTCAATGCGCGAGAAGCTGCGTGAGGACCCCGGCGATGCGTGACCTCCGCTCCGTTCGCGCTGAGCTTGTCGAAGCGCCGTCTTGGCTTCTCGGTCGGGGCGCAGAAAGGCCGCCCTTCGACAGGCTCAGGGCAAGCGGGTGCATCCATGCGTGACTGGGAAGATGCCTGCGCCGCCGCCTGCGCGCTTCCCGATGTGGTGATGGAGAAATGGTGGGGCACGCCCTGCCCCAAGATCAACGGCAAGGGCTTCATGTCGCCCGGCCGCGAACCGGGCAGCTTCGCACTGATGGTTCCTCATCCCGAGAAGGAGATCCTGTTCGAGACTGACCCGGAGACCTTCTGGCAGACTCCGCACTACGCGAACTATCCGATGCTCCTCGTCCGCTACGGCACCGACAGCCGCGAGCGAGTCGAGCTCTACATCCAGCGCGCCTGGTGGGATCGCGCCAAGAAGCCCCAGCGCATCTCCGCGGGCATGGCAGAACGCCCCTGACCTTCACGGAGTTCATCGCGATCGACTGGTCCGGTCAGGCCGTCGAGCGTCCCAAGGGCCTCGCGGTGGCTCGCGCCCGCACCGGCACTGCCGCACCCGAGCTGCTCGATCGAAACTGGTCCCGGCAGGACATCCTCGATTGGCTGGGCGGGCTCGCCGATAGCGGCACCCGCGCGCTCATCGGTCTGGACCTGTCCCCCGCCTTCCCCTTCAACGACGAAGGCGCCTATTTCCCCGGCTGGGACCTTTCCCCGCCCGACGGCCCAGCGCTGTGGAAACTCGTCGACGATCTCTCCGCCGGTGATCCCCATCTGGCCGCCACGAGCTTCGTCAACCACCCCGACGCACGCCGACACTTCCGCCAGATGGGCGATTGCGGCGATCTCTTCCCGCCCGGCCGCGGCCGCTTCCGCGTCTGCGAGCACGGTCAGGAGGCAATGCGCCTCTCCCCCTACAGCTGCTTCAACCTCGTCGGCGCGAGCCAGGTGGGCAAGTCGAGCCTCACCGGCATGCGCGTCCTCCATCGCCTCCGCGGCAAACTTGGGCTCTGGCCGTTCGATCCTGTTCCGGCCGCCGGCCCGGTGCTGGTGGAGATCTACACCGCACTCGCCGCGCGGATCGCGGGCATGCGCAAGGGCATCTCCAAGATCCGCGACGCCGCCACGCTCGACGCACTGCTCGCCGCCTTCGGCTCGAAGCCCCACGCGCCGCTCGCGCGCTACGATGATCACGCCACCGACGCGATCCTCAGCGCCGCATGGCTCCGTACTGCTGCCGGTCAGCCTGAACTATGGTCGCCACGGCTGTTAACTCCGGAGCTTGCACGAACGGAGGGCTGGACCTTCGGCGTTCCCTGACGCATGGAGGCGCCCGCGCCGGATTAGCTCAGCTGGTAGAGCAGCGGTTTTGTAAACCGAAGGTCGCGGGTTCGAGCCCTGCATCCGGCACCACACGAATCCTCGTGATTCGGCCTCAAGTCCTTGAACACAGAGCAAAATGGCGGCTTCAAAGGTTCGCCCGGTTTAGACCCCGCTAGACTGGTTTCGACCCCTCTATTGCCCCTGTCATTGCCCCTGCATTCTCCACTGCAGACGGCAATCTATTGCCCCTGTTTTGGGCTTTTGCGCCGACCTGGAGTCGGACTGTGGCAAGAAGAACATCGCTTACTCCCGCCAGCATCGACGCGCTGGATGAAGGGCATCTTTTGGACCCGCAGACGCCGGGTTTGTGGATACAGGTCAATGCAAAGGGCGTGCGGACGTGGCGCTATCGCCGACAGATCGTGTGCTGCGGCGAGCTACTGAAGCGGACTCTGGGACGCTATCCAAAGTTCAGCATTGCCGACGCTCGTGAATGGGCAGCCGGATTCAACGCCAAGATCGACGCCGGCCTCGATCCTCGCGCCGCCGAGCAGGAGGAGATCGACCGCGCCAAGTTCACCGTCGCCTGGGTGCACGAGCGCTACATGGCCGCTGTACGAGAAGGTCGTGCTTCACGTGCCAAACGGCGCAACAAGCCTAGGACGATCGCAGACAAACTAGCGATCTACGCCTGCGACATTGCGCCCAGGCTCGCCACCAAGTCGATCTTCGACGTGACGGAGGAAGATCTTACCAGGTTGGTACTGGCCAAAGGACGAAGGGCGCCCGTCACCATCGTCGTCACCGATGCCGAGCGGGTCCGCGCCGGCCTCCGGTCCGACGGCGACCGCCTGTTCATCGACCAGCCCGGGATGCCGCTCCTGCTGCGGCCCGCCATCGAATGGCTCCGGCCCCTCCTGCGCAGTATCGCCCAGGCGCAGGTCGACATCGCGCGATACCGTGCCCCAGTCGTCGCCACGCGCCGCGGGGCAATCGGCATATCGCCCTGCGTTCAGTGCCGGCGCGGGCAGCAGACGGGCACGAAGACGGGGATCTTCATAATAGCGCAGCTTGGCCGCACGGATCGGCGCCAGCCCCGAGACGAGCACCAGCTCCTCGTCCGGCGGCAGCTGCATGACTTCGCCCGGAGTGAGCAGCGGACGGGCAGTCTCCTGACGGCTGACCATGACATGCGCGAGCCAGGGCGCGAGCCGGTGCCCGGCATAGTTGCGCATCGCGCGCTGCTCGGTCGCGGTGCCGAGCGCGTCCGAGACGCGCTTGGCCGTGCGTTCGTCATTGGTCGCGAAGGCAATCCGGACATGGCAATTGTCCAAGATGGCGTTGTTCTCGCCGTAAGCCTTGGAGATCTGGTTGAGCGACTGCGCGATCAAATAGGCGCGGATGCCGTAGCCGGCGATGAAGGCGAGCGCGGTCTCGAAGAAGTCGAGACGGCCGAGCGCCGGGAACTCGTCGAGCATCATCAGCAGCTGGTGCCGACGCGCGCCCGGGTCGGACGGGAGGCGCTCGGTAAGGCGACGCCCGATCTGGTTGAGGACGAGCCGGACCAGCGGCTTGGTGCGCGAGATGTCGGAGGGCGGGATGACCAGATACAGCGATACCGGGTGGCGAGCCTCGACGAGGTCCGCGATCCGCCAATCGCAGGCGGAGGTCGCCAGCGCGACGGTCGGGTCCCGGTAGAGTCCGAGGAACGACATGGCTGTGGACAGCAAGCGAGAAGTCACAAGCACGCAGCCGCAGCACGGCGTCCGCGATCTGGCTTGTCAGCGACAGCCGGGTTCCAGCGGCGTCTGCGGTCCTCGCATCGAGGCGCAGGTTGGCGGCCCGCGCCGTTTCCTTCAGCCGTCCCCAAAGATCGAGTTCCCAGGTTAGACCCGGCCCGACATTCGCCGAGTTCTGGACTGTTGTGGCGGTCAGCCCGCTACCGGCAGCTTGTGCGCCCTGGGCACGCGCGCGAGCGGCGCTGCCGCTGACGGACAGTTGCGGAAGCCGTTGCCCTTCTGAAACTCGCGCCCTTGCCCGGGCTTCATCGACACGTGCAGTGGCCTGGCCGAGAGTCGGATTGTCCGCGAGCGCGGCTTGGATCAGCGTGCCGATAGCGGGGTCGCGGAGCGGCTCCCACCACGCTTCTCGTCCCAACTCGCGTCCCGCCGCGGGCGAGGTTGCCGACGGCCCATTTGACCAGCCTGACGGCATGGGGATTTCGGGCCGCTGATAGGCAGGTTGCGTCGCGCAACCTGCGAGGAGCGCAGTCAGGGCGATCGTTGACCCGGCGGAACGGAGCCTGCGCGATAAGCCGCCTTTCCCGAAGGCATGGGCGCTCACTTGCTCTTCCCGTCGAGGAAGACCGAGGCAACCAGCTCCCTCTCGTCGATGCCGCGTGTCGCGGAGAGTTGACGTATGGTCTCGCTGCCCGTTGCCGGAACCCCCTTGGCCTGAAGACGCGCGACAAGCACAGCCGGCGTGGCGCGGACCAGCGGTGCCAACGACGCTACCGGCGCGTCGATCAAGGCATCTTTGACGGACTCTTCGAGATCGGAGCCGCCCTGCGATCCTGCCATGGAGAGCGAGACGGCAAGGACGGTGGCGAAGAACGCCATGCTGGCGATGCCCCACTCGGTCTTGAGATGGTTTCGGAGTGGGCGGGCATTGCCGACGATGTGGCCGGCAACACCAATCAGGAACAACCACGAGAACCAGCGATGGATGCCCGCGGTCAGGTCCGTCTCGACCCCAAAGAAGATCAGCAGCCCGGTGCCCGCGATCAGCATGAAGCAGCCGATGGTCGGCGGCGTCGCCCAGGTGCGGACCGTGAACGGCTTAGCCATGAACGTGGCCCACCGGCGGGAGGCCGACGCTGACGAGATAGGATTCGAGTGCGTCGGCTTCTTTCGAGCCGAGGATCGCGCCGACATAACCATCAGGCCGCACCAGCACCCACTCGCCACGTGCAAGGCCATAGGCGTCGCGAAGATACCCGCCATCGTCCGATAGTTCGCGTCCGGCGCCGACGTGGTGGACGTGGAGGCCGGCTCGGGGCGTGGCGATGTCTCGTGAGGTTTCATAGCCGATCAGGCTCCAGTGGGGGCCGGCGAACAGGTCGAAGAGCCGGCGGGCACACCCGGCGGCGCCGCGCAGCGGCGCATCGGGGGCGCGGTCGCCGGCGAGCAGGACACCCGGCCGGGATGAAGATTCAAAGCTGAGCGAAGAGCCCGGGTAGCCGATGTCGAGTTGGTGGACCTCGCGACCGCGCCGCATCGAGCCGCGCTTCTGCGCATCCAGAAGGCGGGTCGAGAGACCCAGCATCTCTTCCGCGACCGGGCGGCGCTCTTCCTCATACGTGTCGAGCAGCGTATCCGGCGCGCCGTGCAGCACCGCCCCCAGCTTCCACCCGAGATTATAGGCGTCCTGCACGCTTGTATTGAGGCCCTGCCCGCCGGTTGGCGGGTGGATGTGCGCGGCATCGCCGATCAGGAACACGCGGCCGACGCGGTAGCGGCCGGCCAGACGGGCGCTCATCCTGTAGGCCGAGGCCCACGACACGGAGTGAACGCGGATGTCGTCTCGGCCCGATCGCTCTGCCACCATGGCGTTGAGCGCAACGACTGACAGGTCCACGTCGCCTTCGAGCGGAACCGCGGCCTGGATCTGGAACAACTCGGTGCCGGCAAGCGGGCACAGCGACATCAGTTGCCGCATGTCGCCGGGATTGAACTGGTGCCACGCATCGCGACTGGCGCCGGTCAGAACGACGTCGGCGACCATCGCACGAGCGCCGAGGGTCTTGCCCGGGAAGTCGATTCCGAGCGCCTCGCGGATGGAGCTGCGCCCCCCGTCAGCCGCGACGAGGTAAAGGGTATGGACCAGGTCCTCGCCGGTTGCGCCGGCGACGCGTGCGGCGACCCCGTCCTCGGTCCGTTCGAAGCCGACCAGCTCACGTCCGAACTCCACTTTGCCACCTAGCTCGGCAAGACGCTCACGCAGCAGCCGCTCCGTCAGAAACTGCGGTAGCATGAGCGGGAAGTGATAAGGCTCAGCCGGCGTCGCCGGCTCGATCTCAAGCGGGGTGTCGGTGTAGGTGCCGTCGTCGTGATATTCGCGCAGTGGCGGGTAGATGCCGCCCGCCCCGACTATGCGATCGAGCACGCCCAAGTCCTCGAACACCTCCTGCGAACGGGGTTGGATGCCCTTGCCGCGCGAGCCAGCAAACGGGCAGTCTAGCCTATCAATCAGGCGGAACGGCACGCCTCGCCGCGCAAGATCAATGGCGAGGGTGAGACCGGCGGCACCGGCGCCGCAGATCAGCACGACCGGCGAGCTTAGCTCTTTCATTTTGAGCCTCCATATGTATAATGCACATATCTAGAGGGGCTCGAAGGATGTCAACAGAAAAAGTGCAAGATACACATATCAGAGCTTTGATGCCCTCCCTCCATTTGGCGCTGATCGATATCGCGAGCGTGATGAACCGGCCGGAACGCGATGATGAGCTGCTCGAATTGGCGGGTCTGACGTTGGAGCGGGCGCTGTTCCCGCTGCTCGTGTTCGTCGAACGCAAGGGACCGATCGGCGTGGTCGATCTCGCCGCCAGTGTCGGTCGTGACTACACTACGGTCAGCCGGCAGGTGGCGCGCCTGGAAGAACTCGGCCTCGTCGAACGTCGAGCCGGGTCGACCGACAAGCGCGTGCGCGAGACGATCATTACTCAGAGGGGCAAAGCGGCGACGGACGCGCTCGACGCCGCGCGCGAGAAGCTGGCGGTTGAGCTGTTCCGCGAATGGTCAGTCGGTGACTTCAATGAACTGGTGCGACTGATGCAAAAGTTCGCCCAGAGCATGAATGGGGAGTCGAAGGCGCCTGATCGGCCTGGTGATGCGAAATCTGAGTAAATCCTATGGTTCGACTGCCTCCTAGTCGATCCAAAGATCCCCTGGCGCGATGCGGAGAATCCACGCCGACGAAACGCCATTGCGACTGCGCCTCGGCAAGCGCCTTCAGCTCAAGACCGCCACCTGCGCCGACGACAAGTGATCGGCCCCCACTGAGTGGTCCGGTTTGATTGTTAGTGCATTGTTGCTTGGGCCTCACCCCATCTCTGGTCCGGCCATTGCGAGAAAAGCCGGCTTCTTTTTCATCCGGGCAGGCATGCCTGCCCGGATGAAAGCGCGCTCCATCGGGGTTTGGTTGCCGAGGGAGCTGTGTGGGCGCAGTTCATTGTACTCGCGCCGCCACGCCTCACATTTTACCCGCGCGTCGTCCAAGCTCAAGAACCAGAACGCGTTGAGGCACTCGGCCCGCACGCGCCCGTTGAAGGCCTCAGCAAAAGCATTGTCCGTAGGCTTTCCGGGGCGACTGAAGTCCAGCACGATATCATGCTGGTAGGCCCAGAGATCGAGGTCCTTCGAGATAAATTCGGGTCCATTATCCAGGCGAATCCGCTTCGGACGCCCATATATCCGCGCCACGCGCTCGAGCGTCTCGACGACATCTGCGCCACGATAGCTCGCCCGCACATCGAGCGCTGGGGACAGGCGAGTGAAGTTGTCGACGACTGAGAGTACGCGGATCTTGCGTCCGTCAAATAGCTGATCCGACAGGAAATCCATCGACCAGCACTCATTGGGCGCCGTCGCCGGGACGCGATTTTCCCGCAGCTTCGCCTTCACCTTTCGCTTGGGCGTCTTGTTGCGGAGCTCGAGGCCAAGCTCCCGGTACCCAGCGACGGGCTGCGGGCTCGTGAGGAAGGATCTCCCGAGCCACCCATGCGGCAATCCTGCTGCGCCGATCATCCATCGCGCTGCGCTTAAGCGGCTCAGCATGACAGGCGGATTACACCCTTCGCTGTTCACACCGCTCTTCGGCCGCAAACCGCCTGACAGCTTTTAGACCGGTGGTCCGGTAAAGCCGCCGCAATAACTAACGAGAAATCAAGACCGTGGAGCTGATCGCCTAATCCGCTCAAGTTTCTGGAATACTGTAACGCCGAGCCGGCCTGACTAACCCGGTGATGCTTCGCTTCTATCGCGGCTGCGTTGCTCCAATCTTGCTCAGTACCGCTGCCGTGATGTCGAGCGATGCGTCGCCAAGATCGAGCAAGGTACTGCGTGCCACTACGGCCGAACAGCTGCGCTCGGCGGCGACAGTTCGGATGGTCGGCGCGGCGAGTTGCACGACGTTCTTGGTGAGCTCGGCATCAAGCGCGGCCAGATTGCGGTTGATCTCCTCACCACGATCGCGAAGCTCCGCGCGGCGGCGAGCAATTTCCTGGTCGCGGAGGCTGGCTTCGGCGGCGGGAAGGGAAGCGCGCATCTTTGCTAATGCGCGGGCATCTGCCTCCAGGCGGGTGTTGTCGGCCTGGAAGCTCTGCTGGGCGCGATTACGAACCTGCTGGAAGCGCTCGGCGATCCTTGGCGCGACCGGGGAGCGCGCGACCAGCAAATTCTCTTCGACGACGCATAGCCGGAACGGGCGCGCCGCTTGCGCCTTGGTGGGAAGGGGCGTTGCAGTAGCAGCGGCCGATACGGCCAACCCCAGCAGAAGAATCATATTTCGCATGGTTACGCCCTAGCAGAACATCCTGTGGGGAAGAGGGGCGGCGGCCGCCCCTCTTCCCGCGGCGTGTGGAACGTGGGTCAACTAGCCGCCGCAACCCGGTCCGCGCAGGATTGCTCCTGCCAGATCACCTCCGACACGGTCACGCTATAGCGACCCCGCTCGCGCGTGAACCGGATTTCCATCCGGCAGCGCACGCGCTCGATGCTTCCCGGCGCGGCCGGGAAGAAGAGCACATAGTTCCACCGGCGCGTGATGCCTTCGCTGAAGTGCGGAGCCCCGATCAGATTATAGATGCTGAACTTGTCCACCCCCGGCGTGATCATCCGCACCACCGCGGGGTTCACGGTCACGCCGAGCTTCTTGTGCTCGAGCGGCCTCTTCTTGAAGACGGTGGGATCGACCTTGGCGACATAGGTGCCGGGAGCCTTTTCGGCATCGTCGGTTGCAGCGGATGCGCCGGCCGTGGTGAGCCCCAGGACAAGGGGCAGTGCGAGCAGTGTGGTTTTCATTGCGTCCTCCTTGAGGAATCTCATTGCTGGTTCGCGAGGGATCAGAACTGGAAGCCGATGCCGACATTGGCGCCGGCCCGTTGCTGGGTGTCGTAGGTCGCTCCTGCCTTCACGACCGTCTTGCCGTCGTCCATGACCCGCGAAAGGCCAAGGGCGAAGGCCGACTGCCCGCCGTAGGTGCCGCCGCCGAACGCCAGCATTCCGCGACCAGGCTCAAAGGCCTGCGGAAGGCCTGCCGCCGCGAGCCCGCCCGCGGCGCCAGCGAAGGCGTCGCGCCGAGTTTGGTCGAGATCGAAGGCGATGGCTGCCACCCTCTGGTCGGTATAGGTGTTCGCCTGGTTGAGCGTGTTGGCAAGTCCCTGGTTGAGCTGGCTCACGTTGACCGCATCGGTCGGACGGGTACCTGCGGCCACGTTGGTGACTTGCCGCTCGGCACCGACCGCGCCGACGGACACGACGTTGTCGCGACCGTCGTCGGTCGAGCCGTAGCCCAACGCCACCGAGTTGTTGCCTGTCGAGCTCGCGTTGACGCCGAGAGCCGTCGAGTTCGCCCCACTGGCAACTGCACCGTAGCCGCCGGCCGTCGAATTGGCGCCGGTCGAGACCGGCCGGGCGAAGCCGCCGCTGTTGTTCGAGGTGAACGGCGCGCCGTTCGCGGCAACCTGGGTGATCGCCTGGGCCAGCTGGCCCACGGTCACCGCGTCATTGTCGGCGACGCCGTCCGCCAGCCCGGAGATGGTGCGATCGCCGCCGCTGCCCGCAACGTTGATCGTGGTGCCACCGCTCATGCCGCCGATCGTGATCGGAGCGCTCGAGCCCCCCGCCTGCTGCACCAGGCCCACCGTGCCGTTGTTGATGCTCTCCTGCAGGTCGGTGACGCTGCCTTCGATGTTGGTGACGCGGTTGTCGAGGTTGGTCACGGCGCCTTCGACCGCCGTGGTCCGGTTCTCGACGTTCGTGACGCGCCCATCGAGCTGGCTGACGCTGCCCTCGACGTTGGTCACGCGGTTGTCGAGGTTGCTGATCGCGTTGGTGGCGTTCTGGGCAACGGCATCGAGCTGGCTAACGTTTACCGCGTCGGTCGGCGCGGAGCCCGCTGCGACATTGGTGATCTGCCGCTCGGCGCCCGCGGCACCGACCGACACTTCGCCCGCCGAGCTCTGCGGCGCAGCGAGGCCATAGGCGGTGTAGCCGGTGCGCGAGCCTACGACAGTCACTGCCCCGGCGCCAAGCGCCACGCTGCCTGAGAAACTGGCATTGGCGCCGGGGCCGATCGCGACCGACTGGACGCCGTTCGCGACCGAATTGGTGCCGAGCGCGATCGCGTCTTCCTCGCCCACTTCGGCATTCTGGCCGATCGCGGTACCGCCAGGGGCGGTCATCTGCACGACGGCGCCGTTGCCGATGCCGATGCCATTGTCACCGTTGACCACCGTGGTCGGGCCGACGGCGATCGATTCCGCCCCGACCGCCAGCGAGTCCGCCGCGGTCGAGTTGGCGTGGAAGTACTGCGTACTGGTCACCGCGAAGGCCTGTAGCGCGCCGGAAAGCTGGCGGATCGTCACCGCATCCTGCTGCTGAGTGCCGTCGGCAACATTGGTGATCTGGCGATATTCGCCGGTCGCCGCATTGCCGACCGACACCGACCCGAGCAGCGTTGCGTCGCTGGTGTTGTACGGAATGAAGCCGGTGCCCGCCGGAATCGTGCCCGAGGCCGGCGCGACTGCCCGGTTGGCAACGGAGCCCGAACCCAGTGCGAGCGAGCCCTCCACGCTGGCTACCGTGTCACGGCCCAGCGCCACGGCATTGGCGGCACTTGCATTCGCCTGATAGCCGAGCGCGGTCGAGCCCACGCCCTGCGCGAAGGCGTCGGTTTCGGCCAGGCCCGCCTCGTTGGTGCGGGCGTAGCGGATGCCGTCGCCGTTCGCGTCGGTGTAGGTCGTCGAGGTGTCGCCGGCGATGTTGGTGATCGTGTTGCCGACGTTGGTGAGATTGCCTTCCACCGTGGTGACCCGGCCGTCGAGATTGGTGACGTCGCCCTCGACCGTCGTCACGCGGCCGTCCAGATTTGCGATATTGGTGGTGTTCTGGGTCACCTGGGTGCCCAGGCTGTTCACGGCCTGGTTGGTCGCAGCCAGCTGCGAGCCGTTCACCGCATCGGTCGAGGTTGCATCGACGCGACCCGCCGCAACATTGGTGATGGTCCGCTCGGCCCCGGCGGCCCCGACGCTGAGGGTGCTACTCGGCGCGGTACCGGCGAAGGAATAGGCGGAACCGTTGATGGTCGTGCCGGTGGTCGCCACCGCCGCCGCTGTTGTCGAGCCGTTGCCCAGCGCCACGTCGCCCGCGTTATTGGCGATGGCGTTCGGTCCTATCGCGACCGAGTTCGTGCCCAATGCCTGCGAGTCGGGCTCGGTCGAGTTGGCGCGGAAATATTTGATGCCGCCGCCATTGTTGATGCTGGTGAGGTCGCCCTCGATGTTCGTCACACGGCCGTCGAGGTTCGTGACATTGCCCTCGACCGTGGTCACGCGGCTGTCGAGATTGGTGATATCGGTGGTGTTCTGCGTCACCTGGCTGTTGGTCGCAAACAGCTGCGAGCCGTTGATCGCGTCGGTCGAGCTCGCATCGAGCCGGCCAGCGGCAACATTGGTGATCGTACGTTCCGCACCGACCCCGCCGACGCTCACCGTTGACGTCGGTGCTGTCCCCGCGAAGGTATAGGCAGTGCCGCCGATCGTGGTTCCGGTGGTCGCCACCGCAGCCGCGGTCGTCGAGCCGTTGCCCAGCGCCACGTCGCCCGCATTGTTGGCGACCGCATTCGGGCCGATGGCAACGGAGTCCGTGCCCAGCGCCTGACTGTCGGCCAGCACCGAGTTGGCGTGGAAATATTTGATGCCGGCGCCGGTGTTGATGTTGGTCACCGTGGTGTTGAGATTGGCGATGTCCGTCGTGTTCTGGGTCACCTGCTGATTGGTCGCGAAGAGCTGCGAGCCGTTGACCGCGTCGGTCGATCCGCCGTTGATCTGGCCCGCCGCGACGTTCTGAATCTGGCGTTCCGCGCCAACTGCGCCAACCGAGACGACGCTCGTCGGCGAGGTGCCGGCGAAATTGTAGGTCATGCCGCCGATAACGGTGTTCGCCGTCGGAACCGGCGCCGCGGTCACCGAACCCGAGCCCAACGCCACGTCGCCCGCGTTGTTGGCGACGGCCGTGTCACCAAAGGCGAGTGAACCCACCGCCAGCGCGCTGCTGTCGTTGCCGAGCGCGACCGAGCCCTGCCCGGCCGCAACATTGCTGTTGCCGATCGCGACCGCGCCGCTCGCCATGTTGGCAGCGGTAGCCGTCGCCGTGCCGTCGGCGTTGGCGATGTTGTTCGCGCCGCCGGTGAACGCGCCGGTGCCGCTGGCATAGCTCGGATCGCCGATCGCGACCGCGCCGTCACCATAGGCCGTGTTGCCCGCGCCGATGGACACGGCCTTGCCGCCAGTGGCGACCGCTGCGGTGCCGATCGCGACCGCATCTTCGGCATCGGCGACAGCAGTGCTACCCATCGCAATTGCGTTGAGAGCCGAAGCGTCGGCAAGGTAGCCGACGGCGGTCGCCTGCTCTCCGGTTGCGCTGGCTCCGAGGCTGATCGCGGTCGCGCGGGTTCCCGTGGCGCTCGCCGCGCGGCCCAGAGCGGTCGAGCTGTCGCCCGTGGCGACGCTTTGCGCGCCGATCGCCGTTCCGGCGAGCGCGGCCGAGCTTGCGCGGCCCATCGCGACCGATTCGAAGTCATGGGATTGGGCGCCGCGCCCGATCGAAATGGTGCTGTTGCCGTCGGTGACGCTATCCAGACCGAGCGCAATGCCTGCAAAATTGGTCGCGTTGGCGTTCGTGCCTATCGCGACGACGCTGTTGCCGTCGGCGTTGGTAGCGTTGCCGATCGCTACCGACTGAAAATTGAGCGCAGTGGCATTGTTGCCCAAGGCGAGCGTCTGCTGACCATTGGCAACGGCCAGGGCGCCGACGGCGATGGCTTCATCATTGCTTGCGGAAGCACTGGTACCAACCGCTAACGAATTGAGGCCGCTCGCAGTGGCCAGGGCGCCAAGCGCGGTGGAATTGACTGCCTGAGCCCTGGCCGCTCGCCCAACCGATGTAGCGAAATCCGCTGAGGCGTTGGCGCCTTGTCCCAAGGCCGTAGCCGACAAGCCTGCGGCGTTTGCACCAAAGCCGAATGCGGCGCCATTTGTCCCGGAGGCCGTGCTATCCACGCCAACAGCTGTTGAGCCGCTCGCGCCGGTGGCGGCCGCTCTTGTTCCAATCGCGACACCCCTCAGAGATGAGACGTTGGCGCTATCTCCGATGGCAATACCAGAGGGTGCATTTGTGACTGACGACCAGAATCCAATTGAAATGCCTCTAGTGGATGCAGCGTCAACATGATCCCCGGCGTTATGGGTGCCGATGGCGATGCTGCCTTCTGCCAGCGCGTGCACCTGATTGCCCAGCGCGGTGGCGTTAACGGCCGTTGCCCGGGCGTCATAACCGATGGCCGTGCTTTCCAGGCCGCTCGAATTTGAAAGATACCCGAGCGCGGTGCTCTGAATCCCGCCGGCGTTAGCCAGATGCCCTAGTGCAATCGCGTCTCGTGCAGTCGCCCGGCTCTGGCGACCCATCGCGATCGAATCGAGCTGAGATGCCGTCACGTCCGTGCCGATTGCGATAGCGCTCTGCGCCAGCGCACCTGTTCCCGCCGCCGTACGCGAGCCGAGATAGATGGAGTTTAAAGTGGTCGCGGTCGCTTGAAAGCCGAGAGCGACGGCATTCTGAGCACCTGCATTTGAGTTCGTGCCTTGGGCAACCGAATCCAGACCGGCAGCCGTCGCATTGATTCCTACCGCCACTCCGCGCTGCCCGCTTGCGGTCGCGTCCGAGCCGATTGCCGTTCCGCCCGGTGCACTGACTTCAGCCCGGCAGCCCATCGCGGTGGCGCCCGACGCTGTACCGGAGGCTGCGGTAACGGTCGCCGGATGGGCGCCGCAGCCAATTGCGATACTTGAGCCGTTCGCCGTCGCGACCACACCGCCACCAGCTGTATAGTTCTGCGCCAGCGCAGGCGCCGCGATGGAAGTCGAAAGGGCCACGACGCCGACACCAGCAAAGAGACCGCTCACGCTCCTGCTGCCGAAACCGAGCCCGCCCAAACCGAGTCTTTCGCGCTTCACGCCGAGCACCCGGTGCGCCTGGCGCAGCACTCTCATCAGCCGGCGCCGCTGCGACCAGTTGCCCCCGTCCATGCCGTTGATCCAATTCCCCGCGAAGCTGGCGCGGCGGCGTGCGTTCGATGCAGTTTGGACTTCGACCATGACATATACCCCTTTGACTGGCCCGGTCCCGATGCGGATCGAGCAGGTGAAATGGGCGCAGCCGCCCGCTACGCGCGGCGACGCCCGTGAATTGGATTACCTTGACGAGTACGGTGGAGCCGTCGCCGGAGGAGAACGGCGACCTCCAGTCCGCTATGGACCTTGCGTGCCGGTCGTGATGGTGACGACGACGCAGCTTGCGCCGCTCGTGATCAGCATTGCCTGCCCCTGGCCGCCGCCGATCTCATAAAGCGGAACCCCGGACAGATTGGTCACAGGGACGCTTCCCGCTGGCAAATAGCTGACGACCTGCTGGCAGGGCTTCTGAAATGGCGCGACCCTTACGAACTGCCCCTCGCAACCCTGGCCCCGCGGCGCGGCAATGACGACCCCGGCCGCCTGACCCTTCAATTCGGGCAGATCGTAGGTCATTCCCACTGCGCCTTGCACGATGTGGGTATCCGGGGATCGCTTGTCGGTTTCGGTGCGGACCGCATGAGCCGCGCCTTGAGCAACCAGGCCGCCTAGGGCCGAATACAGCCCGGCGCAGGTCTTAACGCCGAGCTTGGTAGCCTGCTCGTGAAACATCCCGGCGGACGAGGGCGCCGCCTGCCGCGCCCCGGCAGAAACGCCCGCTCCGCTGGAAACCACGATCCCGGCCACTGCCGCAAGCACGGTCAGGTGACGGCGCGGGCGACTCACCTGCTCCCGTTTCCCGACCACCGCCGTCTCCGCCTTCTTAGCCATCTGCTACCCCTTTACTCGTTCCGGCGTCCCGATTCGAAACACACGAACAATACTCCCGAAATTTGAACATTGATCAAATAAAAAAACTAGGGATTTGAATAAAATGAGACGAACTGTTCAGTATAGATATAGTAAATTTGGCTAATATCGTAGGCAACAACCATCCAACAGCCGAGGCCGCAGCGCTCGACTTTGATTGTTCGACTTTCTCCCGCACTCGCAGGATTTCTCGCTGTCAGCTCAGTAACGGCCGCCGCCCAAAAGAGCCTTGCCGTTATGAGCAAAGCCTCTTTTGCGCATCCGCGGCCGCGATGTTCAACTGCTCACAGCAGTTCCCCCTCCGACTGGTTGCCAATTGATTGCACTACTGACCTCTGGTCAGACTTGAGGCCACTTGCGGTCCGCATGCACCGCCCGCGCTCGTAGGAGTCGCTGGACTTGGCGCACCTTGAGCGGGTCAACACGAGATAAACATCGGCGCCGGGGCGACAGATGCGGAAAGACCGCTTGCGCTATCGCAATACCGATTTGCGCTCGCGCCTAAGCAGGATTGATCAAGCCCACGCGAGCACACTGCGACTGCCCCCTGCAACGCGACCCTTGAGGATCAACGTATCATGTGAAGAGAGAAGGTAAACGGATCGTTAACGCCACTACGTCACGAGGCCGGTTGAGCTTCGTCCCAATCAACGTCAGTGACCAAGACGCTTGGCCGCTCCGCGACGAGCTGCAGATAGCCGCCGCGGATCATCATCTCGCTGCTGCGAACCAGCCGTTGGACTCGCAGCCTGAGATAGTCCGACCTGCCGCGCCATTCGTTCCGAACCCGATCGGCACCGAACAGCGCGACGGCAATGTCGCGCTGGGCGGCTCCGGCGTGCAGAGCGTCGATCGCGCGCAAGAACGCGATCCATCGCGGCGCGCGTCGATCCCGGGGAAACAGCTGGGCGGGCATATAGCCGAGACGCCAGAGACCCGCGAGCCGACGCAAGGTCAGCAGCCTGGGCTCGAGGTCGCGTAGGCCCTCAAGGGCGTACCGAAGACGCACCGGTCCTTCGAAGAGACTGCCACTGCGCAAGGCGAGCCGGATGTGGCGCGATCCCTCGCTCAGGAGCAGCTGGAGATCTCCGCCGGCGACCGGAAACGCGGTCACACGCACGCCCGTGCGGCCAAGGTCGAGACTGTCGGGATGGTTGGCGGAAGACGCGATCGCGTCGATCCTGACGACAGCTGGATCGTGAACGTCCTGCCACATGGCGCAAGCGGCGCGCGAGTCTAGGTCCGGCCGCTCGTGGAAACCAAAGGCCCCAGCGCGCCGCACCTCCGGGCGGCGCTTCGATCTGCTCGACCTGCGTGAACCGAAGCGTGCGGCGCGCAGGCGGATACCGACAGGCCTCGGCGCGATAGTGCGGATTGCGGCGAAGGAACTCCCACGCGAAGCCCCGGCGATCGAGCGCGAGCAGCGCCCGATACCCTGCGGAATCTCGCCAGTCTGGCTCCACGCCCGAGGGCATGAAATGCCCTCCCCTTGCCGTCTCCAAGAGGCAGCAGACCATGGCCCCCGGGCCTTGTCCCGGCGAACGTCCTGGCGAGACTCGCAACTTGCCGACCTGCGCAAGTTTTTGCGCGTCTATCGGCAAATTCTGGCGGTCCGACCGGCAAACCGCGTCAGTGCGAACCTGCGGCATGTCGCGGCACTGGCACCCTGCGCGCGTCAGCCGGAGGATCGGCATGACGGCAGCGGGTTGCGGGAGACCGCTGCGCCGGGCAGGCTGCGCATGTCGGGTGCCGTGAAACAGGGAGCGATTCTGGAGCCGGGGTAATGGCGGCGGATCGCTTCTAAATAGCGGGCCTTTGCACAAAGGTTTCCAACACCCGACCCCTGCCTTCCAGCGCATTCTTGGCCATCAGGTGGCGCGCCTGATCTGGCCGTTCGGGCACGATTTGCCAAGACTTCGGGAATAGGCCAGCATGGCGTCGCCGTCGAAGCATCGGCGGCAGGGGCGTGGAAACCCCTGTGCAAGACCGGATGTGCTTCGCGCCTGTTGCGCGGGGACAGCTATGGCGTCGTGCGGGCAGCAGCCGCCGGCCGTCGCGCCTGTGCAGGTTTCCATCGGCATCGCCACGCCCCTCGACCTGGGGAGTGGAAGCAATGGCCAGCACGGGCCGGAACGAGGATTCGCTGCCGCCGCGGGCGGACAAGCCGGCATCTACGCTCGACGAACTCTATCGACGTCATGCGGCCTGGCTCGGGCGCATGCTGGCCTGGCGGCTGCGCGCAACGCCGCTCGATGTCGATGACATCGTGCAGGAAACCTATACCCGCGTCGCCCGGTACGACGCGACCGACGCGGGGCGTCACCCCAAAGCGCTGCTGTTGCGCATCGCGGTCAATCTGGCGCGCGACCAGATGCGCCGCAACAGCGTGCGCGGAGGGCTCGCCGCTCCGATCGATGCGCTCGACGAGTCCGCACTCCCGCGCATCGAGCCCGAACAGCACTGCACGCTCGAAATGAAGCAGGCGATTCTGTCGCTTCCTGCGATTTATCGCGACGTATTCGTCCTTAGCCGGTTTACCGGTTTGACCTATCAGGAGATAGCGAGCCATGTTGGCGTCCCGGTCAAGACCGTCGAGTGGCGGATGAGCCGGGCGTTGGCGATGTGCGCCGCGAAGCTACGCGACTGAATGGCGGGGCACGATGGGGACGCAGGAGGAGCGCGCAGACGAGCAGGCAGCCGAGTGGCTTGCCAAACTCAACACGCGCTCGGTGACCACCGAGGAGTTGGAATCCTTCTATGCCTGGCGGCGCGCGCCAGGGAACGCCGAGCGCTTCGCGCGTGCCGAAGCCTTCTGGCGCGAATCGCGAGCGCTCGGCGACGATCCCGACATAGCTGCGGCGGTAGGGGATGCGCTGAGCCGTCCCCGCCTCGAGCGCCGCGGCTGGCGGCCCAGCCGCCGGATGGTGCTCGCGGGCGCGGGCCTGGCACCGGTCGCCGCGGGGGCTGGCTGGCTCCTGGTCGGCATGGCGCGTGCCTATCGCACGGCCATCGGCGAGCAGTTGCTGGTCAGCCTGGCGGACGGATCACGGATCCGTCTCAACACCGACAGTGCGCTTCGCGTCCATCGCGCCAATGCGGGTCGGCGGATCTCGCTCGACCGTGGCGAGGCGTTCTTCGATGTGAAGCACGACCCGGCGCGCCCCTTCGAGGTGCGCGCGCGCGGTGTAACGGTGCAGGCCGCAGGCACGCAGTTCGACGTGCGGCGCGCGGCCGGCGAGGTCCAGGTCGTCCTCGCGCGGGGCGCTGTCATGGTCGATGGGGGCGCGGGTGCGCCCGCGCGGCTCGCCCGTGCCGGGCTCAGCGCGATCGTCAATGCCGATGGCGAAATAGCGACCCGCGCGGTCGATCTCGAGGCAGTGACGTCCTGGACCTCGGGGCGGCTCGTCTTCCGGGGGACGCCGCTCGATCAAGCGATCGCAGAGGCCAATCGCTATAGCGAGAACCGGATCGAGCTCGGCGATCCGACGCTCGAAGATGCGAAAGTGGACGGCACTTTCCAGACCGGGGACACCGAAAGCTTCGTTGCCGCCGTTTCCGCCCTGTTCTCGCTCAAGCAGAATCGCGTGGAAAATACCATTGTTCTGACGCGAAGCTGAGACAAGGCTCGGATCCAGCAAAAAAATTACGGGCGGGAGTCAGGGTCGCCCGCGCCCCAGCACGTTGCTTCCCCAGTCGCGGCACTTGCGCGCGATCTGGGTGACATGGCCGGTAGTCCCGGCACGCGGGGAGAAGGTCGTGGGGGACAAGAAGAGCAAGATCGCCGGGGGCAAGCGATCGCATATGCTGGCAGGGTTGGCGGCGATCGCCATTATGGGTGCGGCATCGGCGGAGGCCGCTGCCCAGACGCGGGACTTCCGGATCGCGGCCGGCCCGCTCGGCGGTGCGCTCGCCGCCTATGCGCGCATCACGGGGCGCCAGCTGCTCTATTCGAGCGATCTGGTAGCGGGGCGCAGCGCAGCGGCGCTGATCGGCCGCTTCTCGGACGACGAGGCGCTCAAGCGCCTGCTCGGCGGGAGCGGCATCGAGGTAAGGCGGGCCGGCAAGGCCTTCGTCCTCCTGCCGCGCCAGACGCAGCGACGCCCGGTGCCTGCACCACCACAGCCACGTCCGCGCCGTCCTGCCTCCCCCGCCCCGGCGACGAGCGTCCCTCCCGCGTCACAGGACGTGCCCGGGGACGACATCGTGGTCACTGGATCCAACATCCGCGGCATCTCGGAAGGCAGTTCGCAGGTCATCACCCTGGATCGTTCCGACATCGACCGCGCCGGCCAAGGCTCGGTCGCCGAGGCGATCGCTGCCCTGCCGCAGAATTTCGGCGGGACCGGAACCGAGGACACGAGCTTGACGGGGGCCGATCACAGCACGCAGAATATCGGGCTCGGGACGAGCGCCAATCTGCGCGGGCTCGGAAGCGACGCGACGCTGACGCTCGTCAATGGCCGCCGGCTCGCCGGCTCGGGCGGCCAAGCCGATTTCACCGACATATCGTTGATCCCGCTGGCGGCAGTCGAGCGGATCGAGGTTCTGACCGACGGCGCGTCGGCGCTCTATGGCTCGGACGCGGTCGGCGGAGTGGTTAACGTCATTCTGCGCCGCTCGCTGGACGGAGGAGAATCGCGCTTGCGGGTGGGAACCCCCACGCAGGGCGGCGCAGCCGAAATCCAGATGGGCCAGGTACTGGGCGCAAGCTGGACCACCGGCCATGTGCTCGGCGCTTACGAGTTCATGCATCGCGACCGGCTCCGTGCAGATCAGCGGCCTTATACCGCGTCCGCAGATCTCAGGCCGTTCGGCGGCAGCGACTGGCGCTCCTATTTCTCGAATCCCGGCACGATCATGGCGATCAGCCCGGGCGGATCGCTTGTCCCAGCCTATGCAATCCCGAGCGGGCAGAACGGTGCCGGGCTGACGCCCGCGGATTTCGCCCCGGGCAGAATCGTGTCGATTTCCGTGCGGGCACCGACGTCCTGCCGCGCCAGGACCGGCACAGCGCCTATCTGACCGCGGCGCAGAAGCTGGGCGACAGGATCGAGCTCTTCGCGGAAGGTCGCTACGCCCGTCGCGACTTCGAGAGCTATGGCCAGGCGAGCACGACGCTCGCGCAGGTCACGCCGCGCAATCCCTGGTTCGTGAGCCCCGACGGCGCGCCTGTCGCCCTCATCGCCTATTCGTTCCAGCGCGAGCTGGGGGTGATCCGTCAACCCGGCAGCGTCGACAGCTGGAGCGCGACGGGCGGGTTGACGATCACGCCGCAAACGGACTGGCAGATCGAGGCCTATGTCACCCATGCCTCCGAGCTGACCCACACCGCATATGACAATATCGTCAACAGCAGCTTCTTCGCCGAGGCCGTCGGCACGACGCCCGACGATCCGTCGACGCCGTTCAACCCGGCCCTGGACGGCTATTTCAACCCCTATGGCGACGGTGCGGTCAACAGCCGGACGATCCTCGACTTCATCGGCCAGGGCTTTGCGACCACCCGCACGCTGAGCCGGATGACCTCGGCCAACATCAAGACCGATGGCGGCGTGTTCGACCTGCCGGGCGGCACTGTGAAGATCGCGCTGGGCGCCAATTTCCGGCGCGAGAAGTTCGACAGCAGCGGCGTGAACTTCCTTTCCGGCACGACGCCTTCGGCTTCCGCCCGGACGGACGTCGGCCGGTCGATCGGCGCCGGGTTCGGCGAAGTGGCGCTTCCGATCTTCGGCCCTGACAACGCGCTGCCGGGATTGCGGCGGCTGCTTCTCTCGGCCGCGGTGCGCCACGAGCAGTACAGCGATTTCGGCAGCACGACGAACCCCAAGTTCGGGCTGGTCTGGGAGCCGGTCACGGGACTGGTTCTCAAAGGCAGCTATGGTACGTCCTTCCGCGCGCCGGTGCTTCGCGAGGTCCGCGATGCGCTCCAGGTCTCCTATGTGCAGCTGCGCGACGCGGCGGGCGTGCTGACGCCCGTCCTCACGCTGTTCGGCGGCAATCCGGCGCTGCAGCCCGAAACGGCGAAGTCGCTGTCCTTCAACGCCCGCATCTCGCCCGGCTGGGCACCGCGATGGCGCGTCGAGGCGACCTGGTTCCAGACCGACTTCCGCAACCGCATCGAACGGCCCGCCGCGGATAATCTCACCGAGGCGCTGTCGGATATCGTCTTCTCGCCCTACATCACGCGGGTCGATCCGGTGAACAACGCCGCCGACCGCGCGCGGCTGGTCGCATTGATCAACGATCCAGGGTCGCTGATCAGAGGCTATTTCCCGCCTGAATTCTACAGGGCGATCCTCGACGGGCGCCTCGTCAACTCCGCGCAACTGCTCGTGCGCGGAGCTGACCTGCTCGTGTCGGGCAATTTCGCGCTGGCAGGCGGCACCGGCGCCCTCAGCCTCAATGCTTCGCACATGCTCGACTATCAGCGCCGGATCACGCCCAAGGCGGCATTGCTCGAGCGGGTCGGCACCCTCTCCAACCCGCCGGCCTGGCGCCTGCGCGCATCGCTGGGCTGGGACAAGGGGCCCTGGGGCGTGTCGGCGACGCTCAGTCATGTCGACGGCTATGTCGACGACGTCAGCAACCCCGAGCGCATGGTCGGCAGCTGGACGACCGTGGACGCACAGATCCGCTTCTCGCCTCAGGCAATCCGGGACAATGGCTGGAGCTTCGCCCTCAACGCGCAGAACCTGTTCGACGCCGATCCTCCCTTTGTCGATCAGCTGACCGGCTTCGGCTATGGCGCGGCGAGCGCCGACCCGCTGGGACGTTTCGTCTCGCTCCAGGTCATCAAGCGATGGTGACCCCGGCCTAGTCCTGCGCTTCTCCACACACCCGGAAAGTTTCGACCATGCGTTTCCCATGGCTGGCCGTGCTATGTCTGTTGCCGGCACCCGCCGCGATTGCCCGTCCCTACACGATCGAGGACATGCTCCGCCTCGAGAGCTATGGCCAGGTGCTCGTCGACCCGGCCGGGCGCGTCGCGATAGTCGAGCGCCGCGACCGATACGACAGCGCCCCACGCTACAGCTATGACTGGATGGTGCGGCGATCTCTGTCGAAGCTGCTCGTCGTGGATCTTGCCGCCCCGAAGGGCGCGGAGCCGCTGTTCGCGCAGGCAAAGGCGGCGGGCTATTGGGCCAGCGCCTTCTCGCCATCGGGTTCGCGCCTTAGCATATTCCGTCTGCAGGGCGACCGGCTGCAGCTCGGCGTGGTCGACCTGGCGAGCCGGAAGGTCCGCTGGCTCGATCTCGTCCCGGACCTGCCCGCCGCACGTCCTGCCCCGGTCTGGATCGACGAGGATCGCCTGCTCGTCGTGACCCTCGACGACGGCGGCCTTCCGGGCCTGTTCCAGACCCCCACCAATGCCCAGCGCGACAGCATCCGCCGCTGGGAAGGCGCGGCGAGCGGCCGTCGCGCCTCCTCCGACCTGCTGGGCAGCGGTCGTTATCTTGGCCGCGGATCCTCCTATCGCGCGCGCCGCATCGTCGAGGTCGACCTTGCCAGCGGCGCCACGCACATGCGCATGCAGGGCGACGTGCTCGATATGGCGTTGTCGGGCGACAGGACGAAGCTCGCCGTCCTCACCAAGGGGCCGCCCGTCCAGCCGGACCCGGGCGCGAGCGTCGACCCGGCGTTCGAGCCGCGCCGCCAGCGTCTGACGATCCTCGACCTCGTCACCGGCGCGCGGCAGGAGCCCTGCGGCTGTGACGTCCTGCCCAGCCTGCTTCATTGGGCGCCTGCAGGCGCGCACTTGCTGTTCTACGGCCGCCGCGACGGCAGCCCATGGTCCGCGGGGACGCTTTACCTCAGCCAGGGCAGCCCCGCCTCGACCACGACCCCGCTTCCTGGGGATGTCCGGCCGGTGACGCGGATCGGGGGCGGCAGTGCGCGCTTCGTCCGCGCCGGATGGGCGGGCGAGCGCGCGTTCGTTCTGGCCGAACGCGCGGGCGACCAGCGGCGGGTCTGGTATGTGTTCGGTCCGCGCGGTGAGGCGCGGCCCGCAACCGCGCTCCGCGGCACGACGCCGACCGATCTGGTGGCGGCCGGCACAAGCCATTTCGCGTTCGCAGATACGCAAGGCCTGTGGCGCGCCAGCTGGTCGGGCGCGTTGCACAAGATCGCCTCGGGGCCGGTGACGCGGATCAGACCGACCCTGTTCGATGGCCATAGCCTCGGCACGCGTGCGTGGCTCAACGCCGTCCCCGAGAGGGGCCTCGCGGCGGTCGGCACGGGCGACGGCCAGCGGGCATATGCCGAAGACCGTGCAGGGAGGTTCCGGGCGCACTCGGTGCGGCAGGACGACCAGATCCTCGCGACGACGCCGACCGGCGCATTGATCCTCTACCGCGAGGACGCACAAGGCGTCGGCACACTTGCCAAGGTCGATGGCGATGAATGGACGACGCTCGACCGGATCAATCGGCATCTCGCCGAAGTCACGCCCGCGAAGCGCGTGCTGCTCCACAGCCGGGCTGCAGACGGCACGCTGCTCAATCACTGGTTGCTCTTGCCGTCAAAGGCTGGCGGAGCGCCGCCCCGCCTCGTCGTCGTGCCCTACCCCGGCTATCCTTATGGACCCACGCCCCCTGCCGATTCGGCGCCTGCGACTCCGACCACCATGACCCATCCGCTGCTGCTCGTCGGGGCAGGCTATGCGGTGCTCCAGCCGAGCATCCCGCTCGGCGACGGGCCAGGCGAGCCGCTCGCCGACATTGCTGCGGTGCTCGACAAGGCGATCGATGCCGCGCAGGCGAGCGGCCGCGTGTCGCGCGCGCCGCCCTTCCTCGTGGGGCACAGCTATGGCGGCTATACGGCACTCGGCGTGGCGGCAGTCAGCCCCCGCTTCGGTGCAGTCGTCGCAGCGAACGGCATCTACGACCTGGCGTCCGCCTATGCGGCAATGGATCCGCGGCTCAACTACGCGGAGAGCGGCATCTCGCTGACCATCCCGATCGGCTGGTCGGAAGGCGGTCAGGGGAGAATGGGCGTTCCGCCCTGGAAAGACATTGCGCGCTATACGCGCAACAGCGCATTCTATCGGGTCGAGGACATTCGCGCGCCCGTCCTGCTGATCCATTCCGACCTGGATTATGTGCCCCAGGCACAAGCCGAGCGCATGTTCCTGGCGCTGTACCGGACGGGAAAGGATGCGATGCTGCTTCGCTATCGCGGAGAGAGCCACAGCCTGACGAGCCCGGCGAACCTGCGCGACTATTGGGCCCATGTCCTTTCGTTTCTCGCCGAGGCTCAGTCCGCCGGATCTTCGAGGCCCCAGTAGCGGGCCCATGCCTCAAAGCTTGCATAGACCACGACCAAGCGGGAGGTATCGCTCCAGATCAAATTCTCTTCCCTGAGGGCCTGGTCGATTCCGGGGCCATCGAGAAAGCCATGGGCCACAAGCGTGCCGTCGAGCAGGAACGCGCGCAACCAGGCGAGATTCTCCGAAACCGCGCGCCGGTAATAGTTGGTGGCGTCGCCCTTGTCGCGGCGATCCCGGATCGAAGGCGGCAGCCAATCGCGAAACACTTCACGCGCGAATGCCCGGTCGCCTGCACCGCTCGCCAAGCGATAGCTGGGGATCGCCAGGCAGGCCTCGACGACGGGCTGGGAAAGAAGCGGATGGATCAGCGCCTTTTCGGCGCTGCGCCAGGTCGGGCTGTTGAAATGCTGGCAATTAGCGATCGCCTCGAACTGCAGACGACGCGCCGGCGCCATGATGACGTCGTCGCGCAACCAGGGATGGCGCAACGCCCTGCCCCGCGCCGCGGCCATGGCGGCACTACCCAGCTGCATCCCGGGCATTGGCTGAACCGGCGGAGGCCGACGCCACAACCTGTCCCGCAGCATCAGCCACTGGACGTGCCAAATCGACCGGTGCGCGCGCCTTGCCGCATCATAGGCGACTTTCGAGAAATGCGCTCGCCAGCCGACCGCGCGTGCATAGTCGACGGCCACGAGGGGATTGGGCAAATTTCCAAACACCGCGTCTCCGCCCTGCCCCGTGAAGATCGCCGTCGAATCGAATGCCCTGGCGACTCCGAGGCTGGCGCGCTCGAGAATGGGATCAAGACCGTACAGCATGGGTTCGACCGGTTGCTCGCCGGTGAGCAGGTCGCCGAATTGAAGGTCGCTGGCGTGGGCGGTTACTTCGATGAGCCGCACTCCCCATTGATCCGCGACGGCCCGCGCCTGGGAGCGTTCGTCGCCGCCGGCGTGCGCGACGGAGAAATTGACGCAGCTGATCTCGACAGGATCGGGTGCGGTGGCGATCGCTCCCAGAACGATTGCGGAATCGAGCCCGCCCGACAGCTCGAGCGTGAGCCGCGGGTGGGGCGACGCCAGCGCCCGCGCGCAGCCCGCGACGGCCTTGCGCAGCCGTGTCGAAGCCTCGGCTTCGAGGGCGGGCGGTTCGCGGAGCAAGCGCGGTTGGGGCCAGAGCGTACGGATATCTGCCGATCCGGTGCCGACGCAGTCGAGCGCGCAGCCGGCCGGCAAGTGCCGGACACCTTTCAGAAGCGAGCGATGCGTCGGCAGGAGCGGATTGGCGAGCGCAGCTGCCAGCCACTGCGCATCGATCATCGGCCTTGCGCCGGCAGCCCGCCGCAGCCATTCGGGCAAGTTCGGCGAGACGAGCAACACACCCTCGCCTTCGGCGACGAAAGCTCCCAACCCTCCGCTTGGGTCGCGCAGGATCGTCACGCCGGCAAGCTCCGGCTGCCGGCGCAGCGCGATGAAGCGCCCCCAGACGCGCTCGAGCAGGGCAGCATCGTCGAGCCGGACCACCGAGCCGGCATCCACCTGCGAAGCCCCTCCCTCTTCCAGCGTGTCACGGTCGAAGGCGGCGCCGACCAGGATCAGCCGGGCGCCCTCGTCGGCCGACACAGGATGCTGGCTGCCAGTTCGGTCAGCGAAGAGGCACAGACCCGGCAGCGCGAAGCGGCGTTCGAGCTGGGGCGCGTGCTCGCCAAGCGCTTTCCGAATCCGGAGAACGGCCGCTGGTTCGCGTCCGGCAGGCCAGAGCACGACCAGATAGCCCGGCGTTGCCGGCGCTTCAGACCGCGACAATGGGCGTATACCAGCGGACATGCTCGAGACTGTCGTTGAGAACCACCCCTTGATGCTCGACCCAACAATGTGCCTCGAACGGATAGGTGCGCACCCCGAACACCCATCTGGCGGCGATCCCTTGCCGGTGGAGAAACCCGAGCAGGTACAGCGATCCAGGAAGGCAGCTCCCAAGTCCGGGAAAGAAGGGCCGAGCGTCGCGCGCGAGCCGCGCGAGCGCGTGAACGCCGGACACATCCTGCCCGCTGGCGGCCCGTGCGTTCCAGCGCTTGGCGGTCGCGAACCAGCGGCGAGGACGAAATATTCGAAGCCGCGCGGGCGCCAAGGCAGCAGCGCACGCAAGAGCCAGGAGCCTCGACGGGGTTGCCGCTGCCCGCGCCCCGGGCAGTCGATCCAGATCCGCAATCGCTTCCATCCGGGGCGGCGCATGCCGCGGCTGTGCGTCCGTCATGCCGAAAAGGCCCGCCGTCTCCAGCTCATCGAGCAGGTCGGCGCTGGGCCGAAACCGGTGACTACCCGTCAGCGCGACCTTCAAGCCATCGGAGAAGCTGCGCGGCACGCAGAGATAGGCGTTGGTCCGTGCGTCCAGGAGCACCAGGTCTCCGTCGACCTCGGCGAGATATACGTGCGGGGCGATGCCGTAGAACATCGGAAAGAAGAGGGGCGGCCCGTAAGCCGTCCCTCCCCTGCGATCAGGGCCGCGGAACGCCAAGGTAGATTTCCCCGGGTTCGTTCGGGAGCACGAGGACGATCGCCTTCGTGAGCGCGCTGACCCGTCCGAGACGGACGAGCCGGGATATGGGTGCTTTCGGCATGATGACCTCCAGGGTTGTGCAAGCCGCGACTTGCGGCAGACCCAGAACATGCCGTTCGAGCTCTATATTCAAACTATATGGCGGCTATTTCTTGCCCGGCATGCGGCCGCCATCGCGAACGCCACCCGTTCCGCACGGGAACGGCGAAGTCGGAATTCATCGCGCAGCAGTGTCCTGGCGGATTTCCATGCGTGCTGGCGCAACAGTTCCACCAGCTGCGCGTCGCGTTCGGCGTTGGAACCGTAAAGTTCCGCCTCGGTATGGCGCGCCGCGGCAAGAGCCTCGATATGGATCTGGCCCGCGGCGACCAGCCGCGCGTTGCGCGACAATGCCAGGACGGCCCGGAGCGCATCACCGGACGGGTCGTCGCAAGGCTGCAGAAAGGACCGCTCTGTCCCTGCCGCCAGCCTGCTTTCCCGACCGTCGCCATGCTGCTCCGCGTCCCGGAGGGCCGCGCCCAGATGCAGCTCGCATAGGTCATGGAGTTCGACGAGATCGAACCAGGAGAGAAGCGGCACGAAGTAGCCGTGGCTCCTACGGTCGTCGACGAGCCGTTCGCCGGAGAGACGCGCCAGCGCCTCGCGCACCGGCGTGGCGCTGATGCGCAACGCGCTTGCCACCTCACCCACCACGATCTGATCGCCCGGGAGCCTGGATCGGCCAGCCAAGTCGATCCGCAGATTTTTATAGGCCGTGACGAAAGGATGTCGTCGGCTGGCCTGAGGCACGATGGATGTCTCGCTCACACGAGCAGCATCCTGGTCGTCGGCATCTCGTCCAGCCCCGGACCCGCGCCATGGTCAACTTCACTGCAGTTTGGATGTGAACGTCGAAAATCTTGCGCATACCGGCATAGAAGGTGCAGTCTTGACCAGGATATTGCGACTTCTGCGCCGAAAATGCGTACGATCATCGGCAGAACTTGCACGCCGTTCATTTCGCCCATGTAATAGGTTCACCATGCGCATGGATCGAAAGGGCGAAGGCGGAGGGAGGATCCTGTCGTGCGGTCGGTGCCGGTGATCGGGCCTGGGGAACGGGATGAAAACCAAGCAGGAACGCGCTGACATTGAACTGCTTTCCGCGGCGCTCAAGGCGATCCGGAAGGAGCGACGCCTGCGGTCCAGCGAGGTTGCCCGGGCGATGGGCATGCCGCTTCGATCCTATGAGCATCTCGAATCGGGGCGCGGCCGCTTCACCTTCGACCGGCTGATACGTTTCGCCGAGGTCACCAACAGCGACCCGCTGGCGATCGTAGCGGTGCTGGCGTTGAAATCGCCCGATTTCGCCCTCCGATGCGCGGACAACAAGCTGATGACGATCCTGATGATCGCGATGAGCGAGCTAAATGACGATCTCGGCGACGACATCGTCTTTCTCGAGCCCGGTATATTGATCGGGGCATTCACGCGCGTCGTGAAGGATTTGAGGGCACATATCGAAAAGCGCGATCTTTTTGCGGAGACGTGGCTCGAGGAGCGCAGTTCCCGGGTTCAGGGCGCCCGTCCTCCCGGCTATGGCCGCCTGCGGCGCCGCACCGCCGAATAGCGGGTTGCCTTCGCCGGATCGCCCTAACTTAGAGCAATTCGATTGCCTTCAACCGGTGGCGGAAAGCCTGAGCAATCGGCCCGATCACAGCATCGGGCGTGCCGGCAGGCATAGCGGCGGCCGCCCGCTCGAGCGCAGCCTCACCCTCCGCTTGAAGCTCGTCGAAGATCGCAAGAATCTCACGCTCGTCATAATGGTTAAGCGCCGCGCTTTGCAGGAAATGGCGAGGAAATATGTCAAAAACCCGATATCGGCGACGATCTCCGATCGCCATCGCCAAGCGCACCTGCGTTCGGTTCACCTGGTGCGCCGCCAGGCTGGGTTCGACGGACAGCACGTCATAGAGTGGTGTGGCGTTGAAGCGGCCACCGGGCGCCAGGAAGATGCTGAAGTTCTTCGCATGGCCATCTGTGGCGCCGATCATCCAGAACGCGATCATCGTCTTCATGAAGTGCCTGCGATCCACATCGGGCGTGTCGCTGGCGGCAAGAAGCCGCATGATCTCGACGACGCCCGGGCCTCCATGGTCTTCATATTTGCGCGTCGGAGGGACCGAGAGCGCCTGGCAGATATCCTCCTGAGGGCGGCGAAGCAGCCTGCCGCCGCGTCCATGCTGGCGATCGAAACGCTCGACGATGAGCACCGGTCGACCGCCGAACCGCTCGATCCGAGTCGGCGCGACCGGCAGTCCCAGATTCCCCATCAGGGTAAGACAGAAATGTTCGTTCTCGACGCTATTCGACAGATCGATGCCGTTCGGCAGCTGTCCGATCTGCGGTTTGAAAATGTGCGTGGTCGGTGTGGTGCCCAGGGGCTTTTGCCACTTGTCCTCCCACCAGAGCAGCGCTGTCTTTTCCTGAGCGCCCGCAATCGAGATCCGAAAGGTGTCATCCGGTTCAAGCCCAAGCGGGGCTTTGGCAAGGTTTGCGATGATTTGGGCAATGTCATCGTCGCTAGCCGGCACAGCTTCGATTTGACCAACTGGCGTCGGCGTCTGCCCTTCCTCCAGAAATTGCAGTGCGCCCACACAGTCGCGGCCGACGACTGACAAAAGGCTGTAGGCATCGATACCGTCGGCGCCGATCCGCTCTGCTATTCTTCTCCGGATATCGTCATTGTCGGGCAGCAGATTGTCGAACACCGCCGTTACTTGCGCGCCGGTGTAACGCTGGTCGCCCAGCGGTAGCGAGAGCGAGGCCGGGATTGCAAACTCCCAGTCAAGCCAAGCCTGTTCATACCGGAAATCGACAGCGCCATTGGCTGCACGATGAAGCCGGCCCAGCAAGCGCCCATTGAGAAGGACAGCTAGCGTCGAGGATCGGCGCTTCGGCATCAGAAAATCTCATCTAGGTCCGGTTGCATGGTCGAACGGGGCACGAGCCGCATTTCGAGCTTGAGAAAGGTACAGAGCTTGAAAAGCGACTCCAGCGTGCCGCCCTCGCCATTTTCGAGGCTCGAGATTGTCGCTTGGCGAAGGCCGGTTCCGAGGCCAAGGTCGGCCTGCGTCAACCCCGCTGCGCGCCGCGACTTGCGGATAGACGCGCCTAGAGCCTTTGCTGAACGGATGACAGGTTCCATATCTCATCTCATACGATTTTGCGTATGAGACCTGTATATGCGCTTTTTCGTATAACGCAACAAAATACGCAAAAGCGTATTCTACGCAGATATACGGAATATCGTATATAAGGCAGATCGACGGTTCTCCTTGAAAGGTTCGACAGCCTGCCGCATCGCCCCGTTCAATGGCTCATGGGGTTCACCTCGACCCCCCTCTTCTACGCCTCGCACCTCGGTCTGCTTCACCTTGGCGCAGTCAGCGGCGACAATGACCCAAGGACGGCAGGTGCCATGACGATGCGCGGAAACGCTCGGGGGCTCTCAGTGAGCAGCCTAGCAGCCGGTTGCCGGCGCAACAGCGCACAACTTAGAGCAATTCGATTGCCTTCAACCGGTGGCGGAAAGCCTGAGCAATCGCCCGATCACAGCATCGGGGGCGTGCCGGCGGGTATAGCAGCGACCGCCCGCTCGAGCGCCGCCTCACCCGCTTGGAGTTCGTCGAAGATCGCAAGAATCTGGCGCTCTGGACAAAATGGATCAGCGCAGTGCGCGCAGGGCCAGATCGACGAGCGCGGCGCGCTGGTCCGGCCTGGCGCCCGCACGCGCCGCAAGGCGGATGCTGGAGACAATCGTGATCACGAAGGCCGCGAGGTGGTCGAGATCGAGATCGGCCGCGACGTCGCCCTGCGCCCGCGCCTTGGCCAAGGCTTCCTTCACGGCGCGTGCCAGCGTGGCGCTCGAAGCCTCGCGGAGTTTCACCAACTCGGGCCGGGTGCAGCCGAACTCTACGATGGCGCCGAGGCCGAGGCAGGCCTGGTCCGCCTCGCCCGCGACGCGAGCGAGCATCGCACGAATCCCGTCGATCGCCCGCTCGCGGCTCGCCAGCATCTCGGCATGCGTTCGCACTTCATCCCGCGAATAGCGCTGCACCGCAGTGCGGTAGATGCCCCATTTGTCGCCGAACGTGTCGTACAGGCTCTGCCGGCCGATCTTCATCGCATCGACGAGCATCTGTGCCGAAGTGCCTTCGAAACCATGTTCGCGGAACACCGCTATCGCAGCCTCCACGGCGGTATCGACATCGAATTCCTTGGGGCGGGCCATGGCGGAGAGATAATATACTGGAACGATCGTTCAAGATGTGTTTGAGAGCGGAGATGGATTCGTTGGTACGCCGGCTCCGATGATCGCACCACGCTGGTATCGCGTCCTCGACCCGAACGGCCGCCGCGCGTTCCGCAGCACCTATGCCGCGTTCAGCATCGATGCGATGAACGTCCAGCTCTATTCCTTCGTCCTGCCGCTGCTGCTGACGCTCTGGCACCTGACTCCTTCGGCGGGCGGATTGCTGGCGACGGTGATGCTCGTCGCCTCCGCGGCCGGCGGGTGGCTGGCGGGCCTGGCTTCCGATCGGTTCGGCCGCGTGCGCGTGCTGCAGCTGACCATCGTCTGGATGGCGCTCGCCACCCTGTGCTGCGGGCTGGCGCAGAATTTCGAGCAACTGCTCGCCGCGCGGATGTTTCAGGGCTTCGGCTTCGGCGCGGAGTGGGCGGTCGGCGCGGTGTTCATGGGGGAGATCTCCGCCGCGGCGACGCGCGGCCGGCTGGTGGGGACCGCGCAGAGCGCCTGGGCGATCGGCTGGGGCCTGGCCGCCGCGACCTCCACAATCGCCGTGGCGCTGCTGCCGCCAGATCTGGGCTGGCGCGCGGCCTTTTTCTTCAGCCTGCCACCTGCGCTGGCAGTCTTCGTCGCGCGCCGGCGGCTCATCGAGTCCGCTACCTTCCTCGCCACCACGGATGCGGAACCCTGGCATTGGATCTTCTCGCGCCGGATGTACGGCAACACCGCCCGGGGCAGCCTGCTCGCGATCGGGACGCATGGCGGCTATTGGGCGCTCGCCACCTGGTGGCCGACGATGCTGCGGCTCGAGCGCGGCATGTCCACGGCGCAGGCCGCCACGCACATGGCAGTGCTCGTCGGCGGATCGCTCGTCGGCTATATATTGGGGGCGACGCTCGCCGATCGCATCGGGCGCCGGGCAACGCTCGCTTGCTTCGCGCTCGGCGCAATCGCCACAGTGCTCGTCGCCACCGAAGCAGAGATTTCCGACACAGCGCTGCTCGCCATCGGCGCGCCGCTCGGGCTGTTCGCGATGGGACTCTATAGCGCCATCGCCCCCGTGCTGGCCGAGCTTTACCCGACGCGGCTGCGCGGCTCGGGCCTTGGCTTCTGCTACAATGTGGGGCGCGGCGTCGCGGGCCTCGCTCCCTTGGCAGTCGGTGGCAGCATCGCAGCATTCGGCATCTCTCGTTCGATCGGCCTCTACGTGTGCGTGGCCTATGCGCTCGTGCTGTTTGCCGCCGGGCTGCTGCGCGAGACTAGGGGCATGGAGTTCACGCCCGCGGTGGAGGGCGCCTAGAAGCCCAGCTCGGTGAGGCCGGGATGGTCGGGCGGGCGCGGCCCCTCCGGCCAGCACAGCGAACGCTCATGCCCCCGGATCGTATGCTCGTTGGCGGCGGTAAGGCGGCGCCGGACCAGTCCTGCATCGTCGAACTCGATCTCCTCGCTGCCGTAGACGCGGAACCAGGTGCCGCTGTCGTTGCGGAACTCGGCAGCGTGGCGCGTGCTGAGCCGATTATCGCCCTCCGCCCATAGCTCGATGACGGTACGAAGCTCGATTTCGCGGCGCAGCTGACGTTCGAGAAAGGTGCGAATCTGCTCGCGCCCCCACAGGAAGTTGACACGGTTCCGCCACTGGCAGTCGATCGTGCTTGCGAGCAGGATCGCCTGCACGTCGCGGCTGTTCCAGGCGTCTTCGGCAGCGCGAACGTGCCGCTGCATCGCCGGACTGAATCGAGGCATTGGGCTTCCAAACCTTAGCAGGGCGTCCCCGATTATGACGCAGCGCATGGGCCGACCAGTTAGACGCTGTTAGTTTCCGAGAAACGCACCGCTCGCTCACAGCAGATCATAGCGATTAACGGGCGCTGGTTTTCCCGCAACGCTATCTGCGAACCGTTTTCATGCTGCCGAGAAGGACCGGAGCCATGTCGAAGCCTATGCCCGAAACCGTCATCGATCGCCGCGGCTTCGTCCACGGCGCCTCCGCGATCGCCGCGGTCGCCGCAGCGCTGACTGGAGGTGGCACGCCTGCGCTGGCCGCGACACTGCGGAGGTCGTCCTCCCCTTCCCCCCTCGGCCCGATCCGGCAAGTCGACGCGGGCGTCCTCAGCATCGGCTATATCGAGATGGGGCCGGCTTCGGGGCCGGCGGTGCTGCTCTTCCATGGCTGGCCCTATGCCATCGACGCTTTCGCCGAGGTCGCCCCGATGCTCGCCGCGCGCGGCTATCGCGTGATCGTGCCGCATCTGCGCGGCCATGGCAGCACGGCGTTCCGCTCGGTCGAGACGCCGCGCAATGCCCAGCAGGCCGCGCTCGCGGCCGATGGGCTCGCGCTGATGGACGCGCTCCGCATCGAGCGGGCGATCGTCGCCGGCTTCGATTGGGGCGCGCGCACCGCGGACATCATGGCGGTGCTCTGGCCCGAGCGCTGCAAGGCGCTGGTTTCGGTCAGCGGCTATCTGATCGGCAGCCAGGCCGGCAACGCCAAGCCGCTGCCGCCGAAGGCCGAGCTGCAATGGTGGTACCAGTTCTATTTCGCGACCGAGCGAGGCAAGGCCGGCTACGCCGCAAACACGAAGGCGTTCAACCGACTCATTTGGGAGTTGGCTTCGCCGAAGTGGAAGTTCGACGCAGCGACCTATGACCGCTCGGCCGCCGTGTTCGAAAATCCGGACCATGTCGCAATCGTGATCCACAATTATCGTTGGCGGCTCGGGCTCGCCGAGGGCGAGGCGCAATATGACGCGGTCGAGACGAAGCTGGCCGCGGCGCCGCCGGTGACGATCCCTTCGATCACCATGGAAGGTGACGCCAACGGCGCGCCGCACCCCGATCCGGCGCAATATCGCGCCAAGTTCACCGGGCCCTATGAGCACCGGCTAATCAGCGGCGGGATCGGGCACAATCTGCCGCAGGAAGCCCCGGCCGCCTTTGCCAAGGCGGTGCTCGACGTCGCCACGCTGGCCGGTTGAGGAGGACAGCATGAAGCGTTTCGCAACCTGCAGCCTTGTGCTCGCGACAATGGTCTTCGGAGTCTCTGCGGTGGCCGCTGCCCGGCGCCCGGCCAGCGACGTTTCCCCGGTCTATGGAGTCAAGCTCCCCACGGGCTATCGCGACTGGAGGCTGATCAGCGTCGCGCACGAGGCGGGCAAGAACAACGACATCCGGGCCATTCTGGGCAACGACATCGCGGTAAAAGCCTTTCGCGAAGGCAACCGCCCCTTCCCCGACGGCGCCGTGATCGTGCGGCTGGCTTGGCGGTTCCAATCGTCGCCGCGCAACGACACCGTCTTCCCCGCCCCCCAGTCATTCGTCGCCGGCGACCCTGTCAACGTGCAGGTCAGCGTCAAGGATTCGAAGCGCTACGCTACGAGCGGCGGCTGGGGCTATGGCCAGTTCGAGAACGGCGCGGCGAACCAGGATCCGGCGCTCACCAAGGCCTGCTTCATCTGCCACGCCAAGCTCGACGCGCTCGACAGCAAGGCGGACCTCGTCTTCACGAACTACTCGCAATAGGGATCGCCGGCGACCAGCGACGCAAGCGCGAAGCCGACCGCGGGCGCGACGCCGGCGGCATTTGGGGGCCGCCGCCGGCGCTCAACTCATCGGGCGGTCGCCGCTCTTTCGATCACGCGGGTCACCGCCGGTGGGTTCGACACCATCACCACATGCGAGGCGCCCTTCACCACGACCGTTCCGCGCGACTTCGCACGATCGGCCATGAACGCCAGCGCAGCGGGCGGGATGTTTCGGTCCTGGTCGCCATAGACGAACCAGGAAGGGACGCGCTTCCATGCGGGTTCGGTCGATGCCTCTGCCAGCGCCGCCTCGGCGATCGGGCGCTGGCCGGCGGCCATCAACCGCGCCTCGGCCGAGGGCACGTCCGCCGCGAACTGATCGGGGAAACGTGCCTGGAGGATGTAGAGGTCGTTGCCGCCGCCCGCGAGCTTGACCGGCGGCGCCAGCGTAGGCGCGAGGGTGCTGCCTGGGAACTTGCCGGTCAGCCCGAGCGCAGTCTCCCCGGCATCCGGCGCGAAGGCGGCGACATAGACCAGCGCCTTGACGTTCGGCGCGCCCTCTCCCGCTTCGCTGATCACCGAGCCGCCATAGCTGTGGCCGACGAGCACGACCGGTCCGGGGATGCTGTCTACCAGCGCACGCACCGCATCGGCATCGGCACGGACGCCGCGCAGCGGATTGGCGGCGGCGACCACGGTATAGCCGTCGCGCTCGAGAATCCGGATCACGCCGTTCCAGCTCGACGAATCCGCGAAGGCGCCGTGGACGAGCACCACCGTGGGTTTCGTGGCCTGGGCCTGCGCAGCGAACGGTAGCGCCGCGGCGGCGAGCAGCAGCCCGCCCGCAATCAGCTTCTTCATGTCGGTCTCCTTCGAAATGGACGTCAGACGAGGCGAACGACGGCGTCGATGTTGCCCTTGATCGCCTTGGAGTAGGGGCAGGTGCGGTGCGCGGCCTCGATCAGCTGGCGCGCGATCTCGGGCTCCATGCCCGGAACGCTTACGTTCAGCCGGGCGGCGAGTGCATAGCCGTACCCGCCATGGCGCAGATCGACCTCGGCATCGATCGCGAGATTGGCCGGCAGGGCCACCCCCTTGCTCTTCGCGGCGATCACCATCGCGCCTTCGAAACAGGCCGACCAGCCGGCGGCGAACAGCTGTTCGGGATTGGTGCCGGCGCCGGGGCTGCCGGGCACCGCGAGCGCGACATCAAGGCGGCCGTCCGAACTGCGGGCGGTGCCTTCGCGGCCGCCGGTCACATGCACATAGGCGGTATACAGAGTCTTGGCGTCTGACATAGTGGTTCTCCTTGGGGATGGGTGCTCAGCGAAGCGGTCGGAAGGCGGCGCGGACTTCCTCGGCGAACAGCGCCGGCTGCTCCCAGGCGGCGAAATGGCCGCCGTCGCGCGCTTCGTTGAAGTAAAAGAGATTGGTGTAGCAGCGCCCGGCCCAGCTCTTGGGCGCGCGGAAAATCTCACCGGGGAACACGCTGACTGCGACCGGCAGGTCGATGATGCCGCGCGCGTTGAAGTTGTTGGAGTGATCCTCCCAATAGATCCGCGCGGCGGATGCGCCGGTTCCGGTCAGCCAGTAGAGCGAGATGTCGTCGAGGATCGCGTCGCGGCCGAGCACCCGTTCGGGATCGCCGGCGGGATAGGTCCATTGGCCGATCTTCTCGTACAACCACGCGGCCATGCCCACCGGCGAGTCGACCAGCGAATAGCCGATCGTCTGGGGCCGCGTGTTCATCATCGCGGCATAGGCCGAATTGTCGCGGTAGAAGGCTTCGAGCTGGTCGAATGCGCCGCGCTCCCCGGGCGTGAGGCTCACGGGGGCGGGATCGCCTGCGGCAAGGATCTTCGCGATGTCGGCGGGGACGACCGCGGGCATATTGAGATGAATGCCGATAAGTCCGGGCACATGCTGGAGCGCCATGCGCTGCGAGATCACCGAGCCGCAATCGCCGCCCTGGCTGACATAGCGCTCATAGCCGAGCCGCTGCATCAGCATCGCCCAGGCGCGGCCGATATGATCCGAGCCCCAGCCGGGCACCGTGGGTTTTGCGGAAAAGCCGAAGCCCGGGATCGACGGGATTACCAGATGGAAGGCGTCTTCCGCCTTGCCGCCGTGCGCCGTCGGGTTGGTCAGCGGCTCGATGACCTGGAGGAACTCGAGGATCGATCCCGGCCAGCCATGGGTGAGGATCATCGGCAGCGCATTTTCGTGTCGCGAGCGGACGTGGATGAAGTGGATGTCGAGGCCGTCCATCCCGGTGACGAACATCGGCAGCGCGTTGAGCCGAGCCTCAACCTTGCGCCAGTCATAGCCCTGCGCCCAATAGCGCATCAGCGGCTCGAACGTCTGACGGGGCACGCCCTGGCTGTCATCGCTTGCCGGCTGAGTATCGGCCCAGCGGGTCTCGGCGATCCGGCGCTTCATTGCCCGGATTTCGGTCTCCGGGATCGCGATCCGGAAGGGTTGGATGGCGCGGTCGCTGGCCTGGGCGCGTACGATGGACGGCATGGCGCTGAGCGCTCCCGCCACACCCGCTCCGACGACGAACTGACGGCGCGAGGGTTGGTCTGCGAACATGGGTTCTTCTCCCGATCTGGTTGCGGCCAGATTTAAGGAAGCGGAGCAGCGACGCCCGTTAAGTGCAGTGATGCGACGTTAGCGCCCGCGGGGGAGCAGACGCACGGCACCCGCTTTCAGGAACTAACGCTTGCCCGCCGATGGCTAACGGGAAGCGGCGCGTCGGCAGCCTTATTATCTGCGGTGACCAGCAATAGGAGGCACGCACCATGAACCAGAGACGCTCGCTCGGCTTCGCCGCTGCCGCAGTCGCGACGGCTGCCGCGACCGTTGCCGTCTGCTTCGGCGATGCGCTGGGCCTCGTTCGATCCCCCGCCAAGGCCAGCGAAGCTGTCGCCGGAGCGCCCTTCCGCGCCGCGCCGCGCCCGGTCGAAGTGCTGCAGGAGGCCGCACCGTGGCTCGTTCCGGCGCCTGAAGGTCCCAAGTCGCTGCGCGGCAAGGTCGTGGTCGTCAACTTCTGGACCTATTCGTGCATCAACTCGCTGCGTGCGCTTCCCTATCTGCGGGCGTGGAGCGAGCGCTACGCAAGCAAGGGGCTCGAGGTGATCGGCGTTCACGCGCCCGAATTCGGCTTCGAGCACGACCCGGCGAACGTCCGCCGCGCCCTCGGCCAGCTCGATGTCCGCTACCCAAACCTGCAGGACAATGATTATGCGGTGTGGCGCGCCTTCGCCAACCGGGGCTGGCCCGGCATCTATTTCATCGACGCGCAGGGCAAGATGCGCGGCTATCGGCTCGGCGAAGGCGGATATGACGAGGGCGAGCAGCTGATCCGCACGCTGCTGGCCGAAGCGGGTCAGAATGTCTCCGACGTGCCGCTAGCCCCGATCGAGGGCAAGGGCGTGGAGGCGCAGGCCGATTGGGCCGATCTGGGTTCACCCGAAGCCTATATCGGCTACGCCAAGGCGGTCGGCTTCGCATCGGCGGGCGGTCTCCGCAACGATGCAACGCGCAGCTATGCTCCCGCCGCCACCTTGTCGCGCAACCGATGGGATCTGGCGGGGAGCTGGAGAGTGGGGAGTGAATATGCGGCGCTGGAAGGCGGCCCTGGCACCATCCGTTTTCGCTTCCATGCTCGCGACGCGCACCTTGTGCTGGGCGGTGCGGCCGACGGGCGTCCGGTTCGCTTCCGCGTGACGATCGACGGCCGCGCGCCCGGCGCCGGCCACGGCGTGGACGTCGATGCTGCCGGCTGGGGCGAAGTGAAGGAGGACCGGCTCTACCAGCTGGTCCGCCAACCGGGCGAGATCGCCGACCGCACAGTCGCGATCGAATTCTCGCGCCCCGGCGTGCGCGCCTATGTCTTCACCTTTGGTTGATGGGAAATGGAATCATGACACGGACCTGGCTGGTGACCGGCAGCTCGCGCGGCTTCGGGCGCGCGCTGTGCGAGGCGATCCTTGATGCGGGCGACAATCTGCTGGCGACGGCGCGCGACCCCGATCAGCTCGCCGGTCTCGGCGACGGCCGTCCCGGCAAGCTCGCTGCCGCACGGCTGGATGTGACCTCAGCAGAGGACGCCGCCGCCGCCGTGGCCGCTGCGATCAGCGCGTTCGGCGCCCTCGACGTGCTGGTCAACAACGCGGGCTATGGTGACGTCGGCTCGGTCGAGGACACCTCGATCGACTCGTTCCGTCGCCAGATCGACACCAATTTGTTCGGCACGATCCTGATGACCAAGGCCGCGATCCCGCACATGCGCGAACGGCGCCGCGGCCACATCGTCCAGTTCTCCTCGGTCGGCGGCCGGGTCGGCGCGCCGGGACGCGCGCCCTATTCGGCTGCGAAATGGGGGATCGAGGGCTTCTCCGAAGTGCTCGCGCAGGAGATGAAGCTGATCGGCGTGCGCGTGACGATCATCGAACCGGGCGGCTTTCGCACCGATTTCGCCGGATCCTCGACCACGCTCGATGCGGGCCGCGCCGAGTACGATGCCGTGGTCGGCAATGCCGCGCGGATGCAGGCGGCGTATCACGGCAGGCAACCCGGCGATCCGCGCCGCGGCGCGCAGGCGATCCTCACGATCGTCACCGCCGATGATCCGCCGCTGCGCCTGCCGCTCGGCAGCGACGCCATTGCCGCAATCGAGCGCAGCGACAGAGCCCGGCTCAACGAACTGGAGCGCTGGCGCGCGCTCAGCCTCTCCACCGATTTCCCGAAGGAATAATTGCCAGGCAGGATTGAGACGCGCCGCCACGCGCGGCATGGATCGGCCGACCAGACGGGGGTAATGGCAGATCGTGGCGGACCTGGATCAGCAGCTTGGCGAACGCATGTGCTTCGGGCCCTTCTGCCTGTCCCCGGGCGCGCGCCTGCTGACCCGGCACGGCGAGCCCGTCGAGATCGGCGGCCGCTCGTTCGACCTGCTCGTGGTGCTCACCGAGCAGCCCGGCCGCGTCCTCTCCAAGCGCGAGCTGCTCAAACGCGTCTGGTCGGATGTGGTGGTCGAGGACGGAAGCCTGCGCTTTCACATGGCGGGGCTGCGCAAGCTGCTAGGCGATGGGATCGACGGCGCGCGCTACATCGCGACGCAGGTCGGCGTCGGCTACGCGTTCGTCGCGCCGGTCGAGCGCCATGGCGGCGGCTCGGTTCCGCGGCGCCCGGAGGAGAGCGTCAGGGCGGCCACCGTGACCAATCTGCCCGCGCGGCTGCCGCATCTGATTGGACGCGAGCGAGACGTGGAGCTCCTCGTCGAGCGCGTCGCCGATACGCCGCTCTTTTCGATCGTCGGCGCGGCGGGGGTCGGCAAGACCTCGCTCGCCGTAGAGATCGGCCACCGGCTCGCGTCGACGTTTGAGGATCAGGTCGCGTTCGTCGACTTCAGCATGCTCGAGAACATGGCGGTGGTGCCCTCGATGATCGCCGGCGCGATGGGGATCGCGGTCCAGAGCGAGGATCCGCTTGCCGTGATCCTCGGCCATATTCGCGATCGCCCCTTTCTGCTCATCCTCGACAATTGCGAGCACGTCATCGAGGCGGTCGCCGGAATCGTCGAGCGGATCGTCGAGGAAGCGCCCCGGGCGCGCGTGCTGACCACCTCGCGCGAGCCGCTGCGCGTGCGCGCCGAACATGTTCTCCGCCTCGACGCGCTCGGCTACCCCGAGGACCTATCCGGACTGACGCGCGATCAGCTGCTGGCCTATCCCGCGGTGCAGCTCTTCCGGGAGCGTGCCACCGCCGCCGACAGTGCGTTGGTGATCGACGAGGACGACGCCCGGCTGCTCGCCGAGATGTGCCAGCGCCTCGGCGGGATGGCCCTGCCCATCGAGCTGGCCGCCGTCCGGGTCGCCACGCACGGCATCGAAGCCACCGCGCGCCAGCTCGGCGAGCGCTTCAGCCTCGGCTGGTCGGGCCGGCGCACGGCGCAGCCGCGCCAGCAGACGCTTCAGGCTACGCTCGACTGGAGCTATGATCTGCTCTCCGATGCCGAGCGCGTCGTGCTCGAGCGGCTCTCGATCTTCGTCGGCCCCTTCTCGATCGACGCCGCGCTGGGTGTGGTGGCGGATGCGGGGATCGGATCGGACGAGGTTGCCGTCGCGCTCGACGAGCTCAGCTCCAAGTCGCTGATCGCCCCCGATCGCTCGCGCCGCACTGGCACCTATCGGCTGCTCGAGATGACGCGCGCTTATGCCCGCGAAAAGCTGGTCGCGCGGGGCGATGCGGCGCACCCCACCATCGCCCGCCGCCACGCAGCCTTCTTCCTCGCCGAACTTGAAATGGCCGAGCAGGAGGAGGGCGTGCTGCAGGACGCCAGGCCGCTCCGCCCCCAACTCGGCAATATCCGCAGCGCGCTCGACTGGTGCTTCGGGCCCGAGGGTGATCGCAGATTGGCCGTACGCCTCGCTGCCGCCAGCGCACCTGTATTTCTCAACCTGTCGCACCTGATCGAGTGCCGCACCTGGTGCACCCGCGCGCTGGGGGAGATCATGGACGATCAGCGCGGCAGCGCGCTGGAACTCGAGCTTCAGGCGGCGCTCGGCATCACGCTGATGTTCACGCGCGGCAACAGCGAGGCGGCGGGGAATGCGCTCGTCCGCGCGCTCGAAATCGCGACGACGCTCGACGACAAATGGAACCAGCTGCGCCTGCTCGGCCGGCTCCATATCTTCCACGAGCGCGTCGGGGAATATGCCGTCGCGATGCGCCACGCCGAGCATGCGGTCGCGGTTGCCGAGGTGATCGGCGCGCCCGAGGCGATTGGCGTCGCCTATTCGCTTTCGGGCATCTCGCATCATCTCGCGGGAGACCAGAAAACCGCGCGGCACGCGCTCGAGCTTTCGCTGCAGATGAGCCCGCCTTCGGCCCGGGGTCGGACCATTCACTATGGCTTCGATCATCGCAACCGCTCCGGGATCGCGATGGCGCGAACCCTGTGGCTCTCGGGCGATGCCGAACAGGCCGGCCGGCTGGCACGGCAGTTCGTTCGCGAGGCGGCGCGGCTCGATCATCCGCTCACGCATTGCATCGCACTGATCTGGTCGCTGTCGGTCTTCCTGTGGATGGAGGATTTCGCCGCGGCCGAGGCCGATCTCGCTGCCTTCACCGAATGCGCCCAAGTCAATGCGCTGGGCCCCTATATCGCCGCGGCCGCCGGCTTTCGCGGCGAGCTGGACATCCAGCGCGGTCGGACCCGCGACGCGCTCGGCGCAGTCGAGGAAAGCCTCTCGCGGCTACGCGCGGCGCGCTACGAGCTGCTGACCACGCCCTTCTCGATCGCGCTCGCCCGCGGCCTCGCCGCGGAGTCGCGGACCGGCGAGGCGTTGGCGCTGGTCGATGCCACGCTCGCGTGCTGCGAAGCCAATGGCGAGCGCTTCGCGGTGCCCGAGCTGCTCCGTCTCAAGGCTGGGATCGTGCGTTCCACCGGGGCGAAAGATGCGGGCATAGCGCTGCTCGAAGAAGCGCTCGCCCTCAGCCGCGAACAAGGCGCGCGCGGGTGGGAGCTGAGAGTGGCCGCCGACCTCGCCGCCAGCGATCCGCGGCCCTAGCTGGGCTAGGCTGCAGCCATTTCGATCCGGTGCGAGATCCCAATCGCCTCGAGGAAGCGATCGTCGTGACTGACGACCAGAAGCGCGCCGTCGAAGGCGCCCAGGCCGGCCTCGACCGCAGCGATCGAGTCCATGTCGAGGTGATTGGTAGGCTCGTCCAGCACGAGCAACGGCGGCGGCTTCACTCCACCGAGTACGCAAGCCAGCCCCGCACGCAGCAGCTGCCCGCCGCTGAGGGTCGCTACGCGGCGATCGGCGGCATCGGCCCTGAACTGGAAGCGCGCCAGCGCCGCCCGGCAATCATTGTCGATCATGCCGGGATTCAGCGCCCGGAAATTTTCCGCGATCGAGACTCCGGGGTCGAGAATGCTTACGCGCTGGTCGAAATAGGCGAATGGCACATGGACCGTCGTTCGCCCTTCCCATGGCGCCAGTTCGCCCGTGATCACCCTGAGCAGGGTGGATTTGCCGGAGCCGTTCGGGCCGCAGATCGCCACCCGCTCCGGGCCGGTCAGATGCAACGACACGTCGTTCAGCAATGGCTGGTCCGGAGCATATCCGAAGCGGACATGCTCCACGTCGAGCACGCGCATTCCTGCCGCAAGGCCGCTCGATGCCAGTTGCAGGGTCATGGTCGTGGTCCGCTCGAGGCGGCTTCTCGCCGCGGCGAGCGACTGATCGGCCTCCGCGCGCATCCGGTCCGCGAGGCGCGCGCCCTCCCCGCCGCTCTTCTCCGCACGGTCGCGGCGTGCACCCACCAATATGCGCGGCAGATCCCCCCGCGCACCCCGACGGCCGCCCGCGGCATCGCGGCGCTGCTGCCGCTCCACGGCTTGCTGTGCCTTGCGCGCGACCTCTGCGGCCCGACGTTCCGCCGAGGCGAGATCGCGCTCGATCGCTTCCTGCTCGACCGCCTTGCGTTCCCGATATGCGCTCCAATTTCCGCCGTATCGCGTCGCGCCGAGCGAGGTCAGCTCGACGATTGCGTCCAGCGATTCGAGCAGCTCGCGATCATGGCTGACGACCAGCGCACCCGCGCACCAGCCGTCGAGCAGTTCGCGAACTGCGCGACGGCCGTCACGGTCCAGATTGTTCGTAGGCTCGTCGAGCAAAACGAAATCGGGTTGCTGGAACAGAACGCCGGCGAGCGCCGCGCGGGTCCGTTGCCCGCCGGAAAGGCTGACGAGACGCGCATCCAGCTCCGCGTCCAATCCTACCTTGGCCAGCGCTTCGGCAGCGCGCGCTTCGAGCATCCAGTCGGCCTCGGTCAATTCGTCGATCGACGCCCTGCCTGCCTCCGCCTTGCGCAACAGCTCGACGCCGGCAGACGCACCCATGAGATCGGCAACCGTCTCGAACGGGGATATCTGAACCGTCTGGCGCAAGGTGCCTACCGAGCCGTCCACCACGATGCGGCCGCGATTCGCGGTCAGATCGCCCGAAATGAGCTTGAGGAGCGTGCTCTTGCCGACGCCGTTGCGGCCGATGATTCCGGTGCGTTCGGCCTGGAAGCTGAGCGAAAAGTCCGAAAGGACGGTGTGTCCGTCAGGCGAGGACCAGGAGAGGTTGGAGATGGTAATGGAGGGCATGGATCGTGGCTTTCCTGACGGCGAGATTTGAAAACGCTGCTGTCAGGGCCAAATCCATGTCGCTGCACACTCCGCTTGGTTGCGCCCGGAGATAGGAGGCGAGCCGCCGCGCGACAAGCGGTGCCGCATTCCTTGTTGTGGAGGATGCGATCGATCCAAAATGAGCGTCCGCTTTCGGGATTGGTCGTCACGTAGCTGAACGTCCGCGATTGGGGTGCGTAGCGGCCGGCACGATGAGCTTGAGATCGAATTGCGGCAGGCGCCCATTGCGGACATCAACGACGGCGCTACCATTCAAGCGTGAGACGGCCGCCTGTTCCCTTTCTCGTTGCGCTAATCGTCGCGGCTTGCTCTGCCTCCCAGCCTGCCGGAGCTGAGCGCTATCATCGCATCCAAATGGCGGGTTCGCCTGAATGTCTTGCTCAAGTGACGGAGCAAGCGTTGACCGGACAATGGGACAAATTGGACGCGCCGGAGTTTCAGGGTCGAGGCGTTCGTTCGAACAGGGCCCCGATGGCGACCACGCTCCCGGAGCCCGCCTCGACGACGAAAGGCCGCGTCGAATCCGGCGCGACGTCGAATCGCGCGCGTCCGCGCAGCAGCCGGAGCCTTCGCTCGCGCGCCGCCAATCGTATCTCGATCGCCGAGTGCCGGTCGAGCGTGACGCGGGAGCCGTCCGAAAGTCGCAGCGAGCGCACGCCTCCCTCGGCGACGGCGCGCTCCGGGCTCGCTCCGGCGAGTTTCCCCTGCCAGACCGCATGAAAGGCAGCGAACCCGCCCGCAGTGAGGAGGAGCAGCAGAATCCCCTCCGCAGCGGCCCATCCGTGGGGGATCCGCGAAGCCGCGCGCGAAAGGTCCCGATCCAGCGCAACCTTGGAGTGCGCGAGGAACATCGAGCGGTCCCAGGCCTGTTCGAGTCGTGCGCAGGCTCTCGCATTGCCGGGCTCCGCGCGCCAGCGCTCGAATGCTGCGCGCTCCTCGGCGCTCGCGGCGCCGCGCAGGAGCGCGAACCAGCCCTCGGCCGAGCCGGGCAGCCGCGAGCCCCGCAGGGCGTCAACTGGCACTTCCTCAAGCCTGAAGAACCGCGCGTCCCGCTGCGCGGCCGCTGAACAGGCAGCCCCCCAGGAACGTGCCTTCGAGCGAGCGGTAGCCGTGCATGCCGCCGCCTCCGAAGCCGGCTGCTTCGCCGACCGCGAACAATCCGCCTACAGGCTCGCCATCCGCTCGAAGCACGCGCGCGTCGAGGTCCGTTTCGAGCCCGCCCAACGTCTTGCGAGTGAGAATGTTGAGGCGGACGGCGATGAGCGGACCATTGGCCGGATCCAGGATCGGGCGTGGCGGCGCGGTGCGCATCAGCTTCTCCGCCAGGCCGAGCCGCGCGTTGCGAATGCCCATGAGCTGGAAGTCCTTGGAGAAGCGGTTGCCGAGCTCGCGGTCTCGCGCGACGATCGCCTGCTCGATGCGGGCGCGGTCGAGCAGACACGCTCCCCCGACGCGGTTCATGCCTTCGACGAGCGTGGCGATGTCACCCGCGACAACAAAGTCCTCGCCGCGCTCCTTGAACGCCTCGACCGGGCCCGGCGCGCGTTTCCCGACGGCGCGTCGAAGCGTCCGCCTCAGGCTTCTGCTCACCAGATCCGGATTTTGCTCGGAACCTGAGAGCGCGAACTCCTTGCGGATGATCGACTGGTTGAGCACGAACCAGCTGTAGGGATTGCCGCCCTCGAGCAGATGGCGAAGCGTCCCAAGCGTGTCGTACCCGGGATAAAAGGGCGCAGGCAGCCGCTCGCCGGCCGCATCGAACCACATCGAGGAAGGTCCCGGCAGAATGCGGATGCCGTGATTGCGCCAGATCGGCCGCCAGTTCCTGAGGCCCTCGACATAGTGCCACATGCGATCGGGATGGATCAGATTCCCGCCCGCCGCCTGCGCGATGCCGATCATCCGTCCATCGACATGGGCCGGTACGCCCTGTACCATGAAGGCGGGCGGCGCGCCCATGCGCTCGGGCCAGTTGCGGCGCACCAGGTCGAGGTTCCCGCCGATGCCGCCGGACGCGACGACCACGCTGCGAGCCTCAAGCCGGAAGCCTGCACGCTCTTCGCGCGAACTGGCCACGCCCCGCAGCGCATCGTCGGATGCCAGAACCGCGCCCGATACTCCCGTCACGCGTCCGGCTGCCGTCTCCAGCGCATCGACCCGGTGGCGCCACAAGAAGCGCAACCTCCCACCGCGCTCGGCCTCGCGCGCTCGATCCGCGAACGGCTTCACAACACCGGGGCCGGCTCCCCACGCGATGTGGAACCGCGGAACCGAATTGCCGTGGCCCTGGGCCCGTCCATCCCCCCGCTCCGCCCAGCCGACGATCGGCACGAGCGAGATGCCGAGCTCCCGGAGCCAGTCCCGCTTTTCGGTTGCGGCAAAATCGACATAGGCTTCCGCCCAGCGACGCGGCCATTTGTCCTCGGGCCGGTCGAACCCTGCTGTGCCGAGCCAGTCCTGCCAGGCCAGCGCATGGCTGTCGCGGATCCCCAGGCGCCGCTGCTCGGGTGAATCGACCAGGAACAAGCCGCCGAGCGACCAAAAGGCCTGACCGCCCAGATTCTGCTCGGGTTCCTGGTCGACCACGATCACCGAGGCCCCGCCTGCTGCCGCCTGGGTGGCCGCGACCAGGCCTGCAAGCCCGGCGCCCACGACGATCACGTCCGCTCCCCTGCTCTCCATCAGCGTACCTCTCGCCGCAGGATCTTTCCCACGTTCGTCTTCGGAAGCGGCTCGTTGCGGATCTCCACGACTGAGGGCACCTTATACCCGGTGAGCCGCTCGCGGCAGTGCGCGCGAACCGCATCCTCGGACAGATGCGGCGTGCGCGGATAGATGACCGCCTTGATCCGCTCGCCCTTCACCGCGTCGGGGACGCCGATCACGGCGACCTCCGCGACGTCGGGGTGGCTTGCGATCACTGCCTCGACCTCGGCGGGATAGACGTTGAACCCCGAGACGAGGATCATGTCCTTGATCCGGTCGATCAGCCGGACCTCGCCGTCGCGGCCCATCACCGCCACGTCGCCCGTCGCGAGCCAGCCATCCTGTGAAAGCACGCGCGCGGTCTCCTCCGGCTGGCGCCAATAGCCGCGCATCACCTGCGGGCCGCGCACGCAGAGCTCGCCGGGTTCGTCCAGCCCCGCCCAGCTCCCGTCCGCGCGCCGCATGCGAACCTCGGTCGACGGCACCGGCAGACCCACGGTGCCGCTGTAGCCCATCACCTCGGGCGCGGAGAAATCGACAGGACGAATGCAGACTACGGGCGCGCATTCGGTCAGGCCATAGCCCTCGACCAGCGGCTTGCCCGTGAGGGCCTCCCAGCGTGCCGCCACCTCGGAATGCGTGGCCATACCGCCCGCGATGGTCAGCCGGAGGGCCGAGAAATCCCGTCCGTGGAAGCCCGGCTCGTCGAGCAGGCTGGCGAACAAGGTGTTCACACCGGCGAGGCCGGCGAACTGCTCCTTGCGCAATATCCAGCTCACCCGCCTGGTATCGCGCGGATTGGCGATCAGCACGTTGCGGCCGCCGACACCGGTGAACATCAGCAGGTTCGCGGTCAGCGAGAAGATATGGTAGAGCGGCAGCAGCGTGACGTTGGTCAGCACCTCGGCATCGCCGATCTGCGACATCACCCAAGCGCGCCCCTGGAGCACATTGGCGACGACATTGCGGTGCGTGAGCATCGCGCCTTTGGCGATGCCCGAGGTTCCACCGGTATATTGCAGGAACGCCAGATCCTCCTGCGCGATCGCCACCCGCTGCAACGACAGCCGGCGCGCGCGGCGCATCACTCGTTTCCACCAGTGCACGCCCCGCCTTGGATAGGGCGGCGTGCTCCGGCCGCCAGCGCGCATCATCAGCCCGATCGCGCGGCCCTTGATCGGACCGAGCATGTCTCCGATCGAAGTGACGACGACATGGCGAACTTCGGTCCGTGCGGCAATCGAGGCGAAGGTGGCCGCGAACATGTCCATCACCACGATGACGACCGCGCCGCTGTCGCGCAGCTGATGCTCCAGCTCGTGCGCAGTGTAGAGCGGGTTGACGTTCACGACCACGGCGCCTGCGAGCAGCGTGCCGAACAGCGCCACCGGATATTGCAGGCAGTTGGGCATCATCAGCGCGATCCTCTCGCCCTTTTCGACGCCGAGGCTCTGCAGCCACGCGGCGAAGGCTTTCGCGTCACGCAGCACCTCGCCATAGGTGCGGCCCGTGCCCAGGCTGACGAACCCTTCGCGATCTGCATAGCGCAAGGCGTCGCTCTCGAAGACGTCCGCCATGGTTCCCGCATTCTGCAAGACATCATCGATGCTGGCGGGCACCCCGGGGCGATAGAAGCGGGTCCAGAACCGCTCCGCCCAAAGCCTGTCCGCATCGTCGAGCGGCATCGGACCCGCGATCATTTCTCGACCGCCGCCACCACGCCCTGGCCGCCGGCGGCGCAGATCGAGATAAGGCCTCTTCCCCCGCCCCGCCGGTCGATCAGGCTGGCAAGCGTCGCAAGGATCCGCCCGCCGGTTGCCGCGAAAGGATGGCCTGCGGCCAATGAGCTGCCGTTGACGTTGAGCCTGGCACGGTCGATCGGTCCGGGCGGAACCGTGCGGCCCAGCCTGTCGCGCGCGAAGTCCGGATCCTCCCAGGCAGCCAGTGTGCATAGCACCTGCGCGGCGAATGCCTCGTGCAGCTCGTAGAAATCGAAATCCTGGAGCGTGAGGCCGAGCTTGTCGAGCATGCGCGGCACAGCATAGGCGGGCGCCATCAGAAGCCCTTCCGCCCCGCTTGCGAAGTCGACCGCGGCAGCCTCGCCCGCGCGCAGATAGGCGAGGATCGGCAACCCACGCTGGCGTGCCCAGTCCTCGCTCGCGAGCAGCACTAGGGCAGCGCCGTCGGTCAGCGGCGTCGAGTTGCCGGCGGTGAGCGTGCCGGTATCGCGATCGAACACCGGCTTGAGCGCGGCGAGCTTGTCGATGCTGCTGTCGGGCCGAAGATTGTTGTCGCGCGCCAACCCGCGCCACGGCGTCACCAGATCCGCGAAGTCGCCGCGGTCATAGGCCGCGGCCAGGTTGCGATGGCTGGCGACGGCCAGCGCGTCCTGGTCGGCGCGGGCGATACCCCATCGCTTGGCCATCAGTTCGCAATGCTCGCCCATCGACAAGCCGGTCCGCGGCTCGGCGTTGCGCGGCAACTCTGGCCGGAGCACCATGCTGGGCCGGATGGATGCCAGCGCCCGCAGCCGGCGCCCGGTGGTGCGCGCACGACTTGCCTTCAGCAGCGCGCGCCGAAAGCCTTCGTTGAGCGCGAGGGGGGGATCGGAAGTCGTGTCCACCCCCCCGGCTATCCCTACGTCGATCTGGCCGAGCGCGATCTTGTTGGCGACCAGGATCGCAGCTTCCAGCCCGGTGCCGCACGCCTGCTGGAGATCATAGGCCGGGGTATCCGGCGAAAGGCTGGTCGAAAGCACCGACTCTCGCGTAAGATTGATGTCGCGCGCGTGCTTGAGCACTGCGCCCGCGGCGACCTCGCCGAGCCGCTGCCCGGAAAGATCGAAGCGATCGACCAGCGACTGGAGCGCGGCGGTCAGCATTTCCTGGTTCGATGCATCGGCATAGACGGTGTTCGAGCGAGCAAAGGGAATCCGCCGACCGCCGACAATCGCCACACGGCGAAGTGCGCTACTGCTCTGCATGAGGTTCCTCTTGAAATGCCGGGCCTTTGGCCAACCGGCCGACTAGGTGCAGCCGCTCGCCCGCGCCGTCTCGCACCGCCAAATCCACGGCAGGATCGCGGCTGCCGACAAAGAAGCTGGCTCGGCCGGGCAACAGAATCGGCGCACGGAAGGATATGTCGATGGTGATCCGATCGACGGGTTCCGGCAGCGCGAGCGCCAGCGCTCGCGCCTTGGTCCACATGCCATGCGCGATCGGCCGCTTGAATCCGAACAGCCGCGCGCCGAGCCAGGATAGGTGGATCGGGTTGCGATCGCCCGAGAGACGCGCATAGCGGGGTGCGATCGCACGCGTGACGGTCTCGGCCGCGATCTCGGTCGTGGCGCCTTCGGCAGAAAGCGTGGCGAGCGGCTCGCCGAGCCGCGAGGGCGCACCGATCCGCAAATAGCTGCTCTCGCTTTCCCAGACGGTCTTCCCGTTCTGGCCGGCCGTTGCCGCTATGGTGAACGCCTGCCCTCGCGGATGGGTGCGCAAAGCCCCGCACACTGCCGAGACAGTCAACGGCGCGTCCGGGGCGATAGCGCGGTGCTGTACAATGCGGTTGGCAACATGGACCAGCCCGGCAATCGGATAGGGAAAGCCCCGCAGCATCATCAGCTTGAGATGCAGCGGAAATGCAAGCAGATGGGGATAGGTGGGCGGCACTCCATGGCCGTCGTCGAACCCGCATAGCTGGCGATATCTCGCGAGATGTGCCGGATCGATCATCACCCGGGGGCGAACGAGCCGCTGACGCGGCAGCACCGGATGTAGCGGCGAGGGCCTGGCTAGCGTCGTCAGACCTGCGAGCAGCACCGCCGGCAGCGAGGGAGGCTCACCGACGATCACCGTTACGGGCTCCACAGCGCTCACGCTCCCAGCAGGCTCTGGCCGCACACGCGGACGACCTCCCCGGAAATGCCGCCGCTGCCGGTGTCCGCAAGCCAGGCAATCGTCTCGGCAACATCCTCGGGCCGCCCCCCCTGCCCCATGGAGTTCATTCGCCGGCCTGCCTCGCGGATCATGAAGGGAATTGCGGCGGTCATTTGGGTCTCGATGAAGCCCGGGGCGACAGCATTGGCGGTGATGCCTTGCGACGCTAGGTCCTTCGCGAGCCGCTGAATCCATCCGATCACCCCGGCCTTGGACAGCGCATAGTTGGTCTGGCCCAAATTCCCCGCGATCCCGCTCAACGATGAAACCGCGACGATCCGGCCTCCCCGCCGGATCTGCCCGGCATCGAGCAGCGCCGTGGTGATGCGCATGGGCGCGGCGAGATTGACTTCCATCACCGCATTCCAGCGCTCGGCAGTCATGCGCGCGAGGGTCTTGTCCCGCGTGATGCCGGCGTTATGGACAACAACGTCATAGCCGCCGCGGACACGTGCATCTGCTGCAATCCGCTCCGGCGCATCCGCCGCGGTGACGTCCAGCGCCAGCATGCTGCCCCCGAGCCGGCTCGCCTGCTCGGCGAGCGCCGCCTGCGCCGCCGGAACGTCGAGCGCTACGACATGCGCACCTTGGCGCGCGAAGGTTTCTGCGATCGCGGCGCCTATCCCGCGCGAGGCGCCGGTGACCAGCACCCTGGGCCGCGCGCCACCCGTCGCCGGAGGCGCTGCGCCCATCCCGATCCGGATCGCCTGTCCCGAGACATAGGCGGAGCGGCCGGAGAGCAGAAACGCCAGCGTGCTCCCCAGCGCCGGCGTGCCTTCGGCGCAGACGTAGAGCAGCTGGACGGTGATCGCCTTGCGCACCTCCTTGGCGAGCGATCGGACGAATCCTTCGAGCCCGCGCGACACCGCCGCCGCTTCATGCTCCGCTGCCTGCTCGGGACTGCGCGCAAGGAGCACGATGCGCCCATGCGGCTGCACGGCGTGGAGGTGCCCCTGGAAGATCGCGTGGAGCCGTGCGGTAGCGGCTATGGTGCGGCAACCGGTCGCATCGACAAGAAGGGCATCGATGTCCTCCCCTGTTGCGCTGCCTGCTGGCATGAGCGCGATGCCGAGCCGCGCGAGCTCCGCCTCGGCCAGCGTCGCCAGCTCGCCGCCGCCGGCATCTGCCAGCAGGGCCCGGCGGACGATCCGTTGCGGGTTGCGGTTGATCGGCACCGGCTGCGGCAGGCCGAGCGCGCCGGTGAGCCACTGCCCGGGGCCGGAATTCGCGAAGCGCAGATAGCGGTCGGTCATTCCGCTGCCTCCGCTGCCCCCCGATCGTTTTCCGCTTCGCGCCGTCGCCGCAGGCCTTCCGCCATGCCGAAGTCGCTTGGGAAATCGTCGACCTGGATTGCGATATCGGCGTGCTCGGCGAACCGGAGGACCGCGGCACGTTCTTCGGCATCGATCAGTCCCGCCGCCTGCGCCTGCGCTGCCCATTCGCCCAGCGCGCGGAAGTTCTGCGGCAGGCGCGCGATGCGCCCGGCGCGGATCGCGGGACCGAGGCGCCGCTCGATCGCCGCCACGGCCGGATAGAGCGCGAACGCGATATGCGTCGCTGCGATCGGATCGATTTCCATGCGCGGCGTCCACGAGCCGGCCAACAGCCGCTCGCGTGCGCCGCCAGGGGATTGGACGAGCTTCGCGACGGCGGCTGCAAGGCGATCGTCAGGCCCATCGACGCGTCCGCCGAAGGGCCGGACGAGCAGCCGCAGCAGCCACGCGGCGGCGCGGCTCGGATGGTTGGCGATTGCCTCGCGCAACGCTGTGTCCGCGCGCGCCAGGGTATCGCGCGCCGCCCAATGCACTAGCGGAAGATCCTCGGCAGGGCGCCCCTCGTCTTCGAACCGCTTGAGCACCGCGGACAGGATGAAGAGCTGGGAGAGCAGATCGCCTAGCCGCCCGGTAACCGTCTCGCGCCGCTTGAGCGTGCCGCCCAGGGTCGCCATCGAAAGGTCGCTGGCCAGCGCGAGCCCGGTCGAGAGCCTTGTCGCCCGTCGGTAGTATCGGGCGAGCGCCGGTGCGCAGCCGTCAGGCGCGCGAAGCAATGCGCCGGCCGGCGTCGCGAAGAGAAATGCGCGTGCGGCATTGCGCAGCACGAACCCGAAATAGCCGAACAATGCCGTGTCGAACGCGACGAGCCCGGCGCGATCCTGCGCCTGCGCCGAGCGCATCAGCGCAAGCACATAGGGATGGCAGCGGATCGCCCCCTGACCGAAGATGATCAGCGCGCGCGTCATGATGTTCGCGCCTTCGACGGTGATCGCGATCGGGATCTGCTGATAGGCGCGCGCGAGGAAATTCCCCGGTCCCATACAGATGCCCTTGCCGCCGATCAGATCCATCCCGTCATTGACGATCAGCCGCGCGCGTTCGGTGACGTGATATTTGGCGATCGCCGAGATGACCGAGGGCTTCTCGCCCTGATCGAGCGCGCTTGCCGCAAGCCGGCGCGTCGCGTCGATTGCATAGAGATGCCCGGCCATGCGGGCGAGCGGCTCCTGCACCCCTTCGAACATGCCGATCGGCACGTTGAACTGGCGGCGGATCGCGGCATAAGCGCTCACGCTGCCTACCGTGAGCTTGGACATGCCGACGTTGGAAGATGGAAGCGAGATCGCCCGCCCCGCCGCCAGGCACTCCATGAGCATACGCCAGCCATTTCCTACCTGGTCGCGGCCGCCGATCACCATTTCCATGGGTACGAACACATCGGCGCCCGCGGTGGGACCATTCTGGAACACCGCATTGAGCGGCCAGTGGCGCCGGCCGATCTCCACGCCGGGATGACCGCTCGGGATCAGCGCGCAGGTGATCCCGAGATCCTCCTCGCCACCGAGCAGTCCATCGGGATCGCGGACGCGGAAGGCCAGGCCGAGCACCGTGGCGATCGGCGCGAGCGTGATGTAGCGCTTGTTCCAAGTGACGCGGAACCCCAGCGTCTCGCGCCCTTTCCAGACGCCCCGGCAGATTATGCCGGTGTCGGTGATCGATGCAGCATCCGAGCCCGCATAAGGGCTGGTGAGCGCAAAGCAGGGAATTTCCTCTCCGCGGGCGAGGCGCGGCAGATAATGGTCTTTCTGCGCCTCGGTGCCATAGTGGAGCAGCAATTCGGCCGGCCCGAGCGAATTGGGCACCATCACCGAAACCGCCGCCGCGGAGCAACGCGTCGACAGCTTCTGGATCACCTGGCTGTGCGCATAGGCGGAGAAGCCGAGTCCGCCGTAGTGCTTCGGAATGATCATCCCCAGAAAGCCCCGCTCGCGCGCATAGGCCCAGGCCTCAGGGGAGAGGTCCTGCCAGACCGAGGTGGTCTCCCAGTCGTTGGCAAGATCGCATAGCTTCTCCGTCTCGACGTCGAGGAAGCGTTGCTCCTCCGGCGTGAGCTGGGGAGCGGGCGTGTCGAGGAGCCTGCGCCACCTGGGGCTGCCCGCGAACAGCTCGGCATCCCACCATATCGTGCCTGCGTCGATCGCGGCCTGCTCGGTCGGGCTCATGCGCGGCATCACCCGGCGGAATGCTGGGAGGAGCGGCCGCGAGATCAAGCTGCGCCGCAGCGGCCGGATTGCAATCACAAGGAGAGGAAGCAGCGCAACGGCCAGCACCGCTCCACTCCCAATGCCTGCCAACCCTAGGCCAACGCCCGTTCCCAGCCAGGCGGCAAGCACCCCAAGCGCGAGCCAGGCGGGCGCACCGGCAAGGGTCAGTCCGAAGGCCGCCACGATCAACACGCCGATCCAGAACGCCATTCCGATATCTCCCTGGCAGCGGAACTATATTGACATTAATGTCAATATTATCCAGCGGCAGTCAAGCGGCAAGTTCCGATGGAAAGGTCGCCGGGGCGAAATGCCTGAGGTAGGGGCCGGCAAAAAAATGCCGGGCGGCCTGCGCGCCCTCAGCGCCGGGTCGAGGGGCGCCTCCGCATGGGCGCGGCGAGTTGCCGCCCGGCTAGTCGGTGAGAGAATCCCCGAGCCGGGGGGCCGAACCGCCCGGCTCGGGTGACGAGTCAGGGAATGGTGAACGATAGCGCCGGCGTGGTCTTGACCTTGCCGGTGATGCTGCAGGGATTTCCGCCCGAGGTCGACGGCAGCGTCGCATTGGCGAAGGTGATTTCACCCGTCGCCTGATTGAAGGAGCCGGTCAGGTTGCCGGCGCAATTGCCGGTGATCGCGGTAACCACGACACCATTGATCGTGATCGAGCTCGTCGACGTGGAAGTAACCGCATAGGGCGTTCCCGAGAAGACGATCGACCCGCAGAGGCCGCCGGTGAGATTGATGCTCGTCACGCTTGCCGCGCCGCTGGAGCTGACGTTGCCGCTACCGGTCAGACCGCAGCTTAGCGTGATCCCCTTGGTGACGGAGATCGTGCCGACGTTGGTCAGGGTGAAAGGCCCGGTCGGAGAAACCGTCTGGGCGGACGCTTGAGGCACCAAGAACGCAGCGGACGCCAGAACGGCACCCGCGGACAGGATTTTCTTGATCATCATTCCTCTCCTTCGTTTTTTTGGGCATTGGAATGCCCGTTCGAAGGCGGCACTTCCTGCCACCCCCACTTCGAAAGACGCGCGCGGCGCGATTTCGGGGGGAGCAGCGCGGGAAATAGAGTTCAAGGAAAGCATCAATGCGGGCCAGTCGCAGGCAAGAAGCCACCAAATTGACGACCGATCGGTCAAGTCGCTCCCTCGCGGCTCCGATCGGATCGGGAGAAACGCTGGTAGATCGAGCATGCGCGGGGAAGACGACACCGCCCACCGCTCTTTGCGGCCTGGGCGCGTCATGACGGTGTCCACGGGCAAACGGCGCAAGCGCAAGGCAGAGGAGGCGCGCGAGGAGGCGCTCGTCGCGGCGCGCGCCTTGCTCCTCGAGAAAGGGCCGGCGGCAGTCACGCTTGCCAATGTCGGCCGTGCGATCGCCATGTCGCACTCCAATGTGCTCCACCATTTCGGCTCGGCCGCAGGGCTCCAGACTGCGCTGATGGAAGCAATGATCCGCGATCTCGCCGATGCGCTGGGAGATGCGGTGAGCGCGCTTCACACCGATGCGGACGCGCCCTCACGCTTGGTCGACAAGGTGTTCGATGCATTCGGCGAGGGTGGCGCCGGCCAGCTCGCCGCTTGGCTGGTGCTCGCGCGCGAGCTCGAATATTTCGACACGCTGGAGAGCGCGGTGGCGGATCTGGTGGCCGCAGTGCGGGCACGCGTGCCCCTTGCCGCGGACAGCGAGCCGCGGATCCGCGGAATCGTTCTGCTGATCGCCGTCTGCGCCTTTGGCGACGCGCTGATCGGACCGCACCTGAGGCGAATGCTGGGACAGGACGACGCCGCAACGCGCGAGCTGATCGCCCAACTGCTCCCGCGCATGATCGCGCCGGCGCTCCCGACACAATGATCGGCTCCCGCTAGCGGGCGCGGCGCCAGGTCTGGGTTCGGCAGAGGAACGCGGCGATGCACCCCCTCACCTTGAGCGTGTGGGCGTCGACGAGAGTGAGCGTGCCCGACGGTGCTCGATTGCCAGTTTCCGGATCGTAGAGCGGCCCACCCTTCCACTTCTCCGGACCGCCGGTGAACCCGTTCAGCACGCGCAGGCCCATCACCTTGCGGTCGCGGAGCGCAGGATCCGGATTGCGCACGTCGCGCTGGTCCCGGTTTGCGCGAAGCGGCGCACCGTCGAGGACGCGCCCGCACAAGGCTTGGCCGCAAGGATGGATTTCGACCACCCCCCCCTCACGCTCCGTATGCCAGCGTCCGATCAAAACCTTGTCGGTGGCTGCCGGACCCGCCACGACGACACCAGCGGCGGGTGCCGGCACCAGAGCCAATGCAGATGAGAGCAGCAATGCCCCCGCCGCAAGAAGTTGGGAACGCAACATGTCCGGCATACGCCGCCTCCATACTGACACACATGTTCATAAACCCATTATAAACATTGATGTCAATATGGAGGCTGAGCGCTCCCCCTTTTAGAATCGCTTGGCTAGGCGGAAGCCGAAGATGCGCGGCTCGAGCGTGAATATGTTGGTGGTGAGGCCGGTGTCATCGGAGTTGGTGAAGGCGTCGGTGATCGGCGTGTCGTTGAGCACGTTCTTCACATAGAATTGCGCCGTCAGGTCCCAGGGGACATTCTCCAGCGTGATCGCCAGGTTTACATTGTCCCACCCGCGCAATCTGTCGTACTCGGTGTTGTAGACGCGGGCATAGCTCGGCCCCTGGCGGTAATAGTCCCCGCGCAGCGTCACCTTCCATTCGTTCAGAAACAGGCTGTACTGCGCGCCCAGGTTGAAGGTCAGGCGCGGAGAGTTGGGCAGTTCGTTGCCGCTGAGATCGGCATAGAAGCCACGTCCCCCGTTGGGCGCGCCGCTGCGCGGATCCGTGCTCCCGAACGGCGCAATCGGACTCAGCGTCGGATCATAGGGCAGCAGCGGATCGTAAAGGAACCCGAAGAGGGCATAATAGGGTACCTGCCCCTCCGGCAGCTCGGGCTCGTAATCGCCCAGCCGGCTCGAGGCGCTGCAAAGCGCCGCCAGCGCATAGGGCCCGATGCCGCCATCGGGCGCTTGGGTCAGCGGGGAGTTTAGGATCGCCTCCACCGCTACGCGCGGCGCAACGCAGTTGGACGGCACTTGCACCCAGGGGCGCACGACCACCCAGTCCGGATTGCCCTGGGTTCGGTCCATCACATCGATCGATTGCTCGCCATCGGCGATGCGCGTTCGCAGATAGCCGAGGTTGGCGTCGAGGCGAAAGCTGCGCGAGGGCTGCCACCACGCCTCCAGCTCCAGCCCCATCGACGTCGAGTCGATATTCTCGTTGAGCGAGATGCGGTCGACGATCTGCGACACCTGATAGTTGGTGTAATCATAGTAGAAGCCGGTCAGGTTAAGTCCGGCCTTGCCGTTCGCGAAGACGTTCTTGGTGCCGATCTCGAACGCGTTGACATATTCGGGCTCGAAGGTCTGCGCGAGCGGCTGATAGCGCACGATCTCGGGATCGAAATCCACGCGGGGCGGATTGGCGCCGCCGCCCTTGTAGCCGTGCGCGAACGAGGCATAGACGAGCGTGTCGTCCGAAAAGCCGACGTCGGGCTTCCAGTCGAGCACGGCGCGGCCGCTGAAGCGCTGCCATTTCTGCACGATATCCGGCTGCGGCGGATAGCCGATCGCCACCTTGCCGCCCGTCGAGCCGGTGAGCACCGGTCCAATCCCCAGGAGCAGCTGGCTCGGATAGGGCGTGCTCGTCTTGGTGTCGTTGGTGTAGCGAAGCCCGCCGGTCAGCTTCAGCCTGTCGGTGAGCTTGTAGTAGAGCTCGCCGAACAGCGCCCAGGATTCGGTCTCGACGACGTTCTTGCTACGGAAATAATTGTGGCCGTCCCCGTTGATCCGGTCCAACGAATTGGGGTCGACATAGATGCAGTCGGCAGTTGCGTCATCCGGTCCTGCCGGCTGGCACGGGCGTGTTCCGATCGTGTAGCGATTGTTGTCGAAATCGAACTGGGCGTCCAGATTGTAGAAATATTGCGCGCTCAATGTGAACAAATTGCTGAACACATAATAGTCATCCTGCGAGTTGAACTTGAGGTAGTTCGCGCCGAGGTTGAAGTTGAGCGCGCCGTCCCACGCGGATTGCAGCCGGACCTCCTGGGTCCACTGCTCGTTGCGCGACTGGCTCAGATCGACCGAGAGGAAGCGATCGGAGGCGCCGAGCTGGGGATCGGTGAATATGCCTCCCGGCGTCAGGTTTGGTGCGTAGACGGGAAGGTCCAGCGGCCCGCGAAGATCCGGATTGGTCGAATCGTTGAAGATCGGATTGGAAGCGAAGCGGCTATAGTCCTGTGACGAATAATAGCGATCGCGAGCATAGGCGGTCTGCGACACCAGTTGCAGCCCCTGCCCGACTTCCACATCCAGATTGAGCTGGAAGAAGTCGTTCTTCGCGCGGAAGACCGGATCGTAGCTGGTCGATATCTCGCGCAGGTCGCGCGACTGGGTGACGCCTTCGAAAGGGTCCGTGAGCTGCGGCACAGCGAAAACCGGCGTGCCATCGGGCAAGTTGCCGAGGCCGATGTTGCTGGCAAGGAAAACATGGGGGAAGCTCTCGGCATTCGGAACGCCGAACGCGGCGTCCGAGAAGAGCGTCCGCGCAAGGCATCCCTGGCTGAAGCGAGCACGCAGCGCCTCCGGAACCGGCGTCTCTCCTATCTGCTCGGGTCCCGGATCGCGCGTGCACAGCTGCTTGCCGCTGCGCGAGCGATTATCGTCCTCTTCGAAATGCTGCCAGATGAAGCTCGCCCGTACGCCGGCGGTGGGCTCCCACAGCGCCGAGACGCGGGTCGACCAGAGATCGCGGCCGTTCACTCGCGTGTCGTTGAAGCTGTTGTATTCGAACCCGTCGCGCTTGGTGTAGGCACCGGCGGCGCGGATCGCGAGCGTGGAGGTGATCGGCACGTTGATCATCGCCCGCGCGCGCCGCGTCTCGTAGCTCCCGATTTCTGCCTCCACCTCCGCCTCGAAGGTCTCCGCCGGCAGTGCCGGCAGCACGTTCACCACGCCTGCGGTTGCGTTTCGTCCATAGAGCGTGCCTTGCGGACCGCGCAGCACCTCGACACGCTGAACGTCAAAAAACTCTTGCTCGAACAATCGGTTACGAATCAGAGGGGTGTTGTTGAAGCTCACTGCGACCGCAGGATCGGTGCTCGCCGATACCGCCTTGGTTCCCACCCCGCGGATCGAGAAATTATATCCGGAAAAATTGCTCTTCGAGAAGGTAACGTTCGGGATCGAACGCAGCAATTCACCGCCGGTCTCGATCTTGAGGTTGTCCAGAGTCTCCCCCGAAAAGGCGGAGACCGCGATGGGTACGTCCTGAATCGATTCCTCGATCTTCTGCGCGGTCACGATGATCTCGTTGTCGACCGCCTCCTGCGAAGCAGTCTCCTGCTGCTGCGCTTCAGCGGGCGCCGACGCTGCCGCAGGACTCGCCACCACCACATAGAGATTGCCGCGACGGCGATACGTCAGCCCCGAGCCTTGGAGGAGCGCCGTCAGCGCCGCGTCGACGCCGCTGGTGGCCATGTAACGCGGCGCGACCTTGCCTTGGGTGAGTGTCGCGTCTGCAAGGATCGAGACCCCGCTCTGCATGGCCAGGTCCCGCAAGGCGGTGGCGAGCGGCTGCGCTTCGATCCGGAACATCGTCTCGCGCGAAGCCGCTTGAGCCGGAGCAACCGTCGCCACCAATCCCAAATGGGCGACCCCGATCAGCAAGAAATGACGCAGCTTCGGCGCGGTAGCACCCATAGATTCCCCCTCCTGAGCGGAGCGTGCCCCGCATCGCCTGCTGCGATTATCCGCAGTCTAGAGATATGACGCACTTGGGAAATGGTCGGGGGGATCGATGAAAAAATATTGGTCGGCCAGCGTGGCAGGAAGCAGATCTACATCTCGCAACTGCAACATTCCGTATCACGCCGCAGCGCACAACTTACACGAAACGGCCCTTTTGCGTCGGAAGTGGGCACTATTGACAAACATGTGAACAAAAACATTCCTTCCGGCGGCGGAGGTTGCTGTGCTCAGGCTGGAAGGGGTGTCCAAATACTACGCAGCGCCTGACGGAGCGTTTGCGGTGCTTCAAGACGTGACGCTCGCGGTAGGCAGCGGCGAGTTCTGCGCGATCGTGGGGCCTTCTGGGTCCGGGAAGAGCACGTTGCTGAATGTGATAGGGCTGCTCGATCAGGCGAGCAGCGGCAGCCTGTCGATCGACGGCTTGCCCGCGACCGGCTGCTCTGCACATGAAAGCGCGCGCCTGCGCAACCGCCTGATCGGCTTCGTCTTTCAATCCTTTCACCTGCTGCCTCGCCTCACCGCCTGGCAGAATGTAGCGCTGCCGCTGCAGTACCGCGGAGTGCAGCGGGCCGACCAGCGCGCGGCGGCAGAGGCGATGCTGGCCCGCGTCGGGCTATCCGACCGGAGCGATCATTTTCCCGGCCAGCTGTCCGGAGGCCAGAGCCAGCGCGTCGCGATCGCGCGCGCCCTGGTGGGCTCTCCCCGGCTGCTGCTTGCGGACGAGCCCACGGGCAGTCTCGACAGCGGTACCGCGCGCGACATCATGGCACTGCTCGCGTCCCTGAACGACATGCTTTCGGTGACGATATTGATGGTGACGCATGACAGGGACCTGGCGGCCGCCTGCTCGCGCCGGATCGCGATGCGCGACGGCAGGGTGCTGGATGGCTCGTCGGGAACCGAAGCATGATCGCCAGCCTGCCGCGCCACAACGCATTGGGGAGCGACACCTGGTCCGAGGCGTGGAGCAACCTGCGCTCGCAGGGGCGCCGGTCCGCGCTGGCCTTGCTCGGAATCGTGATCGGAACGGCGTCGATCATCGCCATGCTGAACGGCGGGCACATGGCCCAGCGTGAGTCGCTCAAGCTCTTCGCCAAGCTCGGTGTCGACATGCTGCAGATCCAGGCAGCGCCGTCCGGGGATCGCGCGGCGGCATTGTCGCGCGCCGCGATCGACGCCCTGCCGGCGACCGACCCGGACGTGCTGGAGGCGGTCCCGCTGGCTACCGGCCGATCGTCGGCGCGGGCGAATGCCCATATGGCCGATGTCGCCACGCTCGGGGCACCCGCTGGCTTCGCAGCGTTCACCGGTCTGCGCATTGCCGAGGGGCGGCACCTGCGGCCCATCGACGATTGCGCGCTTTCCGCAGTGCTGGGCAGCGCCGCCGCGCGCGCGCTTTCGGGACCTGCAGCGCAGGTCGGCCCGGGCAGCGCCATATCGGTAGGCGGCTATGGCTACACGGTGGTGGGCGTACTGGCGCCGGTTGCGCCCGAGACGCTCGATCCGGTGGATTACAACATGACCGTGCTGACGTCGCTCGGCTGTGCCAGGCGTCTCGTCCCGAACGAGGGCCCGAACGCGCTGCTGGTCCGCTTGCGCCCCGGCGCGAACACCCAGGCGGCAAGCGAGCGGATCAGCGCCAGGCTCACGCACCCCGATATCAAGCTCACGGTGCTGGACGCGCGATCGATCCTGCGCACCATGCAGGAGCAAAAGGCAGTGCACGCGCGCATGCTGACGGGGATCGGTGCGGTGTCGCTGCTGGTCGGAGGAATCGGCGTGATGAACGTCATGCTGATGAGCGTGATGGAGCGTCAACGCGAGATCGGCCTTCGCGCTGCCATCGGCGCCACGCCCACCGACATCCGCTCGCTCTTCATGGCCGAAGCCGTGCTGCTGAGCGGCGCAGGGGGTGTCCTGGGCTCGGCGCTGGGCGCAGCGATCAGCTTCGGTATCGCGCGCAGCTCCGGCTGGGACTTCAGCCTCGCGCCCTGGACGCTCGCGCTCGGTCCTGCCGCCGCCGGTGGCATGGGCCTCGTCTTCGGCCTCTATCCCGCCATCACTGCATCTCGGCTCAACCCGATCGAGGCGCTGCGTGCGGACTGATGCCCTGCCCTGTCGCCCGAGCAGCGGCATGGGAGCGCTGCTCTGCGGATTCGCCCTGCTCGCGTCGCTCAACGCACGGGCGCAGACGGCGTCGCCTTCCGCGCCGATACCCCCTCCTTCGGGCGTTCGCCCGTCGATGATCGGCAAGCCCGTTCCGCTGAGCCTGATCGATGCCGTGGCGCTCGGCCTGCGCGACAATCGCACGATCCGGGCCGCCTTCCTCGAACGGGTCGCGCAACGTTTCCGGCTGCACGCGGCGGAGCAACGTTTCGCCCCGCGGCTGGATATCGTCGCCGATCTCTACCGCGAGGATATCGCCGGCGCCGTCATCGGCAGTGCGAGCGTCGGCGGCACCGGCAGCCTGCTGCTGCCCAGCGGCGCGCAGATCGGCTTCGTCTGGGACCGGCGCGAGCGGCTCGACGGGCGCGGCAACGCCGATGCCGCCAGCCTTGCGATCACCCAACCGCTGCTGCGCGGCGGTGGCTTCGCAGTCAACCGCGCTCCCGTCCGGATCGCGCAACTCCAGGATTCGATCGATCGGCTTTCGCTCAGGAACACGCTCTCGGAGGGAATCAGCCGCATTGTGTTCGCCTATCGGGCGCTGCAGCAGGCGCAGGCGCAGGTCCGGCTCGCCGAGCTGGCGCTTGCGCGCACGGCGGAGCTGATCGCCACCAATCGCGAGCTGATCGACGCTGGCCGGATGGCGGCGGCAGACATCGTCCAGTCGGAAGCCGATCAGGCGAACCAGCAAGTGGCGCTCTATCAGACACGCCAGCAGCGCAATTCCGCGCAGCTCGCGCTGCTCGAGCTCCTCTCGGTCGATCCCGGCACCAACATCGTCGCCTCCGATCCAATCGCTGCAGAACAGGTGCCGGTTGACCTGGAACGGGCGATCGCCATTGCCCGCGCGAGCCGGATGGACCTCCTCGCGCAGCAGCGCGTGGTGCAACAGGCCCGCGAAGGGCTGCGGATCGCACGCAACCAGCGGCTTTGGGACCTGTCGCTCGTCGCCGCGGCGACCCGGGTCGGCGGGCGGGATCCGGCGCTCGGACCACTGCCCGCGCAGACGGACAATCGGATAGGGGTTCAGCTGGCGATTCCGCTGGGGGACCCTGCGCCGCAGCTGGCAGTGGTGGAGGCGGACACGGGGCTGCGCACCGCCGAGCTTCAGCTGGAGGCGATCGACCAGGCCGTCGAGACCCAGGTGCGAGACGCAGCGCAACGGGTGGAGGCCGCCTGGCTGCAGGTCGAAGCAGCACGACGCTTCAAGGCGCTCGCCGCACGAGCAGTCGACGTCGAGCGCGAGAAGCTCGCCGCAGGACGTTCGAGCAACTTCCAGGTGCTGTCGCTGCAGGACGGCCTCCGCGCCGCGGAGGTTCAGGAAGTCGCCGCGGTCGTCGCCTATCTCGATTCGCTGACTTCTTTCGATCTCCAGATCGGCGCGACGCTCGACAGCTGGAACATCGAATGGAGTGACCAGTGAAGCGCCTTGGGGATCTTGGCCGGGCGAAGCGGCTCGGCATTTGGCTGGTCGCAGCCGCGCTTTTGCTGGGCGGCTTGGGGTGGTGGTGGACCCGCGCGACTGCCGACGAAGCCGGCGCGGGCCCGGAGCACAGCCTGCTCGTGCAGCGGCAGCCTTTCGTCGCCAGCCTGGCGTTCGCGGGCAAGATCGCGCCCGGAGACGCGATCGCGGTGACCGCGCCGTTCGACGGAACCGTGCGCGCGGTCCATTTCGTCTATGGTTCCCATGTTGCAGCGGGCGAACCCTTGCTGGCGCTCGACACAGAAGAGATCCTAGCCGCGCGCAACCAGGCCGAAGCGACTTATCTCAAAGCCAGCAAGCCGGCGGCTGAAATAGCCAATTGGAAGCAGGCCCCCGAAGTGGCCGCGGCCCGGCGGCGAGTCACCCTCGCGGCACTCGAGCTGGCGCGGCTAGAACGCGAGCTCCGCGAAAGCCGGCGGCTGCTCGACAAGGGGCTCATCCCACGCAACGAGCACGACGGTGTGGAGCAGCAGCTCGCCGCTCAACACATGGCTGCCGCCGCGGCGCGCGACGAGCTGGCGGAAACGCTTGCCCGCGGCGATGGCGTTGCCGCGCGCGTGGCGCGTCTCGACCTCGAGAATGCGCATGCCGAACTGCGCCGAAGCGAAGGCGACATAGGCAAGGCCCTGGTGCGTGCCCCCGCTTCCGGCGTGATGGTGGCGCCGCCGGTCGCAGGCGCGCGAGGCGCGGAAGGGCCGCTTCATCCAGGTACCCGCGTCACTCGCGGGCAATTGCTCGCCACGCTCGCGCGCGACGGCGGTCTTTCAGTCACTTTCGAAGTCGACGAAGCCGATGTGAATGCCCTAGCGGTGGGGCAGCCGGTCGTGGTCACCGGATCGGGCTTCGCAGGGCTCGCGCTGCGCGGACGGCTGAGCGCCGTCGCTGCGGAGACTTCGTCCTCGGGGCCGGCAACCGGCCCCACCCGTTTCGTTGCGCGAGCCCAGCTCGATGCCCTTCCTCCGGGGCAGGCGAGCAACGTCCGCATCGGCATGACCGCCGCGGTCGCGGTAACCACCTATCAGGCACCGGCAGCGATCGTGCTGCCGCCCGAGGCGGTGCAGGGAAGCGCTCCCTTGGCGCGTGTCCGGGTGCGTGCCAACGGAAGAATCGTCGACCGGCAGATCCGGGTGGGTCGTGTGACGCCGGCCGGCGTCGAGGTCCTGTCCGGGCTGCGCGCGGGCGAGACAGTCGTCTGGACCCAGCCGTCTCCGGCCGCAGACACGCAACAGCAGGCCAGCTGATATGTTCGCGCTGCGATCCCCCCCATTCATGCCGGTTGGCGTCAATCCCTTCAGGGAGGGGGCAACCACCGAAGGCCTGGCCTTCGGCGCGACGGGATGGATAGCGCGATGTGGAGGGGCGCGTCGACATTGCAGCGGGAGAAGGCCGTGAGCGGCGCGTCTCCCGCGCATCCGGACCTCGCGGGCTGGGCACGGCAGCACGGCCCTGCCCTTCGCAGCTATTTCGCCCGGCGCGTCAGCGAGGTGGATGCCGACGATCTCGTGCAGGAAGTCTTCCTTCGGCTGCATGCGATGCGGGGCGACGCGCCGATCCAGAATGTCGACCGGTTCATCTTTACTGTGGCCCGCAACATTCTGATCTCCCGCCACCGCTATCTCAAGGCCCGGCATGCCGGCGCACATGAGCCGCTGACCGAAGCCTCCGACCCGGTAGATACGCTCTCCCCGGAACGCATCGTCATCGGCGCAGATGAATATGAACGGACCGTCCAGGCGATCCTCGCATTGCCTCCACGGGCACGCGCCGCGTTCCAGTTCCATCGTTTCGAGAAAATGACGTATCAGGAAATCGCCGTTCGCATGGGGATATCGCGCGATTCGGTGAAGGAACTGATCCAGCGCGCGCTGGTGCGGCTCGCTGAACTGCTGGATAGCGACGCATGATACGGCGACTGCGCCCGCAACGCGAAGCTCGCCGGTTCCGCGCCGCGGACCTCCTGCTGCGCCGCCGGAGCGGCGAAGACGGACCGGAAGAGCCTGCGACCTCGCTCGACGAAGAGGCGATGCTCGAGATGGAGCGTATCTGGTCACTCACCGGAATGGTGGCCGACGATCCACGAATCCGCCGATCGGTCGATGCCGATCTCGCGCGCCTCCAAGCGGTCGCGCCGACAAGGCGCTTTGCGGCCATCGCGGCTGCGCTGGTGCTCGCAGTCACCGGGCTGATTTCCCTCGTATGGATGGGGGACGAGCCGGCCACGCGCATCGCCGCCGCGCCTGCGCCCAGCTTCGCTACCGAAGTAGGCCAGCGCAAGCGGATGATCCTCCCCGATTCATCGCGAGTAGCGCTCGACACCGACAGCGAGATCGCCATTCGCATGGACGACACCGCGCGCACCGTAACGCTTCGACGCGGCCGCGCCTATTTCAAGGTGACCAAGGACCCTAAACGTCCGTTCGTCGTGGTGGCGGGAGACAAGCGCGTGCGAGCGGTCGGCACTGCCTTTGAAGTGCGGATCGACGCCGAAAGGGTGATCGTGACCGTCGTTGAAGGAACGGTAGAGGTCGCCGAACGCCGCGGCGCCCAGCCAGCGGCGCATACCGCCCGCATCGACGCCGGAACCCAGCTCGTCACCCTCGCCCGGAACGATTGGGCGATTCATCGCATCGACCCGGACCAGGCGACGACTTGGCTTACCGGCCGGCTGTCCTTCGTCGATGAGCCGCTCGCGATGGCCGTGGGTGACATGAACCGCTATGCACGCCAAAAGCTGGTCTTCCGCAACGGCCAGGTTCCGGACGAACGGATTCTCGGCGTCTTCCGAGCAGGCGACACGCTGGCCCTTGCTCAGGCGATCGAGATGAATGGCTTCGCCCGGATCGTCAAAATCACCCCCGAGCAGATCGAAGTCGAAGCGGAGTAAGTGTGTCGGCCGTCAGAGCTGACAGGTGGCGCACCCGGCCTCGCCGGGCTCGCTCGAATTCCAGATCCCCAGGAGACTCAAATGTTCCGCTGCGCCCGGCTCAAGGAGCAAGCCGCTGGTGGCTGCGCTCTTCTCCACGGCAGCGCCAGATCGTCGTGGAGGATGACACGTATCCGCGCGCAGCTGCTCGGGCGCGGGCGTTACCTTCGCGCTGATTGCCGCCGGGATCGCCTATTCGCTGTGGAAGACGCGCGGTGCTCCAGAAGCCGATAGGCCTTCAGAGACGAGGCCTGATGATCCGGCTCGCAGTCCTTAGACGCCGCCGCAAGATCTTACCATTCACGCTCGCTCGGGGCGTTTGGTCCGTGCGGCGCGGCGATAGTCGGAAGGAAGAACCCCCATTATCCCCGCAAAAACGCGGGTGAAATGTCCAAGGTTGGAGAAGCCAACGCGAAGCGCTGCCTCGGTAACGGATGCTGCCTCGTCCTCCAGTATCTCCGCCGCCCTGGCGATGCGCATGCGCTGAAGACAGGCAAGCGGCGTCATTCCGCTGGTTTCCCGGAATGAACGAAAGAAGTGGCCGGTGGATACGCCCGCGACGGTCGCGAGGGCCGAAACCGAGATCGGCTGGCCGATATGGGTACGGATATAATCCTGCACTGCGCGCATCTGTCGGTCGGTGAGCCGGCTGGCCGTTCGTTCGTCAGGCAACGCGCCGTGGCGCCGGCTGAGATAGTGCACAAGTGCAGCCGCCATACTTTCGGCATAGGCGGGATCGAAATCCCCATCGAGGCGATGAAGACGTGCGCATTCGGCAACGGCAGCAACGACGAACGGGTGGCGCTCATTGGTGAAGGCTCCCGCGGACGGGGCTGAGGTGTCCGGCCATAGGCGGGAGAACATGTCGGTGGGGAGCGAGATCGAGGCCCAGCGGGAACGCACGTCCTGCAAGACGAAGCGCCGCTCACAGCCTGCTGGTACGAACGAGACCGCGCCCATGGTCTCAGGCCCTTGGAAGCGGTGGCCGCAGTCGGCGCGGACCTCAAGTTGGCGCGCGCCTCCGGTCAGGGTGACGAACAGCATGTCGTGGGAGGTTCGGATGAAGCCCTCGACGAGTGGTGTGGCAGCTCGACTTCCGGTGTCGAACGCTCCGCCGGCGAAGGGTGCGTTCACCCAATCGCTTGCGCGCGGAGTGACCCTGCGGATGTCGGGCTCTGCATTTGACATCGTGACGTCCTCAGCGGGGCATCGCTCATACGCAGGCGTCACGATCGGACCAAGATAGATCAGGATGCGACGAGCGGCGGCAAGGCCAAGCCGTTACTAGCGGGGTATGAGCCGGATGTCAGAGAAGGATTTATGCTCACGCGTCGTAACTTTGTCCAAACCTGCGCCGGTGTGGCAGCAGCGGCTGCTTTTCCTGGACTTGCCCTGGGCCAAACCGGGGAGCCACATCGGCGGACCATCCCAAAAACTGGCGAGGCAATCTCCGCGATCGGCCTCGGCACCTTCCTGACGTTCGATCTGCTGCCCGGCGCCGACCGCCGGCATCTCGCGCAGGTGATGAAGACCTATGTCGTGGGCGGCAGCAACGTGGTCGACACGTCACCGCTCTACGGCATGGGCGAGGTCAATGTCGGCGACGTCGCGGCGATGTTCGGAATGAACGACCAGCTATGGATCGCGAGCAAGGTGTGGGAAACGGGCGAGTACCTCGGGGACTCCAGCCACGCCCGCCAGAGCCTTGACCGATCGATGCAGCGGCTCTGGCGCAGCCGGATCGATGCGGTCCAATGCCATAGCCTCGTCAATGTCGACACAGTGCTGCCGCGGCTGAAGGAATGGAAGCAGGAGGGACTGATCCGCCATATCGGCGTCTCACACCACGACGATGCCTATTACGAGCCGCTCGGCCAATGGATCGAGCGCGGCGATCTCGATCTCGCCCAGCTCCACTATTCGATCGCGATGCGAGAGGCGGAGGAACGGCTGCTGCCGATGGCGGCCGATAAGGGCGTAGGCGTGCTCGTTAATATGCCCTTCGAGAAGGCGAGGCTGTTCAACCTCGTCGGATCGCGGCCGCTGCCCGATTTCGCGCGCGAGCTGGGGATCGCCAATTGGGCGGACTATTTCCTCAAATGGGTGCTCGGCCATCCGGCAGTGACGTGCGTGCTGTGCGCGACTTCGGTGCCCGCCCATGCGGAGGAGAATGTCGCAGCGCTGCGCGGCGAGATCCCCGATGCCGATATGCGGCGACGCATGGCCCGCTACGTCGAAGCGCTGCCGGGCTATGACGGTCTGCTGCGAGCGCCTTGGTATCCCGGCAAGCAGTATCGCGGTGTGATCGCCCGCGCGCAGAACGGCAACAGATGACCATTATCTGCGGAGGGACGATAGGAGAGCAGAAATGGCAGATGAAAATCGCGTCTGGTTCATCACGGGCGCCTCTTCCGGGTTCGGACACGCCCTGGCCGAAGCGGTGTTGGCGCGGGGGGAGCGAGCGGTCCTCGCCGCGCGCCGGGCCGAGCGCCTGGCCTCGCTCGCGGAGCGTCACGATGGACGAGCCCTGGCGCTTGCGCTCGACGTCACAGATGCCGATGCGCGGACCAAGGCCGTTGAGGAAGCGATCGAGCGGTTCGGACGGATCGATGTGCTGGCCAACATTGCCGGCCGCGGATCGCTGGGTGCGGTGGAGGAATTCGCGCCCGAACAGCTGCGCGAGCAGATCGAGCTCAATTTCATCGCGGCGGCCGAGCTCACCCGCGCCGTCCTGCCCCATATGCGCGCGCAGGGCTCCGGCCATATCCTCAACCTCACCAGCATCGGCGGGCTCGTCTCGATCGGCGGGTTCGGCGCCTATTGCGCGGCGAAGTTCGCGCTCGAAGCGTGGAGCGAGGCGCTTCGCGACGAGGTCGCGCCGCTGGGCATCCGGGTCACGATCGTCGAACCGGGCAGCTTCCGCACCGAGTTCGCGGGCGACGTCAACATGCGGCCGCTACAGCAGATCGAGGCTTATCGTCCCGTCATCCAGCCGGTCGAGGCGTTCCTCGACGGACAGGCTGGCCGCCAGGCCGGCGATCCGGACAAGGCGGCGGCGTGCATGATCGCGGTGGCCGAAAGCGAAACGCCGCCGCTCAGGCTGATGCTTGGCGCTGACGCCTACGAGCTTTGGGACCGCACCGTCGCTGCACGCAACGCGGAGCTGGCCGCCTGGCGCGAACGCGGCGAGGCGACCAGCTTTGCGGACGCGCAGATGACGCGGATCGGCGGCGCAAGCGGCCATGGCTAAGGCGCGCCGACGCCGCGCGGATGGCTCACGACCGGGAGGCGTTGAAATGCGCGGCGATGGCATCCGCCGCCGCGGCGATCAGGCGCGGATTGTCGTAGAAGTCGACATGATTGGCCGAGGTCAGCCACAGTTCGGACTTGCGCCCGCGAACTTCGGCGAGGAAGCGGCGCGCAAGGTGCGGCATCGCCGCCTGATCCGAATGGACGACCAGCACCGGCACCTCGATCGCGGAAGCATAGCCGATCGCGTCCCAGCTCAGCACCTCGGCATAGGACTGGACGGCAAAGCCGTTGACGTAATTGGAGTGAGCGGCGCGGCGGCCATAATAGTCCCAGGCTTCGGCAAAGGGCATCGCCACATCACCGCCGTCCGGCCCCACCGCAGGAATGGTCTCGGAAGACCCGGTCCTCTCCAACCGTTCGCGCGCCGCCACCCCGCGGGCAATCAGCCGATCCAGATCGGGCATTCGCAGAAGGTGGCCGAGGTGGTCGCAATCTTCTCCGGCCTTCAGCTTGCTTCCGGAGGCACTGCGTATCGCGCATAGCGTACATCAGGTTCGCGCGCGGCAGGTTATCAACGGATCAGGTCACGCGCAAACTTAAGACCATGCTGCGGCAGGCGGGCTGCGCCTTCCATGCTGCCCACCGATCGCGGTGTGGGACGGTGGGACGCGGCGCATTATCAAGCCACCAAGTAGGTAGATCCTGCGAGATGTGCGCGGTGTGCACGTAACCTCCACGACCTATGCACGGGAAAGGATAAGCTCGATCATGTAATTTCGCGCTGCTGGTGCATGGCTGGAAAGCAAGCGATTGAGCGATGGCACCACGATCAAATGTGGAGAGGAAAGATGCGCATCTCCGAAAGCGAAACAGCCGCGCCAAAGGCAGTGGAGCGAGCGCATTTTCAGGCGGAGCTGGATGTACTGCGAGTGCGGGAAAAGGCGCACACGCGCGCAGGCGACGAAATCGCGGCTGCGCGGCGCCGGCTTCCAATGGTTGCGGTGGACGGAGCCACCCGGATTGTCGGCAAAAATGGCCCCACGACGTTGCTGGATGCGTTCGAGGGCCGGCGAATGCTGATCGCCTATTACTACAATGTGGCTCATCGGCAGGCCGGCAGCAAGGCAATGCCAGGGATGCACATGGTTCACCTCGCAAGTCCGTGAGCTGAGCTACCTGCATTCCCGCGACGTGACCTACGCCACGTTCTGCCAGGGGCCGTACGAAGAGAGCGTGCGGTATCGCGATTTCATGGGGTGGGACGTGCCGTGGTATTCGGTCACGGATTCACTCGACACCCTGCTGGCTGGCCGCGAAGCCGGCAGCATGTATCTCATCTGCTACCTGCGCCAAGGGTCCGATGTCTTTGAGACGTACTGGACGACGCGTCGCGGTGTCGAGGCGATGGACAATAGCTACCGGTTGCTGGACCTCACCGTCTATGGGCGACAGGAGGAGCAGGAGGTGTCGCCGCCGGGCTGGCCGCAAGGTTGGGGGGAAAACGACCGCGTGCATCCGTTCCGGATTGACGGACGGCCGATCGCGCAATGGCCGCGCCTGAACGCCGGCGTTTCCGACGATCTGGGCAACTGACCGCTAAGAGCCGCCGTGCGGCGCGCGTGACAGACAAGGAATCAGCAATGATCAAATGGCGCCTGACGACAACCTGCATCGCGGCGATGATCGTCGCCGCATGTTCGTCCGAACCGCCAAGCGCCGGAAATGAAGGCGAACCAGCGCGATCGATCGTGCGGACGGGCCCAGTCGTCGATTCCTTCCATTTGCCACGCGACCTCGAGATTCAGGTGGCGGAGAGCGCGCTGCCGCGGCATCTGCAGGAGCGGGCCACGATCTACGTGCTCAACCCGCGCAAGGGCTTTGAGGTCGCCCGGGCCGGGACGAACGGCTTTCACGCCTTCCTCGCCCGAATCGGTGACGATGCATTTCGCGGGAACTGGTCGTTCACCGAGTACCGGACCGATATCATCTATCCGATCGCGTTCGACGAGGTCGGATCGAAGGCCAACATGCGGGTGTTCTTCGACGCGGCAGAGTTCCAGGCGCAAGGCACCCCACCTGCCGATCTCAAGAAGCTGATCAAGCAGCGGTATGCATCGGGATACTACAAGGCGCCGGATCGCGGCGGCGTGTCGTATATGCTCTCCCCGATCCTGCGGACCTATATCGATCCCGAGAATTCGGGAGACGTCGAGACGTCGACCAACCCGCACATCATGCACTATGCGCCCAATGTATCCAATCAGGCGCTCGGCGGGGTGAAGCCGAGCATCAATCCGTTGACCTTCATCATCCAAGAGGGGCCTCATGGTTTCGCTGTCCAGCACCTCGGGGAAAAGGAGATGGCCGCGATCAAGAACCATTATGCACCAATGCTGGACCGGCTTTGCGGCCTCAATCCGCTGTGGTGTCTGCCCGACGATGGCAAGCAGTGACAGCCTCCACGGCGCGAATTTGAGCCGCTAACCGCTTGGCAGCGTGTGCCTGGTTAGGGCTGCGGACGCCTTGCAGCGGGATGTGTTTCGCCGATTACGCAATTTCGTCGCGACCCTCCTCGACCGCGAGCGCAAGAATCCGATCGCGCAGTGTCAGGACGGCTTGGCGGGTTTCTCCCGCACGCACGCAAACGAAGTGGCTGGCGGGATTCTTCATATTCTCAGACGTTATGGTCGTTAGCCTCCCGTCAATCAGCCAGTCGGCCGCAAGGGGTTGACGAATCAGCGCGACGCCGAGCCCCACCTCTCCCGCTGCGAGCACCGTATCATAATCCTCGAAACGACGATCCTGCCATCGCGGCCGGTACGAGATCCCGAACCTGCTCAGAAACGCCCGCCACTGCGATATATCGGAGTCGTGAAGCAGAGGCCATTGAAGCAACTCGGCAATCGCCGGCGCGGCGCTCATTCGGCTGCGCAGGTCGGACGAAGCGGCCGGCGCGAGCGTTTCCTCGACAATTTGCCTCGCTTCGACGCCAACCCATGTGCCGCGCCCGTAGCGGACCACGACGTCGGCTTCCCGGGCATCCAGGTCCATTACCCGATGATCGAGAGACAGGTCGATATGCGTGTCGTTTCGCTCGATGACAGGGAGGCGGCGCAGCAGCCAGAGCCGCGCGAATGACGGGACGACCGACATTCGGACGGTCTGACGGCCGCGTCTCGGCCGCCATTGCTCGGCACTCTGCGATAATCCGGCGAGGCTCTGCCGGGCAGCGTTGACAAAGCGGAGCCCCGCCGGGGTCAGCCGGACACCTCTGCCATGCCGCTCGAAGAGTGACGCACCCAGCCAATGCTCAAGCGATGCGATCCGGCGACTGACCGAGCCGTGCGTAAGACCTAGCTTCGCGGCAGCCGCGCTGAACGATCCTTCCTCCGCCGCTGCTAGCATCGCCGTAAGGCCATCGAGCGGCGGGAGATCGTATGAGCTGTGCGCCATACGCACATCATCGCAACGACCTATGTGCGAGGTCAAGTAGCGTTCGACATGTGATTATCAGCGGATGTCATACTTTACTGCTAGGATAGGTCTGACCGCTGTATCGCTACTCACTTTGCTGGCCGGCTCGCCCGTGCTCGCTCAGAGGGCCGACGATAACGCGATCGCCGACGCGGAGGATGCTTTCGGTTCCAACGATGGCGGCGAAGTGCTCGGCATCTACAATCCAAACTCCGTGCGTGGCTTCTCTCCGATCGACGCCGGCAATGTGCGATTGGAAGGTTTGTATTTCGACCGCCAAGGCGATTTTTCGCCAAGGCTCGTGGAAGGCAACCGGATCAGGGTCGGCGCCTCAGCAGTCAGCTATGCCTTTCCGGCGCCATCGGGCATAGTAGACTATCGCCTTCGTACGCCCGGCGACGATGCAATATTGAGCGGAGTGATCCAAGCCAACAGCTGGGGTGGCGCGCTAGTCGAGATAGACGCGGCCCTGCCGATCAGCGATGTGCTGAGTGTCGGCGCAGGCGCAAGCTTCAGCCGGAGCGAATACCCGTCGGGCAACAACGCCGACATCACCAACTTCGCCGCTATCGCGCACTGGCAGCCAATGCGTGGCACCGATATGAAACTCTTCGCAAGCCGCACGCGCATCGCGGATGAGGATATTTACCCCATCATCCTGGGTAACGGCGTCGAGACACCGGACCGCCTGACGCGGCGGCGCTTCCTGGGTCAGCCTTGGGCGGATGTCGAGACCGAGCGTTACACGTTCGGCGCGATGGGACGCACCAGCATCGCCGGCTTTGCGGTGCGGGCCGGACTGTTCAGGTCGGACAACGAGGTGCGGGAGGGCCACAATATCTTCCTTCGCGCCGGACCATTGGGAACGCCGACGGATCGCATCGTCAGCGCCTATCCGGGTCGAGCCGGGGTTTCGAGCAGCGGAGAGCTAGGTGCGGCGCGCATGTTCTCCACGAACGCTTTTGAACATCGCGTCCAGCTCGTGGTGCGCGGACGCGCGCAAGACCGCCGATACGGCGGTTCAGTCCGACGCGCGGTCGGCTTTGCGCCGTTCGGAGAGGCCGATTATGTCGCCAGGCCGGACTTTGCCTTTTCGGCTCAATCCCGCGACCGCGTTCGCCAATGGTCGATCGGCCTGGACTATCAGGTGCGGGTGAGCGGTCTTGGGCAATTCAGCCTCGGCGCGCAGAAGGTCGACTACAGCAAGCGGGTGACCGCGCCAGGCGGCCCCGCACCAGAGTCGCGCGATAGGCCCTGGCTGATCAACGCGACTGCCACGATCGATCTGACTTCTCAGGTGTCGCTTTATGGTTCGTTGACGCGGGGTCTTGAGGAGAGCGACGTGGCGCCGGAAGCTGCGGCAAATCGCGATGAAGCGCCGCCCGCGATACGCACGCGACAATTCGATGCCGGCGCGAAAATCCGTGCCGCAGGGATGGCGCTGATCGCCGGCATATTCGATATTCAACGACCCTATTACGGTGTTGCTGGGAGCAATCTGTTTCGGCAGTTGGGCACCGTGCGACATACAGGAGTCGAGGCGTCTTTGAGTGGGTCGCCTGTGCCTGGGTTGACGCTGATCGCAGGCGGATCTCTTATCCAGGCTCGCTTGACAGGTGACGAAGTCTCCTCAGGTGCGATTGGCAGCCGGCCGATCGACGTGCCATCCCGCAAGCTCGTCGCCAGTGCTGATTGGCGTCCGCCTTCATCCTCCATATCTGTCGACGCTACCGTCGAGCATGTCGGGCCGAACACGGCGGACGCGCTCAACCGGGTTCGCGTTGCACCCTACACGACGTTCAACGTTGGACTGCGCGACCGCTTCGCGGTCGGTCGGTCGACCGTCCTTTTCCGCCTTCAGGCCACGAACCTGTTTAATGCTTACGGCTGGGAAGTGGCAGGCGATAACGCCTTCGTTTATGTCCAACCTCGTCAAGTGATAGCTAGATTGGTGATGGATTATTAGCCTCTGAAGGTCGCTGGCTGGCCAATCTGAGCGAGTGCCAGCTCCCCCGGCGGTGAGAACGTCGAAGAGGCTGCACTGGGCCGCAACGAGAGCGCTGAGCCGGATCATCCGACCTCCGATCTCTCCATTCTCCGACCGGCGTACTGCGTAACAGAGACGGCTCTTGAGGGATATGCGGCGGCAGACGGCGGTCTATGGCGCGCCCGGAAGGTTCGAACTATCTGTTGGTCGTGACACTACCTGAGTGAGTTTCGTCCGCTTTTGGGTGCTATTATTCACGCCTGAACGTCTCAAATGAGGGCGCATTCCCGTCCGGCCGGTATGGGCCGTGAGTGGTCGGTCCGCTTTTGGGCGCGAGATGGTCCATAGCTGCCGATCGACATCGGTCTCAGCGGTCTGACCGCTGACCCTCAGGCAAGCCGGCGGTCTGCTTCCGAACGGCTGGAAACGACAGCCGATGGAGATCTGCCCCCGCATGGCGCTCAATCGGATCACGCCCGACCGGCCTTTGCGATGCGTAACACCGTGCCTCTTATTCGTAAGAAATCAACTTTCCGATGCTTCTCGGCATCTCCGCACCCTCGAAGTCGGTAGATAGACTGACCGGCAGCCACTCCGCAGCAACCTGTCTGCGCCTGTCCTCGGCCGCCTCGATCATGGCTACCGCATGGGGGCCTAGGACAAGGTGTTCGGGTAGGTCCGGCTTGTCCGCCAGGGCGAAAATCACCGCCGCATACCGGCCCGGATCGCCTGGTTCATGCCCAGCGAAGCCTCTCGCGAATTCGAGCAATTTGCCGATCGTCGGTTGGTAGTCGGGGAGCACGTCCAGATCTCGGGCGCTCGCCACGCGAGTCCATTCGGTCCGCATGCTGCCGGGTTCAACTGCCACTACCCGTACGCCAAACGGTGCCACCTCCTTGCCGACGGCCTCGGAGAACCCTCCGACTGCGAATTTCGCGGCACAGTACGCCGCACTACCTGGATGGCCCACTCGACCCGAGCTGGACGAGATATTGACGATCAACCCAGAGCGCTGCTCGCGCATCACTGGAATCGCCGCGCGCGTCGGGCTGACGACACCATAGAAATTTGTGTCCACCACTGCCTTGAAGGCTGCTTCCGGCATCTGCTCGAACGGTGCGATCTCGGCATAGCCGGCATTATTTACCAGCACGTCAAGCCGGCCGAACTGCTCCACCGCGTGCTGGACGGCGAGGGTAGCCGCATTGGGATCGGTTACATCGAGCTCGAACAGCGTAACTCGATCGCCGTACAGACCCTGCAAATCCGCGAGGCGCTCAAGGTCTCGGGCCGTGGCGACCAGCCGGTCACCCTCTGCGAGCACGGTCTCCGCCAAATGGCGTCCAAGCCCACGGCCGCTCCCCGTGATCAGCCACACTTTCTGGCCGGTCCCTGTCATTCCAATTCTCCAGTAATGAAGGCCATGTCGTGGTGGCAGGGGTCATCTGCCCGAAGCGGCAGTCTCGATAAGCTCGGTGACTTCGCCCGGGTGAGACACCATCACCGCATGCGAGGCGCCCTCGATGACGACCGCCTTCCGTGCACGCGCCCGTTCGGCCATGAACTTCATCACCGCGGGAGGTATATTTCGGTCGGCGGTGCCGTAGATCATGTAGGATGGCAGCGTCTTCCAGCTGGCGACGCGCGACGGTTCGCCCAGCGCAGACAGCGTTACAGGGCGTTGCGTGGCCGCCATCGTCGCGGCCTGCGCTTCGGGAACGTCGGCGGCGAACTGGGCGCGGAACTTTTTGGGACGGATGTAGAGATCCTTCCCGCCATCGGGGAGCGCGATCGTCGTCAGGCTGTCGCCCAAGGTGCTGCCCGGGAATTTCGCGGAGAGCGTGAGGCTTGATTCTCCGGTGTCGGGCGCAAAGCCGGCGACATAGACCAGCGCCTTCACATTGGCATTGCCGTTGGCCGCCTCGGTAATCACCGGGCCGCCATAGGAATGGCCGACCAGCACGACCGGCCCCTTGATCGACTTGACGATACCCGAGACGGCGGCGGCGTCGCTCGCGACCCCGCGCAAGGGATTAGCGGCGGCGATGACGGCATAGCCGTCCTTCTCGAGCCGGGCGATGACCGAATCCCAGCTCGAGCTTTCGGCGAAGGCGCCGTGCACGAGCACGATTACCGGTTTGTCGGGCGTGGCTTGGGTCTGAGCCAAAGCGGAACCGGAGAGGAACAAGGCTACGGCAAGCAGCAGGCTGGCACAGCGCATGAAGGGTCTCCTTTTAGGGCTTTAGTTGACGGGCATGGAGAGTCGGGGCGGCTGCAGGCTGTCACGCAGCCAGTCGTCGAACCTGAGCGTCGCGATACGCGCCCCGGGACCGGGCAGCAGCGAGCGCTCGCCAAGTGCGGCGCCGAAATAGGGCGCACCAATATCCACTACGATCCGGCGGGTATCCTCGAAGGCGGTGGCGATCTCGGCTGCCACCTGATCGAGCCGTAGCTGCTCCGGCCCGGCGACTTCCACCATGTCATTGAACGGATCGCTTAATGCCGCGTCGGCTAGCATGTCGGCCAAGTCCTCGCCCGCGATCGGCTGGACGAGCGCCGGCGCAATGGAAATGTCGCGGACCGTACCGGCCTGCACCACATCGCGGACGAATTCGAAGAACTGAGTCGATCGCAGGATCGTGAACGGAATGCCCGATCCGGCGGCCATCTCCTCCTGCGCCTTCTTGCCGCGGAAATAGCCACTGGCGAGCAGGCCGTCGGTACCGACGATCGACAGGACGATGTGATGGCGCACTCCGGCGCGGCGTCCCGCCTCGAGCAGGTTTCGGCTGGAGGTCTCGAAGAAGCGCAGCGCCGCATCGCCGTCATCGGGCGAGACGTTGGTGACATCGATCACCACCTCCGCCTCGTCCAGCGCTTCTGCCAGCCCCGTCCCGGTGACGCTGTCGACGCCGGTGCGGCGCGACGCCTCGACGACACGAAGGTCCTCCTGGCGCAGGTTGCGCACCAGCCGCTCGCCGATCCGGCCGCGGCTGCCGATCACCGCAACCTTCATATCAGTGCCTCGATCGAAGACGTGTCGATCGAGGGAAGCGGCACGAACAACCCCTCCTCGAGAAGCGCCTGGCGGACGGTGGGCCGTTCGGCGACGCGCTGGAAATAGCCGAGCATCGACGGCGATATCAGCACGTCGAACGCCTGCGCCCAGCGCAGCATGACGAAGAGATAGGCGTCGGCCACCGTGAAGCGCGGACCGAACAGATAGAGCTCGTTAATATGTTCTTCGATCAGCGCCAGCCGCCGGGCGACAGCTTCGCTGGCCGAGGCGCGTTCTGCCTCATCCTCGGAATGCCAGAGGGGCTTGAACGCCACGTGCAACTCGGTCGAGAGCCACGACAGCATCTCGATTAGCCGGGTGCGACCGAGGGGGCCGCCCGGCGCCAGTCCCGGATCCATGCCGGCGATGAACTCGAGGATCGCAGTGTTCTCGCTCACCGCATTGCCGTCATCGAGCACCAGCAAGGGCACGTAACCCTTGGGGTTGATCGTGACATAGTCATAACCGTGCTCGGTGGTCTTGGTCTTGATGTCGACCCGCTCGAACTCGGCGGCGAGGCCAGCCTCGTGCAGCGAGATCCGGCCCGACAGGCTGCAGGCGCCGGGGGCGTAATAGAGTTTCATGATCTGGTCTCCTGGGGAAGGGTGGGCAAGCGCAGGGTGACAACGGTTCCGACGCCGAGCTCGCTCTCGATCGAGACGCTGCCGCCTGCACCGCGGACAAAGCGTTCGACCATGGGCAAACCGATGCCACCCAGGCCGTCGCGCCTGGTGGTGAAGAATGGATCGAAGGCGCGCGCGAGCACTTCGGGCGGCATACCGGACCCGCGATCACCGACGCGGATGTCGACCGATCCGGCCACGGCGAGGGCGTCGATGCGCACGCTCCCCTGCCCGCCCATCGCATCGCGTGCATTGAGAACCAGGTTGAGCATTGCGCGGCGCAACCCGGTGGAGTCGCAGGCGATATCGGGCAGCCCCGGTTCGATCGCAATGTCGAGGGTCAGTCCCGCATCTTCGCGGGCGACGATCAGCGTTGCGATGTCCGCCAGACAACTGGCGATATCGCAGCGCGGGAGCAGCGCGGCGGTATCGCGGGCACGCACCACGGACTGCCGAACAATCGTGCCAGCGTGGTCGAGCGAGGCCCGAGCGCGATGCAGGATCGGATCACGGCGACTCCCCGGCATTTCCGGCGCGCGGGCGATGATGTTAAGTGCGGAGCTCGCGATCTGGATCAGGTTGCCCAAATCGTGGAGCACTCCTGCGGCAGCGACCGCGAACTCGTTATTGCCCTGCGGCCCTTCGATGGGCGGCAGGATTTCGGCTGCGGGCGGTTCAGGCTGACAGAGCATCGCGTCGTCCTTTTCTAAAAGGGGGGCCGCAGGGCGCAGAGTGGGTGGCCCCGCGGCCCCGCCGATCAGGCAGCGGCCGCCGCCGGCGCCTCGACGGGATGGACGGCGCGCAGGCTGATCTGCACCCGGTTCCACAAGTTAATCGCGCCGATCGACAGCGTCAGCCAAGCGATCTCGGCCTCGTCGAACTGGGCCTGGAGCATGGCGTAGTCGGCATCCGGTGCATGGCTCTTGCCGATGCGGGTGACCACTTCAGTCCAATTGAGCGCGGCGCGCTCGCGATCGGTGAAGGCCGGGGAATCGCGCCAACCGTCGAGCAGGTGGATGCGCTGGTGGCTCTCGCCGTTCTTGATTGCGTCCTTCACGTGCATGTCGATGCAGAAGGCGCAGCCGTTGATCTGCGAGGCGCGGATCTTCACCAGCTCGAGCAGGCTGTGCTCAAGGCCGCTCTTCTCGATCGCCGCTTCGACGCCGATCATCGCCTTGGTTCCTTCGGGCGCGACCTGGAAGATGTTCATACGGGGGGTCATGGATAGTCTCCTTGCTTGGGGGTCAGAGGTTGCGGGCGGCGCGACGGTCGCGCAGCGCGAACAGGGTGAGGCCGGCGCCGATCAGCGCGGGCAGCGAGACGGCAGGGAAATCGCGCAGCAGCACCGAGGGGCCGCAGATTCCCACCGCGACTTCCCAAAGGTGGAAGAGGGCGTGGCAGGCGAGCCAGAGCGTCGCCCCACCCCACAGCACCAGGCGCACCTCGCGCCGGAACGCGCCGATCAGGAACGCCGCGCCGATGAACAGGAAGATGATTCCGATGTCGCGGATGAAGTGCTGGTTGAACGGACCGGTGGTGGTCACGCCGGGCACGGCGAAATACCAGCCGATCGGCGAGACGAGCATGTAGGCGCCATTCGCCAGGCCGCCGACGCCGAGCAGCACGGCGAGGAAGATGCAAAGTTGGCGCAGCACCGGCATGCCCTCGCCCGCGGGGATAGCACGCGCGCTCATTTCGTCACCGGCGCGGGCACATTGGCGAGCCACCAGTCGAAGCCGGTGGTGCCGAGCCGGGCATCGGGCCCGGGCATCAGTGAGGCGTCGTCGATCGTGACACCGAAATAGGGCGCCGCCGGATCGGCGACCACGCGGCGCGGATCCTCGTCGAACGCGAGTACCCGCGCGACGAGTTCGTCGATGCGCCAGGCCTGAGGGCCCGCCACTTCGATCATGCCGTCCACCGGCTCAACGAGCGCAGCCCGGGCCACGGCGGCCGCGACATCCTGCGCCGCCATCGGCTGAAAGCGCGCGGACGGGAGGCGGACCGTGTTGCCCTCGGTCGCCGAATTGGCGATGCCGCGCAGGAACTCAAAGAACTGGGTGGCGTGGATCAGCGTGAACGGGACGCCCGAGGCGGAGATCCCCTTTTCCTGAGCGAGCTTCGCCTGGAAATAGCCACTGGCCTGAAGCCGATCGGTACCGACCACCGAGAGCGCGATGTGGTGACGCACTCCTGCCCGCTTCTCGGCCGCGGCGATATTGCGCCCCGCCTTCTCGAAGAAATCGAGCGCCGCCGGGCCGTCGAGCGTCGGCGAATTGGAAACGTCGATCACCACGTTGGCGCCTTCCAGCGCGCGATCGAGACCCTCGCCGGTCAGCGTGTTCACGCCGGTATTGGGGGCGGCCGCGAACACGTCGTGCCCGTCTTTGGCGAGCAGGGCGACGGTCTTCGAGCCGATCAGGCCGGTACCGCCAATCACTACGATCTTCATGTCTCTTCCTTTCCGTTGGGGATCAGGCCGGCGCGAGAGAGCGCTGGAGCCAATGTTCGAAACCGGTGTCGCCCGAGCGCACCGTCTCGCCCGTGACCAGCGCATCGACTCCCGGCCGCGCGCCGAAGAAGGGTGCGGCGACGTCGACCAGCACGGGGCGGTAATCCTCGGCAGCCGTCAGGATCTGCTGGGCGAGATCGGGCAACGCATAGATGTTCGGGCCCGCGACCTCGACGATTGCGTTAATGGGATCGCGAAGCGCCACCTGCATCAGCACCCGCGCAGCGTCATCCGTGGCGATCGGCTGGACGCTGAGCGGCGGCACGCGGACCGATTCCTCGCTCCGTCCGGCGTCAAGGATGGCGTCGATATATTCGAAGAGCGGGGTCGAGCGGACGATGGTGAAGGGAATGCCGGAAGCCACGACCAACGCCTCCTGCGCGTGCTTGCCGCGGTAATAGCCGCTGCCGATCCGCTCGGCGCCGATCGCTGAGAAAGTGATGTGATGCCCGATGCCCGCCATGTGCTCGGCGGCGAGAAGCGTGGCTCCGGCTGCCTCGAAGAAGCGCAGCATATCCACCGGATCTACATAGCCCGGGTTGGAGGCATCGATGACGATCTCGGCACCCTCGAGTGCCCGATCGAGTCCGGCCCCGGTGACGATGTCGATACCGGTCGAGCGCGCGGCGACCACGACATCATGGCCCGCCGCTTCGAGTTGGCGGACGACCTTGGTTCCGACCAGACCGGTCCCTCCAGCGACGACGATGCGCATGATTGCTCTCCTCCGCCCGGCACCGGCATGGCGCCTCGGCATGGAAGGAAGATCGCGGATCGGCCGTGGCGCCTCCATCGTACGCAAGGATGCGCCAGGCTCGCTTTTGGGCAGGCGACCCTATGCCCAGGTGCAGGTCAGTCCGGCCGGATGTGGGATCGAGCCTGCCCCGACACGCAAATCCGCCGCTATGCCCTGGTCGGCCAAACCATCGGCGAACTCCCCCTCTCCTCGCGTTGGGGCAGATCGCGCCTCCGGTGCGGTCGCCGCGCGAAAGGCCTCCCGCCTAGCTTCCCCTCGCCACCAGGCGGCCCGCAGCGGGCCGCGCGGCGCTTATTCAAGGAGACCTGCGGTGCCGATCTTCACCACCAGCGACGGACACGAGATGTACTACAAGGACTGGGGCAAGGGCCCCGTCGTCACCTTTTCCCACGGCTGGCCGCTCAGTTCGGACGCCTGGAGTATCCAGATGCAATTCCTCGCCGAGCAGGGATATCGCTGCATTGCGCATGATCGCCGCGGTCATGGCAAGTCGGCGCAGACCAGCACCCGCAACGACATGGACGGCTATTCCGACGACCTGGCCGAGCTGTTCGACGCGCTCGACCTGCAGGACATCGTCATGGTCGGCCATTCGACCGGCGGCGGTGAAGTCGCGCGCTATATCGGCCGCCACGGCACGAAGCGCGTCAAGAAGGCGGTGCTGCTCGGCGCGGTGCCGCCGGTGATGGTGCAGAGCGAGGGCAATCCCGAGGGGCTGCCGGTCGCGGTGTTCGACGGCCTGCGTCGCGACATCCTCGCCAACCGCTCGCAATTCTACAAGGACTTTGCGATCCCGTTCTACAGCGCCAATCGCGATGGCGCGAACGTGTCGCAAAGCCTGCTCGACGAGTTCTGGCTGATCAGCATGCAGACCGGCCTGAAGAATGCCCATGACTGCATCAAGGCATTCAGCGAAACCGACTTCACCGACGATCTGAAGAAGTTCGACGTGCCTACGCTGATTGTCCATGGCGAGGACGACCAGATCGTGCCGATCGCTGACTCGGCCTATAAATCGGCCAAGCTGGTGCAGGGTGCGCAGACGATCTTCTATCCGGGCCTTCCCCACGGCCTGACCGCTACGCATGCGGACCGGTTCAACACCGATCTGCTCGCGTTCCTGCGCAGTTGAGGCACGGGGCGTCCGGCGGCGTCCCCAGCGCCGCCGGACGTTCAGGCGGGAATCGCTGGCAACCAGAAATGGAAACAGGCGCCACCCTGTTCATGGTTCGCCACCGCGATCGCTCCGCCATGCGCGGCGATGATCGACTGGCAGACTGCCAGGCCGATACCCATCCCCTCCGCCTTTGTGGTGAAGAAGCCCTCGAACACGCGATCAATATTCTCGGCAGCGATGCCAGGCCCCGTATCGCGAATCGAGAAACGCACACCGCCGGCACCGTCCGGACCGGTGGCAAGCTCGATCCGGCCTTTCTCGATGCCCGCCAGCGCCTGGAGGCTGTTGACCAGAAGGTTGACTACGACCTGCTGGAGTTGGACGCGGTCGCCGAGCACGCGCGGCACGCCTATATCGAGCCGCACCGATAGCAGGATCGCCCGCGCCTCGAGGTCGTGGCAAACGAACATCAGCGCCTCCTCTACCACTGCGTTTAGGTCGAGTGGCGCCAACTCGGACACATGACGCGAGGCCATGCCGCGGATGCGCTTGACGATCTCGCCGGCGTGGCGGGCGCTGTCAGCGATGCGCCGGGTGAGTTGCTCTACCTTGGCGAGATTGGGTTCGTCGCGCGACAGCCAGCGGAGGCTGGTCTCGGCATTCATCGCGATCGCGGCGAGCGGCTGGTTGACCTCGTGCGCAATCGAGCTGGCGAGTTCGCCAAGCGTGGAGATGCGCGCGGCGCGGGCATGCTCCTCCTGGAGCTGGCGGAGCTGCATCTCGGTGCGAAGCTTGTCGGTCACGTCCTCGAGCGTGAGCAAGGTCACATCCAGCCGCTCTGGCGGCATAGGGAAGGTCACAGTCAGCTCGACGTCGAGCAGCCGGCCGTCGAAAGTCTCGAGCTTGATCCGTTCGACATGGCTGCGTCGCCCCTCGAAATGAGCGATGGTGACGTTGCGCGCGGTCTCCGACGCCCGGGCAAAGACGAAAGCGACCGGACCGATCAGATCCGTCACCCCACCCGCTCCCATCAGCCGGGCAGCACCGCCATTCGCGTCAGTCACGCGCACCATCGCGCAGGCCTGCTCGACCAAAGCGGGATGCGCGTCGAGGTGGGCGACGATGTCCGTCACGCCCCCTGCTCGCAGCTGGTAGAAGATGGCATCCATCGGCCGCGCATCGACCTGGAGCAGCGCGCCGGGTAGATGGTGGATCAGCCGGCGATAGCGCTGCTCGCTGGCGCGTACCGCCCAGAAGGAGCGGTCATCCGCAATCTCGCCATCCACCTGCACCCATATCGTGTCGGCCGCACCCGGCGCACCCCACACAGTGAGCGTAGCGTCGCGCAGCATGAAGGAATTGACCGCCTGGGTGCGCGCCGCGTGCATCGGATCGTTGGCGACCGCGACGATCAGCGCGGCGAGGGCATTCCAGCTTTCCTGGGGGCAGAAACTGGCGACCGGCTGTCCAAGAATGATCTCGCGCGCCAAGGGGGCGCCGACGAGCTCGAGACTGCGCGTATTGGCATCGACGATGCGCGCGCCGTGCAGCAGCGCGGCGACCCAATCGACCCATTCGCCCCCGGCGGAGACCGTGTCGATCAGGGCGCGGACGTGCGACAGATCGACTTGCCAGCAGGCGGACTCGGGCGCGTCCTGCACTGCTGCCGAGCCGGTCAGCATCGCGGAAGCAGCGCCCTGAGGGCTCCGAGCAGCGCTTCGTCGTCAACCGGTTTGGTGAACCAACCGGCCGCGCCGCCCTGGAGTGCGCGGGTGCGCAACGCTTCCTCGTCACACGAAGTCACATAGATCACCGGCATCGCCGAACCGCCGGCGCGCAGCCGGCGCTGGAGCTCGATCCCGTCAGTCTCGGGCATGCGGACATCGGTGATCACGCAGTCGAAATCGCCACACGCCTCGAGAAAGGGCGCCGCTCCTTCGAAGGTGCGCGCAGGCAGCCCCTCCACCTGGAGCAGGTCGAACAGCGCGTCGCGCACGGCCTCGTCGTCATCCACGATCGCGATCACCGATGGTCTGGACAAGCGGAGGGTCCCTCTCGACGCGCAAGCCGCGCCCGCCTCCGGATGTCGCTGAATTCACAACGCGTTGGTACCATACCATGGTCTAGGTCCCCTCGTGCCTAAGGGGTTCGGGCAGCAGGTCCCAGGCGCGGATCAGCTCACCGACCGTATTGGCCGCCATCTTGCGCATCACGCTGCTGCGGTGGAGCTTCACCGTGACTTCACTGATGCCGAGGTCGAAGGCGATCTGCTTGTTGAGCCGACCTTGCGCTACCTGGCGAAGCACTTGGCGCTCGCGCGGGGAGAGCGTTCCGTACCGATCGACCTGGAGCTTCGTGACCTGCGCGCCGACGCGTTGCGCAAGGTCGCGCTCGATGCCGAGTGTCACCGCGTCGAGCAGCGACTGATCGCGCACCGGCTTGGTAAGAAAGTCGATGGCGCCGGCCTTCATCGCCTGCACACTCATCGGGATATCTCCATGTCCGGTCAGGAAGATTATCGGCTTGGCATTGCCCGCTGCCGCCAGATGCTGCTGCAGATCGAGCCCGCTTGATCCAGGCATGCGCACGTCGAGCACCATGCAGCCGGGCCGCTCGGGCAACTTCGCCTCGAGCAGCTCGCGCGTCGAGCCGAAGCCTGCCGCATCTATCCCCACCGAGAGCATCAATTCCTCGATCGAAGTGCGAACGGCGGCATCGTCATCGACGATCACCACCAGCGGTCGATCCTGCGCGGCGGGCGGGTTTATCTGCAATCCCTCGTTCATCATGCGACCTCCGGGCTGGTGTGGCTGGAGACAGGCAAATCTCTCATGACGGGCACCCGTGCATAATCCCGAACCCGGTTAAGCCGGACCTCCCCGTTCCGGGGACCGCGGCTCCAGCCGGATCACGCGGCGGCCGTAGAGGTGCGCGTCGATCGACCAGGCGCCAGGGCCGAGCAGCATCAGCGCCACGGCCCCACCCGAGCAGCTGGCCAGGAACCATGCGAGATCTCCTCGCGCACCGCCAACGCCGATCGCCAGCACGGCCGCGAGCAGCAGCGCCGCAGCCCTCGCGCCGAAGCCTGATATAAGCGCCAGCGCGATCGCTGCCGCGCCGAGCCCCATGGGCGCCGTGATCGACGGCGCGGGCCAAAGGCGCGCGAGCGCCGGAAGCGCGATCACGGCATAGCACAGCCGCAGGAGCAATAGCGCGACGCCGAAAAGGCCGTCCGGATAGCGTAGGATCAATTTGGGCACACTCAGGCGATAGCCCTCATGCGCGCCCGGGCCAGCCTTCGCTCCGGGGATTTTCCACTCCCCCATTCGGGGGTAGCATCGCCGGCGCGCCTGACGGCAAAGGCCGGTTGCTTCGGATTAGGCTCAAGCGGGGGATTCCGGGGAGTTGCTAGAACGACGATGCAGCTGATCGGGGCCCTTCTCACCGCGGCGCTGCTGCTACAGCCGGTCGCCATCGCGGCGGCCGGTCTCGATACGGGTTCGCCTCGCCTGATGGCGCATTACACCCACCAGCGCTGGAGCGAGGAAAGCGAGGCTCCGCGACCGGTGTTTGCGCTGGCTCAGGATCAGCGCGGCTATCTGTGGATCGCTGCCGCGGTGGGGCTTTTCCGCTTCGATGGCATCCGCTTCGAGCCGGTGAGCGCCGGCATCGACCTTGTCGCCCAAGGGGCGCCATCGGCGATCCTCGTCCGACGCAACGGCGATGTCTGGACCAATTTCGAGCGTACGGGCCGCTTCGCCGTCTATCGCAACGGTCGGCTGCGCCTGCTCGACGCGCCGCCTTCGCCCGATCGTGTGCTGGCGATGCACGAGACAGTCGATGGCACGATCTGGGTGCTGACCGAGAAGATAGGACTGCCTCTGCTGCGATACCGGGCGAGTCGCTGGGCTTCGTTCGGCACTGAAGCCGGCGCACCGCTCGACAATCCGTTCAGCATGGTGGTCAGCGCGGACGGGACTGCCTGGATCAGTTTCGCGCTGTCCGGCAAGGTGGCGAGGTTGCGTCCCGGCGCCGCCAGGTTCGAATTCATCCGTCACGATCCGGATGCCCAGGGGCGATTATCGTTGGATCCACAGGAGCGCGTCTGGATCAGCGACGTGCACGGCAGCTATCCGCTGACCGGCCCCGGCGCTCGGGGCGCACCGCCGCGGCTGCGCTATCCGTACGCGACCGACGCGGGGGAGATTCGCGGCTGGCCGCGCTTCGATCGCGAAGGGAATCTGTGGATCGCCACCTATTATGGCGGACTGCAACGCGTGACCCGACCAGACCCACGCGGAGCCGCGACCAAGGCCGAGGCCACTGCGCGGGTGGAGCGTTACACGGCGCGCGACGGGTTGTCGTCGAACGCAACGACCCGGGTCTTCCAGGACACGGAAGGCAATGTTTGGACGGGCACCCAAAACGGTCTCGATCGGTTTTGGCCGGCGACCCTGCGCTACGAACCCGGGCTTGCCCAGCCCGCCGCCTACGGCGACCTGTTGCTGCGTGCATCCGACGGCAGTGTCTATATCGGACAAGCAGCGACTATATATCGCGTACGGCCAAACGCGCGTCCCGAGCCGATCTTCCGAAGCCCAGGCAACGAACCCCGTACGCTTTGCGAGGCACCCGACGGCGCGATCTGGATCGGCCTGAACAATGGAAACGCGACCGGTCCAAATCCGGGCAAGCCGATCATGATCTGGCGGAATGGCAGCATTCGTCCTGGGCCGCGCGTCCCGCTCGACTATGTCGTGTACGACTGCGCCTTCGACGGGCGCGGCGATTTCTGGGTAAGCGCCTGGCTGGGCGGGATGGCGCGCTTGCATCAGGGACGCTGGCAGCGGATCACCGGCGCGCCGGGCCAGCCATTTGCGCCGCGTTCGATGATGACCGACGATCGGGGCCGGATCGTCGTTCATTGGAGCGATCACGTGCTGAGCCGGCTCGATGGGCTCGCCCGGCAGTCCTTTCCACTTCCGTTCGGCCGATATGCGCCCGACGACATCTCGCTCAACCGCGATATTTCCGGCGCCCTTCTCGTCGGCGGAGAGTTTGGTCTCTCCCGCTTCGATGGCACGGTGTTTCGCACGGTCACTGCGCCTCGATTGCCGCTGTTCAGCGGGGTCAACGGCGCGGTTCGCACCGCTACCGGCGACACCTGGCTCGCCAGCCCGGCAGGCATTTTGCGTTTGCGTTCGGCCGATCTCGACCGTGCCTTTGTCGAACCCGCCTGGATACCGCCCATGCAGGTGTTCGACGCGGCGGATGGCCTCCGAAGCCGCCCCCATTCGCACAGTCGCAACGCGATCGTGCAGGGTGGCGACGGACGCCTTTGGATCGCTACCCAGACAGGCACGCTATGGCTCGACCCTAAGGACGTGAAGCGCAGCCTGAGTCCACCCAAGGTGGCAGTCGGCGCGCTCGTCGCGGATCGGATCTATCGCGACCCGGTCAACGTGACCCTCCCCGCGGGGCACTCCAATATCGAAATCAACTTCGCGGTGCTGAGCTTCTCCAATCCGCGCGCCGCCCAAGTCCGCTACCGCATCGAGGGACAGGACACCGGTTGGGTGGAAGCCGGCACGCGGCGCCAAGCCTTCTACACCAATCTCGCTCCCGGCATCTATCGCTTCCAGCTGATCGCGGCGAACAACAACGGCGTGTGGAACGAAGCCGGTGCCACGGTCGAATTCGTCATCCCGCCCACCTTCGTCCAGTCGAAGTGGTTTCTCGCTTTGTGCGCGGCGGTCGTGTTGGCGCTGCTTTGGCTCGCTTATCGGCTGCGCATGGCGCACGTCGCCGGCGGGATCCGCGCACGGCTCGAGGAGCGGATGGGCGAGCGCGAGCGGATCGCGCGCGAGTTGCACGACACGTTGCTGCAAAGCGTGCAAGGGCTGGTGCTCCGCTTCCAGTCGGTCGCCAACAAGATGCCGCCGGAGGGGCCGGCACGCAGCCAACTCGAATCGGCGCTCGCGCGCGCAGACGACATCATCGCCGAGGGCCGTAATCGGGTTCAGGATCTGCGCGGCGCCGGCGACAAGGGAGACCTGCCGGAGCTGCTCAAGGAGCGCGCGGTGGCGGCGGGGTTCGATCCGGCGATCGGCGTGCGCATCGTGGTCGAAGGCCGGCAGCGCCCGGTCGAACCCCTCGTCGCGGTCGAGCTCGGGCGGATCGTCGACGAGGCGCTGTTCAACGTCTGCCGGCACGCCAATGCAAGCGCTGTCGAGATCGCCGTCCGCTTCGGCAATCGCCAGCTCGGCGTGGAGATCCGCGACGATGGCGTGGGCATGCCGCCCGAAGTGGTCGCGCAGGGCCACAAGTCCGGCCATTTCGGCTTGGTCGGAATGCGCGAGCGCGCCGGGCGGATCGGGTGCAGCTTCTCGATCGACAGCCGCCCGGGCATGGGATGCGCGATTACCATGACCTTGCCTGCCCGGCTCGCCTTCGCCGATCACGCGCCCGACCGGCGCTCGCGGCTTTTCTCCCGACTTGGTCGCAAAAGGAAAGAACCGAGCCATGCCGCCTGACAAGGGCGCCTCGCCCATCCGCATCCTGATCGTCGACGATCACCCGATCCTGCGCGAAGGCGTCACCTCGATCCTCGAGGGCCGCACCGACATGGTCGTGATCGGCGAGGCGCGTGACGGCGCCGAGGCAGTTGCGCGCTACCGCGAGTTGCGGCCCGATGTGACGCTGATGGACCTGCAGATGCCGGTGATGAACGGCCTCGATGCGATCACTGCGATTCGTACCGATTTCCCCGATGCCCGGATCCTGGTCCTCACCACCTATGCCGGTGATGTACAGGCAGTGCGCGCGCTCAAGGCGGGAGCTACGGGCTATCTGCTCAAGAGCAGCCTGCGGACCGAGATGCTCGATGCGATATACAATGTCCATCGCGGGCGCCGCCACGTGCATGGCGATGTCGCCGCTGAGATCGCCATGCACGTCACCGACGACAACCTGAGCGGGCGTGAAGTCGCAGTGCTGCGCCTCGTCGCCGAAGGCAAGGCGAACAAGGAGATCGGCCATGCCATGTCGCTCTCGGAAGAGACGGTGAAAGCGCATCTCAAGAGCATATTCGCGAAGCTGGACGTTAGCGACCGCACCCACGCGGTGACGGTCGCCGCGCGGCGAGGGATAATCGAACTCTAAAGGAGCGCCATCCCGCCATCGACGCGCAGGTTCACGCCGGTGATGAAGCTGCTCATGTCAGACGCAAGGAACAGCACCGCATTGGCAAGTTCCTCCGGGCGTCCGAGCCGCCCCAGCGGGATCGCCGCCGCCATCTGCGCCTCGAAGGCCGGGCGCTGCTCGGGCGTGACGCCGAGCTTGCCGAGTATCTCGGTATCGGTCGGTCCCGGGCTCAACACATTGACGCGGATCCCGCGGTCCTTGAGCTCTAGCGCCCAACTCCGCGCGAAGGCGCCGATCGCCGCCTTGGAGCCGGCATAGACGGCATGACCGTCAAGCACCTTCTCGCTGGCGAGAGAGCCGGTGATCACGATGGCGGCCTGATCGCGCAGGATCGGCGCGATCTTCTGGACGCCGATGAACACGCCGCGCGTATTGGTCGCAAACTGTGCATCATATTCCGCTTCGGGCACCTCGCCGGAATGGCGGATCGTGTTTATTCCGGCATTGGCGACATAAATGTCGAGCGCGCCGAACCGATCGACGATCTCGTCGGCTGCCCGGGCGTGGAATTCAGGATCAGCGACATCGCCCAGGATGTACGCGGCCCGCGCTCCGATCCGCCGTGTCGCTTCTTTCGCCGCATCTTCGCGGCGCCCGGAGACGATCACCTGCGCGCCCTCCGCCGCGAACAGCGTTGCGATAGCGAGGCCGATGCCACTGGTGCCGCCCGTGATCATCGCGGTCTTGCCTGTGAGCAATGCCATGTGTTCCTCCTGAAAAATACGTTCACCGGAGATGGGCTCGAGGGCCCATGAGCGTCACCTGTCCCTTGGTTCAGCCCCGCACCTTCCAAGGTCTTGGCTGCTCCCTTCCCCTGGCCAGATGCGGCCGCCGCGCAAATCCATCACAAGACGGCCGAGGCTCCGGTCGAAGCATTGGAGCAGCTTGGGGAGCCGTGTTAATCGGACGTGACAGGGATGATGAACGCAGGGGTTTTTCCGATTTCACCCTGCGGCCAACGAAATGGCAGTCGAGCGTCCCACCTGTCCGGCTCTTCCAGCATTCAGGGAGGTAGCAATGGCGTCGCCGATCCGTATCCTGCTCCAGACGACGATTCCGGGGATCGAGGACGACTGGAATATCGGCCGCTTCTCTATGCTGCGCGACTATCTTGCCGGGCTAACCGACGAGGACGGAGCGCCATTGTGCGAGGTGACGGCCCGGGATCGCACCGCGCCAGGCAGCCCGGATCCGATACTCTCGACGATCGACCGATCCGATTATGACGAACTCTGGTTGTTTGCAGTCGATACCGGCGATGGCCTCGATCCGGAGGATTGCGCGGCGATCAGCCGGTTTCGGAAGAACGGCGCGGGCCTGCTGGTGACGCGCGACCATATGGACCTGGGCTGTTCGGTCTGCACCCTGGGCGGCGTGGGCGAAGCGCATTTTTTCCACAGCAAGAATTCGGAACCGGACGAGGCGCGTCGGATCATCGATGATCGCGAGACCAATTATATCCTCTGGCCGAACTATCATTCCGGCGCGAACGGCGATTTCCAGGAGATCGACATCGTCGGCGAGCCGCATCCTGTACTGCGCGATCCCGAAGCGCCCGGCGGGCTGATCCGCTACTTGCCTTCGCATCCACACGAAGGGGCAGTCGATGTGCCAGCGGGCGATCCGAACGCGCGCGTGATCGCCACAGGGGTGAGCAAGGTGAGCGGCAGACGGTTCAATCTCGCGGTGGCCTTTGAGCCGTCGTCAGGCGACGGGCCCGCAATCGCTGAGTCCACCTTCCACCATTTTGCCGACTATAATTGGGACCCGACCAGGGGTTGCCCCAGCTTCGTTAGCGAACTGCCCGGCGACGGGCTCGCCCATTCGCCGGAAGCGCAAACCGCGATCCGAACCTATGTGCGCAACCTGGCGCTCTGGCTCGCCGGGCGGCTTTCTGACGCGCGCGAGGCGGAACTGGAGGAGGCCCTGGACGAAAGCTTCCCCGCGAGCGACTCGGCCGCCTTCCATTGAGTTCGGAGCGCACGGCTTAGCATTCGCTGGTGGAGCTTCACATTGCGACTGAATGACTGCTTTCGGGAACAACGAACGGATGCCGGAACGACGACAATTGGGGCGCATTCCCGGCCGGCCGGTATGGGCCGGGAGCGGCCTGGCGGCTTTCGTTCGACAATAGCCAAAGCGGACATCCGCGGATTACCACGACGAATGCCCGGGATGGGGACGCGCCTCGAGCGGCTCGACCCCCATGACATTTGCGTCATTTCACGGCGAAAGGCGATGCATGCCGCACCGACACGACAAAGTCGTCGATTGTTGCCAAGCCGAGTCAGATTAGATGAAGCGCATTGCCAAGAAAATACTACACATGAAAGTACTACGAATATTTACTATCATGCTTTAGTGCTCGTTGGCCTGCTTCACTAGAGCATCAAACGGTCGGGAGAGGAAAATGGTCGAACTGCGCACGTTCCTGCCGGCACTCGTCGCAGCGACTGTTCTGGTCGCCGCACCATCTGCCGCGGCGCAGGAAGCCCCGCCACGCCGATCCTTCTCCGGCGCGATGATCACCAATCCGCCGGGAAGCATCGTCAGCGCCGAACCGATTCGTACCAATGTCCAGGGCGCCCGTGCATGGCGTGTAATCTATCGCTCCAGCGGCGTGAACGGCGAGCAGGTTGTCGTCTCCGGCATGATCGTCGCGCCCGATCGGCCGCCGCCGGCCGCGGGCTGGCCGACCGTGGCATGGGCGCATCCGACGACCGGCATCGCGCGCAAGTGCGCGCCCTCGAGCGGCGCGCATTTCGAACGCACCGTTCCAGACCTCGCACGCCTCGTCCGGGAGGGCTTCGTCGTCGCGGCCACCGATTATCAGGGGCTCGGCACCGACGGGCCGCACCCATATCTGGTCGGTACGAGCGCTGCGCAGTCGGTGCTCGACTCAGTGCGTGCAGCGCGGACGGTGGCCGGCGCGGGCGCGCGCTTCGTCGTCTGGGGACATTCGCAGGGAGGCCACGCTGCGCTCTGGACCGGTCAGCTCGCCGCCCGATATGCGCCCGACCTCAAGCTGCTCGGCGTCGCCGCCGCCGCGCCCGCGAGCGAGCTCGCCCAGCTGTTCGAGGCTGATCTCACCACACCGGGCGGCAAGGCCTTTACCGCGCTCGCGCTGCTCTCCTGGTCCAAGGTCTATGATCTCGATCTCACGACGGTTATTGATCCCAAGGCGCTTCCTGGCGTGCGTCTCATCGGCGACGGCTGCATGACCAATCCACTCGGCCTGCTCGTCGACGGTCTCGGCCTGCACCTGATGCCCAAGCAGTTCCTGCGCGCCGATCCGACGCGGATCTCGCCCTGGCGCGACATCATCGCGCGCAACACGCCGGTATCGATCCCGCGAGATGTCCCGGTGCTGATCGCGCAGGGCACCGCGGACACGGTCGTGCTGCCCGCAGTGACCCGCGATTTCGCGCGGCGGCTCTGCCGTGGTGGGACGTCGGTGCGCCTGATCGAGATGAACGCCGACCATCTCGGCATCGCAACCGGCAGCGCCGACCAGATCGTCGACTGGATCGGAGGCCGCTTCGCCGGAATTCGGCAGGGAGGCGGCTGCGCACTGCCGTCGGGCTGAGCCGGCCGGCGCCGCTTTAATGGGAGAAGGGCATGATCCGCACATTCATCACATCGGCCATCGCGCTGATCGGTCTAGGCTGGCTGGCCGCACCGGCTTCGGCGGCGAGCTTTGACTGCGCCAAGGCGCGCACCCGGGATGAGATCGCCGTCTGCAACACCCCCGCGCTTTCCGCGCTCGACAGCGAAATGGCCGGGCTCTGGTACGCATATCAGAAGGCCCCGCTCCTTATGGGAGCGAGCGGCGCCCGCCACGACGAGGCGCAGGCCTTTCTCGCGCGCCGCCGCGAGTGCGGCGTGGACCGCAATTGCCTGGCTCGCGCCTACTCCGAGCGGATCGCGGAGCTCCGCCAGCGACTCGATGGCTTTATGTCCGCGATGCAGGGCCAGACCGTCGGCGCACCCGCCGCGGCCGCTCCGGCGCTGCCGGCTCCCGTGGTGGCGGCGATCGCCGCCTATCCGGGGCAGTGCACGAAGCTCGGTGGCACGCTCGCCAATCCCGCGTCTGCCGGGATCATGGCTGCGGACCTCGATGGCGACGGCGCAATGGACTATGTGCTCAACCCGCAGCCGCTCGACTGCCGCGGCGCGGCCACCGCCTTCTGCGCGAACGCCGGCTGCGACATTCGCCTGCACCTCTCCCGCAAGGGCTATTCCGACCCGATCAGCGTATTGGGCGGCCAGCCGGCCCTGGTCCAGCGTGGTGGCAGGACGGACGCGGAGATCTGGGTGAGCCGTAGCAGCTGCACGAATGCGCGCCCCGGCAGCGCTTGTTGGGCGGTCTATGCCTGGAAGGGCAAGGACGGCGCATTGACCACCGATCTCCAGGCCCGACCCGAGCCCAGCTGAACAGCGGCGGCCAGAACTGTAGCCATTTTGAATGGTTGATTGGGCGCCGAGCGATTATCGCCTCCCAGGATCCGCGCTCCCCCGCCGCAACGGGACAGCTGCCGATGCTACGCCGGCGTACTTTGGACGGCTCCTGCGTCGCGTGCAGCGGCGGATGCCAACACTGACATCACGGTGAACGAAGGGCGGCTTTCAAGATCGACGGCAACCCGCCTGAACGACCGCGATTTGGACGCAAAGCTGCCGGCAGTTTCTGGGCCGGCGAAAAGCTGAAAATGTTGAAGCGTTACCTGAGAACGCATTTTCAGATGACGCCGGAACAGTACCGCGCCAAATGGGATCTTCCGGCAGACTATCCGATGGTCGCGCCGAGCTACGCCGAACTGCGCAGCAATTTAGCCAGGAGCATCGGCTTCGGCCGCAAGCCCGGCGCGCGCCGGCCTACTGGCACGCGCTGACCTCCACTTGCTACCCGGATGGGCAGACGATCAGGTTCGAGCTAGCCGGAGCAGCTCCGGCTAGCGCATCAGCGCAGAAAGAACCGCTGGATCTGCCGAATTCCGCCAGCCCGCCAGCCCGGCCCAGGCATCCTCGAACTGCTCGATCGCGTGCCGATCCGTGAACGGGCGACCCACACCAGGACCGGCTCCCTCTCGCGCACGGGAAAGGCGGGAAATTGTTGGGGCCGCCTTGGGATTCGAAGACCGCGACCGGCTTGGCCCCTGCCGCGAACAGCGCCGGTCGCATGAAAGTTTCGAAGAATTCGCCAAACGCCCTGGAGGGCTCGCCCGCAGGTAATGGGCCGATACGAGCAGCACCTCATTGCCGCCGCGCCGCAGATCCGGCCGCTGCCTCGCCGCGCAGGCCTGCCGGAGGAGAAGCACGTTGTCGGAGTCGAGCATGGTCGCATTCGCAGCCTCGCGGTGGGCCTTATGCGGGACCCCCGTAGAAGTCGCGAAGGGCTCGGCCGCGCACCTCCAGACTTTCGAAGCCTCGAAACCAGACGAGCGGCCAGGGTTACCTTCGTCGCGGAAGGAGGGAAGCGCGAAGCATCATGACCAGGAGCAACGTCAAGCCTGCGGCCATCAGCCCGACCAGCCCTGAGCCTAGCTCCCGTCCAACCGTGATGGCGATCATCCTGAGGATGAGTAGTCCGACAAGCCACAGGAGCGCCCGTCCGAGGAGGAATGCCGTGCGCTTGGCAGCCACGTTATGCCGCGCTCCCTGCGACAACTTTCGGAGCCGAGCGAAAGCCGTGCCACATCGCCTCAAGCCGAGGCAACGGCAGATCGACAGCCCCTCCCCCAGCGAGGCCCTTCTGTTCGCTTCGGTTCCGGATGCCTGGTTCAAAAGGCGCTTGTCGCAGCCGTCGCATGTCTGCGTCTTGAGCATCGGCCCGACCCTGGCGATGCGCGGGACCCGGCAGCGGGCGCCCCGCCGGTGAAACGAGGCGCCCATCAGGTCCTCCTCAGAAGTTATAGCTGACGAACGCAATGCCGTAGGGCTGCGTCTTCCGCTTGACGATCGGGCTATCCTTCACGTCACCCAGAAGGCTCGTGACACCGCCCCCGACACCGACACCCATCCGGTCGGTCAAACGATATCGAAGACCGAGATTCGCCTTCACGTCGATGAAGCCACTATCGGCGCGAAATTGCGGGAGTCCCGAGGCCAGCGCCTGCTGCGAGGTCACTCCGAAATAGCGGTCGTTGTGCTTCTGGTCGCCGTAGGTCGTCCCGACTGAAGGAACGAGCGTGAGCTTCTCGCTGATCCGTACCGGATAGGACAGACTCGCATCGACGACGAACCCCTCGGTACTGCCGGTGAGGATCTTGGTGCCGCCGAGCGTCGCCTCGAACCCGAACTGGCGAAGCTTCACGAAGCCGCGCGCGCCCAGCCCCACCGAAAGCTTGCCAATCCCCGCCGGTGCGTCCTGCCTTCGATACCCGTCTGCCGGAGTGAAGCCGACGCCCACGGTCAGGCTCTCGCTGTTGAAGAGGTTGGCGCCTATTCCGTCCTGCAAATTGAGGAAGAAGCGGCCCAGCTGGATGTCAATCGCAGGCAGGGGCTGGAACCGGTATTTCTCTGCCCCCTGATATGCAGGCATATAGGCTCCACCGATCCCGATCGAGATATGGTCTCCGCCTCCTCCCGAAGCTTCGGCCTCGATCGGCACCGCAGCCGCCGCTTCGCCACGAACCGTTTGCGCGAGAGCGGCACCGGGCCACAAAGAAATTGAAAACACCGCGATTCGTACCGCATTGTTCGACATACCGTTAGTAAACTTCATGAATAATCCTGTCATGTTATCAGTTGATCTATTTAATTATGCCGCGCGGACGGAAAATCACTTCGCCGAAGACGAATAATTCATTCACCATCCGACGCACCGTCCACTTTTCCGGTCGATTTTGGTCAACAAGGTCATTGATTTCTTCTATTTTCTTGCAGCTGAACCCGGCCTCCCACAGCTGCCCGCGCTCCGCCTCGACCCCGGTGCTCCCCCGCACGCGGCGGACGATGGCGTACTGCCGCAGCGCCTCCAGGCGCGGATTGGCGAGCGGGAGCGGGCCAGGCGGCAGCCCCAGGATCCAGCCGCGCTTCCTGCCTCGCGACCGCAGGCTCGAAATCGGATCCTGGCGCGACAAGGCCACCACCGCCCTCTCGAGCGGCGTCAGTTCTTCGGACATGAGGGTTTTCTCCTTCCTGCCCTGAGACACCGAAAGGTCGGAGGAGCCTCACAAGAAAAATGGCCGCCGCTCGCGCGCCATGCGAAGCCCCTGCTAATGCAGGCGATTAGGCGGCCGGGTTGGTGGCTTGTCTTGCCTCCGCTCAGAAACGGGCATCGAAACCCAGTCGGACGGTCCGCGGTCGCAGTGGCGTGATCTGGTTCTGCCGACTCAGCCCGAAGGGATTGCCGAACGCGAAAGTGTTGGCACGCGCGTCACCGAGGTTCGCGACATCCAGCGAGATGCCGAACCGCCCGAAATCGATGCTGCCTCCCAATCCGGCAACGAGATACTGGCCTTGAATCACGTCCAGGGGCGGGGTTGCGCCGAGATGCGATTGACCGACATAGCGCGCCCATGTCTCGGCCGTCAGCGTGACGCCGCGGCCCAGCTCGAACCGCCACGCGCTGTCGATCCGGATCCCGTCCCTCGGGATGTTGGGTAGCGTGATCCCATCCGCGTTCGCCGGCGCATCGGGTCCGACCAGATGACTCTCGTTCAGGAAGGCCGCCACGGTCAGCGTCCATGCCTGCGACGCGCGCCATCTGACCTCGCCGTCGAGACCATAGATCCTGCCATTTCCGATGTTCACGGTGGTGGGCAGGCCGGAACTGGTGACGAGATCGGCCTGAATGTGGTTCCAGTCGACGCCGAATATGGTCGCGCGGGCGGACAGCCGGTCGCGCGCGGGGTCTCGCCATCGAATCCCCAGTTCCATCTGGCTGAGATCGTCCGCCTGGAATTCCTGGCTTTGGGTAGTCGATCCGCCGGAGGCCACTGCGAAGCCGCCCGGGCGAAATCCATCTTGATAGTGGAGGAAGACCGAGAGCGACGGCGTGAGATGCCAGTCGAGCGCCAGGCTCCCCGCGAACCGCACGCGGGGCTTGCTCGATTCCTCTTCTCCGCCACTGGTCTCGTCGAGCAGCCTTCCTGCACCGTCTGATAGGGTCAGACGGCCTCCGACAGTCGCGACGACCGATCGGGCGATCGGGCGCGAAGCCTGGCCGAACAGCGAAAACTCTCCCTGGCGGTTGCCGATGCCCGCAATCCGCTCGGGATCCTCGGGCGCCCCGAGGAAACGCCTCAGGCGACTGAAGCTGTACACCCCCGAGAGACCGACAACCCAAGGTACCCGCGGATCGCCGCCTGCCAGCCGCGCCTCGTTGGAAAGCACGAGGATGTTGTTCTTTTCTTCAAACCGCCGCGGCGAAGTCGTTCCGTCGGATCCCGTCGCATCGAATATCGTCTTCAGATCATGCCAGACCAGCGACGTCGTCGACACGAGTTCGGCGCCTCCCAGCACCGCGCGCCGCGCCGTGACATAGGCGAGGCGATAGTCGTTACGGAATGGCTGGGCGAGGACGTTGCTGCGCGCGAGCTGCGGATCGCCACGCAGCGTATATTGCCCGTCGTCGGTCTTGATGTTCTGGAAGACGCCCCCCGCGTCGATCGTCCAGCCCAACACGTCATCGGCATGGAACATCAGGCGCTGGCCGAAGCTTCGGCTGTGGTTGATATCGCGCAGGCCCCGGGAAGGATCGTCGATGTAACCGGGCTCGCGCGTGCCATAGGCTACCAGTCGCAGTGCCATGCTGCCATCGCCAAGCGGCAGGTTCAGCATCGCAGCAGCGTCTGTTCCTATGCCGCCAAATCGCGTCGCGCTCACCCCGCTCGACGTGGTCGCATAGGCCCGCTCGCCGTCCGGCAGGTTGGGGACGAGCCGCACCACACCCCCCAAGGAGCCCGCGCCGTACAGCGTACCCTGGGGGCCGGCGAGCACTTCGATCCGCTTCATGTCGTACAGGTTCAGGTCCGGATCCGGCGCGCTGTAGTTGAGCCGGGCCTCGCCTAGATATTGCCCGACGGTGGCCTGGGTGGGGCCGTTGAAGCTGCTGTCGGCGATCCCGCGCACATAGAGCTTGTTGCGCCCGCGGCCGAGATTGGTGGAGTTGAGCGTCGGCAGCGTCTGCGCGAGGGCGGCCGTTCCTCCCGAGCCGTTGCGCGAGATCCAGGCCGGTTCGAAATCGATGATCTTGGCCGAGCCGGGATAGTTGTCCAGCAGCATGTTCTGCTTGCTGGCAGTAACGACGATCTCGGCCGGCTCGGTCGTACCCTGGGGCGCCTCGACGCTGTTCAGCTTCTTCCTGCTCGGGCGAGGTTTCTCGCGCCCCTTTATGATCCGGACGGTCGTGGGATCGTAAAACACTGCCTCAGCGCCCGTTCCGCGCAGCGCTCGCTCCAGCGCGACGCGCGGGGAAAATTTGCCGCGCACCCCTGGCGAGAGGCGTCGCGCGAGCTCGGGGTCGGTGACAGCGATGGTGATTCTCGCCTGAGCGCCCAGCGCAGCCGCGACGTCGCCGAGCGGGCCGGGCGCGACATTGAACGTCTGCGCCCGCGCGACACCGGACGCGCCGAGGCCGATTGCTATCGCGACGAGTGCGGTCACCCCATCAGCGGGTCGCACTGCCGGCCGGTCTCATGATCCACCCGTCACGCCCCTTCTCGAGGCTCACGTTCAAGGCGAGCTGCAGGCGGCGGAACTGTTCGGAGCCGCTGCCGTCGAGCGCGATCGTTCCCGAGAAGGGGCGATCCGCTATGGCAGGCGCGACACGGATGCGAACATCCATGGAACGGCTCAGATCGGCGGCGACCCGTGACAAGGGAGCCGCCGAATAGACGAGCGACCCGTATTTCCACGAGCCGACGCGCTCGACCGGAACCTGCGCCACGTCGATCCTGTGCGATGCGCCACGGTCAACCAGCGCCTGCCCCGCATCCAGTGCCACCGGGCGCCGCCTCGGATTGTAGACGACCCTCCCCTCGGCGACCGCGACGCGAACCTCGCCGGCCTCGTGGACGACATTGAAGATCGTCCCCGCGTCCTCGACGAGATTGTCGCCGACTTCGAGCCTGAACGGGTTGGCGCTGTCATGCCGGACCTGGAAAAGCGCCTCTCCCTTTGCGAGCGAGGCGAAACGGGGATTGGCGCGGTCGAACGTCATTTGGGTCGCGCCGTTCAGCGTGACCTGCGTGGCCGGGTCGAGCTGGATCACCCGCCGTTCGCCCGGGCGGGTGGCGACTTCGTAACGCTGCGATTGCGCATTGGGCAGCAGCAGCGCAGCCGCTGCGCCCGAGGCAGCGAGCGCGCCACCTGCCAGAACCCATCGGCGCGCCCGCCGCATCGGCCGTTCAGGCTCCTCCTCGCCATCGTTCGCGGCCTCGCGCAAGATCAGGTGCGGGAGCAACGGTTCGATCGCCAGATCCGCCTGCTCGACGGCCTCATAGGCGGCCGCATGGCGCGGATCCTCTGCGAGCCATTCCGCGAAGCTTTCCCAGGTCGCGTCGTCCCCATCGCGCAGCCTTATGTGCCATGCGATGGCGCGGGCATCGATGCTCGCTGTCGATTCAAATGGCATGGCGGCCTCTTTCCCCCGTGAGACTCCGCCGATCGGGATGATCCTCATCGAGCCGAAGCTTCGCAGCCGAGATTGCCTCATAGGCGCGTGCGAGATGTTTCTCCACGGCGCTGACGCTGATGCCGAGCTCGCTGGCGATCATGCGCTGGGGTTCACCGTCGATGCGAAAGCGGCGAAAGATGATCCGGGTCCGTTCGGGTAGGCCGTCCAAAAGGCGCTGCAATATCGCGAGCTGCTCTCTCGCGATGAGGGTGGTCTCGATCGACGGCTGATCGTCCACCTCCCCGCTGCCGCCATGCGCGCTTACCCATTTCTCCTCGCGGCGCTCACGCCGTCCTGCGGTGCGTCGATGCAGGAGAAAATGATTGTTGGCCATCTTGTAGAGATAGGCGCGAGGTTGCGCGACCGGCCCCGACCGTTCGTCGAGCAGCTTGATATACACGTCCTGAAGAATGTCTTCCGCTTCATCCGCGGAAGCTCCGCGGGATTGAAGAAAACGCGACAAGGCCTGCCGCAATTCGGTGAACAGTGGGATGAGACCGTCGCCACTCAACATATCATGCCCACATTCGGCTTCCGGCAACGCTGCTCGATAGACGCCCGGGCATTTCCCGCTCGATCGCATCGATGCCCGGCCGGACACCGATGATGGCATCAGGCGCGCTCTATTGCATCGCTCCCGGAACGACGTCAACGCCGTGCAAAAGACGCCCGGCAGCCTCGGAGGCGCCGCGTCGTTGAATACGAAGAGCTTGGCGGCTCTCCACGAGCAATCGAGACCGGCCGATGTTGGCCCTCGCGCCTGGGTGGATAGCGGAAACATGTCGGGGGCAAGCCGGGCCGAGAGAAGCGGTTCCGCCCCCCATAGGAGGCTGCGCCTCGGCCTTGTCGAGCCAGGCCGACAACGCGCGCAGCATCTGCAGGTAGGTAGGCGTAAGGACATCAGGCAGGTTCATCATGTTCTCTTGGAAATTTGCAGGTGAGCGCGACAGCCGCCGCGCAAGTTTGAGCCTTCGCGGGCAAATCGTAATCGCTCCCTCAGATGAGATCCTCGATGCGGATAGGCAGGTGCCGGACACGCTTGCCGGTTGCGTGATAGACGGCGTTCACAATCGCGGCGGTGGAACCGACAATGGCGACCTCGCCGACTCCCTTCACCCCGGAGATGTTGAGCGAGGTATCCGGCAGATCGAGCAGTTCGACCTCGATGTCGCCGACGTCTGCGTTCACCGGCAAAATATAATCGGCCAGATCGTTATTGAGGACCCGACCGTACCGCGGATCGACCTCGCCGATCTCGCACAGTGCAGCGCCTATGCCCCAGACCACCCCCCCGCGAACCTGACTCGCTGCCGCCCGATGATTCATCACCCGTCCGCAATCCGCCACGCTAACGACGCGTTGAACCCGCACCCGCCCGAGGTTTGGATCGACATGTACCTCGGCGAAATGCGCGATCCAGCTGAACGCCGAAGGCTCGGGCGCCTCGGGGCGAGCACCTCCCGGTCCGCCGGCGTCATGCCCGGACGGCGGAGCGACCCCCGACGGCCGCGCTTGGCCGCCTCCTGGCGGCGCGCCCGCACCTCCGCCTCGCGGATTGCCGCCTGGCGCAGCGAGTTCGGCAGTGAGGAAAGGCCGCTTGGCCCGAGCCAGAACAACATGTGCGGGGCCGCTCGCATTCTCAGGCCCGACAAGTTCCGCCAACTGCTCGCGCATCCGGAGCGCAACAGCGCGAGCGGAAGGGGCCGCGCTCGAACAGCCTCGCGACCCCACGGTCATGGCTTGTTGGACGCCCGACGTCTCGCCCACCTCGACGGTGAGTTTGTTCGGATCGACCTGCAGGACGTTGATGACCTCCGCAGCGATCGCGCTGCGCATACCCTGACCCATCTCATGTCCGCCGACGGCGATGTGAGCCGATCCATCGGCGTTCAGCCTGAGGCGGGCCGCCACGCGGCCGCCTGAGGCTGAATAGGCGCCTGCAGCAACGCCGAAGCCGATGAGGTCGCCATTCGCCGCTTTGCGTGCTCGCGTTTCGGGCGTCCATCTATCCCAGCCAAAGCGCGCCGCACCGCGCCGAAGGCATTCAGCCAGTCGTCGGGACGTGTAGCCCCCCCCGGTGATGGGATCGGTTTGCGTATCGTTCATCAGACGCAACGCAACCGGATCGACGCCAAGTTCGAATGCGAGTTCATCATAGGCGCATTCCGTGCCGTAGCTCGCAGGATGTTCGTGCGGTGCGCGTTGGTGGGCGACAGGCTGCGTGTCGATCCGGATGCGGCAATGGGTCGAACGCCAGTTCGGCGTCGCATACATGCGACTGGGATGTTCGCCATGGGCGCCGCCATATTGGTCGTACCGGCTGTTCTCCTGCTCGGTGTCATAGAGCACCGCTTCCATCCGACCCGCGGGCGTCGCACCGATCCGGGTGCGATGCGTGCTTAAGGGACGATGCCGCGTCGTGTGGAAAAGTTGATCGCGTGGCATCACCAGCTTGATCGGGCGAGCCATCAGCATGGCGGCGCGCACGACGAGCGCCGTATGTTGCTGAACGCCGTTCTTCTGCCCGAACCCGCCGCCGATATAGGGACTGCTGACTTCTATACTGTTTGGCTCGATCCCGAGCATGGCGGCCAGCCCGGTCTTGATCCCGCCTGAGTTCTGCGAGCCCTCCATGACGATGATCTTGCCATCGACGAAGTCGACGGTGGTGGACAGCATCTCAATCGGATTGTGATATTGCTGGGGATGCAGGTAGCGCACATCGATCGTCCGGGCCGCCGCTTTGAAGGCGGCCTCCGCGTCACCGGCTTCCTCATCGGTCTGGGCCGGCTCGCGCTCTGCGCCGGGAAGATCGTACCTCGCGGTAAAGGGCGCCGGCCTGTAGCGGACACGTACCGCTTCTGCGCCTTCGACTGCCGCTTCGAGCGTTTCAGCGACGACCATTGCAACGGGTTCGCCGCGATGCCGCACCGACGGCCGCTTCATCGGCTGATAGCCCGGCTGCTGGCCGCCGCCGCCGATAAGGGCTGGCGTCTCCTTGATGTCGCCAAAGTCCCGCCAGGTCAAAACACGGATCACGCCCGCAACGGCTTCGGCGGCGCTCGTATCGATGGCTTCGATATCGCCCTTGGCTATGGTGGCCGGAACGAGGCGCGCATGGAGGACGCCGCGGACCTGGCGGTCCGCTGCGAACAACGGCTTGCCCGTCACCTTCTCGATCGCATCGAAGCGGGGACGATCGGGATTTGTCTCGAGAGGCATCAGGCCTTCCTTCCGCTTGCGATCATGATGGCGTCCGCGAGCGTGCGGGCGCCGAGTTCAATCTTGAAGCCGTTCTGTGCGCCCGCCTGCGCGTTTGCGAATGGTAGACGGGCAGCGGCGAGAGCGCGCTCGTAAGTGAGGCGCTGCCCTTGCAGCTGCGCCTCCGTCTCCCGCGCTCGCCAGGGCCGGGTTGCGACGCCGCCGAGCGCGATGTGCGCCCGCTCGATCCGGTCGCCTTTCATCGAAAGCGCAACGGCCGCCGAGGCCAGAGCAAATGCGAATGACTGCCTATCCCGCACTTTGTGGTAGGTCGAGCGGCGGCCGGCCTCGGTCTTGGGCACCGATATGCCGGTGACGATCTCACCGGACCTCAGCGCGAACTCGATATGTGGCGTCGCTTCCGGCAGCCGATAGAACTCTTCGATCAGAATGGTGCGAGCGCCGCCAGGGCCAAGCACCTCAACGTTGGCGTCAAGCGCAGTCAGCGCAACCGGCCAGTCCCCTGGCGACACGGCGGTACAAGCCGCGCTTGTGCCCAGCACCGCCTGGCCGCGGTCGAGGCCGCCGATCGCCGCGCACCCCGAACCGGGCTCGCGCTTGTTGCAGGGGTACACGCCACCTGCGCCATTGCGGAAATAGAGGCAGCGTGTCCGTTGCATGAGGTTGCCGCCGACGCTCGCCATGTTCCGCAACTGCTGTGACGCAGCCTTGGACAGGCTCTGCGCGAGCACGGGGTAATCGCGCCGGACGACCGTATGCTCCGCGACATCTGCCATCAGCGCGCCTGCACCGAAGAACAGCCGCTCACCCCGCGTCTCAATTCGGGTAAAGCCCTCCAGCGAGGCTATGTCGATCAGGTGGGTGGGCCGCTCGACGCCGAGCTTCATCAGGTCATACAGCGTGGTGCCGCCGGCGATGTAGCGAGCGTGCTCGGATGCCCTGGAGAACGCCTGAACGGCTTCGGCAGCGGTGCGCGCGCGCGTGTATTGGAGTGGCTGCACGGTCTAGGCTTCCTTCATCTGGGCAGCGGCCTGTTCGACCGCGGCGACGATGCCGACATAGGCGCCACAGCGGCAGATATTGCCGCTGAGATACTCGCGGATCTGATCGCGCGACGTCGCATGCCCTTCGCGCACGCAGGCGATCGCGGCCATAATCTGCCCGGGCGTGCAGTAGCCGCATTGCAAGGCGTCGTGGTCGATGAAGGCCTGCTGCATCGGATGCAGCGTCTCGCCGTCGGCGATGCCCTCGATGGTCGTCACTTGGCGCCCGTCCACCTTGGCCGCCATGGTGAGGCAGGACGCCACGCGCCGTCCGTCGACATGGACGGTACAGGCCCCACACTGCCCATGGTCGCAGCCCTTCTTTGCGCCGGTGAGCGACAGTCGTTCGCGGAGCATGTCGAGGAGCGAGGCCCTTGCATCCACCTCAAGCGTGACCGCGCGACCATTGATGCGCGTGGCGATCGGGACAGTGATGCCATTCTCTGGCAACCTGGCAGGCGCTGCGGTCTGCGCTTGCGCACCCTCTGCGACGGCCAGGCCGACAAGCGGGACGACGGCGCCGGCTTCGAGCACGTCGCGGCGCGTGACGGCTCCGATTGTATCCTCCGCTCGGGAAGGATCGTGTCGCCGCCTCACAGTCCGTCTCCCATCGCTGTGTCAAGAGGCCGCGGAAAGAAGCGCAGAGCAGGACGGAGCCTGAAACGAGGTACAGTCATGGGAATGCCCTTTTCCATCGCATACGGATCTGAGAGAGGCTGAAAGGCCGGCGCCCGCTACCGCGGAGCGGCACATCTGCGGACGAGGCCTGCGTTGCCGTTCGGGACGGCTGAGATGCGCCAGCGCCAATCCTGCGCGCGAGCGTAAAGCCGATCGTCACCTTGCCGTCGCCGTTGACGGCGCTGACCCCGCCCCCATGCATCTGGGCAACAGCCTTGACGATCGCGAGACCAAGGCCGTGCGTGTTCCCATCGGACCGGCGCGACGGGTCGGCACAATAGAAGCGATCGAAGATGCGCGGGAGCGCGGAGTCGGGAATTGGCGGACCCGAGTTGGTGACCGTCACAGCGACTTCGTCGTCCAGGGCCTCTACCCTGACGAGCACATGCCCCTTGGGGGCACCGTGCCGAATCGCGTTGTCGAGCAGATTGGCGAGGGCGCGCCCGAACAGGGCACGCTCAACGCAGCATGTCACATGCCCCTCGATGCTGACCGTCGCGTCATTCTCCTGGAAGAGAACTTCCATGAACTCCGTGGTTCGCTTGCACTCGGCGGCCAAATCGACCAGCACGAGATTGCTCACGATGCCGCCAGCGTCGGCGCGGGCGAGAAAGAGCATGTCGTTGATGATCGAGCGGAGCCGGTTCAGATCCTCGAGGTTTGATCGCAACACCTGCGCCAGCTCGTCGCGCGAACGCTCGCGCGCGAGCGCCAGTTCGGTTTCGCCGATCAGGTTGGTGAGCGGCGTCCGTAGTTCGTGCGCGACATCGGCGTTGAAGTCCGACAGTTTTCGATGGGATCGGTCTAGGCGGCCGAGCGCCTCGTTGAAGGACAGCACCAGACCTTCCAGCTCGGACGGTAGCCCGTCGGTCGGGAGCCGCAGCGCGAGATCGCCTTCTCCGAGACGCTGGGCGTGCGTCGAAAGGCGATCAGCCGGCTCAAGACCCCGGCGGGCGATCCACCAGCCAAGCCCGGACACCGCGATGATGGTCAGCAGCGATGTGGCGAGAATGCCGAGCGCAAGCGCCCTGCGTGCTTCACGCAATGGCTCCTGATCGAGGGCGATGATGAGCCGGGTGTCGGGCCGTCCTCCTTTAGCGGAAATGGTTCCTGCGAACGTCGAGTAGGTCCGCCCGTTAAACTCCACGCTGTCGTGGCCTTCGCTTGCGCGTGCGAACTGCGCCTGTGCCAGAACGCTTGGACCAAAACGATAGCGGGGATCCTCGCTGTCGGTAACGAAGTGCAGACCCGGATCAGTCGCTTCAAAATCCGCGAACTTTTCCGTCAGGCGCGCCCATCCGCCATGATCTTCATTGAAGGCTGCCATTCGCGCGACGATCACATATCTGCCGCGCAGCTCCTCGAGACTGTGCCTGCTGAACTCGGCGGACTGTTGCATGAACAGGCCGGCGCTCGCGATCAGGGAGACCAGGGCGGTCGCGAGGCCGAACATGATGGCCAGACGCAGCGAAATGGAGCGGCTCCGCTTCATTCGGCGACCACCTCGCCACGGGGCTCAAGCGTGTAGCCCATGCCGCGAACCGTATGCAGCAGCTTCTCCTCTCCCGGCTGCTCCAGCTTGGCCCTCAGCCGCTTGACCGCAACCTCGACGACGTTGGTGTTCGTGTCGAAGTTGATATCCCAGACGAGCTCGGCGATCGCCGTCTTGGAGACGATGTGCGAACGCCGACGAGCCAGGACCTCCAGCAGCGCGAACTCCTTGGCTGTCAGGCTGAGCCGGCGAGCCTGACGGGTCACGCGCCGCGCGATGAAATCGATGTGCAGGTCACCGACCTGGAGGGTTGTAGCCGGGTGCGGCTGCTGACGGCGCACCATCACGCCGAGGCGCGCCAGCAGCTCGCGAAACGAGAACGGTTTGACGAGATAATCGTCTGCGCCGCCCCTCAAACCCCGCACCCGGTCGTCGACCTGATCACGTGCGGTCAGCATGATAACTGGTGTCGCGCATTCGGGCCGCAGTTGTTGCAGCACGCCGAAGCCGTCGAGGCCAGGAAGCATGACGTCGAGAATGATTGCGTCGTAGATGCCGGTCTGCGCCAGGTAGAGACCTTCCGGTCCCGTCGAAGCGACCTCGGCAATCCAGCCTTCTTCCGACAAGCCCTTGCGCAGATAGTCCCGCGTCTTTGGCTCATCCTCGACAATCAGAATCTTCATGGTCCGTTACTGCCTCCAGATCGTCCTGGAGATACACCGTCACCGCGTGTGCACCCAATCGTCAGCCAAGCCATACTTCTGGAGCAGGCCCGGCGCAGGCGACAGGACGGAGCGCTTCGCGACCCGAAGGTGCGTTCCGTGGCAAGGCACCGCCACGCGCCGGGGTCCTCACCGCCGTGTTGCTGCGAGCGAACCTTCCACACAGGGCGCAAATGGAAGGCGTGCCGGCGGCCGGGGCATACGAACACAGTCGGCGAGGACAAGTTGGACCGCGCCATGCGCGGCGATCGGCTGACAAGGGCGCGGACCATCGTCATGGCCGTGCCGGCGCGATCTGGACGGACAGGATACGGTCGTCGGTAGGCTTCGGGGTATCGCCGCGGCCGTCCGTGTTGTTCGTCACGAACCAGAGGTTCCCGTTCGAGCCTGCAACGACATCGCGGATGCGTCCGTACGTGCCGGCATAGTGAGCCTTAGTGATCGATCGTCCAGCGTCGTCGACGACTACAGACCACAGCCGCTGCCCGGTCAGCCCGGCGATGAAAAAGGTCCCGTTGATATAGGCAAGCCCGCTCGGCCCCATTTCGGTCGTCCGCCACTGGACGACGGGATCGACATAGGCAGGGTTGCCCGCACGCCGCTCGACCGCCGGCCAACCATAGTTCTTGCCAGGCCCGATCCGGTTGAGCTCGTCCCACCCCTTGTCGCCGAACTCCGTCGCCCACAACTGGCCCTTGGTATCCCAGGCAAGCCCCTGCGGATTGCGATGGCCGATCGAATAGACGGCCGAGCCCTTGATGGGATTATCGTCCGGCACCTTGCCGTCAGGGGTGATGCGCAGGATCTTGCCGGCGAGCGATTGTGGGTCCTGCGAGAGCGCGGGGTTGCGTGTCTCCCCCGTCGCGACATAGAGCATTTTATCAGGCCCGAACGCGATGCGACCACCATTGTGCCCGCGCCCCACCGGAATGGCCGTGAATACGATCTCCGGGTCGCCAAGCGCCCCGTTCGCGTAGGCCATGCGCACAATGCGATTGTCGGAGGTGGTGCTGTGGAAGGCGTAGATCCACACCTTCCCCTCCTTTTCGAGCGCAGCCAAGCCGAGCACGCCGCCGTCTACCGGCGTCGCTACATTGGGCACGGTGCCGAGCGACCGGGGTCTTTCGCCGGGCCGGAAGGCAAGGATCTCCATCCCGTCGCGTTCGCTGACGAGCGCCTCATCGCCGACAAGCACAATCGACCATGGAACGTCCAGTCCGGTGATCACTTCGGCCGGCGTACCTGTGGGCGCAGCGCCCGTGGCGGCAATTTCGGCCTGACCGGAAGTCGGCTCCGCAGCAGAGCAGGAGGACAAAGACCCTTGCGTTACGACCACTAGCGCCACCGCGAAGGCTTTCGCCGTGACGAAGAAGGTGTTTGCGCCCGCGGCGCCTCCACCTTTTGAGCGCTGCCGACGGATTATGGAGAAGGCAATCAATGTACCAAGCTCCCAACGGCTCTGCGCCGATGGTTGGCGCGGTGGTCGAACTCGGAAGACCGAGCAACTCCTCGCCTGTGCAATGCCACCGCGACTGGTCGTTAGCCTGACAATATGCTTACAATTTCGTCACATTCAGCCGTTCAGGGGATGAGATTCTATTTCTGAGGCCCAGACGTTTCGCGGCAAGGAGATCGGCGACGCCTTCGCGCTGGAGGGCAGCGCGCTCGCGCCGGGCCTGCGGCCCAAGCGGGTCGAGAACATCGAAGGCGGCGTGAAGTACGACCGCGACGGGACCACCGCCTCGGCCGTTTATTACCGCACGAAGATCCGCGACGTGGTGCTTGATCAAATCGGTCGCGCGCCGCCGCAGCCGACAACCTATTACGAGAATGTCGGGAATTTCGTGGCCGAGGGCTTCGAGCTGCGCGCGGGATACCGCACCGGCCCCTTCGCGATCGATGGCTACTTCAACCATTACGCTTCACGGCTCAACGGCAAACGGATCGAGGGCTATGAGCACATCACGCTGGGCAATTCGGTGGGCGACAACTGGGCGGTGAGCGCGTCGTTTGATCCCTCGCCGGCGCTTGCCCTGCGCGCCACGACCTCTGGGCGGGCAGTTCGGTTACACTCCTATCTGCGACCCACTGTAGCGCAACACCCACAGGCCTTGGTTTTTGTCGGTGACGAAGATGTTGCCGCGGCGATCGACCAGCACGTCCTCGGTCTGGGCGACGAGCGGTCCCTGGGGCATCGGCCCGAGCCGTTCGACAGGGTCGGGCGGCATGAACCAGCCGATCTCGCGCGGCAAGCGCGGGTGCGAGACGTCGTAAATGCGCAGCCCCGCATTGAAGTGGGCGATGTAGAACAGGTTGCCCTGCCGCTGGACCGCGGGATTGTGCTGGAGTTGGTTGATATTGTGCGGACCGCTCCAGCCCGGGCGCTCGGAGAAGCTTCGATAGGGCGCGTGCTCGGGCGGGATCGGTTCGGGAAACAGGGAGATGAGCTGTGGTCGTGCGGGATTGCGGATGTCGAGGATACCGGCGAAATGAGCGGCGCCGCGGCCGTAGGAAGTGTCTTCCGAATTGAGATAGGCGACACCGCGCGACGGCACAGGCAGCACGCCGTGAACGCCGAAGGTCGAATGGAAAGGCGGCGTGAAGGGAACGCGCGCGATCTGGCGAGGACGAGTGACGTCGGAGATGTCGAGCACGATCAGCCCCGCCGCGCCGTAGGGCAGCCAAGCCCGGGTGCCTTCGATTACCGCCGGACCGTGGAGTGAGACGTCCTTGCCATCGATGTTGCAGAAACCCGCTGCCTCCATCGCTTGGCGCTGCACGGGAACGGTCTCATTGGCACCCGGCGGTCGCTGCTGGCCAGGCACCCACCACCGCCCGACTTCGCGCGGCGCGGCGCGATCCCGGATGTCCACGATTGAATAAATGTTGCCATCGAAGCCCGGCGCGCCAGCGGCAAGGTGCATATAGCGTCCGCCCTGATAGCCATTGCGATGAGTGCCGCGCCCGCCGGTGCGATAATGGCCCACCTGCCGCGGCCGCACCGGATCGGCGAGATCCCACAGCAGCACCCCCTCCTCAAAGGCTCGGTTCGGGTCGAGGCCCCAGGGCGCATTGTCGAGCCCCTTCTCCAGCGCAGTGATCAGCGTGTTGTCGGCAAGCTCGACCTGGAGCGTGAACGTATTGTCCGGTCCGCGCACGAAGTTCACCAGTTCCGGCCGTGCGGGATCGGTCACCTCCACGATGTTCCAGCCGCGGTGCCAGAAACAACCCGTGTAGAGATACCAGCGCCCGTCGCGCTCCAGGATCGTCATCTTGAAGCCGGGCCGCCGATCGAGGTCGTGATAGGCGACCACGTCGACATTGTGCATCGTCGCGCCTGAGGGAACGGCCCCGTTGCGGCTGCCCGAGGCGCCGCAGCCGGCGAGCAGGCCGGTGGCCGCCAGCCCGCCCATAAAAGTGCGTCGATCCATGGTCATCGTGCGCTCTCCTTGTACCAGTGAGGTCCAGGCGAAGATCAGCGGTCGTTCACATCCAGCCCGCACATGAATTGAAGGATGGCTCGCCGCTCCAAGGTGCCGCTGGCGAACCCGCCGGCCAGATAGTGGAACGAGCCGTCGATGCGGAGCATCGCCAGCCCGTGAACCAGCGCCCAAGCCGCCACGGCCGCCACTTCCACCTGATTATCCTCCGCCATGGCGCAGAGATGATCCGCAATCGCGGTCCTGATCGGAATGAAGGATGCCAACTTTGCCTGGGCGACAGGCGGCCGCTCGTGCCAATCGGGCAGCGCGACCCCAAACATGAGACGGTAGCGCTGCGGGTGCGCGGCTGCGAAGGCGACATAGTCGAGCCCAAGTGCGACGATCCGGTCGCGGGCAGAACCTGCCTCGTCCGCGGCGCGTCGTTGCGATACTCCGAGATCGTCGAAGCCGGCTGCTGCCAGGATAGCGAGCAAATCCTCTTTGCTGACGAAATGGTTGTACGGCGCCGTCGGGGAAACCCCTGCCGCCCGCGCAACCGCGCGCAGCGACACCGCCTCGGGCCCGTCTCGCTCCAGCATCGCGGCGGCCGTGCGCACCAGCAACGGCTTCAGATCGCCATGATGATATGGGCGCTTCGTAGGCCCGTGCAGTTCTATCATGTCGTCTGCTTCTCCAGCCATGGCCGAATATTGACACTGCTCATATTCCGTCGCAAGCAAAACATATGAGCGCTGCTCATATTGCTTCCAGCTCGGAGAAGGCTCATGCACAAGCGTGACGAGAAAACCGGTGCCGAGCCGCTCTTGTTGCGGCTCCTCGCCGCGGGAACGGCGCTCGGTACAGTCATATTCCTGTTCATAGGCGACGGCTGGCGACTGTCGAACGTCTTCCTCTTTCCCGATCTCTGCGTCAGCGCCGCCTTGTTCATGTCGGTGTTCCTGCCGCGCAATCGCCTCTATCCCGCGTTGTTGAGCGGCTTCGCCATGGGAATCGGCGTGTTTGCCACTGCGACCGCCAGCCAACTAGTCGAAGGGCGGCTCGGAATCGGCGCGGGCATCGCGCTGGCGACCTCAACCCTGGGAGCCGGCATTCTTCTGCATCGAGCTCTCCCGGTTCGGGCAGGTCAACCTTTATAGGGTAATCTGCCTCTCGCCTTCGTTATCAAACCCGGCTTGGAGAAACGCCCAAGACCTCCCTCGCGTCGGGCAATCGCCGCATCGGATGATTCGAACTCCTATTCCGTCACTGGCCGCCCGGTCTACTATCCGGGCGTGGCCGGGGCGCCGCGGGGATAGAAAGCGGCGGGAAACGGCGGTATTTGGCGCCCCGCGCAGGACAAACATAACGAATATGTTTCGCCGTTCGTACTACCATAGCGCCGCCTGAAGCTGTCGTTCTCCGCCTTTTACCGTACCGCCTGACCGCGGGCGCTACTGCTCAAGGCTGGAAATAGCCGAAACCCTGTCCTTCAGAAGCGCACCGACCCTCACCGATTGGCTTTCGTCGGGCGCAAAGCTAAGGGACGCGCTCGGTAGTGATGAGCAGCGCTCATCCTGATTGCTTTTCAGATTCGGCGCGATCACACTCCTTCAGTGCAGATCAGTCGAACCGACCTGGCGGATTTCAGCTATTTCCTCGCGATCGCCAGACATCGCAGCTTCCGGCGCGCCGGTCTCGAGTTGGGCGTCAGTGCGTCTGCGCTCAGCCATGCGCTGAAAGGGCTCGAAACGCGCCTCGGCGTTCGCTTGCTCAACCGGAGCAGCCGAAGCGTGACGCTCACGGCTGCCGGCGAGGAACTGCGTGCGGCCATCGGTGCGCCGTTCGACGCGATCGGATCAGCAATCGAGGTGCTGAACCGCTATCGGGAAGAGCCCGCCGGGCGCATCCGGCTGAATGTGCTGGAGCATGCCGCAACACTTATCCTCGCACCGGTTCTGCCGACATTCGTCGATCGGTTTCCGGACATCGAGATCGACGTTTGCGTGTCGAATCATCTGGTGGACGTGGTTGCGGCAGGAGCGGATGCCGGGATCCGCTATGGCGGGACGGTTCCGGAGGACATGATTGCGCAGCGCCTGTCCAGCGACATCCGCTGGGTGGTGGTGGGCGCGCCGGCATATCTCGAACGCTTTGGGACGCCTGAGTACCCGCGCGATCTCCTCTCGCATCGCTGCCTGCGGATCCGGCTGGGCGATGACAGCATCTATCGCTGGGAATTCGAGAAAGGCGAGGAAACGCTCGCAATAGATGTGCCTGGGGCGATCACGATCGACGAAACCCAGTTCGCACTCGCCCTCACCACCGGGGGCGCCGCGCTGGCCTATTTGCCAGAACCGTGCGTGACCCCGCTGGTCGATCGCGGCGACCTGCGCCTGGTGCTGAAGGACTGGTCTTCGATGGGCTCTGGATTCCACATCTATTATTCGGGGCGCCGGCAGTTACCGACCGGGCTGCGCCTGCTGATCGACCTCATCCGCGAGATGCGCCCGCTCGGAATGTAGGAGGCGGTCCAGGTTCGCGAACGATGAGCCTGGCTCATCGCTTCATCAACGACGGAGCGGGTAATTCACCGCCGTCCCGCCGCATATATGGGCCTCTGTCGATCACGGTGCTGCCCGTGATCCCTCCAATGACAGATGGAACCGCGATATGGCCAGTAGCGCCAGCATCGAACAGATTTTTGCGCATGCCGACAGGTCGGGCGCCCCACGGTCCGGCTGGGGAGCGGTGCTGGCGCTGACGCTTTGCGTGTCGACGCTCATCGCGTCGGAGTTCATGCCGGTCAGCATTCTGACGCCGATCGCGTCTGACCTTCATCTGACCGAGGGCACGGCCGGGCAGGCGATTTCAGTCTCCGGGTTGTTCGCAGTGCTGACAAGCCTCTCCATTGCCTCGATAACGCGCGGAGTCGATCGCCGTGCGCTGTTGCTCGCGCTCACTGTGCTCATGCTGGTATCGGGCCTGCTGGTCGCCTTCGCCCCCAATTTCGGGGTGCTGATGATCGGGCGCGCGTTGCTCGGCATCGTGATCGGTGGCTTCTGGTCGATGTCGGCCGCCACGGTTATGCGTCTCGTGCCCGAAGATCAGGTGCCGCGAGCACTCGCGCTGCTCAACGGCGGTAATGCGCTGGCGACCACAATCGCCGCCCCGCTCGGCAGCTTCCTCGGCCAGTTCATCGGCTGGCGCGGCGCGTTCTTCCTCGTCGTGCCGCTCGCCGCGGTCACCTTCGCCTGGCAATGGCTGACGCTGCCCTCGATGCCTTCGGATCGCACGGTGCGCAGCGCCAGCGCGCTCGGTGTGCTGCGACGGCCCGGCGCCACGCGCGGCATGATCGCCATCGCATTGCTGTTCATGGGGCAGTTCGGGCTCTTCACCTACCTGCGGCCCTTTCTGGAGAACACGACCGGCGTGAGCGTGTCGCTCCTCTCCCTGATCCTGCTGGTGATGGGCGGCGCGGGTCTGATCGGAGCCTGGCTGATCGGCCATCTGGTCAGCAGGAGCCTGAACGCCACTCTGGTGCTGGCCCCGCTGGCCATGGCGATGGTGGCGCTTGCGCTGATCGCGATGGGGACTCTGCCGCTGCCGACCGCAGTGCTGCTCGCCCTCTGGGGCCTGATCGGGACCGGACTGCCGGTCGCCTGGTGGACCTGGCTGAGCCGCACGCTGCCCGACGACGCCGAGGCCGGCGGCGGACTGATGGTTGCGGTCGTCCAGCTGGCGATCACGCTGGGCGCGGCGGGCGGCGGGCTGCTGTTCGACGCCGGCGGTCATCAGGCGACCTTCCTTGCGAGCGCGGCCCTGCTCGGAGCCTCGGCCCTTGTCGGCGCGCTCGGCGCGCGCCGGTCGCGCGATCCCGCGCCCGCCCTCTCCTGCGGAGCATTCAGATGAACACCGAAAACATCTCTGAACATCGTGCGCTCAACCGAGCCGCTGCCGCCGAGCTGAGCCGGCGAAGCCTGCTTCGCCTCACCGGGGCGAGCGCAGCGGCGCTCGGCGCCTCCTTCTTCAATCTTCCAACCGCGGAGGGCCAAGACATGTCCAACGGAGCCAATAACTTTTACACCAGCGATCGCGTGACCTCCCGGAAGGTCATGTTCACGGACCAGTACCGGATGCAGGTCGCCGGCAACCTGTTCCTGCCCCGCGACCTCGATCGGAACGCGAAACATCCGGCGCTCGTCGTCGGCCACCCGATGGGCGCGGTGAAGGAGCAAAGCGCGAACCTTTACGCCACGAAGATGGCCGAACAGGGCTTCGCCGCAATGTCGATCGACCTGCCCTTCTGGGGCGAGAGTGAGGGCCAGCCGCGCAATGCAGTAGCGCCCGACTTCTATGCCGAGGCGTTCAGCGCCGCGGTCGATTTCCTCGGAACGCAGCCATTCGTGGACCGCAACCGGATCGGCGGGATCGGCATCTGCGGCAGCGGCAGCTTCATCGTCAGCGCCGCCAAGATCGATCCCCGCCTAAGGGCGATCGCGACCGTCAGCATGTACGATATGGGCGCCGCCAACCGCAACGCGCTCAACCATTCGCTGTCGGTCGAGCAGCGCAAGCGGATCATCGCCGAAGCCGCCGAGCAGCGCTATGCCGAGTTCACCGGTGGCGAGACCCGATATACCGGCGGGACGATGCATGAACTGACCGCGGACACTGACCCGATCCAGCGCGAGTTCTACGACTTCTATCGCACGCCGCGCGGCGAGTTCACGCCGAAGGGCGGATCGCCGCGCACGACGACCCACCCGACGCTGACCAGCAACGTCAAGTTCATGAACTTCTACCCGTTCAACGATATCGAGACGATCAGCCCACGCCCGATGCTGTTCATTTCGGGCGATCAGGCGCACTCGCGCGAGTTCAGCGAAGACGCTTTCCGGCGGGCGGCGGAGCCGAAGGAGCTGGTCTGGGTTCCGGGCGCGGGCCATGTCGACCTGTACGACCGGATCGACCTGATCCCGTTCGACAAGCTCACGTCCTTCTTCAACCAGCACCTCGCTTAAGGAGGGCGTCGAGATGAAGTCGATCGGAGCAATCCTCCTACCGGTGGCGCTCCTCGCCTGTTCGCCGGAGCAGCAGACGCAGGAGGCGCAGGAGGCGCAAGCGCAAGGCAATTCTTCCGAACAAGGAGCAGGGCAGATGGAAATCAGCCGCAGCGACACACGCCAGCCGACGCAGGGGCCGGCACAGTATTTCACCGGCACAGCCACGATCACGCCGCTGTTCGATCCGAAAGCGCCTTCCCAAGTCGGGGCGGCATTGGTCGCATTCGAACCTGGCGCCCGCACGGCGTGGCATACGCACCCGCGCGGACAGCGGCTGGTCGTGACCGCCGGCAGCGGACGGACCCAGGTCGAGGGCGGCCCCATCGAGGAGATCCGCGAAGGGGACGTCGTCTGGTGTCCGCCGAACGTTCGCCACTGGCACGGTGCTTCACCGCACTCCTCCATGGCGCACATCGCGATTCAGGAATCGGTGAACGGCTCCCCGGTCACATGGATGGAACACGTCACCGACGAACAATATGCGCAATCCCGCACTGGCTGACGAAGTTAGGAGGCATCCATGAGACAACAACGTCGAATGGCAATACTGGTCGCCACCAGCCTGGTCCCCGGCGCCTGCGGCGCCGGCGAGCGCACCGGCAATGCCGCAGCCGCGGGCGACGGGAACATTGTGGCGACCCGCCCGGGCGATAGCGCTCCAGCACGCGAGCCGGACGCACGAGCTGGACCTGCAATGACACAGGAACGCATCGTCATTTCGTCGGATCGGGGCCGGCTCACGGCCGAGCTTGTCGACAACGATGCTACGAGAGCGCTGCGGCGAATGCTCCCGCTCACCATCGAGATGCGCGACCATCTTCGGCAGGAAAAGACAGGGACTCTGCCCTCGCCCTTGCCCGAGCTGCAGCGGCAAACCGAGTTCTCCGCCGGCACGCTTGGCCTGTGGGGGAACGATGATTTTGTCATATATTACCGGAACGGCCACGTACCAGAGCCGGGAATCATCGTCCTCGGGCGAGTGACTGGTGATCTGTCGGTCTTCGATCGCCCGGGTGCGATCACGGTTCGGATCGAGCACGGCGGCTGAACCTTCACCGCGCAGCATCTCATTCTTCAAATCGCCGCTAAGTCCGCTTTGAGGAAGATGACCGATAGCAATGAACGTCCGCAATTGGGGGCGCGAAGCTGCCGCCCCGTACTCACCAACCCCCTTCGAGGACAAGGCAACAAAGAGGGCTCTAGGCGGCCATTGAAATGGAAAGGCCCGGGCCGTTAGCGGGCGAATGATCGTTGTGAAAATGATCGTTGTGAAAATGATCGTTGTGAAGGTGCAGACTAAGGACAGAAGCTTGTCTGGCGCCAGGCCTGTGATACCTTCAGATCTGATGCGTAGCCTGGATCGTGGATCCACCATTTTCCCCCATCACCCAGTATGGCGTGCGCTGTCATCCTATGTCGTGGGCCCTGAGAATGCGCGCTTGACCTTCGTGCAGCGGCTCGCGCGCGAGAATGGCTGGAGCGAAGCGCATGCGCTGCGTGTGTTCGCCGAGTATCGCCGCTTCTGCTTCATGGCCGCAACAAGCGACAATCAGTTGACCCCTTCCGATGCGGTCGATCAAGCATGGCACCTTCATCTCACCTATAGCCGGGATTATTGGGAGCGCTTCTGCCCCGACATACTCGGACGGCCGCTGCACCATGGACCGACCGCCGGAGGCGATATCGAGCGAGCGCGCTTCTTCGAGCAGTATGCTCGCACGCTGAAACGCTATGAGGAGGTCTTCGGTGTGCCGCCGCCACTCGATATCTGGCCTGGCGCGGCGCGGCGGCTCCTGGAGGATCCCCGCGCCCGGCGCGTTCACCCGCGCGACGGGATCGTGGTACCCAAGCCTGCGCTATGGGCGATTTTCGTCATTGCTGCGCTGGTTGCGATGCTTCACTTTGTCCTCTGGTAACGGAGCGTTGTCGCGTAGTGTTTTTCAGTCATGACGATCTGAATGGCAGCCAGTTCCTCGCGCTTTATGGCGCGCTCCTCCTCCTCGTCATCTATCTGGGGTTTGCCATTCCCCATTATCTCCGCAGGTCTGGCCGCGGGCCCGGGGCGATCGACGACGAGCAAACCGCCTACCTGTCCGGCGGTAGGGATCGCTTCTTCGAACTTGTCATCGCCCGGCTCCTTTCGTCGCAGCAGATCGCAATGGCCAAGGATCGGAAGGTCGAGATCGTCCAACCGGGTGCGGTTCGCGACAAGGCAGAGGCGAGCGTGCTCGCGCTGTCTTCGCCGTTTGACTGGAGCGTGGTCCAGAATGCACTGGACATGCATGCGCGCGCAGTTCGCAGGAGGCTTGTCGCCGATGGGCTCATGATGGGCCGAACGCGAGTAGAGGTGATCCGCGTGTGCCAGACCTTGCCCTATCTGCTGCTGATCGCGTTCGGCTTGTCGCGTTGGCGCTATGGCAATGAGCTCGGCCACCCCACCGGCTTCCTGACGGCCCTGTTGATCATCACCGCCATCTTTGGCCTGATGCGCTGGCTCACACCGGAAGCAAGAACGCAGCGCGGCATTGCCGCGATCGAGGAGGCGCAAGCGGGCGCCGAGCGTCTTCAGCGCGCGCCGACCGCCGGCGAGATCCCCTTGGCTGTGGCGCTATTTGGGACGACGGTGCTGGCCGGCTCCGGCCTGAACGATTTCCATCTCATGCGAACGGGCGACGGTTCGGGCGATGCCGGGGGAGGCTGCGGCGGCGGGGGTGGTTGCGGCGGGTGCGGAGGCTGTGGCGGCTGATGGTCGTGCTTTCCGCTTTTCTTCTTCGTCAATCAGCATTCGCTGCTGTCGCTGCCGCTCTGGATCCTTGCAGGTCTCGCGTCAGCGACTGATGCGCGCCGACCCCGGCGAGCACACCCGAGGCCGAGGCGAGCGTGGCGTTATGCATCGGCTGGGCCGCGTCGCCCGCAGCATATACCCCGTCGAGCGAGGTCTGCCCCCAGTCATCGACCTGAATGAAACGTCCAGAGGGCCCATCTGCGAACGCCACGCCCAGCTGCTCCGCCAGCGGGCTGGCCATGCGCGTCCTGGGGGCCGTGAAGAGCGCCGCAACCCGGATATCACGGCCGTCGGCCAGCCTGATTGCCTCGATCTCCGGCGCTGCGCCGAGAATTTCGACGACGGGCGTCCGCTCGATCGCGACACCACGTGCGGCCAGCCGCGCGGTCTCCACCTCATTCGGTTCGAATTGCCCCTGCGTGAAATAGGTGGTCGGGCCCCAATCGGGGATGAGCGCCGCCTGATGAGGCGACATCGGATGGTTCGCGATCACGCCCAGATTGCGATCCCGGACCTCATAGCCGTGGCAATAGGGACAGTGCAGCACCGTCACTCCCCAGCGCTCGGTCAACCCCGGAATTTGGGGCAGTTCATCGGTCACGCCGGTTGCCAGGACCAGTCTGCGCGCCTGCCGACGCTCGCCGCTTGCGAGGGTGACGTCGAAGTTGCCGATCTCGCCTTCCGCGCCGTACGCCTCGCCGTTCACGACGTCCGCAGAGGGATATGTAAGCAGCTGACGCCCAGCTTCTTGCATGATCGCATGGGGCGCCCTTCCGTCCTGCCCCAGAAAGCCGTGTGACGCAGCGGCGAACCGGTTCCGCGGCTGACCCGAGTCGATGATCAACACTCTCTGCCGCGCCCGCGCGAGCTGCATGGCAGCCGACTGCCCGGCGAAACTGCCGCCGATCACGATCACATCGTACTTCATCGCCGTCTCCGCACCTTCATGAAACTTTAAACGTTACGTATGCAGAAAAACAGGTTCATGCAATGATAAATGTTACGTGAGTTCCCCTGGAGTGCTCGATGCTACCTATGAGGATTTCTTCACCGGCGGCGGGACCATCGACAACACGGGCAATCACGTCCCGCGCCAGCCAGGCTGGGCTTGGCGCGTGACGCCCGCCTATGATGTCGAGCTTGGCAGTGTGCGTCCGTCGGTGTTCGCGACGCTGCAGTATACCGGCGACCGATATTCGGACCCCGAGAACAACCAGCTGCTGCCGCACTTCTATCAGCTAGACGCAGGTGTCTCGGTCGACATCAACGACCAGATCAAGCTCCAGGTGACCGGCAACAACCTCACTGACGAGATCGGTCTCACCAAAGGCAATCCGCGCACCATCGGCTGGCAGGGCTCGGGGCCGATCCTGGCGCGGCCGATCCTCGGACGGTCGTTCCGCTTCAGCGCCGCCTTCAGCTTCTGATGGCGCCCCTTCGAAGAGACAACGGCTATGTCGGCGTCCGACACTATTTCGTGAGGAGCCCGCCGATATTGCGCAGCTCAGCCCGACATGCCCACCAGTTCGCGATCCAGGACATAAGGGATATTCTCAAGAATTCGGCATTTTTGGCAGAAGAAGACAGGCGAGCGCCACCGCCTCCAGCACCGCGGCGGTTGCGGCGAGCGGCACCAGACCTTGCTGGATGAATGGCGCGGCCGCTGCCGTTCCGCCAGCTGTTGCTAGCATGATGAAAAGGATTACGAGCGCGCTGCCACGCGCATCATCGCCATGGCTCGCAAGAACGGCGCGGTAAAAACCGGGCGGGCCGCGCAAGCCGAGGCCGATATTGATCGGCACAAAGAAAACCGTGATGCCGTGTGGACGTGCGCCTCCCGCGAGCGCGTAGCTCAACATTGCCAGGGCACCGACTGCTGCGAGAACGGTGCCGAACGTGATCATCGGCTCGGCCCCGAAGCGCGCGACGAACCGGCTGGCGAGGTTGGCGGCAAGGATGAAGGTGGCAATGCCGCAGACCTGCATTATGATGAAGTCGACAAGATTCCCGCCGAGGCTGTGCACCATGACCGCGGGCGCTCCGAACACGAAGACGAGAAGCCCCCCGAGAACGAAAGCCTGACTGAGCGCGTAGCGAAGATAGACCGGATCCGCGATCAGTCGCGCATAGCTGCCGGCGGCACGGCGGCTCGTTTGGGGGATCAGCGGCAGGACGAGGTTGAGCGCGGCAAGCGCCAGCGCGATGGCGCCCATGAGCTTGAAGGATAAGGTCCAGCCGCCGAACGCCAGCAGCCAGATGCCGAGGATCGGAGCGAGCGCCGGGGCAAGCGCTTCTATGCTGCCGAGCGCACCGAGGGCGCGGATCGCACCGGCCTCGTCGAACATCGAGCGCACGATTGCCGGCGCGAACACGGCGGGGCCGGCGGCGACCGAACCCTGGATGGCTCTCAGCGGGATCAGCATCCACATGGAGGAAGCGAAGGCACAGGCGAAGGACACAATCCCGGTGAGCACGAGCGAAGCGATAAAGAGCCAGCGCGTCGGCAACCTGTCGCCCAAGGCTCCGTAAACCAGCAGGCCTAGGCTCGTGCCGCCGACATAGGCAGCAAGGACGAGCTGCGCCTCCGCAGCGTTGCCGCCCAGGCCTTGAGGCAGCGACGGAACGGCAGGAAGTACCAGGTCGGTGCCCATAATCCCGAGCACCGTTGCGGTCACGACCAGCGTCAGAGCCAGCCGAGGCTGCGCGATCGTGTCGCTTTGCATATCTTGATTCCCTTTAGTCGCAGGCACCGTTAGCGTAGGGCAGGACGCACGAGAATGGGCTCAACGCCTGCTCGAGCGCGTCGCCAAGCCGATCGGCACCCCGAGGAACGTCTGTTTTCGAGCCGTGGCGTTGGAGACTGAGCGGCCGCAGGCGGATCGGCGACGCCATGCAGCGATCAGCCCTGATCGCGCCGGCAGAACAGTCCCGCATTTCGCCTGCGCCAAGATTTTGCCATGATCGACCCGTCGACTCACCGTGGCTAAGCAGACGTCGATGACGTTCATGCTCTCCATGCGAATGGGTCAGCACCACCTCGCGGCGGCGGAGGCCGGAGACGGAGACGGTCGCGTAGTCCCGGTTGGAGGCGCCATCCATTCATCTCCGGATGCGTTCCGTAATCGGTCTTCTCGAACAAGCCCGCCTCCTGCGGACTAGCGCTTGCCCTTGTCGAGCGCGGCCACCTGGGTGGCGGCGAGCAGAAAGGCGCCGACGCCGTAATATTGGGTATCGCCGGGCTCGACCTTCTCAGGGCGGTCGCTCACCTGCTGAACATAGCCGAGGCGCCCGTCGGGCTGGATCGCACGCTGGAGCGCAATCCAGCCGCGGCGGACCGCCGGCTCATATTCAGCGCGCGGCAGCAGCCCTGAATTGATTCCCCAGGCGAGACCGAAGGTATAGAAGCCCGTGCCGCTCGACTCAGGCGGCGAGCCCTCCGGGGCGAGCAGCGAGGGAGACCAATAGCCGTCCGCCTTCTGCAGCTCCTTCAGGCGGCTCGCCATCTGGAGGAACAAGCCCTCCATCCGCACACGATCCGCGCTGCCTTTCGCGAGCAGCGGGATGGTGCGCGCCATGCCGGCGAACACCCAGCCATTGCCGCGGCTCCAGAACTCTTTGCGTCCTCTGGCATCGCGGCGCTCGAAGAAGCGGCTGTCGCGGTAATAGAGGCGTTCGGCGGGATCGTAGAGGAAATCGGTCGTCGCCCAGAATTCGCGCATCGCGAAATCGAGGTAGCGCGGGTCGCCGGTCTGCAGCGACATTTCGGCGAAGGCAGGCGGCGCCATGAACAGCGCATCGCACCAGCACCAACGCTTCAGGCATTCGGCCGCGCCATAGCCCTCGGGCGGAACGAAGAAGGCGAGCGACGTGACCGCGGGCTCGCCGATCACGCGATCGAAGGTGCGGCGGGCGGGCTTACGCGCCGCTTCGCCCGCACCGTTCCGCGCCGCCCAGAGATAGGATTGCGTGATGGCATGATCGTCAGCGAAATAGGGCAGCTTGCCGGGAAGCCACTGGTTGGCGGCACCCATGTCGAGGATCGCCTGCCGGACCCGCGGCGGGCCCCCGGCGTCGACTAGCGCCGTCATCCCGACCCAGAAGGCCGCCTGCTCCCACGCGCGCGGGTTGCGCGTCTCGCCCGTGACGCGCGAGACGGTGCCGCCGTGCATTTGGCCGAGCTGCCAGTCGGCGAGGCGGACCGCGGCCTCGATCACATCCGATGCGGGCCTTGCCGCGACCGAACCCTGAGCGAGAACCGCGGTCGGCGCAGCAGCCAGCAGTGCCGATGCCAAGGCGAGATGCTTCATTTTTGCCCCTTCTCCAGATCGTCACGAGTCAGGATTGCCCCGTTGCCCCTCCACCAAGGCTATATGCCCGAACACCGATGGGCCGACCTCCAGCCAGTCCGAGTTGCGAAAAAGAAAGGGTGCCTGCCGAATACAGGCGCCCTCCCCAGGGAAAAACTAGAACCGACCCCGGACGCCGAATGAGATGGTCGTGCCGTTGAAGAATGAATTGTCACGACGGCTCAGGCCATTGCCTTCCGGCTGGGTGGGATCCTCATAGTAGAAGAAGACGTTCTCATTGGTGATGTTCAGCGCATCGATGCGCAGCTCGATCCGGTCGTTCACCTTGTAGCTGATCGTGCCGTCGAGGAACCCCTGGGGAGCGAGATAGGGCACCTGGTTATTGCCGGTGTTGGTCGAGCTCTGCCCTGTCTTCGCACGATAATTGTACGACCCGCGGATCGAGAACGGCCCCTTCTCATAAAAGGCGGTGACGCTGTACGTATAGTCCGGCACACCCTGCATCGCGACGCGGTCGCCGTTCGTCAGAACGAAGTCGTCGCCCTCCTGGTCGATCAGCGTGAAGCTGCTGGTGATGCCCAGCCCGTCGAACGGCGCCGGCAGGAAGGTGAAGTTCTGCTGATATGCGAGCTCCAGCCCCTTGAGCTTCAGCTCGTTCTGATTCACCGTGATCGTGCGATCGAACAGGAAGTTTGGATCGATGACGTTACCGCCGAGCTCGGGTGGGCAAGCCCCGGCGCCCAGCGAAGCGCAGCTGAACAGGTTCGAGGGCAGGCCCAGCGTCCCGAACGGGACACGATCCACCACCGCGAACGGGCGATCGACGATGTCCTTTTTGAACACACCTCCACTCAGCAATCCGCCGGGCGCGAAGTACCATTCCAGAGCCGCGTCGAACGTGGTGGCCAGCTGGGGACGGAGGTTCGGATTCCCGACCGTAACCGCTGGGTTGAAGATGTTCGGCACCCTAGTGCCGGCCGCGATGGTTGCCAGCGACCCGCGCGTGATCGTCTGGCCCGCGGATCCCCGCAGCACGAGCTTCGGCGTGATGTCGAAGGCGAGGCTCGCTGAGGGAAGAAAGTTCTGATACCCGCCCTCCCGCTCGGCCGGGGCGAACCCGCCGCCAGGGGCGCTCTGGTAGTTGTTGATCAGCGTCTTGGTGTCCGAGTAGCGGATACCGAAGTTGCCGCGCAGCACGTGGCTGCCGACCGGAATCTTGAAGCTGGTCTCGAAGAAGGCCGACTTGACGATCTCCTCGGCGGTGAAGGCCTGGTTGAGCGCGGGCGTGGCCGCGCGATTGGCCGCATTGGCGTCGAGGACGTCCATCACGAATGTGCGCGAGAAGGTGGCGAACTGCGAAGGATATCCCGCGTTCCCACCGTTCGCCAATCCGCCGAACTGGACGAAGGGATCCATGTTCGCGAACACCCCTGTGGGGTTCGTAGCGAAGGTACCGCCCTGCGGAAGCGGCCGAGTGTTGGCGATGCTGCTGCCGTCCTGCCGCTGGACCCGCTTGGTGGTGGAGACATAGCTGCCGCCCAGCTTCATCGAGAGCAGCTCGTCGCCCGTCTCGAGCGGAGTCCAGTCCAACACTGCCCGAGCGGTCTTCTGCTTGTCGAATTCGTCATTGATCGCGAAGCCGAGCGACGGCGCTCGATAGTTGGCCGGGTCGGTGAAGTCGACCGGCGAGCTGATCGTCGGATAGGTGATATCCTTCGAAGGATCGAAGGTCGTGGTGATGCCGTAGATATTCGAGACGATCCGGTTCTCGGAATAGACCGCCTTGCTCTCGCTCAAATTGGCCTGCGCCGAGAGCTTCATCGTATCGGTAATGCTGTAGGCTGCGCGGATGATGCCGTATTTGAACTCGGTATGAGCGTCGCGATAGAAGCTTTCCGTCAAGATGCTCGAGTTCCCGAAGGTGCCGTAGAGATTGTTGTACTGATCGATACGCACGTCGAGCGGGATCAAACCCGAGTTGGTTCCGGTACCAGGCGCTGAGCTGCTGCCGGCGACCGTGCGCGAGTTGCGCACGGGCACGCCGAAGGTGAACTCGTCGGTCCGGTCGGTCAGGTCGGCGTAGATGCCGTCGATGCTCGCCTCGAAGCGCTCGCTCTTGTACTGGAGCGATCCGACGAAGCCGAGGCGCTCGCGCTCGTTGTTCGACGCAAAGACGCGATAGAAGCGCGGCAGATACGCATTCTCGACCTGCGCGCGGGTCAGGTTGCCGAAGTTGGCGAGCGGGTTGTCGAGGTCCAGCTCGAACTGGAACGGGCCGCTCGTGTTCGCGGGCACCGGATTTCCCGGCGTCGCATAATAGGGGCGCCGCCCGAGCGCCGACGAATTATAGCCACTGGTGCCGCCGCCGGTCGATTGGAAGCCCGAGCGCTCGTTGACGTTCTGCGCATAGGCGACGCCAAACAGCGCGCCGAAATTGCCCCAGGTATCGCTGAGCAGCAGCGATCCGCGCGGACGCCATTCCTTCGACTGGGTGTTGTAATTGGCCTGAGCGGTGTAGCGGATCACGCGCTCATCATTGTCGAACGGGCGCGGCGTCTGCAGATCCACATTGCCGCCGATGCCGCCTTCCTCGAGATTGGCCTGGGGCGACTTGTACACATCGACGCGGCCGAACAGCTCGGACGGGAAGACATCGTAGTTGAAGTCTCGGCTGGACCCGCCGACGTTCATCGCCGAGGTCGTGCGCACCGGCGCGCCGTTGATCGTCGTCACCGTGAATTCGGAGCCGAGGCCGCGAATGCTGATGCGCTGGCCTTCGTTCGAGGCACCGTCGCGCGACAGGATCACGCCCGGGATGCGCTGGAGCGAGTCAGCGACATTTGCCTCGGGAAACTTGCCGATGTCCTCAGCGACGATCGAATCGCGGAAACCGATCGATTCGCGCTTGAGCTCGATTGCCTTGCCGAGGCTGCCCCGAAAACCGGTGACGACGATCTCATCCGTCGAACCTTCCGGTTGGGCGTCGCCCTGAGGAGCATCCTGAGCGACGGCCCCGCCGGGCTCGGCCATCTGCGCGTGAGCGGGGACCGCGACAATGATGCAGGCAAGCGCACCGGCCGAAACAGCCGATGCGAGAATCGATTTCCCCATTTCCCTCTCCTTCACGTTCACGGCGTACGCCGCGCGTGTCCATGTTGTATGATAACTTTCGCCTAACCCGTCAATTGTCTGATTTGTTCGCTCCAGAGGAGGAAACAGGGCAAAAATAATGGGCGTCCGTCTACGAGCGCATCTCCGCAACCGAGCTAATCAGACAGATTCGCACATCAGCCATTCAGCCCAGGGTGGTTTCTTCCGGGCGTTTGCGGGCCCGCAGACTGGCGCTCAGCGTGGAGTGGCGAGTCAGGCTTTCATGCATGTGCCGCCGGGCGGCTTCGCGAGCGCGCGCCGAATCCATCCGAATGATCGCGTCGACGATCGCCTCATGCTCGGCGAGCACCTTTGCGGCATAAACCTGGTGCGCCGCGTCGGACTGGTCACCGAGATACAGGGTGCGCGAAGGCACGAGGCGCAGGCCAAGGAACTCGACGAACCGCGGATAATATTCGTTCTGTGTCGCTCGTGCGATCGCCAGGTGAAACGCTGCGTCCGCCTTTGCGGAAGCCATCGGGTCCTTGCCGACTGCCACCATTTCGGACAAGGCATCCTGGATCGCGGCGATATCCGAGGTCGTGCGCCGTGCGGCCGCCAGCCCGGCCATCTCCGTCTCCACGGCCATGCGGATCTCCAGCAGCTTGATGACGTCGGCGAGTTCCTGCACTTCCTCGCGCGTGATCTGAAACGCCCGGTATTCGGCGGTATCGGCGACGAATACGCCGGCGCCTTGTCGCGAGACGGTCAAGCCCTGGGCAGTCAGGCGCGCCACGGCCTCGCGCACTACGGTGCGGCTGACATCCTCCGACAGGGCGATCTCCTTCTGCGGCGGCAGACGCGAGCCCGCGGGAAGCGCGCCGGAGCGTATCTGCGCCTCAAGCTTGACGAATAATTCATCCGTCAGCGAGCCCGTTCGGGTCCGCCCCTCGATCGCGCTGGAGCCTCCGGTTGCGGGAGTCCCTTGTCGACTTGTCATACTAATCTCCGGTCGATACTCGTCGTCTAACACCGGCACACAAGGCAGTCGATCCGCCGGAAGAGCGGGAATAAGGGGACTTATGCGACCACTCGCGCGCGTTACGGCCTTGGCTTTTGTGTGCGCGCGCCCGGCGCTCGCAGCACAGGAGCGGCGCCGTCTATCCTGCCGCAGATCTCTCCGGATCGACGCGACTGGGGAAATCCTGCGGGCATGCGATCGGCAAGGAGCCGGCAATCACGCTGCGGCCCTTCAGGGAGGGCACCGAGCCTCACCGTGCCAATCCGGCAAATGCAGGAGAGCTGATTTGAACGCCGCCTTCACCTGCGCTGCCGAGCCGCTGGGCTTCCTTCCTTACCGCTGAGCGAACACCGCACGGAGCATCGCATGAAACGCCGTCACTTTCTCGCCTCGGCGCTCGGCGCCGGTACCGCCGCAACGTTCGCAGCCACACCCGCCGGTGCCCGTGCCCCCCTCCCGCAGGGCGCCGCCGACCGCCGCTACATGGCCGACCTGCTCGAGAAGATGGCCACGCCGGTGCTCGGCCCGATGTCGCAGGGAAGGCTGCAGGCCACCTTCCAGCCAGAGCTCAGCCCCAGCTGGGACGGGCGCAACCCCAAGGTCGCCTATCTCGAGGCCTTCGGACGGCTGATCTCGGGAATCGCGCCGTGGCTCGCGCTTCCAGACGACGATACGCCGGAAGGAAGCCTGCGCGCCAGACTCCGTCGTCAGGCGGTTGCGAGCTATGCGCATTCGGTGGACCCGAGAAGTCCTGACTATCTGCTGTGGCATGCCGAAGGCCAACCGCTCGTCGATTCCGCCTTCTACACGCGCGCCTTCCTCCGAGCGCCCAAGCAGCTCTGGGAGCCGCTCGATGCGACTACCAAGAATCGCGTGGTGGAGGAGATCAAGAGCCTGCGCCGGGTGCCGCCGCCCTATACCAACTGGCTGCTCTTCGCAGCAATGAACGAGGCGTTCCTGCTCTCGATCGGCGAACGATGGGATCCAATCCGAATCGAGCTTGCGATCCGCAAGATCACCGAATGGTATGTCGGCGACGGCTGGTACGCGGACGGGCCCCGCTTCCACTTCGACCATTATGGCTCCTACGTAATCCATCCGATGCTGGTGGAGATCCTCGAGGTGCTTGTCACGATGGGAGCCAAGTTCAACGCGCTCGACCCGCGTGCGCTGCTCGAACAGGCAACCAAGCGGATGCAACGCTATGGTGAGCACCTCGAGCGGTTGATCGGCCCCGATGGCAGCTATGCACCGATCGGCCGCTCGCTCACTTATCGCACGGCGGTGTTTCAGCCATTGGGGCTGCTCGCCTGGTGCAAGAAGCTTCCCAAGTCGCTGTCCGAGGGTCAGGTTCGTGCAGCGACGCTTGCCGCGCAGCGCGCCATCTTCGACAATCCCACGAATTTCACCCCGGAGGGCTACCTCACCATCGGCTTTGCGGGCCACCAGGCGACGCTGGGGGACGCCTATTCCAATGCCGGCAGCATGTACATTGCGGCCGAGAGCCTGATCGCGCTGGGGCTTCCTGCGAAGGACAGCTACTGGACCGCGCCGTCCGTACCGTGGACAAGCAAAAAGGCGTTTGGTGGCCAGACCTTCCCAAAGGATTATTACGTCGACTATTAGGTCGCCCTGGCGGCCGCGCTCCAGCCGCAGGTGATGGCTGCTCGCGGCAGGAAGCAGTGCCACGTAGCAGCCCGGCAGCGCAGCATCTCCCGCGCAACGCACCCTCGCCGAGCTCGCTCGGATTCCAGGCCCCGCGACAATCAAAATGTTCCACTGCGCCCCTGCCCAAGGTGCAAGCCGCTGATGGCTTGCGCGCTCCTCTACCGCAGCGCCAGATCCTTGTGGAGGATGAGCGTATCCGCGGGCACCTGCTCGGGCGCGGCCGAAGGCGCCGTCCAGCGCGGGAGGACTCCTGGTGAGGCTTCTTCCAGCGACGTTCTGCGCGTTTATGCACGATGTAGCTTGATTACGCACGATCAAGATCCTAGGCAAGATACATGCTCAGTGAAGTACCCTTGGCCCGTCGCGATGAGATCGCCGCCCGCCTCGAAGGTGGGCGGCCTGTAAACTCGGGGAGTCTCGCGGCTGAGTTCGGTGTATCCGAAGATGCAATCCGCCGGGATCTGCGGGCACTGGCTGCCGCCGGGCTTTGCCGACGTGTGTATGGCGGAGCTCTTCCGCTCACACCGGGCATGACCCCCTTGGCAGATCGGCTCGTCAGCGGTCAAGATCGCAAGCGTTCGCTCGCTCGGGCAGCGAAGGCTCATGTCGAACCGGGCAGCTTCGTCTTCCTCGACAACGGCAGCACCAATGTGCTGGTCGCGGAAGAACTGCCGCGGGAGAGCGATCTGACCGTAGCCACCAGCTCGATCGAGATTGCGGCGGCGCTCGCAGCACGCCGCGACATCCATATTCACATGATCGGCGGTGAGTTCGATGCAGCGATTGGAGGTTCGATCGACGGAACCGCTCTGGAGGCAGTCGCAAGATTGAACATCGACACCTGCTTTCTGGGTGCGTGCGCCCTGTCGGCTATCGGCGGCGTGAGCGCTTTCGATGCCGCTGACGCGACCTTCAAGCGGATGCTGGTCACGCGAAGCCGCCGGACACTGGTCCTCGCGACAAACGAGAAAATCGGCGGCCATGCCTCTCACCGGATCGCCTCCCTAGACGCAATTCATACCATCGTGGTCGAGCACGACGCGGCGAATGCGGCTATTGCCGAGCTCCGGACGGGAGGCAGCGACGTGCTTCGTGCCGGCCCGTTGCCCGATCCGAAATCTTGACGGGCGGATATCAAATGTTCGCACAGGATGCCGGATCGCGGCTCGCAACACGTATATCGTTCTTCGTAGCGGGATTTGGGCTCGCCTGCTGGGCCCCGCTCGTGCCTCTCGCAAAGGAACGCCTTGCCGTGGGCGACGGCGCGTTGGGCCTTCTCCTGCTGTGCCTTGGCCTTGGGTCGGTTCTAGCCATGCAGCTCGCGGGGCCGCTGATATCGCGGTTCGGGGCTCGCCCCTGGATCGTCGTGGGCGGGGTCGGCCAAGGCATCATGCTGCCTTTTCTATCGCTCGCGCCTACGGTTCCTGCGATGGCGGCCGTGCTCCTGCTGTTTGGCGGATTCCTGGGAATTATCGATGTCAGCATCAACGTGCATGCGGTCGAGGTCGAGCAGCGGGCATCCAGGCCGCTGATGTCGGGCTTTCATGGCCTCTTCAGCGTCGGCACCTTTGCAGGCTCCTTGCTGCTGACGACAGCGCTCTCCTCGAACGTAGCGGCGGTGACGGCGACAATCGTCGCCTCGATGCTGATGATCCCGGCCATGTTTTTCGTGACACCCTGGCTCATTGCGACCCCCACAGGCGAGGATACGCCGCTCTTCGTGGTTCCCCGCGGGATCGTCATCCTGCTGGCGATCCTCGCGGGCATAACCTTCCTAACAGAGGGGGCGATGCTTGATTGGGGCGCCCTGCTGTTGAGCGGCAAGGGATTGGTGCCGACTGCGCAGGCAGGCATCGGCTACAGCGTCTTTGCAGTCGCGATGACGGTCGGGCGTCTGGCAGGCGATGCGATCGTAGCGCGCCTCGGAGACCGCGGCACGATGTTCTGGGGCGGCATGCTCGCGATTCTTGGCTACATCCTACTCCTCACCGCACCGGTCGCGGCGCTTTCGCTGCTTGGCTTCCTGTTCATCGGCCTCGGCGCTGCAAACATCGTCCCGGTGCTGTTCAGGCTGGCAGGCTCGCAGACCGCGATGCCGTCTGGTCTCGCAATCGCATCTGTCACCACCGTGGGATACGCCGGCGTTCTCGCCGGGCCCGCGGGCGTCGGCTTTGTCGCACAAGCGATCGGTCTGCCTGCGGCCTTCTGGCTGCTGGCTGCAATGCTGTGTCTGGTGCCGCTGTGCGCTGGAAGCATCTCCCGGACGCGCGGCGCCTGCGCGACCGAAACGCGCTCCACTCCATGACCGTCGGATATCGAGAATGAATGATCGAATGATGCTCCACGCTGACGCCCTTTTGTTCGACATGGACGGCACGCTGGTGGATTCTACTGCTGTGTCAGAGCGGATCTGGCGCCGATGGTCTGCGGAACAAGGTGCCGATCCCGAAGCGGTGCTCACCTATTCTCATGGCCGTCGGACCCTCGACACGACGCGCCACTTCACCAGGGACGAGGAGACCGCCTTGGCCGCTGCTCGGTCTATCGAGGCGCAGGAGATCGCGGCAGACGATGGCACTCTGGCGATTGACGGTGCCCGAGCGTTGCTCGAGCGTCTGCCCTTTGATCGCTGGGCGGTGGTAACTTCCGCGGGACCTGCCCTTGCATCCCGCCGGCTGGCGGCCGCCGGTCTGCCGATTCCGCAGGTTCTCGTTACGGCAGGCGACGTGACGAAGGGCAAGCCCGATCCCGAAGGCTATCTGCTCGCGGCGCGCCGGCTCGGCGTTGACCCAGCGCGATGCATAGTCTTCGAAGATACGTTTGCGGGACATGAAGCGGCCCGGCGCGGGGGAATGCGATCGATCAATCGACACGCGACGCCACACGAGCACGACGGGCCGCTTCTCACGCTGGTCGGATATAGGTCTGTCGAGGTACAGATTCGCAACGCCTCGCTCCTTCTGCGCCTCGGGTCGGACGGCAAGGCGACGCCTGCGCTGCCCGTGGAGCACCCTGAGCCTTGTTGCGCGTCAACCAAATCGTGGTGACGAGCCGCTCCCGAACCTGAATAGCGAAGCGGCCCTTCGTCCCGTGGCACATCGCCGCCGTATTGGTCTGGTGCTGTATTGTTCCGCATAGAGCCCCAGAGCAGGTCCTCGACGAAAATCGGCAAGTGTCGGATGCGTTTGCCGGTGGCGTGATAAACAGCGTTCGCGATCGCGGCAGCGGCACCCGCCATGGCGACCTCCCCCACCCCCTTCGCGCCCGAAATGTTGATTGTGCCCGCTTCAGCATTGTTCCCTTTTCGTTCGATGTTTGTGCTTGCAAAATAGGATTTCGCTTGAGACCAAGAGAGGGAGGCGAGGTCATTCAAATGGCGCTGAAGCCGCCCTGCCGTCTTCGGCAGGATCGTGGCGCATCTGACGGAGGTCACGGCATGAACCGCTGGCAAGCATTGGTCGAAATCGTGAAGTCGTTCAACGAGAGGGGCCAGCATGGCCTCGCTTTGGCCGCGGTGGCCCTGGTCCTGCTGGCAGGCGTGGTGATCGCCGCCCTTCCGTTGCTGGGGACTGCTGCCATGGACTTGACGGGATAGCCTCAGCATTGTGGCGCTCCCGCTTACTCCCCCAGTGACAGGCGGGTTAGATGGAAAGGGAGGCGGAACCTTCTACGGCGTCGATAGCGTCAACGATCGCACCGTCCTTGTCCGGTTCGTGATCTCGAACATCCCGCCGAACTCCGCCCGATTTCGAACAGGCGTTCTCGGCCGACGGCGGAACGACGTGGGAAACGAACTGGATCGCGATTGACAACAGGCGCTGAGCGCACGGCCAAGCAGCAACTATCGAAAGGTTGAACTCGCCGGGTTTCTGTCACCCCGCGGCAGCGCGCCGGGCGGGCTCCTATCCGCGGCCAATCTGCACATGCCCAGCCGGTCAGCGCCGCCTTCTTCCGTCCGGCGCCAGTTTCACGATCTGTCGCGCTTCTGCCGACACATAGATCGCTTCGATGAGCCTGAGGTCGCGCAGTCCCATTTCGCCGGGCGTTCGGATCGGCGAATTGTCCCGAATGGCGTCCGCGAAATGATCGAGCTGGGCAACACGCGCAGTTCGCCGCCCCCTTCCTTCACCAGCGACTGGCCGAGCTCACCCTTGCCTAGCCTGTTCCCCGGACTTGATGATCTACCAAGTGCCGCGGATGAACACACGGACGATCTGTGAAAGAGTCTCTCCCAAGCACCGCGGCCTGCGGCAGCGGCGCATGCTGATCACTTTTCGTCGAGGTCGAAGTGCGGCAAGGTCGCGGCGGCACACGCGGTGAAGACCGGCGATGCCCGGATTGAGAGGGAAGGCGAATGCGCGCCAGTTTCCAGCCCAAGCTCGAGCCGGCAACGTACGGACAAGGAGGACGCGCGCCCGGTATCCGAGCGGACGCGCCCGTGGCGCAACCCGCCGCGGCGAGTTGCGCCACGGGCGCCGGCGCGCGCATCGCTGCGCCGCGAGAAACGATCGCCGACTATGCCCGTTCACACGCCTCAGGTCTCATCCGCGCAGCTGCGGCGCCCAACCACACCGGCCTGCCCGACCGGCTGAAGAGGAGCATCGAGACACTGTCGGGCATGACGATGGACGATGTCCGCGTACACCGCGATTCCGCCAGCCCCAGTCGGATCGGCGCACATGCCTTTGCCCAAGGCAGCGACATTCACCTCGCGCCAGGCCAGGAGCGGCATTTGCCGCATGAGGCATGGCACGTCGTCCAGCAAAAGCGCGGGCGCGTGCGGATGACGGCGCGGCTCGAAGGCGGTCCGCCGATCAATGACGATGCCGGCCTCGAACACGAAGCCGAGGTGATGGGTGCGCGCGCGCTGGCGCTGGACCCGCTGCGCACGGGATCCGGGCCGCTCGACCGCAGTCGCGTACCGGCCGGCGCAGCGCCGGTCCAGGGCGTATGGGTCAAACGCAAGACCGTGCGCGGCAAAGGCGCGCTGCCCGGCTCTTGGATTCCCGCAAAGGCAGGCGAGGACGGCGCGCAGGACACGCGGACGATGTCGGTCGCCGAGCGCAACGCGGTGCGTGGCGACCTCGACCTGATCAAGAAAGGCGACCGCGAGGGACAGGCGGCCCGCGACGCTCTCGATGAGGAGATCCACCTGATCTCCGGCGATGTAGACGAAGCCGAGATCCTTGCGCTCAGCAAGCCGCTTGCCGCGCTGCAAGCGGCGGCGGCCGGCGGGCTCGATGCCCAAGGCCAGCGCGAGCTCGAGGCGATCTCTTTCACCGTAGTGCGCGCGCTCAGCCTTTTGCGCGAGCACGACGATCTCGATGCCGACGCGACCAAGCTCCAACTGGTGCTCGAGGCCTATGTGCGCCAGATCAACGCGATCGATGGAGGGGCGCTTGGCAGCGCAGTCGAGGCGGCAGGAAGCGCTGTCGATCTTCACGTCACCACCGAGGACATCGCCGCCTACCGCAGCGACATCGCCGAGCGCGGCGTGTGGGGCAGCGGCGCGGAGGCGGCCGCCATCGCGACCGCATTCAACTTCCGCTGCCGGATCCTGATACTCGACCGCAACCGGCGCTATGTGCAGGTCGACACCGTCGGCCCACCGGCCGGCGCGGTGCGCGACATCGCACTGCTCAACGTCGGCGCGCACTACGAGATCGTCAACCAGCACGCCTTGGCAGGTGGCGCGTTCAATCCGGCGCATATTGTCTACGATCCCGCCGACGACGGCGACTGTCTGTTCCGCGCGCTGCACTATGTCGCTGCGAACGGAGCAGCCACGGTGAACGACGTTGCGCCGCCCCAGGTTCCGCTCGACGAGGAGGCGTTCGTCGCCCGTGCCCGTGCCATCGTCTCGGCCGGGCTCACCGACGCCGAGGTCACCAACTCGATCGTCGAAATTCGCAACTCGCGGAGCCGCTTCGGGCTCGGTCCGCGGCTGCGGGCGCGGATGAACATGCAGGACCTGAGCAGCGACGATCTGCGCTCGCGCCTCCTCCGGACGGGCAAGAACGACGCCGAGATGCTCAATCGGATCAAGGAACAGGCCGGCGGAACCGCTCTTGCGCGCTGGGCGAACAGCTTCAACAGTCTCGAGGCATTGCTCCAGGCATATCAGAGGGTGCGCGGCGACATGCTCGCCGAGCCCATGGAGGGCGCTCCTGCGACCAAGCGCGCGACGCATCTGGCCAATGCAAACGCGTTGCGCGACCTTCTGCTCACCGCCCTCGCCAAGGCGATGCCGCCTGTCGAAGCGGCATTGGTCGAGAGCGAGGGGCAAGATACCAAGCTCGAGGCCAAGCTGCGCCGCGACAGTCGGGACCAGCTTGAACGCAGCGGCGTCACGCTAGCCGCATCGCCATCGAATTCCGACCAGCTCATTATCACCCGCGGCAACGAAGAATTCGTGATGGACCGTATCGGCCAGCTCGTACCGCGCTTCGTCCACCGCGGCATCTCCGACTTCAACGAGGCCGAGCTCGCCGCGGCAGGCTTCATATACCCGACTGCGTTGAGCCCGATCCCCAAGTCGAAGAAAGGCGACTATGACGAGAAGCTCAAGAGCAAGTTCGCCAGGGAGGCAACGGTGAGCGCCTCCGGGATCAGCGCCAACAAGATCAAGGCTTCGCTGGAGATGGGCCACGTCGAGGGCGTGAAGCCTTCGCCCTTCTTGTCGACCACCGCGATCGCGGGCGGGACGAAGAACCCGCAGGGGCAGACCTTCGGCAGCTCGGTACGCGTCATCGACCTCTCGCATCTGCCGCCTTCGGCGATCGCCGCCACCTATACCGATCGCGGCATGGGCTATTTCCTGCTCTCGGCCTTCAAGGGGACCGCGAAGGAAAAGGCCGGACTGGCCAGCCACGCGCGTGAGTATGAGATGCAACAGTCCAGGACGCGCGAGCAGGCGAAGAGCAAGCCGAGCACCAAACTCTTCGGCGCCGACGATGCCGCCGCCGCAGATCCGGCGCTTTCGGGCAAGGAATGGCAGGCACTGATGGACGTGGTCCGCACCCAGGAAATCCTGATCAGCGCGGCCATTCCGGCCGCGGCGATTCAGCTGCCATCGAGGGAATAGGCACAGCCGAACCCCAGGCCGGGACCGGCGGTCGTTTCACTGACCCAGCTGACTGCCGGCTGCATTAAGCGCCTGGCTTCAGGCGCCGCTCGAGGCAGTTTCCTGGCCGGGTTCGTCGATCGTGATCTCGCCAAGCCAGTCGCACAGGCATGTGGAACCGGTGCACAAGGCCGGCACCCCCTCGAGCAGCACCGTCGGTGCGCCGGGAAACCAGGGTGTGGTGGTGACGGGGACGCAAGGCATCGGCGTCAGCACGCCGAGCGCCGCCGCGGTCGCCGCTGCAACCTCTGGATTGGCAAGGCTGGTGCACATCACGAACGAAGGAATGTTCTCGAGCGGGACGAAATCCATGATCGTCGCTGCCGGCATCGCATCCTCGAAGACCGGCGTCTCGGGCGGCACGATCATCGGCATCGGCGCCGTGCCGAAGCTGCATGAGAGCACGGCACCGAGGCTCACCAGCTGCGGCATCGGCCTCTCAGCTGTTGACGATGCCGGAGAGCGGCATCGCGTCGCCCGGACTGAGGATCTGGGTCTGCGGTCCCTGGGCGGTCGGCCAGGTCACCAGCGCCGGGCTGCTGGCGCCGTTGCGCAGATTGTTGAGCGTGACGGTGGGCTGACCCGAGCCCCAGCTGATCTGGATCGCGAGCGAACCGTTGAACATGGCGCCGGTTGCGGTCGAGACTATCACCTGCGTGCTGAGCACGGTGATGTTGGTCAGCGCCGAGGCCATCGCGACCGAAACGCCATAATCCGGCCCGGGTGCGACCTCGCAATTGGCCAACACCACTTCCACGCCCGTGCTCGTCGCGGTGCCGTCCGCAAAGTTGATCGTGATCAACGCGCTCATAGGTTCTCTCCGCGTCAAGGGGTGGAGGGCCGCCGCAGGGCGACGGCCCGTCCGTTCAGCCGGTGAAACCGTTCAGGGTGATCGACTCGCCCGATGAAAGCTGCTGATATTGGGGCCCGTTGCTCGTTGGCCATTGTACTTCAACCGAGCCGGAAAAATTGTTCGCAGTGAGCGTGGGAGCGCTGCCGCCGCTCGATGCGACTGGAATATTGGCGTTACCATTCACCGAAGTGCCCGGCGCCTGATTATAGAAGCTGATCGTCCCGCTCGAGATGTTGAGCGTGCCAAATGAAAACGACCCTTCCAATGTCAAGGAATCGTTGCTTCCAAGCTCGATGCTTCCGCCGTTACCAATGGTTATCGTTGAGGTATTGGCAGTGAATGTTGCATTCTGGTACTGTACTTGAACAGATGCAGTCATTTTTTCTCTCCTTCAACTCAAATTACTCACGATACTAAGATGCGCCTCGTTCCTGCGCGCCCTTCGCCGAAGCCGATGCTCCCTCGGGAGCCGTTTCGACCGGTTTTGCCGCCGGAGCCGATGCGGGCCGGAGCGGCGCCCGTTCGGCGATTTTCGTCGCCGGAACGGATTTCTCGGACTTCTCTGGGCTGGATTTCCGCCCCGGCTCGGCCACGCCCTCGCCCAGCGGCAACGCCCAATAGCTCGAACCAACAATGCGTATCCGCTCCACAACGGTCGCGACGGTGGTCTGGATATTTTCGGGCACCTGCAGCCAGCCGAATATGAAGGGGCTGCTGCACTTGATCTGCAGCGTGACCGGCAGAAGCGCCGGCGGACTGGTGACATCGAACTGGATCCGGCGCGGCTGCACGAACAGGTTGCTGACGAGCGCCGGCGCATCCGCATAGCTTGCCCCCAGCTGGATCGTCGGCACCGTCGTCAGCATCACGTTCTCGGCCCCCGCCGCGGCGGGAAACTCGATCCTGACCGTCCCCGACGGCAAGTTGTGCAGCATGAAATCGATCTGATGCCGCAGTATCGGATGGGTATCGGACACCATTCTCAGCGCCCCTGTAAAAATTTTAGGTAAACAAACCCTACACCCTCTGTCTATTTAGACAAAGGGACTCGTAATGGGAATCGATACAAATAATGCTATTGACGTATATGGGCCTCGTCAAGCACAACGTCGCATATTGTTTTGCGTACATTTTATGAACGCCGAGTCGTCAGCGCACCGCGCTCGCGTTGGAGAGTCATCAAATGCTTCAACTGACATATCCCGGTGTATATGTTCAAGAAATCCCGAGCGGTACGCACACGATTTCTGGCGTCGCCACATCGACGACAGCATTTGTCGGGTATCTGACTCGCGGACCGCTGAACACGCCCGTGCAATGTCTAAATTTTGGCGATTTTCAGCGGGTTTTTGGCGGACTGGATCAAAACAGTATTACCAGTTTTCAGGTATCGCAGTTCTTCCTCAACGGCGGCACCGAAGCGTGGGTCAGTCGCCTGTGCGCCTCCTCTGCGCCGCCTGTGCAACCGGCCGCGACATTGATCGGCGCCAATCCGCCAGCGACGCCGACACCGCCGCCCAGCGGCGCCCCTGCGCAGACAAAAGGCGTCAATATACTTCCCCTGCAATCGCAGAACCCAGGGACGTGGGGACAGAATATATTCGTCACCGTTGACTATATGACAAACAAATTGAATACGTTCAATTTAACGGCGACGCTCTATTCGACAACCAGCAACAGTAACTCTACCAGCACTAGCTACAGCGTCGTTCAGACGCAAAGCGTGCCGGGAGTTACTCTCGATATTGCGCAAGCGAACTCCATTATCGAGGTCATGCAATCTTCTTCAAACCAATATTCCCAATTGCTGGCGATACCCAACATAACCGCGACACCGTCGGTGCTCGTGCCGTTTGCGAGCGGCACCGTGCTCACCTTCACGCCACCCAAGAGCCCGGTAAGCGGAGTGACCTTCACCATCACGGTCGAGCCGCCCCCGGTCGGAGGCAAGCCGGCGCCACCGCTCACCGCAGCGTTCAGTATGGCTTTCACCGTCGCGACCGTCGCCGACCTGATCGCCGGGATCCAGGGCGCGCTCTCGAACGCGGCCGGCGTGCTCGGGATACCGAGCCTTGCCAGCGCGACGGTGCGCAGCTGCCTCTCACCCTACCCGCCGGCCGCGGGCCAGCCGCAGGCGCAGCTGGTGCAGGTGTGGTCACCGGACCCGGGCCTCGCCCAGTATCTGATCGGCGTCACGTCGACCCAGACCTCGCTCTTCTCGACGCTCCAGACCAATTATCAAGCGCAGCAGCTCACCTGCAAGAGCCAGAACAATCCGGACGGGCTGATCCCGACCGGCTTCGATGTGGCGGGCAATTCGGTCACGCGCACCGGCATCTACGCGCTCGACGCCATGCAGCTCGTCAACCTGCTGCTCGTCCCCGACATGCCGGCAATGGGCCCGTCCGACTATCTGACGGCAGCGACCGCGACGCTCAACTATGCGATTCAGCGCAAGGCATTCGCCATCCTGGACATGCCCAATGGCGTGCAATCCCCTTCGGACGCCGTCGCTTGGGCGACCGCCAATCCTGGAACCTTCGGCACCGGCATCATCAGTGCCGCGACCTATTTCCCGCAGCTGCTCGTGCCCAACCCGTTCTCGACTCAGCCGCTGCAGATCGGCGGCAGCGGCACGCTCGCGGGCATCTATGCCCTCACCGACCAGACCCGCGGCGTGTGGAAGGCACCAGCCGGCATCTCCGCGCCGCTCGCCGGCGCGCAGCAGCTCTCCTACGTCATGAACGATCCCGAGAACGGCCAGATCAATCCGCTCGGCATCAACGCGCTGCGCACCTTCCCGATCTACGACAATATTTCCTGGGGCGCGCGCACGCTGGCGGCGGCCAACATCGCCGACGAGGATTGGAAATATGTGCCGGTCCGCCGGCTCGCGCTCTACATCGAGCAGAGCCTCATTCAGGGGCTGCAATGGGTGGTTTTCGAGCCCAATGACGACCGGCTGTGGGCGCAGATCCGCCTGAGCGTCAACAGCTTCATGCATCCGCTCTACCTGCAGGGGGCATTCGTCGGCGCATCGCCGTCGCAGGCCTATCAATGCATCTGCGACGCCTCGACCACGACGGCGGAGGACATGGAGAACGGCATCGTCAACATCCTGATCCTGTTCGCGCCGGTCCGACCGGCTGAATTCGTCGTCATCAGCCTGCAGCAGATGGCCGGACAGTCTTCGAGCTGAGGATAGCCAGCAATGCCGAGCGTTTCCGCATCAAGTCAGCCGCCCGATCCCTATCTCAACTTCAAGTTCCGCCTGAAGTGGAACGGCAAATATGTCGCTGCAGTCAGCAAGTGCAGCCCTCTCAAGCGCAGCACCCAGGCGACGCCGTTTCGCGAGGGCGGAGACCCGAGTTCGCCGCATGTGCTTCCGGGGCAGACCAGCTTCGATCCGATCACGCTCGAGCGCGGGCTGACGCAGGACCTCGAGTTCGAGACCTGGGCCAACCAGGTATGGAACTTCCGCGGCGGCCCCGGCACCGAGAGCTCGCTCGCCAACTTCCGACGCAACATCACGCTGGAATTCTATAATGCGGCGGGACAGCTGGTCTATTCGTACAACATCTATAATTGCTGGCCTTCCGAATATGTCGCGCTTCCCGAGCTTGATGCCAGCTCGAACGCGGTCGCGATCCAGACGCTCGTCCTGCAGAACGAAGGCTGGGAGCGCGACACGAGCGTCAAGGTGCCGGCGCCGCCCAGCTATTGATCCACGCCGTGGCTCCCCGCCCTTTGAGTGCCGCCGAACTGCTCGACGCCATGTCGGTTTGCCGGGACAGGCCGGCGGACGAGGCGAGCGTGTATCTGGCGGCGCTCAGCCTGTCCGAGCCTTCTTTGGAGACATGCGCGCATCTTGCGATCGGCGAGCGCGACGTCGCACTCGCGGCGCTGCATGCAGCGATGTTCGGGCGCCAGCTCGAGCTTGCCGCAGTGTGCCCGGACTGCGGCACGCGGCTCGACGTCAGCCTGACCACCGACGCCCTGGCGATCGAAGCCGATGCCCCAACGGCGCAGGTAATCGACATCGGCGGGCGGCGCTTCGGGGTGCGTCCGGCCAACAGCACCGATCTGGCAGCAATCGCCGGGGTCGCGGATATCAAGGCAGCGCGCGAGCTGCTTGCGATCCGCTGCCTCGTGCCGCTCGAGCGGGAGAAGTCGCCCGCCGCGCTCAGCGAAGCCGAAGTCGACGCAGTCGCCGCCGCGCTTGCGAAAGTGGATCCGGCGAGCGATCCCTATGTATCGCTCACCTGCTTCGAGTGCGAGGCGCGATGGGATGCGCCGATCGACATCGCACGCATCCTTGCGAGCGAGATCGACGCCGCAGCGGACGCGCTGATGGATGACATCCACGATCTCGCGCTCGCCTACCATTGGAGCGAGGACGCCATCCTGGCGCTCGCGCCGGCGCGTCGGCGCGCCTATCTTCGGCGGCTACGCGGATGAGCGATATCCTCTCCCGCCTGATCGCGCGCGCTCAGGACGGCCCGACCAGCCTTACCCGTCGCGTCCGCTATCGCTTCGCGCCCGTCGACGAGCATGCCGAAGCTTGGCCGGGACACCAGGGCGCGGGCAGCGAGGCGGCCGGGGCGCAAGCCGATGCTCGCGCGGAGACCCAGGTTCGCCCGGACGTGCATCGCGAAACGGATTGGCCCGAGCCAGCAGCACCCGAGCTGCAGCAGATCGCGGGCCAGACGGTGCGCCCCGAGCTTTTGGAAGGGACGCACCGCTTGGCGCAGCAAGGAGGCCGGGGCGCCGATGCCGGCAGGCCTGCGCCAGAGGTCGTGCGCAGGATCGCAGGCGAGGAAGCGGGGATTGCGGCGGACACCAGCGAGGAGAAGGCGGCTGCGACGGCGGCGCCGACGCAGCCGCCGGCACACCGCTCGGACCGAGCATCGGCAACTGCCGCTGCGGGGCACGCAGCACGCGGGCGAGATATCCCCGGGCAAACCTCCCGCGAGCCTGGCAGGATTTCGGCAATGCCCGAGCGCACGCCTTCGCACGGACCGGCCGATGACCGGCCCGGACAGGCGATTGCGAAACCGGCGAAAATCAGCCGGGCACCTGCGAGCGTGACGCCCGTGGCGCAACTTCGCGCCGATCCAGCCTCGCCCGACGCGTCGCGCTCGCCTGCCCCCCTTCCGCCACCCAAGTCCGCAACATTCGCCGCGGAGCCTCGCCCTGGCCTTCGTCACAAAACCGCACGCGAGTCGCCCCCCTTCACCTCGACCGCACATCGAAGCGACCCACTCGCGACGCAGCCGTCGATCAATGCCGCAACCGCCGCCGGAGGCCCGCGTGACCAGGCCGCGCGCCGTGCCAATCAAGGACGCGCACTGCCGGCGACAGCGGCCGGCGGTGCGGCCCGGTCCTTGCGTGCGGACGCCAAACCAGCGCGCACCGAGGTGCAGCGCACGGCCATGGTCGATACGCCGACCAGGGATGCGGGCTCTGTACAAGTCGCGCCGCGCTCGCGCCGCTCGGGGCCCGCCGAGCATCGAAACGCGATATCGCCCGAGGGGCACGGTGTCCGGCAGACCGCGGCGTCCGAGCCGACGCGATCGCCCGGTGACGCGGTTGCGCCTGCGCCCGACGGTGGCTGGCCGCGACAACCGCGCCCGGTGGAGGACAATATTGCCGCCCACGTCCTCCAACGGCGCGCGGTTGCCGTTTCGCAACATCCGCCGTCGGGAGCAGCCGCTGGCCCGACCGCATCTTCTCCATATGAGAGTCGCGCATCGCAGCCCGCTTCGGCCTTATCCAGTCGCGACCGCCGATCGGCTCTCCTGAAAGGGGCTCCGACGTCCTCCTCCGCCATGTCGCCGTATCCTTCTGACGCGCTCGAACAAGCATCGCCGCGTCGGCAAATCGCCAGCGGCCGAGCGGCAGATCGCTCTGGCGAGCGGCCAATGTTGGAGCTTCCTCAATCCGGCCCGGATTTCCGTGAGGAGCAATCCCCGCCCCGAAGCGAACATGCCGCCGGCCAGGCCTCCCCCTCTCGCGCGATTGCCTTGCGACCGATGGCCGCGCCCGCGACACCGGCGCCGATCTCGAACGATATCCATATCGATATCGGCCATGTCCAAATCGAGCTGCCGCGCGCCAGGGCGCAGCGGTCCCGGCCAGAGCCGCCGCCCCTCCGAGGCAAGCCGCGCAGGGGACCGGACGGATGAGCTCGGGCTTTCCGATCGCCGCGGCCACCGTCGCCTTCGCTGACCGGCTGCACCTACTCATCGGCGATTCGGTGCCGGGGGCGCGGGTAACCACGCTCAATCCCAGCTCGGAATCGCTGCGCAGCGGCGATCCGATCGTGAACCTTTATCTGTTCCGTACGGTGCGAAACGGCTTCGTCTCGAACGACGACCTGCCGACGCGTGGCGCGGCCGGAAAGCCATTGGCCTCCCCGACGCTGAAGCTCGACCTCGACTATATGATTACCTTCTTCGGCGACGACGCGAAGCTCGACCCCCAGCGACTGCTCGGGCTGGTGGCCGGCGGACTCAATGCCCAACCCTATATCGCGCCCGACATGCTGCGCTCGGCAATCGCCTCAACGCCCTGGCTCGGTGCGGCTGGTGGTTCCGATCCGCCCTGCACGCGGATCAGCGTCGCGCCTCTCAACATGCCCCCCGACGCGATGGCACGGCTCTGGTCCGAGTTCGTCAACGTCCCCTATCAGCTGACGCAACTCTACACTGCCACTCCCGTGACGCTGGAGGTGACGCTGCCGGTGGAGCCGGTGCTGCCGGTGCGGCGCATCGGGCTGCGCGCCGTGCCGTCGCGTGCGATCGCCATCCTATCGCTCGTCAACGCGACCGATCCCAGCCTGCCCCCGCTGGCGGGCGGGCTGATGGGCATCCGTCTGGTCAATCCCGGCCAACCCGATCTCATCGTGCGCTTGAACGGAATCGTCGCGGAAGGCGTGAAGGCCGGCTTCGACGCCGACGGCTTCGCCGTGCTGCTGGTCGATCTGAGCGAGCGCCAGTCCGCGCCGCTCGCGGTGGGGCCGCTTACGGTGCAGGTGATCCGCACCGGTGCGGACGGGGCCGGCATCGTCGCGGAATCGCAGATCGTGACGACCGCGATCGTCCCCGCGTTCGCCCAGCCGCCGGCCGTCGACAAGGGGCAGCTCGTCATGATCATGGCGCTGCCGGTCGCTCCCGAAGCCGCAGCGGTGGTGCTGCTGTTCCCGCGCGGTGCGTCCAAGCTGCCCTCCCGACGTATTCCTTGCCTGCCGCGCACCGCGCCGTCGGCCAGCCTCACCGCGCCGCTCGCCGGCGTGCCTGCCGGCCGGTATCTGATCAGCGTCGAGGTCGACGGCGTGGCGACCCTGCTCGACTTCTCCGGCGAGGCCTATACCGGCCCGGTCGTCGACGTGCCGGCGGCGGGCTGAGCGATGGCCGAGGCCTCGCCCCACGTCGAGCGCCTGCAGCGTGCGGTAAGCGCGGTGTCGCGGATGCTCGAGCTCTATTCCCGCCAGCGCGCGCATGCCGGCGCCAGCTTCGCGCGCGAGTCAGGTCCCACCGGTCTTGGACCGCCGATCGAGGGGTCGGCGCTCGACGCGATGGCAAGCTGGTTCAGCCTGACCGAATTCGAGCTTGCGACGGTCGTGCTCGCCGCGGGCGTCGAGATCTCGCCCGACATGGCCAATCTCTGCGCGCTCGCGCAAGGCGATCCGGCGATCCCCTATCCGACGACGCTGCTGGCGCTCGCGGTGTTTGCCGGCCTCGAAGGCGCATCGCAGGCGGTGTTCGCATCTTCGGCACCTTTGCGTCATTGGCAGCTCATCACTACGCAAGCGGCGCAGCCTGGCGGCCGTCTTCAGCTCCATCTCGGCGTGCCCGACGCAGTGCTCTCGTTCCTCATCGGCCAGCCGGTGCTCGACCAGGAGTTGACCGAGCTCGTCCGTCGGGTCGCGCCTGCGCCGCTGCTTCCCGGGGACGTCGCACTCGCGCGCCAGCTCGCCACGACGCTTGCCAGCTCGGACGAGGATGCGATGATCCACCTCGTCTCGCCGCCCACCAGGCGCGCGCTCGCGGTTGCTGCAGCGACGGCGAGCGCGCTCGGTTTAACACCCTTCCACCTGCCGCTGGGCCGGTTGACCGCCGATGCGGAGCGCCGTGGATTTGCGCGGCTCTGGCAGCGCGATCGGCTTGCCCTCGGCGGCATGTTGCTTATCTCCTTCGAGGAGCAGCCCGCCGAACTCCAGCTCACCGCGCTTGGCCGCCTGCTCACCCAGGAAAGCGGGTCGATGGTCCTGATCGGCGCGGGAGGCCAGGCCATCGCCGAGCGGGCGCCATACGCCGTGATCCGTGCGCCGCTGCCCCCGAGTGTGCCGGACGAAGTGGCCGATCATGTTGCCGCCGGCCTCGGCCTACCGGCGACTCCGGCGCTGCGGGAGGCAGTGAGCCGTTTCCGGCTGCCGATCTCGACCCTTGACAGCTGCGCTGCGATCGCGCGCGTCAAGGCCGACGAGGCGCAATCTCCCGTGTCGATCGAGACGGTTCTGCCGCACATGCTGCCGCTGCTGCGGGATCAGATGCGCGAGGCAATGGCCGGACTCGCCGATCCGATCGAGGTGCGCATGTCGCTCGACGACCTGGTGCTGCCCGATCCTGCCCGACTGGTGCTCGACCAGATCATCGCACGCCAGCGCAACCGCTCGCGGGTACTCGACGAATGGGGCTTTCGCCATTCGGGCGGCGGTCCGCAGGGGATGAGCGTGCTGTTCGCCGGGCCGAGCGGCACCGGCAAGACGATGGCGGCAGAGGCACTCGCGCACGCGCTCGAGCTCGATCTGTTCCGCGTCGACCTGTCGCGGATCGTCGACAAATATATCGGCGAGACCGAAAAGCGTCTCGCCGCCCTGTTCGACGCAGCCGATTCGACCGATGCGATCCTGCTGTTCGACGAGGCGGACGTCCTGTTCGGCCGGCGTACCGAGGTGCGCGACAGCCATGATCATTATGCCAATCTCGAGGTCGGCTACCTCCTCCAGCGGATCGAGACCTTTCGCGGCATCGCCGTCCTCACCACCAATTTGCCGAATGCGATCGACGAGGCCTTCTCGCGTCGCTTCGCCTTCAGCCTCCATTTCGAGTTCCCCAGCGTCGCGGAGCGGCGCGAGATCTGGCGCCGAGCCTTTCCCGTGCGGGCGCCGACTGCAGAACTCGACTGGGACCGGCTCGCCAAGCTCTCGCTCTCGGGCGGACAGATCCGCGTCATCGTCGTCAATGCGGCGATGCTCGCAGCCGACGAGGGCAAGTCGATCGGCATGCCGCATGTCGCGCGCGCGCTGGTCAGCGAATATAGCAAGCAGCGCCGTCGCGTGCCGCCTGCCGAGCTCGAAGGGTGGCCGACATGAAGCCCAAAGCGCCTGTTGATTCCGTATCGATCCGAGCCGCCATGCGTGAAAGCCGTGCGGTCCGCGCGGCGCTCGCCCGGTTGCGTCCCGCCGATCGCGCCCACGCGGGCCAAGCCATCGGCGATGCGATCGCCGCTCGGCTTCGTCGCGAAGGATGGCCAAAATGAGCACCAGCGCCTATCCCAACAATCCCAACGTGCTCAAAGCCGCGCTGATCAGCATGGGCGGGACGATCCCTGTGCCTCGGCTGATCATGCTGCAGTACAATCCTGCCGAGCTCACCCGGCAGCTCGAGCCCGATTTCGAGAAGATCGGCGACACCCCGACCGGCACCAACCTGCTCGCCGGCCCCGCCACCGAGACGATCCAGATGACCGCCCGGATCAGCGCGGTCGACCAGCTTCAGGCCAATGACGCGACCGCGATCATGTTCGGCATCCATCCGCAGCTCGCCACGCTCGAGCTGATGCTGTTCCCCAGCAGCAGCTCGATCCTCCAGGGGCTGAGCGAGATGGCGCTGGGCGTGCTCGAGATCGTGCCGCCGGAGACTCCGCTGACGATATTCGTCTGGGGACCGCAACGTGTGCTGCCGGTGCAGATCACCAGCTACAGCGTCAATGAGACGATGCACGACACCCGGCTGAACCCGATCGACGCGGAGGTGACGATCCACATGAAGGTGCTGACCTATCAGGACTTCGAGCCGAGCCAGACCGGCTTCTACCTCTATCTCGCCAATTTGGCAGCACGCGAGGTGATGTCGGCGCTCGGCACGGTGCAGAGCGGGGCAAGCGTCATTTCGGGAGCGCTCGGGCGATGAAGCGGCTGAGCCGCTACCCGCTTTCGGTCGAGAACGCCGCGCCGGGCAAGCTGGTGCGCACGCGCACCCGCGCGGCCACCGGCAGCGCCGCCGGTCGCTCCCCTGCTTCCGGCGGCGAGCCCTCGGACTCCGTCACCTATCTCGGCCGCACGCTGCTGCCGCTTCCCGGCACGATCAAGCAGCAGTCCAGCTACACGATCCAGGCCGGGGACCGGCTCGACAATGTCTCGGCCAAGCTGCTCGGCAATCCCTTGCTCTACTGGATGCTGCTCGAGGCCAATGGCACCAGCGACCCGGCGCTGCTCTGCGCGGTCCCCGGCCGCAAGATCGTCGTCCCGGCGGCAGTGGGGCAAGGAAACGATCCGTTCGACGAGCCCGTGGGCGGGCGACGCAGCACGGCGGCAGCGCCAGCCAAGCGCACCGACGACGCCGGGGAGCAGCCATGAGCTTTCCTGTCGGCATCCAGCTCGCGGTTCTCGCCGGCAATCAGGAGGTGCCGACTCCGATCGGTCCGCTGCTCGCCGATCTCCTGATCGATGCCGAGGTTGTCGAGGTTGCCGACGGCCAGTGCCTGTTCCGCCTGACCTTCGGCGCGCAACGCGATTCGACCGGCACCGGAGCCGAAGTCGAGGTGCTGGCGGACGGGCGGCTTTCGCCCGGTAACCGTGTGCTGGTGATGGCCATGCAGGCGGCGCTGCCGACGGTGCTGATCGACGGGCTCGTCACCGACATCTGGCTCGACCCCGGCACCAATCCCGGCGCGAGCCGGATCGTCGTCAGCGGCGCGGACCTGAGCGTCGCGATGGACTTGAAGGAGCAGATCAAGGGCTATCCCGACCTGGACGACGAGATGATCGTCCTGGAGATCATCGCCCAGTATGAGCGATTCGCGATCGTTCCCGAAACGGTCCCGCCGATCGAATCGGATTTCCCGACTGCGCTGCAGCGCACGCCGATCCAGCACGGCACCGACCTCGAGTACATCTACGATCTCGCCAATCGCTATGGCTATGTCTTCACCATGCGTGCTGGGCCAGTGCCTCTCACGAATACTGCCTATTGGGGCCCGCCCAAGCGGGTCGGCATGCCCGCCCCTGCGCTGACCGTCGGCGACAGCACCTTCGCGAATGTCGACCAGCTCACCTTCAGCCAGAACGGGCGGGCCGCCTTCCAGGTGGTGGGGCTGATCCCGGGCCCGCTTGAGGAAACCCCGGCGCTGCCGATCGCCGCGCTGGAGCCCACGCTGCTCCCGCCGCTCGCGCTCAAGAGCCCGTTCCCGACGAGCTCGCTGCTCGGCCAGAAGCTGCCGACGGGATCGGACGGATTCGACGAGGTCCGCGCGATGGGGTTCGCGCAGGGGCGGATCAACATGTCCTCCACGCGTGTGGCCAACGCCGAAGGGGTGCTCGACGTCAAGCGCTACGGATCGATCCTGCGGAGCGGCGGCTTGGTGGGGGTGCGCGGCGCAGGGACGAGCTTCGACGGCATGTGGAACGTGACGCAGGTGACCCACAAGCTGCGGCGCAACGAATATAAGCAACAGTTCGTGCTGGGGCGCGACGGCATCGATCCGATCGAGCCGGTGGTGCTGCCGTGAGCGACGGCGGGCCCAAGGAGGGGCGATGAAGCATTTCTGGGGTAAGTACCGCGGGATCGTGATCGACAATGAGGACCCGCTGATGCTCGGGCGGCTTCAGGTCTCGGTGCCACAAGTGCTCGGCGAGGTGCTGACGGCCTGGGCGATGCCTTGCGTGCCCTACGCCGGGCCCCAGGTCGGCTTCTACATGATGCCTCCGGTCGGCGCTGCATTGTGGGTGGAATTCGAAGGCGGCGACCTCGACTATCCGATCTGGACGGGCTGCTTCTGGCGCGAGGGCGAGCGACCGGTCGAGGCCGAATTGCCGACGATGCGGATGATTCAGACCACCTCGAGCAAGCTCATATTCAACGATCTGCCCGGCGAGGGCGGTTTCACGCTGAACGTGATCGACCCGGCGGTGACGGTGCCGATCACGATCAGCGCGTCGAGTACCGGCGTGTCGATCACGCTCGCCGACGTGCGCATCGGCATGACGGAAACCGGCGTCACCATCACCGCCGAACCCGCGACGCTGGCGCTCGAGGTCGCCGGCGTCACGCTCGCCCATGGTTCTGCGATGGTCAATGCGGTCGAGCCGGAGGTTTCGATCAATGAAGGCTCGCTGACGGTGCTGTGAGCGGGCAGTCCGACGCTGCACAGGCGAGAAAGGGCTTGGCGAGTTCAGGATATGATCTCCCGCTGAAGAGAGGTGCGACATCTATCGATGACCGGCTATTTGAGCTTTCCGTACCAGATCGACGCTTCGGGGCAGACCGCGACCACCGATTTGTCGACCTATGTCCAAAATCTGATCTTGCTCGTCCTCGAGACCGATCCTGGCGAGCGCGTGAACCTTCCCAATTTCGGTGCGGGGCTCAAGTCCCTGGTCTTTGCGGGTATGGACAAGGGGCTTGCCAGCGCGGCGGAATCGCTGGTGCGCAGCAAGCTGCTTCAGTTCCTCGGCGACGCGATCACCATTCACACGCTCATCGTCTCGATGAAGGATGAGGAAGTCGAGATCGCCCTGACCTATTTCGTCACCCATTCCGGCGAGCTCGCCGAGACATCGGTCACCCTGCCGCTGCTGGGCGGCTCCGCTTCGGGCGGTTCGGGGCGCGCGGTGGCGCGGATCTCGGCCGCATGAACAACGCTTCGGTCGATATCATCCGGTCGCAACTGTCCGGCACCTCGCTGCACGTCGTGGTGGAGTGTCCCGAGCAAATCGCCACAAACGCCGTGAATGCGGTGCTCGCCGTCACCATCACCGATTTTCTCGGCAAGCCGGTGCCCGTCACCAAGGTGGGTCGGCCTCCCGGTGGCGGCGTCGCGTTGACGATCGAGGCGGCATTGCCCGACATCGATCCCGAAGCCGATCCGCCCTCCTATCTGCTCTCGATCGGCCAGCACGCGATCTGGTTCGCGCTCCCTTCCCCGGGCTCACTCGCGTCCGGCGCGGCGGGGGACCAGCCCCCCCCGGGGGCCGTCTCGATCGACTATCTCGCGCGCGACTACACCGCGCTGACCGAGATGATGCGCTCGCGCGTGTCGCAGATTGTCGAGGACGATTCGGCCTGGGCGCTCGATCATCCCGCCGATCCGATCACGACGATCCTGGAAGTGCTCGCCTATGCCGGTGACCATTTGTCCTTCCGCCAGGATGCGGCGGGCACCGAGTCCTACCTGACCACGGCGCGGCACCGCCTGTCGCTGCGCCGCCACGGGCGGCTGCGCGACTATGCGGTCAACGACGGCTGCAACGCGCGCACTGCGCTGGTCTTCGCGGTCAGCGGCGACGGGACGCTGCCCGCTGGCGTGCAGGTGGTGACGCTGCAGCCTGGCGAGCCCGACGTGATCCTGGCCGCCGACCCCGCGCTCGCCGCGAGCACGACGGTGTTCGAGACGATGCACGAACAGCCAGTCTCGCGCCAGCGCAACGATCTCGGCACGGCCTTGGCTCGGACCACTGCCTATACCATTCCCGCCGGCTCGATCACGCTCACGCTTCAGACCGTCAACACCGGCTTGATGCCCGGTCAGCTGGTCGTGCTCCAGCAGCTGACCGCGCCGGCCGGCGTGGCCGCGCCCTTTGGCGCGCAGGTGCTGCGCTTGCTCAAGGTGGAGGAGGTCGGGACCCAAAATGGCGTGCCCACCACCGTGCTCAGCTGGCATCCCGAAGACGCGCTGGCCGGCCCGCTTACCGTCCCCCCCGTCGATGTGGATGGCGCGGTCTCGCTCTACGGCAATGTCGTGCTCGCCGATCACGGCAGGACCCTGCCCGCCGCGCTCCAGCCAGCCACCGTTCCCGCGACAGCTGCCTATGCGCCGAGCGTGCAGGTCAACGACGTGGTCTCCACCGCCCCCCCGCCGCGCATCGCCGCCGCCTTCGACGGAACCCAGGATCTCGCCATCGCCAGCCTGATGGTCGATTCGGCCAAGGCAAGCCTCAATCCCGACCCCCGCAATGCCGCGCCGTGCATCTCGTTGAGGGGTGCGCGGCCGGGGATGGCGGGGGTCACCGACGTGTGGAGCGCCCAGCAGGACCTGCTCTCGGCCTCCTCGAGCGAGCGCGCCTTCGCCGCCTCGATCGAGGACGGGTCCGGCAGCGGGCCGCGCCAGCTCAACCTGCGGTTTGGCGACGGCACGCTCGGCTGCGCCCCCGCGCCAGACACCGTCTTCACCGCGACCGCGCGAAGCGGCGGCGGGCAAAGCGGTCGGGTGCGCGCCAATTCGCTGCTGCAGATCATTGGACCGGCGCCGCTGATCACCTGGGTTACCAACCCGCTTCCTGCATCGCCGTTCACCGCGGAGGATATGGAAGCGATTCGGCTGTTCGCCACGACCGGCTTTCGCACCAATCTTCGCGGCATCGAGCCCGATGACTGGACACGTATCGCCAGCGCCGACCCGCTGGTCACCGAAGTCCATGCCAGGCTGGGCCGGAACGGCCAGGCGCCCTGCAGCGTCGGGCTGACCACCCGAATGACGATACCTGACGACGTCGCCTTCGAGGTCGCGCGCGCGCGGTTGATGGACCATGCGGTGCTCGGCGCGCTGCCGACGGTCACCAAGAGCACGGATGTCGAGCTGGAGATCGCGCTCGTAGCCTATTGCGCTCCGGGCACCAATATCGCGGCGGCGCGCGCGCGGCTGGCCCAGCGCATCGGCACCGGAATGCTTCCCGACGGCTCGCCCGCCTTCTTCAATCCGCTCAACTGGCCGCTCGGCCGCCAGGTGCGGCTCGACGAGCTCACGCGCGCAATCCGCGCCGAACCGGCCGTGACGTTCGTGGCCTGCGATCCACGCAGCGATCCACGAATCGTGTTCGAGACGATCCTCGGCGATGACGATACGGCCGCCAACATCGCACAGGGCCGCATCACGATCGAGGCGCATCAGCGCGCGCGCATCGGCAACGACAGCTTCCGGCCGGCGCTCGGCGGCGTCCGCCTTTATCTGGCGGCAGGATCATGACCGACGACGGCAACGAGGCACAGATTTCCGCCGGGCTCGGCGACTATGCGAGCTTCAAGGCGGAGATGCTCGCGCTGATTCCGCGCGTGGTGATCGACACCGGCGGCGGGGCGCTCACGCGTCCGCTGGCGCGGCTCGACCGGAACGTGCCGAGCGATCCGACGCTGGCGATGGTCGATGCGTTCGCCGCACTGGCCGACATCATCTCCTTCTACCAGGACCGTGTCCTCAACGAAGGCTATCTCGGCACCGCTATCGACTATTCGAGCCTCGCGCTGCTCGCGCGCAGCATCGGCGAGACCACAGGGGCCTACATCGGGGCGACCGCGGAGCTTGCCCTGTTCGCTCAGCCCGGCGCACCGGTGACCGTGCCCCAGGGCGCCGCGATCCAGGCAAATCCTCCCAAGCCAAGCGGCAGCACCTCGGCCCCCAGCGGCGCTGCCGCGGCGAGCGCGAGCGATGCCGCATCGATCGCCCTGTCGCCGATCTTCGAGACTGCGACGCAGGTCGTCGCCAACCCCGCGCTCAACCAGCTCACGCCGCTTCAGACCAAACCGGCCTATCTCGATCCCGACAGCGACAGCCTATTGATCGCGGGAACCGGGCTGGGGCTGGCGGTGGGTGACTTTTTGCTGCTCGTGCGTCGCGGGACCCCGACGCAATGGGTGCGTCTAACGGTGTTTTCGGCAAGCGAGAACCATGTACTCTCGACCACAACGATCGGCATCGGCTCGAGCCTGCAGGCGCAGTGGACCGCCACAGGCGCCACGGAGCCGTTGCCGCGCGACGCCAAGGAGGGGCTCGAACTCTATGCGCTCGACCTCACCTGCCGCCTGTTCGGCTACAACGCGCCATCCTGGACATCGCAATCGGCAGCAGTGCAGCGCGCGAATACGCCGACCGGCATGTCGCCGGCCGAATTCACCGAATGGCCCGGGTACGGCATCGATCTGAATGATCTCGATCTCCAGGCAGTCTATTCCAAGGTGCTGCCCGGCAGCCAGTTCCTGCTCGAGACGCCCGTGGACAATACGCTCGGCGTGATCGCGTCGGTCTCGCGCCAGAACATCTCCGAGTTCGGGCTCACCGGACAGGTCACGCAAGTCACGCTTGAGCCCGAGCCTGCAGTGCTGCCTTCGGGCGTCGCGCTGATACCGGCGCGCAGCGGCGTCACCGCTAGCCTGCTCGGCGACGGGCGCGTGCTGCTCGTGGGCGGGATCGGCCAGGCAGGGGTGCTCGACAGCGTCGAGGTATATGATCCCGGCACCGGGCTGGTGAGCCAGGTTGCGACGCTGCCGTCCAAGCGTGGGCTGCATACCGCAACGACGATCAATGGCGTGGTCTATCTCGTCGGCGGCGTCACCGGCGACTGGGAATATGCAACCGACATCCTTCAGCTCGATCCGACGACGCTGACCTTCTCGGCGATTCCGGACGTCACGCTCGCGGTTCCGCGCGTCGCCCATGCCGCCACGGCGCTGCCCGACGGCACGCTGATGCTGAGCGGCGGGCTCACCGGCGATCCCGGGGTGCGCTATCCCACGCTCGAGGCGCTGCTCGAAAAATCGGCCGCCACGGACTCGGTCGCGGTGTTCGCGCCGCAGCAGAACGCCTGGGCCTGGGAAGCAAAGATGCAGCGCGCGCGCGCCGGCCACAGCGCGACGCTCTGTCCGGTGGTGAAGACCGCTGCCGACGGCGGGTCGCCGAGCGTTCCGCCGGTCGGACAGATCGTCGTGTTCCTGGGCGGCCACGACGGCGCCGCGATGCCTCCCGGATTCCACAGCAGCGCGAGCGCAACGATCTGGGACGATGCCGAAGTCACAGATCCCGACAGCTGGAAGCCCGTTCCCGGCCTCTACAAGATCAAGCCGGTCGGTGTCGGCAACGACGGCAGCGCACGCTACGACCATGTCGCCACTGCCCTTCCGGGCAACGACGGCTTCCTCGTCACCGGCGGCCAGTCGGCGGCGGGTCCGGTCAAGGACAATTGGCTGGTCGGCGCCTTCGCCCGATATGCCAGTGGGAATTCGGGCCCATTCGCCGGCGTGCCGGTGTTCGTCCCCGCGCCGCCGCTGATCATCGCGCGCTCGAACCAAGCGGCCGCGCAGCTCCAGGGCGGCAAGGTCGTGGTCGCGGGCGGCATGTCGGACGACACGGTGCTCGCCTCGGTCGAGATATTCTCGGTGAGCGCAGGCACGAGCATTCCGTTCGACGGCGCCAACGTGCTCGGCCCCAGCCTGGCCGGCGCGGCGCTGCCGCAGGCCCAGGCCTATGCCGCCTGCCTGGCGCTTCCAGGAGACGAACTGCTGGTCGCGGGCGGGCTGGAAGCAATTCCGGACGGCTATCTCAATGCGGTGGTCGCCTATGACGCCGATGTCGGCACCTTCGTGACATTCCCGGGGCCGATCCTCACCACGCCTTACACACTCGCGCCGGTCGGCTCGATTGCGCTTCCCGACGGGACGATCCTGATCCTTGGCTCGACCACGCCGGATCCCTTTCCCCTGTCGCCCAAGAGCATGACCGGATTCGCCTGGACCTTCGACCCCACCACCAATCTCTCGACGATCACCGGCGCGCCGGCATCGGCGCGTATCGGCGCCACCCTGTCGCTCCTCGCCAACGGCACGGTTCTCGTCGCGGGGGGCATGGGCATGACCAAAGACGGCTATGCCACGCTCGATACGGCCGAAATCTACGATCCCAAGAGCCGCTCGTTCCGCCCGGTCCACAACAAGATGACGGCGCCACGCTGTGGCCATAGCGCAACCGTGCTCGCCGACGGAACCGTGCTGCTCGTGGGGGGCTATTCCTATCCCGCTGTCACCTATGAACCGCCCGGCGTCCTCGCCACATGGGTGCCGGCGCTCGATAGTGCCGAGACCTTCAGTGTCGCCCAGCAAGCCTTCACGGCGGTCACGACGAGTCTGCCCGACGGCGCCGCCTTCCATAGCGCTACCCTCCTCGCCAACGGCGACGTGCTGATCGCCGGCGGGGTCACCGATTTCTATACCGAGCGCGACTTCACCTCGGTGACGGTGTTTCCTTCGACGCAGGCGGCGGTGTTCAGCGTCGCCGCGCAGGCTTTCGCGGTGATCGCACCCTTGTGCACGGCGCGCGCGATGCACAGCGCGACGTTGTTGAGCTCGGGCAAGGTCCTCGTCGTCGGCGGCGTGGTGAAGCCCGACATGCAGGCGACCGCCACCACCGAGCTGTTCGATCCGGGCAGCTACACCTTCGCTCCGTCCCAGCCAATCGCCGAGCCGCGGCGCTCACAGGGGGCGATCCTGGTCCCTGAGGGGCTGCTGCTGATCGGCGGGGCCAGCTCGCCGAGCTACGAGCTGATCCCGGCGAGCGGCATCGGCGGCGAGACCGTCTATCCGTTGCCGTTTGCGTTACCCTCGCCCGCCTATCCGATCTTCGTGTCGTTGACCGCGACCGTGACGCCGATCCCCATCGCAGGGCGCGGCATCTACGCCTTCGGCGGCCAAGTCGGTTCGGACGGCGTGAGCAGCTGCTCCGCGATCCTCTATGTCGATGCCCCGCCGTCACCGGCGTCGGACGCGCGCCGCCAGGCGATGGTCTATACCCAAAGCCGCCAGCTCCGTCTCGCGCCCCCGATCAACGATCAGCCGCTCGCCGGCACAATGTTCGAGCTGGCGGGGCTGATCGACGAGATCGCTGTCGGCCATCGGCTGTTGATCGCCGGCAACCCGCCGCTCGCCGCGACGGTCGGCGATGTCACCGGCATCGGGGGGATGCCCAAGCTCGAACCTGGAACGATCGTCATGGTGCTGGCGCCGGTTCCGTCGGCGTGCAAGTGGTGGCGGGTCGACGTGCCTGACACCGGCGAGCTCTCGATCGAAATCAACCCGCACGGGGACCCGCCGTCAGGGCTGTCGTTCCTCTCGGGCAACGGCAGCACGATCGGCAATGTCACGTCGCAGCAGCTGGCGCTGTTCAACCGTCCGATGCAGAGCGAAGCCGTCACGGTGAAGGCGCTCCGGCAATCTGCCGAGACCAACACGACCGTCCTGACGCTCGATCAACCCCTACGCTATCTCTACGATCGCACCACCACGTCTGTGTACGGCAACGTCGCCGAGGTGACGCAGGGGAGCACCGTCAACGAAGTGCTCGGCAGCGGCGACGGGCAGAAGCCGTTCCTTCAGTTCATCCTAAAGCAGGCGCCGCTGACGTGGCTGGAGCAGGCCGACGGCTCGATCGCCCCGCAGCTGAACGTGATGGTCAACGGCACTGCCTGGCAATATGTGGACGCGCTCGGTGACAGCGCGCCCGACGCGCGCGTCTACCAGCTGATCCAGGACGCGCAGGGACGCGCCCGGATCCAGTTCGGCGACGGAGTCCACGGCCTTCGCCCCCCGACCGGGCAGAACAACATCACCGCCACCTACCGAGTTGGCGCCGGTGCTGACGGCAATGTTCCGGCGGGCAGCCTGACACGCCCGCCGAACAACGTCGCGGGCATCAAGGGCGTACTCAATCCGGTTGCCGCAACCGGTGGTATCGGCGCGCGGCCGCGCAGCAGCCTACGCGGCCAGATCCCAATCGGTGTCGCCGACCTGGGCAGGATCGTGAGTCAGGAGGACATGCGGACCTTCGTGCTCAATCGCCCGGAAGTGGGTGCCGCGACGCTCTCGACCGCGCTCGCGGCGACCGAGCAGGTCAGCCTGGTCACGCTCGCGGGGCTCGACAACGCCGTTCCGGACATGGCCTCGCCGGCCTTCGTCTCCCTTCAAAAGGCATTCGCTCTCGCGTTGGCGAACGGCGCGGTGCTGCAGCACCAACTGCTTCCCTACGAACCGCTGCCGTTCAAGGTGAAGGGCAATTTCACCGTGGTGGGATCACCCGACCTCCAGCAGATCGAGAGTGCGATCGCCGCGGTGCTGCAATCGACCTATGACATTACCGCGATGGGTTTCGGCCAGGCGGTGCGTGCGGTCGATATTTGTACCGTGATCAAGAAGAACGTCGTCGGCATCAAAACCGTCACCGTGACGGACCTCTGGGCGCCGACCGAAACCGCGCCACCGCTATCCCTGCCAACCAACGAGGCCGTCGCTGGGATCTCCGCGGCGCCGGGCTCGCAGCGAGTGCTCTATCCGAACGACGCTCAGCTCGACCCACCGACCGGCGCGCAAATCCTCTGCCTCAGCACCGATGCGGACGCGGTCGCTTTCACGATCCACGCGTCGCCAACGCCCACGCCTGTCCACGGGGGGTCCGCTTCATGACCGCGTCGAGCGACGGCCCAATCGAGAACCCGCTCTACGCGCTGCTCCCCGCGATCTTCCGCCAGCAGGACATCGCGCAGGGCTATCCGTTGCTTGCGCTGATGAAGGTGTTCGACCACGTCCGCACCGAATTGGGGACCGGCATCTCCGCGCTGGAACAGGACTGGTTCATCGAGACCTGCCCGCTCGAATATGTCCCACTGATCGGTGGACTGCTCGGGCTCGAGATCGCCAGGCCGGTCCGCCCCGAGCATCGCGCGCTGGTCGCCAACACACTCGCCTTTCGCCGCCGCAAGGGGATCGCCGCGGCGCTACCCAAGCTCGCACGAGACAGTGCGGGCTGGTTCTCGCTCTACTCGCCCGGCGCGAGCACGCCATGGGCGGCGTGGCCGCTCCCCGATGCCGCTGCGCAGCCCGATGCCACAAGCATGGGGCTGCTGCGCATCTGGCGGCTGCCCGTCTTCGCGGTGATCGGGGCGACACCCGCGCCCGCTGGCATATCAAGTTATTATCACTTCAATCCGCTGGGCATGGACCAGCCGCTGTTCAATTTGCCAAGCACTCCGATCGACTGGGTCGCAGCGCCGCCGGTGACCGCCCTTCCCGTGCGGCTCACGACGGCGATGCTCGCTGCCGATCTCATGCGCTACAACATGATGTGGCCTCATCCGGCCGGGGGTCCGGCCAGCTCGCTGCTCTACGGCCCGGCGCGCGGGCTGGTGATCCGCACCAAGAACGGCTCGGGTGACTGGACGGAGCTGCAGCCGGGATCGCTGCGCGCCATGTCGCTTGTCGACTGTCCCCCGGTGCCCCCCGACTATCCCGTGCTCGAAGGCGAGACGATCGACCTCGCGTCGGTCACCGCGGCCATCGCCGGTCTCACGATCAAGTTTGGCGACGCGACCGCCGCGGTCTCGGTCAACGTGCCAGCGACGCCGACCATGCCGGATTTGGTCGCGCTTCTGCAAGGCGCGATCGCGAGCGCGACGATCACGCCGGGCAGGCGGGTAGCGGAGGCTGCGGTCAAGGCGCTCAAGGTCGGCGCTATCGGCAACGCGCTGGTGATCGTGCCCGGCATGTGTCCCTCGGAGCCGCTGTCGATCGGCCCGACCAACCCGGGCGGCCTCGATCCGCTGCTGCTCACCGGATCCGCACGCATGGGGATCGCCGCCGCGACCCTGCCGCTCACGCCGCAGCTGATCGCCCTTCTGACCGACACGCCGGCGGACACCGTGATGACCTTCACCGCGCCCGGCGGGCAGGTGCTCCAAGTTCCGCTGCCCCTCATGCTGCAGTCGCGGACCGTCGCCGCGGTCGTCCAGGCGTTCGCCACGGCGCTTACCGCCTGCTTCGTATGCGATGGCGGAGATCAGGTCGTAATCGTCCCGCCCCGCACCGCGCCGCAGCAACCCGTGCCGGCCACGCCGCCCGCACCAGCTTTAGGGCTGGTGCCCGCTGTTGCGATCGATCCCGAGCTCGGGTTGTTCAGCTGGCCGACCGCCTGGACGAAGCCAGATACGCTCAGCGTCGACTATGGCATCGCGATGCCAGGCGCGATCGGCGGCCTCGGGTTACGACCGCCGCCGCCGGTGCCTGCGGCCGCTGTAGTGCTCAAGGATGACCGCGATCCTGCCTGGCTTGAGCAGCAGCTCGGCACCTGGGCACAGTCCAAGGCCGCGTGCACATTGCTCACGCTCCAGACCAGCGCGACGCGCCCCATCGCCGCCCAGCAGCTCGCCCCCGCCAGTGGCCAGGCGCTCTGGGTCGTGGGCGCAGCGGGGAGCCAACCCTTTGTCGTGACCGGCAGTCCGGGCACGCTCACGCTGCTCGGGCCGCCATCACCCGTCAAGTCGGGTGCCATCGCCATGAGTGGCGTGACGCTCGAGTCGATGATCGGCCTGCTTGGCGGCGACATTGAGCTCACGCTGCTCGATACCACGCTCTATCCCGGAGCGGCGCCGCTCGCGATCTCGGCGGTACCACCTCAGCCGCCGCAGCCATCGGCGCTTCCGGGAACCGCAACGCTCAAGCTGGAGCGTTGCCTGCTCGGCCCGATCGATCTCAGCCTTGTCACTGGCCATATCGAGATCGACAGCAGCGTGCTCAGCAAGCTGCCGGTGCCCGAAGCCGCGTTCAATGTGCTCACCCTGCCCGCCGAGGTAACCGCCAAATTCGACCGGTTGACCGTCATCGGTGGCGGCAAGATTGCGGGCACGCTCCACGCGGCCAACTCGCTCTTCGACGGCGTCCTCGCCTGCTCCGGCGATGCACATTTCATCGACTGCTACGTGACTGACCTGCAGCATCCCTCGGCCGCGACTGGCGACGTCGTGGGCGCCGCGTCCCGGCTAGCTGCGGCAGTGAGCCGCTGCAACGGTTGCGGCAAGGCGCGAAGGGTGCGACTGTCCAATTGCCTGCTGCGCCGAGTCACGCTCCTTTCCGATGACCGGCTTTGCGCATGCGAGGAGCCGACCGATGCGCCAGCGCGCGATTGCGCCACCTGCGTCGACTCGAGCTGCGCTAAAACCTGCCCGCTGCGGGCCTCTGGCCAGTCTTGGGAACCGGTGGGCCAGCCGCCGCGCTTCGTCGAGCCCAACGCTTATCCCCTGCCCGATTTCGCGCGACTGTCGGAGGAGAATCCACCAGTGATCCTCGCCGGCGCAAGCAATCGCGACGTGCTCGGCGCCTATAATCTCGCGGCGCCGACCGCGCGGCTCAACCAGTTCGAGGCCGCGATCCAATCAGGGCTGCTGTTCGGCACGCGCCTCGATCAGCGATACGAAAGCTGAGGCATCTGTCTCGGGATCATCCATATTCTTCCAGATCATCTGCGTCGATCGTCGTATCGCTATAGCCTCTCGTATCGACCAGCTTCTGCAGCTTCGCGCTGAGCTCGTCGGGGTCGAATCTGTACCCGCCGGTGGTGACGATGTATTGCCCGTCGCTGGTGCGCGCGATGCCCCGGCCGCGATGTGGCGACATGCTGCCTGCCGCCAGGCTGCCCGGAGTCAGAGTGCCATCCTCCTGGATGTTGAGGTGCGTGCGGTCGCTGACCTGGATATTGACTCCCGCGTGCGGGCCATAATCGGGAATGTTTCCGTGCAGCGCGTTGGTATATTTCAGGAACTCCTGCACCGTGCCGGATGAGAGATCGGGTTTCTTGCCCGATTCGACCTCCTTCTTCAGCCTCTTGCGGGCCCGCTCCATGCCATCGAGTTGATCTTCGAGCGTTTCTTCATATCTCTCGCGCTTCTTCTTGTTCTTGATCTGCTTGCGGTTGATATCGCGCCGCTTCTCGGTCGCTTCGATCAGACGATCGGTCCAGCGATAGAGGTCGTCGGCGTCCTCCTTGCCGGTGAGGAACAGATCGGTGCTGGTCTCGATCGCCTTGTAGGGGAAGCGGTGCGGGAGGGCGAGATTCTCGTCGGCGGGCTTGAGGTCGGACTGATCCTTCCCGGTCTGGATCTCGCGGGTGATCGTTCCTAGCCAGTAAGAGGACTTGGGGAAGTTGGGCCGGATCTTGCCACTTCCGCTTTTCTTAGGAAACCGCGTCCTGAGCTCGTCGAAGAACTCTTCGGTCGTGTATCGATGCGACTTGCCCTTCTCACCCGCCAGCGTGCCGATCCAGCCCTTCCATCCGCGCGCCAGCTCCTCGCCGATCGCATCCTCGACCTGGTTGGTCAGCCACTTGGTGTCCACACCGGTCTTGGTATCATATTCGCCCTTCAGGTCACCCTTGGTAACCTTGATCACCCGCTGAACGCAGGCGGCAGCCGACTGAAGCTGCGCAGACGTGCCGCGGCCCGCCACCTGCCGGGGCGTATCCGTCGCCATCATCCTTGCCCCTCGTGCCGCGCTCGCTTCTCCCAGAGTCTCCGCCTCGCGCTCGAGCGCGGGGTCGTCGTTCACCGCTGTGCCGCCGACGTCGATGTTCGGGCGCACGCGCCCTTCCGCCTGCTGCACGATATGCCATGCTTCGTGCGCGAGGTGACGTTCCTGCCCGGGCGCCAGATGGATGTCGGTGCCGCGCGCGAACGCGTGGGCGTTGAGCCGCGCCGGCTCAGGCGAGCCGTAATGGACGCGCACCCCGTCCATCGACATTCCCGACAACGCCTCGACGCCCGCCTTGAGCCTGTCGGGCAGCCCGGACGAGCACGACGCATGATGGGACGGCGGCGCTCCCAATGTCCCGGCGCGAAGCTGCACGGTCGTGGCGCGGACCGGGACATCGGCGATCGGGACCCGAGCGATGTCGTGAACCGGCAGGCGGCGCGCTGGCACCGCCGGTTCGGGCCGAGCCCCCGTCGCGCGAAGCGATGACGACGGCTCCGATACGGGCTTCGCACGCTTATGGACGAGGGTGTGCATTTAACCTTCGCAGCCTAAACAGAGAGTTCGCGCATGGGAGCAGGATCGACCATCGACTGGTACATCAGCTCACATGAGCGCTGAAGTCGCTTTGAAATCGAACACATTGATCATCATTCGGCCGGGCACCGTCCAGCCTCATGCAAACGGCTTCGGCTCCTCTTGCAGGTGCACGGTGGATTCATCCTTGTTTTGATCATAGGAGATCAGATCGGTAACGATGCCGGTGACGCCGGTCGTGGTCGTTACTTTCTCTCCTATCCAGGCGAAACCTTTGACGATATTCGAGGGAGGCGGCGTCCAGTCTCCCATATAATAGGGCGTGCGTGGTGGAGTCTCATAGCCTGCCACGTTGGTCTTCGTGCTGTCGAGCCACGGCTCGTAGCTCGTGGTCACAGTGGGCGGTTCATAGATCTCGGCAAGGTAGGGGAACGGAGTAGCATTCTTCTCAGCTTCCCAGATCGCCTTCGGATCGCTGCCTTTCCTCACGCGCTTGCCCGTCCATTTGGTCCAATCGCCGGTGCGCGTCTCGTATCCTGACACCTTCCGCTTCGACTCTTTCGTGTCATAGCGGGTCTTGCCGGTATTATCGAAGGCCGCCCACTCCAGACCCGAGCCCTTTTCCACAGCGAAGACCAATTGGTCCGGGCGTATGCGCGGCTTGTCCACGACGGGAGCGCCGGAACTGTCCGTCTGACCCGCCGCGATGGGCTTGCTGTTGAAGGTCGTGGAAATCGCCGGGGACGTGCCGGAATAGATCGGATACTGCAGGAAGTAGCTGTCGTCCTTCATCATCTGCGCTTCGACCTGCGAGCGCTTGATCTGTTCGCCAACATAGGGATTCTCGACCACCACATTGTGCTCGAAGCTGTCGGTATCGATATAGGTGCTCGTCGACCCTTTGATGATCGGGCGATCATGGACAAAAGGAGAATGCTCGAACGGATCGAGATGGCCGACAGTGTGCTCCGGATACTTATATTTCGTACCGAGATCCATGTACTGGCGCTTGTCCTGCTTCCGCTTCTGGCGGCTCCACTTCTTGGTCGTGTCCTTGACGTCGAGATTACCCTGGAACATCCCTTGGTCCATATAGATGTAACCAGGATTGTCAGGATTTCCCGTGGTGTAGACTTGGAAATTGGCCTTATTGTCGCTCCTGCGTTCGCGGAAATAGAAATAGCGGTTCTTCTGCCGCGCAAGGCGGATGCCTTTCGGCGTCCTCAACATTCTTGACTTGGGAATGTCGTGAAAGCCGGTGGCGATTCGATTGGGCTGAAACGGGTTGCGTTCGTGGGTGCGGTGAAACTTGACGCTCTGCCGCAGCGCACGCGCCTCATCGAGGCTGCGTTTCGGAGCCTTTACCGGAGCTGACAGCGGGCCCTTGCCCTTGGAGCTGTTCATGTCCGTCAACAGATCGTCCAAGGTGGGGTAGCTGCGGACCTTGTCCGATGCGAGGTCCGCATCGAGCATGGTGTCGAAGTCAGGCAGCCATGCTATACCCTTGGCCGTTGCAAGCGACTGCAGCGCCTTCATCAGCTCGGCCTTGCGGTCGGATGCCGCCCGTTGCGCGCCGATGTCGATGACCCGCTGCGCAACCGCGAGCGTACCGCCCGCACGAGGTGGAGCTGGCCCGAATGTGTCGACCGGCCCGGCTCGGTCCGGCACGCGGCGCCGCCTAGTGTCGGCGATGGGGATGCCAGTGATGTCATGCACCGGGAAGGAGCCTGCCAAACGCTGCATCACGGCCCCGCGCTCGGGCTCGGCCCGCGCTCCCGCAGGAGCAGGTCCGGCATCGCGCGCGGCGCGGCGCTGAAAGCAGGAACGCATGGCGCCTATTTGATCCGCATGAGATAGACGAGGGCAAGCCAACCTGGCGCCGGCACGGTGAAGCCTGCAATCTGATGATGATGGTTGCCGTCGTTCCACTCGTCGTTGTCGCTGGTCAGCTGGTAGCGGTAGCCGTTCGTGCTACCCTCGCGCAGGATGATATTGTTCTGAACATCGTCCTGTGGAAGCGAGACCTGGGTGGGGCTGGTTTCGATCGTGCCGCTCTGCCACCCGCCCACATTATAGTCCGTGCTGCCGCCCTGCTGGTTCACGGCCACGCCGGTGCTGTCGTCGGTGCCCAGCACGAACCTGTTCACCAAGTCCGGCGTGGACATGCCCTTGTAGGGACTGTCGTCGTCGGTGATGGGCTTGCCGTCGCAATAGGCGAAGCCCGGCGGCAGCTGCGCTTCCGGCAGCGGATACCAGGCGATGATGGTCCCGACAGGCACCGCATAGAGTATTTCCGCCGGCTGGGTCACGCTACATCCGCCTGCTCGAGGAGAACGCACCAATACTACAAGTTTGTAGCACGTCCCAGCAAGATGTCGCTGTCTAACGGGCGAGGAGGTGGTGGCAGTTTCAGATCCTCGAAGATGCAACTCGCGCGACCGTAACCCGCAACTATTATCGCGCCTTGTCGCAGAGGTGGGGTCACTGCTTCGATCCGCGGGCTCAAGCTGAGCCTCAAGGGGGGCATCAACCTCACCAATGCGCACTACCGGGTGGCTCCTATTTGGCTCCTAGCGCAAAAATCGGCGTTGGCCGCCTCCGTTCACGGAGCCGATCAAGATATTGAAATTTAAAATTTATTCGATTCATCGCATAGATCGAGCAGCTCAACGCAGACCGCTTTTGCGATGTTCCGCCGCAACGCGCCGGCGGGAAGCGAGGCCGAAGCCCGTTTCCAGTCGATGATCCCGATGCGGCGCCTCGGAAAGCCCGAGGAGATCGCCGCGGTCATCGCCTTTCTGCTTTCGGAGGATGCCGGTTTCATCACCGGACAGATCCTGTTCGCCGACGGCGGCGCGTCCACCGGCAGGACCGCGCACTAAGTCTGCTTCAGACCACCATTAACAGGAGCCGCAAATGACTGGACATGACGGCGTAGCCATCGTCGAGAATTTCTGGCGCGAGGTATGGCAGCAGCCGCAAGACCCGAACGCGACCGACCGCGGTCCATGAGGATTTTATGATCACGTCAGGTCGGGATATTGCCGGCCGGGAGCCGTTCAAGGCCTGGGTCACGGATTTCCTTGCCAAGGTCCATGATTTTCAATTTCACATCGTCGAGACGTTCAAGAACCACGAGGGCAGCCGGGTGGCATCGCGCTGGCGTCTCACCGGACGCAACAATGGACTGATGGGCACGCAACCGAACGGCGCCCCCATCGAGATGACCGGAACCGCGGTTTGGGAAGTGGGGCCGGACGGTCTGCTGCGCCACAACTGGGTCGAGCGCAATGCGTTCGAAGTGCACGGCGCCGTTACCTGCGATGATGCGCAAGCCAACATCTTCTGACCGAGTACGGTTTCCGGGACTACCTCCCGAAAGTCTTCCCTTGGCGAGCACCTTTCACGAGATCAGCCAGCATGATCACAATGATCAACGTCTTCACGGTCGATCCCGCCAACCAGCAGCGGCTTTTAGACCTGCTCGCCCGCGCCACTGATGAACATGTCTGCAAGGCGCCAGGCTTTCTCTCTTCGACGCTGCATCGCAGCCTCGATGGTTCGAAGGTGACGATGTACGCGCAATGGCGCAGCATCGAGGATTACCAGTCCATGCGTGCGGATCCCGGCCCCCGACCGTTTCTCGAGGAAGCTCTCACCATCTCGACCTTCGATCCGGTATGTATGAAACCGCGCGGACTTTCTCGCCCGCGGCCAAATAGCATCCCGTTCAAGCGGCTGCCTGCCCTGCGAACCGTCCCACGATCCAGTCGATGAACAGCCTCACGCGGGGCGAGAGTTGCCGGCTGCGTGGATAGAGCACCGATACCGGCGCGGAAGGAACCGGATATTCCTGAAGCAGGCGCACCAGTCGCCCCTCGGCGAGATCACGCGCAATATGGAATATCGGCATCTGTGCCATTCCGAGCCCAAGCAGCACGCCGTCGCGGAAACTCTCTGTGCCCGTCACCGACAAGGGCGCGGGGACGTCGACACGCGCCAGTCCTTCTGGCTGCTCGAATTCGAATGGCGTCAGCGCACCGGTGGTGATCGAGCGGATCCCCACGGAGCGATGGTGCGCGAGGTCGTCCGGCGTACCCGGTACCCCGTGGCGTTCGAGATAGGCGGGGGCTGCGCAGGTGATCCGCTCGAAGGTCGCAACCCTGCGCGCGACGAGATCGCTGTCGGGCAGCACGCCATAGCGCAGGACGCAATCCACCCCTTCGCGCACCACGTCCACCCAACGATCGCTCTCGCTCATCGAGATCTCTATGCCGGGGTAACGATCAAGAAGCTCAGGCAGCCCCGGAATGACGAAATGGCGCGCAATCGTGCCCTGCACTTCGACACGAAGCATTCCCCGCGGCTCCGCGCCCAGGAACGCACCCTCTGCGTCCTCGACATCGTCGAGGATCGCCAGACAGCGCCGGTAATAAGCCTCGCCGTCCAGCGTAGGGCGTACCGTGCGCGTCGTGCGCTGCAGGAGACGGACACCCAGCCGTTCCTCGAGCTGACGAATCACCTGGGTCGCAGTTGACCGAGGGATGTCGAGGTCGTGCGCAGCATGGGTGAAGCTGCGCCGGTCCACCACCCGCGTGAAGAGCCGCATAGCATCGAGGCGGTCCATCGTATTATTCCATTAACTCGAACAGTGTTGCCGTTCCTAGCCGGATTATCTTCGAACTGCCAGCGGGCATCTACTCCGTACCGCCGACGGGCGGAGCATTCAGGAGAACGGCAATGAACGGAGATACGAACAAGGTTGCGATCGTCACCGGCGCTTCGCGGGGCATCGGCGCGGCAATCGCGCAGCGGCTCGCTGCAGACGGCTTCACTGTCGTCGTCAACTATGCCGGCCGCGCCGAAGATGCAGAGGCACTGGTCGCCAAGATCGAAGCGGAAGGCGGCAGGGCCATTCCGGCCCAGGCCGACGTCAGCGACCCGGCAGCGGTCTCGCGCATGTTCGATGCGGCTCAGGCGGCATTCGGCGGCATGGACGTGCTGGTCAACAATGCCGGCATCATGCAGCTGGCGAGCCTCGCCGAAAGCGATGATGCGCTGTTCGACCGCCAGGTCGCGATCAACCTCAAGGGCAGCTTCAACACACTGCGCGAAGCAGTGAGGCGGCTCCGCCCGGGCGGGCGCATCATAAACCTCTCGTCGAGCGTGGTCGGGCTCTACCAGCCGACCTACGCAGTCTATGCCGCCACGAAGGCGGGCGTCGAGGCAATGACCCATGTCCTCGCGAAGGAACTGCGCGGCAGGAACATCGCGGTTAACGCCATCGCACCCGGGCCGACTGCCACCTCCCTCTTCCTCGACGGAAAGCCGCAGGCGGTGATCGACACCCTCGCCAAACTCGCTCCGCTCGAGCGGCTGGGCCAGCCCGAGGACATCGCCAGCGCGGTCGCCTTCCTTGCCGGCCCTGACGGCGGCTGGGTCAATGGCCAGGTGCTCCGCGCGAATGGCGGGATCATCTGAAAGCCAACCATTCCGGAAGGCCGCGGCGGCCTCCGAGGCCTGTCGGCACCCCCTTTCACGAACTCATTCTCAGAAGGAATCTGTCATGCCGAAGAAGATCATTCTCATCACCGGCGCTTCCAGCGGCTTCGGCCGCATGACGGCCGAAGCGCTAGCTCAAGCCGGCCACATCGTTTACGCTTCCATGCGCGATATCGCCGGCCGCAACGCGAAGAACGCCGCGGAAATGGCGGCGATGGAAGGCAGCGACATCCGCCCGATCGAGCTCGACGTTCAGTCGGACTCCTCGGCAAACGAAGCAGTCGCGAGGATCATTGCCGAGAGCGGCCGCATCGACGTGCTCGTCCACAACGCCGGTCATATGATGTTCGGCCCGGCCGAGAGCTTCACACCAGAGCAGTTCGCCCAGCAATATGATGTCAACGTGCTTGGCACTCAGCGTGTGAATCGCGCGGCCCTTCCGCACATGCGGGGCCAGCGGCAGGGCCTTCTTGTTTGGGTGTCGAGCTCGAGTTCGGCAGGCGGTACGCCCCCCTATCTCTCGCCATATTTCGCGGCCAAGGCGGCCATGGACGCGCTGGCTGTGCAATATGCCCGGGAGCTGGCGCGCTGGGGCATCGAGACGACGATCGTGGTGCCCGGCGCCTTCACCAAAGGCACCAACCACTTTGCGCATTCCGGCAGCCCCGCCGACACCGCCCGCCTCGCCGAATATGAGGCGGGTCCGTATCGGGCCTTGATGGACGAGTTGCCGTCCGCGCTGGCGAAAACCGTTCCTGATGACGCAGATCCCGCGGGTGTCGCCGAGCGGATCGTCGCCGCCGTCGAGATGCCATTCGGCGAGCGTCCGTTCCGGATCCACTATGACCCCGCCGAGGATGGCGCGAATGTCGGCTTCGCGGTCCTCGACCGCTTGCGCGCTGAGATGCTCCACCGCATCGGCCTCGCCGATCTGCTGAAGCCCGCGCGCCTCGTGTGACGCAGCCACTGAAGGGCCCGCGAGCGCGGGTTGCGGGTTGCGGGTGCGAGTGAGGGCGGCGAGGCTAAAGCGCAAACGCGACCAGACGCAGGGTTACCGCCGCCTGCTCCCGCACCCGAGTTACTGGCGGACGCGTTATACTGTGCATAACCCATTCGGAGACCACCCATGATCGACAATGACATCAAGACGCTGAACTCGCTCATCGCGACGACCATCGACAGCATCGACGGATATACCGAATCTGCAAAGGCCTCGGAGAACAGCCGGTTGGCGGAGCTGTTCAACCAGCGCGCCGCTGAGCGCCGTGCAGTGCTGACCAAGCTGCAGGCGGAGGTCGGCCGGCTCGGCGGAAACCCGGAAGATGACGGAACCACCCTGGCCGCTGCACATCGTGGCTTCCTAGATCTCAAAGCCGCAGTGACCGGTCGTGACGATAAGGCCATCATCGACGAGGTCGAGCGCGGCGAGGATCACATAAAAGCGAAGTACGAATCCGCCCTTGAAAAGGCCGATTTGTCGCCGCAGGTGCGCCAGGTGATTCAGGAGGCTTATGTTTCCGTGAAAGAGGGTCACGATCAGATGCGTGACCTGAAGCACAGCATGGAGGCCTAACCGCGCTGGCCCGGTGACGCTAGGGGCGTCGCCGGGCTAGGGACGCCGTACATTCATGCGCACATCTATTCGATTCGGGCGATAGCGGCCCCAACTTAGTTTAAGAGGTGCGCCGCTAGCAATCATTCAGGCGCGGGCGGCTGAGAGTCATTGGAAAGTCCTCGCCTATTTCTGGAGGGCATCCGATGCAAACCCTCACCTCTATTTTATGAGTGCTTGCAGCGGCCACATCGAGCCAGCTGAGAATCTATCACGAGAGACGATGCGCACGCCAGCTGTCAAAGGCGTTGCAAGAACGCCAGCCGATGGAACTTTGGCACGACGCTCGCAAGGTACGTCGCCTAAAAGTCTCGACTGTAGAGCTATAGGCGCGGCGCTACGGCAATCTCAGCGGTTGCCCTTGTGTAGTGGTTGTACATGCGCGGAGCACGCTTCGCAGCGGCCATGCTCTGCAAGTCAGAGGGTGGGTGGAACTCAGCCTAGTCGGAAGCAGTGCCACTGTCAGTGATCGTGATCAGTTCCCTGAACGGGATCGTGGCTATCACCTCGCCGTCGGGCGTCGCCACCTCGATGCGGTGGTTGAGATCGACGGGACGGCCTTTGCGTATCTGCTCAGCCATCAATTCCCGCGCGGATTCGATGGCTGCGGCTTTGGCAGCGCTCAGATCGGGATACTCGAGGCCCTCCTCGTCGATAGCGACGATGTCGTTGAACAAGTTCAGGTGATACTGGGGCATGGCGGGCAAAGCGTCTGATTGTCGCGCGGGTTCCAGGCTGTTCCCCTGAGTTTCGACAAACAGTTCGCGCAGTGGCAGCGCTAAGGGAGCCAGGGCCGAACGTCGACGGCTCCTTGCACTCGGATAACCATTCGCTGCTCACGACAGCACGGACAGTGGCTGGGGACGCGGGCGAACCCCTTCGCAAATCCCAGAGTGGACGTAATCTGGCTTACATCCCCTTTCGGCACGTGGAGAGCGCGGGCCGCACATTGATCGCAGACGCCCTTCGGACTCATCTCGGCAATGAGCTCTATTACGCGAGCAGCAAGCATCCATCTTCAACGTCGAAATTCCGACATTGTTCAGGCCATCGCGCAGGGTAGTGCGTCTGCTGCAGCTTATGTGGTTGCCGTTCGAGCCCGCTTTCGAAGGAAGAACCGGTAGCACTGCAGGAACGATGGAAGGCGTTGCTTCGTGATCCCGGACGAGCAGAAGCCTCCCGGCGCAAAGAACGGAACGTTCTATCGGGAGTTCGCCCCCGCCCTGCGCGTGGATTCTGGCAGCCAGCCAGGAGGGTTGAGGAACGGACGACGAGGAGCTGCACAACGCGTTGCCCTGGCGCGTAGATCCGCTCATTCCGCTTGAGGAAGGCGAAGTCGCCCTTCTCAGATCCCAATGCCGCGTCGCTCTAGCTCGATGACCAGAAGATCGCTGAGTGGGTTGCCGAGGATGCCGTCGATCGCCTGATACAGGGCGAGCAGCTCACTGTCGGTCGATAGCTGGAAGATCACCCGCACGGCTGCCCGCGCACCTTTCTCGGTGAGCGACATCGCGAGCCGTTCGAGCGTGGGGTTCCCGTCCATTGCTGCAGCGTCTCATGGCTCTGGCAAGAGGGCAACATTGCGCGCGGGCCGCCAGCACATGCCAGGCTCAGCGCAGCTTCTTCCGTCTGCCGCATTCCCGGCACGTCAGATATCCCGAATAGGTCTGGCTGATCACCCAGCTATGGCCGGTGCGCAGCAGGCAGTTGACGAAGGCGGCAAGGTCGAACTTCGTCGGCGCTCTCACAGACATCGACGGTCACCTCCACGGCTCACTCGCACACTGCGGTGGCTCCGTGGCCGAAACTGCGCACGAGGAACAAAGGTCCCGCGGAAGTATCTGCGTCCCCGTCCAGATTTGGGACGGCGCTCGTTAGGATGAGACGTAGGGATGCTTCTGCTGGACGACCTCAACCGCCCTGCGGATCGCATCGGCGTCAGCCTGCCCTTAAGATGCACCCGCCAGCTGCCCTCAACGTGCATGTGGAGCGGGGACAGGTGCTCGACCTGGCGATTGCCTTCACCCAATGCGCGCGCGTCGTTCCAGCCGCGTCTTCGAGCAGGGACGCGAGGAAACCGCCCAACTCGTCCGCGGTGGGCGAATCACCCATTCTCAGCCCTTCAGTTATTCGCGCACTTTGTTGGCAGAGTTGCCGACCGTTGCGACCGCTTCACGAAGCCTTTCCCCCGAGACGCCAAGGCTCTCCGCCCAATCGCGGACCTCGTAGTCCTCGCCGAGGTTGATCGATCGCGATCCGGGGAGCCGATGTCGTTCTTGTCGTCTGCCATGTTGATCTCCTGATGACGGAGGGTCCGACTCATCGCGCGCGCGTTGGGTTCCCGGCGTTCTCAAGATGAAACACTCCATGCATCTGCCGCGACTTCATTGCAAGTCTACGCAGGTATAGCTTCGCCGCAGGAGGAGGATATGAAACTGATCCTGTCGCTCGCCATTGCGGGCGTGCTCATGGGCGGCTCGCTGCCCCCATGTGGCATCGCGAACGCTGCCGAAGCGTATCAACGCGGCTGCTGCTCGCACCATGGCGGAGTATGTGGCTGCAAGAACGGCAGGACCGTCTGCTGCGACAAGACATTCAGCCCGACATGCCGTTGCTAGGGGGCGACCCGAGTAGCGGCGATCAGGCCCAAGGGGGCGCGTGCCATTCATCTGTACGCGCAGCGGCAGATAGATCAGCGGTACATCCTCTTTTCCCGCTGACCCGGCCGGCCTGAATCAGCCCCGGTGCGGCGTGGCTGCTGGATACGCAGTGGCCGCCATCCCGACTGGCAAGCTCGCGTCGCGCTACCACGGTTCGATCTACCACCATGCTGATGGCCCAAGGGACCAATGCTACGATCATCAGCGACACTGCGGCCGCAGCGACCCATGGAAAGCGTGAGGCGTCTGCGGCCATCATGAGCAAGCCAGCGATGTAGGCGGGTATGCTCGCTGCGATTAAGCCCTGCCACCAGTAGTTGGCGGCGTCACGGCAATCCATCTTCCACCCTCCCCTGCGCTAAGAGCCAAGGACCTCGCGGCCAGCTCGGCTCGCGTCTCGATCGGGGCTTTTCCGCCGCCCATCTCGTTGATCGCCACGCGGCTTAGGCTCAGGGCGTCCGTGAACGCCTGCTGCCAAGCCCAGTCTCTGCGAAACTCCCGCAGATGTCCGTTTTGCTTCGACACCGGAGACGGTTAGGCCATTGGCGGATGTCCGGGCAAGTTAATAGGCTGTTCCGAATTGGGATGCTGCGGGGGCGCCGGCAGGCAGGAGGCATCGCAACAATTACGATCGCAACCGCAGCCGGTTGCCGAGTCCGCTGCCTTCCTCGATGACCGGCGGCGGGCCGGATTGGGAGGCCTCCGCAGTCTGCTGGTCCCGATCCCGGTCGGGGGACGATCGCATGACCTAAATGCGGGGCAGAAATTGCCGCTGGCATTGCGCGTGGGGCTGACGGGCGTCGTGATCCTGCTCGCAATCCTTACCGTGTTCGTGGGCCTGCTGACCGTCTTCTAACCGCGCGCCCGTGGTGCAAGACCTGCCCATCGTGGTTCGAAAGGCTGCAATCTCGCAGAGCTCACTTTCGACGGTTCGAGCTGATACTGCGAGATGGGCGTCACCCTCTCAACCGAGCCGGTATCCATCGTCGTAAAATTAAACATATCCCACGCAGGATATAATAGATCGAGCTGATACTAATAATGCCACAAAATAACTATAAATAACCTCTGATGAATGAAGGAACTCTATTTAGCATTATTTATTTTATTTCTATTGAACTTATATTTTCCACATGCGTTCTCCAGATAATCTTATCTAAGATCAGGAGTAATAACTGTGAGGAAAATGTTCTTGACGGCCGCCATAGTGGCCGTGGCAATTCCGACCTTCCCCGCCCTGGCGCAATCCAATCAGGGCTGGAGCGAGTCACGTCGGGATGTTCGTGCGGCCGACCGGGAGTATCGCGAGGACGTTCGCGACGCTGACAATCCGCGCGATGTTCGCAAAGCCCAGCGCGAGCATGCGCGCAATCTAGCCCAGGCGGATCGCAACGCGCGGCAGACCAACCGCGGCTGGCGCGGATATGCCAACTATGACTGGGACCGTCGTGAGCCCGGCAGGGATCGTTATGACGCCGAACGCTATTACCGCAGCGGCAGCTATTACCGGACCCGCACGCTAGCCCATAACGACCGTGTCTACCGCGGCCAGAACGGACGCTATTATTGCCGCCGTTCGGATGGCACGACCGGATTGATCATCGGAGCCGCCGCTGGCGGGCTGCTCGGTAACACCATCGTGCGCGGTGACAGCCAGATCCTGGGAACCCTGATCGGCGCCGCTGGCGGTGCCGTTGCCGGCCGGGCCATTGAGCGCGGCAACGTTCGTTGCCGATAAACATCGCAACAATTTCGCGTGGAAGGCGGTGGGAAACCGCCGCCTTTCTCAAGCGCCCGGCTTAGAGCGATCGTGAATCGCGCCATGTCGCGCTGAGCGCATGAACCCTGAAGTGGGAATTATCTATCGAACTGCACATCTTCATTACGCTCATTCTCTCTGCCGTAATCACGCTGCTCGTCAGCGTGTGCGTGTGGACGCTATTGCATAGCGCTTACCTACGCCGTGTCGCCCGTAGAAAGCTGCGGGAGCACATCGTTCGGGGAAGCAATTGACGGGAGCGCCAGCGCAACCTTCCCATAGCGTCCTCAGCTCATGCGAAGCGCTCAGGATGTTGATGCTGCCCGGTGTTGGACCTCTTGCGATTTAGTCGTGACTCGCAACGTTCGGCCTGCACGTCTAGAGATTCAGCCGGGCGCGGCTAACTCGTAGCGTGACGATCAAGCCCCCTTCCGACCAGTCGTGCTCGATTGAGCCGCGCAGCTGACGCGACACAGCGCGCTCGATAAGCCGGCTGCCGAACCCGGCGGGCTCGGTAGGCTCCTTGACCGCTGGACCTCCGCGCTCCAGCCAGACCAACATTACCTCGTCACCCACAGACGTAGTCGAAATGTCTAGCCTGCCCCCGGGAACCGATAGTGCGCCATATTTAACTGCGTTCGTCGCGAGCTCGTGAAGGATGAGCGCAAGGCTGGTCGCGGCGCCTTCACCGACACCCATTCGCTCAACCGCAACGCGGATGCGTCCGCTAAAGGCGCCCCTGTCATCATAGGGTGCAAGAACGATCGAGATCAAATCGCCCAGCAGGGCTGCCCTGCCCTGGCCCGCCGGGAGCGGCCGCACCAAGTCGTGCGCGCGGTCCAGTGCCGTGAGACGCCCTGTGAGTTCCAAAGCCATCTGCTCGGTTGTCGAAGCCGATCGCGAGCTGATGGCCGTGAGTGCGGTGGCGATAGCCAGCAGGTTCTTGACCCGGTGACTCATCTCGCCTGCCAGCAACTCATGCCCTTCCTCGGCTTGCTTCCGACCGGTGACGTCGAGGAAGATGCCGAACATCGTCCGCCCCTGGATCCCGGCATCGTCCCCCTGTCCACGCGCAGCGATCCAGCGGACCTCCTCGCCGACCACGACGCGGAAGTCGGTCTCATAGGGGCCGAGCACCGCGCGGCTCGCAGCGAACGCCGCCCGGACGCGATCTTTGTCGGCTGGATGGATATGTGCCGACAGCTCCTCGAACGTGACCGACTCGCTCCAGGGAAGCCCCCACAAGTCGAAGCCTCGACGATCCATCCTGAATAGGTCGTTGTCGACGTTCCACGACCAAAGCGCGAGGCCGGCGGCTTCGACCGCCAGCCGCAACTGATCGGCGCGCCATTCATGCGCCTGCCGCGCCTCAATCTCCATCCTCGATCCTCGATCCTACCTCGCGCAAAGCCGCCGACCTCCAACGCAAACTCTACTCCGAAACCGGCTGGGCATCACGAGATTTCGCGTCGGCGTCGCTGCCATCGATCGAGCAACTGCAGTGCGGGGGTCACCGTGATCCCATGCAGGAGGATCGATGCGAGCACCACGCCGCCGACGATGGCCCAAAGCCGGTGGGGGTCGGCGAACGAGCCATGGTTGAGGGCGAAGGCGACATAATAGATCGAGCCTATGCCGCGGATCCCGAAAAAGGAAATCACCAGCTGCTCGCGCCAGGGCAGCTTCGATCCGACCAAGCTTAGAAGACCGGCGGCCGGACGCGCCACCAGCAGAACACCGGCGACGAAGAGCAGCACCCCGGCCAGCAGCACCATGTAGAGATGGTGCGAAAGCTCCAATGAATTTCCTTCCGCTACGCTCAACGCATCAGGCCCGCGGCGCGCAAAGCATCTTCTATGACGCGTCCCACGTCGCCAGGAACCGGCTGAGGTTGCGGCTGTGCTCCGCGGCGTTCGGCCGGCACGGTCATGGTGGACGTTGAAGCCGCTGCGGACGATCGAGATTTTGCCTCTGCGGCGGAGGTGAGCCGATCTTCCGCGCGTGCCGAGTCCAAGCCCCAGAAGTGGGCGATCCGGCGTGTCGAGGAAATTCCGGCCTCGAGCATATACGGCCCAGCGGAGCCACAAGCATTTGCGCCGGAGGTGCTAAGCGGGACCCCATGACCCAGGCCGGCGATGCGATACTCCTCGATTACATCACGCCCCCGGGCATCGCGCCACACGCGGCGACGATGGCCATTGACGTCCTCAACAGCGATCGGCGCGCCTGCAACCTCGTGGATCGCGCGCCATTGCTCGACGATGAGGGTTGAATTCACGGGACTCACGGTTGCGTCGCAGTCGCCGTGCCACACCGAAATCGTCGGCCATGGCCCCTTGTGAGAGGATGCAGCGTCCACGAGCGCACCAAGCGACGCCGCCGGCAGTCCGCCATGCCCACGCATTCGTTCGAATGCCTCTGGAACCGAAATGGCAGTGCCATAGGGCAAGCCCGCGATGATCGCGCCCCCGGCAAACACGTCGGGATAGGTAGCGAGCATTACCGATGCCATCGCGCCGCCCGCAGAAAGTCCGGTCACATAGATGCGGGCGGGATCGAGGCGATGGTCGGCGACCATCGCTGCAACCATCTGGCGGATCGACAGCGCCTCGCCGGAATCTCGCCGGGTATCCCGCGTGTTGAACCAGTTGAAACAGAGGTTGGCGTTATTTCCGCGTTGCTGCTCCGGATACAGCAGCGCGAAACCTAGTTCGTCGGCAAGCTGGGACCATCCCGAACCGCGGTCATAGCCCGCGGCATCCTGGGTACAGCCGTGAAACACGACCACCAGGGCTGCGGACGCATGTAGCGCCCGCGGCAGATAGAAGCGGCCACGGAGTGCGCCGGGGTTGGAGCCGAATGGTGGGAGATCCGTCAACCGGTCTTCGCCCGCGATACCCGGCGAGGGGTGGCTCCGCAGCCGTGAAAGGCGGCTGATAGTGTCGCTCAAGCTTCGCATGGGCTTTCTCCCGGCCACGGCGGAAGCCCTGACGTGAATGGCAGCTTCCAGCTGAATTGCTGCGCTGCACAATATCGTTGTGAACCGAGTTGACGGCAAGGACGCTGGGCAAACTATTTCAGTTCCATAGAGGGGTGGCGCCGCGATGCCGCCGCCACCATATAGCTTCTATCGCGCCGTCCGTTTTGAGCCTGGCCGCGACTGAGAGTTCTCCATGCTCCCGCTCTGCGCGGAGCTTTCTTCTCATGGGATCCATCCCTCGTACCCGTTTCGCTCGGCTCGCGCCCCATGTCGTCGACGCGCACAACCAGACGGTCGAGACGCAGAAGGCGGCGCACGCGCAATTCCGCACGTGCGGCATGCAGCTGGACTCGTCCGCTATTGTCGCTTTTCGGACCCTGCCAGCTGAGCCCAGGTTCGCCCGAGCCCCAACTTGAGGAGAGTCATGACATGACCAAAGGACAACAACGCGGTAATCGCGAGGCGCGCAAGCCGAAGAAGCCGGAGCCTCCAAAGCAGAACGCGTCCAATCCCTCGTTGAAGGGCACGGCTCATGCTCAGCCGTCCAAAAAAACCTGATCCCATCTCCCGTAGAAAGGCCGTTTCATGCAGCCATCCTCCGAACTTTGCCGCACCCAAGAGGCGCATCACCATGCGCTTGCCCGTGCCGCCACGCTCGACAATGTCAGGAAGGTCGCAAGCGCCGCAGCTGCCGCCTGGGCCACGGAAGGCGTGGCCGCCGGCCTGCGCGAAGAACGGAAGCTACGTACCCGGGCATTCGCCGAGGCGCATGCCGCACCGAGCGAGCCGCCGCCTGACGACATTCGATGGCTGAGCGAGAATCCGGACCGCGGACATGCCGACTCGGATTGATGCCCGTATCAGCTTCATGGTTGCCGTTTAGGGGGTGACGGAATGCGGCTGCATCTTGCATGCCGATCTCCTTGGTGCGGCGATCCGCCAGGACCAACAATGCGAGGTCTAAACGACCGCTGTTAGGCGGCGTGGACGAATTTGAGCCAGTATCCGGCGGTGGCGATATGAACCATGCCGAGGAAGCTGTTGGCCAGTTGATCATAGCGGGTGGCGATGGCGCGGTTGATCTTGAAGTGGCCAAACATGCGTTCGATGCGGTTGCGCTGCTTGTAGAGTGTCCGGTCATGCTCGATCTTCACCCGGCGGTTTGATCTACCGGAAATGACGGCTTCGATTTTCCGATCGGCAAGGTCGGCGCGGATGGCGTCGGCGTCGTAGCCTTTGTCGGCAAGCAGGGCATCCGGCGTTCGCTCTGGCAGGCCGATCAGGTCATCATACGCCTTGCAATCCGCAGCTTCACCGACGGTCAAGTGGAAAGCGAGCGGTCGTCCGAGGGCATCGGCCAGGCAGTGAAGCTTACTGGTGAACCCGCCCCGCGAGCGGCCAAGAGCGCGTCGATGAGTCCCCCTTTTCCGCCCGCTGCCGAGACGTGGGCGCGAACGGTGGTGCTATCGATGCTATAGTGGCCGCTGTCTGCCATGGCCTCAGCGAGTGTCACCGCCACGGTTTCCCAAACCCCGGCTTCGCTCCATCGCCGGAACCGCCGGGAGATCGTGTTCCAGCTTCCATATTTCGGTGGCACATCACGCCACGGCGCTCCGCAACGGAGCTGCCAGAGTATGCCGTTGACGACAGAACGATTTTGCTCCGATCGCCTGCCTCGCCCGCGATTTTCAGGTTCGATTGGCAACAAGTCCTTCAGGATGCGCCATTCCGCTTCAGTGAGATCGCCTCGGCTCAAGCCTACCTCCAAAAAGCAGGCTTGAATCAGCGACCGGCCATCGCGTCAATGACGATCCAAGCACCACGCCGAAATCGATGCTTTTCCGACCACTTCGCGATAGATTGCGCCGCATGAGGAAAGTGACTCGACGGGACTGGCTCGCGCTATCTGCTCCGGCCGTTGTCAGCATTCTGGTAGCCTATTTTCAAGGTCATCAGAAGGGATGGGTCGTTGGGGTAGCAGCCGGAGCGATCATGTTTGGTTTCGCCGTCTGGATATGGCGGCGACAAATCATCAAATATCCCGACGGCACGTGGGAAATGCGCCTCTAGCCAATTTGTCCACGCCGCCTAGGCCCCCGGGTTCATCGCGCGTTCGACGTGCATGACGGGTGGCTGTTCGTCGGTCGAAGTGCTTCAATCAAGAACGAGTACCCGCAAGCCAGCGGCGGCAACCGCGTCAATCCCTATATGCGCGCCTGAACCTGCGAGAGTAGCTTCTGCAGGTCGGCACGTCCGAACGGCTTCGCCAGCGTGGGCGTTCCGGTAAATGCCGGCTCCAACCCCTTCGCCCCGTATCCGGTAGCGAAGGCGAATGGAACACCGCGTCCCTTCAGAATTTCGGCAATCGGATAGCTCGGCTGACCGTCGAGGTTAACGTCGAGGATCGCCAGATCGAATGTGCCGCTCTGCGCGATGTCCAGGGCGTCCTGCATGCGTGACGCGAGGGCGCCGACATCATGCCCCATGTCCTCCAGCAGATCCTCGATCAGCATCGCGACCATGGCTTCATCCTCGACCACGAAAACGCGTAGCGGCGCCCCCGAGGTGCTCACAAGGATGACCTGAAGTTTGGAAACATTATCGATCCTCTCACGCGAGCGGTGTGTCGATTTCGCAAATCACGCCGGCTTGTTCGAATGACAGCGCGACCTTGGCCCCGAGCTCGTGCGCCAGCGCCCGTTCGAGCAGGCGGCTTCCAAATCCCCTCCGCTGCGGCACTCGGACCTCCGGGCCATTCGCTTCCTCCCAGCGGATATGGAGTAGATGGTCGTCGCCGGAACCAACTAGGTTCCAGTGAATCCTGATGCGGCCGACTTCATTCGAGAGCGCGCCGTACTTTAATGCATTGGTCGAGAGCTCGTGAAAGGCCATCGACAAGGAGAGCGCTGCCTTGGGCCGCAAGCGCACCGGTGGTCCTGAAATCTCGAACCGCTGCTCGGGCGCAAGGCATATCGGTGCGATCGTCCGCGCGACCAGTTCCTCAAGATCGGCGCCTTCCCAGCATTCTTGCGTAAGCACGTCGTGTGCGCGCGACAGCGCGATCAACCTTTCTTCGAACTCTTTGAGCGCCGGGCTCCGGCTTTCACCGCGAAACGTCTGTGCCGCGAGCGACTGAACCGTGGCGAGCGTGTTCTTTACGCGGTGGTTCAACTCGTTGGTGAGTAACTGGCGGCGCCCTTCCTCGCGACGCTTCTCGGTGATGTCCCGGGCGATCTTAGAAGCACCGACGATGCGCCCTCGAGCATCCTTCAACGGGGAGATCGTCAGTGAAATGTCGAGCAGGGCTCCGTCCTTTCGCGTGCGAACCGTCTCGAAATGGTCGACATGTTCGCCGCGGCGGATCCGGTCCAGAATCGCCGGTTCCTCATTCTGCCGGTCGGGTGGGATCAGGAGGTTGATCGGCTTGCCGATGACCTCGCTCGCCTCATACCCGAACAGCCGTTCGGCGCCACCATTCCATGTTTCGATAATGCCGTGCAGGTCCTTGCTGATGATCGCATCGTCGGAAAACTCGATGATCGCTGCTAGCCGCGCCGCATATTCCTCGGCCTTCTTTCGGTCAGAGATGTCGACCAGCATGTTGACGGCGCCCGCGAGCTTGCCCTCGGAATCGTACAAGGGCGTCGGGTAAGGAATAAACGGGACGCGGGTGCCATCCGGCCGCTCCGCCACGGCTTCTACGCCCCGGATCGCCCGGCCCTCCTTGAGCGTAACCGCCATCGGGCATTGATCGTGCGGCAGCGGCGTACCATCCGTCTCGTAAAGCCGCCAGGTGACACACCATTGCTCGCCGGGCTGCGGTGTCCGGCCCGCCAGCTCGACCGCAGCCTTGTTGTAGTAGGTGATGCGCCCTTCGGCATCCGTCGTATAAACGGCAGCAGGCAATGCCTCCAGCAGGTCGCGCATATGCCTTTCGCTTTCGCGAAGACGCTCTTCCATTCGGACGGCTTCGGTGACGTCCTGAATGACGCGGACACCATGACGGAAGCGCCCGGCGGCATCGCGTACGGACGAGCTGTACACGTCCAGATAGATCGTCGTGCCGTCGGCCCTGCGCGCCCGCTTGCGTATCGAATAACCGTCGAGCTCGCCGCTGATCTGTCGCGCGTAGGAAGTCGCATCCTCCTCGCGATCGTCTTCGTGCGTATAGTCGACGAATGCCATCGCCAGGAGGTCTTCGCACGAGCGTCCCAGCATCGTGCATAGGGCGTTGTTGACGTTGATCATGCGCCCGTCTGCGTCCGTCTCGGCGATGCCGATATTGGCCGCCTGGTAGGTGGCGGCGAGGCGTTCGTCGCTCTCGTGCCGGGCCTCCTCGGCGGCGCGAAGGTCGGTCACGTCGGTCGTGAAGCAGCGCGTGTTGACGAACCTGCCGCTATCGAAACGGCTGTTCGAGGTGATTAGGACATGCTTGATCGATCCGTCCTTAGCGCGCAGCCGTGCTGGATAGCGCTCGAGCTTGTCACCGCAGGAAAGCCGCTGAAGGATGTCGCCGATCACAGGCGCGTCGGCGTGGAATTCCGCGATATGCCGTCCGATATATTCTTCCGCGGAATAGCCAAGGAGATCAAGTTCGGCCTGGTTTGCGCGCTGGATGATCCCGTGGCCGCTCACGATATGGAGGCCGATCGCGCTATTCTCAAAGAAGTCCTCTAGGTCGCTGTTCTTGCGGGAAGCCTCCTCCTCCATCGCCTTGTAGGCGGAAATGTCCTGAAAGCAGTTGATCGCTCCCTGGATTCTTCCGCGATGATCCCGGAGCGGGCGAATGTTCACCAGCGCGAGGATCCGAGAGCCGTCGGGTCGCTCCACCACGACTTCGGCGTTCCGCGCCATGGCGCCCGCCTTAACTGCTTCGGCCATCGGACAGTCCGCGTGCGCGAGGGGGCTGCCGTCAGGAAGAAAGAGGCGATGCGAGCCGCAAAACCTGTCGCGCGTCCCATCAAGCGCCGGCGTGCGTCCCCATAGCTCCGCCGCCTCGCTATTGTACCGGACGAGCCAGCCCTCGTGGTCACAAATGTACACCGCGCCGGGAATCGCATCGAGCGTAGTCGGCGCGGCAGCGGCCAGCGCTTCATACTCGGTCAGCGTTCGTGCTGTGAGCGGGAATTCCTCCACGTTCGACAATCTGCGGTCCTATTTTGGCGGGCGTCGGGAAGCATCATTTCAGGCACGGCACAGCTGCGCCGAGCAGAGACGGATTGCGAAATATGCGGAATTTCCCCAGCACCCCAAGCATTTATCTAACGTAACCGGTCTACAATGCCGTTGCCCGACATTTGTTCCGCGCGCTTCGTTGAGACTGGAGCATGTTCTATGACGCGCTTCTGGCGGTCGGCCCGGTGCCGCTGTTCGAACTCGATCGCCGCATGCGAAATTGGGTAAGCTAGTGCTGCCACCAATGCCAGCTGAGGCCCGGCTAGCGAGCTTGGGCTCTAGATAGGAGGACCCATGTCGCTTGGGCGGCAGTCCGCCTGGCAAGCCTCAACGCGCTTGCTAACACCACTGGCAACCAGGGCAAGGACATTCACGATCTCGCCTGATGCGCCGAACATCAAGGCCGCGCTAGAAGGTCGTATCTGCCAAAACGAACGCCCGCTTCCAGGAATTCAATCTCGATGTCTTTATGACCGGATTGGGGGCGCAAAGCGGAAATCGCCATCTCCAGGTCGACCGGATCAAGAGAGACACTCCCAACTCATCGTAATCAGTCTCCTAAGCCGCCTCCCCAACTTAATTGGTGTGAAATTTGATTCTTCGGACGCAGCCACCTCACCAGCCACAAACCCACGGCCGCTGTTCTGAGTCATAAGCCGCAACCAAGTACGCTCGATCCGTTTCTCTTGGCTCCAATATGGCACCTAGCGCGCATTAAGTCCGGACCGGACCTAAATTGGGGTTTGATAATTCATTGATATATTGTGATTTCTACTTGTCTCGTAGAACGAACAGCTCAACGCAAACGGCTTTTTTGGGCCACAGCGAATTGCTGGATCGACGCGTTAGTGCTGGCCCGGAAAAACCGCTGCCCGCACACAATAAAACTTCGCTCGCCGTTGCCCCAGATTTTGCCCCGAAATCGACTTGACCCGGGCAACCGGCACGATCAAAAGCGCTAAACCCGCGGATTTCCGTGGGTTTCGTGCGGTTGTCGGTTTAGCTCAGCTGGTAGAGCAGCGATTTTGTAAACCGAAGGTCGCGGGTTCGAATCCTGCATCCGGCACCAGCCATCGGCTAGTCTCCGCCCTTCGGGACCGCGAAGTCCAGCTGCTCGCCGGCAGCATAGGCGTCCCATTGCTGTCGCGTGCGGAAGTTGCCCTGGCCCTTGTCCCAGGCGGAGCCGGAGTAATAGACGAACGGCTGCCCCGGGGTGACCCGCAGCAGGACGAGATGGTTATCGGCGTCGGCCCGCACTTCGGCGATCATTGCGGGATCGACGCGGATCGCAATTGCCATGCGGCCATGATCATCGTCTGCCGGTCCCCACCAGGAAAGCAATCCCTTGGCGCCGTCGACGGTAAGCTCGCCTGCCCCCTGCCCGGTGGTCCGCTTGCCGATGCCAATACCCACCAGCAGCGGCTTGGGGCTGTCCGACGAAATCGTCGAAACCATGCGCGTGAAATGCGTGCCGAGCGGGAGCGTGAAGCGCCGGGTTTCCCAGACCTTCCGATCCACGTCGACAGGCCAGGGCGCATAGTCGACGGTGAAGTCGGCAGTCTGTCCGCCCGAAGACAGGATGCGGTGGCGCACATAGTTGCGTGAGGTCCACAGCTTGTTGTCGTGCCAGATGCCGACTCCGCCCGCGCCCCGGGTCGCGCCCACATTGTAGAAATCGAGGCCTTCGCCACGATAGCTATGCTGGTCGCCGCTGCGCAGCTGCCGATCGGCAAAGGGCCAGCGGACGTTCTTGCCCCAGGAGTCGATACCGGAACCCGACGGCGGTTCCGCCGCTTCCAGCGCGCGAGCGTAGATCCGATGCGCGGTCCGGTCGTTCTCCCAAAGCAGATCGTCGTAACGATAGTCGGCCTTCACCACCGCACCCTGCGACTCGCGGCTGGCAGGCGGCGGCAGGGCGCCCGCGATGGCGGGCATATCCGGCGCCGCAGCTTGCTGAGCCGCGGAAGGCTGGGCCGCAACCGCAACCGAAAGCAACAGCAGCGCGGCCGGGACATTCCATCCGTTCCGAACGATCGAACTCCGCATCCTATCTCTCCTCTCCAGCAGGTCGTCTTAGGGGTCGCGAATCCAGCGCACATATGATCCTTGCGCCGGCAAGGGTCTAAGGCGCCTTTCCGGCCTAGACTTCCATCCTCCTATTATAAAACGAATTTATTTAAGTTGTCATATGACTGATAATAGATACACTAATTCGACTCGCGCACTTTTGCGCTGAGGCTTGGGAGAATGCGCTCGTGGGGCAAGCCGGCAGCAACGCTGCGCACGAGGAGAGATCATCGAACCGCAAGCGGCGACCGTCGCTGGTCGATGCTGCTTGTGAACATATCCGCGCCAGCATCCTCTCGGGTGCGCATTGGCCGGGCGCGCAGCTACCCACCGAGGCCGAGTTCGTCGATGTGCTGGGCGTGAGCCGGACAGTGATCCGCGAGGCCGTGGCCCGCTTGGCCGCAGAGGGGCTGGTCGAAGCCCGACAAGGAAAAGGCCTCTTTGTCAGCGACACCGCGCGCTACCAGGCGTTTCAAATCACTCGCGACGAGGTGGAGAACCTGAGCGACGTGATCCAGCTGCTGGAACTCCGGCTTTGCGTCGAAACCGAGATGGCCGCGCTGGCTGCCGAACGGCGGACCGAACTCGATGTGATGAATATGCGCCACCAGCTAAAGATTCTGGCGGAGGCAGCGGTTGGCCTGGAGGACTCGGTAAAGGCCGATGTCGAGTTTCACAGCGTCATCGCCCGGGCGAGCAAGAACACCTATTACGCGAAGCTGATCGATTTCCTTGGCGTCAGGCTGGTTCCGCCCCGCTCATTATACCTGCGTCAGGGCCAAGCTTATATCGGCGACAGCTACAAGGCGATCATCAGCGAAGAGCATGAGGCGATCCTCGCCGCCATCATCCGCCAGGACCCCGACCGCGCGCGGACTGCCGCTCGAGCACATATGAGCGGAAGTCTGAAGCGACACCGCGAGCTGCACGACTTCATGTCGGCCAGCGGCTCCGTCGGCTGAGACAAAGCAAGCCATAACCGGATCAACTGGAAGGAACGTCGGACAACCACTTTGGTCCCGGCAGAATAATAAGATCAATCTGCCGGGATTGTATGACATCTTATAGGGAGAGGTTCATTGAAAGCCAGTCTTCGCGCCTCCGCGGCGTCAATCGCGCTCGTCAGCGCTCCAATGGCAATCGCGCAGACGGCGCCCGCGCCAGCCGACCAGGCCGCGCCCGATGATCCAGCCGCGACGGACGAAATCGTCGTCACCGGCATCCGGCAGAGTCTTGCGCGCGCCGCCGAGATCAAACGCGAATCGACCGCCGTGGTCGATTCGATCGTCGCCGAGGACATCGGCAAGCTTCCCGACCTGACCACCGCGTCGGCGCTGCAGCGCGTGCCCGGCGTGCAGGTCGTGGTGGGCGGCAACAACGAGATCGTCGGCGTCCGCATCCGCGGCCTCGACGATATCGTCACGACGCTGAACGGGCGTGAGATCTTTACCGGCGTAGGCCGCGGCTTCGCGTTCCAGGACCTGCCTGCGGAGGCGCTTGCCGGGGTCGATGTCTACAAATCGAGCTCCGCCGAACGCCTCGAGGGCGGCGTAGCCGGCAGCGTCAACATGCGCTTGCGTCGCGCTCTCGATTTCAAGGAACTGACGATCGCAGGCAGCGCACGTGCGACCTATCTACAGGAAGCCGGCTCCGACGACACGATCAATCCGGCGGTGAGCCTGCTCGTCGCCGATCGCTGGTCCACTGGCATCGGCGATATCGCGGCGATGGCCAGCGTTTCCTACCAGCGTAACGAATATGCCCGGCCGGTTGCCTGGAACGACTGGACGCGCGCGACCAGCGCCGCGCCGGCCGGTTCGCCGCCGAACTTGCAGGCCCCCACCGGTTTCGCCGCGGCGATCGAGTTCGGCCACTACGAGAGACCGCAGGCCAATTTCTCGGTCGAATGGGCGCCCGACACGACTACGAAAATCTATATCGAGGGGCTGTACGCCGGCTATCGCGGCAACGTCTTCCAGGCGCGCCCGACCTTCCGCGGCTACACCGGCACCTCGTTCGAAGCGACTGCGGGCGACACGTGCGAGGATTTCGCGGTGGGGCCGGATGGCTATTATTCGGGCAATGTCCGCAGCCCGACAAACCCGACCGGAACCGGCACCATCCGCGAGCTGTGCAACGCCACTGGCTACACTGCGCGCAACATCGAATATTACACCGCCACGGTCGCCAACCAGGCGCGCACCGACATCTATGTGATCGCTACCGGCTTCAACAAGGAGTTCGGGGCGCTCACCTGGAACACCGACATTTCCTATGAGTCCTCGACCAACCGGAACGACAGCTTCCGCGTGGACATCGGCAAGCGCATCCCCGAGCTCATCCAGATCCGCGACGTCAATCATGAGGTCCGCGCGACGATGCCCGGCAATCCCATGAACGACCCAGCCGGCCTGGCGTTCGCCAACGGCATGACCGAGGATATCAACCGCAGCCGCGGCACGCTCTGGTCGGTCATGAGCGACGTAAAGTATGATTTCGACGGCTTCCTCGACTATCTTCAGGCGGGGGTTCGCGTCGCCAGGCGCAAGGCGGGGTTCGAGCAATATCTCGGCGGTCCGCCCGCACCGGGCGGCTCGTTCGTGACGCCACTGGCCAGCGCCGGCCTTCCCTCCGACATCCTCTCGCAGGCGCCTGGCGTTCCGCAGATGAACGACGGCGCGTCCTTCCTGCAGATCGATCCCAATTACCTGATCGAGGAATCGATCAAGCGGCAGTTGCGGACGCTGTACCGGGTTTCGCCGGACACGCCGGCGTTCGATCCGACCCGCGACTATGATGCGCAAGAAAAGAATTATGCCGGCTTTCTGCAGGCAGGGTACGACTTCTCTCTGACCGACACGATCTCGGTCGACGGCATGATCGGCGCGCGCCTCACCCGCACCGATCGTGACATTGCAGGTTCGGGCCGCGTGACCGATCCGGCGACCAGCACGTCACGGGTGGTGCTGGTAAATCGCTCGACCAGCGACACCGATCTGCTTCCCAATGCCAGCGCGCGGATCAAGTTCGGCGGCGGCCTCCAATCACGCTTCAACTATTCGAAAACGCTGTCGCGGCCCAGCTTCGGCCAGCTCAATCCCGGCCTCAGCTATGTCGTCTCCTACGTCAACACGATCCAGAACTCCGGATCGGGCGGCAACCCCGATCTCAAGCCGCAAAAGGCCGACAGTTTCGATGCCTCGCTCGAATATTACTTCGGCCGCAGCAACTATGTCTCGGTGGTCGGCTTCTATCGGAACATCAAGGATCGCGTCATCACCGGGACCGAGGTCCGGACCATCGACGGCTTGCAATATGTGATCTCGACTCCGCGCAATCTGGGTTCCGCCACGATCAAGGGCGTGGAAGTGAGCGGCCAGCTGTTCCTCGACTTCCTGCCCGAAGGCTTGGACGGCTTCGGACTGATGGGCAATTTCACCATCATCGACAGTGAGGTGACGACACCCGGTGACCGGCTGGAGGGTCTGCCGCTGCTCGGCGTTTCCAAATACAATTACAACGCGGGCCTGATCTACGAGAAATACGGCATCTCGGCCCGGGCGATCTACACCTATCGCTCCCAATATTTCGATGGCGACATCACCAACGGCCTCTCGCTCCGGCCGGTTTCGATCCCCGTGGGGCTCAACGGCATCCGCGCAGCAGGGCGCTTGGACTTCGGCCTCAACTATGATGTGACGCCCGACATCACGATCAGCCTGGCCGGCACCAATGTCACGGGCCAGCGCACCCGCAACTTCGAATCACGCGAGGATTTCGTCCGCGAAGTGCGTAACGACGACACGACCTACTCGCTCGGGGTACGCTTCAACTTCTGAGCGACGCGCAGTCGGCCGCATGGGCCGGCGAACATGACAAACCCGGCCGAAATGGGCGGACAGGGAGGATGGTTTTGAGCAAGAAACGAATGTTTGCAGCGCTTCAGCTCGCGACGGCTTTGGCCGCGAGCAGCTTGGTTGCGATCCAATCGGCCCAGGCCCAGACCGCGGCCTTCCATCAGCCGGCGAAGGCGCTTCCTGGCGATGTGCGCATCGTTCGGGCGCAGGACGCAGTCTCGATCGACTGGCCTTCGGCGCAGGGGGAACGCGCGCAGCTCGTCCTCTCGCTCGATCAGAGCAAGCCGCTCATTCGTGGAATTTCGGTCGGGGGCAAAACCGTGCTCGGAGACGTCGATCCCGCGGGCGTAGTCACCGTCGGCACCCGCGATCTCAAGCAGGGCTGGACCGTCTTCTTCGACAATCCTCGCAATCGCCCATTCGAGAGCTTTCCGTTGACGCTTTCCCGCAACGACATCACCGTTCGTGCAGAAGGCGGCTATACCAAGGTGATCGTCGGTGGCGCCGCGGCGGGTCCATTCTCCGGCACCTACGAGTTCACCATCTATCCGGGCTCCCGGCTGGTCCGCGCGGCTATGGTGATGTCCACCCAGCGCGAAGCGACTGCCTATACCTTCGATTCCGGCCTCAGCGTCGCCTCCTCGGCGGCGCTGCCGTGGCGCTCGATCGCTTATACCGACGTATCCGATGCGATCGTGCGCCGCGAAGGTGAGGCCTCGCGCAAGCCCGCGGTCTCACCAAAGGTGCGCGCGCGGATGATCGTGGCGGAAGGAAAGAGCGGCGGCGCGCTCGGCATCGTCCCGCCGCCGCATCAATTCTATTACCCGCTCGATTATGCGAACAACGACAACTCGGCCTGGTACGGCAGCGACTATCGCGACCTGAAGGGCCGCGCCGGGTTCGGCTTGCGGCAGACGCTGGAGGGCGATCGCCGCTACGTGCCCTGGGTCAACGCTCCGCCCGGCACGGTGCAGGACATGGGCGTCTTCCTCCTGCCGGACGGCGGCGACGCGGCGAGCGTCACTCAGGCCGCGCTCGCCTACACCCGTGGCGATCGCTTCAAGGCGCTCGACGGCCATCGAACCTTCACCAGCCACTATCATGTCGAGCACACCGAAGCCTTTCTGAACACGGCACGGTTCCAGCAATCGACGGGCGTGCCCGATGGTCTGGAATCACCCGAGTTCGTCAAGCGCTTCAAGGACATGAACGTCGAGATCGTCCATCTCGCCGAGCTGCACCTGGGGCGCGAGGCGCTCGACCGGGCCGGCGACCGACTGACGTTGCTCAAGACGATGCATGCCGAAACCGAGCGGCTCTCCGACGACAAGCTGCTGCTGCTTCCGGGCGAGGAGCCCAACGTCCAGCTCGGCGGCCATTGGATCAGCTTCTTTCCTAAACCGGTCTATTGGACACTCGACCGCAAGGAGGGGCAGCCCTTCGTCGAGAACGACCCCAAGCTGGGCAAGGTCTATCATGTCGGCTCGCAGGACGATGTTCTCAAGCTGATGGAAGCCGAGCGCGGACTGATGTGGACCGCACACCCGCGGATCAAGGGGTCTTACGGCTTCCCGGACAAGCACAAGGATACCGAATTCTTCAAGAGCGACCGCTTCCTCGGCGGCGCCTGGAAGAACATGCCATCGGACTATTCGCTGCCGCGCCTCGGCTCACGCGTGCTCGATACGCTCGACGACATGAACAACTGGGCGTCCAAGCCTTCCGAACGCAAGTTCGCACCGGGGGAAGTGGACGTGTTCCAGCTCTCGGATGAGAGCGAGCTCTACGCGCACATGAACATCAACTATCTACGGCTCGACGGCCCTCTGCCGCGTTATGCCGATGGATGGGCATCGGTGCTCGATGCACTGCGCGGCGGGCGCTTCTTCACCACCACCGGCGAAGTGCTGATCCCCGAGTTCACGATCGATGGCGCCAGCAGCGGAGAGGAAGCTGCTTTCGGCCGCAACGCCACAGTGCGCGCGAAAATCGAATGGACCTTCCCGCTCGCCTATGCCGAAGTCGTCAGCGGCGACGGCACCAAGATCTACCGCGACCGCATCGACCTGACCGGCAGCGCGCCGTTCGGCAGCCGCACGATCGAGAAGCGCGTGGATCTGCGCGGCCGCAAATGGGCGCGCATCGAAGTGTGGGATGTCGCGACCAACGGCGCCTACACACCTCCGGTGTTCCAGAAGGCGAAGTAATCCTCCCCCTGCCCGTGCAGTCGCAGGGTCCCGCACCCTCGCGACTGCACGTGGCCCTTTGCCCGGCGCGGCGCTGCCGGCGTCCCGTCCGGTCCTCTCCTTCCTCGGAGCAGCCATGTTCGACCGAACCTATTACGGCACTCATCCGGACATGATGGCGTGCGTGTCCAACCACGAGCTGCGCGCCCACTATCTCATCCAGGACTTGTTCCGTCCCAACCAGTGCGTGCTCAACTACACGCATGCCGATCGGCTCGTAATCGGCGGCGTGCAGGTCGAGCGCGGCAGCGTCCAGCTGCCCGACCAGTCCGAACCGGCCTCGGCGGCAGGGCATCCGTTTCTGGAACGACGCGAGTTGGGCATCGTGAATGTCGGCCGTACCGGAGGCACCGTGACGGTCGATGGCCAAGCGTTCGCGCTCGCCCCAAAGGACAGCCTGTACGTCACTATGGGCGCGGAGAAGGTGCATTTCTCCGGCGACGATGCACGCTTCTATCTCGCCTCATCCCCGGCGCATCGCGCCTTCCGGACGCGCAAGCTGGCGCTCACGAATGCCAGGATGCTCGAGCGCGGGAGCGCAGAGGAGGCAAACGACCGGACGATCCACCAGTTGATCATTCCCGGCGTGTGCGACAGCGCTCAACTCGCGATGGGGCTGACGCTGCTCAAGCCGGGCAGCGTCTGGAATACCATGCCACCGCACGTGCACGAGCGCAGGAGCGAGGTGTATTTCTACTTCGACCTGAACGATCCAGACGGCCGGGTAATGCACTTCATGGGGCAGGGAGACGCCACGCGCCATATCGTGATGGCGGATGGCGAGGCAGTGATTTCCCCTCCTTGGTCGATCCATATGGGGGTGGGCACGAGCGCCTATGCGTTCATCTGGGTCATGGCCGGCGAGAACCTGGACTATGACGACATGAACGTTCTAGACATCTGCCAGCTTGCGTGACTTGAAAGGACTAGCGCAATCGAGCAGCAAGGAAATCGACGAAGACTCTGACGCGCGCCGGCGTGCTCGCCCCGCCCACGAACACAGCGTGGATCTGCTCCACGTCACCGGGGTTGAACTCCTCCAGGATGGGTACCAGCCGCCCACTGGCGATGTCCTCAGCCACGCTGAAGCTCCCGACGCGCGCGATGCCGACGCCAGCCGCGGCCAGTTGGCCCAGCGTCTCTCCATTGTTCGCCTCGATGCTTCCTTTCACGGTCAGCGCAAAATCATGCCCCTCCCTGCGGAAAGGCCATACGGGTTCGGCGCGGCGGAAGTTGAAATTCAGGCAGTTGAAGCGGTGCAGATCCTCCGGCACCTGCGGAGTGCCGTGCGCCGCGAGATAGTCCGGAGATGCGACGATCACGCGCCCGGTCTCGCCCAGCTTGCGGGCGGTAAGCGAACTGTCGGCCAACGGTCCGAAGCGAACCGCGACGTCCGCCTGGCCACCCGCCACATCCACCAGCGCATCGGTGAGCGCAATGTCAATCAGGATGTGCGGGTAGAGAGCGGCGAACTCGCCCAGGAGCGGCACCACGCATAGCCTGCCGTGCGACAGGGCCGCACTGATCCGCAGCCGTCCGCGCGGGGCTCCCTGGTCCGCGATCTGCTGCTCGGAATCGTCAAGATCCGCGAGGATTCGGCGCGCAGCCTGCAAATAGGACTGTCCTTCCGCAGTGAGCGAAAGCGCCCGGGTGGAACGCAGCAGCAGCCGCACGCCAAGGCGCGCCTCGATCCGGTCGATCGCCCGGCTCACCGCAGAGGGACTCATGTCGAGCGCTCGGCCGGCGGCGGAAAAGCTCCCATGCTCCACCACCGCCGCGAACAGGGCGAGCGCATGCGCCCTGTCCGTGCCATTCCTCAGCTTTGCGTCCATTGCACAAATCCTCTGCGTATGCGGGCGCTACCCCAGCCGCGGCCGACCGTCCATCTCTGCGCTGCAACAACAACGCGGTGGTACATCATGGAATATCGGCAACTCGGCTCCTCTGGGCTGCGCGTCCCGGCACTCAGCTTCGGCACGGGCACTTTCGGCGGCAAGGGCGCGCTGTTCAGCGCTTGGGGCCAGAGCGATGCGGCCGAAGCGCGGCGGCTCGTCGATATCTCTCTCGACGCGGGCGTCACGCTCTTCGACACCGCCGATGTCTATTCAGGCGGCGCTTCGGAGGAAATCCTGGGCGAGGCAATTCGCGGGCGCCGCGATGCGGTCCTGATATCGACCAAGACCGGACTTCCGATGGGCGATGGTCCGCAAGACTGGGGCGTGTCGCGCTCCCGGCTCATCCGCGCGGTCGAGGATTCGCTGCGCAGGCTCGGCACCGATTATATCGACATCCTCCAGCTTCATGCATTCGACGCGTCCACGCCGGTGGAGGAGCTGATGGGCACCCTCGATCTGCTGATCGCGGCCGGCAAGGTTCGTTATGCCGGCGTGTCCAACTATCCCGGCTGGCAGTTGATGAAGGCGCAGGCGTTGGCCGAGCGCCATGGCTGGCCGCGCCTCGTGGCGCACCAGGTCTATTATTCGCTCATCGGCCGCGCCTATGAAGCGGATCTCATGCCTCTCGGGGCCGACCAGGGCATTGGCGCGCTGGTGTGGAGTCCGCTCGGATGGGGCCGGCTGACCGGCAAGATCGGTCGCGATCGTCCCGTCCCTGCGGGTAGCCGACTGCACGAGACCGAGCAGTTCGCGCCCCCGGTGGAGGCCGAGCTTCTCTATCGTGTCGTGGACGCGATCGAGGAGATCGCAGCCGAGACGGGCAAGACCGTCCCGCAGATCGCAATCAACTGGTTGCTGCAGCGCCCCACAATATCCTCTGTGATAATCGGCGCCCGTAACGAGGAGCAGCTCGTGCAGAACCTGGGCGCCGTCGGCTGGTCGCTGACGCCCGGCCAGGTGGCAGCTCTCGATGCGGCGAGTGATGTGCTGCCGCCCTATCCCCACACGCCCTATCGCCAGCAGGAAGGCTTCGCCCGCCTCAATCCGGCGCTGGTCTGAGGAGGCAATGATGAAGCTCAACCCTGGACTGCTGGCGCTCTCGGTGGGCGCCTTCGGCATCGGCGTGACCGAATTCGCGCCGATGGGACTGCTCCCGGTGATTGCAAAGGATCTCGGCGCTTCGATTCCTGCCGCCGGGCTGCTGATCAGCGCATACGCCCTGGGCGTGATGATCGGTGCACCGCTCATGACGCTGACAACCGGCCGGGTGCCGCGGCGAATGCTGCTGATCGGCCTCGCCGGCATCTTCACGGTCGGCAACTTGCTCGCCGCGGTTTCCGACAGCTACGGCCTGCTGCTGGCGGCGCGGGTCCTCACCTCATTCAACCATGGCGCATTCTTTGGAGTCGGCTCGATCGTGGCAGCCAGCCTCGTCCCGCCGCACCGCCGGGCGAGCGCGGTCGCGGCAATGTTCATGGGACTGACGATCGCCAACGTCGTCGGCGTCCCGCTCGCGACTTGGGCGGGTGAGCACCTCGGCTGGCGGACAGCGTTCTGGGGCATTGCGGGGCTGGGCGTCGTCACGATGGCATCGCTGCGATTTACCCTGCCGCCGCTGCCTGCACCTGCCGGCGGGAATGCACTCGCGGAGCTGCGCGTGCTCGGCCGCCGTCAGGTGCTCGGCGCCCTGGCGCTGACCGTGGTCGGATCGAGCGCAATGTTCACTGTTTTCACTTATATCGCACCCATCCTGCGCGACGCGACGCATGCATCGCTAGGCTTCGTGACGGCGATGCTCGTCACTTATGGCCTGGGGCTGACGGTCGGCAACTGGCTGGGAGGGAAATTCGCGGACCGCTCCGTCGATCGGACGTTGATCGCCACCCTCGCCTCGCTTGCCGCGATCCTGGCGGCCTTCGCGATGCTCATGCCCTACGCCGCGCCGACGGCCGTACTGGTGTTCCTGTGGGGCGTGGCGAGTTTCGCGTTGGTGCCGCCGCTCCAGGTCCGGGTGATGACCGCTGCCGCCGACGCGCCGAACCTCGCATCGGCTGTCAATATCGGCGCCTTCAATCTCGGCAATGCGTTCGGTGCAGCCCTGGGCGGCGGCGTGATCGCCGCCGGGCTCGGCTATCCGGCGGTCGCCCTGGCCGGTGCGGTCACATCGGCGCTGGGCCTGATCGCCGTTCTGTTCGCGAGCCGACAGGCGCCCGCCGCGGCCGAACCGCAACTTTGCGGTGCCGCGGGTTCAACAACGTACCTCTGACAGGGGGTCGCGGCTCCCGGATTAGCTCAGCGTCCGGCACCAGGTGCAGATCGCGGAGACGACTCCACAGTGGACCTTTCTGGCGATTCCGCTTGACTAGTAGGATTTTGTTCTCAATTTGTTCTCACCGCATCAACTGATGTGGAGGGGCAAATGCACATATCTACCGAAGCGCGACGACGCGCTTTTTCGGTGTGGCTGCGAACGTTTACTTGCGGTCGCGAGCGGTGCCGAAGTTAATTCAATCCCTGGCATGATCCGGATAACGGCGACAACCCGAATTCACCAATTTCCCAATGAGCCGAAGGGGAGAAAAATGCAGAACGATAGGACGGGGGAATTACTCAACCTGATCGGTCAACTGCTGGCAGAGGACGTCGAATACTCGAACGAGGACACACTTCTCTATGCCCGACTGGCGCGAGCTCACGTAGCGCCCTCGATCTTCAAGAACTTGGGAAATCATATTCTGTATCACGCTCCGGATCTCAATCGGTTGGGCGACGCGCTGCTGGACCTGTGGTACGAGCAGGGCGGCGAGGAGCGCTGGGAAGAAATCGAGTATATCGTGCGAAACGGACGCTTCGAGGCGGCGTTCATCTATCCCGACGATATTGATCCGGAAGAAGATACTTCCGACCGGCGCGACAGGGTTGTAGCCAAATATTTCGGGAACAAGCCAATCGTGTACCCTGACCCGGATGAGGAAGACCAAATGTTCGATCTTTAACTCGAATCATTTGGCACTCGCCCTCAGCGCCGCACGTCCATCCCTCCGTCTTCGAACGCAGCCAGGTCCGTGCGCGTGAACAGGCTCGCGTCGCCCGGCAGCGAGTGCTTGAGCGCCGTCAGCGCCAGCCCGGCCTCCGCCGCAGCCTTGGCGTCGCCGCCCTCCAGCAGTCCGTGGAGCACACCCGCAGCGAAAGCGTCGCCCGCGCCGATCCGGTCGACAATGCCCGCGATCAGGGCTTCTTTGGTCTGGTAGCCGCCCGCGCGCGTGTCGACCCGGGCCGAGACGCGATGGCTGTCGGCATCGTCCACATGCCGCGCGGTGTTCGCGATCGTCTGGAGCTTGGGGAACGCTGCGAACGCCGCCTCCGCCGCTTCGCGCCTCCGCTCGGGGCCGTCGCCCGAGAATTGCCTGCCGAGCAGCAGCGAAATGTCACGGTGGTTACCAAACAGCAGATCGGCATGGTTGATCAGCTGGGTGAGCACCGCGCGCGGATCGCTGTCCCAGGTTTCCCATAGCTTGGCGCGATAGTTGCCGTCGAACGACACCGGAATCCCGCGGACGCCCGCGGCCTCGGCTGCGGCGATCGCGGCGGCGGCAGTGTTGGGCCCGAGCGCCGGGGTGATCCCCGAAAGGTGGAGCCGGGTCGCGCCTTCGAGCGCAGCATCCCAGTCCCAGGCATCGGCGGCGCGGTCGGCGAACACCGAATGCGCGCGGTCATAGACGACCTCGGACGCGCGCAACCCTGCGCCGGGCGTCAGGAAGTAGAGACCGAGCCGGCCCGGTTCCGAAACCACCGCGGAAGTGTCCACCCCACGCCGGCGCAACTCGCCGATCACTGCAGCGCCGAGCGGGTTGTCCGCCACTGCGCTCACCATCCGCACCTTGTGCTCGAGACACGCAAGACCGGTGGCGACATTGGCCTCGGCGCCGCCGACATTGACCTGTAGTGACGGCGTCTGGAGCAGCAGCTCGCGCCCTGGGGGCGAGAGTCGCAGCATCACTTCCCCGAAGAAGGTGATCGTCATCGCGCGAGCCACCCGCCGTCGACCGCAAGGATATGGCCCTGGACATAGTCTGCGGCCGATGAAGCGAGGAACACCGCGGCGCCACCCATGTCCTCGGGCGAGCCCCATCGGCCCGCGGGTATGCGCTCCATGATCTGGCGATTGCGCGTCTCGTCGGCCTGGAGCGCGGCGGTGTTGTTGGTGGCGATATAGCCGGGGGCGATCGCGTTGACGTTGATGCCCTTGGCTGCCCATTCGTTGGCGAGCAGCTTGGTGAGCCCGCCGATGCCTGATTTGGAGGCAGTGTAGCTCGGCACACGGATGCCGCCCTGAAAGGTGAGCATCGAAGCGATGTTGATGATCTTGCCCCCACCCTGAGTGACCATGTGCCGCGCCGCGGCCTGGCACAGGAAGAACACCGACTTGAGATTGGTGTCGATCACCGCGTCCCAATCCTCTTCGGTGAAGTCGAGGCTGTCGTTGCGGCGGATGATGCCGGCGTTATTGACCAGGATATCGAGCCCACCCAGCTTATCCACAACTTCGTCCACAACCCTGCCCACAGGCTCGATCGACGAAAGATCGGCCGAGATGATCTCGGCGCGTCGGCCGAGCGAGCGCGCCTTCTCCAGGGTTTCCTGCGCAGGCGTGCGGCCCACTGCGGCAATATCCGCACCCGCCGCAGCCAGTGCGAGCGCAATGCCCTGGCCGATGCCGGTGTTCGCGCCAGTGATCACGGCGACCTTGCCGGAAAGATCGAAGGGGTTGGTCATTTGAGCTCCCATCGCCCGCCACCTGCGCTCCCCTCCCGCTTGCGGGAGGGGTCGGGGGAGGGCCTGAAATATGGGAGTGCGTCGCGGTGGCGGCACCCTCCCCTAGCCCCTCCCGCAAGCGGGAGGGGAGCAAGAAAGTTTACGCCAACTGGCAGATATCCAGCACGTTCATGTCGGTATAGTCCTGGTTCTCGCCGGCCATCGCCCAGATGAAGGCATAGGCCTTTGTGCCCGAGCCCATATGGATCGACCAGGGCGGCGAGATCACAGCTTCCTCATTCGCCATAACGATGTGCCGCATCGCCTCGCCTTCGCCCATGTAATGGAAGACGCGGTCGTTCGGCCCATCGAGCTCGAAGTAAAAATAGATCTCGCTGCGGCGCTCGTGGATGTGCGGCGGCATCGTGTTCCACACGCTACCTGGCTTGAGCACGGTGAGGCCCATCACCAACTGCGCGCTGTCGCACACGCCGGGAATGACGAGCTGGTAGATCGTCCGCTCGTTCGATTCCTCCAGGCTGCCGCGGTCGAGCGCATTCGCGTCGGCGATCGAGAGCTTGCGGGTCTGGAACGCCTTATGCGCGGGGCACGACGCCAGGTAGAAGCGCGCGCCTGCGCCAGAGAACTGAACGTCCTTGGCGCCCATGGTGACGTAGAGGCAGTCCTTGTTGCCGAGGGTGAAGGTCTCGCCGTCGACGCTCACGGTGCCTTCCACCGAACCCACGTTGACGATCGCCAGTTCGCGCCGCTCGAGGAACGGGTGGCCGGCGGCAGACGGCGGCTCGGTCTGGTCCGGGAGCTTCACCGGGCCCGCGCCGACGGCCACGCCGCCGATCACGAAGCGATCGGCATGCGTGTAGTTGAGAACGCACTCGCCTTCGCGGAACAGGCCCGAGATCAGGTAACGGTCGCGCAGCTCCTCGTTCGAGACGCACTCCATCATGTCGGGGTGCGTGGCGTAGTAGGTGCGATCGAACATCGGTCTTCCTTTTTCTTGGATGCTTAGGCAGCGGCGGCGACGGGCGCCGGCGCGGGGTTTTCGAGCTTGTAGGCGCGTTTGACGAGGCCGTTGGTGAGTTCGTGGGCGAGCTCGGCCGCTTCCCAGTCGAGCAACCGCCCCTCGGCCACCAGCCGGGCGAGGAAGGCGCAATCCACACGCCGCGCGACATCGTGCCGTGCCGGGATCGAGAGGAACGCACGCGTATCGTCGTTGAAGCCGACGGTATTGTAGAAACCGGCGGTCTCCGTCGTCATTTCGCGGAAGCGGCGCATCCCTTCGGGGCTGTCGTGGAACCACCAGCTCGGACCGAGCTTGAGGCAGGGATAATGCCCCGCCAGCGGCGCCAGCTCGCGCGCATAGCTGCTCTCATCAAGCGTGAAGAGGATGATCGAAAGCTCGGTGCTCGTTCCGAACCGGTCGAGCAGCGGCTTCAGCGCGTGGACGTAATCGGTTCGGGTCGGGATGTCCGCGCCCTTGTCGCGCCCATGGCTCTCGAACAGCCCGCCATTGTGGTTGCGGAAGCTACCGGGGTGGATCTGCATCACCATCCCGTCCTCGACGCTCATCGCCGCCATTTCAGTCAGCATCTGCGCGCGGAACAGCTCGGCGTCCTGCGGAGTCCAACGATCCGACAGGATCGTGCGGAACAGCCGTTCGGCGTCATCGTGGCTCAGGTTGGCGGTGAGCGCAGTCGGGTGGCCGTGGTCGGTAGCGGTTGCGCCCGCTGCCCGGAAATCGGCACGGCGCTTGCGGTGCGCGGCGAGATAGCCGTCCCAGCTATAGACGTCCTCGCCGGTCAGCTCGGCAAAGGTGCGCATCGCGCCGGCGAACTGTTCGTGCTCGACGTCGATTACTGCGTCGGGTCGATAGGTGGTGACCACCCGCCCCGCCCAGCCGCTATTGTGAATCGTGTGATGCGGCGAAAGATCATCCTGCGGACCCTCGGTGGTCGCGAGGAACTCGATTCCGAACCGGTCGAACAGCGCACGCGGCCGGAAAGCGTCGGTCGCCAGCTTCTCGTTGATCGTGTCGTAATAGAAATCCGCGGTCGAGCCATCGAGCTGGACCTCGATCCCGAACACTTCCGCGAACACGTGGCTGAGCCACATCGACGAAGGCGTACCACGGAACAGATACCAATGGTCCGCAAGCGTCCTCCACGCCTTGCGCGGGTCGGTCGAAGGCATTCCCGCCTTGCTCGGCACGCAGAGCGCGTCGAGCGACACGCCCTGCGAGTAGAGCATCCGGTAGAGATAATGATCGGGCGAAAGCAGCAGCTCGGTCGCGTTCGACCATTTCTCATCGGTGGCGAACCACTTCGGATCGGTATGCCCATGCGGGCTGATGATCGGCAATCCGCCGATCTCGGCATAGAGAGCGCGCGCGATTCCACGCGCGCGCTCCTCTGCGGGGAAGAGCCGATCGGGATCGAGCTTCAGCGGCATGGGCATCGACTTACTCCGTTACTGCCGGTGGCGAATCAGGCCTGAGCGTCCTGCGCGATATCGATTCGCGCCAGGCGCGGCGAGAGCAGATGCACGCAGAGCAGCGCGAGGAAATAGGCGCTCGCCGCGACCGCGAACAGCGGCCAATAGGTCCCCAGTCGCTGCAGCACCTCACCCGCGTAGAACGACATCAGCATGCCGCCGATCGCGCCGACGGTGCCACCGATGCCGACCACCGATCCCACCGCCGCACGCGGGAAGATGTCCGCCGGCAGCGCATAGAGGTTAGCTGAAAAGGCCTGATGCGCCGCGGTCGCGATGCCGATGATGATCACCGCCATCCACACGCTGGAGATCGATTCGGCGAAGGTCACCGGGATCACCAGGCAGGCGCAGATGAACATGGTGAGCTTGCGCGCGCGGTTCGCCGTCCAGCCCTTGGCCATCAGCTTCGACGAGAGCCAGCCTCCGGCGACGCTGCCGAAGTCGGAGATCAGGTAGATCGCGGCGAGCGGCAGGCCGAAGGTGAGCAGGTTGAGGTCGTAGCGCTCGAACAGATAACCAGGGAGCCAGAAGAGGAAGAACCACCAGATCGGATCGATGAAGAACTTGCCGAGCGAGTAAGCCCAGGTCTCCCGGCGGAACAGCACGGTCATATAGGGCATCGGCTTGACCGGATCGGCGGGGTCCTGCTCGATCCAGGCCAGCTCGCCTTCGGTCACCTTGGGGTGCTGGCGCGGGTGGCGGTACATCATCCACCAGGCGATGAGCCATCCGAAAGCGGCGACGCCGGTGATCACGAAGGCCATGCGCCAGCCATAGGCGACGACGAGAAGCGGAACGACGAGAGGCGTAATGACCGCCCCGATGTTCGCGCCTGCGTTGAACACGCCCACGGCGAACGCGCGCTCCTTGGCCGGGAACCAATCGGTCACGGCCTTGATGCCGGCCGGGAAGTTGCCCGATTCGCCGATGCCCAACGCAAAGCGCGCCATTGCGAACTGCGTCATCGTGCTGGCAGCGCCGTGGGCGATGTGGGCGATCTGCCAGATTACGAAGGCAATCGTATAGCCGACCCGCGCCCCGACCCGATCCATGAAGTTACCGAAGAAGATATACCCAGCAGCATAAGCGAACTGGAACCAGATGATGACGCCTGCGAAGTCCTTCTCGGTCCAGCCCAGGTCCGCCATCAGTGTCGGCTTGAGCACGCCGATCATCTGACGGTCGACATAGTTGATCACGGTCGCCGTAAAGAGCAGCGCAACGATCACCCACCGATATCGCCCCACGCGCCCCGCGGCGCCCATCACAGCCGCCTCCCTGGTATCGCTCATTCAGCCTCTCCCATCTGTTTATCGGCGTCCCGCATAGCGCAACGGCGTTCCTGATAGTGGTAACTGGCGCGCGAGGAAAGCCGAGCGCCGCATCGAATCCGGTCTCTGTATCACGCCTGCTCCTCTTGCAGCAGGCGCAACGGTTTGCGACCGTCACGCAAGATGCGTTGGTGAAGTTGCCTGCGTGTTGCGGAGGAGGGCTGCGCTGCCACGAGATCCGCCAGGCTCAACCAAGTGAGCGCTTCCGCGGCACGCAATCCCGGCTCTCGAGCAATCCGTTCGATGTCGGGTTCGAATGCCGCGAAATAAGCTGGCACGCCTTGGACCGCCTCCACCTCTGCGCGCGCACGCTCGATGCTCCATCGATGGAGGTGAATTCCAGTGTCGGCAAGGCCCCGCGCGAGGCGGAAAAGCAGCCAGTGGATATGCCCGAGCTCGGCGAGCGGTTCACCGCGATAGGCGCCATCGGCAGCCATCTGTTGCTCCGCATGGATCGCCCAGCCCTCTCCGAATCCCGGCAGGTAAGCGAGCCGAAGCGGATGCGGATCCGCCGCGACTTCGATCGGGCCCTGAATCATGTGACCCGGCAGCAGCTCATGGTGGACCACGCTCGCCAGGCTCCAGCTCGGCCGCCGAGCGATGTCTTTGAGATCGACGAAATAAGCGCCCGGCATCCCCCCGGCAGGGAGCTCGCGATAGCCGCTCTTGCCAGCAGCTTCCTCGGCAGGGCTCATCCGGCGGTTGCGCACGGCGAGGCATTCGGGCGGCACCGCACCGATCAGCGCCGCCACGCGCGGACGCGTCGTGTCTAGCCAGCGATTCATGTCGGCGATGGCGCGATCCCGGCCGGTATCGCTGTCCGGATAGCGCCAGCGCGGCTCCGCGAAGAGCGCCTTGTAGCGCTCGCCCACGCTCCCGGACTTGAAACCAAGCCCACGCATCAATTCGTCGGCGCGTGTGCCGAGCTGTGCGATCTCTTGCTCGAAGCGGCGGTGCACCGTCTCGGGATCGACGGGCGCGCCGATCTGACGCTCGATCAGCAGATTATAGGCGCGCATACCGTTGGCGCGGCGCCAGACGCTAGGTTCGGCGAGAGACGGCACGCGATACGGCCCTTCCGCCTTGCCGCCCGGAAGCAGCGCGGAGAGCTCGGCATCGATCGCGAGCGCAGCCCGCACTGTCAGTAGGTCGATGCGTCGCGATGGTGAAAGTGCGGCGGCATCGAAACGCTGGAGCCGCGCCATCCGCTCGGCATAGGAACCACCGCCGTCGAGCGCCTGGATCAGCTCCGCATCAGCGTCTTCCGCGCGGGCAGCGGCGGGTATCGCCGCCAGGGCGGCGGAAACGCCAAGTCCGCCCAGCAACTCGCGCCGCGCCAGCCGCATCACGCGCCCCTTCTGTACACCTGTCCGATCCGGCCCGCGGCGCCGTTCATGACCCGCGGATCGTGCAGCGCGTGTCGAAGCCTTCCCCGAAGCGTGCCAAGACTTCGTCGCCCGGCTGCACCCGGTGCACGCCGGTCACTGCCCCGCTCGACACCCATTGGCCGGGCTCGAGCGCAATCCCGCGCGCGGCCATCAGTTCGAGCAGGAAGCGGACTGCCCCCACTGGGCCATCCAGCATCGTCTCGGCTGTCGCCGCACCGATCAGTTCCTCGTTGACCAGCAGTTCGATCGGCCAGGATTTGATCCCTGCCTCGCGCCAGTTCGGGATCGCGCGGCCGATCACCAGGCCATTGTTGTTGCCATAGTCCGAAATGGTGACCGTCGGCCCCAGTTCGTTGATCGTCGGCAGCGGCGAACTGGCGATCTCGATGCCGACGTGCACCGCGTCGATCAGATCGGCGGCTTCATCTTCGGTGAAGCTGCGCTTGCCGGCGAGCGGCGCCTTGCCGAAGCGGAGCAGGAATTCCGCTTCCGCGGCTCCGAAGCCCTGCGAGAAGATCGGCATCTCGATCGTCTCGCCGTTCGCATGGAAGATGCTGTCCATGAAGATCGGCCCCGCGAGCCGGTCGACACCGTCCAGCGGTGGATTGATCCGCCCCACCTTCCAGCCGCCGACGCGGCGCCCGTCGAGTCCGATCGCGAAATCCTGAACCTGATAGGCATCGTCGAGCGCTGGTGGAATGCTGCCCGGATAATCCGGAAGCCCCTGGCTGGCACGGCGGGCCTCGACGAAAGCCTCTGCGATTCGGCGTGCTTCGTCGGCGAATTGAACGGATCCCACCTGGCCCCTTCCTCTCTACGTGTCTCTTGGCGGCAAATTCCACCGCCGATTAAGGGAAACCGGTGTCATTGGCAACGGGCAAGCGGACCAACGGCCAATTTTGCGCTCCCCATCTTGCCGGTGGCGCTAGAGTGTCACTCCGCGCTTCCAAAAGGCGATCTCGCGCTCGCCGTTGCGTTCGGCAGCGGTCTCGGCGCCCGATACGATCGCCACGATTCGATCGAGCAGCGCAGCCTCCGCAGCCTCGAATCCTTCGGTGAGCACCTGCCCAGCGTCAAAGTCGATCCAGCCGGGCTTGCGCTGCGCGAGATCGCTGTTCGATGCGATCTTCACGGTCGGCACGGGGAAGCCGAGCGGCGTGCCGCGACCGGTGGTGAAGAGGATCACCGTCGCACCCGATGCTGCGAGCGCTGTCGAAGAGACGGCGTCGTTCCCCGGCGCTTCGAGCAAGGTGAGCCCGGCTCGGCGGATGCGCTCGCCATAGCGGCGCACGTCGGAGACAATGGCATGGCCAGCCTTCTGCACCGCGCCAAGCGACTTCTCCTCCAGCGTGGTGATCCCTCCGGCGATGTTGCCGGGCGAAGGATTCTCGGAAACGGGCTCGCCATGGCTGAGGAAATAGCGTTTGAAGTCGTTGACCACGCCGACGACCTCCTCGAACACCGGCGCGCTTTCCGCACGATCCATCAGCATCTGCTCGGCGCCGAAGATTTCGGGGATCTCGGTGAGGATCACGCTGCCGCCGGCCGCGGCAACCAGATCGCTCATCCGGCCGACCAGCGGATTAGCGGTGAGGCCCGAGAAGCCATCAGACCCGCCGCACTTCACGCCGAGCACGAGCCGGTCGAGCCCCACCGGCTCCCGCTGTGTCTTCGCCGCCTCGGCCGCGAGTTCCGCAACCAGCGCTAGCCCCTCTTCGACTTCGTCGGCAGAATTCTGCGCTATCAGCGTGCGGATGCGCGGCTTGTAGCTGTCGGGCAGCTCCTCGAGCAGTCGAGCAATCTGGTTCGATTCGCAGCCGAGACCGATCAGCAGCACGCCGCCTGCGTTGGGGTGCGCGGCTAGCGCGGCGAGCATCTTGCGCGTCGCGCCCAGATCGTCGCCGAGTTGCGAGCAGCCATAAGGGTGTGGAAACGCATGAACGCCGTCCACCTCGTCCGCGTGGCGTCGTCCCGCCTCCGCCGCAATCCGCTCAGCGGTGCGGCCGACGCAGCCGACGCTCGGCAGGATCCATATCTCGTTGCGCGTGCCGACGCGCCCGTCCGGGCGGACATAACCCAGGAAACTCCGCCCGGCGGGCACGGCTGAGTGCAGCCGGTCCACCGGGTGATAGCCATAGTCGAGCGTCCCCGAGAGACCAGTCGCCAGATTATGAACATGGACATGATCGCCGACACGTATGTCGGCCGTGGCCCGGCCGATCGGGAAGCCGAACTTCACCACGTCGGCACCGCGCGCGACGTCAGTCAACGCGATCTTGTGCCCCTTGGGAATGTCAGCACTGGCGGTAATGTCGACGCCGTCAGCCGTCACGGAATCGCCCGCCGAAACGGGTTCGAGCAGAGTCGCCACATGATCGTCGGCGTGGATGCGGAGGGCGTTGGTCATCTTCGGCTATGTGGTTCTGAATGGCTATGGGCGCAACGTTGCAATCGCATCTGACACCGGTTACCCGATGCCGCAAGCAACCGCTACCGCGGAATATACGGGTGAGGAGAAGCCATGAGCGAACGCGAGCAAACCCGTCTTCCTCTCTCCCGGCGCGCCATGATCGGCGGAACGGGCGCAATGCTTGCGGCGGCGCCGGTGCTCGCTCAAACCTCCTTGATACCCATCCGGTGCAAGGCTGGTGCATTCCAGGGAACAATCGAAAACGGTGTGCGCGCGTTCCGCGGCATCCGTTACGGCAGCGCCGCGCGTTTTCGGGCGCCACAGCCGGTGCCGGCCCCTGCTGGAGTTCAGCGCGCCGACGCCTTTGGCCCTGTCTGTCCGCAATCGAGTGATCGCTATGGGCCGCAGTCGGAGGACTGCCTGTTCCTCAACATCTGGACCGCCGACGCGCACCCCCGCGCCCGCAAGCCGGTGATGCTCTACATCCACGGCGGCGCCTATTCGTCGGGCAGCGTGACCGATCCGCTCAACGACGGCCAGGCGCTTGCGGCGCGCGGCGACGTAGTGGTCGTGACGGTCAACCACCGGCTCAACGCGCTCGGCTATCTCTATCTCGCCCGTCTTGACCCGCGCTTTGCGGACAGCGGCAATCTGGGGCAGCTCGACCTGATCCTCGCGCTCCAGTGGGTGCGCGACAATATCGCTGCGTTCGGCGGCGATCCGAGCTGCGTGATGGTGTTCGGCCAATCGGGCGGCGGCGCCAAGATCGCGACGATGATGGGAATGCCCGCGGCGAAGGGCCTGTTCCACCGGGCTGCGACGATGAGCGGGCAGCAGGTCACGGCCTCAGGACCGCTCAACGCAACTGCGCGGACACGCGCTTATCTTGCCAAGCTGGGTATCCAGGAAACAGGCTTGAACGCGTTGCTCGCGATGCCGGTGGAAAAGCTCGTCGACGGTTTGGCAGCGACCGATCCTATCCTCGGCGGAGGAGTCTATTTCGGGCCGGTGCTCGACATGAAATGGCTCACCCGCCATCCGTTCTGGCCCGACGCCCACCCGCAATCGCTCGGCATTCCGATGATCCTGGGCAACACGCACGACGAGACGCGCGCCTTCGTCGCACCCGATTCGCCCAAGGTCCGCGACCTGAGCTGGGACAATATCGCCGAGCGGATCGCGCCCGAGCTTCGCATTGACATTCTGCCTGAATGGGTAGTGGCACAGTATCGCACCAGGTTCCCCGACTGGTCGCCGACCCAGGTCTTCTACGACGCCACCACGGCCGGGCGGAGCTGGCGCGGCCAGGTGATCGAAGCCGAAGAGCGCGCGCGTGCCGGTGCGCCGGGCTGGGTCTATCAGCTGGACTTCGGCTCGCGCACCGATCCGCGGCGCGGAGCCTTCCATTCGCTCGACATCCCGCTCGTGTTCGGAACCTTGGGTGCGGAGGGTTCGCAGACCGGGACGGCTGCCGATGCGCGGACGGTGTCGCAGGCGATGCAGGAGAGCTTCGTCGCCTTCGCCAGGACCGGTGATCCCAATCACAAGCGGCTGCCGGCCTGGCCGCGCTACACCCTCGACAAGCGCGCCACGATGATCTTCGATATGCACTCGCATGTGGCGAACGACCCGCGCAAATGGCAGCGGGAGTTGTTTGCCCGCGTGCCTTATATCCAGCCCGGCACCTGAGGCCGGACGTCGACGAGAGGTGCCAATGAAGCTCGACCGCCGTTCCGCTCTCCTCGCCGGTCTGGCGGCCCCGCTCGCTGCCGCGGCGCAGACCGCTCCGCCCGCGGCCAAGGATACGCCCTTGCCTGCCGGCCTCCCGGAGCCGAGCGAGACGATCGACCTCTGGCCCAAGGGCGCGCCCGGCCGTCCGGCGAAGCTGCCGGTGGAGACGGTGGTCCAGCGCAGCAAGGATACCGGACTGACCGACCGGACAGTGAGCGGCGTCGCCGTCCCACGACTGGTCGTTTTCCGGCCGCGGATCGCCAACGGGGCCTCGGTGCTGATTATGCCGGGCGGCGGCTATGCGCGGATCGTCGTCGACCATGAAGGCTATGAGCTCGCACGCTGGCTCGCGGCGCGGGGTTTCACGGCCTATGTGCTCTTCTACCGGCTGCCCGGCGACGGCTGGGCGGCGGGGCCAAACACGGCGCTGTCCGATGCCCAGCGGGCCATGCGGCTGATCCGCTCACGCGCCGCACGGGACGGGCTCGATCCGGAGCATGTCGCGGCGATCGGCTTCTCGGCGGGTGGGCACCTCTGCGCCGATCTCGCCACGCGCTTCGCGGCAGACACCTACAAGCGCGTCGACGAGGCCGACACCGTTTCCGCCCGCCCGTTCGTCGCTGCGCCGATCTACCCGGTGATCTCGATGACCAAGCCGGTGGCCCATGCGGGCTCGCGGGCACAACTGATCGGCGAAAACGCCTCCGCTGCCCTGGAGGCCGCGCATTCGCCGGACCGCAACGTCACCAAGACCACGCCGCCCTGCTTCCTCGTCCATGCCGAGGACGACGGGACGGTGCCGGTCGAGAACAGCCTGCTCTTCCGGGCCGCGCTGAAGGCTGCGGGCGTTCCGGTCGAGACGCATCTGTTCACCGCGGGCGGCCACGGCTTCGGGATGCGAAAGGCTGCAGACAAGCCGGCGGAGGCGTGGCCCGAGCTGTTCCTCGCCTGGGCGCGGACGCAGGGCTTCGGCTGAGGGCGCCTCCCGGCGCCCCCACGCCGTCAGGCGGCGTCGCCGGCCTTCTTCTTCTCAGCGTAGACGCGCACGGGCTCCTTGGTGCCCCCGACCACGTCCTTGTCGACCATCACTTCATCGACGCCGTCCATCGACGGCAGGTCGAACATCGTGTCGAGCAGGATGCCCTCGAGGATCGAGCGAAGCCCGCGTGCGCCCGTCTTGCGCTCGATCGCCTTCTTGGCGACCGCGGTGAGCGCGTCGTCGTTGAAGCCGAGCTTGACCTGCTCCATGTCGAACAGCTTCTGATACTGTTTGACCAACGCGTTCTTCGGCTCGGTGAGGATCTTCACCAGCGCATCGACGTCGAGATCCTCGAGCGTCGCGATCACCGGCAGACGGCCGACGAACTCGGGGATCAGGCCGAACTTCAGGAGATCCTCAGGCTCGACCTGCTTGAGCGTCTCGCCCGTGCGGCGTTCGTCGGGCGCGGCGACATGCGCGCCGAAGCCGATCGACTTGCCCTGGAGGCGATCGCCGATGATCTTTTCGAGCCCCGAGAAGGCGCCGCCGCAGATGAACAGGATGTTCGTCGTATCCACCTGCAGGAACTCCTGCTGCGGATGCTTGCGGCCGCCCTGCGGGGGCACCGAAGCGGTGGTGCCTTCCATCAGCTTGAGCAGTGCCTGCTGCACGCCCTCGCCCGACACGTCGCGCGTGATCGAGGGATTCTCGGCCTTGCGGCTGATCTTGTCGATCTCGTCGATGTAGACGATGCCGCGCTGCGCCCGCTCGACGTTGTAGTCGGAAGCCTGGAGCAGCTTGAGGATGATGTTCTCGACATCCTCGCCGACGTAACCCGCTTCGGTGAGCGTCGTCGCATCGGCCATGGTGAACGGCACGTCGAGGATGCGCGCCAGCGTCTGCGCGAGCAATGTCTTGCCGCAGCCGGTGGGGCCGACGAGCAGGATGTTCGACTTGGCGAGCTCGACATCGGCACCCTTGGCGCCGTGGTTGAGCCGCTTGTAGTGGTTGTGCACCGCGACCGAGAGCACGCGCTTGGCCTGCTTCTGCCCGATCACATAATCGTCGAGCACGTCGCAGATTTCCTGCGGCGTGGGGACGCCGCCGTCCTTCTTGCTGACGAGCGCCGATTTGGTCTCTTCGCGGATGATGTCGTTGCAGAGCTCGACACACTCGTCGCAGATGAAGACGGTGGGTCCGGCGATGAGCTTGCGTACCTCGTGCTGCGACTTGCCGCAGAACGAGCAGTAAAGCGTGCTCTTGGAGTCGCCGCCGCTGAGCTTAGTCATTCAATCCATCCTTTACGCGCCGGACGCGTAGCCACTACCCGCCATCCTACACGCGGGTTCCCGTCCGGCAATCCATAATCGGCCCCGCCAAGCGGTTGACCGCCGTCCGGCGGGACTCGCCCGCGGACGGCTCAGTAAACTCAGGCGGCTGCTGCGTCCTCGGTCGGCTGCGGCCGCTTGTCGTACACTTCGTCGACGATCCCGAACTCCTTGGCCTCATTGGCCTCGAGGAAGGTATCGCGATCCATCGCGCGCTCGATCCGCTCCAGCGGCTGGCCCGTATACTTGGCATACAGGTCATTCATCCGCTGGCGAATACGGAGAATCTCCTTAGCCTGGATCTCGATGTCCGAGGCCATGCCCTGCGCACCGCCCGACGGCTGGTGCACCATGATCCGCGCATTGGTGAGCGCCACACGCAGACCCGGCTCACCCGAGGCGAGCAGGAAGCTGCCCATCGACGCTGCCTGACCGATGCAGACCGTGCCGACGCGCGGACGGATATATTGCATCGTGTCGTGGATCGCCATGCCGGCAGTCACCACGCCGCCCGGCGAGTTGATGTACATCCAGATGTCCTTCTTCGGGTTCTCGGACTCGAGGAAGAGCAGCTGGGCAGTGATCAGCGAGGCCATATGGTCCTCGACGCCGCCGGTCACGAAGATGATGCGCTCGCGCAGCAGGCGCGAGAAGATGTCGAAGCTGCGCTCGCCACGGCTCGACTGTTCGATGACGATGGGAACGAGACCGCCGGTAACGGGATCAATGGTCATCTGACCGGAAAGCGGATGCATGTGTGGGAATCTCATGTGTCTGTTTTGCCCAGCCCCTTACATCGGCGCTCGGGCAAGGCCGCGCAAGGGGGCATGGCCGGACGGAGGCCCAGGCAACGGACCGCAGATTTGACTCTTTTCACGGAAATCGCGTGCATCTCGCAATATTCTTTCACGATGTCGTCGGTCCGGGCCTGACCGCAAGCCAAGCAGGCGGAATCCTACATTGCAAGCCCGCCGGGCTCTTCCCACATCGTTGCGATGACGAACCAACCCGTGCTCGTGACTGGCGGCTCCGGTTTCGTGGGTAGCCATGTGATCCTCCAGCTGCTCGCCGCGGGCCATGAGGTGCGTACGACGGTGCGAAGCCTCACGCGCGAGGCCGAGGTGCGGGCGGCGCTCGAACGCGCAGGTGCCGACACGAGCCGGCTGCACTTCGTCGCCGCGGACCTGGAGCAGGACGGCGGCTGGGCAGAGGCAGCGGCAGGCTGCACGTTCGTCCATCACGTCGCCTCCCCCTTCCCGCCTGCCCAGCCCAAGGACGAGCAGGAGCTGATCCGCCCCGCGGTGAACGGAACGCTCCGGGTGCTGCGCGCCGCTCGCGAGGCAGGCGTGAAGCGGGTTGTGCTTACATCGTCGTTCGCAGCGATCGGCTATGGCCACGGCAACCGCGACGCGCCTTACACCGAGGCAGAGTGGACCGATCCCGACGGGCCCTCGGTACAGCCGTACATGAAATCCAAGACCATGGCGGAGCGCGCGGCGTGGGACTTCGTCGCGCGCGAAGGCGGAGCGATGGAGTTGGCAGTGGTGAACCCCGTGGCCATATTCGGCCCGGCGCTGAACGACGATCTCTCGACGTCGATCTGGCTGATCAAATCCATGTTCGACGGCAGGATGCCCGGAACGCCGCGGCTCTATCTGGGCGTGGTCGATGTCCGCGACGTGGCCGACCTGCATATGCGCGCGATGACCGATCCGGCCGCAGCGGGCGAGCGCTTCCTGGCGGTGGCAGGCGAAGCGATGTCGTTCCACGAAATGGCGGCCGTGCTGCGCGACCGCTTCGGCACCGCCGCGGCCAAGGTGCCGAAGCGCCAGCTTCCCGATTGGGTGATACGCATGCTCGCGATCTTCAACCCGCTAGCGCGCGAAGCGGTGCCGCGGCTGGGGATCAAGGCGAGTGCGAGCAACGAGAAGGCGCGGCGAGTGCTGGGATGGCAGCCACGGTCGCGCGAGGAGGCGATCATCGCGAGCGCCGAGAGCCTGATCGGGCTGGGGTTGGTGAAGGGATAGTCTTCAATCCTCCCCCGCCAGGGCAGGGCTATCGCATATGGAAATTCCGTTTGCCCTGAGCTTGTCGAAGGGCCTTTTCCCTCGCTGTCAGTGCCCGGCCGGAAGCGAAGAACGTCCTTCGACAAGCTCAGGACGAGCGGGAGATTTTGCCGCACCCCGTTCCCGCACCGGCAACACTTTCCATATGCGATAGCCCTGCCCTGGCGGGGGAGGATTAGGATCAGGAAAACACCCCCGGCAGCGCCAGGTACGCCAGGCGGCGCATTTCGCGGCGGCCGCGGACGACCGTGTCGAGGATCAGCCCCGAGAAGAAGTTCAGGAACGCGAGGATCACCAGCCCGGTAGCGAGGATCGCCGTGGGAAAGCGCGGAACGAGGCCGGTTTCGACATAGGTGATCACCAGCGGAATCGAGAGCAGCACCGCGAGCAGCGCCAGCGCCGCGCCGGCCACGCCGAAGAACAGCATCGGGCGCTCGATCCGATAGAGCGTGGCGATGGTGTAGGCGATCCGGAAACCGTCCCGATAGGTGCTGAGCTTCGAGTGCGAACCTTCGGGCCGCGCGAAATAGCGCGTCTCGACTTCGCCCACCGGCATCTTGAGCTCGAGCGCGTGGACGCTGATCTCGGTTTCGATCTCGAAACCCGCCGAGAGCACCGGAAAGCTCTTCACGAAGCGGCGCGAGAAGATGCGGTAGCCCGAGAAGATGTCCGTGAAGGTGCGGCCGAAGAGGCGCGCCAGGATGCCGGTGAGCGCGCGATTGCCGAAGCGATGCCCACGGCGATAGGCGCTGGTCTCCTGCTCGATGCGGGCGCCGACGACCATGTCGAGCCCCTCGTGCAGCAGCCGCTCGACCATCAGCGGCGCGACGCTGGCGTCATAGGTCGCGTCGCCATCGGCCATCACATAGATGTCGGCATCCACATCCGCGAACATCCGGCGCACGACATTGCCCTTGCCCTGCATCCGCTCGCTGCGGACCACGGCGCCGGCCGCGCGCGCGACTTCGATCGTGCGGTCGCGGCTGTTGTTGTCGTAGACGTAGATCGTCGCGGTGGGGAGCGCGGCGCGAAAGCCGGCGACCGTCTGCGCGATCGCGGCTTCCTCATTGTAGCAGGGCAGAAGCACTGCGATGCGCGGTTCGGTCACCCCACCCTCACTTCGTCACCCCGGCCTTGTGCCGGGGTCCACCGAGAGACTGAGCGGGAAGCTGGAGCCTCTTGTCCATTAGTGTGCGGCACCGTGGCCCCCGGCACAAGGCCGGGGTGACGGTTTGCCGAGTTAAGCCTTATTCGGCCTTCTTCTTGGCCGGGGCCTTCTTGGCGGGCTTGGCCGGAGCCTCTTCTGCCTTGGCGGCCGGAGCCTTCTTGGTCGCTGCCTTCTTCACCGGCTCGGCCTCGACGAGATCGTCGCCGGGGGCCGCGGGCTCGATGTCGGCCTTCTCGACCTTCTTCGGCTTCGCGGCCTTCTTGGCAGGCGCCTCGTCCGCGGCTTCCTCGGCCTTGGGCTCAGCCTTGGCCTTCTTCGCCGGCTTGGCTTCCTCAGCGGCGGGCTTCTTGGCGGCAGCCTTCTTGGCGCGCGGCTTGTGGTTGTCATGGTCGTGGTGGTGCGTGCCGGTGTCGAAGCCCTCGTCGGATTCGATCGCGGCTTCCAACTCCTCGCGCGTCACTTCGCGATCGCTGATCTCCGCCTTCTCGAACAGGAAGTCGACGACCTTGTCCTCGAACAGCGGAGCGCGGAGCTGCGCGGCAGCCATCGGCTCCTGCTGGACATACTGGATGAAGCGCTGGCGATCTTCCGGGCCGTACTGCGACGCGGCCTGGGCGACGAGGCGGTTCATCTCCTGCTGCGTCACTTCAACGCCATTGGCAGTGCCGATCTCCGAGAGGAGCAGGCCCAGGCGCACGCGGCGCTCGGCAATCTTGAAGTAATCGTCGCGCTCGGCTTCGAGCTCGGCCTTGGCGGCGGCCGGGTCTTCCTCGTGCTCGGCCTCGTGCTGGAGCTGATGCCAGATCTGCTGGAACTCGGCCTCGACCATCGACGGCGGCACCGGGAAATCATGGCCGGCGGCGAGCTGATCGAGCAGCTTGCGCTTCATGTAGGTGCGGGTGAGGCCGCCCAGCTGCTGTTCGATCTGGCCCTTCAGAAGCCCCTTGAGCTGCTCGAGGTCCTGCAGGCCGAGCTGCTTGGCGAAATCATCGTCGATCTTGGTCTCGCCGGCGGTCTGCACCGCAGTGATCTTGAGATCGAAGGTCGCGGGCTTGCCAGCGAGATTCTTGGCGCCGTAGTCCTCCGGGAAAGTGACGCTGATCTGCTTTTCGTCGCCGACCTTCACGCCGACCAGCTGATCCTCGAAGCCCGGGATCAGGCGGCCCGAGCCGATCTCGACTGCCATGCCTTCACCGGTGCCGCCCTCGAAGGCGACGCCGTCCGCGGTCTTGCCGACGAAGTCCATCACGACCTGGTCGCCCGCAGCCGCCTTGTGCTTGGCGGGGGCGTCTTCCCACGACTTCTGGCCGCTGGCGAGCTGCTTGAGCTGCTCGTCGAGCGCCTCGTCGCTGACCGGAACGGTCAGGCGCTCGAGCTTGAGGCCGTCGATCGACGGAGCCGGCACTTCGGGAAGCACTTCGAGCTCGACCTTGATCTCGGCGTCCTTGCCGGGCGCGTAATCGCCCTCGAGGCTCACCGACGGCTGCATCGCCGGACGCAGCTTGTGCTCGGCGAGCAGCTTCTGGATGCCTTCCTGGATCGAGTTGTTGAGCGCGTCCTGCGCCAGCGCCTCGCCATGCATCTTGCGCACGAGGTTTGCGGGGACCTTGCCGGGACGGAAGCCGGGCATGCGGACCTGCGGCGCGACCCGCTTCACTTCGGCATCGACCTTCTTGTCGATGTCCTTGGCAGTGATCTTGAGCGTGTAAGCCCGCTTCAGGCCCTCGTTCAACGTCTCGACAGTCTGCATCAGTTCGAACTTCCAAAAAGAATGAGATCGCGGCGCCGGGACGCTGATCAGAGAGCGACGGTGCCTGGTGCGGGCGAAGGGACTCGAACCCCCACACCTTTCGATACCAGAACCTAAATCTGGCGCGTCTACCAGTTCCGCCACGCCCGCAGGGGCACCGCCGGTCGGCGGGCTCTATAGCAGTCGTGGGTCCGGGAGCAAGCCGCGAAGCAACTTGCGCGCAACGCCGCGCGTTGGGAGCGGCAAAAGGAGCAACCGATGCCTGTCGAACCGCCCGTCCCCACCGCGCCTCCCGAACGGCCGGTGCCCACTCCCGCCCAGCCTTCGCAGCCGGGACAACCGACTGCGCCGCCGCCCGAGCTCACCCCGCCGGCGCCGGACGTCGACATCCCCGCGCCCCAGCCCGGGGGCGATCCCGGCACGGCGCCGGGGCAGCCGCTCGCATGAGCACGAACGATCGAGGGAGAAACACCATGGGAGACATCAACCGCGATCCCGAACTCGATCGCGCGGACAAGGATCCGCGGCCGGATATCGAGCAGGCGATCCAGTCGCGCTCGGACGAGGCGGATGCTGTGGAGGGCGGCGATGACACGTCGCCGCTCGAGCCCACCGGCGTGCCCGACGGGGTGAGCGGCACGGCGGGCGAAGTGAAGAACCAGGACCGGACACAACAATAGGGGCGCACACGCGCGTGGCGCATTATCATCTCAACGTCGTGAACAGCCTTGGCTTCGTCCCCGACGAAGAAGGCCATGACCTTCCCGACCTGGCCGCGGCGCGGGCCCAGGCGGTGGCGGGCGTCCGTTCGATGCTGAGCGACGAGCTGCGGACCCAAGGCCTCATCGATCTGCGCGGGCGGATCGAGATTGCCGAAGAGCATGGGACGGTCGTGCTGGTCGTGCCGTTCAGCGCGGCGGTCGATGTGATTCCCGACGAGTCGCCCAGCGCATCAGGGGGGACATGATCGACAAGCTGCTGATCAAGCTCCGGGCGCGTGACGACATCAGTGCGGAAGAGGAGCGCGCGCTGCGCGACGCAGCCTTGCCGGTGCAGACGCTTCCGGCAGGCCACACTTTCATCACGGCGGGACGCGAGGTGAATGCCTCGACGCTGCTGATCGAAGGCTTCCTCTGCCGGTACAAGGATCTGAGCGACGGCCAGCGCCAGATCACCGAGCTGCACGTCGCGGGCGACTTCGCCGACCTGCACAGCTTCACGCTCAAGCGGCTCGACCACAACATCATGACGCTCACGCCGTGCAAGATCGTCCAGGTGCCGCACGAGAAGCTGACCGGAATCACCGAACAGCACCCGCACCTTGCGCGCGTGCTGTGGTTCCTCACCAATCTCGACGCCGCGATCCACCGCGAATGGGAAGTGTCGCTAGGCCGCCGCAACGCGCTGGAGCGGACCGCGCACCTCTTCTGCGAGCTTCAGGTCCGCCTCGCCCTTGCCGGCATGCCGAGCGAAGGCGAATATGCGTTTCCGGTCACGCAGATCATACTCTCCGAATGCCTGGGACTCACGCCCGTCCACGTCAATCGCGTGCTCAAGGAGTTGCGCGAACGCGAGCTCGTCGAGTTCCGCAGCGGCAAGGTGACCATCCTCGATTCGGCGGGCCTGCGCCAGGTGGCGGAGTTCGACCCCGCCTATCTCTATCTCGAGAAACGCGCGCGATGATGCGCTTCAGCCCTTCACGCGACGCGCGGTGAGGATCTTCACCGGAGCCGCCGGAACTTCGCCCTTGAAGCTGCCCTGGAGCGTCTTCGTCGGCGAGAGCGGCGCGTCGAAGACCTTGAGCACCACGTCCATCCCCTCGACCACGCGCGCGAAGGCGGCATAGCCCAGATTGTCGCCGGGCCGGGTGGGATCGGCATCGAACGAAGGCTGATCCCCGACGCTGATCGTGAATTCGCCGCGCGCCGTTCGCGGCGCGAGACGCGGCATCGAAAGCGTGCCTTCCAGATGCTTGATGCCGGTCTCGCTGGTCGGCTCATGCTTGATCGGCGGATATATCTTCGCGGGCGCATTCTGCACGCCGAACTGCACAAAGCCGAACCGGTCCTGCACCTTCACGACGCGGTAGAAGCTGATCCCGTCGAGCCTTTTGGCATCGACATAGCGCAGGAAATTCTTCGCGGTGACCGGCGCCTTGTCGGCATAGACCTCGACAACGATCCGGCCCGCGGTGGTTTCCAGCGCCACGCGCGGGTTGGCCGCGGGAGCAGGCGCGGTCTGCGCCGCGGCGGGCGCGGCGACGAAGCAGAACAGCATCAGGAGCAAGTGGCGCATCGGATATCGTAGCCTCGGATCGGTTGCGGCCGATCTTAGGCAGCGAGGCCGCGAATGGGAATGTCAGAAGGCGTATTTCAGCGTCACGCGCGCATTTCTGGGTTCGCCATAGACGAAGCCGGGAAACCAGCTGTTGCCGCTGAAAAAGGTCTGGTCGAACAGATTGTCGACATTGAGCTGGAGCGACACCTGCTCGTTCAGATCGTAGCGCGCCATGATGTTTGCGATGGCGTAGTCAGGCTGGCCGATCCGCTCCACGATCCTCGTGCCGGGATTGGTCGCCGTGACCGGCGGCTGGCTCTCCCATTTGAGCGAACCGCCGATCCGCAGTCCGTTCAGCGCGCCGGTGAAACCATAGGCGGTCGCGAAATTGAACACCCGGCGCGGCTGGTGGCTGAGCACGTCCACGCCCTCCGCATCCTCCGCGCGATAATGGCTCCACCCCGCGCTGACGTCCCATTGCGAGGTAATCTTGCCGACGACTTCCAGCTCATAGCCCTCGGCGACGGTTCCCTTCGCCCCGCGATAGGCTGGATTGGACGTGCCCGGCACGAACTGGCCGGGATCGGGCACGGCAAGGTTCTCCTGCTCGATACGGTACACCGCAGCGGTCGCGAGGAGCTTGCCACCCAGCAGCAGCGCCTTCACACCCGCTTCGTAGCTCTTCCCCTCGAGCGGGGCGAGAAGCTGCCCTTCCCGATCGCGCAGATTGCCCTGCGGCTTGAAGATATTGGTGTAGCTCGCATAGGCTGACAGATTGTCGGTGATGTCATAGACCAGCCCGGCATAGGGCGTGAACACGCCCTTGTATGTCAGGCTATAGGCGGCTCTGTCCGAGATCGCTTCCTCTTTGCGCTTGAAGCTGCTCAGGCGTCCACCGCCGATCAGCTTGAGGCCATCGAGCAGGCTGATCCGCGTCGTGCCGTAAACCGCAGCCTGAGTGGTGCTACCCAGATCGGACAGCACATAGCGCTCGCCCCATTCGGGATCGGCAAGCGCGCCGTCCCAGCGATTGAAATCACCGACGGGATCGATCGCAACAGGATCGCGATTGGTCCAGCCGCCTTCGAGGTAGCTCGCCATCGCGCCGAAGGAGAGATCATGGGTACCGCCTAGCAACGAGAAGGTGCCGTTGGCCTGGATGCTGCCGTGCCATTGCTCGGGCTCGGATTTGTACCAATAGCCATAGCTGTTCATGCCCAGCCCGGTCACTCGATCGGGCGTTCCGTCGAGCCACAGCAGCTTCGAATCTTCGAGCCCCTTGTGATAGCCGAGATCGCCGCGGATCTTCCATCCGTCGCCCAGATCGTGCGTCAGCGTCGCGAAGGCGGAGATCTCAGTGGTGTCCCAATGCCCCCAGTCGGCGCCGGTGGTCTTGGATCGCGACCAGTCGGTCCGCGTGCCGTCGGTGTACCAATAGGGGAGCTGCACCCACATCACGCCGTCGCGATCGTCGCGCTGGTAGCTGGCGCCGAAGGACAGCTTGGTGCGCTCGCCCAGATCGGCATCGAGCACGCCATAGAGGACCAGCCCCTTGCGCTCCTCGCGATCGACGAACCCGTCCTGCTGATAGGCCTGGGCAACCGCGCGCACGCGCACCGTCCCCGCCGAATTGAGCGGCGACTGGATGTCGACCGTCGCTGCCAGGCGGTCCCAGGAAGCGGCTTCGAGGCTGACGGTGCCGGCGAACTCCTCCTTGTCCGCATGCTTGCGGATCAGGTTGACCACTGCCGACGGATCGCCCGCCCCGTGCATCAGGCCCGCCGCGCCGCGCACCAGGTCCACGCGCTCGTACAGCGCGGTGCTCGTCTCGCCGAAGCCGACATTGCCGTTGACAAAGGGCGCCCCATCGAGCTGGAAATTCTGAACTTCGAAGCCGCGCGAGGAGATCGCGCTGCGGCCGCGATCGATGTCCTTCTTCGAAATGCCCACGGCATAGTCGAGCGCGTCGTTGATCGAGATCAGCGCCTGATCGGTGATCTGCTGCTGCGTGATGACGCTGATCGTCTGCGGGGTCTCGATCGGCGTGAGCGGTAGCCCGGTCGCAGTGGTCGGCTCGTCGCTTCGGCCATAGCCGGTCACGACGATGTCCTCGCCGGCTGCTTCCTCCGAATCCGGCGGCGTGTCCTGCTGCTGCGACGCTTCCTGTGCGAGCGCCAGCGCCGGCACGAACAGCCAGGCAGAGCTCGTCAGCAGCAGAGCAAATGAACGACGCATCGTTTCCCCTTTGTCTTCCCATGCCACGATCATCGCCGCCGCCGCGCCGGACCGGCCCGCAATCGTCCCACCCAGCCAGACCGGAAGCCGAGAGGCCGACCGGCAAAGCAGGGAAGGAGACGCGAGCGTAGTCGACGACGACCGAGCCAAGACGCGTGTCCCCGAGGATAGCGCCGCTAATGCTAGTAACTCGCAATTGCAAGGAACGTTATGAGATTATCGCCGGCTTTCCCGGTGGCCGGGCGCTCTTCGCATACGGAAACGACCTCAGAAGCGACCCGGCGATTTCTGCTTGCGCTCGCGAAAAGCGGCGACCTTGTGGCGATTGCCGCACGCTGCCATCGAGCACCAACGGCGCTCACCCGCCCGCGAGGTATCGAGGAAGAGGATCGCGCATCCATCGCCGCCGCATTGGCGCACCCGATCGGCCATTTCGCTGCCCAGCAGGAGGACGGCTTCACGCGCCACGAAGGTCAGCAGTGCTTCGGCATCGCCGCACAACCGTGCCAAACCGCCGGAGCCGATCTGGGGCGCCGCCGCAGGCTGCTGCGCTATATCGTTCAGAACCGTACGTGCGCCCGCAGGCAGCGCCTGTCCTGCGACGCGCCCCATCGTCAGCGCGTAAATGGCCTCGCGCAACCGCCGCGCGGTATCCAGCAGATGATCTTCCGATCCGGTCGCGGTGCACTCGAAGCCCGCAGCACGGAGCCAGCGCACGACATCGCGAGGAGATCGCGCTGCCTCTCCTTCGGGCGGCCCGTCAGCGTGGCCGTGAGGTCGGCACGAACCTGCCCCGGGCCCGTCCAGCCAATCGCAGTCGTTCGACGCCCTACAGCGGGGCGCGCCAGCGAGATCAGCCTGCGAGTGCTTTCTTGAGCAGTTCGTTGACCACCGCCGGGTTGGCCTTGCCGCCCATCGCCTTCATCGTCTGGCCGACGAAGAAGCCGAACAGGGCTTCCTTGCCGCCGCGATACTGCTCCAGCTGGCCGGGGTTCTTCGCCAGAACCTCGGCGATCACGGCCTCGATCGCGCCGGTGTCGCTGGTCTGCTTGAGCCCGCGCTCCTCGACGATCTTCGCCGGCGCGTCGCCGGTTTCGAGCATGATCTCGAACACCTGCTTGCCGAGCGTGCCCGAGAGCGTGCCGTCGGCGACCAGCGCGAGCAGCTCGGCGCCCTGCTCGGGGCTCACCGGGCTGGTGTCGAGATCCTTGTTCAGGCGATTGAGCGCGCCGTACAGATCCGAGAGCAGCCAGTTGGCGGCGGCGCGGGCGACTTCGGTCTCGCCCTTCTTCTGGACGCGTGCGCTCTCCGCGAGCAGCGCTTCGAACCAGCGCGCGGTGTCCGCGTCCGCGGTCAGCGTCGCGGCGTTGTAGGCGCTGAGGCCCAGTTCCTGCTCGTAGCGGCGGCGCTTTGCGTCAGGCAGCTCGGGCAGACTCTGCCGGCATTCCTCGAGGAAAGTTTCGTCGAGCTCTAGCGGGAGCAGATCGGGATCGGGGAAATAGCGATAGTCGTGCGCGTCTTCTTTCGAGCGCATCGACCGCGTCTCGCCGCGATCGGGATCGAACAGGCGCGTTTCCTGGACGATCCGCCCGCCGCTTTCGAGCACTTCGACCTGGCGGCGCGCCTCGGTCTCGATCGCCTGCATGACGAAGCGGACGGAGTTGACGTTCTTGGTCTCGGTGCGCGTGCCGAAGGGCTCGCCGGGCTTGCGGACGCTGACGTTGACGTCGGCGCGCATCGAGCCCTGATCCATGTTGCCGTCGCAGCTACCCACATAGCGCAGGATCGAGCGCAGCTTGGAGAGATAGGCCCCGGCTTCCTGCGGCGAGCGCATGTCGGGCTTCGACACGATCTCCATCAGCGCGACGCCCGCGCGATTGAGGTCGACATAGGAGCGCGTCGGGTGCTGATCGTGCATCAGCTTGCCTGCGTCCTGCTCGACGTGGATCCGCTCGATGCCGATCGTCTTGACCTCGGCGTCGGGGTTCTTCTCGTCGAGGGCGATCTCGATCGTCCCTTCGCCCACCAGCGGGTGATAGAGCTGGCTGATCTGATAGCCCTGGGGCAGATCGGCGTAGAAATAGTTCTTGCGATCGAAGCGCGACCATTTGTTGATCACCGCGCCCAGCGCCATGCCGGTGCGCACCGCCTGGCGGATGCACTCGCGGTTGGGCGTCGGCAGCATGCCGGGCATGGCAGCGTCGATCAGGCTGACCTGCGAGTTCGGCTCGGCGCCGAACTCGGTCGCGGCGCCCGAGAATAGCTTGGCGTTGGAAGTGACCTGCGCGTGCACCTCGAGGCCGATCACGACCTCCCATTCGCCGGTGTCGCCTTTGATGCGGTAGGTGGATTCAGTCATTCTGTGTCTTTCCAGACGGGACGTTCTTGGCCGTCCCTTTCTCGCGATCTCTGCGCAGACGCCGCCGTTCAAGCACCGGCGCTATGAATTCGATCATCCTGCCGAGCACATCAGCGAGAGGATCGAGTGCGCTCATTACCACCATTGCTCCGGCCGCGCGGTGAAGCCCGCGCGCTGCTCGATCGCGAGGCCCGCATCGAGCACGCCCTGCTCGTCGAGCGGCTTGCCGATGATCTGAAGGCCCAGCGGCAGCCCGCCTGCGTCGAGCCCGCCCGGCACGCTCATCGCGGGGAGCCCCGCGAGCGAGCTCGGCACCGTGAAGACATCGTTGAGGTACATCGCCAGCGGATCGGCCGACTTCTCGCCCAGCGCGAACGCCGCCGAGGGTGCGGTCGGGGTCAGCAGCAGGTCGCACTGTGCCCAGGCATTGTCGAAGTCGCGCGCGATCAGCGCGCGGACCTTCTGCGCCTGGGTGTAATAGGCGTCGTAGAAGCCCGCGGAGAGGACGTAGGTGCCGATCAGGATGCGGCGCTTGACCTCGTCGCCGAAGCCCGCGGCGCGCGTGGCAGCGTACATTTCCTGGAGGTTCTGCCCATCGGCGAGCTCGCGCAGGCCGTAGCGGACACCGTCATAGCGCGCGAGGTTCGACGAGGCCTCCGCGGGCGCGATGATGTAATAGGCCGGAAGCGCATATTTGGTGTGCGGGAGCGAGACCTCGACGATCTCGGCGCCGGCATCCTTCAGCCAGTCGATGCCCTGCTGCCACAGCGCCTCGATCTCGGCGGGCATGCCGTCGACGCGGTATTCCTTGGGGATGCCGATCCGCTTGCCCTTGAGGTCGGCCGAGAGGCTCGCCTCCCACTTGGGCACGGGCAGGTCGAGCGACGTCGAGTCCTTGGGATCGAACCCGGCCATGTTCTCGAGCAGGATCGCGCAGTCGCGCACGTCGCGCGCCATCGGCCCGGCCTGGTCGAGCGACGAGGCGAAGGCGACCACGCCCCAGCGCGAGCAGCGGCCATAGGTGGGCTTGATCCCGGAGATGCCGGTGAAGGCCGCGGGCTGGCGGATCGAGCCGCCGGTGTCGGTGCCCGTCGCGCCCGGCGCGATCCGTGCCGCGACCACTGCCGAGCTGCCGCCCGACGAGCCGCCCGGCGCGAGCGGAGCATTGTCGCCGCCGTCCCGCCGCCAGGGCGAGATCACGTTGCCGAAGTATGAGGTCTCGTTGGACGAGCCCATCGCGAACTGGTCCATGTTGAGCTTGCCGAGCATGCCCGCGCCCGCTTCCCACAGCCGGCCGGAGACAGTCGACTCATAGACCGGCGTGAAGCCCTCCAGGATGTGGCTGGCGGCAGTGGTCTGGACGCCCTTGGTGGCGAACAGATCCTTCATTCCGATCGGCACGCCGGCGAGCGGCTTGGGCGCCTCGCCCGCGGCGCGCGCCTTGTCGGCGGCATCGGCGGCGGCGAGCGCGTGCTCGGGGGTTTCGACGATGAAGGCGTTGAGCGCCCTGGCGCCGCTGACCGCCGCGTTGAACGCTTCGGCGACTTCGCGCGCCGAGAACTCCCCGGCGCGAAAACCGTCGCGCAACCCCGCGACGCCGAGATCGGTGATCTTGGTCACTTCACATTCCCGTTCGTGCTGAGCTTGTCGAAGCACGCATTGCCGCAAGCTTCGTCGCGGGTGGAGAGGCGCCCTTCGACAGGCTCAGGGCGAACGGAGGGATTGGCGGTCATTCGACCACCTTCGGCACGGTGAAGAAGCCGTGCTCGCCCTGCGGCGCATTGGCGAGGACCGCGTCGCGCTGGGCGCCTTCGGTCACCACGTCCTCGCGCAGGCGAAGCTTGTTGGGGATGACGGCGGTCATCGGCTCGACGGCGGAGGTGTCGACCTCGCCGAGCTGCTCGATCCAGCCGAGGATGTTGTTGAGCTCGGGCGCGAGACGCTCGGCATCGGCATCGCTGATCGCGATCCGGGCGAGGCTCGCCACCTTCTTCACGGTTGCAGTGTCTACGGACATGGGGGCGCGGCTAGCATCCCCCCTGCCGCGCGCGCAACGCTATTCGAACGGCTGACCCACCGGAATCCCGCCGACGAACACTTGACGACGCGGAACGGTGCGGATCTCGACCTGTCCGGCCGCGAAGGCGGCCTCGAGGGCCGCTCGCTGGCGCTGGTCGAGCTTGGTCGGCCGCTCAGCTTCCGCAGCCTGCCATCTGCCATCGACCAATTCATAGCGTTGGATCGTACAGGACAAGGACGCCGTCGCACCGACTGGCGCGCCAGTCGGCTGTTCGAAGCAGAAGTCCTGTAGATGGATCGCCTGATCTGCCTGCATCAGCAGGATGGTGCAGCGCGCGTTTCCGATACAATCGCTGTTCTTTGCCAGTGCATCGATCAGGCCCGGTGGCGCCGGCTGACCCGCCGGCAGCAGGCGCAGGTTCCGGATGATCCGCTGGCGGTTTTCTTCCAGCCTCCCCGCCTCGGCGACTTGCCAGCGCGTCTCGGCCTTTGCGGCATCGGCCGCGAGCGTGCGGATCCGCGAGTTGGCCGAAGCCTGGAGCCGCTTGAGCGCGGCCTTGCCGGGCTCGCCGAAGTCGAAGGCCAGCGCTCGCCAGTCGAACCGGTCGGGCGTCACCCTGCCTGATTCGAGCCGCGCAAGCTGGTCGCGAGTCGAGATGGCGTTGAAGCTGATCAGCGGCGTCGCGAGCAGCAGCGCGAGTCCGCAGGTGACGAACGCGAGCGTGAGGTTCATCGGCCGCACCCGCCCCGCCCAGCCGAGCCGCCCGAGGACCAGGGCCGCGAGATAGGCCGCGCCATAGAGACAGGCGAGCGCGACGAACACTACCGCCCACAGCCGCTCGGGCGTGAAGCCGTATTGGCCGATGCGCAGCCCGGTCGCGATCGCTGCGATGATAGCGAGCGGAAGCACTACTGCCGCGAGCAGCATCGCGCCGTAGCGGAGCAGCGGGAAGCGGCGCTCGTGCTGAGGCATGTTGCCGATCACGGCGTTCGCGAGGATCAGCGCGCCGATCACGCAGCCGAGCAGGATCGGCGTAGTCGCGCTGGTGGCGTCCCACAGCGCCTGAAGTCCGGTGAAGGGCAGTGCGAGCAGGAACAGCGCGAGCCCCACGCCGAGCACCGGCGCCAGCACCGACAGCACCGTCGCAACCACGCGTTGGAGCAGCCGAACGACACCGTCGTTCTCGCGCAGCAGCCCCAGCCCCGCGCCGAAAGCGAGGCCCACCAGCGCGCGCCAGAACCATTCCTTCTCGAGCAGGCGCCGCAGCAGATCGATCTTGATAAGGTCGAAAAGCGACGCGAGTAGCCACGAGAGCGCCAGGACGATCGCGACGAAAAGCCAGCAGGCGCACCACAGCACCACATTGGTCCAGGCGTGATCATGGACGCTCGCATAGGGAAAACGCCGGGCGCCCTCGTCCTGCGCGGCCTGGAACAGCGGCGCGGCGATCGCGACCGCGAGCAGCAGGCTGATCGTGCGCCAGCCCTCACCCGATCCCCAGCCGCCGGGCGCGCCGTTCCAGTAGATCACCAGCCCTCCGACCAGCGCGACGGCGAGCGAAAACAGGATCGATGCCCACCACAGCCGCCGTTCGATCGTGAAGCCGATCAGCGCGGCACCGAGCGTCACGCCCGCCAACAGCGCCGCGCGCCATGCCTCGACACTGCTCTCGAACCGGTTGCCGAGGATCCAGTGAAAGATCAGCCCTGTCGCCAGGCCCAGCCCGGCGAGCAGCAGAGGGCGCAGGGGCCAGGCCGACTCCTCCGTGAAATCATCGTCCTTCGATGCCTGATCCGCATCCATCGCCGTCTCCCTCCGCTTGTCGTCCCCGGACATGGACGAAAGCGGGCGACCTGCCATGAGCAAAAGCTGAGGCTTTGCTGAGCACGACCGAACTCTCGCCTTCCCCCTGGACGGACCACACCCTCCCCCGCCCGCCCCTGCGCGTCAATGCAGTTGCATCCTTCACAAGCGTGCGCCACGGGAACGCGGTTGCAACACACCCCGTTTATGCTGCATTGCACAATGGAGATTGGGCTTGGCCCGGAAATTCCTCTATGTCGTGGCTGTCCTGATCGTGCTCGCGCTCGCCACCATGTTCGCCTATCGCTTCTATGGCGTGCAGCTGATGCGCCAGTTCCTGGTGCCTGCCGGCAACGTCGTCGCGCTGCCGCCGCCCGAGCGCAACGCCTATGCGCGCGCCGACATGTGGATCGCGCGGCCGGACAAGCCGGGCAACCCCGCTTTGTGGGTCCCCGAAGGGCAGGTCGCGGCGTCCGCGCCCCAGGCGGCGGTGTTCTTCATCCACCCGACTTCGTTCCTCGATTCAACGCGGTGGAACGCCCCCCTCGACAATGTCGAGGCGAACCACCGCGCTGCGCTGTTCCTGCGCGGGCAGGCGAGCGCGTTCAATTCGGTCGGCGCGGTCTGGGCGCCCCGCTATCGCCAGGCGACCTTCGGCGCCTTCCTGACGAGCAGGTCGCAGGCGCAGCAGGCGCTCGACTTCGCCTATCGCGACGTGCTCGCCGCGTTCGACCAGTTCGTGGCCGAAGCGGGCGAGCGGCCGATCATCCTCGCCGGGCACAGCCAGGGCGCATTGCACCTCTCGCGGCTGCTCGTCGATCGCGTGGCGGGCAAGCCGATCGCGCGCCGGATCGCCGCCGCCTATGTTGTCGGCTGGCCGGTATCGCTGACTGCGGACCTGCCGCGGATGGGGCTCCCCGCCTGCACCGGTCCGGACGAGGCCGGGTGCATCCTCTCGTGGCAGAGCTTCGGCGAGCCCGCCGATCCGGTGCTGGTCACCGATACTTTCGATGCCTCGACCGGATTCACCGGCAAGCCGCGCGCGAAGACACCCCTGCTCTGCATCAATCCGCTCACCGGCAAGCCGGGCGACTCGGCCCCGGCCGAAGCCAATCTGGGCGGCCTGCTGCCGTCGAAGGATCTCAAGACCGCAGCGCTGGTGCCGCATTTCGTCCCCGCACGATGCGACGGCCGCGGCTTTCTGCTGATCGGATCGAACCCGCCCGACATGGGCCCCTATGTGCTCCAGCCGGGCAACAACTACCACGTCTACGACTACAGCATGTTCTGGGCGAACGTCCGCAAGGACGCCGAGCGCCGGCTCGCCGCGTTCAAGCCGTGATCACCACCGCCCCCGCCGACTTCCGCGCAGCGCTGCCCGGCGGCGGGCGGCTGCTGGGGCTCGACGTGGGCACCAAGACGATCGGCACCGCGCTGTGCGACGCAGGCTGGAGCTTCGCCAGCCCCGCGCAGCTGATCCGGCGGACCAAGTTCACCAAGGACAGGGCTGCGCTGACCGAGCTGATCGGCGCGCAAGGCGTGAAGGGGCTGGTGATCGGGCTCCCGCTCAACCTCGATGGCAGCGATTCGCCGCGAACCCAGTCGACCCGCGCCTTCGCCCGCAACCTCGACGACATGGGACTGCCGATCCTGCTGTGGGACGAGCGCTGGTCGACCGTCGCGGTCGAGCGCACGCTGATCGAGCAGGATTTCAGCCGCGCCCGCCGCGCCGAGATGATCGACAACATAGCCGCGGCGCACATTCTGCAGGCCGCGATCGACGCGCTGGTCAACGCCTGAGGGCGCCGAACAACGTCGCATGGAATGTCGCGGGGTCCTCGACCTGCGGCGAATGACCGAGCGCCGGCAGGCGCACGAGCTGCGCCTGCCGGAACCGCTTCACGGCTTCTTCTGCCGCCTGCGGCACCTTGCGGACCTGGGCGCGCACCGCCTCCGGCGCAGTGTTCGCACGGAACGCAGTGAGGTCGCGCTGGCCGATGATCAGCGTCGTCGGCGCAGCCACCTGCCCCAGTTCGGCTGCCACCGGCTGGGTCTGGATCATGTCGGAGAGCCGCGCCTGGGCGTCGCGCACCACGTCGCCGTCGGGAGAGGCATATTGGCCCGCGAGCATCGCCACCCAGCGGTCGTATTCGGGGCGCCATTTGCCGTCATAATAGGTGCGGAGCTGATAGGCCTTGATCGATGCCGCATCGGTCTTCGCCTCCTCCTCGCGCAGCTTGCCGACGTCGGCGTAGGGCACGCCCTCGGCCAGCGTGTCGTTGAGGCCGAGCGGATTGACCAGCACCAGCCGCTGCACCCGTTCCGGGAAGAGCAAGGCGAAGCGTACCGCGAGCACGCCGCCGGTCGAATGGCCGACGAGCGTGACCCTGCCCGCACCCGCCTTGTCGAGCAGCCCCTGCGTGAGCGCGGCGAGCGCGTGGAAGCTGTATTGGTAGCCGGCGGGCTTGGAGGATTTGCAGAAGCCGATCTGGTCGGGCGCGATCACGCGATAGCCGCGTCCCGCGAGCGCGCGGATCGTCGCCTCCCACGTCGCGGCGCAGAAATTCTTGCCGTGGAGCAGCACCACCGTCTCGCCGTTGGCGGCAGCAGTCGGCGCCACGTCGAGATAGGCCATGCGCACGGCTTCACCCTGCGAGCGCGTCTCGAACCAGCGGACCGGATAGGGATATTCGAACCGCTCGAGGTTTGCGCCCAGCGGCACCGTCTGTGCGGCTGCGGAGGCTGCGATTGCCGCCAGAGCGAGCGCGATTGCGTGTTTCAATCCTTCTTCCTCCTGCCTGCATCCGCCGAACGGGCGAAGTCCGCTGCGGCTCCCTTGCGCAGCCGCGCCGCCGGGTCTAGGCCGCAGCTTTAATGCAAGCATCCGATCACAGCCCCGCGGCCCAGCTTCCCGGCCGCGCCGCCTTCCCGCACCGGCATCTCACCGGCATCGCGGGACTCCAGCCGCACGAGATCGTCTTCCTGCTCGACGAGGCCGAGCATTGGGTGGAGGCGAACCGCACCCACGCAAAGAGCGACAAGCGGCTCGAAGGCATCACCCAGATCAACGCCTTCTTCGAGAATTCGACGCGGACCTTGCTGTCGTTCGAGATCGCGGGGAAGCGTCTCGGCGCCGACGTCGTCAACATGCACGCCGCCCAGTCGAGCGTGAAGAAGGGCGAGACGCTGATCGACACCGCGATGACGCTCAACGCAATGCGCGCCGACGTGATCGTGATCCGCCACATGAGCTCGGGCGCGGTCCAGCTCATCGCCGACAAAGTCGACTGCCCGGTGCTCAACGCAGGCGACGGCTGGCACGAGCACCCGACCCAGGCGCTGCTCGATGCGCTCACCATCCGCCGCCGCCGCGGGAGCGTCGCGGGGCAGCGCGTGGTGATCTGCGGCGACATCCTCCACAGCCGCGTCGCGCGCTCGAACATGCTCGCGCTCACCGCGCTCGCCGCCGAGGTGCGCGTCGTGGCGCCTTCGACGCTGATGCCCCCGGCGATCGAGCGGATGTACGTGACGCCCTATACCGATTTCGACGCGGCGCTCGAGGGCGCCGACGTGGTGATGATGCTCCGCGTCCAGAACGAGCGGATGGCGGGCGGCTACATTCCCTCCACCCGCGAGTTCCACATGCGCTACGGCCTCACGCCCGAGCGGCTGGCGCGCGCCAAGCCCGATGCGCTGGTGATGCACCCCGGGCCGATGAACCGCGGCGTTGAGATCGAATCGAGCGTCGCCGATCATCCGACCCGCAGCGCGATCACCGAGCAGGTGGAGATGGGCGTGGCGGTGCGCATGGCGTGCCTGGACGTGCTCACCAGACGGGCGCGCGGCGTGGAGGGCTGGGCATGAAGCATATCCGGTACTCCCGTTCCCTTCCCCGTCACCCCCGCGAAAGCGGGGGCCCATCTCCTGCACGTGCCACAAATACGACGGCGGTGCCCCGCGACTTCTCTCCGAGATGGGCCCCCGCTTTCGCGGGGGTGACGATTTGGGGAGCACGCGCATGAAAACCGCCTTCCTCAACGCGACGCTGGTTTGCCCGCAAGGCGGCGTCACCGCCGGCGGGCTGCTCGCGGACGGCGAGACCATCGCTGCGATCGGCACGTTCGAAATTCCCTCGGACGCGCAGCAGATCGACCTGAAAGGCAAGATGCTGGCGCCCGCGCTGGTCGACCTGGGGGTGTTCTCGGTCGACAAAGCGGCGTGCCGCGCGGGCGGGATCGCGCGCGTCGGGCTGATGCCCGATCAATCGCCGGTGCTCGACGATCCCGGCATCGTCCGCCGCGCCGCGCTTTCGGGCAAGCCGCAGCTCTGGGTGCACCCGATGTCGGCCGCCACGCGCGGGCTGGCGGGAACCGATCTCGGCGAGATGGCGATCAACGCTTCCGCAGGCGCGCGCGCCGTCGCCACCGGTCGCGGCTGGATCGGCTGCTCGGGGACGATGCGCAAGGTGCTCGCCTATGCGCACGACTGCGGGATGACGGTGATCGCGCATGCCGAGGACGGCGGGCTTGCCGCAGGTACCGTCGCCACCGCTGGCGAAACGGCGACCCGGCTGGGGCTTCCCGCCGCGCCCGCGATTGCCGAGGCGCTGGCGATCGCGCGCGATCTGATGCTGGCCGAGGAGACCGGCGCGCGGATTCACTTCCGTCAGGTCACCACGGCGGCGGGCTTCGAGCTGATCCGCGCGGCCAAGCGGCGCGGCGTGGCGGTCACTTGCGGCATCACCCCGGCGCACCTGCTGCTATCCGACATCGCAGTCAGCGATTTCCGCACCTATGCGCATCTCTCGCCGCCGCTGCGTGCCGAGAGCGATCGTCAGGCGGCGCTGGCCGCCGTCAAGGATGGGACGATCGACGTGATCGCCTCCGGCCACGATCCGCGCGGGCCCGAGGCCAAGCGCCTGCCCTTCGCCGATTCCGAGCCGGGCATGTCGGGCGCCGAGACGCTGCTCGCGCTTTCGCTCGGGCTGGTCCGCGACGAAATCGTATCGGTCGAGCGGCTGTTCGCGCTGCTGGCGCGCAACCCCGCCCGGGTGCTCGGGCTCGCGACGGGAACACTCGAACCCGGCAGCCCCGCCGATCTGATCGTGCTCGATCCCGACACACCCTGGGTGATCCGCGAGAACGACATGGCCGGACGCGCCGGCAACACGCCGTTCGACGGCCTGCCGGTTCAAGGCAAGGTGCTGCGCCTGTTCAAGGGCGGAACGCCGGTAGATTGAGATCGGACCAAATCGGGAGTTCAGCGATGAGCGGGAGAAAGAATCAGGGCATCTTGCTGCTTCTTTTCTCGCTCGCGCTTTCAATTTTTCTGACGACACACTCCCTTGTCGTCAGCGTCGACTTCGATGCGTGCTTCGAAAATCTTGCCGCTTCCGTGAACGGCAGCCGCCCCTACCTCCAGGTTGGGGAAATGCCTTTCGGTGAGTTGGCCCGTAAAACAGTTCAGCAATTTTCAGCGGACGCACTGTTCATCGCCCTCTTGGGTTTGATCCCCTTGTCTCCGTTCATGATCGCGTGGTTGGTCTCGAAGAATGAGCGGGACCGCACGTTTTGGATTGCATCAGCATTTGTCGCGCTCGTCGCCATCGTCGCCTGGGTGTCTACGACGAGCCTGGCCGCATTTTACGACTGTGAGCTCAGCGGAGTGGGGCTCGGGTTGTTGATTGCGCCAATCCTTTACGCCGCGATCAGCTTGGTAGCGGTAATAGGCCTCGCGGTTTTGCGCTTCCTGGCTCTCCTGTTTGGAGGGCGAGCCTGATTCAGTCCGGACAATCCCAATGAAAAAGGGCCGAGGCGTCGCAACCTCGGCCCTCCGTTCCGATAGCAGGAAATCTATTAGCGCGCCGCGACCTGCGCGCGGGCCGGCTTGACCCAGCTTGCGACGGTGTCGCCCGCCGCGACGCGGACGAAGCAGCTGCCGCCGCCGGCCTTGACCTGGCGGCACAGCGCATCCGCATCGGCGCGCGCGAAGCCGCCGACCGAGAGCCGGTAGAAAGTGCCGGCCTGCGTCGAGACCTGCGCACCCTGCGGTGTCTCCCCGCCGAGGGCAGGCAGGCGGCGCGTGTAGCGGACCCAGGCATCGCGGGCGACCGCGGCATTGGCATAGGCGCCGAGCTGGACATAGTGATTGCCGGCGACGCGCTTCGCAGGCGCCGCGGCTTTGGCCGGAGCCGCGCGGGCGGGCTGCGGCGGCGCCGATGCGACGCGGACCGGAGCCGGCTGTGGGCGGACTGCCGCCGGAACCGCCTGGACGACTTCGGCGCGCGGGCCGAACACGACCTGCGGGCCGGTGCCGGCGACCTGCTGCGGCTCGGGAGCCGTCTGGGCTGGCGCTTCGACGGCTGCCTGCTGCGCGGGTGCGGCGGGCATATAGGCGTCGACGGGATCGGTGGCCGGGGCCACGGCGGCAACGGCGATGTTGGGCTGCTGCGCGAGTGCGAGCGCCACCGGCTGGCCGGCATCGGCGATCGGGCGGACGCCGAGCAGCGACGCCACCTGGTCATAGGCGTTGGCGGGACGCGCGAAGGCGGCCCATTCCATGATCCGCGCCGGGAGCTGGTCCGGCGGCACGTCCATCGCGGCGATCTGGGTGGCTTCGCGCCAGCGGCCCGAGAGCGCCAGGCTGAGCGCAAGGTTCTGCCGCGTCTTGGCCGTCGCCGAGGGGTCGCGCACCGCAGGCGCGAGAATCTCGACAGCCGCGACCGGATCGCCTGCGAGCGCGAAAGCCAGCCCGCGATCGCTCGCGGGGATGCGATCGGCATTGGCTTGAAGCGTTGCACGCGCGCCGGCCCAGTCGCCCTGCGCGATCTTGGCGAGCGTGAGGTTGAGCGCGACGCCGCCGTTTTCGGAATCGAGCGTCAGCGCGTCGGTGAGTGCCTGGGCGGCCGAGGTGAAGCGGCCGGCGAGCAGATAGGCTTGCCCCAGCATTGCGCGATATTCGGCGTTGCTCGGATCGTTGGCGACCGCGAGCTCGGCGTGCTGCACGGCCTTGTCGCCCTTGCGCTGCGCCAGCGCCTTGCGCGCCTGCTTGGCCTCCGACGCTGCCTTTTTGGCGTTCGCCCCGGAAGCGGCGAAGGCCGAAAGCGCGATACTCTGGGTGGCGGCCCCGGTGACGGTGACGCCGCCCAGGACCAGGGCCGAAAGCCCCAGCTTGAGCATGGTGCGGCTGTTCATCTTCACTTCCTTAAGCATTGTCCTGAACCTGCCCGAGCTGCACCGCGAGCGCCTCGACTTCGTCGAGTGTTGCTAGAAACTGGTCGAGCGCCTGAGTCACGAGCTGCTGCGCAGAACGGCCGCTGACGGCCGATGCGAGCCGCAGCCGCAGATGACGCTCCTGGTCGAGCCGAAGCGTGAAGGCCGCCTTACCCTTCTTGGCCGCGACTTCGCGCGCGACGCGGGCGAGCGCGCCGTCCGGAACCGGCTTGATCTCGATCGGTGCGGGCCGCGGAGCAGGCTCGGGGCGCGCTTCCGCGCTCGCTAGCTGCTCGTCGAGTGCCTCGAGCTGGCGGAGAACCACCGGCTTGCCGACCTGGACGCTGGGGGTCGGCCCTACCGCGACCGGGCGCGGAGTGTGCGATGCCATTCCGTCTCCCATGTCGTCCCAGCCGAGATCGTCGACCGAGGGCGCAGGGTTCATGCCCACGAAGCCCTGCGGGCGCATGGCAGGACGCGCCTGCCCCTTGCGCGCGAGCAGGCCCGAGGAGAGCGAAGCGATAGGCTTGCTGATCATGCCGCCCTCCCTCAGCTCATGACACGGCGGCCGAAGCCGCCGGCCGGACGTCCAGCGCCGAAGTGGCTGACCGGTGCCGCGGGTGCCGCGAACACGGTGCGGCGGAAGTTCTTCTCCAGCCGATCGTTCACATAAGACCAGAGCGCGGCGACTTCGGCAGAGGATTTGCCGTTGGGATCGATCTCCATCACCGTGCGGCCGTCGATCATCGAGGCCGCAAAATCGGTGCGATGGTGGAGCGTGATCGGCGCCACCGTGCCGTGCTGTGAAAGCGCGACCGCGGCTTCGGAAGTGATCCGCGCCTTGGGCGTGGCGGCGTTGACGACGAAGATCAGCGGCTTGCCGGCGCGATCGCACAGATCGACCGTGGCGCCGACTGCGCGAAGATCGTGCGGACTCGGCCGTGTCGGGATCACCACCAGCTCGGCGACTTGGATCACGCTCTGGATCGCCATGGTGATGGCAGGCGGCGTATCGATCACCGCAAGGCGGAAGCCCTGCTGCCGCAATACTTCGAGATCCGCCGCGAGCCGCGCGACCGTGGTCTGCGCGAACGCCGGAAACTCGGTGTCCCGCTCGTTCCACCAGTCGGACAGCGAGCCTTGCGGATCGATGTCGATCAGGACCACGGGTCCCTGGCCAGCCAGCTGAGCCTGCACCGCAAGGTGCCCGCTCAACGTGGTCTTGCCGGACCCGCCCTTCTGCGATGCCATCGCCAGAACGCGCATGAATCCCCTCGAACGTTGCCGAATGCAGTGTCCGGTTTTGCATGGTGGCGGATAAGAATAGGTTAATGCGTGTCACGCCGGGACAGGCCTGCCGCACCTGCGAAATCGGGATATCGTTGCGATTCCGCGGAAAATTGCAAATTCCTGGAATATCGAATAACTTGGTGCGCACTCGCAACAAAATCCGGGGGGCGTCGTTCTTCGCGCGATGATCAAAGCAACTCTGGCCTGTGCGGCCCTCGCCTCTTCGCTCCTCGCCCTCAATCCCGCATTCGCGCAGTCGTCCGACGACGAAGCGGAAAGCAGGACCGAAACCAAGGAGCCGCGACGCTTCCGGGTCGGGGCGGGCCCGCAGTTCGTGCCGAACTACCCCGGCTCGGACAAGCTCATCCTCCAGCCCTTCATCGATTTCTCGATGACGCGCGGCGACAAGCCGTTCGACTTCGAGGCGCCGGACGAGGCCGCCGGGTTCCCGCTGGTGCGCGCCAACGGTTTCGAGGTCGGCCCGGCGTTCCACATCGAGGGCGGCCGCAAGCGTGAAGAAGTCGGTGCGGACCTGGACGAAGTAGATGTTACCGTCGAGCTGGGCGGCTTCGCCCAATATTGGCTCACCCCTGGGTTCCGCTTCCGGATCGACGCGCGTAGGGGCGTCAACGGGCACGAAGGCTGGGTCGGCGATGCCGGCTTCGATCTCGTTGCACGCGACGGAGACGATTGGCTGGTGTCGGTCGGTCCGCGCGTGACTTTCGCCGATCAAAATTATCAGCAGGCCTATTTCGGGGTGAACCCGCGCGAGTCCGCCGCGACAGGACTTCCCCTCTACGATCCCGGCGGCGGCCTCTATTCGGTCGCGGCGACGGTCGGCGCCCAATATCAGTTCACGACGCGCTGGGGTGTCACGAGCTATGCCAAATATGAAAGGCTGCTCGACGATGCCGCGGACTCGCCCGTCGTCGATGCGTTCGGCTCGGCCGATCAGTTCTCGGCCGGGCTCGCGCTGACGTACACCTTTGGCAAGGGAGTGCGTTAGACGTCGGGGGGGCAACCGACGGAGTGGCTGCCATGGCAACTCAGCAAATGCATCTCGGCCGGCTGATCGATCATATCCAGCTGGTGGTACGCGATCTTCCGGCGAGCCGGCGCTTCTACGAGGCGGTATTCGACGCGCTGGACATCCCGCTTTCCGGAAGCGGCGACGACTTCTTCTGGGTGGACGAACTCTTCGTCTCGACGCCCGACAGCGAGGCAGCGGCAGGCGAGCTTACCGGCCGGCACCACATCGCTTTCCAGGCCCGCGACCGCGCCACGGTCGACGCCTTCTACGAGGCCGGACTGGCGGCGGGCGGGCGCGACAATGGCGCGCCCGGCGAGCGCGCCTATCATCCCGGCTATTACGGGGCTTTCCTGCTCGATCCGGACGGCAACAACATCGAAGCGGTCCACCACGGCTCGCCCAAGGAGCGCAGTGCCGATTCGATCGTGGTGACTTTCGAAGCGGGCTGAGGCCTCAGCCCCTCGCCCAGTCTGCGCGCGGGATACCCTGCGCATAGAGCATCGCGGTGAGATCGTTGTGGTCGATCCGCGCACCCGCCGCGGCGGCTACGATCGGCTTGGCGTGGTAGGCGACGCCCAGACCCGCTTGGCGAATCATCGCAAGATCGTTGGCGCCGTCGCCGACTGCCAGCGTCGCGGACGCGGGAATGCCGAACTCCGTCATCGCGCCGAGCAAAGTGCGTTCCTTGGTGGAGGAATCGACGATCGGCTTGGTGACCGCGCCGGTCAGCGCATCGGCGTCGATCAGCAGCTCGTTGGCGATCACTCGATCGAAGCCGATCTGCTCGCCGACCGGTTCGGCGAAGCGCGTGAAGCCGCCGGATACCAGGACCGTCCGCGCGCCGTTCGCCTTCATCGTCTGCACCAGCGTGCGCGCGCCCGGCATCAACTTTACTCGCTCGGCGAGGCAGCGATCGATCGCGTCTGCGCCGAGCCCCTTGAGCAGCGCCACACGCGCGTCGAGCGCTTCCGCGAAATCAAGCTCGCCGCGCATTGCCCGCTCGGTGACCTCGGCAATCTGTGGCTTGATCCCCGCATAGTCGGCGAGCTCGTCGATGCATTCGACGGTGATCATCGTCGAATCCATGTCCGCCACGAGCAGCTTCTTCGCGCGGTCTTCCGCAGGCTGGACGATCACGTCGGCGGCGGGGAAAACCCCTTCCAGCGCGCCGCGCGCGGCTTGCGGGTTCGATGCGAAACGCAGGTCGGCTGCCCTACCCTCATCGAGCCAGACCGGCGTGCCGGGCGCACAACCCACGGCGGCGAGCCGGTCCGCTGCTTCCGAAAGCTGCCCTGCGGCGAGCCCCTCTGCTACAAGCGTCGCGATGAACACATTCAACCCCTTGCTGAAGGACCGCCCTCTCCCCGTTCGCGCTGAGCTTGTCGAAGCGCCCTTCTTTGCTTCGCCCGCGGCACGATCGGAGATCCGCCCTTCGACAAGCTCAGGGCGAACGGAGGTTGGGCGATGACCGACCTCCCAACGGTGGCGCTCATCGCAGGGCCGACCGCGAGCGGCAAGTCCGCTCTCGCGCTCGCGCTCGCCGAGAGGCACCGCGGCACGGTGATCAACGCCGATTCGATGCAGGTCTACGCCGATCTGCGGGTGCTGACGGCGCGGCCGACGCGCGAGGAGGAGCTGCGCGCGCCGCACCGGCTGTTCGGCCATGTCGACGGCGCGGACGCCTATTCGGCGGCGCGCTGGGCAGCCGAGGCGCGCGCGGCGATCACCGAGGCGCACGAGCAAGGCCGCCTGCCGATCCTGGTAGGCGGCACCGGCATGTACCTGCGCACGCTGATCGACGGCATCGCGCCGGTGCCCGAGATCGACCCCGATGTGCGCAAAGCCGTGCGCGCGCTGCCGGTGGCCGAGGCGCACGCCGCGCTCGCACTGGCCGATCCCGAATCCGCGGCGCGCCTGCGGCCCACCGACACGAGCCGAGTGGCGCGGGCGCTGGAAGTGGTGCGCTCGACGGGGCAGACGATCGGCGACTGGCAGACGCACCGCGAAGGCGGGATCGGCAGCGATATCCGTCTTGCTGCGCTCGTCCTGCTGCCCGACCGCGAATGGCTCGGCGAGCGCATCGACCGGCGGTTCGTGACGATGGTCGCGCAGGCGGAAGACGAAGTGCGAGCGCTGCTGGCGCGCACCGACATACCCGCCGATGCTCCCGTGCTCCGTGCGATCGGGGTGCCCGAAGTAGGGGCGATGCTGCGGGGCGAGATCGAGCGCGAGGCTGCCGTTGCCGAGGGTGCGGCCGCGACGCGCCAATATGCCAAGCGGCAATACACCTGGTTCCGCCGCCAGCCGCCTGAGCACTGGAAGCGCACGGGCGAGACAGAAACCAACAAACTACTCGAACAATTCGAAACAAAATTACCGCAATAAGGCTTGACGCGCAGTTTTCGTACCGGTAGCAGCGCCGCTCCGGCAATGTTATGTGCGTTGCAGCAATGGAGGTTCCAGTGGTCGAGAAGAGCGGAGCAGACATCCTGATCGAGGCGTTGAGCGACCTCGGTGTGGAAGTCGTGTTCGGCTATCCCGGCGGCGCGGTGCTTCCGATCTACGACGCGCTGTTCAAGCAGGACCGGATCAAGCACATCCTGGTGCGCCACGAGCAGGCCGCGACTCACGCCGCCGAGGGCTATGCCCGCTCGACCGGCAAGCCCGGCGTGGTGCTGGTCACCTCGGGCCCCGGCGCGACCAACGCCGTCACCGGCATCACCGACGCGCTGATGGACTCGATCCCGATGGTGGTGATCACCGGCCAGGTGCCGACCGCCCTCATCGGCACCGACGCCTTCCAGGAAGCCGACACAGTGGGCATCACGCGCCACTGCACCAAGCACAATTATCTGGTGAAATCGCCCGAGCGGCTGGGCAGCATCGTCCATGAGGCGTTCCACATCGCTACTTCGGGCCGCCCCGGCCCGGTGGTGATCGACATCCCCAAGGACGTGCAGGTCGCCACCGCGCGCTACGAGGCGCCGGGGCCGATCCAGCACAAGACCTATCGCCCGCAGACTGAGCCCGACGCGGCGAAGATCCAGGAAGCGGTCGACATGCTCGCCGCGGCCGAGCGCCCGATATTCTACACCGGCGGCGGGATCATCAACTCGGGACCCGAGGCCACGCGGCTGCTGCGCGAGCTCGCCGCGCTCACCGGCGCGCCGGTCACCTCGACGCTGATGGGCCTGGGCGCCTTCCCCGCCTCTTCGGACCAGTGGCTGGGCATGCTCGGCATGCACGGCACCTACGAAGCCAATTGGGCGATGAACAAGGCGGACCTGATCATCGCGTTCGGCTCGCGCTTCGACGATCGTGTCACCGGCCGGCTCGACGCCTTTGCGCCGAACTCGCGGAAAGTGCACATCGACATCGATCGGTCGAGTGTGAACAAGAATGTCCGCGTCGATCTGCCGATCATCGCCGACGTGGGCAAGGCGCTCGCCGCGATGATCGAAAGCTGGAAGGCGCGGAGCCATCCCAAGCCCGACCTCACCGAATGGTGGAGCCGGATCAACGGCTGGCGTGCCAAGCGCTGTCTCGATTTCGAGGACCGCAAGGACGCGATCATGCCGCAGCGGGCGATCCGCGCGCTCTATGAGGCGACCAAGGACCGCGCACCGATCATCTCCACCGAAGTGGGCCAGCACCAGATGTGGGCCGCGCAGCATTTCGGGTTCGAGGTGCCCAACAAATGGCTCACGAGCGGAGGCCTTGGGACCATGGGCTATGGCCTGCCCGCCGCGATCGGCGCGCAGCTCGGCAACCCCGATGCGCTGGTGATCGACATCGCCGGCGAGGCTTCGATCCAGATGAACATCCAGGAGCTGGCGACCGCGACCCAATATCGCCTGCCGGTCAAGATCTTCATCCTGAACAACGAATATATGGGCATGGTCCGCCAGTGGCAGGAGCTGACCTATCAGTCGCGCTATTCGGAGAGCTACAGCGATGCGCTCCCCGATTTCGTGAAGCTCGCCGAGGCCTATGGCTGGAAGGGTATCAAGATCGAGGGCCGGCAGGAGCTGGAACCCGGTATTGCCGAAATGCTGGCCTATGACGGGCCGGTGCTGGTCGATTGCCGGGTGGCCAAGCTCGCCAACTGCTTCCCGATGATCCCGTCGGGCGCGGCGCACACCGAAATGCTCCTCCAGGCCGCCGAAGTCTCCGGCGAGATGGACGACGAAGCCAAGGCGCTGGTCTAAGCACATGCACATCAAGGAAGAAAACCAGGAGCGGCACACGCTCGCCGTGATCGTGGACAACGAGCCGGGCATCCTCGCCCGAATCGCGGGCCTGTTCACCGCGCGTGGCTACAACATCGAGAGTCTGACGGTGAGCGAGATCACCGACGACAATCTCATCAGCCGCATCACCATCGTCACTTCGGCCTCGGCGCCGGTGATGGAGCAGATCATCGCCCAGCTCGAACGGCTGGTGCCGGTGCACAAGGTGACCGACCTCACTGCCTTCGGCCCGCACGTCGAGCGCGAGCTGGCGCTGGTGAAGGTCGCGGGTACGGGGGATCACCGGATCGAGGCGCTGCGCCTCGCCGAAGTCTATCGCGCCCGCGTGGTGGACGCGACGATCTCGAGCTTCGTGTTCGAAGTCACCGGCGGCACCGAGAAGATCGACAAGTTCGTCGAGCTGATGCGCGAGGTCGGCCTGGTCGAGGTCGCGCGCACCGGCGTGGTGGCGATTTCCCGCGGAAAAGACGCGGCCTAGAGTTCACACCAACCAACCCGTCACCCCCGCGAAAGCGGGGGACCATCTCCTGCGGGTTCGGCAAGATCAAACGGCAGGAGATGGATCCCCGCTTCCGCGGGGATGACGACAGAAAGGAAAGCGGAAAAAATGCGTGTCTACTACGATCGCGATGCCGATCTGAACCTGATCACCGGAAAGAAGATCGCCATCCTCGGCTATGGTTCGCAGGGCCATGCCCATGCGCAGAACCTGCGCGACAGCGGCGTCAAGGAAGTCGCGATCGCGCTTCGCCCCGGATCGGCCTCGGCGAAGAAGGCCGAGGATACCGGCTTCAAGGTGATGAGCAACAAGGAAGCGGCCGGCTGGGCCGACATCCTGATGATCCTCGCCCCCGACGAGCATCAGGCCGGCATCTGGGACGCGGACCTCAAGGGCAACATGAAGCCCGGCGCCGCGCTCGCCTTCGCACATGGTCTCAACGTCCATTTCGGCCTGATCGAGCCGCCCGCGGACATCGACGTGATCATGATCGCGCCCAAGGGTCCCGGCCACACCGTGCGCAGCGAATATGTGCGCGGCGGCGGCGTGCCGTGCCTGATCGCGATCCATCAGGATTCGACCGGCAACGCGCACGACGTGGCGCTCGCCTATGCATCGGGCGTCGGCGGCGGCCGCTCGGGCATCATCGAGACCAACTTCAAGGAAGAGTGCGAGACCGATCTGTTCGGTGAGCAGGCCGTGCTGTGCGGCGGAATCACGCACCTGATCCAGGCGGGTTTCGAGACGCTGGTCGAGGCGGGCTATGCCCCCGAGATGGCCTATTTCGAGTGCCTCCACGAGACCAAGCTGATCGTCGACCTGCTCTATGAGGGCGGCATCGCCAACATGCGCTACTCGATCTCGAACACCGCCGAGTACGGTGACATCAAGACCGGGCCGCGCATCATCACCGACGAGACCAAGGCCGAGATGAAGCGCGTGCTGGCGGACATCCAGTCGGGCCGCTTCGTCAAGGATTTCGTCCTCGACAACCGCGCCGGCCAGCCCGAGCTCAAGGCATCGCGCAAGGCGGCCGCAGCGCACCCGATCGAGCAGGTCGGCACCGAGCTGCGTGCGATGATGCCGTGGATCAGCGCCAACAAGCTGGTCGACAAGGACAAGAATTGATCCTGCCGGGCGCTGCGCCCGGCGACAGGCAAACGAAGAGCCCCTCCCTCACCGGAGGGGCTTTTTGTTGGCGCGAACACCCGGCCTCGCCCACGCCACCGCCTGGCAGTTGTTGCGCGCGCTGCTTCGCCCTATCCTGAAGCGAAACTCTGGTGGGATTCGTACCGATGCCAGGATGCTCCGCACGCGAGACCCACTTCCGGCAGGGGCCGGCCATGCCGCCTTCAGCCGCATGAACGACATGCAGAACCTTCTTCGGGTCGATCTTGCCCGCGAGCCGGATTTCGCGCTCGGCGGCGCCACGGTGCAGCCGTCGTCTCGAGAGATCGTCTTCGATGGCGCGCGCGAGACGGTGGAGCCCCGAGTGATGCAGGTGCTCGTGGCGCTTGCCCGTCGACCCGGCGAGGTGATGAGCCGCGACGCGCTGATCCAGCAATGCTGGGAGGGGCGGATCGTCGGCGAGGACGCGATCAATCGCTGCCTCGCCAAGGTGCGGCGGCTCACCGAGCGCATGCAGGGCGTGACGCTCGAGACGATCCCCCGGGTGGGGTACCGCCTCACCGAGATGGCCGGCGCTGAGCGCAAGATGCCGCGGCAATCGCGGAAGCGGGTAGCGCTCGTCGCGATCGGCCTGGGGCTGGTTCTCGCCCTGCTCGCTGTCCTCGGCTTCAGCATGACGCAACGGGCCTCTCCCCCCACCTTTGCCGTCCTTCCCTTTACCAGCCTCAACCCGGGCGAGGAGATGCACCTGTTCGGGAAGAGCATCGGCGCCGCGACTGCCGCAGCGCTGAACCGCGCAGGCATGCCGCTTGCCTCGATCGCGCCGCTGCCGGCCAGGGCCGAGAACAATCCTGCCGACATCGGGCGCGCGCTTGGGGCCGACTATGTCGTCTCGGGCAGCGTTCGGCGGGAGGGCGACGTGGTGCGCGCAATCGCCCGGGTGGATCGGGTGGACAGCCGCATCACGGTCTATTCGCGCGTCTTCGAAACGCCTGCCAGCGAGATGCGCCGGCTTCCGGACATGGTGGCCGCCGGGATGGCGCAGGCGATCGCATCAAGGATCGTCACCACCGCTGGCACGTCCGATCCGACGAGGCTCCGCGCGCCTCGTCGGATGCTTGAAGATGGCGGCCCCGGTCGGTCTGAGGTCAGCGAGCACCCACGCCGAGGGATTGTGCCGGCTTAGCGACCTCGGGCGATTGCTTTTCGAGCCACGCGGCCCGAACGCGCGGGGAGCCGAGCTCGAGCGTGCTGCCCTCCATCGCCGCGGCCTTGCATCGGCGATACTCGCGTTCCTTTGCCACTCCCACATGATCCCTGCTCATGACGCCGAACGGTTTGCCGCCGCAGGCCTTTGTCGCGGCAACGTCGAGCCGGGCCAGCATCGCACGCGCACCGGCATCGCTATCGAGATCGAGATCGTCGTAGCGAACGCCGATTTCGGCCACGATCCGCGGATCCGTTACCTGTGCGCTTGCGGCGCCGATGATGATCGCGGCGCCCAGCCCGGCGCCGAGCACAATCGATATGGACTTCATGACATGCCTCCTGATCGCATCTGCAGTCCACCGAGGGACGCAGGAACAGCAAAGGCGTCGGCAGGCGCGTTCGAAAGGACATGCCACCGACCACTTACCGACTGGCGACCGACCTTTTGCCGACCAGACGAGGATTGGTGGGAAGCGTTAGCTCCTTCTCTAGCCGTCCCTTCTGAACTGAAACCTTGCGTTTCCCCTTGGCTGATTTGACGCGGTCGAGGCCGACGGCCAGATTGCGCGCCTCAAGCAACAGGAGCCCCCCGATGCGCATCCGCACCATCGCCCTTGCGGCCTTCTTCGCCGTCGCCACGCCCGCCATCGCCTATCAGGCCGCCCAGGTGCCCGGCGCCAAGGACCCGGCCCGCGTCGCCGCGGGCACCTATGCCGTCGATCCCAGCCACACGCTCGTCGGCTGGCGCGTCAGCCACTTCGGTTTCAACGACTATTTCGGCATCTTCGGCGACGCGACCGGCACGCTGACGCTCGATCCGAAGAACCCCGCGGCTTCGAAGGTGGACATCACTCTCCCCGTCTCGAAGGTAACCACGGCCAACCCCGACCTCACCAAACACCTGCTCAAGCCCGCCGAGGCCGGCAAAAAACCCGATTTCTTCGGCCCCAGCCCCGCCGATGCGCGCTTCGTCTCCAAGCGGGTGACGGTGGACGGCCAGGAAGCCAAGATCCTCGGCGACCTGACGCTCAACGGCGTGACGCGCGAAGTAACGCTCGACGCCGAATTCAGCGGCGCGGGCACCAATCCCTACAACAAGAAGGAAACCGTCGGCTTCGAGGCCGAGACCACGATCAAGCGCTCGGATTTCGGCATCGTCTTCGGCATCCCCGCGGTCTCGGACGAAGTCGAGCTCGACATCAGCGTCGCCTTCGAGAAGCAGTAAGGCGCGGTTTTCCAAGCCTGATCGTCACCCCCGCGAAAGCGTGATGACGGTGGAGAGCGTAAGGCAAAGGGCCGGAGCATCGCTGCCCCGGCCCTTTCGTCTTGCGCGTCCCGCCGGGTCAGAAGCCGAAGCGCAGCCGCGCGCCGTAGAAGCGCGGATAGCCGGGATAGCCGTTGAAGTTGCCCGTCTGCTCGGGGACGGCGAAGCCGCTGATATAGTAGAAGGTGTTGGTGAGGTTCTCGACGAACACCTCGCCGCGGATCTTTCCGTCGTTCGATTGCAGGCCGATGCTGCCGTTGACCAGCGCATAGCCTTCGTTGCGGATCGCAGTGCGGCCCGTCACCGGATCGGGATTGCTCGACGGGATGTCGACTTCGCTGTTGTAGCGGAAATCGATGTGGAGGAGCCCCTTGATCGCGCTCGAAACCTGCGGCTCCCAGGTCATCGCACCCGTTATCGTGTGCAGCGGCTGGTTGTTGAACTGCTGGCCTTCCTGCCCCTGTAGCGGCGTGCCGGTAAAGTCGTTCGATTCGTCATATTCGGCGCTGATGTAGCTGTAGCCGAGCTGGAAGGTCAGATCGCGCGCCGGCCGGATCGTCGATTCGATCTCCACGCCCTTGCTGGTGCTCTTGTCGACATTCTGCACGACGAAGCTGTTGCCCGCGAACACCAGCGACTGCAGCCCATAGAAATTCATGTAGAAGGCCGCGACATTGAACGAGAAGGCGCGGCTCGGGCTGGCCTTCAGCCCGATTTCGAACGAGTCGTTGGTCTCGGCGTCGAAGCGCAGGTCCGATCCCTGCGCGCCATTGCCGCCGAAAATTACCGAGTCGAACGTCGCCTGGTCGAGGTTGTAGCCACCCGATTTGTACCCTCGATCATAGCCCGCATAGGCGAGCAGGTCCTCGGAGAACTTGTACGCGATCTTTGCCGTGCCAGTGATCGCGTCATCGGTGAAATCGTCGGTGTAATTGCCGTTGAACTCGCTGCTTACCGCCGGATTGCAGCTCAGCAGGAACAGGTTCTGGTACAGCGCGGAGCTCGCGCCCTGGATCAGCGCGCGATAGGTCGCCGCGCGCGGGTCGGCGCTGAAGAAGAAATTGCACGCAGGGGTGGTGTTGTTGATCGAAGCGTCGAGCTTCTTCGATTCATGGTTCCAGCGCGCGCCGAGCGTCAGCGACAGCTTGTCGGTGACGTTGATGATGTTGTGGGTGAACAGCGCGAAGGCATTGGTCTTCACGCTGAAATCGTCGTTGTTGTTCCCCGATCCTGCCGGGTTCCCGGTCAGCGGCGTGTTGAGATAGGCGAACAGGGGCGATCCCACCGGCGCGATGTCGCGCAGCCGGACGGGCGGCAGGCCGGCGGCGGGCGGCGGCGCTACGATCGGGTTCTGGGCGAGCAGCACCTGGCCGAACAGCGGCGCGCTGGTTCCCAGCGATCCGAAGAACTGCGCGCCCGTCGGCAGCGCGGGCGAGCGAGTCGCGCCGTTGAGCGCCGCGTCGACATAAAGGTTGGCGTCGTTGCCGAAGCGCACCGTGTCGCGCAGCTTGTTCGACTCGTTGAGGTAGAAGCCGCCGACCAGCCAGTCGAGCACGCCCCCGAACGCCGAGCCCTGGAAGCGGAGTTCCTGGGTGAAGTCCTTGAGCTCGGTGCGATAGCCGTCGCGATAGGCGCGATCGATTCCCGAGAAGTCGATGTCCTGGTTCCGGAGCGCACGCCAGTTGCGATAGGCTGTGATCGACGTCAGCTTGGCACCGCCCAGATCCCAGTTGAGCTCGCCCGAGACGCCCCAGTCGCGAACCCGCTCGGCATAGTCGCGGTTGGGCGACATCGCCTGGATGCGGTCGCTCGGCGGACCGGTGTAGATGCCCGTGCGGCCCTGTGCCGCCGCGATGCCGTTGATCACCTGGGCCAGCGGACCGCGCACGACGGACACCGTCCCGCAGCACTGCTCGTCGGTCTCGTAATAGTCGCCGATCAGACGAAAGGTGACGTCGCCGCTGTCGAACAGCGCCTGGCCGCGAACGTTCCAGCGATCGATGTCGTTGAGCCGGCGGTCGCTGTTGGCGTCCTTGATATAGCCGTCGCGCTTGCGATAGCCGCCGTCGACGCGCAGCGCGAGCCGCTCGCTCACCGGCCCGGTGACTGCGCCGCGAACGCCATAGGCGTTGTAGTTGCCGTACATGCCCTCGACATAGCCGCCGAGCTCGAACTTGGGCTGCGCGGTGTAGATGCTGAGCGCGCCGGCCGACGTGTTGCGCCCGAACAGCGTGCCCTGCGGCCCGCGCAGCACTTCGATCCGCTCGAGCTCGGGCAATTCGGAGATCGCCACGCCCGCGCGGGCGCGGAACACGCCATCGATGAACACGCCCACCGCAGGCTCGAAGCCGGGATTGTCGCCCCCGGTGGTAATGCCGCGGATATAGATCGTCGTGCCCGTCGCCGAGGACTGGCCGGTCGAGGTCTGGATCGATGGAGCGAGCTGTTCCAGGTCGCGGACGTTCTCGACTCCGGCGTTCTGCAGTAGCTCGGGGCCGATCGCGGTGATCGCGATCGGCACGTCCTGCACGGTCTCGTTGCGGCGGGTGGCGGTGACGACGATCTCGTTCGCGCCTTGATAGTCCTCGGCCCCGGACTGTGGATCGGCCGGCGTTTCCTGCGCATAGACGGGCGCGATGGCGAACAACGACAGCGCAGTCGCGGCCAGCAAGTCGAACTTCTTCATGGGAATCCCCTCTCCTGCCCCTGTGCCGGCCGTACTCGGTCTCGGCGTTGCTTTTATTTCTCTTGCAACTATCGCTGCATTTCCCGAGCCCCGTCAACGGGCATGAACCGCGGAACTCTGCGGTTTCCCGCCGCTCTCGGTTGGCAGGCGCAAGGGGCCGCGGCGCTCGCAACCGGCAAATGGCGGTTGCCGTAACGTCAGATCGCATCGGAAAAGGCAGGAATGATGGCGGAAATTTTTGACGGTTCGGAAGATGGCGATCTCGTCGCCCCGCCGGCCAAGCTGCCCGTCCCTCCCGAAGTGGCCGAAGCGGTCCGTACGATCCTCCGCTGGGCGGGCGACGATCCCATGCGCGAGGGTCTGCTCGACACGCCCGAGCGCGTCGCCCGCGCTTGGAAGGAATATTGCCAGGGCTATGACGAGGACCCCGCGCACCACCTCTCGCGCGTGTTCGAGGAAGTCGGCGGCTATGACGAGATCGTGCTGCTGAAGGACATTCCCTTTCAGTCGCACTGCGAGCACCATATGGCGCCGATCATCGGCAAGGCTTCGATCGCCTACCTTCCCAAGGACCATGTCGTCGGCATCTCCAAGCTCGCGCGCGTGCTCCACGCCTTCGCGCGCCGCCTGCAGGTGCAGGAGCGGCTGACTGCCGAAGTCGCCGACTGCATCTGGAACGGGCTCAAGCCCGTGGGCGTAGCGGTGGTGATCGAGGCGACGCACGCCTGCATGACCGCGCGCGGGGTGCGCACGCCCGGCGTGGGCATGGTCACCAGCCGGATGATGGGCGTTTTCCGCGATGATGAGCGCAGCCGGCAGGAAGTGCTCAAGCTGATGGGCTACTGATGCGTGTTCTGGTGACGGGTGGCTCGCGGCGGATCGGCGCGGCGATCGCCCGCCGCCTCGCGCTGCGCGGCCACGGCGTGGCGATCCACCACCATCATTCGCCCGACGAAGCCGAAGCACTGCGCACGCAGATCGAAGCCGAGGGCGGCCGCGCCTGCGTGGTCGGCGGCGAGCTCGCTGAGGCGGAGACTGCGCCCGCGCTGATCGCCGCGGCGCGCGAGGGGCTGGACGGGCCCATCGAGGGGCTGGTCAACAATGCCTCGCTGTTCGCATTCGACGCGCTTCCGCTCACCGGCTTCGCGCTGCTCGACCGTCACATGCGCGTGAACTGCGGCGCCCCGGTCGCGCTCGCCTCGGCGCTCGCGGCGCAGGAGGACCTCGCGGAGGGCGCGGTGGTCAATTTGCTCGACCAGAAGCTGGCCAACCTCAACCCCGATTTCTTCACCTACACGCTCAGCAAGGCCGCGCTCGCCACTGCGACCGAGCTGATGGCACGCGCGCTGGCGCCGCGTATCCGCGTCAACGCCGTCTCGCCCGGCCTCACCCTCCCCAGCCTCGACCAGAGCGCCGAAGCGTTCGCCGAGCATGCGCGGCAGAACCTCCTCCAGCGCCCCGTAGCGCTTGCCGACGTCGCCTCGACGGTCGAGCAGCTGCTCACGACGCCGAGCATCACCGGGCAGAACATCTTCGTCGACTGCGGCCAGCGCTTCCTGCCGCGCGACGGCGACGTGATGTTCGAGGGGCGGGAGCGGCCGAATGGCTGAATACACGATCCTGCTCGAGGGTCTGGACGTGCCGATGGGGCTCGGCATCCACCCCCAGGAGCGCGCGGCGCCCCAGCGCGTGGTGCTGAGCGTCGCGATGACCTGCCGCTACGACGCAGCGCCCGAAGACAGGATCGAAGCGGTGATCGATTATGATTTCCTGCGCGAGGGCATCCGCACCCTCGCCGCATCGCGCCATTTCGAGCTCCAGGAGACGCTGTGCGACGCCGTCGCCGCGCTCGCGCTCGCCGACCCCCGCGTGGTCCAGGTCCGCGTGCGTTCGATGAAGCCGGACATCTATCCCGACGCCCAGATCGGCTGCGAAGTGGTGCGTCCCTAGCCTCGGCGCGAACGCCGCACGCCCTGGCTCTTCGCTCGCCCGCGCCGTCATCACGCGGTCATCCGCTGCGTTGAAGCTGTTCCTGCGGGCGGGGCGAGTCTCGGGAGACGAGCCAGATGAACGACACCAACATCGCAACCGACGAAACCGACGCGCTGATCGCGTCGAACAAGGTCGAAGGCACCGCGGTCTACGACCGTGACGGCGAGAAGCTCGGCAGCATCTACAACTTCATGGTCGACAAGCGCTCGGGCAATGTGGAGTATGCCGTGCTCCAGTTCGGCGGACTCTTCGGGCTCGGCAGCGACTATTATCCGCTGCCCTGGGACAAGCTGACCTATGACACCGATCAGGGCGGCTATGTCGTCGATCTGGACCGCGAAGTTCTCGAAGCCGCGCCCAAATATGCAGCGGGCGAGGAACCCCGCTACGACCGCGAATATAACGAGCGGGTCTACGGCTATTACGGCCTGACCTATCCGGTCTGACGCGAGACGCGCCGCTCCGGCTCAGCCGGGGCGGCTCACCCCGCGGTCAGCGCCACATATTCGACGGCGAAATAGCCGATCTGATACACCAGCGCGCAGACGGCCAGCACCAGATGCGCGCGGCTGCGTCGCAGCGTCATGCCGAGCACTGCGATGGCCAGCGTCGCAAGCGTGTGGATAGGATAGGCCGCGCCCAGCGCATGCCAGCGCGCGCCGCCCTTGAGCGCGGTGTCGCCGAGATCGACCAGCGCGATCAACCCGATCAGCCCGAAGAACCAGTAGCGGCGGTCCAGCAGATAGGCCTCGTAGCTGCCATAGTCGCGCAGATCCTTGGGGAACAGCAGCGACGACAGCATGAAATAGAGCGAGCAATAGCTGATAATGAACAGATAGCCGCCGAAGCTCCAGCGCGGCACCGCGGAGAGCGCGAATTCCCACCACCAGAAAGTGACGATCGAAACCAGCGCCCAGACGACCCACAACATATGGACCCAGGACCAGCGACGACGCTTCGGATGCTCGATGATCGACGCGATACCGGTCAGCAGCGTCGTGATGCCGAGCCCGAGGATGATGCTCAGGACGACCCGGATGTGCGGATAGAGCTGGTCCATATGCGATCATGCCCTGCCGAATGAACGGCAATTGTCGCGCGCGCAGACGCATAGGACAAGCGGGTTCATCCGTCGCCACGCTCGCGGGGCAACGACGGCATCCGCCACCAGTTTCCCCTCCCTGCAAGGGAGGGGATCAAGGGGTGGGTAGCGGCGGGCGAGGCTCGATGCCTCGTCCGGTGCTTTCATCGTGCGAATTTGAGTCTTTAGGCGCGCAGACGCGCGCACCCACCCCCAGCCCCTCCCTGCAAGCAGGGAGGGGAGATCAGGCCGAGCCTCAACACGCCTCAGGCCCGGTTGGCTGCGCTCAGCACCGCTCGCACGCTGGCAGTCGCGATATCGGCGTCGATTCCGACGCCGAACACCGTCCGCCGGTCGTCGGTGCGGCATTCGACATAAGCGGCCGCCTGCGCGTCGGCGCCATGGCCGATCGCGTGCTCGCTATAGTCGACTACGTCGAGCTTGGGGCCCGTGCTGCCGGCCAGCGCATCGATCACGCCCGAGATCAGCCCGTTGCCGCGCCCCGAGATCGAGCGCGTCTCGCCGTCGATAGCGATCCGCCCGACGAACAGGCGGTTCCCCGCCGTGCCGCTCTCCTCGTAATCGACCAGCGCGATGCGGGCATCGTCGCCTGGTAGATAGGTCCGGTCGAACAATGCGCCGATATCGCCGGCGTTGAGCTCGCGGCTCGTCTCATCGGCGAGCGCCTGGACGTGGCGCGAGAAATCCGCCTGCATCCGTTTGGGCAGCTTGAGCCCGCGGTCCTGCTCGAGCACCCAGGCGACACCGCCCTTGCCCGACTGCGAATTGACGCGGATCACTGCCTCATAGTCGCGGCCCAGGTCCTTGGGGTCGATCGGGAGATAGGGCACGTCCCAGATCTGGTCGTTGCGCGCAGCCTGCGCCGCGAAACCCTTCTTGATCGCGTCCTGGTGGCTGCCCGAAAAGGCCGTGAACACCAGCTCGCCCGCATAGGGATGGCGCGGATGGACGGGGAGCTGGTTGCAATATTCCACGGTCTGGATGACCTCGTCGATGTCCGAGAAATCCAGCCCCGGATCAACGCCTTGCGTGTACATATTGAGCGCGAGTGTCACCAGATCGACATTGCCGGTGCGCTCGCCATTGCCGAACAGACAGCCCTCGACACGGTCGGCGCCGGCCAGCAGCCCCAGCTCGGACGCGGCGACGCCGGTGCCGCGATCATTGTGCGTGTGCAGGCTGATCACCACCGAATCCCGGTTCCGGATGTTGCGGCAGAACCATTCGATCTGGTCGGCATAGACGTTGGGCGTTGCCGCCTCGACTGTCGCCGGCAGGTTGAGGATCAGCGGCTTCTCCGGCGTGGGGCGCAGGATCTCCATCACCGCCTCGCAGACCTCGACCGAGAAATCGAGCTCGGCAGTCGAGAAGGTCTCGGGGCTGTATTCGAAATGCCAGTCGGTGTTCGGCTGCGCGGCGGCGCAGTCGCGCAGCACCTTTGCGCCCTCCACGGCGATCTGGCGTATCTCGTCGCGGCCCATGTTGAACACGATCCGTCGCCACGCGGGCGAGACTGCGTTGTAGAGGTGGACGATCGCCCTCTTCGCGCCGCGCAGGCTCTCGAAGCTCGTCTCGATCAGGTCGCGGCGCGACTGGGTCAGCACCTGGACGACCACGTCTTCGGGGATGCGATCCTCGCGCACCAGCCCGGAGATGAAGTCGAACTCGGTCGCGCCCGCGCTGGGGAAGCCGACTTCGATCTCCTTGATGCCCACCTTGCACAGCAGCTCGAAGAAGCGCGTCTTCTTCTCGCCGTCCATCGGATCGATCAGCGCCTGGTTGCCGTCGCGCATGTCGGTCGAAAGCCAGCGCGGCGGCCTGGTGATCGTGCGGCTGGGCCATTGCCGGTCGGGCAGGTCGACCTGCGGGAACGGACGGTACTTGACGCTGGGATCGCGCAACATGGGACGTGTCTCTCGGGGTAAGCGGCCGCGCGCATAGCGCAGGCGCAGTGCAGACGGGAAGGCTCGAATTTACCCTTAGGGACGTGCGCGCGCGGCGGTTCGGCCCCTAAGGGCGAATAAGTCGCAGGCCAAGGCGCAGAGCGTTCGTCACGCGACTCTTATGGGTCGCGCGGGCGGTTTTGTCCACCGTCTGGATTATTCAGCGGGTGCGGGAGCATCCTCCGCTTCCGCCGGCTCCGGCGCGGTGGTGTCGTTGGAAGCCGTAACGGCCGCCTCCCCCACATTCTCCTCGGGAGTCGGCGTTGCGATCGGGCTCGGCGTAGGCGTCGCGACGATCTCGGCCATCGGAGGCGGATCCGAATAGTTGGTGCCGGTCGTGCCGTCCCCACAGCCACCAAGAGCAACTAGTCCGCACAGCGCAAGCAATCGCATGGTGACGCCCTCCATTCATTTGGAGCCTAGCAGGCCCTTTGGCAGGAGCAACAGCGACCCCGAACGCCCTCCATATGTGCTCGCCGGCGACATCCGCGCGGCCCCTCCTGCGCGCCGATTCGCCGCCCGAAAGGGCCCGGAGAGGCCTTGAAGGGCGTTTTTCCACCGCAAATTGCCCCAAAAACCGGCTTTACTGCCCAAGTGTGGCTAGACAGACGCCCAAGAGCACGATCAAAAGGGTGCAGGTCCGCGCCCACAGGGGCGGATCGCGGTACATCGTCGAATGCGGCACGGCGGGAGGGTTCAAAGCCGGGGCGTCGACGAAGCAAATAGCCCGGAATTTCGGGCACAACAGGAGAAGAGACAAATGGCCGAGAACAAAGCATCTGGCGGAGCGCGCGGCGGCATTGCCAAGCCGGTCACCCCCTCGCCGGAGCTGGCCGCGATCGTCGGCGCCGGGCCGCTGCCGCGCAGCGAGATCGTCAGCAAGATGTGGGACCACATCAAGAAGAACAACCTCCAGAACCCCGCGAACAAGCGCGAGATCCTGGCGGACGACAAGCTGGAGAAGATCTTCGGCGGCAAGAAGGCGACGATGTTCGAGATGAACAAGCACATCTCTAAGCACGTCAAGTAAGCCGTCGCCGGCTCGCGCCGGCAACGCTACACGCAGGCGGGGCGGGTCTCACTGAGGCCCGCCCCGTTTCGTTTTGGCGATCGTATCGATTACGAGCGCGAAGCGGCAGGCAGCAATGCAATCCTCCACCGCCAGGGGGAGGTGGCACGCGCAGCTTGACGGAGGGGGGACGGCGATCAACCATCGTCACGCTTCCTCCCCCTCCGTCGCCTCCGGCGACACCTCCCCCCCGGCGGGAGAGGATTGGGAAGCTGACAACAGCTGCGCATTTGCAATCGATACAATCGCGTTCGCTTCGGGCACCATCGGCTGGTCAGGGCGGCGCGCGACTGGCATGGCGCGGGAGCAACAGGAGACCAGCATGTCCAAGCGTTTCGAGCGCCACCGCCAGCCCTGGCGGCCCGACGAGATCCAGAAGCTCCACACGCTCGCCAAGAAGGGGATGCCGCTGAAAGCTATCGCCAAGGCGCTCACCCGCAGCGAGGAATCGGTGAAGGAGCGCGCCAAGCTCGACGGGCTGAGCATCGCCAAGCTGCACTGATGGGCGAAACTCTTCCTTCTCCCCTCCCTTTTAGGACGGGAGTATGAGCCAGTACGACGCAATCATCCTGGGCGGCGGCGGCGCGGGCCTGATGTGTGCGGCGGTGGCCGGGCAGCGCGGCCGGCGCGTGCTGCTGCTCGATCATGCCGATCAGGTGGGCAAGAAGATCCTGATTTCGGGCGGCGGACGCTGCAACTTCACCAACCTGCACGTCGCACCCGATCGTTACCTCTCCGCCAACCCGCACTTCGCCAAGTCCGCGCTCGGCCGCTACACCGCGCAGGATTTCCTGGCGCTGGTCGAGCGGCATCGCATTGCCTGGCACGAGAAGACGCTGGGTCAGCTCTTCTGCGACGGATCGGCACGCCAGATCGTCGACATGCTGCTCGACGAATGCGCGCAGGCGGGTGTGGAAATTCGCACCGGCCGCGCCGTCGGCGAAATCGGCCATTCGGATGGGCGCTTCCATGTGGGGGATGTATCGGCGCCGGCGCTGGTGATCGCCACCGGCGGGCCTTCGATCCCCAAGCTCGGCGCGACCGGCTATGCCTATGCGCTGGCGCGCCGCTTCGGGCTGAAGATCGTCGAGCCCCGCCCTGCCCTCGTGCCGCTGACCCTGCCGCCCGACCAGGCGCTGTTCCGCGAGCTTTCGGGCGTCTCCACCGAGGTGGTCGCTCGCGCCGGCAAGACCAGCTTCCGCGAGGCCGCGCTGTTCACCCATCGCGGACTCTCGGGTCCGGCGATCCTCCAGATATCCTCCTATTGGCACTCCGGCGAGCCGATCGCGATCGATTTCCTGCCTGATCAGGTTCCGGGCTGGCTCGTTGCGGCCAAACGCGCGCGTCCGCGCACCACGATCCGCAAACTGCTCTCCGAACTACTGCCCGATCGATTGGCGGAGACTCTCGCCGAGCAGCTCGCGCTCGCGGGCGAGCTCGCCAACCTCCCCGATCGCAAGCTTGCCGACGCCGAGCATCGCCTCGCCGACTGGCAGTTCCGCCCCAGCGGCACCGAAGGCTTCGCCAAGGCCGAGGTCACCGTGGGCGGCATCTCCACCGCCGAACTCTCGTCCCAGACGATGGAGGCGCGCAGGGTGCCCGGCCTCTACGCGATCGGCGAAGCGGTGGACGTCACCGGATGGCTCGGCGGCTACAATTTCCAATGGGCCTGGGCGAGCGGCTGGGCGGCAGGCCAAGCACTCTGATCAGCGATCGCGGCTGAGGTCGTCCACTTCGCCCATGATCGTGTCGAGTGCGCTCTTGCCGTCCGGATTGGCGACCATTTCGCGCCGCGACGGCAACTGCCCCTCGCTCAGCAGTGCCTCGAGCGCGACGCGGCCGCGTGCGACGCGGCTCTTGATCGTGCCCACCGCCACCTGACAGATCTCGGCCGCCTCCTCATAGGCGAAGCCGCCGGCGCCGACGAGGATTAGCGCCTCGCGCTGCGGCTGCGGCAGGTGCAGCAGCGCGCGTTGCATGTCGGAAAGCTCGACGTGCCGGTCCTGGCTCGCGGGCGCCGCGAGCAGCCGGTCTGCGACCAGATCGTCCCACTCGCCCTTGAAGCGCGCGCGGCGCATCTGGGAGAGGTAGAGGTTGCGCAGGATGATGAAGGTCCAGGCACGCATGTTGGTGCCGGCCTGGAAGCGCTTGCGCGCCGCCCACGCCTTGAGCAGCGTCTCCTGCACCAGATCGTCGGCAAGATCCCGACTGCCCGAGAGCGAGCGCCCGAAGGCACGCAGATGGGGTATCACCTGCGCCAGCTGCGTCTTGAACTCGGGGTCCGAGAGCGCAACGTGCTCGCGCGGCGCCTCCGCTTCCTCTTTGGCGGAATCGACGCGATCACCGGACTGTTCGGACTGAGTCATTCGATCCCGTTCAATAGCACGCGCCGATGGCCCGTTGGGATTGGAGATAGGTGCGGCGTCCCCGATTGCCAGCATTTCGACCGGCCCGGGCTCAGAGCCAGAGGATAGCCGCGAAAGCGACGACCACCAGCGCCAGGCCGAAGCCCAGCACATAGCGGGTCATGTGGGGAGTGGTCCCGGCGCGGGCCCGATCGGTGGAGACATGGATGTGTTCGTCGTTCTCAGCCATGTCTCTCCAACCCCCGAAAACCGTTTTGGCTCCGTATCGTGTGGAACTCGCGCGCGAGATTTTTCAGGCCGCGGCGGGAACCGTCGCGGTATCGAAGAACAGCGCCTGGCTGATCGTCGTCTTCACGGTTTCGCGCTGGAACGGCTTGGTGATGAGGAAGGTCGGCTCCGGCCGCTCTCCGGTCAGCAATCGCTCTGGGAAGGCAGTGATGAAGATCACCGGCACCTGGAATTCGGCGAGGATGTCCTTGACCGCGTCGATGCCCGAGCTGTCGTCGGCGAGCTGAATGTCGGCCAATACCAGGCCAGGCCGATCCTCCATCGCGAGCGCGACCGCTTCGTCGCGCGTCACCGCGACTCCGGTAACTTCATGGCCCAGATCGCGCACGATCTGCTCGAGGTCCATCGCGATCAGCGGCTCGTCCTCGATGATCATCACCCGCGTGCGCGTCTGGCGCTCGATCTCCGCCACTGCCTCGGCAACCAGCCTGGAGACGCCCTCGGGCTCCTCTTCGATCAGATAGCCCGCATCTTCGATGCTGAAGCCCTCCACGGTGGTGAGCAGCAGCGCCTGGCGCGAAAGCGGCGTCAGCTGCGCGAGGCGGCGGCGGGCGATCGATTCATTGTCGTTGATCGCATCTCCGGGGATGTCCTCTTCCTCCAGGTGCGTGGACTGCCAGATGGCCTGGAAGGTACGATAGAGGCCCAGGCGAGGATCGACCTCGCGCGGGAACTGATCGGGCGCCGCGACGATCGCCTCCAGCGCGGCACGCACGTAGCGATCACCTTCCACCTGGCTGCCGGTGAGCGCACGTGCGTAGCGGCGCAGAAAGGGAAGATGGGGCGCGAGTTGCTGTCCAAGCGACATAACCGAACTATTCTCCTTCGAGTGCGCGGGCCGCATTCATCGCGCCCGGGCATATTCTTTGCAAACGATTCTGCTTTCCCGAAGGAGCCCCTCCCCGGAATTCGCATCGGGTGTGGAACAATCGACGCGCTGTTTGGTTTCATCGCCCAGGCCATATGGTGCCCCCGCACCATACAGGCGCTTGCGCTCTGCCATCACGGCGTTATCGAGGCGTGGGCGTCTGAAGGCAATTCGTTCATTGTCCGGGCTCCCGGTCGTCCGGGTCCTCAGGGGGGAATTGGTGCATTCCGCGAGAAACGAGACCAAAAAGCCGCCGAAGCCGAAGGGCGGGACGGAGAGTGGCCGGCCCAATCGCGATCTCGGCGATGCGCTGCGCCGCGCGTACGACGACACCGTCAAGGAAAACGTACCCGACGATCTTCTCGACCTGCTGAAGAAGCTCGACTAGCCCCCCTCGCATGGATAACGCCGAGCAGGAACCGTACACCGCAGCACCGGTGTCGGCAGTCGCGCGGATACCCACGGGCGCCAAGGTATTCCTGATCCTGGTGGGAGCTTTGCTCCCCCTCGCGCTCATCGCGCTCTTCACCACGCTCCAGACCACCAAAACCGCCGACTCCGAAGCTCGTCAACGCCTCCGCGCTGTGGCGGAGGAAAGCTCCGGCCTGCTCGATAACGCGCTGACGAACCAGGTAAGTCAGCTCAGCGAGGCGCTGGCCGCGCTCGAACGTGATCCCGCCGATGCGCCAAGCTGCACGCGCCTGATCGGAACCTTCGCCGCGCAGAGTGGAGTCCGTTTCGCGATCGCCGCCCGCGACGGCCGCGTGCTCTGCGGCCAGCGTTTCAGCATCGAAGGAGCGCCGGCGCTGAGCCCTTCGCAGGTCGAAGCCTCGGTGCGAAGCGACGGCCTCGCCATCTGGGTCGCCGGATCACGCGGGTTCACAGCGGTCGCTTATTATCCGGTCTCCGCGCTCAACACGATGTCGCGCCCCAGCGGCTTCGTGCCCGAATATGGCGCCGCGATCGTCGAGCACGACAACCGGCTCGTGCTTCGCGAGCTTTCGGGGGTGGGTCCGCTAGATCGGCGCGAGAAGATCCAGGGCGAGCTTTCGATCGACGGGCTCGCGCTCGAGATGTTGATGCCGGGGGCACCGATCACCTCGCCGCTGATCCTCACTACGCTGCTGCTGGTGCTGATGTGGGTCGCCGCCGCGGCGATCGGCTGGTTCGTGGTCGACATATTGCTCATCCGTCCGCTTCGTCGATTACGAAAGAGCGTGGGCGAGTATCGGCCGGGCGAAGTCATCGACATGCGCCGCTTCGGCTCGATTCCGGCACAGGAGATCCGCGAGCTGAGCGACACCTTCCGCCAGATCAGCCGGACCGTGCAGCTCCACGAGGCCGATCTGGCCGAGGGGCTGGTGCGACAGACCAGGCTGACCCGCGAAGTCCATCACCGGGTAAAGAACAACCTCCAGGTCATATCGAGCCTGATCAACTTCCACGCCCGCAGCGCCAAGACGCCCGAGGCGAGCGAAGCCTATGCCTCGATCCAGCGCCGCGTCGATGCGCTCGCGGTCGTCCACCGCCACCATTATGCCGAGCTGGAGGAGAACCGCGGGCTCGAGCTCCGGTCGGTAGTCGGCGAGCTTGCCGCGAACATCCGGGCGACGGCACCCGATTCGGCAGCGCGGCTGGGCATCACGCTCGATATCGAGCCGCTGCTGGTGAACCAAGACGTTGCGATCGCGATCGCCTTTCTCCTTACCGAGCTGATCGAGCTTGCGATGACCTGCAGCCCAGCGGCGCAGATCCGCATCTCGATCAAGGGGACGGAGGAGCCGGACCGGGCGCTGTTGCGCGTGAGCTCGCCGGCGCTGGTGCAGACGCCCGAAATGGATGCGGCGATCGAGAACCGCTACGGCCGCGTCATCCTGGGCCTCGCGCGGCAGTTGCGGACGAAGCTCGATTACGACCCGCTCGTGGGCGCCTATGAAGCCGCAATCGCGATCACCGGCCGCCCCTGAAAATTTTTTCGCATTTTTTCGAGAACCGCTGGAACCCCGGAAGCGAAAGCTCGTTCTGCACCTCGGATAGTGACCTTTTGCCCCCCCGCTCTCGCTATCCAAGACATGGGCCCGGAAGCGTCAACCCTCCCCCCCCCCCGGTGACGCTTCCGGGCCTAACACTTTCCCGAACAGGGATTTCCCCACAGAGATCAAAGGAACATCGCACCGGCTGCGGAACGATTCGCCCCGGCTGCGCATTTCTTCAGGGTAATTGACGGAGAATGACGATGCGCAAGTTTCTGGCCTGCACCGCGCTTGCGGGCGCGATCCTGCTCTCGGCGTGCAACACGATCGAGGGTGTCGGCAGGGACGTTTCTTCGGCCGGCGATACGGTCGCCGACACCGCCGACGACGCCAAGTAATCCAACCAATTCAGCCAAGCCCCTCCCCTCCGCGGGAGGGGCTTTTTTGTATCAGGCGGACTCGGCCTCGCTGTCGGCTTCCGCCGCACGCTCGCGCCGCCGCCGGGTGAACCAGATCGCCACCAGCGCGAGGAAATAAAGCCCGCATAGCGGCACTGCGAGCAGCAGCTGCGAGCCGATATCCGGCGGAGTCAGCACCGCGGCGAGCGCGAAGGCACCCACGATCGCGTAGCGCCAGGCACCCTTGAGCTGCTCATAGGTGACGATGCCCGCATGCTCGAGCAGCATCAGCAGCACCGGCAGCAGGAACGAGAGCCCGAAGCCGAAGATGAACTGCATCACGAACTTGAGGTAGAGGTTTATCTCCAGCATGGCCTCTTGCGACACGCCCGTGTCGCCAAGATCGCCCTGGAAGGTCAGCAGGAATTTCACCGCTACCGGAATAGCCACATAATAGGCCATGCAGGCGCCGGCGATGAACAGCACCGGCGTCGCAAGCAGGAAGGGCAGCAGCGCCCTCTTTTCCTTGCGGTAGAGCCCGGGCGCAACGAACTGCCAGAGCTGATTCGCGATCACCGGAAAGGCGATCATCAGCGCAGCGAAGAAGGCTACCTTCAGCTCGACGAGGAAGCCGCCATAGACATCGGTGTTGACGACCCTCGTTTCCCCGGCCGCTCCCAGCGGAGCCACCAGGAACCCGAGGATCGGCCGCGCGAAATAGAGGCAACTGCCGAACGCCACGACCAGCGCAGCGAGCGACCAGAGGAGGCGGCGGCGAAGCTCGATCAGATGGTCGAGCAGCGGGGCCTGGGTGTCGTCGATGTCCCTCACGGAAGCGGCTCGTCCTGCGTAGGCGCGACCGCCTTGGGCTTGCGCGTGCGTTTGGGCTTGGGCGCGGGCTCGATCGCCCTCGCGGCCGCCGGTTCCGCAGTCTCTTCCTTGAACGCTGGCTGCGCGACCATCACCGGCTCGGCGCCGGCGTCGATCTCGGCTCCAGGCTCACCGGGTGCGGGAAGCGCAGGCGTCGGCGGATGCTCGCGCATGATCCGCTCGTTCTCCGCCGCCCATTGCTTCTCCATCTCGGCGAGTTCGGCTTCGCGCACCATCGAGTCGAACCCCGAACGGAACTGGCGCGCCACGCCGCGCGCCTTGCCCACCCAGCGTCCCACGAAGCGCATCGCCGTGGGCAGATCCTTGGGACCGATCACCAGCAGCGCCACTATGGCGACGAGCAGCAATTCGGTCGGCGCAACGTCTAACATTCAGGATTGCCTCAGGCGCGCCGCCGCCGACGGCGCGCGGATAATTCAACTGGGGTCGAGTGCTCAGCGCTGCTCTTCGCGCGTGCGCTCGGCCTCGGTCTGCTGGAAGCCGGTCTCCGGCGCAGCCTTGCCCTCGATCCGGGTCGGGGGCGCGGGCTTCGCCTCGTCGTCTTCGGCCATGCCCTTCTTGAACTGCTTGATGCCCTTGGCGACGTCACCCATCATGTTCGAGAAACGGCTACCGCCAAACAACAAAATGACCAGGATGCCGACGATCAGCCAGTGCATCAGGCTCATGCTACCCATGGGAAATCTCCTCGTGTCGGGGTCTATCTAGGCTTCGCGCACGCATCCGGCAACGGCTTGGGCGCAGGCCCACAAGATTCGGTGGCCAGCGCCTATTCGTCTTCCGTGACAGTTTCGCTTTCCTCGGTCTCGGCCTGTTCGAACGCGAGGTCGACCGGGTCGAGCAGACCGGCGGCCTTCAGGTCGTCTATCCCTGGCAGGTCCCGGCGGCTGGAGAGGCCGAAATGGGTGAGGAATCCGGCGGTGGTGCCATACATCAGCGGCCGCCCCGGCACTTCGCGCCGCCCGGCCGGCCGCACCCAGCCTGCCTCCATCAGCACGTCGATCGTGCCCTTGCTGATCTGGACGCCGCGAATCGCCTCGATCTCGGCGCGGGTTACGGGCTCGTGATAGGCGATGATCGCCAGCGTCTCGATGCCCGCGCGGCTGAGCTTGCGCGCTTCCTCCCGATCGCGCCGCAGCAGGTGCGCGAGATCGGCCGCGGTTTGGAAATGCCAGCGATCGCCCCTGCGGACCAGCTCGATCCCGCGCCCGGCGTAGAACTCGCCGAGCCGCGTCAGCGCATCGCGCACATCGGCCTCCTGCCCCACATGCGCGCGGATCTCGTCGACGTTCAGGGGGTGCTCGGAAGCGAACAGCACGGCTTCCACCGCGCGGGCGAGATCGTCCTGAGGGATCATGCACTTGCCTTGAGATAGAGCGGCGCGAAGGCGGATTTCTGCTTCAGTTCCAGCCGCCCTTGCCGCGCGAGCTCCAGCGCCGCGACGAACGACGAGGCGAGCGCCGATTTGCGATAGGTGCCGGTGGCGTGTTCGGGCAGGAAGCTCTCGATCGTGCTCCAGTCGATCCGGGCGCCGATCAGTGTCGAGACGCGCTCGATCGCTTCCTCCAGCGTCATCACGTCGCGCTGGGCAACCACATGCATCACCGGCCGGGTGCGCGCGCTGATCCGGCCATAGGCGGCGATCAGATCGTAGATCTCGACTTCGTAGCGCGCCTTGCGCAGCACGCGCAGCCCCTCGGGCGCGGCGCGCAGGAAAGTGTCGCGGCCCAGCCGGTCGCGTGCGACCAGCCGCGCCCCCGCCTCGCGCATCGCGTTGAGCCGTTCGAGGCGGAGCTGGAGCCTAAGCGCCAGTTCCTCGGGGCTCGGCGTCTCCTCAGGGTTGCGCGGGAGCAGCAGCGCCGATTTGAGATAGGCGAGCCATGCCGCCATCACGAGATAATCGGCCGCCAGCTCGAGCCTCAGAGCGCGCGCTTCGTTCACGAAGGCGAGATATTGCTCGACCAGCTGAAGGATCGAGATCTGACGAAGGTCGACCTTCTGGGTGCGCGCGAGCGCCAGCAGCAGGTCGAGCGGGCCCTCCCAGCCGTCGAGCTCGATCTTGAGGGTGTCCGATGCCTCCGCGTCCATCGCCGGAGTTAAGCAGCCATATATCCTCCCCCGCAAGGGGGAGGTGTCAGCCGCAGGCTGACGGAGGGGAGGATGCCAGAACGGTGCGGCGTGCTTCCTCCCCCTCCGTCGCGCTATGCGCGCCACCTCCCCCTGGCGGGGGAGGATAGAGTCAGGCGGACGCAACCTCCGCCAGCAGCGCGTCGCGCTTGGCGAGGAGCCGGCCGAAATCCGCAGCCTCGGCCCCTCCGGCCACCGTCGCCATCGCCCGGTCCAGCCGCGCCCGGCATTCCGGCGTAGCCTCGCCGATCCGCCCGGCGATCTCGATCATTTCATCCATCCGCGCCCAGCAATCGAGCACGACGTCGCAGCCCGCCGCGAGGGCCAGCGCCGCCTTCTCGCCCGCGGTGCCCGACAGTGCCTTCATGTCGATGTCGTCGGTCATCAGCAGCCCCTCGAAGCCGATCCGGCCGCGGATGATCTCGGCGATGACCTTGGGCGAGAGCGTGGCGGGGCGCTCGGCGTCCCATGCCTCGAAGACGACATGGCAAGTCATCCCCATCGGCGCCTCGTGGAGGCTGGCGAAGGGCTCGATGTCCGCTTCCAGCGCCGCCGCATCCGCCGCCACCCGCGGCAGCTCATAATGGCTGTCGACCAGCGCACGGCCGTGCCCCGGCATGTGCTTGACCACGCCGACCACGCCGCCGCGCCGCATGCCCTCCAGCATCGCCTGCCCCAGCGCCGCGACTCGCATCGGGTCGCCGCCGAACGCGCGGTCGCCGATCGCGGGCGTCACTTCGGGCTGGCGCACGTCGAGCAGCGGTGCGCAGTTCACGTTCACGCCCACTTCGGCGAGCATCAGCGCGAGCGCATGGGCATTGGCGCGCACCGCCTCGATCGCGGAGACCGGCGCCAGCTCATAGAGCGCGTCGAAGGCGGCGCCTGCGGGAAATTCCGGCCATTCGGGCGGCTGCATCCGCGAAACGCGCCCGCCCTCCTGGTCGATCAGGATCGGCACGTCGTCGCGCCCGGAAAGCTCGCGCAGGCTGTCGGTGAGCGCCTTCATCTGCGCGCGGTCGCCGCAGTTGCGCTTGAACAGGATGTAGCCGAGCGGGTCGGCTTCCTTGAAGAATGCGCGCTCGTCCGCGCTGAGCTGGTGGCCGGAAATGCCGAAGATCACGGGCTTCATGCAGCTGCCCTACCCCAAGGATGCGCTGCGCGGGAGATGCTTGTCACTTATTCGGCCGAGGCGTGGTGCTTGCGCGGCACGAGGTGGAGGACGCCGACAATCGCGCTGCCGACGATCAGCCCCGCTATCCCCGCGCCGATCGCATTGATCAGCCAGGCCACGGCGCCCTGCGCGAACGGCAGCGCGTGCGCGACTTCCTCGGCGAAATGCTCGAGCGCATGCGGAATCGCGCCGAGGCCGAAGCTCTCGAGCCCGTGGAGCAGAATGCCGCCGCCGACCCACACCATCGCCGCTACGCCCAGGTGCGAGAGCCCCTGGAGCAGCACCGGCATCGCGCGGACCAGGAACAGCCCGAGCGCGCGGGCAGACCGCGAGCGGCGGAGGCTGAGGTGCAGCCCGATGTCGTCCATCTTCACGATGAGCCCCACCGCCCCATAGACGCCCCCGGTGATCGCGAGCGCCACCGCCGCGAGCACCGCCGCGCGCAGTCCGAACGAAAGGTCGGGCAGCTCGGCGAGCGCGATCGCCATGATCTCCGCCGAAAGGATGAAGTCGGTGCGGATCGCGCCGCTCACCTGCCGCGCTTCGAGCACCGCCGGATCGTGGATCGCCACGACTTCCTCGGCATGGTGGTGCCCGCTCAGCGCCTCGATGATCTTCTCGGCCGCCTCGAAGCAGAGGTAGGCGCCGCCCACCATCAGGATCGGCGTGATCGCCCAGGGCGCCAGCGCGCTCAGCGCCAGCGCGACCGGCAGGATGAACAGCAGCTTGTTGCGCAGCGAGCCGACCGCGATCTTCCAGATGATCGGCAGCTCGCGCTCGGGCGACAGGCCGACGACATAGCGCGGCGTGACCGCGGTATCGTCGATCACCACCCCCGCCGCCTTGACGCCCGCGCGACTGGCAGCCGCGGCGACATCGTCCACCGACGCAGCCGCCAGCTTGGCGAGCGCCGCCACGTCGTCCAGCAGCGCAACTAGTCCGCCTGGCATCTATTCCCCCTTCAAACTCGATTGCTGGCTAATTGGCCACGAAGCAGTTCTCGCCCGCCACCTTGAGCTTGCCGCAGAGCTCGCGCGCCTGCGCGTTGCTCCCGGCGTTGACGCGCAAGCGGTAGATCGTCTTGTCATCCTTCTCGGCACGCTGCACCGCTTTGCCCAGCGGCGCGAGATAGGCGAAGCGTTTCGAAAGCCGCGCCCAGGCAGTGTTCGCCCCGGCTTCGGTGGGAAAGGCGCCGAGCTGGATCAGCGATCCCGATCCGGCCGCGGGCGCCGCAGCCACCGCCGCGGGAGTCGGCTTGGGCGCAATGATGCGCGGGTTCGGCACCGAGATCTTGGCCGTGCTCGTGCCCGGACCCGACTTCGCCGCCTCGGCCGCGCGCTGGCCTTCGACCGGCGCCTCGGGAAGCGCGCCGACGTTGATGCTCGTATTGCTCGCCGCGCCCTGGCTGGTCGAGAAGATCGTGTCGCCCTCCCCCTCCACACGCATGCCGCCGGGCTCGTTGGGCCTGACCTTATAGTCGCCCGGCTCGGCCTCGATCAGCTCGCCGTTGCCCTGCACGCCCTGCTGGCGCTGGTACAGATGATAGCCGAACGCGCCGGCACTCACGACCGCGAGCAGCACCACGATGCCCAGAAGGATGCGCCCGAGCGGGGGACCTTCGCGATAGTCTTCCTCGACTGTCTCGAGCCACGGCAGGCGATCGTCGTCGCCATAGCCATCCCCCGCGCGTGCGCCCATCAATGCATCTCCTGCACGGCCTCCACCCCCATCAGGGCCAAGCCGTTGCGGACAATCTGCCCGATCCCGCGCGCCAGGAACAGCCTCGCGCAGGTGAGGTCGGGCCGGTCTGTGAGGAGGAAGCGGCGCTCGGGCCGGTCGTTGCCGACATTCCACAGCGCATGGAACTCGGCCGCGAGGTCATAGAGGTAAAATGCGATTCGGTGCGGCTCGCGCGCCAGCGCCGCGCCTTCCACCACGCGCGGGAACTGCGCCGCGCGCTTGACCAGCGCCAGCTCCTCGGCGTCGAGCAGCCCCAGGTCGGCGGTCGGGCACTCGATCCCCGCCTCGGCCGCCTTGCGGTGGAGCGATGCCACGCGGGCATGCGCATACTGGACGTAGAAGACCGGATTGTCCTTCGAAGCCTCCACCACCTTGGCGAAGTCGAAGTCCATCTGCGCATCGGCCTTGCGCGTGAGCATCGTGAAGCGGACCACGTCCTTGCCCACTTCGTTCACCACATCGGCGAGCGTCACGAAATTGCCGGAGCGCTTGGACATCTTCACCGGCTCGCCGGCGCGCAGCAGCCGCACCATCTGGACCAGCTTGACGTCGAACCTGGTCTCGCCGCCGGTCAGCGCCTGCACCGCCGCGACGATCCGCTTGACCGTCCCGGCATGGTCCGCGCCCCAGATGTCGATCAGCTGATCGGCTTCCTGCGCCTTCTGGAAGTGATAGGCGAGATCGGCGCCGAAATAGGTCCATTGCCCGTTCGACTTCTTGATCGGCCGGTCCTGGTCGTCCCCGAACTGCGTCGCGCGGAACAGCGGCAACTCCACCGGCTCCCAATCCTCGGGCGTCTCGCCCTTGGGCGCCTCGAGCACGCCGTCATAGACCAGCCCGCGCTCGCGCAGCCATGCCTCCGCCGCCTCGGGCTTGCCCGCCGCCTGCAGCTCGGCCTCGGACGCGAAGACTTCGTGGGTGATGCCCAGCAGCGCCAGGTCGGCGCGGATCATCTCCATCATCGCCGCGACCGCGGTCTTGCGGAACAGGACGAGCCATTCGCTCTCGGGCGCGCCGACATATTTGTCGCCATGCTCTGCGGCGATCGCCGCGCCCACCGGCTTCAGATAGTCGCCCGGATAGAGCCCCTCGGGGATCTCGATCGTCTCGCCCAGCGCCTCGCGGTAGCGCAGGTGCGCCGAGCGCGCGAGCACGTCGACCTGCCCGCCCGCGTCGTTGACATAATATTCGCGGATCACCTTGTGCCCGACGAACTCGAGCAGCGTCGCCAGCGCATCGCCCACCACCGCGCCGCGGCAATGCCCCATGTGCATCGGACCCGTGGGGTTGGCCGAGACATATTCGACGTTGACCGTGATCCCCTCCCCCATCGTCGATCGGCCATAGTCGTTCGCGGTGCGCAGGATCTCGTCCAGCTCACCGCGCCAGGTGTCTTCGGTGAGCGTCAGGTTGATGAACCCCGGCCCTGCGATCGCGACCGCGGCGACCTCGTCCAGCTTCTCCAGCTCGGCGCCGATCTTCTCGGCCAGCGCGCGCGGATTGGTCCCCGCGGGCTTGGCGAGCACCATCGCGGCGTTGGTCGCCAGATCGCCATGGCTCGCATCGCGCGGCGGCTCGACCGTCACCGCGCGTCGCTCCAATCCGCCAGGCAGGTCACCCGAGGCGACGAGCGCGTCGAGGGCGGTATCCAGATGCGCAGCGAAACGGGCGTAGAGCGTCATTCACGGTTCCAGTGGCTAGGGAAGCGCGCGCCTTAGCGGATGGGGGCCGGGGGGACAATCGCGGCGTAGATTGGGCGTTGGCGCGTGTGTCAACGGAAGGCTGCTATTGGGTGGGAAGCGGTAAGTCTGCTTTCTGCCTGCAATGAGGGAAAGCGGAAGTTGCGTTACGGCTGCGCGAGCGGTTCAACTAAACGTGCTGCTGGGCACGCGCGGGACGCAAGCTCAAGCTTGATAATCTCGCGCCTCCCATATTCGGGGCTCACAACAAAGCCGACCCTCACTCTGGAATCTGCTCGAACTGCGCCTCCGGCAGTCGAGACAAGGTGAAAGGCAGGCCGGGGCTCCCCCGCTCCATAGCTGAATACGAGCCCATTTACGCTCCATTCCTCATGGCCCGCCGTTGTCTTCGTCCCGGAGGGAGTCCCGGGACGAAAATAGTCTAAACAGCCCTCCACCGTCTGAATCTCACCACGTTCAACGGCGCTTCGTATGGCTGCCGTGTCACGGACATCCGTCACGATTATGTACGTGCAGATGATAATCCATAAGGCCGCAAAGGACGGAAGTGAACGACGCCAACGCCAACGTTTCCGGACGGCCAACCAAGCCAGAACGAAGAGAAGGATGCCAGCACCTACGAAGATGCCGATGAACCAATAGGCCGGATGAATTAAGTCGGTTTGCAGCGTTAGATCGAAAACTGTCTGAAAATTCGCACGCATCTCGCATGCCTAAGCGGGAGCACGAACGTCCGCAATTGCGATTCATGTGAGGCGGCCTAGACGGCCGAGATTGGGGGCGTTAGCGGACCTCCCCTTCCAGTCTCTCTCCCGCTTGCGGGAGAGGGAGGGAGCCGGCGCAGCCGGCGGAAGGGTGAGGGTGTGTGACATCCGCATGGGCTAACCTCTATGTCGCACCCTCACCTAACCCTCTCCCGCAAGCGGGAAAGGGCTTTCTTTGCGCTCAAGACTCCGTCGCCAGCAGTATTCACAAATCCGCTGGTAAAGTAGGATTTGTTCTGCTTTCGTTCACGCGATGAACGAACGGCTCAACCCTTCTTCGTTGGACGATCCAGCTTCGGCGCCGCGTTACTGCTGCGTAGGTGCCGCGAACCTGCCACGTCGCCGCCGCGTCGGTGCTGCTTCCCTGCCGCTTAGGTGCCGCGTGACTGGCGCGTCGGTGCTGCGTAGCTGCCGCGTCGTTGTAGCGTCGGCGCCGCGTCACTGTAGCGTCAGTGCCGCGTCGGTGTCGCTTTGCAGTAGCTTCGCTGCCGCTTCGTTGGCGCTTCCCTGTCGCGTCCGCGGAAAACGCCTTTTGGTGTCAAGCTAGTGTCAAGTTCCGCCAAACCAGGCCGGGCGCGTGGCGTCCCACCCCCGCCTAAGCCCGCACCAGATCCGTCATCGCCTTCTCCGCGCGCATGTCGGGGAACAGCTTGGCCGCGGTCTGGCGCGGCAGCAGGTCGAAGTGCGACGCCACCGCGCTGTTGAGCAACGTGTCGAGCCCGGTCGTCGGCTTGAGGTCGCGTGCCTCGTAAAGCTGCGCGTCGGCGAGCCCGGGCCAGTCCCCCGCCACGCGCCCGCCGTTGACCGCGCCGCCGAGCAGCATCGCCAGCGATCCGGTGCCGTGGTCGGTCCCCTGCGTGCCGTTGACCTTCACCGTGCGCCCGAATTCGGTCGCCACCACCACCAAAGTATTCGCCCACAGCGGTCCCAGCCCCTGCTGGAGCGCCGCCACCATCGCGTCGAGCCCCTTGAGCTGGCCGGCGAGCCGTGCGCGCTGGCCCGCGTGGGTGTCCCAGCCGCCGGTCTCGATCATCGCTATCCGCGCCCCGCCCTCGGCGCCGAGCAGCCGGGCCGCCAGCGCACCGGTAGCGGCGGCGTTGCGGCCGTTGTCCGCGGCGAGATCGCCAGCCAGCATCCGCGTCGCGGTCGCCTGCTCCCACAGAGCATGGAGCTGGGCGTCGGCGCCGTACATCGCGGAAACGCGGGCGAGCAGATCGTCCGAAGCATCCGGCAGCGAAGAAGGCGCATAGCTCGCGACCTCCTTCGGCCCGCGCAGCGCCATCGGAATCGTCGCGGCGAGCGCGATGGCCTTGTCCTCGGCGGGCAGCAGCGTGAGCAGCCGGTTCATCCACCCGTCCTTGAGCGCATAGGCCGAGGTGCCGCCGGTCTCGAGCACGTTCTGTCCGTCGAAATGCGAGCGGTCGCGGTACGGCGAGGCGACCGCGTGGACGAACAGCGCCTGCTTCGTCTGGTACAGCCGATGCACATTGGCCAGCGCCAGGTGCAGCGCGAACGTCGAATCGAGCTTCGGCGCAGCGGCAAAGTCCTGCGCGAGCACGCCGCGCTGGCCTGCAAAGGCGGGGTCGCCCACCGGCGCCAGCGTCCCCAGCCCGTCGGCCGCGCCGCGCTGGATGATGAATATGAAGCGCCGCTCGGTGGCGGCACGTGCAAAGGCCATCGGCACGCCGAAGCCCGAAGTGAGGACGGCAGTGCTGCCGAGCGCGACGAAGCTGCGACGCGTGAGCATTTTCTATCTCCGCAGGAATTCGGGGGCGACGAGCATCAGCGCCACGCCTTGGCCGGGGCTTTCGGCGCGGGCGATCGCCTGGGCAGTGGCGGGGCTCAGCGCATCGGGAAAGAGCTCGGCGGCGCGGGCGCGGGCATCGACCAGATCGCGCGTGCGCTGCGCCATCCGCTCGGCCGCTTCCACCCGCCGCATCAGCGCGTCGGGCCCCGCCCAGCTGCCGGCAACGTCGTCCCACCCTGCGGGCGAGCCGGGGCGCCATACCGGCTGGCCGAGCTGGGTCATCAGCCCGGTGATTGCCTGTGGCTGGAGCTCGCGGGTGCCGAGCGCGCGATAGGCCGAGATCGACCATTCCCACGGCGACTTGAACTTGAGCGGCTGCGCGGCCCAGGCCTCGGGCGATTCGATCAGCGCGCGATAGACGGTCGGCAGGTCGCCTCCGGATTCGAGGAACGCCTTCTCGATCCGCGCCACCATCGGCGCGGGCGGATCGTCGCCGCCGAAATGCCGCGCGAGCTTGGTCGCGACGTGGCGCGCGGTGGCGGGGTGCGTGGCGAGCATGTCGAGCACCGCCGCCGCCTGCGCCTCGCCCTGCTGCGGCCAGCTCTTGCCCAGGATCGTGCGCGTGCCCGGCTCGTGCAGGCGCGCGGCGAAGACGAAGCTTCCGGGCGCGTTGCCCGTCCGGCCGGCAAGCCGCGCTGCGGGCCCGCGGCCGAGCCCCGCCACGGTCCACCCGGTCATGGCGCGCGCGAATTCGGTGACGTCTGCCTGGCTGTAGCCGGTGCGGACGCCGAGCGTGTGGAGCTCCAGGATTTCGCGTGCCAGATTCTCGTTGAGCCCCAGCCTGCGCGCGCGGTTGCCCGCAAGGCCCGCCGGGCTGCCGGGCCCCACCGACTGCGCCTGATCGAGGTAGAGCAGCATCGCCGGGTGCCGCTCCACGGCGTGGAGCATGTCACGGAAGCTGCCGAGCAAATTGGGCCGGATCGCTTCGAATTCGAGCGCGCCGGCCAGGCCCACGGTGGTGAGCTTGTCCGCGGAAACGGCGAAATGATTGGCCCAGAAGTGCGTGAGGCGTTCGAGGAAGGGAGTCTCGGAATTGACTGCGGTCAGCGCTCGGGCCTGCACCGCGGCGACATAATGGTCGCGCCCCTCCCGGCGTGCGGCGCGGCGCAGCTCCGCCCCGGCTTTCTGCGGCGTCGCGGACATTCCGGGCATCGCAGCGGGCGCGGGCGCGGCGGCTGGCTGGCCTGCCCCGCGCCGAGCCATCCGCACCTCCGCCATATAGTCGGCCAGCTCGGCGGCGATCGCCGTGCTGGGGGCGAGCACCGCGATCGGCGCCGGGCGCGGATCGTACCGCTCCATCTGCGCCAGCAGCCAGCGCTTTGGCGCCCCGTCCAGCTTTTCCCCCGGGCGGGCGCCGAGCCCGAAGCGGTTGAGCGCGATGCTTGCTTCCATGGTCCTCACCTCTGGCTCAGGCTAGGCCGCACCTGTCGCAGAAGTATGTCAACGCGGCGGCTCATCGCGGGGAGCCTTCGCCTCAACGTCGATTGCATGTTTTGCAATCGTCGCGAACGTCCTTTGCGTTTGCCGCTTTTGGTGCAGTGCAGCATCGTCGTCGCAGAACATAATATAACAGGATGCCGATCTGGCTCTTTTTTAAGGAGAAAGATCGTGACCACTCGTAGCCTTTTCGCGGCAGCTGCCGCTGTCCTCGCCTTCGCTTCGCCGGCCCTCGCCAACGAGCGCAGCTTCACCCACGAAGGCGTCACCTACGCCTACACCGTCACGCCGAAGGGCGATGCGCGCGTGCTCGAGGGCAAGAGCTCGACCGGCGACAAGTTCCGCCTCGTCGTCAAGAACGGCTGGGTGACCGGCTATGCCGCCAACACCCGCGTCTCGTTCCGCGCGCCCAAGGGCACCGCGAGCGTGCAGGTCGCGCAGCGCTAATTCCCTCCTGAGCCTCCGCGGACCTGGTTCGCGGAGGCCTCAGAAGCCCTCGGGCAGATCGACGGGGCCGACTGCCTCGCGGTAGCGGGCGATGGCATAGCGATCCGTCATCCCCGCGATGAAGTCGGCGATATGCCGGCTGCGCCACGGCTCCTCTTTGGGGATCGCCGAGCGCCATTCCTCCGGCATCAGCGCCGGATCCGCGGCATAGGCCGCGAACAGCCCCGCCACCACGCCATGCGCCGCCTGCGCCGCGTCCAGCTGGCTCGGATGGTGGTACAAATTGGCGTACATGAAGCGCTTGAGGCCCCGCTCGGCCTCCCGCATCTCCTCCGAGAAACAGGCAAGCGGACGCCCCGCCGCCCGAACCTCTTCCACCGTGGCCACTCCGGATTCGGCGACCCGCTCCCGGGTCGCGGCGATGAAGTCGTTGACCATCTCGCCAATCTGCGCCCGGATCAGCTCGCCGATCAGCCTACGCCGGCTGACCCCCGGGAACCTCGCCTCCACTTCGCGCCACCCGCTGGCGATCATCGGAACTTCCATCAGCTGGTCGAGCGTCAGCAGCCCGGCGCGCAGCCCGTCGTCGATGTCGTGGTTGTCGTAAGCGATGTCGTCCGCAATCGCCGCCACCTGCGCCTCCAGCGAGGGCCAGCGGGTCAGGTCGAGTGGAAACTGCGCATCGGCCGCCGCCAGCGCCCATTGCGGCTCGAAGATCGGCCCGTTGTGCTTGGCGAGGCCCTCAAGCGTGTCCCAGCTCAGGTTGAGCCCGTTCCAGCCGGGGTAAGGGCTGTCGAGCTCGGTCAGCGTGCGCAGCGTATGGCCGTTGTGATCGAATCCGCCGTGCGCCGACAGCGCCTCCTCAAGCGCGTCCTCGCCCGCGTGGCCAAAGGGTGGATGGCCGATGTCGTGCGCCAGGCACAACGCTTCGGTGAGGTCCTCGTTGAGCCCCAGCGCGCGGGCGATCGTCCGGCCGATCTGCGCCACTTCCAGGCTGTGCGTCAGCCGCACGCGGAAATGATCGCCGTCGGGCGCCATGAAGACCTGGGTCTTGTGCCTGAGGCGGCGGAAGCTGATCGAGTGGATCACTCGATCGCGGTCGCGCTGGAAAGCATCGCGCGGGCCGCGCGCGGTGCCGCCCGGCTCGGGATGCAGGCGTCCGCGGCTCTGTTCGGGCGCGCAGGCCCAGGGGGCGTTCGGTTTCACGCCGATGCCCTACCCCGTCGCGCCCGGGCTGGGAAAGGCCGATCTCACTTGGCCGCGAGCTTGGTTGCCTTTTGCCCAGCCTCGCTGGTGAAGACAAAGGCCGACACGTCCGACTTGGCCAGCGTGTTCACGAATGCCTGGGCCTCGCCTTTGGTCTTGAAGGGCCCTGCGAGCACGCGATTGGTCGCGCGGTCCGGGAGCGACCAGCCGGTCTTGCCCTTGAAAGCGGCCGGCGCCTTGGTCTCGACACGGCTCCAGGCCCGGCTCAGCGATTCTTCGTTCGCGCCGCTCGCGACCTGGACCCAGATCCGGCTGGGTTCGGGCTTGGCCTTTGGCTCGGGCTTCTTGGTCGGCTTGGGATCGGGCTTGGCTGCTGCCGGCTTGGCGGCTTCGGGCTTGGGTTTGGGGGCCGCCTTCGTAGGCGCAGGCGTCGCCGGTGCCGCCGCAGCCACGCGCGCGGGAGCAGCTACCGGCGTCGATGGCGGAAGCTCCACAGGGAGGGCCGATACGACTTCCAGCTCCCTGGCCGGAATAGTCAGATTGGCGACGATTGAGGCGAGCACCGAATCCTCCTCGCCAGCGCGGGCCGGGCCGGGTGGAGCGGGCGACGCCACGGGCACGGATACAGCAGCCGAAGCTTGGGTAACTGGACGCTGAGCCTGCGGCTGGGGGCGTGTCTCGGCCGGCAGCGGCTGCGCGGAAGCAAGCCGCACCGGTGGCGCGGAATCCGGCTGGATAATCGCCGGGCCGCCCTGCGCGACGACACCGCGCGTAACCGGCTGCGTTGCTGCGGAAGTCGAGGCGGTGGACGGCAGTGGCTGGACAATGGGCCGGGACGGCGCCTGGACGACCGGGCGCGGAGCAGGCTGGGGCGGCGGAGAGGCCGCTGCCGTTTGTGCCGGAGCCTGCGCGACCGGCGCTTGCGCGGTGGTCCGGGCCGGAGCAGGCTGCGCCCCCGCCGTCTGCACCGGCGCTTGCGTAGCAGTAGTCCTGCTCGAGCGCCGCTGCGCGGTACGCGAACGGCGATCGTTGGTGGCGCGCGCGGGAGGCTGTGCCTGGGCGACCTGCACGGGCTGCTGCTGCGGCACATACGGCGCCATCTGCGGCGCCATCCGCGCATCCGCCAGCCGCGCCGGGGTGGGCGAGATTTCGCCGAAATGCGCGGCGAATGCCCTGTCTCCAGGCGTCATGGTCGCGAGCCGGCGGAAGAAGGGCGCCAGCGCCGATCCCATGTTGCCGGGCATCATCGTCGACGCGATCCGCTCCGCGCCCGCGACGTCGCCGTTCATCGCCTGGACGAACGCGCGCGTGCGCCACGCGGCGCGATCCTGGCGCCGCAGAAGCGGATCGAGCTGGCGCATCGCCTCGTCGATGTTGCCGGTGATGCCGAGCGACAGCGCATAGCGGCGCACCGTCTCGTCATCGCGGTCGGTCTGGAGCGCGAGCTTATAGTCGCGCTGCGCGAGCAGCGGCTGGCCGAGCAGGTCATAGGCAAAGCCGCGATCCGCCGCATAATCGCGCATCTGCACGCCGCGCGCCTCGGCCGTCTGGAACAGCCGCAGCGCTTCCCCGGGGCGGGCGAGGCGGACCAGCGCCATGGCACGGCCGGCCAAGATGCGCGGATTGGCGGGGTCCACCGACTGGGCGCGCGCGAAGAAGGCAAAGGCAGCGGCAGTGTCGCCCAGGCGCACGCTGAGCTCGCCCGCCCGGAGCAGCGCCGGAACGTTCTGCGGGCTCGCCGCCAGCACCCGTATCTCCTGGGCGAGCTGATCTGCGTCAGGGTTCGGCCGCGCGACCATTCCGGTCGTCTGGGCCTGCGCCGGCACCGCGCCCGCAGCAAGAGCGGCGGCGAGCGCGAGCGGGCGCAGAAATCGTATCCGCTCCATGCCGGCCAGCTTAGACCCGATCCTAGGTTAACAGCCAATGACGCGCCGCCGGCTCCTCGCCGAAGCGAGCCGAACCGGCGACGACGTGCGCCAAGTTATTGATTGTTCTGGCTGCGCAAGAACCGGGGGATGTCGAGCGGGTCCTTTTCGCCCTCATCGTCGGCTGACGGCTTGGCGCCGCGCGAAGCCGCCATGCGCTCGAACAGCGTGCCGCCGGCGCGACGCACGGGCTTCGAGTCCGAAAGCAGATCGTCGTCGCCACCTCCGGTCAGCCACCGGCGGCGGCTGCCGATTCCGGGCGCCGGCTCGGGAGCGGGCTCTGGCGCGGCAGGCTCCGCAAACGACGCGGGCTCTTCGGGCACCGCACTCTCGGAGCCGAGCAGCAGCTCGTCCGAACCGCCCTGATCCTCGAAGCTCGCGACAGGCTCGGGAGCCTGGGGTTCAGGCGCATAGGCTTCGGTCGCTGCCGGCACTTCGGCGACAGGCTGAGCGACGGGAGCCTCAGGCTCGGCCTCGAAGCTCGGCTCTACAACCGGAGCCGCGACCGGCGCGGGTTCGGCGGCGGCAGTGCGGCGCGGGTTGGAGAAGGAGAAGACACGGGGTTGTTCGGCTGCGGTCGGCGTCATGCGCGGCTGCGCATCGGCGTCGATCCCGGTCGCCACCACCGACACGCGGATCTTGCCCTCGAGCTCGGGATTGAACGCCGAGCCCCAGATGATGTTCGCGTCGGGATCGACGAGCTCGCGGATGTGGTTGGCCGCTTCGTCTACCTCGAGCAGGCGCATGTCCTCGCCACCGGTGATCGAGACGATCACGCCCTTGGCCCCGTTCATGCTCACGCCGTCGAGCAGCGGATTGGCGATCGCCTTCTGCGCCGCCACGAGTGCGCGGTCGTCGCCGTCGGCCTCGCCGGTGCCCATCATTGCCTTGCCCATCTCCTGCATCACGGAGCGGACGTCGGCGAAGTCGAGGTTGATGAGCCCAGGCATGACCATCAGATCGGTAATGCCGCGCACGCCCTGCTGGAGGACCTCGTCGGCCATCTCGAACGCTTCCTTGAAGGTCGTGTTCGCGTTGGCGATCAGGAACAGATTCTGGTTCGGGATGACGATGAGCGTGTCGACATATTTCTGCAGCTCTTCGATGCCGGCCTCGGCGCTCTGCGCGCGGCGCTTGCCCTCGAAGGCGAACGGCTTGGTGACGACACCCACCGTCAGTATGCCCATGTCGCGCGCAGCCTTGGCGATCACCGGCGCCGCACCGGTGCCGGTGCCGCCGCCCATGCCGGCGGCGATGAAGCACATGTGCGCGCCCTCGAGCGCCTGCTGCACCTGATCGATCGTCTCTTCCGCAGCCGCGCGTCCTATTTCGGGACGCGATCCTGCACCCAGGCCCTGGGTGATCTTCGCGCCGAGCTGGATCCGAAGCCCCGCCGCCGACTGCTTGAGCGCCTGGGCATCGGTGTTGGCAACGAGGAACCCGACCCCCTGCACATCCGAGCGGATCATGTTCGCGATCGCGTTGCCACCCGCGCCGCCAACCCCGATCACCGTGATGCGCGGCGTCAGTTCGTCGACGTCTGCGGGAAGAAATTCAATGCTCATCCTATGGTCTCCTTGGCACCCCCGTCGCGACGTGCGGTGCCTTGAAATCTGTTCTGCACGAACGACCGGGTCGACTCTAGAGGAAAGAGCGGTGCCCCGTCGCGTTTCTTTAATAATTCGACCGGAAGGCCGCCATCAGCCGCTGGAGAATCGCACCGGCGCTGACCTTGGTCACCATCTGGTGCGGTTGCGGCTCCAGCGCCCGCAAGTCGATTGGGTCCGCAGCGGCGAACCGCGCGAGCCCCGCAAGCGTCGCGAACCCGGGGCCCGCATGCGCCTCAGGCAAAGCGATCAGCCCCTTGGGCCGGCCGACACGCACTGCGCTGCCGAGCGCTTGCTGCGCGTAATCGGCGATGCCCTTCAGCTCCGCGCCACCGCCCGTGAGCACGATCTGCCGGCCCACCGGATCGGCGAAGCCGAGCTTCTTCAGCTCCTTCTGGATCTCGCTCATCAGCCTTTCGAGGCGCTGGCGGATGATCGCGTTGAGCTGTGCCTTGGTGACCCGCGGCCCCTCCGCCCCGCCGTCGGGGATCGCGGGGACCACGTCGATCATCTCGTGATTGTCGCGCGGGGACAGGTTCGCCGAGCCGTGGAAGCATTTGGTGCGCTCGGCCCAGTTGCGCGCAGTGCCCAACGCGGAGGCGATGTCGTCGGTGATGTCGGCCGAGCCCATCGGGATCGACGCGAGACCCGCGAGCACGCCGCCCGCGAAGACCGAGACGTTGGTGACTCCCGCCCCCACTTCGACCAGCGCAACGCCGAGCTCGCGCTCCTCGTCGCTGAGGCACGCGAGCCCCGTAGCGACCGGCGCCGCGATGATCGAGCGGACTTCGAGATGCGCCGAGCGGACGCAATGATCGAGGTTGCGCACCGGCGAACCTTCGGTGGCGACGACATGGATGTCGACGCCGAGCCGATCGGCATGCAGCCCCAGCGGGCGCTTGACGCCGGCGAGCCCGTCGACCGTATAGCGCGTCGGCTGCGCATGGAGGATCATCTTGCCCTGCGGGTCGATCGCCTCACGCCCCGCTTTGAGCAGCTCGTCGATGTCGGCCTGCTCGACGCGGTGCCCGCCGAGATCGGCTTCGAGCTTGACGATGTCGGACAGCAGCCCGCCCGCCGAGAAGCTGACCCAGACGTCTTCGATGTTGAATCCGGCGATACGCTCGGCCTGCTCCACCGCCTCGCGGATCGCTAGCTCGGTCGCGTGCATGTCGGCGACATAGCCGCGCTTGACGCCGCGGCTCTCGCGCTGCCCGGTGCCGAGCACCACGAGCTGCCCGTCCTCGGCCTTTTGCGCGATCAGCGCCGATACTTTCGACGAGCCTACGTCGAGCGCCGTGATCAGCCCTTCCGGTGCGGTCTTCGCCATTGCCCCAATTCCCTGCTCAAACGCCTTTATCCCCCGATTCAGGCGGAGTCACAACAGTTTGCCTGCGCACTACGAGCTTTTCCGGATCGCGCATGTCGAAACCGAGGTGGCCGTGGCCGAGAAGGCGCTGCGCAGTGTCCAGCTCGGCGAATTTCTTGAGCGCGGCGGCAGCCTCCGCCTCCCCCTCCGGAAGCTGCAGCCGCTCGCCGGTGTCGAAGGTCAGATCCCAGCGCCGGTTGCCGATCCAGGTCGCCGCTTTCACCATCGGCCGGAGCGCCGGGGAAGCATCGAGCAGCTTGCGCCGCGCAGGCTCCTGCGAATTGGCGCCATCGCCGATCAGCAGCGGCAGGTTCGGCATCGCCTCGGGCGAGACCGGCTCGAGCGGAACGCCGGAGGTGTCGATCAGCATCAGCTGGCCGTGGTTCTGCCAGATCGCCGCAGCCTGGCGCTCGACGATGAAGATACGCAGCGTGTTGGGGAGTTGCCGCGAGACGCGGGCGTCCTGCACCCACGGGTGCTGGAGCAGCCGTTCGCGGACCAGCGCCAGATCGACGAGCGGCATCGCCCGCGAATCCTGGTCCAGCGCCTGCTCATAGACTGTCATCCGGTCCATGCGCTTGAGCCCGTCGATCTGGATCGCGTCGACCTTGAGCCCCGCCTCGCCGACCACGTTGGAGACGGCGACACCCGCCATCGCCGGAACTCCGAGCCAGGCCGCCACGCCGAGCGCAGCCGCAGCGACCGTCCCGACGATCGTTCCCGTGACGATCCGGTGCAGCGTTTCCGGGCTGATCGGCAGCGCGGCGAAGGCGCGTTCGAACAGCCCCGGCTTCTTCGGGCGGCGCGCAGCCGCCTTCTTCCTGGACGGCGCGCCGCGGCGGGTGGTGGAAAGCTGGGCTGGCTTGCGGCTCAAGTCGCCCCTCCCGCGAGCGCTTCGTCGACGATCTTCTGCACGAGTTCGGCATAGCTCATGCCGATGTGCCGCGCCTGCTCGGGCACCAGACTCAGCGGAGTCATGCCGGGCTGGGTGTTCACTTCGAGCAGGAACAGCCCGTCGATGCCTTGGCTGTCGTCCCAGCGGAAGTCCGAGCGCGACGTGCCCTTGCAGCCGAGGATGCGGTGCGCCTCGAGCGCGATGCGCTTGCAGGCGTCGGCGATCTCGTCGGGAACCTCTGCGGGGCAGACATGCTCGGTCAGCCCGTCGGTATATTTGGCGTCGTAATCATAGAAGCCGCTCTTGGGCTTCAGCTCGGTGACGCCGAGCGCAATGTCGCCCAGCACCGCAGTGGTGAGCTCGCGCCCCCGGATGAAGGGCTCGGCGAGCAGTTCGTCGAACTCCTGCCACGGCCCGATTGCCTCGCGCGCGATCGGATTGCCGTAATTGCCCTCCGCCGTGACGATCGCCACGCCCACCGACGAGCCTTCGTTGACGGGCTTGAGGACATAGGGGCGCGGCAGCGGATCGCGCTCGTGCAGCTCCTCGGTAGCGACCATGCGTCCGCCGGGCATCGGCACACCGTGGGGCACCAGCGCTTGCTTGGTGAGCTGCTTGTCGATCGCGATCACCGAAGTGACCAGCCCAGAATGCGTGTAGGGGATACCCATCAGGTCGAGCATGCCCTGGACGGTGCCGTCCTCTCCCGGCGTGCCGTGAAGCGCGTTGAACACGATGTCCGGCTTGAGCTCGGCGAGCTTCACCGCAACGTCGCGCGCCATGTCGACGCGCGAGACGCGGTGGCCCAGGCTCTCGAGCGCGTCCGCGACGCCGTTGCCCGACATCAGCGAAACCTCGCGCTCGGCGGACCACCCGCCCATCAGGACGGCGACGTGGAGGGAACGAAAAGCCCTCTCCCCTCCGGGGAGAGGGTTGGGAGAGGGGGAGTGTGAGACGTTGGTCATATCTACTGCCCCTCTCCCCGACCCTCTCCCCAAAGGGGAGAGGGAGAATTGCGCACGCCCACTCTCTGAATCTCCCATTCCAGCTCGATACCCGACTGGGCCTTCACCTTGGTGCGGACCTCCTCGCCCAGCGCCTCAATGTCGGCCGAAGACGCGTTGCCCAGGTTGAGCAGGAAGTTGCAATGCTTCTCGCTGACCTGCGCGTCACCCCGGCGGAGGCCACGGCAGCCCGCCGCGTCGATCAGCGCCCAGGCCTTGTGGCCTTGCGGGTTCTTGAAGGTCGAGCCGCCAGTCTTCGAGCGCAACGGCTGGGATTCCTCGCGCGCGGCGGCGATCCGATCCATTTCGGCCTGGATCACCTCGGGCTCGCCCGGATGACCACGGAAAACGGCGCTCACCACGATCGCTCCTGCGGGCAATTCGCTATGGCGATAGGTGTAGCCAAGCTCCTCCAGCGACAGAATCCTGCGCTCCCCGCTGCGCAGCACGATCTCGCACTCGACCAATATGTCGCTGGTCTCGCGCCCATAGGCGCCGCCGTTCATCCGCACGAATCCGCCGACCGTGCCCGGAATCGATCGCAGGAACTCGACGCCGCCGATCCCCGCGTCGCGCGCCTTGGACGAAACCAGTATGCCCGATGCACCGCCCCCGCATCTGAGCGCAGTCGCATCGATCTGCTCGACCGTGGCGAACGCCTTGCCGAGCCGCACCACCACGCCGGGCACGCCCCCGTCGCGCACGATCATGTTGGAGCCCAGGCCCAGCCCCATCACCGGCACAGATGGATCGAGCGCGTAGAGGAAGTCGCTGAGATCGGCGGTGTCAGCAGGCTCGAAGAGCCATTCAGCGGCACCGCCGCTCTTGAACCATACAAGCGGCGCCAGCGGCGCGCCGTGGGTCAGTTTCCCCCGGACAGGCGGCAAAGCGTAACAGACGCTCACTTAAGCCCCCGCAACTGAAGGGATGCCCTCTCCCCGTTCGTGCTGAGCTTGTCGAAGCACCGTTGTTCGAGCGGACATCGGAGAAGCGGAGAACCACCCTTCGACAAGCTCAGGGCGAACGGTGTGGAGGCGGCGTCCGTCACTTCCACCCCCAGAGGCGCGTCCATTGCTTCCACGCGACAAGGTTGGCCTCGGCGGCCTTCTGGCCCGCCTGCTGGAGCTTGGCGAAGTCGCGGCCCGCGTCGAGCATCTTCTCGGCGGCGTCGAGCTGCGCCCGTTGCGCGCGCAGGATCTCGCGCTGCATCTCCACTGCCGTCGAGAACCAGTCGCTCATGCCGCCGCCTCCGTGCGCGCAGCCTCGATCGCCGGCGCCAGGCCCGCCGCCCATTTGGTGATGTCGCCTGCACCCAGGCACACGACCAGATCGCCCGGCGCGCCGGCCTCGGCAATCGCACGGGCGAGCGCATCGGCATCGTTCACCGTCGCGGCGGAGCGATGACCGCGCCGCTTGACGTTCTCGACCAGCGCCTCGGCCGTCACGCCCTCGCGCGGCTCCTCGCCTGCGGCATAGACCGGCGTCACGAACACCATGTCGGCGTCGTTGAAGGCCTGGGCGAAGTCGTCCATCAGATTGCCGAGCCGCGAATAGCGGTGCGGCTGGACGACTGCGATCACCCGGCCCTCGGCGCTCTCGCGCGCCGCGGAGAGCACGGCGCGGATCTCGACCGGGTGATGGCCATAATCGTCGATCACTGTGATGCCATCCGCCTCGCCCACTTTGGTGAAGCGGCGCTTGACCCCGCCGAACTTGGCGAAGCCCTGCTGGATCGTCGCATCCGGAATGCCGAGCTCGAGCGCGACACCGACAGCGGCCAGCGCGTTCTGGACATTGTGCCGCCCGGGCATCGGCAGCTCGATATTCTCGATCGATCGGGTCGTGCCGTCGCGTTGGCGGATGATCGCCTCGAAGCGGTTGCCGCCTGCGAAAGGCGTGACGTTCACGCCGCGCACATCGGCGCTGGCGGCGAAGCCATAGGTCACGATGCGCCGGTCGCGCACCCGCGGGATGATTGCCTGCACCTCGGGATGGTCGAGGCAGAGGAGCGCCGCGCCGTAGAAGGGCACGTTCTCGACGAACTCGACATAGGCATCCTTGGCGCGGTCGAACGAGCCGTAATGATCGAGATGCTCGGGATCGATGTTGGTCACCACCGCGATCGTGCCGTCGAGCCGCAGGAAGCTGCCGTCGCTCTCGTCGGCCTCCACCACCATCCAGTCGCTGTCGCCCAGCCGGGCGTTCGATCCGTACTGGTTGATGATGCCGCCGTTGATCACGGTCGGGTCCACCCCGCCCGCGTCGAGCAGCGCCGCGACCATCGAAGTGGTAGTGGTCTTGCCGTGCGTCCCCGCCACTGCGACGGTGGACTTTAGGCGCATCAGCTCGGCGAGCATCTCAGCGCGGCGCACCACGGGGATGCGGCGCTCATAGGCAGCCTCGACCTCCGGATTGGTGCGCACGATCGCGGTGGAGACGACCACCACCGCCGCGTCCCCCAGATTCTCCGGCTTGTGGCCGATTTCCACCGGGATGCCGCGGTCGCGCAGCCCCTGGACGACATAGCCTTCGGCCACGTCCGAACCCTGCACCTTGTAGCCCAGATTGTGCATCACCTCGGCTATGCCGGACATGCCGATGCCGCCGATGCCGACGAAATGGATCGTTCCGATGTCGGTTGCGACGCCCTTCATGCGCCAGACTCACTCATGCGTATGCGGGCCTTCCTTGGGTAGCTGCCGATCGCGCGACGGGCGCGGCAGGAGCATGGATCGATTCGACCAGGTCCGCGAGGTCCCGGACTGCAAAGGGGCGGCCGCAGCTGCGCGCGCGTGCCGCGGCGAGCGCCAGGCCCTCGGAATCGAGGCCCAGCTTCTCGATCTGCTTCGCCAGCTCCTGCGCGGTGAAGGCGCGCTGCGGGATCGTCCGCGCGCCGCCCGCCTCGCTGATCTCGCGGGCGTTGGCGGTCTGATGATCGTCGGTCGCGGTGGGGAGCGGCACCAGGATCGCCGGGCGGCCCGCCGCGGTGAGCTCAGCGATGGTCGAGGCGCCTGCGCGCGCAATTACGACATGCGCCCAGGCGAGGCGTTCGGGGAGATCGGGCAGATAGGTGGCGATCTCCGCAGGAATCGAATGCGCGGCATATTTGGCGCGAACGGCGTCGATGTCCTCCAGCCGCGCCTGATGCGTCACCTGCAGCCGGCGGCGGAACGCGTCGGGAAGCAGCGCGAGCCCGTCGGGCACCACCTGGCTCAGCACCGACGCACCCTGGCTGCCGCCGGTGACCAGCACGCGGAAAATGCCCTCTTCGTCGAGCGCCGGATAAGGCCGGTCGCGCAGCGCCAGCACTTCCTCGCGCACCGGATTGCCGACGAGGTGGGTCTTGGGCTTCCAGCCCGGCTTGAGCCGCTCGACGCCTTCATAGGAAGTCGCGATCGCATCGACCTTGCCGGCGACATAGCGGTTGACCCGGCCCAGCACGGCGTTCTGCTCGTGGACGATCGTCGGGACGCGGGCGCGGAATGCCGCGAGCAGCGCGGGAAGCGCGGGGTAGCCGCCGAAGCCGATCACGGCGGAGGGGCGCATCTCGCGGTACAGTTTGAGTGCCATCGATCGCCCGGCGAGTATCTTGGTGAAGGCGCGTGCGTAGCCGAGCGGGCCGCCCCCCAGCCTTCCGGCCGGCAGCACATGCGTCTCGACACCCTCGAACAGGCCCGGGAAGCGGACGCCGCGATCGTCGCTCACCAGCGCCACGCGGTGGCCGCGCCGCGTCAGCTCCACCGCGAGCGCCGCCGCGGGCACCATGTGCCCGCCGGTGCCCCCGGCTGCCAGAACGTAGCTGCGCGCCTGCGTCATCCTTTGCTCCACCGGCCCGTATAGGGAGAGCGCTTCAGATACGGGTTTCGCCGCGTGAAAGCGAGCAGCAGCCCGAAGCCGATCGAAAGCGCGATCATCGAAGAGCCTCCGTAGCTGATGAAAGGCAAGGTCATTCCCTTCGACGGCGCGATCCCGGTGTTGACTGCCATGTTTATCATCCCCTGCACCCCAAACTGCGCCCCCAACCCGGCAGCTGCGAGCAGTGGAAATGCTTCCTCCTCGTCGAGCAGCTTCATGAAGACCCGGATTACGATCGCGGCATAGAGTGCCACGATCACTGCGCAGGCGAGCAGGCCGAATTCCTCGCCGATTACCGAGAAGATATAGTCGGTATGCGCTTCGGGCAGGCGGAACTTCATCTGGCCGCTCCCGGGGCCCGTGCCGGTCAGCCCCCCACCCGTGAGCGTCGCGTGCGCCATATCAACTTGATAGCGATCGGCGAGCCCCGCCTCCTTGGTCGGAAACAGAAAATTGTCGATGCGCGTGCGGGCGGTGTCGTAGAAGAAGTAGGCGGCAACCACACCCGCGATTGCCGTGCCACCCAGGCCGGCGATCGCCGCCGGGGAAATCCCCGAAAGCGTGAGCAGGATGAGCCATACGATGCCGAACACCATCGTCTGCCCGAAGTCCGGCTGAAGCATCAGCAGCACGCCGATCACCGCGGTGAGCACTCCGGTGACGAAGAGAACCGGCAGCTCCGGGTCCTTGGCGCGGAAGGAGAGGATCCAGGCGGTGGTGACAATAAAGAACGGCTTCAAGAACTCGGACGGCTGCAGGTCCGAGATGCCGAGGTCTATCCAGCGGCGGGCACCATTCACTTCGGCGCCAACTATCGGCACCAGCACGAGCAGCAGGAAGAAGAATGCGGCGCCAATCAACGACAAACGGCGCGCAAGCGTGACCGGGAGCATCGATACCGCGATCAGCACGGGCAGAGACACGCAGACCCAGATCAGCTGGCGCCAGAAATAATACATCGGCGGCACGATGTGCGACGCATCCGAATAGCGCCGCGCCGCGGCGGGCGAGGCTGCGGCGACGGCAACCAGCCCGATCGCCATCAGCAGCAGCACCAGCGTGAGCAGCATGCGGTCGACTTCCCAGAACCACATGCCTGCGCGAGACGTGTTCGAGCGCCCGAGTTGCTTGCTCACCCGGCGCTTGACCTCGCGGCCGATCGAGTCGGCTCCGGCCGCGTCGTTCATCCGAGCGCCTCCACGGCATCGCGGAAGGCCTGGCCGCGCGCCTCATAGTCGCGGAACTGGTCGAACGAGGCGCAAGCGGGCGAGAGCAGCACGGTATCGCCGGGGCGCGCTTCGGCAGCGGCGCTGCTCACCGCCGCGTCGAGCGTGCCCGAACGTTCCACCGGCATCTCGCCCTCCAGCAACTGCGCGAACATCTCGCTCGCGTCGCCGATCGTATAGGCCTTTGCGACATGGGGGAATCCCGGGCGGCACGCGTCGAGATCGTCGGTCTTTGCCTGGCCGCCGAGAATCCAGTGGATACGCTCGAACGCCGAGAGAGCGGGCGCGGTAGAGGTGGGATTGGTGGCCTTGCTGTCGTTGACGAAGAGCACACCGTTCCTGGTCGCAACACGCTCCATCCGGTGCGGCAGGCCCGGGAAGCTCTCGAGCCCACGATCGATCGCTTCGCGCGCGATGCCAAGCGCCTCGCAGGCGGCGATGGCGGCGAGCGCATTCTGCGCATTGTGCGGACCCTGAAGCGCCGGCCAGCGCGACTGATCCATGCACACGCCGGGAGCGATCTTGGTCAGGTCCTCGCTTCGGCCGGCACGCGCAAGCTGGGCAGCAATCTCATAGGAAGGCGTGTCACCAATCCCGATAACCGCCGCATGCCCCTTCGACTGCATCGCGAACAGCCGCGCCTTGGAGGCGGCATAGGCTTCGAATCCGGCATAGCGATCGAGGTGATCGGGCGTGATGTTGAGCAGCACCGCAACGTCGCAATCGAGGCTGAAGGTCAGATCGATCTGGTAGCTGGAGAGCTCCAGGATATAGACTCCATTCTCCGGCAGCGGGTCGCGTCCGAGAATCGGCAGGCCGATGTTGCCGCCCGCAAGGCTGGGCAGGCCGGCAGTGCGGCAGATGTGATCGATCAGCGCGGTGGTGGTGGACTTGCCGTTGGTGCCGGTGATCCCGACGACCTTGTGCGGCGGCAGTTCGGCCCGAGCTTGCGCAAATAGCTCGACATCCCCGATCACTGGCACGCCGAACGAAGTGGCGTGCGTTGCGATCGGATGCTTATTGAGCGGAACCCCCGGCGAAACGACGACTGCCTCAAAGCCGGTGAGATCGATTTCGACCGGGTCCGCAACCTGCAACCTCACACTGTCCAGAGCGTGCGAGAAAGCCTGCGCGCTATCGACCGCCCTTTCCCGGCGATCCAGGCTGGTATCCCAAATGGTGACCTCGGCTCCGCTCGCCAGCAAGGCGTCGACCGTCGCCAGGCCCGAACGCGCAAGCCCGAGCACTGCATAGCGTTTGCCGCGCCAGGCGGAACAAGTGATCACCGCAGCTTGAGCGTCGAGAGCCCCGCGAGCGCGAGCACGAAGGCGATGATCCAGAAGCGGATCACCACCGTCGGTTCGGACCAGCCGAGCTGCTCGAAATGGTGGTGGATCGGCGCCATCTTGAACACGCGCTTGCCGGTCCGCTTGAAGAAGAAGACCTGGATGATCACGCTCAGCGCCTCGACCACGAACAGCCCGCCGACGATGCCGAGCACCAGCTCATGGTGCGAAGTGACTGCGATCGCGCCCAGCGCGCCGCCCAGCGCGAGGCTGCCGGTATCGCCCATGAAAACCGCGGCGGGAGGCGCGTTGAACCACAAGAACGCCAGCCCTGCCCCAATCATCGCGCCGCAGAAGATCGTGAGCTCGCCCGATCCCGGAATGTGGGGAATGCCCAGATAGGTCGCGAAGCGCGCGTTACCGGTCAGGTAGACGATCACCATGAACGCCAGGCTGGCGATGATCACCGGCATCGAGGCCAGGCCGTCGAGCCCGTCGGTGAGGTTCACTGCATTGCCGAATGCGACGATCGTGAACGCGGCGAAGAGGACATAGAAATAGCCGAGATCGGGATGGATCCAGCTGAGGAAAGGCACATAGAGCTGGGTGCCGGTGTGATGGATGATGATCCAGCTCGCGATGCCTGCGATCACGAACTCGCCGAGCAGGCGGACACGGCCGGAAACGCCCGCGGTGCTCGCCTTGCGCACCTTGTCATAGTCGTCGAGAAACCCGATCATCCCGAAGCCGAAGGTCACGAACATGCACGCCCAGACCAGCGGGTTGCCAAGGTCCATCCAAAGCAGCAGCGATATCATCAGCGAGCTGAGGATCATCAGCCCGCCCATCGTGGGAGTGCCGCGCTTGGCAAGATGAGTCTGCGGCCCGTCGGAACGGATCGGCTGTCCCTTGCCTTGGCGGACGCGCAGCCAGCCGATGAAGCTCGGCCCGATCAGCAGCCCCAGGAACAGCGCGGTCGCCACTGCCGCGCCGGTGCGGAACGACAGGTAGCGGATCAGGTTGAGGATGCCGGGAAAGCCGAGCTGTTCCGCGATCAGGTAGAGCATTAGGCCATCGCCCTTTCCGCCAACGCCGCGACGAGGGTCGAGAGCCGCACGCCGTTAGAGCCTTTCACGAGGACCGCATCGCCCGGCGCCAGCACGACTTCGAGCCGTTCGCGCGCGGTGGCGGCGTCGGGCACATGGACGAAATCCACCCTGCCCTCAAGCGCATTCGCGAGCGGGGCCATGGCTTCGCCCACCAGGATGGCCTTTGCCACGCCTGCGGCCTGGACCGGCTCGCTGAGCCCGGCGTGAAACGCATCCGAATGCTCGCCCAGCTCCCGCATCTCGCCGAGGACGGCGACCTTTCGCCCCATTTCCTGGCCGAGCACCGCCAGCGTCGCGCGCATCGAGGCGGGATTGGCGTTGTAGCTCTCGTCGATGACCAGCGCCTCGCCGTTGCCCACCCTGGTGAGAAACCGGGCGCCGCGGCCCGGCAGACCACCCATCTCGGCAAGCGCGAGCCCCGCCATCTCCAGATCCCCGCCCGCGGCATCGACAGCGGCCAGGATTCCCATGGCGTTCGACACCCAGTGCGCGCCGGGCTGGGCGATGGTGAAGCTCAGCTCGCAGTCGCCAAAGCGGGCAGTGACGAAGGTGCCGCCGGTGCGCGTGCGGATAGACTCGACGGCGCGGTAATCGGCCCCCTGGCCCAAGCCGAAGGTGACGATCTTCGCGGCATGAGGCTCGGCGGCCGCGATCAGCCGATCGCGGTGGCGGCTGTCGAACGGCACGATAGCGGTGCCGCCGGGCTCGAGCCCCCGGGATATCTCGCCCTTGGCATCGGCGATCGCTTCCTCGCTCTCGAAGAAGCCCATGTGGGCCGGTGCAATGGTGGTGACCATCGCCACGTGCGGGCGCACCAGCCGCGTGAGCTGCGCAAGCTCGCCGGCATGGTTCATCCCCATCTCGAACACGCCGAAGCGCGCGTCGCGGGGCATACGCGCAAGGCTGAGCGGCACGCCCGTATGATTGTTGTAGCTTTTGACCGAACGATGCGCGCAGCCCGGCTCGATCCGGTCGAGCGCGGCGAACAGTGCCTCCTTGGTGCCGGTCTTGCCCACCGATCCGGTGACGCCGATCACCTTGCCCTGCATCCGCGCCCGCGACGCACTGCCGAGCGCATTCAGCGCCGCCATCGTATCGGCGACCAGCACGTGTGGGTGCGGCGTCGGCACGGAAACGACCGCTCCGGCCGCCCCCTGCGCGAACGCCTGATCGAGGAAGCGATGCCCGTCGGTGGTCTCGCCCTTGAGCGCCAGAAACAGGTCGCCGGCACCCACTTCGCGCGAATCGAAGGTGACTCCTGAAACCTCGAACCCGACCGAGGCAGCGCCACCGGTCGCGGCGGCGATCTCGGCGGAGGTCCAGAGCACAGAACTCATAAGCCCCTCCCCTTCAGGGGAGGGGTTTGGAGTGGGGCATGTGTCTCTCCGAGGCTAAAGGCTGCTTGGACAGCCCCCACCCCAACCCCTCCCCTGAAGGGGAGGGGCTTAAGGAGCGCCCCCCTCACGCGGCGCATTCCCGCGCCACGGTCACATCGTCGAAAGGAAGCACCATGTCACCCACGATCTGCCCCTGCTCGTGTCCCTTACCGGCGATCAGCACGATATCCTCGGCGCCCGCCATCTCGATAGCGGTGCGGATCGCGTCACGCCTGCCGCCGATGTCGAGCGCGCCTGGTGCGCCCTTGAGCACTTCGGCACGGATCGCCGCAGGGTCCTCGCTGCGAGGGTTGTCGTCGGTCACGATCACCACGTCGGCGCCGGCCGCCGCCGCCTGCCCCATCGGCTTGCGCTTGCCGGGATCGCGATCTCCGCCGGCGCCGAGCACCAAGATCAGCCGCCCCCGCGTATGCGGCTTGAGCGCAGCGATCGCAGCCTCGATCGCATCGGGCGTATGGGCATAGTCGACGTACACCGGCGCCCCGGTCCGGGCGATCACCGCACGCTCGAGTCGCCCGCGCACGGGCTGGAGGCGAGCGAGATTGGCGATAGTCGCTGCGACATCGCCGCCGGTCGCGATCACCAGCCCTGCCGCGACCAGCGCATTGGCCGCCTGATAGGCGCCGATCAGCGGCAGCACCACCGTGTGCGTGCGCCCCTCCGCCTCGATCGTCAGCCCCTGCCCCAGCAACGTCGGATCGCGCGCGACCAGCTTCAGCGTCTCACCATGCTCGCCCACCGTGATGAGCCGGTTGCCACGCATCCGCGCCAACTCCTCCACCCGCATCGCATGCGGATCGTCCGCCCAGACCACCGCGGTGCCATCCGGATCGAGCACATCGGCGAAGAGGCGGAGCTTGGCGCAGAAATAGGCCGCCATGTCGCCATGATAATCGAGGTGGTCGCGGCTGAGATTGGTGAAGGCGGCTGCCCGCACCGGCAGCCCTTCGGTCCGATATTGCGACAGGCCGTGCGACGAGGCCTCGAAAGCAACGTGAGTAACGCCTTCGCGCGCGAGCCCCGCAACATTGGAGAGAAAGGTGACCACGTCCGGCGTGGTGAGCCCGGTGTTCACTCGCTCGTCGGCCGTGGTCACGCCCAGCGTGCCGATCGATGCGGCGTGAAAGCCGGCCATGCGCCACAGCTGGCGCGTCATCTCGACGGTCGAGGTCTTGCCATTGGTCCCGGTCACCGCGATGGCAGTCTCGGGAAAGGGCGCGAAGAACTTCGCCGCGAGCCGGGCGAAGCACTCTCGCGGGCTGTCCGCGGTGATATGGACCGCACCTTCGACCACCGCTTCGGTCCGCGCGACTACGGCGACCGCACCAGCCTTCACGGCATCGGGAATGAAATCCTCGCCATTGACCCTGGCGCCCTCGAAGGCACCGAAGATGGTGCCGGGTGCGACCTTGCGGTGGTCGATGGCGAATCCGGTCACGATCGCAGCCTCGTCGCCGCCCGTCAAAACCCCGAGCTTCATCGGGCGGACGCCTGGGCCCCTTCCGGACCCGTCCAGATCAACGCCTTGAGATCGGCAAGCTCGACGTCGCGCTGCGCGTCGGGAATCACGCCCATCAGCGTCCCCGTGCGGCTGATCACGCGCGAGACGACCGGGGCGGCGGTCCAGGCGGCAGTGGTACGATATACCCCGATCGCGGGGTTTGCCTTGGGCGAATCGAGCATGGCGAGCATCACATAGCGCGGTGCGTCGATCGGGAAAGCCGCTGCGAACGTCGAAACGTTGCGGTGCTTGTCATACCCGCCCCCCGACGCTGCCTCCGCCGTCCCGGTCTTGCCCGCGACACGGAAGCCCGGCGCCTCGCCCTTGCGGCCGGTGCCCATCAGCACGATCATCCGCAGCAGCTGGCGCATCCGCGCGCTGGTCGCCTCGGCAAGCACGCGCTTGCCCGGGTTGGGTTTGGCCGGATCGGCCTTGAGCAAAGTCGCGGGGCGATAGATGCCGCCGTTGACCATCGTCGCATAGGCGCTGGCGAGGTGCAGCGGCGTCACTGCGATGCCGTGGCCATAGGCGGTGGTCATCACCGTGGTGCGCGCCCAATATTGCGGCCAGAGCGGCCGTGCCGCCTCCAGCTCGATTTCGGGCCGAGCGCCGAAGCCCAAACGGCGGAAAATATCCTGCAGCCGATCAGCGCCCAGTTCGTCGGCGATGCGCGCGGTGGCGATGTTCGACGAATAGATCAGCGTCTCGGGGATATTGAGCCAGCGGAACTGCTCGTCGCCGGGATCGTCGTTGATCCGGAAGCGACCGACCTGGAGCGGCCGCGTCGCATCGAAGCGCCGTGACATCGACGTGATCGTGCCGCTGTCGATCGCCGCGGCGACGGCGATCGGCTTGAAGGTCGAACCGAGCTCGTAGACGCTCTGCGTGACGTTGTTGCGCGGCGGCGGCCCCTGGATCGCATTGGGATTGAAGCTCGGCAGCGAAGTCATCGCCACCACTTCACCGGTTCCGACATCGAGGATCACGCCTGCGGCACCGCGCGCCTGAAGCTCGGCCATCGCCCGGCCGAGCTCGCTCTCGAGCGCTCCCTGGACGCGCGCATCGATCGAAAGCGCGACGGGCTGCCCGCGGAGCGTCGGATCGGTCAGCCGGGTGTTCAACACCTTCTCCATCCCCGCCACGCCGTGCCCCTGCACGTCGAGATAGCCGAGCACGTGCGCCGCCATGGACGATTGGGGATAGAGCCGTTCGGGCTCGCGCTGGAACTCGATCGCGGGCTCGCCGAGCGCATTGACGGCGTTGACCAGTTCGGGAAGCGCGCGACGCTTGAGATAGGCGAAGGTGCCGCCCGAATTGAGCAGTGTATAATAGTGCCCTGCGCTCTGCTCCGGAATCAACTCGGCGAGCTTGCGGGCGAGCGCGCCCTTGTCGCCGATCACCTGGTCGGGGTGGACGGCGATCGTCCAGGCGTCGATCGTCCGCGCGAGGGGCGTTCCGTTGCGGTCGACGATATCGGCGCGCGGCGGAACGAATGTCGCGGCGATGTCGCGCGCAGTCGCGGGCTCCGCCCACAGCGCCAGCAGCGCCAGCTTGCCGATCACCACGAGCATGCCGAAGCCGAACAGGAGCGCGAGCACCATCAGGCGCAGCTGCGCGACCGCGACCAGCGCTTGCCGGGCTCCGCCGGTGGCGCGCGCGCGCGCAGGCGGAGCGACGACTACGATCAACGGAGCGCCAGCTTCTCGCGCTTCGCCAGTCGCTGCAGATCGTTCATCGTCGACGCGCTGAGCACGCCGCCGCTTACCATCGCAACGCGCTGGCGCTCGGCCTTCCTGACCAACTTGCGAAGCTCCCCATCATCCCGCGCAGCCACCTTGACCGGGGCAGCAACCTTAACGGATGTCGCGACCTGAGCAACAGCCTGCACCCGCTTGGGAGCAGGGGCAACCGCCGTGGCGACGGTCTCGATCGGCGGCACGCCAGCCGGCACCACCAGCGCGGCGGTCTGCACCTGCGCCCCATCGATCGCGCCCGGCATCGGCTGCCCGAGGCTCGCCAGCTGGGTCTCGCTCGCCAGGAACTGCTCGGGCGCGGGCGCGGCGAGCGCCAGCACTTCGCCGTTCCAGCGCTCGAGCTGGGCCAGGTTGGCGCGCGTGTTGAATTCGGTCTCCAGCTGACGGATGTCGCGGTGCGCCTGCAGGATCGCCGATTTGGTCGCGTTGAGCTTCGCCTGCTCGGCGGCACCATAGGAATTCACCAGGTAGCAGGCCGGCGCCACGATCACGCCGCACAGGAACCAGCCAAGCCCCTCGAAGCGATGCACTGCCATTAGTTCACTCCCTCACTCGTCCACGGCGCGGCCGCTGTGCGACGCGCCACGCGGAGCGTCGCCGATCGTGCGCGTGGATTACGCGCGATTTCCGCCTCGCTCGGGCGCACGGCCTTGGCGGGGGGATCAAAACTCGGTTCGGCACGGGGGCCTATGGCCGGGCGGTGCCGCGAGCCGGCAGGTTCGCTGCCGCTGCGCTCGCGCAGGAAGCGCTTCACCATTCGGTCCTCGAGGCTGTGGAAAGTCACCACTGCCAGCCGCCCACCGGGCTTCAGCACCCGCTCGGCCGCAGCCAGCCCGTCCGCCAACTCATCGAGCTCACGATTGAGGTGGATGCGGATCGCCTGAAAGGTCCGGGTCGCCGGATCCTTCTTGTCGTGCGGTTTGTGCCCCAGCGCCTTGCGGACGACGTTGGCGAGCTCGCCCGTGCGCGAAAGCGGGCGTGCGGCGACGATCGCATGCGCCACGCGACGCGCCCGCGGCTCCTCGCCATAATGGAAGAGCACGTCCGCGATCTCGCCCTCGTCGGCGGTGTTGAGCCACTCGGCCGCAGTCACGCCCGACTGACTCATCCGCATGTCGAGCGGACCGTCCTGCTGGAACGAGAAGCCGCGGTCGGCCTGGTCGAGCTGCATCGACGAGACGCCGATATCCATCGTCACCCCGTCGACGGGCGCGAAGCCGCGATGCGCGAGCTCTTCCGCCATCCGGCTGAACGGCGCCTCGATCAGGATCAGACGCCCATCCGAATTCGCGACGAGAGTTTGGCCGCCTTCGATCGCATGGGGGTCGCGATCGAAGGCGGCCACCTCGGCACCCCGCTCGAGGATGGCGTTGGTGTAGCCGCCCGCACCGAAGGTCGCGTCGACGTGACGCTCGCCGGGCACGATGGCGAGACCGTCGATCACTTCTTCGAGCAGCACGGGAATATGGGGAGCGGCGCCGGTCACAGCTTCACTCCCTTCGACTGACAGAGATACTCGCAGATCTCGCGCAGGCCCGGGTCGGCCTTCTCGTCCTTGAGCAGCGCCTCGGGCGCCCAGATGTCGAAGGTCTCGCCGGCGCCGTTGAAGAAAGCCCATTTCTGGATGCCCGCCTTCATGCGGAAAAAGGGCGGGATCACGAAGCGACCGCTGTCGTCGAACGGCGCCTTCTCGACCAGGCCGAACGCGCGACGCTTGGCGCGCGTGTCCGCTTCACCGCCGCGCTCCTCAGCCAGCTGCTCCTTGCGATCGATCCGGTCGTACTTTTCCTTGGACCAGCTCAGATCGTGCGCGGAGAGGCACGGATCCTCCGGATGAAGGCCCACGACAATCTGGCGGATGTCGGAATTGCGCTCGGCGGCGGCGCGCAGGTCTGCGGGTATGGCGACACGACCTTTCTGATCGACCGCCTGGAGCGCAAATCCCTCGAAGAGCTCCCTATCCGCCACAAAACCCGACCTCAAAAAGCCAGGCACGCCTTTCCCGTCTCCGAAATCACGGCTCCCGCCGCCTCCGGCACCTTGTTTTCACAGGAAAAGGGTCGTGCCCCCTTAGCTCGCCTGTTTAACCACAAAAACGAGCGGGAAACAACGGGAGAATTGGGGATAGAGCGGGAAATTCCGCCACTAGGAGCCACTTTTGCGCAATATTCTCGATTAAGTCTATATTTGTTCTTCTTTTGAATTCTCTGGGCAGGAGCCGCGCGATATCGCCCTCCTGGTCCGAATCCAGGACCTGGGATGGAACGAGGCATGAAAGCGCGAACCCGGCCTTCGCCGGGATAACGGCTTTAGCTAGGCTGCGTCAGCGTACAGGTGCGGGGGCCGGAGACTGCTCGGCTTGGGGCGTGTCGGTGGAGGAAGTGCTGGGCGCCACGCCGAGCTCTGCCAGTGGCTCCTCCTTCGCTGCCTCTTCCTCCGCCTCGGTATCCTGAACTGTCATGTTCGCCACGACCGAGGCGTTGGGCGCGCCCACTGCCGACACCGGCTCGTCACGATTTGCGGAGGAAAGGATCGCGCTGGCGATTCCGATCAGCACCAGAACCAGCGCGAGACCGGTCATTCCGACACGGACGCGCTGCATTGCCTGGGCTGAGTCTTGATGCGATCCCGACTTCATTCTGTGGCATAAATGTAACGCTTCATCCCCGGCTTGTCGAGGGAAGAGCGGCTACGAGCCACTACGGAGTAGCGAGCCAGGCAGGAACCGTGAGGTCCTTCGCGCGCAACCACTCGGGATTGTAGAGCGTGGAGAGGTAGCGAAAACCGGTATCCGCAAGGATCGTCGCGATCCGTTTGCCCGGGCCCAGCTCGCGTGCGAGCCGCACCGCGCCAGCGACGTTGATCCCCGAAGAAAGCCCCAGGCAGAGCCCCTCCTCCGCCAGCAATCGGCGGACCCATTCGAGCCCCTCCTCGTCCGATATCCGGAACTGGGCGTCGACCGGAGCTCCTTCGAGATTACCGGTGATTCGGCCCTGGCCGATGCCTTCGGCGACTGACGAGCCTTTGGCCTTGAGCTCGCCATGCGCATAATATTCGTACAGCGCCGCTCCATGCGGATCGCTCAGCGCGATGCATACCTGCTCGTCCTTGGCCTTGAGTCCCAGCCCCACGCCTGCCAGCGTCCCGCCGGTGCCCACCGCGCAGGTGAAGCCGTCGATCCGGCCGTCCATCTGCGACCAGATCTCCTCCGCGGTGCCGACGATGTGCGCGCGGCGGTTCGCGATATTGTCGAATTGGTTCGCCCAGATCGCGTTGGGCGTCTCTTCGGCGATCCGGCGCGAGGTGTGCACGAAATGGCCGGGGTTGGAATAAGGCGCGGCAGGGACCAGCACGAGCTCGGCGCCGAGCGCGCGCAGCGTGTCCATCTTCTCGCGCGACTGAGTCTCGGGCATCACGATGATCGTGCGATAGCCCTTTGCATTGGCGACGAGCGCCAGCCCGATACCGGTGTTGCCGGCAGTGCCCTCCACGATCGTGCCGCCGGGCGCGATCAGCCCCCGCTCCTCGGCGTCCTGGACAATGTAGAGCGCCGCGCGGTCCTTCACCGATGCGCCGGGATTGGCGAACTCGCACTTGCCATAGATATCGCAGCCGGTCGCTTCGCTGGGCCCCTTGAGGCGCACCAGCGGGGTGTTGCCGATCAGCGCCAGGGTGTCGGGAGTAAGATGCATGGCCGCTAGATAGGGGTGCTCGACCCACCGGGGCAAGCAAGCGAAACTATGCCGCTACTCCCGCGCGCTTCAGATGCGGCCCCAGCCGCCCGGTCAGCCACAGGAAGAACATCCGATAGTCGGAGACGAGCGACCAGAGCGGGTATGTGAAGGTCGCGGGGCGGTTCTTCTCGACGCCGAAATGCGCCGCCCAGGCGAAGCCATAGCCAGCAAGCGGGATACCGAGCAGCCACCAGCCGGACCATGCGATCCCCGCAGCCAACGCCACCAAGGTCAGCGCCGTACCGACATAGTGCAGCCGGCGTGTCTGCGGCTTGGCATGCTCCCGAAGATAATAGGGCCAGAAGTCCGCATAACGAGTGATCGTGCGCGCCATGGAACGAAATCTACAATGACGTGCAGCTATCCACAAGCTGGACGCGCCAGTATCAGCCTGCTCCCGGAGGTGAAACAGATGGTCGTGCGGCCCGACATCAACGGAAGCAAGACGCGCAAGCACAGCTTCCCGCCCGTGGTGGACGCCGGAGTGCGGCTGCTCGTGCTGGGCTCGCTTCCCGGCGATCGCTCGCTGGCCGAGGGGCGCTATTATGCGCACCCGCAGAACCAGTTCTGGCGGCTGATGTCCGCGGTGATCGAATGCGATCTGGTATCGCTCGACTATGACGCGCGCCTCAGCGCGCTGCTCGCTGCGCACGTTGGCCTCTGGGACGTCGTCGCCAGCGCCACCCGCAGCGGGAGCACAGATGCCGCGATGCGGGATGTCGAGGGGCACGACATCGCAGCGCTTGCCGCCACCCTGCCCCACCTGCGTGCGATCGCATTCAACGGAGGCACGGCACTACGGCATGGGATGCGCCAGCTTAGGCCCGCCGCCGCGGACTATGCGATCGTGGCGCTTCCCTCCAGTAGTCCGCTGCATACCGTGGGAATTGCCACCAAGCTGGCTGCCTGGGAGAAGCTTCGGGACCATCTCCGCTGATGGGCGCCGTCAGCCTGCAGCGTTCTCCGCCCTGCCGGTATCGTTGTCGGCCCGTTGATCGGCGCAGCCTGCCAGCCGCCGCGTGCCGATGATCAATTCCGCCGTCAATGCCTGCTTCTCTTCTCCGCAGGGAACCAGGCTGAGCGTCAGCGTCACGCGCTCGCCCTCGGGGGTCTGAGTCGAATAGATTGCGCGATCGCCACTGACCTGGGGCGTTACCGGATAGAAATCGGTCAGCGCCCGCCCGGATCGGTCGGTGAAAGTAATGCGTCCGGGAGCAATGCCCATCCGCCAGAACGGGCGGGCGCCTCCGGCCTCGACGGGCTTCGCCAAATCTATCTGGCCGAGCATGGGTCCGCCACGAAGCTCCACCTTCTTCTTCTCGGTCGGGTTCGCGGTCGTCTCGGACGAACCGCAACCGGCCAGCGCCACCATCAGTGCAATCGCCAGGACACGCATTTCCGATGCCTCCATCTTCGGAGCGATGCTTGCGTGATGCTGTCGGGTCAAGCCAAACGATGTTCCGATCCGGCACAGAGGGAAATGCCTCAGTCGCATTACTGAAATGAATTTGCGCCAAGGCACGCGCAGATTCGCGGGGGACGACGCAATGATTCGCGGCCGGTGCACCGCACCGCACAATTATTGCGTTGCACAATAATAGCACCGAAATTATGTTACCTTGTATCTCGATTCCGCTTGACGGTTGATAATGTCTGAGGAAAAGCGACGTCCGCTATGAATAACACCCCCGTTTTCGCCCTCGCCGCCCTCGCGCTCGTTTCGCTTGCCGCTTGCAAGCCCCAGGCCGAGGAAGTCACCAGCACCGCTCCGGATCCCATGGCCTCGCAGCTGGCCAATGCCGCTCCGGTCGAGCTCCCACCCGCTATCGCCTCTAGCGCTTCGCTGCGCTGCGGCGACAACAGCCTGGTCTTCGTTGACTTCTTCCAGGGCGACAAGCAGGTCCAGCTCCGCACCGAAAAGGGCGGCAGTGCGACCATGCTCAAGGCGCCTGAGCCAGGCCAGCCGTTCGAGGCCGAAGGCGGCTACAAGCTGACCGGAACGCCCAAGAACGTCACCGTCACGCTGCCGGGCAAGGAGCCCAAGACCTGCCGCGCCTGATCCGGCCGCAGATTCTCTTTCAATCCCAAAGGGCCGGCGGGCTTTCCCGCCGGCCCTTTTTCATGGCACCGTGCGGCATGGCCCCGAGTCCGCGCCGATGAGCCATCGCCTCCCCCCTCCACTCGAGCTGGACCCCGGCCTCGTGCTGCGCGCCTATGCGATGGGCGTCTTCCCGATGGCGGATCATCGCCAGGCCGCCAGCGTCTATTGGGTCGAGCCCAAGCTGCGCGGTATCCTGCCGCTCGATCGCTTCCACCTGTCGCGCTCGCTGCGGAAGACGATCCTGGCGGAACGCTTCCGCGTCACGACCGACCAGACATTCGAGCGCATCCTTCAACTCTGCGCGCAATCGGCACCCGACCGGCCCGACACCTGGATCAACGGCCCGATCGAGCGCGTCTTCACCGAGCTGCATCACCAGGGATTCGCCCATTCGATCGAATGCTGGATCGGGGATGAGCTGGCGGGCGGGCTCTATGGCCTGGCGCTCGGCCGCGCCTTCTTCGGCGAATCGATGGTCACGCGGGTGCGCGACGCGTCTAAGGTCGCCTTCGCCCATCTGGTCGCGAGGCTGAAGGCCGGCGGGTTCACGCTTCTCGATTGCCAGTTCCAGACCGATCACCTGGGATCATTGGGCGCGATCGAGATTCCGCGCGACGATTATGTCGCGTTGCTGGGCGCGGCGCTCGGGGATTCTGCCGCAGGGATTTCAGTCGGTGCGCCTTCGGTCGACGGCGATTGGCTCGCGCTCGATCGGTTGCCTCCGCCCCCGCCTCCGCCAGCCCCAGGTGCCGGCTCGGTATCGGGGCCGCTGTCGCGGAAAGTCATCGCGCAGCTCTTGGGCCAGACGTCGTAGATCGGGTGCTGCACCACGTTGAGCGCGGGCCGTTCCTTGTAGAGCCAGCCCGAGAAGACTCGGTGCCACTTCTTGTCGAGCTCAAGCACGTCGACCTGCACGAAGGCGCCGGTGAGCTGATCGGCTTCCCAGGGTGCGGTGCGATCACAGGCGCGCAGCCGCACGATCACGTCGCCGATCCGCGCGGCCTGGCCGGGCTTCAGCTTGAACTCGCGCGACTCGCCATTGCGCTTGTTGAGCAGCCCCAGCACCGCCTCGCGCTCGTTCATCGGCGTCGCGGCGGCGTTGAGGATGCTGCTGTCGGGATCGGTCGTCACCAGCTCGGCACTGCCATCGGTCCTGGCGCCGGGCGCGGTGCCGGGGATGACGATATCGTCCGCGCTGTTGTTGGCCGGCTGGTCGCCGCCCGAGCAGGCCCCGATCGTCAGCGCCAACAGCATCACCGCTGCCGCATGCCCGGGCCGCAGGCTCATGCGTCGGGAGTCCAGGCCTCGTAGTCGCCGGTGGAGCGCGCACGGTGCCCGCCCGCCTCGAGCGCGCCCGACGGCTTGTATGCCATCCGCGTACCGGTCTGGTTGGCCTCCCACGGCTTTTCCCATTCCCGCTGCGGCGGCAGTGCCCGATCGGGCACGTCGTCGATCTGGTGGTGGAGCCAGCTGAACCACTCGGGCGAGATCCGGCTCGCGTCGTTCGAGCCTTTGTAGATTACCCAGCGGCGCGTGAGGCCGTTCGGGTCCTTGCCGCCTTGCCAATAGATATTGCCGAGCGCGTCCTCGCCCACCTTGGTCTTGCCACGCAGACCAAGCCAGGTGCCGAAAGTGGCGCCGTTCCACCAAGTGAAGGGATTGCGATTCAGGCTCATGCGCGCGGGATTAGCCCCGGCAATCAGCGGAGGCAATCGAAACCACCGCCGGTTTCAGGGAGCGCAGCAGCACGATACGTCGCCGCACCGGATCATCGCTGGCCCGGCCAGGTCACCTTGTCACCGGGGGCGATGCCGAGCTCGGCCGACTTGCCGCCCTTGATTTCGAGCACCGCGCTCACGGGCTCGCCCGAGCGCGAGGGTTCCTCCGAGAAGGGAATCGTGTTCTCCGCGATGCTCGCGATCGTCCCGTCGGGACGGATGAAGATGATGTCGAGCGAGCTCGGCGTGTTCTTCATCCAGAAGCTCGCCTCGCGCGGGCCGCCGCCGTCGGCCGGATAGGGCGCGAAGATCATCCCGCCGTCGGCCGGGATGTCGGTGCGGAACATCAGCCCGCGCTCCTGCTCGGCGGCCGTACGCGCCACCTCGACGTTGAACTGCCGCGGGCCCGAGCGCGTCTGGACCGTCACCTGGAGCTTGGTGGCTGCATTCTGCGCCGCGGTGCTGCTGGCTCCGGCGTCCCCCTTGCATGCGCCGGACACGAGAAGAGCCGCTGCGGCAATCGCCGCTGCACAACCACGCACGAACATCATCGTCTCAGCTGGTCCTTTCGACCGCCACCGCAAGCGGCCCTTTTTCGCCTTCGACGATGCGTGCCCGAAGCGGTTGGCCGGGTTCGACCTCTTCGACCTCTCCGCGCCGCAGCGTCTCCATATGGACGAATATATCGGCGGAGTCGGCGTCGCGCACCAGGAATCCATAGCCCTTGAGACGATTGAACCATTTGACCGTCACCGGCTCGAACGGTCCCGCGGACGAAATGAGTTTGAGGCGATCGCCGCGTTCCGCCGGTCGCTTCGGCGGTTCGATGGCTTCGCTCAGGTCGATCGAGCGGATCTCCTTCGCCTGGAGCCCGCGTTGGCGCTTCACCGCGACGCATTCCACACGGGCACCCTCGGGAAGGCTCCGGCGGCCGTGCTCCTGAAGGACGGTGAAATGGATCAATATGTCGCCGATCGCCGGATCATCGGCGACCAAAAAGCCGAATCCGCGCGTAACGTCGAACCATTTGACGACGCCCGAATGGACCTCGCCCTCCGATCCCGTCTCGGCGCCGCAAGCTTCACTCTCCACCGGCCCGACCGCATAGTCATTTGCCGCAAGCTGTGGGTCAGCACGCATTTTCTTTACCCCCAAGCCCGCGACATTAACACAGCATTTCCAGCGATGGGAATTGCTTTGTATCTTTCGCCACGCCCTCAGTCCCACTGAGAGACAGCAAGCATATCAACGTCTTCCCCCGGCGCCATGCGGACGATCCTGCGAGCGAGATCAAAGGAGTGGCCGGCACGGAGCATTGCGGCGAGCTGTTTCTCGCGCTGCGCCTTGTCGGGAACTTCGGCGCCGAACGGACCTATTCGCTTGCGCCGTGCGAAGGCGAGCGCGCTCGTGGCCGCCCGCGCTTCGATATCGGGCGCCAGCGCCGCGGCATCGGCACTCTCCACTCCCGCGTGACGCAGCGCCTCGGCCACGCGTCGCGCTCCCAGGCCCCGCCGCGCCATCGCATTCGCCTTCGCATCGGCGAAGCCCCGGTCGTCGACATAGCCGAGCTCGGCCATCCGCTCAGCGAGTGCCGTGAGGTCCGGAGCGCTCTCGCCGGACCAGCCACGCTCCCGGATCTTGCTTGCGAGATAGGTCGCGAGCCGCCCCCTTGTCGTTGCGTATCGCTCGACATAACGCAACGCCAGCCGTTCGAGATCGGCGGCTTCGAGAGGAACCATGGGGCGGTGTGAGCGGGGCATGCGCCATGATTGTGCCACAGTGCCAACTGATTTTGAACGATAGTGCGTAGCAGAGCCAACGCGTTTAGACGCATGTGGGGACAAGGCCTGTTACCTCACAGGGGCACGAGAATAAGAATGACGTTGGAAGACACGGGATCGCTCGACATCATCGCTGCGGGGAGCACGCTCGCTCCCACGCCCACCGAGGATAACTTGCCGCGCCGTTTCGCGGATTTCGGGACGTTGGGCGAAGCGCTCGATTATGCGGCGCAGGGCCGGCGCGGGCTCAATTTCCACGATGCACGCGGAAATCTGGCGCATCCTTATCCTTTCGCCGATCTTCGCCGTGACGCGATCGCCCAGGCCCACCGCCTCATCGCCGCAGGCGTGAAGCCGCAGGACCGGATTGCGCTGATCGCCGAGACCGGCCCGGAGTTCGCCTCGCTGTTCTTCGGCGTGGTCTATGCCGGCGCTTGGCCGGTGCCGCTGCCGCTGCCGACCAGCTTCGGCGGCGCCCAATCCTATATCGACCAGCTTCGCGTGCAGCTCCAGAGCTGCGATCCCAGCATGTTGATCTTCCCGCCCGAGATCGGCGGGATGTGCGAGGAAGCGGCGCGGCTGTCGAACGTCGAGGGGATCGACTGGTCCGAGTTCGGCCAGCGACCGGCGACCGAGACGGCGCTGCCCGAAGCGAAGACCGGCGATGTCGCCTACCTTCAATATTCGAGCGGCTCGACGCGCTTCCCGCACGGAGTCGCGATCACCCACCATGCGCTGCTCAACAACCTGTCGGCGCATAGCCACGGCATGAGGCTCCAGGCGAACGATCGCTGCGTCTCCTGGCTCCCCTGGTACCATGACATGGGCCTGGTCGGCTGCTTCCTCTCGGTGGTCGCGAACCAAGTCTCGACCGACTATCTCAAGACCGAGGATTTCGCACGCCGGCCGCTCGCCTGGCTGGACCTGATCACGCGGAACCAGGGCACCACCCTCTCCTACTCGCCCACCTTCGGCTATGATATCTGTGCGCGCCGCATGTCGAGCCAGACCAAGGCTTCGGACCGCTTCGACCTCAGCCGCTGGCGCGTCGCGGGCAACGGCGCCGACATGATCCGGCCTGACGTGATGCAGTCGTTCGTCGATGCTTTCGCCGACGCCGGCTTCAAGGCGACCGCATTCCTGCCGAGCTATGGCCTGGCCGAGGCGACTCTGGCAGTCTCGATCATGCCCCCTGGCGAGGGAATCGTCGTCGAGCTCGTGGAAGAGACACAGCTTTCGGGCGGCAGCCACGGCGCCGGGCGCCCACAGCGCTTCCGCGCGATCGTCAACTGCGGCAAGCCGGTCAAGGACATGGTAGTCGAGATCCGCGAGGAAGACGGCACGCCGCTTCCCGAAAAGGCGATCGGCAAGGTCTGGTGCCGCGGGCCGAGCGTGATGGTCGGCTACTTCCGCGATCCCGAATCTACCGCCGCCTGCATGAAGGACGGCTGGCTCGATACCGGCGACATGGGATATATTTCAGACGGTTACGTCTATATCGTCGGCCGTGCCAAGGACATGATCATCATCAACGGCAAGAACCATTGGCCCCAGGATATCGAATGGGCCGTGGAGCAGCTGCCGGCGTTCAAGCAGGGAGATGTCGCAGCGTTCGCGATCACGACGCCCGGCGGCGAGGAGACCCCCGCAGTGCTCGTCCAGTGCCGCACTTCGGACGAGGCCGAGCGCGTGCGCCTTCGCGACGAGATCCGCGATCGAGTGCGCTCGGTCACCGGCATGAATTGCGTGATCGAGCTCGTGCCGCCTCGCACCTTGCCGCGTACCAGCTCGGGCAAGCTTTCGCGTGCCAAGGCCCGCAACCTGTATCTCGCCGGCGAAATCAAGCCCTACGACATCGCCGCCTGAGCTATCCGCGCCCTTTTGCGGGGCCGGATAAAATAGCCGCGGCTCTAACCTCTCGCTAACCAACGCGCGTCTATGTCTGGCGCGTGACCAGCCAGACGACCTCGCAATTTGCCAGGCCGCGTATCGATACGCGGGCGCTGCTCGGGCTCCACGATCCGCCGGATACGACGGATTGGGGACCGATTCGCGCCGCGCAACTGCACGCCGGCAACCGGTTCGCGCTGTTCATGCTGGCCGCAAATCTGCTGAGCGCGGCGCTGACTGCGTTGATTCTGACGCCGCACGTGTCGCTCTGGCAGCTCGCGAGCTGGTGCATCCTCGTAGTGATAGTGGCGGGCGGCGTCGCCGTTCGCCGCCGCGCGAAGCGCATCCGCACGTCCGTGAGCGCTTCGCTTGCGGAGGTGCGCGATACGGCGATCGAGGGTTTGATACTGGGTCTGGTCTGGTCGATTGCCCCGCTGGCGTTCGGCCGTCTCGTCGATCCCGCCGGCGCGCTTGGGCTGTGGATCGTGCTCTCGGCGCTGATGACCGCATCGGCCATTGGCATGGCCGCGCTCCCGCTCGCGACAATGCTCTTCATCTCGGCGGTCGGTGCCGCGATCGTCGTCACGCTGATCGCCAGCCCCCTGCTCGCCGCCGCAGCCGCGCTGTTCACACTACTACTTGCGGTCGCCACCTTCGGACGGAGCAAAGCACTCGTCGTCATCCGGATGAGCGAGACGGCGCTCGCCGAGCGCGACGAGACCGTGAGCCTGCTACTGCGCGAGTTCGAGGATTCGGGCGCCGATTGGCTGTGGGAGATCGACGCGCAGCGCCGGGTCGTCCGGGCCACCCCCCGCTTCGCGGTCTCGCTGGGCGCTGACCCCAAGACGATCAACGGCACCGCCTTCCTCCAGATCCTCGCCGGCCCCACGTGGGATTCGGGTAACTTCGCTCCCGGGCTGCGCGCGCTCGCCGAGAAGCTCAAGCAGCGCGAATCGTTCAGCGATCTGCTGCTCCCCGTCTATGTGAACGGCGAGGAGCGCTGGTGGGAGATGTCCGCTTCGCCGCGGTTCGACGAACGCGGCGCCTTCTCGGGCTTCCGCGGGGTGGGATCGGACGTTACCGAGCAGCGCCGGTCGCAAGACCAGATCAGCAAGATGGCGCGGTTCGACACGCTCACCGGCCTTCCCAATCGGCTGCTGATCAACGAGGCGCTGATGCGCGCGATGGCCGAGGCCGAGAAATGGGGCTCGCGCTGCGCCTTCATGATGATCGACCTCGATCGCTTCAAGGCGGTGAACGACACGCTCGGCCATCCGGTGGGCGACCGGCTGCTCGGCCGTGTCTCCGAACGGCTCAACCTGCTGATGACCGAGAACGAGATGATCGGGCGGCTGGGTGGCGACGAGTTCGCCGTCGTCGTGCGCGATGCGACCGATACCGCCCGGATCGAGCGGCTCGCCAAAACGATCATCGACACGCTGTCGAAGCCGTATGAGGTGGATCAGCACACGCTCTACATCGGCTGCTCGGTGGGCGTGGCGATCGGCCCCCGGGACGGGCGCACTGCCGAGATGCTGATCCGTTCGGCCGATCTCGCGCTCTATCGATCTAAGGATGCTGGCGGCGGGATGTTCCACGCCTATGAGCCCCAGCTCCACATGGCGGCCGAGGAACGCCGCGTGCTCGAAATGGCACTGCGCAACGCAGTCGAGAATGGCGAGCTGACCCTCGTCTACCAGCCCGTCGTCGATGCCGGCTCGGGCGCGCTCACCGGATTCGAGGCACTGCTGCGCTGGTCGCATCCCGAGTTCGGCAATGTCTCTCCCGCAAAGTTCGTGCCGCTGGCCGAAGAAGCGCGGCTGATCGCGCCGATCGGCGAATGGGTGCTCAGGACAGCGTGCGACGAGGCCGCACGCTGGGAAATTCCTGCGCGCGTAGCGGTCAATGTGAGCCCCGAGCAGCTCCACAACCCCGCCTTCGTCAGCGTGGTCGCGCAGGCGCTCGGCCAGTCGGGGTTGGCACCTGAGCGCCTCGAGCTCGAAGTCACCGAGAGCGTGTTCATGCGCGAAGGCACTGCGGCGGTACAGGTGCTCGAGAAGATCATGGACCTTGGCGTACGCCTCAGCCTCGACGATTTCGGTACCGGCTATTCCTCGCTCGGCTATCTCGCGCACACGCGGTTCAGCTCGATCAAGATCGACCGCAGCTTCGTCCAGGGCGCGTCCAAGGGCACCAAGGAGGCGATCGCGATCATCCGCGCCGTGGTCGCGCTTGCCGACAGCCTGGGAATGGCCACTACCGCCGAGGGAGTGGAGACCGAGGAAGAGCATCTGATGGTCCAGCAGCTCGGCTGCACCAAGGTGCAGGGCTATTATTTCGGGCGCCCCCTCCCGGTGCTCGAAGCGCGCGCGCTCGCCAGCGGCCCGGTGGACGGAAACAGCGTCGCAGCGTGATGCGATCTTCGTGGGGACTCCGGCAGGATTTGCGGTTGCTCCCCCGATAAACCCTCGCTACATCCGCCCTCCGTTAGGGGCGTAGCTCAGCTGGTTAGAGCGTCGGTCTCCAAAACCGAAGGCCCTCGGTTCGAATCCGAGCGCCCCTGCCATTCCTCGCCTCCTTCGTAGCTCTTCGCCGCAAGACGCCTTCGCGCGCGCACAAAAGCGCGTTAACAGGCGCCGAACCTCGCGGGGAGAATACATGTTCCGTCCAATGTACGACTGGGTGCTGCGGCTCGCCCACCACCGGCACGCGCTGCGCAGCCTGGGCATCGTCTCCTTTGCCGAGAGCAGCTTCTTCCCTATCCCGCCGGACGTGATGCTGGTGCCGATGGTGCTCGCGCGCCGCGAGCAGGCCTATCTCATCGCCGCCGTCTGCACCGCCGCGTCGATCGCCGGCGGCATCTTCGGCTATGCGATCGGCTATTTCCTGTGGGACTCGGTCGGCCAGTGGCTGGTCGGCGTCTACCATATGGAAGCCAGAATCGAGCAGCTCCGCCACGGCTATGCCAATTACGGCGCCGCGATCATCCTGCTCAAGGGGCTCACTCCCATCCCCTTCAAGCTCGTCACGCTCGCAAGCGGCTTCTTCGCCTTCAATTTTCCACTGTTCGTGATCCTGGCGACGATCACCCGCGCCGCACGATTCTTCATCATCGCCGCACTGCTCAGGCGCTTCGGCGAGCCTGTCCAGGCCTTCATCGAGGAACGGCTCAATCTCTTCGCCTGGGGGTTCCTGATCCTGCTGGTGGGGGGATTCGCGGCGGTGGCATATCTGTGAGGCAGGTGCTTGCCTTGTCCCCGGCGCCTCGCTAGATAGCTGACCCATTCCGACAGTGGTGATGGAACGCGCCGATCCCTTGCTAGGGAGCGGCGGCGGACCTATGCCCCGCCGAGGAACAGCGTTTTCATGTGAGGCTGCCGCAGTGGCGAAGACCAATCCGATCCAGTTCATGCAGCAGGTGAAGGCCGAGACCGCGAAAGTGGTGTGGCCGTCGCGCAAGGAGACCATCATGACCGGGGTCATGGTGCTGATCATGGCGAGCCTGCTCGGCGTGTTCTTCCTTGGGGTCGACGCGATCTTCGACGCGGTCGTGCGCTTCCTGCTCAGCCTCGCGCAATAAGGGATATAAGATGGCGCGCTGGTACATCATCCACGCCTATTCGGGTTTCGAGGGCAAGGTCCGCGACCAGATTCTGGCCGACGCGACCCGCATGGGGCTCGATCGCCTGGTCGAGGCCGTCGAAGTGCCGACCGAGACGGTGACCGAGGTCCGCCGCGGCAAGAAGGTCCAATCGGAGCGCAAGTTCTTCCCGGGCTATGTCCTCGCCAAGCTCGAGATGAACGACGACGTTTATCACCTGGTGAAGAACACCCCGAAGGTGACCGGCTTCCTGGGCAGCTCGGGCAAGCCCCAGCCGATCAGCGAGGCCGAAGCCGCGCGCATCCTCAACACCAAGGAAGAGGCCGCCGCCGCTTCGCCCAAGGCGAAGATGAAGGTCGATTACGACATCGGCGACACGGTGAAGGTGACCAGCGGCAACTTCGCGACCTTCTCGGGCGTGGTCGAGGAGCTCGACTACGACAAGAACCGCGTGAAGGTTTCGATCTCGATCTTCGGCCGCGCGACTCCGCTGGAGCTGGGCTTCGAGGACGTCGAACGGGTGAAGTAAGCCCCCCGAGAGGTATTGGATTACAAAGAGGCCGGGGCGGAAGCTCCGGCCTTCTTCGTTTTGGACAGTCTCCATTGCTCTGAGTTTCGACCGCCTTCGGGCCGTCAGCAACGAACCGGCGTTGCACCCGATCCAGGCACGGTATATCTTCGGAGCATGTCGCGAGCGCGTCTTCTGCGGGTTTTGACGCTCTTTGCCATGCTTTTCGTAGTGATCGGCATGTCGGGCGGGCACGCGGCTATGGCGGCACCGGCGCCACGTGCTGACGATGCGCGCATGCATGGCATGTCCATGCCGTCCGACCATTGTTCGGACATGGCCAAAGAAAAGGCGCCCGCGACGCCGACTGTCGCGCTGGACTGTATGATCGCGTGCAGCGTCCTGCCGTCGGTGCAATCCGGGCCCGACTACCAGCCCCTCGTCCCGGCTGCGCGCCCGCCGCTGCCGTTGCAGGCCTGGCTTGCCGGCCTGCACCCGGAAATGGAGCTTCCGCCCCCACGCCTCGTCTGACGTTGAACCAGCCACAACGGATTCAAACGTCGGAGTACGACATGCAATATTTGCTCATTATGGCGGCTGCCCTTGCGGTAGCGCCGCTGCCGGCTGCCGCACAGACCGCGGATGCTGGACAGCATCAAGGCCATCAGACTAGCCAGCAATCCGGCCAACACGACCCGCACGTGGGCCATGACATGACTGCCGACTGCTGCGCGGAGAAGGGCGAGAAAGCGGCCAAGGCCGATTGCTGCAAGAAGGAAGACGGCAAAACCTGCTGCAATCCCAAGCAGAAGGCAGCCCCTGCGCCGCAGTCCCACCAGGGCCACTAGACGGCGCACATGAGGGTGGCGCCGGACGCGTGTCGCGCGGCCGACGCCACTCCCCTTCCAGCGATCAGAAAGGCCGCGCTGTGGCCAAGGACCATTCACGATGAACAGCTTCGATATGGGCAGACGCCGCCTGCTGACGGGCGTCGCGCTGGGCGGTGCGGCGCTGGGCCTGCAGGGTCTGCTCCCCGCATGGGCACGCAGCGGCTCGGCAGGCCCCGTGCCCGGCATGCCCACGCTTTCGGGCGAGGAGATCCGGCTGACCGTGGGCCATTCCGCCTTCCCCACAGGGGGCAGGACCGGCCATGCCGTGACAGTTAACGGCACCCTCCCCGCGCCGCTGCTCCATCTACGCGAGGGGCAGAAGGCGCGCATCGCCGTGACCAACACCCTCCACGAGGACACTTCGATCCACTGGCACGGGCTGCTGCTGCCCTTCCAGATGGACGGCGTGCCCGGGATCAGCTTCCCGGGCATTCGGCCGGGGGAGACCTTCGTCTACGAATTCCCCGTCCGCCAGAGCGGCACCTATTGGTATCACAGCCATTCGGGCCTGCAGGAACAGATGGGGCATTACGGGCCGATCGTCATCGACCCGGCGGGCGCGGATCCCATCCGCTATGATCGGCAGCACGTGATCGTGCTCTCGGACTGGAGCTTCCTGCATCCGCACACGATCTTCCGAAAGCTCAAGCAGCAGGGCGGCTATTTCAACCGGCAACGGATGACGCTGGCCGGCCGACTGAGCGGCGATCCCGAGCATCGCATGCGAGCCGCCGATCGGGTGATGTGGGCACAGATGCAGATGGACCCGACCGACATCCTCGACGTGACGGGCACCACCTACACCTATCTGATCAACGGCCAGGGCCCGCAGGAGAACTGGACGGGACTATTCGCGCCGGGCGAGCGGGTGCGGCTGCGCATCATCAATGCGGCTGCCCAGTCGATTTTCAACGTGCGCATCTCCGATCTGGCGATGACGGTGGTCGCCACGGATGGACAGAATGTGCGGCCCATCGAGACCGACGAGTTCCGGATCGCCGCTGCGGAAACCTATGATGTGATCGTGCACCCGCGCGAGAACCGCGCCTATAGCTTCGTGGCCGAGGCGATCGACCGATCGGGCATGGGCGTAGCGACGCTGGCCCCACGCATGGGAATGCGGGCCGTAATTCCGCCGCTGCGCGAACGCCCGCTCCTCACCATGCGCGACATGGGAATGGATCATGGCGCGGGCGGCTCCGCTGGCGGCCACGCTATGCCCGGCATGGATCACGCGGCAATGGGCCATGGCGAACCCAGGAGCGGGCAAGGCCCCGCCAACTCGCGTTCGAACCCTCCTCCCGGCGTCGACGTGGGTGTCGGCGTCGACAATATCGCGATGATGCCTGTCGATCGCACTGGTGATCGCGGCACGGGCCTCGAGAACGTCCCGCACCGCGTGCTGACCTATCGCGACCTGGTCTCGCTCACGCCGAACCCCGATCGGCGGCCGCCGGCACGCAGCATCGATGTCCATCTAACCGGCAACATGGAGCGCTTCATGTGGTCGTTCGACGGCGAGCGCTTCAGCGAGAACCCCGAGCCGATCCGCTTCGCGCGCGACGAGCGCGTGCGCATCCGGCTGATCAACGACACGATGATGGCGCACCCCATCCACATCCACGGCCATTTCTTCGAGCTGGTGAACGGCCATCCGGGCCATCATCCGCTCAAGCACACGGTCGATGTGCTGCCGGGCGGGATCGTCGAGCTCGACATGACCGCGGACGCGCCCGGCGACTGGGCGTTCCACTGCCATCTTCTCTACCACATGCATGCCGGGATGATGCGCGTCGTGTCGGTCCGTCCGGTGGAAGGAGACGCGCAATGACTCGCCTGCCGATCCTCCTGCTCGCGCTCGCGACGAGCGCCCCTGCCCTCGCGCAACATGCCGGCCACGGCAGGCCACCCGAGCCGCAGAAGCGGCAACAGACGCAGACGCAGCCCGACCCGCACGCCGGCCACACCGCGCCTGCACCCAAGCCCGCCCCGGCGCCCACCGACCCGCATGCCGGTCACACCATGCCCGCACCAGCGGATTCGCATGCCGGGCACGACATGCCGGCGCAGGCCGCAGCGCCTGCCTCACCCCCACCCGAAGCGACGACGGGGCCACTCCACGCCGCTGATGGCGTCTATTCCCCCGCGGAGATGGCGAAGGCGCGCGAGGCGATCCGCACCGAGCACGGCGGGCAATCCGTCTCGCGCTTCATGATCGACCAGCTGGAAGTGGCGGTTCGCGGCGGCCGCAACGGCTATGCCTGGGAGGATGTCCAGTTCTGGTATGGCGGCGACATCGACAAGCTGTGGATCAAGAGCCAGGGCGAAGGCAGCTTCGGGGGCCAGCTGGAGAAGGCCGAGGTCCAGGCGCTCTGGAGCCACGCGATCTCGCCCTATTTCGATCTGCAGGCGGGCGTCCGTTACGATATCCGGCCGCAACCCGACCGCGGCCATCTCGTGCTGGGCGTGCAGGGGCTCGCCCCCTATTGGTTCGAGCTCGACGCAGCCGCCTTCGTTTCCGAAAAGGGCGATGCGAGCGCGCGGATCGAAGGTGAATATGATCTACGCATCACCCAGAAGCTGATCCTCCAGCCCAACGCGGCGATGGAATTGACGCTGCAGGACCTGCCCGAGTTGCGAATGGGCTCGGGCCTTTCCACCGCCGAGGCCGGCCTGCGCCTGCGATACGAATTCGTGCCCGAGTTCGCGCCTTATGCCGGTGTCCAATATGAACGCGCCTTCGGCAATACGGCCGATTTCCGGCGAAGCGACGGCGAGGACACCGGAGGCTGGAGCCTGGTACTCGGCGTGAGGGCGTGGTTCTGATGCCCTCTCCTGATCATGGGCGTTGCCCGGACGGCCGTTCGCAGCCTTCCGGCGCAACAATATCCAGGGGACGCTATCGGAAGTGAATTGCTCCCGATCATGCCGATTGAAAAATGGCGGGATATGATCGCCGACGATGAGGATGTCGGCAGTCGGGAAGTCCGAGGCCGTGATCTCCCGTGCCAATGCTCGGCCGCTCGAATCGAATAATTCGAAGATCCGGCACGTCATCGGAAAATCGGCCGCGAGCGCGGGATCGAATTTGGCGCAGTCGGTCGTCCCGAGCCGCTCATCCTTGATCACCGGAAGGTGAGAATTGACCGTGAGCCAGTAGAGGAACTGCGGTTCCTTGGCGCGCTTCAGGGCATTGGCTATCTGGGCGGGAACATCGCGATCACAGGCGCCGGGAAATACGCCGGGGCACTCTTCCGCTCCATCCGCGAGCAACTGCTCGCCAAATCGCGTCTCGGCAAAACCGATATTGGGGTACCAGTGGGTGCGATCGAAGAACTCACCCTTGAAACTGTGCCATGCCTGGGTGTGGTAGCCGCGCGCCGCCAATCTGGCGGGAAGGCACGTGCGATCCACCTTCGCCATCACTTCGGCATAGTCGCCCCATCTCCCGCAGAGCTCGCGCATTTCGCCGCTGGTGGTCGAACCGTAATACAAGGTGGCGCCGCTGGTCACGTCGTATAGGCGCCGTACTTCAGGCCGGGCCCAGATATCGACGAGCTGGCGGCGGACCTGCGGGTTCACGGGCCGGCCCATCGATTCCACCATGACGATCATCAGGTGGCGCTTGTCGGTAAGCTGCTGACCGAAGCCGCTCCGCTCCACGCCGGACGTGAACAGCGCACCCGGCTCCGCAAATCGCTTGTAGGACCCACGATTGGCCCCGCCCGACGCCTTCTCAGCCGCCGCGACAGAAAGCACGAGGCCGAATGCGAGAAGGATAGCGCGCAGATCACCGAGCGCGGTGGAGCACCGCAACACACGATAGCCCGCGAATACAACCACGATGGCCGCGGCGCCGCACAGGATATACTCCGGCGACGCACTCGGATTGAGCTCGCTGGCGAACTCGAGCGAATGCGTCAGAGAGAGCGGGCTCAGATTGAATATCGCCGAGATGTAGATAAGCACCGAGAAAATCATGACGGCCAGGAATGCGCCGAACTTGATCACGAACGGAGCACGGTGAAGCGCTAGCCCGATCGATCCGATGACCAGCGTTTCAAAGAGACGCGGAGGGCCGCTGAGGACCGACAGAATCCAGAAGCAAATGTTAGGAAGGATGATCCAGCCCGCCACCCAGGCAAGGAAAGGGCGCCCATCTGTTCGAGTCCATCGTCTCGGCGCTGCCAGAACGGCTTCCATAATGTCTCCGGCTTCGGGATGCCGAACTTATGGCTCTACGCCGATAAAGAATGGTTAATGTCCGCGCTGCCCGGGCGTCTCCACGAGGCAGCGACCCCTTTCAATTTTGCCCTCTCAGCACGGCTCGGCAGCTATGACATAGTCGTGGCCGTGGCGGATGCCGTCTTCGTTGGCGGCGAATTCGAGGGCAGCAGTGCGGAGCTGCTCGCCATGCGCGGCGAGCGCGGCCGCCAATCCGCGGTCGTGGAGCCGCGCCAGCCGCGGAGCGCACATGTCGATCTGGCTGTTCACGAAGCGCGCCTTGTAGCGGATCGGGAAACGGCGCGAGGCGATGACGCGGAAGCCGGCACGCTCCATCTGCTCCAGCACCCATTGCATCGGATATTCGCGGTACGGGCGCTCCCCGGTCAGGAGCAGGCAGGCGTCGCGGAAGCGGCCGATCTCCCAGATGACGCGGCCGGCGGGCGTGCCGGGATCGTGCGTCACATAAGGTTCGAGCCCCACCAGATAGATGCGCCCGCCGGTGATCAAGCGAAGCCGCGCGAACAATGTCGACTGGAAACGGGGGGCGAACCCTTCGACCGCGCCGAGGAGATAATCGGCGAGAACCGTATCGAACCGCTCGCCGGCAAGGAGCGTGGGGTCCGCCCAATTGGCGACGAGGATGCGGTCCTGCGCGCGCCGGACGGGCTCCACTGCGTCGCGGACCTGCAAGGCATGGGCGGTAGCCCCGGTCACTGCGACCCAGCGCTGAGTGACGAGCGAGGACAGCCAGCGAGCCGAGTGCGTGCCGGTTCCTGCATCGAGGAACGATCCCCAGGGCCGATCGCCCTGGAGATTCTCGATGTAGCGGAACAGCGCTGAACGGGTTTGTTGCGGGGCGGCGCCGGTCATCGCTTGCCGCCGGCCGCTAGAAGCCCGCCCTGACGCCCATCACCAGATTGCGCCCGCGCAGCGGCGATGCGTCCTTGATGAACGACGTGTGGTTATAGGCGAGCGCGTTGGTGAGGTTGGTCGCGCGGGCGAACAGCTCGACATTGCGGCGCCCGCCCAGATCGACTCGATAGGCGATCGTGGCGTTGACCATATCATAGCCCTGGGTTCGGCTTTCGTAGGATGCAACCTCGTCCTGCTCGAATACATGATAATATTCGGCATCGGCAGTGAAGCCACCGACGTGCGCATCGACACGCCCGCCGAGCCGCCCCGCCGGAATGCGCGGGAGATTGCCGCGATCATCCTTGAGCTTGGCGCGAACATAGTCGCCGAACACAGAGGCCGCGAGCGCAGGAGTGAACTGGTGCCGGATCTCGCCATCGACGCCGGTGAAGGTAGCACCCGCGCCGACATAGCGGATCAGGCGGAAGCCCTCGAACTGATCGAGCGTCTGGGCATAGATGTAGTTGTCGAAGTCCTGATGATAGGCGCCGATCGTGAAGCTGGTGGGCCCGCGCGTCTTGCGCAGCGTGAGGTTGATCGACTTGGAGGTCTCCTCATCGAGCGAGGCCTGGGTTCCGAGAAGCGCGTTGCCGGTGACCAGCCCGATCTCGAAGGTGTTGGTCGCGAGGTGGACGCCATAGGCATAAAGCTCCTGAACGCTTGGCGCACGCTGCGACCGGGCGAGCGAGAGCGCGACCGAATAGTCGCCGTCCACATCCCAGATCGCGGCGCCCGAGACCGAGGAGGGATCGTGCTTCACCGATGGGAAGAAGCCGATTTCCGGCTTCACTTCCTGCCATTCCTTCCGCGCCGCAAGCTCGAGCCGGACCGGACCGAGCGGCAGCGTCTCCATCAGGAACAGCGCCGTATTCTTGGTATCGGTGTTGATCAGGAAAGCTTCTTCGCCGAGCGCCTCGAAATCGCTTTCCCAGCGCTGCACGCCGAACACGCCGCGCAGGCCCGCGATGGGCTTGTGCGTCAGCTCGAGCCGCAGGTCGTAGCCCTTGTTCTTGAAGGTGGTGGCGACTTCCTCATGCTCGATCTCGTCGTGCTCATAATCGGTGAACGAGAGGCGGAAACGCAGCTTCTCCAGCCCCGGCAGCGGATCGCGATAGTCGCTGCGGATATCGAAGCGTTCGCTCCGCAGCTTCACGAACGGGACTTCCTCGTGCTCATGGTCATGGTCGTGATCATGATCGTGGTCGTCCTCGTCATGACCGTGGCCGCCGCAATGGAGGCTGGTGCCGTGCGGATGGCAGTCCTCATAATCGTGGCTATGCCCCGGCAGCCCGTATTCGCTGCGCTGGCGCGTATAGGCGACACCCAGATAGCCGTTTGCCCCCACCCATGAACCGCCCACACTCACGGTCGAGGTATCGTTGTAGGAGCCTTCGACGGTGCTGGCGCCGAAGCGCGGCACCGAATAGTCGTCGGACTCGCGCCGCACGCCCTCGACGCGGAAGGCAAAGGGCCCCACGCCCGCGGTCACGCCGCCCACGATCGACCGCTCGTCGTCGGCCGTGCCGAGCCGCCCCTCGATGGCGCCCGAAATGCCGCCCTCGGGGAGCGCGGTCGGCACCTTGTCGTCGAGCAGGTTGATCGCGCCGCCGGTCGCGCCACTGCCGTAAAGAAGCGCGGCAGGGCCGCGGAGCACTTCGATGTCGCGCAGCAGCAGCGGTTCGGTCGTGATGTTGTGATCGGGCGAAATGGCCGAGGCGTCCTGAATGGCTGAGCTGTCGCTGAGCGCCTGCACGCGCGGCGAGGTCTGGCCACGGATCACGGGACGGCTCGCGCCTCCGCCGAAATTCTCGAAATGGATGCCCGGCTGCCCGGCCAGCGTCTCGCCCAGCGTCGCCTGACGGCGGTGCACCAGCTCCTCGCCTGCGAGCGTCACCACCGGCGTCGCGGTCTCGTCCGCGCGCTGCCCGAGCGGCGCGGCAGTGATCACGATATCGCCCTCCGAATGGCTCCCCGCCTGGGCAAAGGCGACGCCCGGCGCGAGCGCCCCGAACGAGACCGCACACAGAAGACGAATGCGATTTTTCATGATTTCACCCCTTTTGCTCATTAGCTCGACGGCCTATTAAGAGATGATATATCATCTAATCAAGGACGTAGTCATGAACGAGGCGAACCCGGTGCGCGCGCGGCGGAACCGGCTGACCGATATTTCCGAGGGAATAGCGGTCTCCGCATCGTTCCTGTGCCTGATCCATTGCCTCGTACTGCCGTTCCTGCTGCTGCTCCTGCCGGGAATCCTGGGGCTGTTTGTCGGCTCGCCGACCTTCCACGGTGCCGCGCTGGCCGTGGCACTGCCCGCCGCGCTGATCGCTTTCCGGCACGGCTATCGCCAGCATCGCGCACCGCTTCCCGTCCTCCTCGGGCTTTCGGGCAGCGCCAGCCTGGTGGCAGGACTGCTGCCGGTGATGGGCGAAGGCGCGGAAACGGTGCTGACGGTGGCGGGAAGCCTGATGCTCGTCGCTGGCCATGCGCTCAACTGGCGGCTGCGCAAATGCGCTGGGCGCCATGGGTGAGAGGTCGGCGCGCGCTCTTTTGCCGAAGGCGGATACGCAGCGAAGATCGCCCGCCACGCTCGATGCGATGGTGCTGGAGCTGCTCGCCCACGGCGACCGACCGCTCACCATCGGGGAGCTCGAGCGCCGTAGCGAGAAAATGGGCTGGCGGTTGCGCCGGATGCAGCTCCATCGCGTGCTGGCAAGGCTCATACGCCGCGAGGCGGCCAAGCGCGTCGAGCTTCTCGGCGCCTATATTCCCGGCGGTGCCGACGCAGATTGTTTGCTCGTCTGCTCCAGCTGCGGCGCCGTGCAAAAGCTGCCCCTGCCCTCGCTGCGCATGAGCACATCCGCGCTCTGCCAGCGGGAGGGCTTCGCGCCGTCACGGCTGATCTGCGAGGTCCCGGGCCGTTGCGCACCCTGCATTGGCGGAATGGCGGATTGACCGGCGCAGGCCTGCCGAACCGCTCCAGCCGGCATGAAGCCCGCAGGGAAACCTCGGGCCAAAGACAGGGCTTCTCCCGATTATGCCCCCGCCCCGCAAACCTATGCTCGGCTCCGAACCTAGACGGAGCCGCGCATGAAGGTCGGTCTGCATTGCTTCGCCCTGATGGGCCTTCTGGGCTGCGCATGGCCTGCCGCGGCGCAGAATACATTGGCCAAGGACGTAGCCGACTAGGCGCAGACGCTCGACACGCCAGACCACCCGCGCCAACCCGCCAATCCACCGCCGCCTCCGCCGAGCAGCGAGCCTGATCTGGTGGTAGCGCCTATCCCGGTCTCCAACCCGGCATTCGGCACCGGGCTCGCCGCCACCGCGGTGTTGTTCTACAATCCGAACCGCGCGTCACAGCCGTGGATCAGCGGCATAGGAGGCGGATACACAAGCACCAAGAGCTGGGGTGTAGGCGCGTTCCATTCGATGTCGGCAGCGGGCGACCGAGTGCGCGCGCTCGCCTTTGCGGGCTATGGCGAGGTCAACCTCAACTTCTATGGCATTGGTCCCAACGCCGGCTCGGCGGGCGTCTCGGTCGATCTGCACGACAAGGCGTTCATGGGGCTGGCGGACGGCGAATTCAAAATCTTCCGTAAAGGATTCCTGCGCCACCTCTATCTGGGCGCACGCTATCTCTATCTCGACATCAACGCATCGGTGGACCTGCCCTCGCTTCCTCCCGACAGCCCGGTCCAGATCCCCAGCCAGCTCCAGCGCGAGAGCAAGATATCGATGATCGGCCCCGCCTTCACCTTCGACTCTCGCGACAATTCGACCAACCCGCGCAAGGGAGTCTATGCCACCGGCTCGAAGCTCTACGGCGTGGAATGGCTCGGCAGCGACTTCACGCACAACAAGCTGCAATTCGCCGGCAATGCTTATTTCCCGCTGGGCACGGCGGTAGTGGGGGTCCGCAAGCAATTGTGCGGAGCGTCGGACGATGCGCCCTATTACGACCTGTGCATGTTCGGCCAGCAGGGAGACCTGCGCGGATACGAGACCGGCCGCTACCGTGACGGAGCGAGCTGGGCGATCCAGGCCGAGGTGCGCCAGCATCTGTTCGGTCGCTTCGGCGGGGCGGTGTTCGGCGGAGTCGGCGGGATCGCGGAGAATACCAAGGCGATCTGGAAGCACAGCACTGTACTGGCCTCGGGCGGCGTGGGGCTGCGCTATCTCGCCTCCAAGAGCTCCAACGTAAATCTGCGCGCCGACGTGGCATGGGGAAAGGACGGCCCGGCCTTTTACTTCGGCATCGGCGAAGCCTTCTGAAATCCAGGAGGCCGCTCCAGTTGCCGAGTAGATCGTTTCGGGACGAGCATGGAACGATTTCTCGATTGCCGTGATGGTGGCACCCCATTAGCCCTATGTGGGTAACGGGCGGGGGAAAATATGGGGCTTCGTGCAAGCGGCGCGCTGGTCGCGCTAGGGGTTTTTGCTGCGCTTCCGGCGCAGGCGTCAGACAAGACGGATTTCGAGACATGCGACGGGCGGGTCCATCCCGGCAAGCAGAGCGACGGGATGCGCGGCGAGGCAGGCACGGGGCGGTTCGCGTCCTTCGTGTCCAAAGCGCCTGCGCTGACGATCGCGGCATGCACGCGCGCGCTGGCGAGCAAGCGGCTGCTGCCGACCCAGACGCTGCGGCACGTGCATCTGTTGCGCGCGCGTGCAGCGGCATATCTTCAGCAGGGCGAGACATCCAAGGCGATCGACGATCTAAACGCCGCCGAAATGGTGGCAGCGCCGATCTCGGCTGATCGCTTCTACCAGCGCAGCATGGGAGTCTCGCTCAACCTTCTCCGGGCCCTGGCATTCGCGCGCAGCGGCGATCTCGAACGCGCGTTGCCGCTGGCCAGCGCCGCGATGGAGGCACGCCCCTATTCGCTGCAGGTGCAGCAGGTAGCCGCAACCGTGCTGCAGGCAGCTCGGCCGGTGGGGACCGCTTCCCCTTCCCCCTGGATCGGCCAGGCGCGGCTATCGCCAGTCATCGCCAGAACCGCGCTGCTCAGCGAGGCCGAAATCGGAAATTTCGCAGGCGTTCTGGCGCTGGCGCCGGCGGTGAAGATCGCGTGGCCGAGTGAACCGTTGACGCCGGTGGCGCTCCTGGCCGCTGGCGACGGATCGACGGACTTCATGTTCGCGGTGCTCGCATCACTCTACATCGCCTATGCGCGCGCCGTGACGGGAGATGCTGAAGGCGCACGGCACAGCCTTGCCGAAGCTCGGACCCATGTCGGCACGTCGCCACCCAAGGGCGAAGGCGACGTAATGGCCGAGTTTGTGGCCTCCAGAGCGAAGCTGATCGATCAGTTTGTGGAGACTCGCGCGCGTCAGATCGAGGCGCGCATCGCGGTCGCCGAGGGCCGAACCTCCGATGCGATCGGCGCGTTGGTCGCCTCGCCGATGCCGCGTGACGCGCTGACCCTAGAGCTGCTTACCGCGCTCAAGGCGGCAGCCCCGGCGGAGAATGCCGGGCTGATACCGGACGTGGCGCCTTTCGCCGCGGCGCTCGACGAGCAGCGCAAGGAAGCGCTCGCCAGCGTCGTGCCGCAAGCGCTGCTGGCGCCGGAGACGCCGCGCGCCGTGGTCGATTACGAGCGTGCGCGGCCCAATATCCTCGGCGCGCTGGTGGGCGGCGTGCTGAGCATGGGGACGAGCCTGCTCGGCGGGATCGACCGCACCGATGGCTTCCGAACCACCGAGAACGCCGACGGCACGATCAAGGTCGAGTTCATCGGCGCCACGCCCTCGGCCGCGCTGGTGCAGGAGATGACGCTGCTGCGCGCCGCCGAGGTCGCACGCGCGGCGGGCAAGCCGGGATTCGTGATCGTCGAGCGCAAGGATTTCACGCGCGTGATGCGGACGATGCAATATGGCGTCGAGATCAATTCGACGCCGCACGGATACAAGACCGAGCTGACGATCCGTTGCGTGGATGCAGGCGCCGAACCCCAACGCGCGCTCGACGCGATGACGATCATCGATGCGCTGGGGCCGCTCTATTACGAGGAAAAGCAAGAGCAGCAGCGGAAGAAGGCATAAGCCCAGGTCCAACAGGAGCAGGCGCCCCAACAACGCGATTGCGCTTGATCGCGCTTTGCGCTAGGGGCGCCGCCTTCCAAAGCAACAGCATTGGAAACCCTGCGGGAGGGTGCCCCTAAACCGGCGCCCGCTTGTACCGCTAAACTTGATCAAGGGTTTCGCACTCGAGTGCGGATCCCTGGAAAGAGAGTGACATGGCAAAGAAGATTACCGGCTATATCAAGCTACAGGTGCCGGCCGGCGCCGCAAATCCGTCTCCGCCGATCGGCCCGGCTCTGGGTCAGCGCGGCGTGAACATCATGGAATTCTGCAAGGCGTTCAACGCCCAGACCGGCGAAGTCGAGAAGGGCACCCCGCTGCCCACCGTCATCACCGTCTATGCGGATCGTTCGTTCTCGTTCGAGACCAAGACGCCGCCGGCGAGCTATCTGCTCAAGAAGGCCGCGAACCTGAAGTCGGGCTCGAAGGAGCCAGGCAAGGTTTCGGCGGGAACCATCAAGCGCTCGCAGCTCCAGCAGATCGCCGAGGCCAAGATGAAGGACCTCAACGCGAACGACATCGACGCCGCGACCAAGATCATCGAGGGCAGCGCCCGGGCCATGGGCCTTCAGGTTGTGGAGGGCTAAGGACATGGCAAAGCTGACCAAGAAGCAGAAGACCTGGACCGTCGACGCCGAGAAGCTCCACGGCGTGGACGAGGCGATCGCGATCGTGAAGTCGAACGCGACCTCGAAGTTCGACGAGACCGTCGAAGTCGCACTCAACCTGGGCGTCGATCCGCGCCACGCCGACCAGATGGTCCGCGGCGTCGTGACGCTGCCCAAGGGTACCGGCAAGACCGTGCGCGTGGGCGTGTTCGCCCGTGGCGCCAAGGCCGACGAAGCCACTGCCGCGGGTGCGGACGTCGTGGGCGCCGAAGACCTGATGGAAGCCATTCAGGGCGGCAAGATCGACTTCGACCGCTGCATCGCCACGCCTGACATGATGGGCCTGGTCGGCCGTCTCGGTAAGGTGCTGGGCCCCAAGGGCCTGATGCCGAACCCGAAGCTCGGCACCGTGACCATGAACGTCGGCGAGGCCGTGAAGGCCGCCAAGGGCGGTCAGGTCGAGTATCGCGTCGAGAAGGCGGGCATCATCCACTCGGGCATCGGCAAGGTGTCGTTCCCGGCGGAGGACCTGCGCGCGAACTTCGACGCGCTGGTCGACGCGGTGGTCAAGGCCAAGCCGGCGGGCGCCAAGGGCAAGTACCTGAAGAAGGTCGCGCTCAGCTCGACGATGGGCCCGGGCGTGAAGGTCGACGTGGCGGAAGTCGCCACGGTCTGATCGCCAGTCCCAGGACAAGCAAAGCGAAAGGGCTCGGGGGCAACCCGGGCCCTTTCTTTTTGTCCAGCTCTCACGGGATACGTGAAAGTCACGTAAAAGTTGACTCTCCGGCAATTCCCGTTATGTGCGCGCCTTCGCTCGGGTGGCTTGCCGCCCTTGCGTACCGTCCGAGACAGCGAGTGGCCGGAATTTGCCGGCCTTGATCTCTCGCCTAGACGGGGACAGATTTCATCGGCGCTTCCGGCACGTTCGGAGCGTCCGGGTCATGCCAGGGTTAGGCTCTGGCGCTGACGATCCTTCCCCTCGGACTATTATGTAACCGGGTCTCTCGCTTGCGGGAGGCTCATAACGAGGAGACCGGCATGGATCGTTCCCAGAAGACCGAAGCCGTTGCCGAGCTGAACCGCACCTTCAACGAGGTCGGCGTGGTGGTCATCACCCGCAACCTCGGGATGACCGTCAAGCAGTCGACGGACCTCCGCAACAAGATGCGCGACGCCGGTGCGAGCTACAGGGTCTCGAAGAACAAGCTTGCCAAGATTGCCACCGAGGGCACCGATTATTCGGTGATCGCGGACCTGCTTACGGGTCCGACGGGGCTCGCCACCTCCACCGATCCCGTGGCTGCGGCCAAGGTGATCGTGGACTTCGCCAAGACGAACGACAAGCTCGAGATCGTCGGCGGAGCGATGGGCGCGCAGCTGCTCAACGCCGAAGGCATCAAGTCGCTCGCGTCGCTGCCCTCGCTCGACGAGCTGCGTGGCAAGCTCGTGGGTCTGCTGGTCGCTCCGGCGACCAAGCTCGCGACCATCACGCAGGCGCCGGCAGCGCAGATCGCTCGCGTTCTCTCGGCTTATGCGGAGAAGAACGCCGCCTGAACGGCATTCTTGGATTACATTCCCTAACCTATTTGAATTGATTGGAGTATATCATGGCTGACCTTAACGCTCTTGTTGACCAGCTCTCCGAGCTGACCGTTCTCGAAGCCGCCGAGCTCTCGAAGCTTCTCGAAGAGAAGTGGGGCGTCTCGGCCGCCGCTGCCGTCGCCGTTGCCGGCCCGGCCGCTGGTGGCGCGGGCGCCGGTGCGCCGGCTGCCGAAGAGCAGACCGAGTTCGACGTGATCCTCACCGGCGACGGTGGCAAGAAGATCAACGTCATCAAGGAAGTCCGCGCGATCACCAACCTCGGCCTGACCGAGGCGAAGGCTCTCGTCGAGGGCGCGCCGAAGGCCGTCAAGGAAGGCGTGTCGAAGGACGAAGCCGAGAAGATCAAGAAGCAGCTCGAAGAAGCCGGCGCGACCGTCGAGGTCAAGTAAGCCTCTTCTGCTTGCTTGCAGAAAAAGAAGGGCGGTCCCGCGGGGCCGCCCTTTTTCGTTCGGAAACGGCTATTGTGTGCCGCCAGCGCGGATCGTCCATCCCTGCTCACTGCAGTTCGGGCAGTTCGCCGGGACGCGCGTAAAATCGTTGGTGATGCCGAAGGCTTCGGTGAGCGTCGTCACTCGGCGTGCATGGACACCCAGCTCGCCAGCTATGCAAGCATCGCAGAGCGCCTGGGGTCTGCGAGCTTCGAGGAGGTCGGCGATTTGTTTGGCTAGCATGGCAGCTGTCTAGGAAAACCGCCGCGAACCTCTCAATAATCTACTTTAAGCGCGCAAATTCACACACGCTCAGGCTGCGACCGGGGCTGGGCGGGGAACGTAGCGTGTCGCGGCGAGCGGCGCGGCGAGTTGGGCACGATCGAGCCAGATGGGGCCGAGCTTGGCGCCCTGCCCCGCCGTTCCGATCATGAAGTCCGAGCCGAAGCGGCGGACGCTGAGGCCGCCGCGCCAGCGCAGATCGATCATCACGATCGGCACGAACATCGGCCGGCCGCCGACCTGGACGACATGGATATGCTCGCGCCGGATGCGCAGCCGCGCCGGCATCCGCCCGCCTGCGCCCGCAGCGAGATCGAACGCCTGGCCCGCGGGATCGACCATCGGATTGGCGTGGAAACCCGCTATGTGGCGGTCCTGATCGGGGTTGGCGCTGATCAACGCGAGCGAGGGGCGGATCGCCTCGGCCGAAGCCGACTGGCGATTTCCGATCAGCAGCTCGATCTCGATCACGACTTCCTGCTCGTTCAATTCGACCCGCAACGGCTGCACGACGAGTTCGAAGGGATCCGAGGCGGCAGCGGGCATTATGGACGCGGCCGGGGCATGCCGCGGCGGGGGAGCGCTCTGCGGCGAGGCCGGCTGGGGACGCGGAGCGAGGCCCGGAGGAGTCGCGCGAAGCGGAGGTTCGGGCACCGCGACCGGCTCGGGCACCAACACCTGCTCCTCCGGATCGGTGCGGCGGCGACGCAGCGCCCAGAAGGCGCCGAGCAGGAGCGCCGTTCCTGCGGCGCCCCCAAGCGCCCATAGCCAACCGGGGGTGGCAGCCGGCGCCGCTGCCGCCGGTGTGGCAACGGGAGCCGGCTGCAAGGTCGCAGGCTGAGTGGAGACGGGTTGCGGCAGCACAGGCTCGTCAGTCGCCGGTATGGCTGTGGCAGCGGGCGCAGGTGCAGGAGTTGCGGTCCGAACCGGCGCCTGCGCCTGGCGCGCGCTCGGCTGAGCCGGGCTGGTTCGCGCTGCTGGCGTGGAGGTGACCACGGGCGGCGGCACGGCAACCGGCGTTGGGCTGGGCGTGGGAGAACCGCCGATCGAGAAACGCTCGGGCACTACGTTCGGCAGGTACATCACGTTCGGCGGCCCGGAGCGCGTGGGCGCCGGTGTCGGTGTCGGTGTCGGCGCAGACGCAGGCGGAGAAGCCGGCGCGGTCTGTTGCGCGTGCGTGGGCGCGGCGAGCGCCACGAGCACCGCCGCTGCGGCGCAGCCCATCAGGCGTCCGGTCCGATACTTGCGATAGTCCACGACTACGTCTGTAGCCGCTCCAAGATGAATTGCAGCTTGCACGCGGCGCGTTTTAGCCTCGATTCGCCGCGGACGGGAGAGGCAAGGCGAAGCCCTCCCCTCCTGCCAAAGCGTCTCAGGGCACGGTAACGCGCTGGAACGGCACGTTCGCCAGCTCGGGCAGCGCCTTGAGCTGCGGCTCGACCGTCTTCAGGTCACCCACCGCGACGAGCGTGAGCTTGTCGAGCGGGTAGCCGGCCTTGGCCGAAGCCATCATCGCCTCGGAGCCGACCGCCATCACCGCGGGAACGTAGCGATCGGTCCAGTCGGCCGGCAACCCCAGCGTGTCGCGCGTCGCGAGCGTGTTGACCAGCGCGGGCGAGGTCGAGTTCTGGATCGCGAACAGTCCCGCGAGATAGGTGCGGATGCCCTTGGATTCCTCAGCGGGCGCAGGCTCGCTCTGCATCCGGCGAATCTCCTTGAACACTTCGGTGAGCGCCGCGCCGGTGGCTTCGGTGGTCACGTCCGCGTCGAAGGTCCACAGCGCTTCCTCCGGATTGAAGGTCACCCCCGATCCCGGCGAATAGGTATAGCCCTTGTCCTCGCGGATGTTGCGCGTGATGCGCGAGCTGAAGGCGCCGCCGAGCAGCGCATTGGTGACGCGCTGGGGAATATCGGCATCGGTGCCTGCGCGCGCCGCATCGAAGGAGAGGCGCAGCGTGGTCTGCGGCGCGCCGGGGCGATCGACCAGGATCACCTTGGGGCCGGGTGCGTGCGGGCTGGTGAGCACGAGCGGATCGGGACCCGCCGCCCAGCCGCCGAAAGCCTTCTGCACCGCCGCCTTGACCGCCGCCGCGTCAAACTTGCCCGCGACATAGAGGTGCGCGCGCTTCGCTCCGAACTGAGTCGCGTGGAAGCGCTTCACGTCGTCGATCGTGTAGCCGGCGAGCTGCGCTTCGCTGGGGATCGTCCGGCCATAGGGGTGGTTCAAGCCATAGACGGTGCGGCCGAGTGCGACGTCCGCGAGCGTTCCGGGCTGCGAAAGCGCGACTGCCAGCTGGCGCCCGAGCGATGCCTTGACCCGCGCGAGCTCGCCCGCCGGAAAGTCGGGACGGATCGCGACATCGCCGATCAGCGCCATGGCCTCGGGCGTGTGCTCGGCAAGCACGTTCATCGTGACCTGAGTCGACTGGAGCCCGGCGCTGACGTCGAGGTCCCCGCCCATCGATGCGGCGGCGGTGGCGAGTTGGCCGGCCGAACGCCCCCCTGCCTCCTCTTTCATCATCGCCGCGGTGACTTCGGACAGCCAGGTGGCCTCGCCTTCGGTCGCGTTGCCCGCGCGGACGCGCAGCGACACGACGGCCTTGGGCGCGATGCCATAGGGGACCAGCGTGACCTTCATCCCGTTCGCCAGCGTGAAGGTCTCGGTCGCCGGAAGCCGGAACGGCTTGGGATCGGCGATCGGCGGTGGCGGTGGGAAGTCCTGCGCGAGCGCCGGAGCAGCGGCGAATGCGAGGCAGATCGCGAGCAGCGTGCGGTTGATCGTCCGGCGCATCACTGGGCTCCCTGCGACTTGGCGGCGCCGGCAGCGGCGCCCGGCTCGATTGCGTAGATCGAGCGGTTGGTCTTGCGCAGATATTCCTGCGCGGTCTTCTGGATCAGCGCGGGCGTCACCTGCGCGAAGCCCTCCTCGATCCGGTTGATCGCCTGCGGATCATTGTCGAACAGCGCGTAGGAGGCGAGCAGGTTGACCAGGCCGATGCGGCCGCCCGAGTCGATCGTCGAATAGAGCTCCGAGCGCATCTTGGTGCGCGCCCGCGCCAGCTCCTCGGCGGTCACCGGCTTCGCGCGCAGCTCCTCGATCACGCTATCGATCGCGGCGGTGATCGCAGCGCGGCTGTGCTGCGGATCGTGGGTGAAGTTGACGCTCCACAGCATCGGGCCGTTATAGTCGAACATGTCGCCCAGGCCCCAGTTGATCCCGCCGTCCACCTCCCCGGCGATCCCCGTTTCCTGGACCAGCTTGGTGTAGAGCCGGCTGTCGTCGCCCTGGACGAGCATCTGATCGATCAGCCCCATCGCATACCATTCGGGGGTGCCGCGCCTGGGCACATGATAGCCGAAGGCGAAGCCGGGCTTGGGCGCCAGCGCGTCGACGCGGCTCCTGAACTTCTCCTCGGTCTGGCGCGGCTCGGAGATGTCCGGCAGTGTGACCGCCGGCTTCTTCGGCATCCAGCCGAAATATTTCTCCACCATCGCGCGGGTGGCGGCGTAATCGAGATCACCCGCGATCACGAGCACGGCGTTGCTGGGGCGGTAGAAGCTGTCGAAGAACGACTTGGCGTCAGGCACGGTCGCCGCCTCGATCTCCTTCAGGTCGCCGTAGAAATTGTGGCTGTTGTACCAGTTGGTATTGGCCAGCATCGGCAGGTCGATCCACGGCCAGGTGCTGTAGGGCTGGTTGAGGACGTTGACCTTCACTTCGTTGCCCACCACGCCCTGCTGGTTCTTGAGCACGGTCTCATCGATCACCGGATTGGCCATGCGATCGGCCTCCAGCCACAGCAACCGCTCGAGCGCGCCGGAGGGCGTGACTTCGTAATAATTGGTGAAATCGAAGCGGGTCGATCCGTTGTTCACCCCGCCCGAATTGGTGATCGTGGTGTCGAACACACCCTTGGGCGCGTGCTTCGATCCCTGGAACATCAGATGCTCGAACAGATGCGCGAAGCCGGTGCGCTCCCTGGGCTCGATGCGGAAGCCGATGCCGTAATAGACTGCCACCGTCACCGTTGGGGCGATGCTGTCCTTGGTGAGCACCACGCGCAGCCCGTTGGGCAGCGTGAAATACTGCATCTCGACATTGAGCTTGCTCGCCGCGGCGGCCGGCGGCGCGCTCTGCGCCACTGCCGGACCCGCAAGCGCAGTGGCCGCAAGCGCGAGCGCGAGGCTCCATTGCTTCATTGATCTGTCCCCCTCGGACTCAGGAGCTGTGTTGGTGGATTAGTACGGCAAATGTGGACGATGGCAAGGGGCAGGTCAGCTGCCCACCTGCCAGATCACCTTCTGGACATAGAAGGAGCGAACCGGCTTGCCCTGAGCATCGAGCGCGGGCTGGAGCTTCGCACGACGGGTGACGGCACGGCAGGTCGCGTCGGCGAAATCGTCCGGGCTGGTTCGCGCCAGGACGTGGCAACCGCCGACCTTTCCTTCGGCATCCACGTCGAGCCGGAACTGGACGATGCCGTTGTGCCCCATGCGAAGCGCGCCTAGGGGATAGTCGCTCGGCGAAAGCCATCGGAACGGCGGGGTGGTAGCGGAAGCGGGGCGCAGGAGCTCGGCCTGCACTTTAGGATCATAGCCCCAGCTTTCGACGAGCGTGTCCATGCAGTGGCGCATCTGCTCGAACGGCTTGCCGAGCGAACCAAATTCGAGGCGGAACGGACGCTTACCCTGAATGTCCACCGTCACCCCCTTGACCGCGGCCTCCTGCTCGGGCCGGACCTTGGGCGCCACGTCCATTTCCGACTGCCCCGCCCAGCCGTCGAGGCGCATGGACCGGAAGAACGCGGCGCGCATTTTTCCGGCGTTGCCGTACATCAGCGATGTCTCTGCCGGGGCGTCCGCGAGGCCGAAGTCAATCTCGCCCTCGGCTTTGAAATCATTGCCTTGGAACCGCTTGCCGTAGAGCGACAGGTCGAAGCCGTCGCCGGGCTGATAGCGCGTGAACCGCGCCACCACCTGCGCGTCTTCGCTGCCGAACTGAGCGAACAGATGGCAACCGTCACGGTCATAGTCGACCACCCATTTGCCCGTGCGCGTCAACACCTCAGGCTCGCGGTCCTTTGCGGCAGCAACCCCCGAAGCCGTGGCAGCCAGCGCCAACGCGATATGCCACATCTTCATTCCGATTCCCCCTTTCGGCCTCGCCAGCCTAGCGAGCCGGGAAATCCGACGGAAGGGCCTGCGGAATCACCGCAGCACCGACACCCGGCGCAACACCGCCTCCATCCCCCGTGCCCAGCTCCTGTCGTCCTCGGCCACGAGTGGGATGTCGGGTTTCTGGCCTTCGATCTCGTTGGTGCCGTTCGGCAGGAAGCGCGCGCAATTGGGCATGCGGATTTCCACGCCGGCATGTTCCAGGCGGACGCGGCCGCCGTCGTTCACATAGCCGCAGCCTGCGCCGAGCGTCTTCTCGCCGATCAGCACCGCAGCCTCGTTCTGGTGGAGCCAGGCGATGAAATCCTCGGTGGCCGAGGCGCTGCCGCGATCCGCATAGATCAGAAGCGGACCGCGCCACGCGTCTTTCCCCACGATCTCGGCGCGCGCTGGCGTGCCCCCCAGCACCGGGCAGACGCTGCCGCCGCTCCAGATCGCCGACCGGTCGCACTGCGGGGCGACGCGTCGCGCCTCGTCGCGCACCAGCCGGCGTGGAGTCATCAACGCAATGACCTCAGCCACCCATTCGCTGCCGCCGCCATTGCCGGTCACATCGACGAGCAGCCGGTTCGCGCCTTGCGCGCGGAGCTGCGCCATCGCTCGCACGATCTCCATGTTGAGCTGGCGCCGCGCTGCGCCATGCAGCGTCTCGGTATCCATTCCGGCACGGAAGGCGCGGCGGCATGCAGCCAGATAGCGAGCATCGTCGAAGCTGCCGATCCGCAGGATGCCGGTGTCGCCGACCATCGCGATCGGGAAGTCGTCGTCGGTATCGCCGCGCGGGCGCCAGCCGGTTACCCCGTCCCAGCGTTCGGCGAAGCCGTCGTGGTCCTCGCTGTAGCCCGCTGCTTCGCAGTCATCGATCGGCAGGCTCGCGGCCGCTTCCTGCTGCGCCTCGGGCGTCGCCGCGACCGTGGGCGACCCACGCATCGACAGCGCCAGGGTCAAATGCGGATCGTGAAACGCGCCAACGAAACGCCGTAGCGCGAGATACGCCTGGACACGCGACCAGGCGCCGTCGAGCGATGCCTGCGTCTCGGCATCCAGCCGGGCGAGATCGAGCTGGCGATGCTCGCGGATCCAGTCGAGATTGGCATAGCCCTGCGCCATCTCGCGCTTGAGCTTCGCATAGTCGCGCTGCCAGCCCGCGCGGTCGAACGTCGCCACGTCCCACGCGGCGACGCCGATCACAGCCAGCAATGCTAGCCCGACGATCCACTTGAGCACGCGGAGCATCCGCCCCTCCCCCGCATTACAAGCGCAATACGGTAACGGACGCCGCCGCGTGCCTCAAGCGCAGCCTATTTCGCGGCGGCTGCCGACTGATCGAGCGGCACCACCGGCAGCAGCACGCTGCTCGACTGCGCGCCGCCGTACATCAGCGTCACGGTCGCCTTCTGATAATCCTCCTTCTTCGCGAAGAAGATGTTGGGGACATATTTCTGCGGGTTGCGATCGTAGACCGGGAACTGGCTCGACTGGACCTGGACCATGATCCGGTGCCCGGGCTGGAAGACGTGGTTCACCGTCGGCAGGCGGAACTTGTACTGCTGCACCTTGTTCGCCGGGATCGGCTCGGGCTTGGAGAAGCTGTTCCGGTAGCGGCCACGGAAGATGTCCATCGAGATCGGCAGCTGGAATCCGCCCATCTCCTTCTTGGTCGCCATCTCGTCGGGATAGACGTCGATCACCTTGACGACGAAGTCGCCGTCGGTGCCCGTGGTCTTGGCGAAGAGGTCGGCGATCGGCGCACCCGAAACCCGGACCGGCTCCGTGAGCGGCTCGGTCATGTAGGTCATCACGTCGGGCCGGCCGTCGACGAAACGCTGGTCGGTGACGAGATAGGTCGACCAGCGGCCGTCCTGGAAGTTGACCGGGCGCGGCAGGTGCGGAACCGGCTTGGCCGGATCGGAGACGTAGGAATCCGAGCCCTGCCCCGGCTTGTCGAACCCCAGCGCTTCGGCTGGCTTGAGGTAGATCGGAGTGAGCTTGGCGCCGCACCCGCTCTCGCACGCGAGCGGCCACTGGTTGAGATACTCCCAGCGGTTCTCGCCGGTGTTGTAGAAGCTCGCCTTGGCGGGCGTGAAGGGCGGCGCGCCGTCCTTCAGATAGGCGTTGAAGAACGGCAGCAGGATGTCGCGACGCGCCTGGAGCGCGGTGTCGCCCTCGAACTCGAGGACGCCGAGCTTCGAACCGTTGTAGTTGAAGCCCGAATGGCGCCACGGGCCCATCAGCAGGAAGTTCTTGTCGGCCTGATTGGTCTTCTGAAGCTCCTCGAACGCGTGGATCGCGCCGTACATGTCCTCATGGTCCCAGATGCCCTGCTCCCACAGCGTCGGGACGTTCGAGGGATTGGCGGCGAGCAGCTTGTCGAGCGCCTGACCCTGCCAGAATTCGTCATAGGCGACGTGCTGGCTCATCTTGTTCCAGGCCGGGAGCTGGTCATAGCCGAACTGCTTCGCCCACTCGCCGGCCGAGCCGATCCGCCGGAAGGTGTCGTAATCGTCCCAGTCGGGGCGGTTGGGCGCCTTGCCGTCGCCCTTGTAGCCGGTCTGCGAGCCGATCCAGCCGATGTTGGCGAGGCGGAAGGCGCCGTGGTGGAACCAGTCGTCACCCATCCAGCCGTCGATCATCGGGCTCTCGGGCGCGGCGACCTTGAGCGCCGGGTGCGGGTTGAGCAGCGCCATGACCACCGTGAAGCCTTCGTACGACGAGCCGAGCATGCCGACCTTGCCGTTGCTCTCCGGCGTGTTCTTGACCAGCCAGTCGATCGAATCCCACGCGTCGGTGGTGTGATCGACCTTGGTCGGGTTGAGCGGGCCGACCGGCGGACGCGTGATGACGTACTCGCCTTCCGAGCCGTATTTGCCGCGGATGTCCTGGAATACGCGGATATAGCCGTCCTTGACGAAAACCTCGTCGCCTTCAGGCAAAGCGTTGAGCATTCTGGTGCTGTCGGTACGCTTGACCCGCCCGGCGGCGTTATAGGGCGTGCGGGTGAACAGAATCGGCGCGTTCTTCGCGCCCTCGGGGATCACGATCACCGTGTAGAGCTTCACGCCGTCGCGCATCGGGATCATCACTTCGCGCTTGATGAAGTCCGAGGGCTGCGCCGGGGGCGTGAACTTTGCCGGGATATCGTTGAAGGGCTGGGCCTGTTGTGCGGAGGCCGGTGCTGCCAGGAATGCGGTTCCGGCGAGAAGGACGAGCAAGCTGTTTTTCATTTTGCGACTATCTCCCTGAGAAGCAGCACCGTAGGCGCTTCGTCGCGCCGATGAAAAGAGCCGCTCCTTCGCCAGGCAAAGGCAGGTTGGCGTTTCCCGAATTTGTCGCCCGCGCATTTGACACAATCCAACAGCGCACCTATATCGCCGTCACACCGCAGCACCGGGAAATGATGCGCCGTCGCGCAGCGCATCGGTCGAATTGGAGTTGCGGTTTTACGAGGACGCCGGGAGCTGCCGAATTCCGAAAGGAAGTCGAGCAGCCTTTCTGCGTCTCTTCGCACGTCCCGGCCCCGGATCAGGGGCACCGAAATTACGGCTGACGAGGCAAAATCACCCATGGCAACCAAGGCGATCGAGGAAAGCGTGCAGACGCGCGCAGGCTCAGGCGGCACGCTGAAGCGCCGCATCCGCAAGGTGTTCGGCGACATCCACGAAGTGGTGGAAATGCCGAACCTGATCGAGGTTCAGCGCGAATCCTATGAGCAGTTCCTGCGGAGTGATCCCTCGATCGGCTATGTCTCGGGGCTGGAGAAGACTCTCCGCTCGGTCTTCCCGATCCGCGACTTCGCCGGCACCGCCGAGCTCGATTTCGTCAACTACGAGCTCGAGCCCCCGAAGTTCGACGTGGAAGAGTGCCGCCAGCGCGGCATCACCTATGCGGCGCCGATGCGCGTCACGCTGCGCCTGATCGTGTTCGAGGTGGATCCCGATACGGAAGCCCGTTCGGTGCTCGATATCAAGGAACAGGACGTCTACATGGGCGACATGCCGCTCATGACCGAGAACGGCACCTTCTTCATCAACGGCACCGAGCGCGTCATCGTCAGCCAGATGCACCGTTCGCCGGGCGTGCTGTTCGACCATGACCGCGGCAAGACCCACGCCAGCGGCAAGTATCTGTTCGCCGCGCGGGTCATTCCGTACCGCGGCAGCTGGCTCGACTTCGAGTTCGACGCCAAGGACATCGTCAATGTCCGCATCGATCGCAAGCGCAAGCTGCCGGTCACCACGCTGCTCTATGCCCTGGGGCTGAACAGCGAGGACATCCTCAACTATTTCTACAACCGCGTGACCTTCGTCCGTGGCCAGGGCGGCTGGCAGATCCCGTTCGCGCCTGAGAACTGGCGCGGCGCCAAGCCGATGTTCGACATCATCGACGCTAAGTCCGGCGAGATCGTGTTCCCGGCCGGCCAGAAGATCAGCCCGCGTGCCGCCAACAAGGCGCAGAAGGACGGGCTCGAGACGCTGCTGATCCCGACCGAGGAGATCTTCGGCCGCTACAGCGCCTATGATCTGATCAACGAGTCGACCGGCGAGATCTACATCGAGGCGGGCGACGAAGTGTCGGCCGAGAACCTCGAGAAGCTCGACAAGGCGGGCATCGATCGCATCGAGCTGCTCGACATCGATCACATGGCCACCGGCCCGTGGATCCGCAATACGCTCAAGGCCGACAAGGCCGAGGAGCGCGAGCAGGCGCTGTCCGATATCTACCGCGTCATGCGCCCCGGCGAGCCGCCGACGCTCGAAACGGCAGAGTCGCTGTTCGCTGGCCTGTTCTTCGATCCCGAGCGCTACGATCTGTCGGCCGTCGGCCGCGTGAAGCTCAACATGCGCCTCGAGCTCGACGCGCCGGATACGGTGACCACGCTGCGCACCGAGGACATCCTCGCGGTCGTCAAGACGCTGGTCGACCTCAAGGACGGCAAGGGCGAAGTCGACGACATCGACAACCTCGGCAATCGTCGCGTCCGCTCGGTGGGCGAGCTGCTGGAGAACCAGTATCGCGTCGGCCTGCTCCGCATGGAGCGCGCCGTGAAGGAGCGCATGAGCTCGGTCGACGTGTCGACCGTGATGCCGAACGACCTGATCAACGCCAAGCCCGCGGTCGCCGCGGTGCGTGAGTTCTTCGGTTCGTCGCAGCTCTCGCAGTTCATGGACCAGACCAACCCGCTCTCCGAAGTGACGCACAAGCGTCGCGTCTCGGCGCTCGGGCCGGGCGGCCTCACGCGTGAGCGCGCAGGCTTCGAAGTCCGCGACGTCCATCCGACGCACTATGGCCGCATCTGCCCGATCGAGACGCCGGAAGGCCCGAACATCGGCCTGATCAACTCGCTGGCGAGCTTCTCGCGCGTCAACAAGTACGGCTTCATCGAGACGCCGTACCGCAAGGTCGTGGACGGCAAGGTGAGCAACGAGGTCGTCTACCTGTCGGCGATGGAAGAGGCCAAGCACACGATCGCGCAGGCCTCGGCCGAGCTCGATGCGGAAAGCCGCTTCACCGAGGATCTGGTGTCGGCACGCCAGGCGGGCGAGTTCCTGATGGCGCTCCCCGATCAGATCACGCTGATGGACGTGAGCCCCAAGCAGCTCGTGTCGGTGGCCGCGTCGCTGATCCCCTTCCTCGAGAAGGACGACGCGAACCGCGCGCTGATGGGCTCGAACATGCAGCGCCAGGCAGTGCCGCTGGTGAAGGCGGAAGCGCCCTTCGTCGGCACCGGTATGGAAGAGACCGTCGCCCGCGATTCGGGCGCCGCGATCGGCGCACGCCGCGGCGGCGTGGTCGACCAGGTCGACGCGACGCGTATCGTCATCCGCGCCACGGGTGAGGTGAACGCCAGCGAGAGCGGCGTCGACATCTACACGCTGATGAAGTTCCAGCGCTCCAACCAGTCGACCTGCATCAACCAGCGCCCGCTGGTGAAGGTGGGCGATGTGGTCGCCGCCGGCGACATCATCGCCGACGGTCCGTCGACCGAGTTCGGCGAGCTGGCGCTGGGCCGCAACGTGCTCGTCGCGTTCATGCCCTGGAACGGCTACAACTATGAGGACTCGATCCTGATCTCCGAGCGGATCGTGAAGGACGACGTGTTCACGTCGATCCACATCGACGAGTTCGAAGTGATGGCCCGCGACACCAAGCTCGGGCCGGAGGACATCACCCGCGACATCCCGAACGTCGGCGAGGAAGCGCTGCGCAACCTCGACGAGGCAGGCATCGTCTACATCGGCGCCGAAGTGGAGCCGGGCGACATCCTGGTCGGCAAGATCACCCCCAAGGGTGAATCGCCGATGACGCCGGAAGAGAAGCTCCTCCGTGCGATCTTCGGTGAGAAGGCCAGCGACGTGCGTGACACCTCGCTCCGCCTGCCCCCGGGGGTCACCGGCACGGTGGTCGACGTGCGGGTCTTCAACCGCCACGGCATCGACAAGGACGAGCGCGCGCTGGCGATCGAGCGCGAAGAGATCGAGCGCCTGAAGAAGGACTCGGACGACGAGCGCAACATCCTCAACCGCGCGACCTGGTCGCGCCTGAAGGAAATGCTGCTCGGTCAGGTCGCGACCGCCACGCCGAAGGGCCTCAAGAAGGGCTCGACGATCGACGAGGATCTGCTCGACAGCGTCGATCGCCACGAGTGGTGGAAGTTCGCGGTGCAGGACGATGCGGTCCAGGCGAACCTCGAAGCGGTGAAGGGCCAGTATGACGAGGCCGTGAAGCGCATCAAGGACAAGTTCGAGGACCGCCGCGAGAAGCTCGAACGCGGCGACGAGCTGCCCCCGGGCGTGCTCAAGATGGTCAAGGTGTTCGTCGCGGTGAAGCGCAAGCTGCAGCCGGGCGACAAGATGGCCGGCCGCCACGGCAACAAGGGCATCATCTCGCGGATCCTGCCGCAGGAAGACATGCCGTTCCTCGAGGACGGCACGCCGGTCGACTTCGTGCTGAACCCGCTGGGCGTGCCGTCGCGCATGAACGTCGGCCAGATCTTCGAGACCCACCTCGGCTGGGCCGCGCGCGGCCTCGGCAACAAGATCGGCGAAGCGCTCGACGCATGGCGGGCAGCGAACCCCGATCCGAAGCCGGGCCAGGCGCCGGAAGCGGTGAAGGACATCCTCAAGACCGTCTATGGCGAGAACTATGTCGATGAGATCGAGCGGCGCTCGCCCGATCAGCTGATCGACCTCGCGCAGAACGTCCGCTCGGGCGTTCCGATGGACACCCCGGTGTTCGACGGCGCAGTCGAGGCCGACGTGACTGCCATGCTGAAGCTGGCCGGACTCGACGAATCGGGCCAGGTGACGCTGTTCGACGGCCGCACCGGCGACGCGTTCGATCGCAAGGTGACCGTGGGCTACAAATATGTCCTGAAGCTCCACCATCTCGTGGACGACAAGATCCACGCGCGTTCGATCGGGCCGTACAGCCTCGTCACCCAGCAGCCGCTGGGCGGTAAGGCGCAGTTCGGCGGCCAGCGCTTCGGCGAAATGGAAGTGTGGGCGCTGCAGGCTTATGGCGCGGCGTACACGCTCCAGGAGATGCTGACGGTGAAGTCCGACGACGTGGTCGGCCGCACCAAGGTCTACGAAGCGATCGTCAAGGGCGACGACACGTTCGAGGCTGGCATTCCGGAGAGCTTCAACGTGCTCGTCAAGGAAATGCGCTCGCTGGGTCTCAACGTCGAATTGAAGAACAACGAGGATCTCGGGTTCGACGAGGACGGCGTCGCGATCGCAGCGGAGTGACAGGTGGGGCGCTGCCTTCGGGTAGCGCCCTCCCCTTTCCGCTGCTGCCAGGAATTTGACCCTCCAGAGGGACACAAGATATGAACGAACTTACCAATTTCGCGAACCCGGTCGCCAAGCCGGAGACCTTCGACCAGATCCAGATCGGCATCGCTTCGCCCGACCGCATCCGCAGCTGGTCGTTCGGCGAGATCAAGAAGCCCGAGACGATCAACTATCGCACGTTCAAGCCCGAGCGTGACGGCCTGTTCTGCGCGCGCATCTTCGGTCCGATCAAGGATTACGAGTGCCTGTGCGGCAAGTACAAGCGCATGAAGTACAAGGGGATCGTCTGCGAGAAGTGCGGCGTCGAGGTCACCGTCTCGAAGGTCCGCCGCGAGCGCATGGGCCATATCGAGCTCGCCGCACCGGTCGCGCACATCTGGTTCCTCAAGTCGCTGCCGTCGCGCATCGGCCTGCTGCTCGACATGCAGCTCAAGCAGCTCGAGCGCGTGCTCTACTTCGAGAGCTACATCGTCACCGAACCCGGCCTGACTCCGCTCGAGAAGTTCCAGCTCCTCACCGAGGACGAGCTGCTCGACGCGCAGGACGAATATGGCGAAGACGCGTTCTCGGCCGGCATCGGGGCCGAGGCAGTCAAGATCATGCTCATGGACCTCGACCTCGAGGGCGAGCGCGAAGAGCTTCTGAAGGAGCTGGCTGAGACCAAGTCGGAGCTGAAGCCCAAGAAGATCATCAAGCGCCTGAAGGTCGTCGAGAGCTTCATCGACTCGGGCAACCGCCCCGAGTGGATGATCCTGGACGTGATCCCGGTCATTCCGCCCGAGCTGCGCCCGCTGGTGCCGCTCGACGGCGGCCGCTTCGCGACTTCGGATCTGAACGATCTGTATCGCCGCGTGATCAACCGTAACAACCGCCTCAAGCGCCTCATGGAGCTGCGCGCGCCGGACATCATCGTCCGCAACGAAAAGCGCATGCTGCAGGAAGCGGTCGATGCGCTGTTCGACAACGGCCGCCGCGGCCGCACGATCACCGGTGCCAACAAGCGTCCGCTCAAGTCGCTGTCCGACATGCTCAAGGGCAAGCAGGGCCGCTTCCGTCAGAACCTGCTCGGCAAGCGCGTCGACTATTCGGGCCGCTCGGTCATCGTGACCGGTCCGGAGCTCAAGCTGCACCAGTGCGGCCTGCCGAAGAAGATGGCGCTCGAGCTGTTCAAGCCGTTCATCTACGCCCGCCTCGACGCCAAGGGTCTGTCGATGACCCTCAAGCAGGCGAAGAAGTGGGTCGAGAAGGAGCGCAAGGAAGTCTGGGACATCCTCGACGAAGTCATTCGCGAGCACCCGGTCCTGCTCAACCGCGCGCCGACGCTCCACCGCCTGGGCATCCAGGCGTTCGAGCCGGTGCTGATCGAAGGCAAGGCGATCCAGCTCCACCCGCTGGTCTGCTCGGCGTTCAACGCCGACTTCGACGGTGACCAGATGGCCGTGCACGTTCCGCTGAGCCTGGAGGCCCAGCTGGAAGCGCGCGTCCTGATGATGTCGACCAACAACATCCTCAGCCCCGCGAACGGCAAGCCGATCATCGTGCCGTCGCAGGACATGGTTCTCGGCCTCTACTATCTCTCGATGGAGAAGACCGGCGAGCCGGGCGAAGGCATGCTGCTCGCCGACATGGCCGAAGTGCACCAGGCGCTCGACACGGGTGCGGTGACGCTCCACTCGAAGGTGATCAGCCGCGTCCCGCAGACGGACGAGGCCGGCAGCACCTATATGAAGCGCTTCGAGACGACGCCGGGCCGCATGCTGCTCGGCGAGACGCTCCCGAAGAGCCACAAGGTGCCGTTCGAAGTGGTCAACCGTCTCCTCACCAAGAAGGAGATCGGCGACGTCATCGACACCGTCTATCGCCACACCGGCCAGAAGGAGACGGTGCTGTTCGCCGACGCCATCATGGCGCTGGGCTTCCGTCACGCGTTCAAGGCCGGCATCTCGTTCGGCAAGGACGACATGATCATCCCGGATGCCAAGGTGGGCCTGGTCGACGAGACCCGCACGCTCGTGAAGGATTACGAGCAGCAGTATCAGGACGGCCTGATCACGCAGCAGGAGAAGTACAACAAGGTGATCGACGCCTGGAGCCGCTGCGGCGACCAGGTGGCGGCGGCCATGATGGACGAGATCAAGGCAGTGAAGCGCGACGAGAACGGTCGCGAGCTGCCGATCAACTCGATCTACATGATGGCGCACTCGGGCGCCCGCGGTTCGCAGGCGCAGATCAAGCAGCTCGCCGGCATGCGCGGCCTGATGGCCAAGCCTTCGGGCGAGATCATCGAGACGCCGATCATCTCGAACTTCAAGGAAGGTCTGACCGTCCTTGAATACTTCAACTCGACCCACGGCGCCCGCAAGGGCCTCGCGGACACCGCACTGAAGACCGCCAACTCGGGCTACCTCACCCGCCGCCTGGTCGACGTGTCGCAAGACTGCGTCATCATGGAGGAGGATTGCGGAACCGAGCGCGCTCTCGAGATGAAGGCGATCGTCCAGGGCGGCAGCGTCATCGCCTCGCTCGGCGAGCGCATCCTGGGCCGCACCACGGCCGAGGACGTGGTCGATCCGAAGACCAACGAGGTCGTCATCCCGTCGGGCACGCTGCTCGACGAGGCGATGATCACACAGATCGAGGCCATCGGCGTTCAGGGGATGAAGATCCGCTCGCCGCTGGTCTGCGAAGCGCGGATCGGTGTCTGCGGCAAGTGCTACGGGCGTGACCTCGCCCGCGGTACGCCGGTCAACATCGGTGAAGCGGTCGGCGTCATCGCGGCGCAGTCGATCGGTGAGCCTGGCACGCAGCTGACGATGCGTACCTTCCACATCGGCGGCGCGGCACAGCTCAACGAGCAGTCGAACCTCGAAGCGCCGGTCGACGGCACGATCGAGTATCGCGACCTGCGCGTCATCGTCGATCAGCGTGGCCGCCGCGTGGTGCTCAGCCGCTCGGGTGAGATCGCGATCGTCGATATGGACGGCCGCGAGCTGGCGGTGCACCGCATTCCCTATGGCGCATATGTGCTGATGGATGACGGCCACATCGTCTCTGCGGGCGACCGCATGGCGGAGTGGGATCCGTTCACCATGCCGGTGATCACCGAGACCGGCGGCGTGGTAAAGTACCAGGATCTGATCGACGGCAAGACCATGACCGAGCAGGTCGACGAAGCGACGGGCATCGCCCAGCGCGTCGTCACCGAGTTCCGCGGTGCGGGCAAGAAGGAGGACCTGCGTCCTCGCCTCACCCTCACCGGCGACGCGGCGAGCGAAGCTGCGCGCTACATGCTCGCTCCGGGCGCGGTGATCTCGGTCGAGGATGGTGCGACGGTGCAGGGCGGCGACGTTCTCGCCCGTGTCGCTCGCGAGTCCGCCAAGACCCGCGACATCACCGGCGGTCTGCCGCGCGTCGCCGAGCTCTTCGAGGCGCGCAAGCCCAAGGAGAATGCGATCATCGCGAAGGTCTCGGGCCGCGTCGTGTTCGGCAAGGACTACAAGGCCAAGCGCAAGATCGGGATCATGCCCGAGGACGGCGGCGAGGTCGTGGAGTATCTGGTTCCGAAGTCGAAGGTGATCGACGTTCAGGAAGGCGACTACGTCAAGCGTGGCGACAACCTGATCGGCGGCAGCCCCGATCCGCACGACATCCTCGAAGTGCTCGGTATCGAGCCGCTCGCGGAATATCTCGTGTCGGAAATCCAGGAAGTCTATCGACTGCAGGGTGTGAAGATCAACGACAAGCACATCGAGGTGATCGTTCGCCAGATGCTGCAGAAGGTCGAGATCATCGACTCCGGCGACACCACGCTCCTGGTGGGCGAGCAGCTCGACCGCGACGAGATGGACGAGCAGAACGCGAAGCTCGAGAAGGGCCAGCAGCCCGCACAGGGCAAGCCGATCCTGCTCGGCATCACCAAGGCGTCGCTGCAGACCCGTAGCTTCATCTCGGCAGCGTCGTTCCAGGAGACCACCCGCGTCCTCACCGAGGCGGCGGTCCAGGGCAAGCAGGACACGCTGATCGGCCTCAAGGAGAACGTGATCGTCGGCCGTCTCATCCCCGCCGGTACCGGTGCGGGCATGAACCGCCTGCGCGTGGCGGCCTCGTCGCGTGACGCGGCGCTCCGCGTGGCGCAGAAGCGGATGCAGGAAGCCTCGCTCATCGCTCCGGCCTCGGCCGAGGAGCTGCGCGCGGCAGAGAACGCCCGCAGCCCGCGCGACGACACCGGTACCGGTGACGATCCGCTGGCAACGGTGGTCGCCTCGGGCCACGGCACCGACGCGGACGCCGGCGAGTATCTGAATGAAGGCGAAGAGTGATCGCCTGAGTTCAGCCGCTCATCAGCGCTGAAATGAGAAACCGCCGCCCGGGAAACCGGGCGGCGGTTTTCTTTTGGAGGCTCTCCTCGTTGAGCCATCCCCGCTCGCCCTGAGCCTGTCGAAGGGCGCTTCCCAACCGCCATCCGCTCGAAGGTCGCCCTTCGACAAGCTCCGGGCGAACGGGGCGTTTCCATCTCGGCGAGATGGACACCGGGCCTGCCGCTGCGGCGCATGTCTGTCGCGCAAGCGTCGATGCAGGATTCCGTGCCGGCGCGGCGTTGATTCACGAGGCTGTGCGCTGCATCTCCGACGCGATCACCATCGGTTCGGAGAGTCTTCATGGAACATCGTCAACTCGGCCGTTCAGGGCTCAAGGTGCCCGTTCTCAGCCTCGGCACCGCCACCTTCGGCGGGACCAGCGAGTTCTTCGGCCGATGGGGCAAGACCGACGTCGCCGAGGCGACGCGTATGGTCGACCTGTGCCTGGAAGCCGGAGTGAATTTCTTCGACACCGCCGACACCTATTCGACTGGCGCTTCGGAGGAGATCCTCGGCCAAGCGATCAAGGGCCGACGCGACAAGCTGCTGATCTCGACCAAGGGCACCTTCTCGATGGGCAGCGGGCCCAACGACAAGGGGTCGTCGCGCTATCATATCGTCCGTGCTGCCGAAGCCAGCCTAAAGCGGCTCGGGACCGATCATATCGACCTGTATTTCATGCACGGCTTCGATGCGCTGACGCCGGTGGAGGAGACGCTGCGCGCGCTCGACGACCTGATCAGCGCGGGCAAGATCGGTTATATCGGCGCGTCCAACTTCTCGGGCTGGCACCTGATGAAGTCGCTCGCCACCTCCGAGAAATACGGGCTGGGCCGCTATGTCGCCTATCAGGGCTATTATTCGCTGATCGGGCGCGACTACGAATGGGAACTGATGCCGCTTGGGCTGGACCAGGGCGTGGGTCTGATGGTGTGGAGCCCGCTCGGCTGGGGGCGCCTCACCGGCAAAATCCGCCGCGGCCAGCCGCTGCCCGAGGGGCGCATCGCGGCTGGCGGGGATGTCGGGGGCCCGCCCGCCGACATGGAGCAGCTCTACGACATCGTCGATGTGCTCGACGCGATCGCAGCGGAGACGGGCAAAACCGTCCCGCAAGTCGCGCTCAACTGGCTGCTGAGCCGTCCCACCGTCGCCAACATCGTGATCGGCGCGCGCAACGAGGAGCAGCTCAAGTCCAATCTGGACGCGGTCGGCTGGACGCTTACGCCCGATCAGATCGAACGGCTCGACACCGCGAGCAGCAGGACCCCGCCCTACCCCTATTGGCACCAGATGGGCTTCGACGAGCGCAACCCCAAGCCGACACGCTGGTGAACCGACGGGCCGCTCACCAGATCTTCTGGTCGAGCGGCTCGATCCGGAGCGTGACCACGTCCACGCCCGGCGGCCGGGTGGCGGCGAACAGGATCGCCTCGGCCACCTGCGCCGGATCGAGCATCTTGTGCTCGGCGATCTGGCGGGCGCGCTCCTCGGGCGGATAGGGCTGCATCGCCGATCCGATCGCCCCCGGCTCGATCAAAGTGACGCGAATCGCCTCGGGGATCATCTCCTTGCGCAGCGTCTCGGCGAAGCTCGCGACGCCACCCTTGGCGGCGTTGTACACGCTCTCGCCCACTGCCTTGATATGGACGCTGATCGATCCGACGAGGATGATCATGCCCTCGCGCGTGCCGCCCGCCCGGATGCGGTCGATCGCGCCCTTGGTGCAGGCGACATAGCTGGCAAGATTGCTCTCGATCACATAGCGCCAGCCGGCATCGTCCATCTCCATCAGCGGCCCCGAGCCCACTCCAGCACAGGCGATCAGGATGTCGAGCCCGCCCAGCCACTGGTCGGCACGCGCGAACATCGCGTCCACGCCCGCGGGGCTGGCGAGATCCGCCGCAACCGCTTCGATCCTTCCGCCCAGCGCCTCGGTCGCCGCCGCGAGGTCGGCCTGCGGGCGATCCGCGATCACCACCCGCGCGCCGGCAGCGATCATTCGCTCAGCGACTGCGCGGCCGACCGCGCCGGCACCGCCGGTGACGAGCACGCGCTTTCCTTCGAGCATAGCCGGCTCCGCTGGTTGCAGTCGCTCAACTCGGGAGGGACGCTAGCGTTGCGCGGGCTTACATCTCGATGATGCGATTCCCGAGCCGTTCGGCTTCAGCGCGATCGTGGGTGACCATCAGGATCGGCAGGCCAAGTGAATCGCGCAACCGCTCGATCAGCGCCATGATTTCCTCGCGGCGGGCACGATCGAGCGAGGAGAGCGGTTCGTCGAGCAGCAGGAAGGCGGGATCGGAAAGCAGCGCGCGGCCGATCGCGACGCGGCGCGCCTCGCCGCCCGAAAGCGTGCGCGGCCAGCGGTCGAGCAGATGCGCCAGCCCGAGCAGCGCGATCGTCTCGTCGACGTCCACTGCCCCCGCCCCCGCACGCCAGCCGTAGAGCAGATTGGCACGGACTCTGAGATGGGGAAACAGCCGCGGCTCCTGGAAGACATAGCCGGCGCGGCGTGCCTCGGGGGGAAGATCGATCCCGAGCGCCGCGTCGAACAGCGTCTCGGTGCCCACACGAACATGTCCCTCATCGGGCTCGATCAGGCCGGCGACCATCTGGAGCACGCTCGTCTTGCCGACGCCGGACGGGCCGAACAGCACGGTGAGTCCGGGTTCGGGCACGATGCGGCAGGCGACCTCGGCGTCGCCGAGCCGCTTCGCGACATCGATGTCAAAGGACATGCAGCCCCCGCCCCGCTCGCCGCGCGATCAACTCCGAGGCGAGCAGCGCGAGCAACGACAGCAGCACCGAGATGCCGGCCAGCCGCAGCACCATCGCTTCGCCACCGGGCGTCTGGAGGGCGGCATAGATCGCAAGCGGCAGCGTCTGGGTCTGCCCTGGCACGTTGGACACGAAAGTGATCGTCGCGCCGAACTCGCCCAGCGCGCGTGCGAAGCCGAGCACCGCGCCCGCAATCAAGCCGGGCAGGCTCAGCGGCAGCGTGATCGACCAGAATGCGCGCCACCGGTCAGCCCCCAGCGTGCGCGCGGCTTGCTCGAGCCGCCGATCGACGGATTCGATGGAAAGTCGCATCGCGCGGACCATCAGTGGCAGCGCCATCACTCCCGCGGCGATCGCAGCGCCGGTCCAGCGGAACAACACGGTCGTCCCGAAAAACCGCTCGAGCAGCGCGCCCGCGGGCCCCGCAGGCGCAAAGGCGAGCAGCAGCAGCCAGCCCGTCACCACCGGCGGCACCACCAGCGGCAGATGGATGATCCCGTCGAGCAGCACCTTGCCCGGAAAGCGTCCGCGCGCGAGCAGATAGGCCAGGCCGAACGCGAGCGGCAGGCACGCCAGCACCGCCACCGCCCCCACCTGGAGCGACAACCTCACGATCTCCCATTCGGCGGGGCTGAGCACGGTCAGGGCGCCGTGAAGCCGAAGCGCCGCAGGATGCTCTGGCCCTCAGGTGCGAGCAAAAACTGGCGGAATGGCTCGGCATCGGGGCTGCGCGAGGCGGAAAGCCGCGCGACGGGATAGCGGATCGGCGGGTGGCTCTCGGCAGGCAGCACCTGCGCCACCTGCACCTTGTCCGAAGCGCGCGCATCGGTGGCATAGACCAGCCCCCATTGCGCCGCACCGCGCTCGACCAGCGCAAGCGTCGCACGCACATTCTCCGCACGGACCAACCGCGGCTCAGCCTGCTCCCAAAGCCCGAGATGTTCGAGCGCTGCCTTCGCATAGCGCCCCGCAGGCACCGCATCGGGATCGGCGATAGCGATGCGCCCGCCCCCCAGTACCGGCCCCTCCACAGCGGCTCCAGCGGGACGCACGATCACCAGCGCGTTTCCCGCCACTATGCTGCGCGTCCCTGCGACGATCCTTCCCGCGCGCTCGACTTCGTCCATCCACGGTTCGTCGGCGCTGACGAAGAGGTCGGCTCTCGCGCCGGCGAGTATCTGCCTGGCAAGCGCCGAGGATGCCGCGAACGAGCAGACCGGCGCCGTATGTCCCTTCGCCGCCCAGGCGTCGGCCGCGGCACGCATCGCGTCCTGCAGACTGGCGGCTGCCAGCACCAGCGGCGCCTGCGTCTCGCCCCGCCTCCAGCCCCACGCCAAAGCGCCGGCGCCCAGAGCCGCGAACCCCAGTCCGCCGAGCAGATAGCGACGATCCATTCGGGGCCCTTCGCGATTAGCCATCGCGCCCTCCTATCGCCCCGGCGCGCGGGCGTCGACATCTCCAGACACGCAAAGGGCGCGGCCGGATGGCCGCGCCCGCGTTCTTGGTATTGGCGAACTGCCTTACTGGGCAGGCGTGCTCGGAGTGGCCGCGCCGGCAGAAGCGCCAATGGCCGCATCGAACTGGGCCTGGCTCATGCCAATGAACACACCCTGCTCGTTCACGCCGAACCCGCTGAGCGGCACACGCGCCTCGGCATTGCCACTTGCGGCGGTGACGATGACATTGTCGCCCTCGACGGCCTTCACCTTGCCGAGCACCGCGCCGTTCTGGCCGCGCACTTCGGCGCCCGGGGTCAGTCGCGAGCGGACCTGCGTCGTCGCCGAGTTCTGCGACGCCGCGTCGAGCTCCGCCCGGGTCATGCCCAGCGTCGGCCCCTTGGGGCTCGTGCCGAAGCTGGTGAGCGGAATTGCGGCGCGGCTGGTGCCGGTGAACACGACGGCGGATCCGTTCGCGACGCTTTCGATCTTGCCTACTTCATTGCCCTGGGCGTCATAGACAGTCGCGCCGGCGGCGGGCTGCGCCGTAGCCTGCGCAGGCTGCGGCGCGGTGGCAGTCTGCGCATGGGCTGTCGCCGGCACTGCCATGAAAGCAAGGGCTGCGGCGGCAATCGATGCGGTATTCCTCATCCAAAAATCTCCTGTTGTGGCTTCCACAAAGAGATAACCATCCAACAGTCGATAGCCATGTGTCTGGCAGGACGAGACGAGCCACGGGCAAGACGAATCGACCCGCGAGCCCGTTTTGCACCCGCCGACTCGGCCTACTCCTCGCCCATCCGCAGCGCTGCGATGAAAGCCTCCTGCGGAATCTGCACCGAGCCATACTCGCGCATCCGCTTCTTGCCTTCCTTCTGCTTTTCCAGAAGCTTGCGCTTGCGGCTGATGTCGCCGCCATAGCATTTTGCGGTCACGTCCTTGCGCAGAGCCGCAATCGTCTCGCGCGCGATCACCTTGCCGCCGATCGCCGCCTGGATCGGGATTTTGAACAAATGGCGCGGGATCAGGTCCTTGAGCCGCTCGCACATCCCGCGTCCGCGGCTCTCGGCAGTCGAGCGGTGGACGATCATGCTCAGCGCATCCACCGGCTCATTGTTGACGAGGATGCTCATCTTGACGAGGTCGCCCGGCCGGTGGCCGATCTGCTCGTAATCGAAGCTGGCATAGCCGCGCGAGATGCTCTTCAGCCGATCGTAGAAATCGAACACGACTTCGTTGAGCGGCAGCTCATAGGTGAGCTGCGCGCGGCCGCCGACGTAGGTCAGGTCCCGCTGAATGCCGCGGCGATCCTGACAGAGCTTGAGGATCGAGCCGAGATATTCGTCGGGGACGTAGATCACGGCCTTGATCCACGGCTCCTCGATTTCCTCGATCCGGTTGGGATCGGGCATGTCGGCGGGATTGTGGAGTTCGAGCTCCTGGCCCTGCGCCTCCCCCGCGGCCTTGGTGAGCCGCATCTTGTAGACCACCGAAGGTGCGGTGGTAATGAGGTCGAGGTCGTATTCGCGAGTCAGCCGCTCCTGGATGATCTCCAGATGCAGCAGGCCCAGGAAGCCGCAGCGGAAGCCGAAGCCCAGCGCGGCCGAAGTCTCCATCTCGAAGCTGAACGAGGCGTCGTTCAGCCGCAGCTTCGAGATCGACTCGCGCAGCTTCTCGAAATCGGCCGCATCGACCGGGAAAAGCCCGCAGAACACCACCGGCTGGACTTCCTTGAACCCTGCCAGCGGCTCGGCGGCGGGGCGTTTCGCGTCGGTCAGCGTGTCGCCGACGCGTGCCTGGGCGACTTCCTTGATCTGCGCGGTGATGAAGCCGATCTCGCCGGGGCCAAGGTCAGGCAGTTGCTCGATCTTGGGGCGGAACGCGCCGACGCGGTCGACGAGGTGCGTGGTGCCAGCCGCCATGAACTTGATCTGCTGGCCCTTGCGGATCGAGCCGTCGATCACGCGGACGAGGATGACCACGCCCAGATAGGGATCGTACCAGCTATCGACGAGCATCGCCTTGAGCGGCGCGTCGGCGTCGCCCTTGGGCGCCGGGATCCGCTCGACGATCGCGTCGAGGATCTCGTCGATGCCGATGCCGGACTTGGCGCTGGCGAGCACAGCATTCGAAGCGTCGAGGCCGATGATCTCCTCGATCTCGTTCTTGACCTTCTCGGGCTCGGCCGAGGGCAGGTCGATCTTGTTGATGACCGGTATGATCTCGTGGTCGTGCTCGATCGACTGATAGACGTTGGCGAGCGTCTGCGCCTCCACGCCCTGCGCCGCATCGACCACCAGCAGCGCGCCCTCGCACGCGGCCAGGCTGCGCGAGACTTCATAGGCGAAATCGACGTGGCCCGGCGTGTCCATCAGGTTGAGGACATGCCCCTTCCACTCGAGGCGCACGGTCTGCGCCTTGATGGTGATGCCCCGCTCCTTCTCGATGTCCATGTTGTCGAGCACCTGCGCGCTCATCTCGCGCTCGGAAAGCCCGCCGGTGCGCTGGATCAACCGGTCGGCCAGCGTCGACTTGCCGTGGTCGATGTGCGCGATGATCGAGAAATTGCGGATCTTGGAAAGTTCGGTCGCCATGATCGCCGCGCGTTAGCAGCGGCGAGGCGGCTTGCGAAGCATTTCCGCGCGGCCGGAGTTTCTGGCGCAGGGCGGAAGCCGCTTGCTCCCGCGCCCGCGCACGCTACCATCGTCTCCTGAAGAGGGAGAGAAGCCGAATGCGCGCGTTCCTCATGTTCCTTGCCGTGGCCGCTGCCGCCTGCGCCACGCCGGCCGCAGCCGATCCGCCGACCGGCACGCTGCTGATCGGCAACAAGGGCGAGGACACGCTCAGCCTCGTCGATCTGGCGACCGGCGCCGAGATCGCCAGGCTGCCCACCGGCGACATGCCGCACGAGATCGCCGTTTCGCCCGACGGCAGGCAGGCGGCGGTCGTCGCCTATGGCGGCACCACGATTGACGTGTTCGACATCGCCCAGCGCACTAAGCTCCGGACGATCGATCTCAGCCCGAACAAGCGCCCGCACGGGCTGGTCTGGCTGGCCGACGGAAGGCTGGTGGCCACGACCGAGGGAAGCCAGTCGATCGCGGTCGTGGCGCCCGACGGCAAGATCACCAGTATCGCCACCGGCGCGATGGGTTCGCACATGGTCGCCGTCGCACCCGACCAGCGCCTCGCCTATGTCGCCAATATCGGTTCGGGCACGGTGAGCGTGCTCGACCTTGCCGGGGGCCGGAAGTTGCGCGACATCGCAGTCGGCGGAAAGCCGGAGGGGCTTTCGCTCGCGAAGGGCGGCGCCGAGCTTTGGGTCGGCGACCTCTCGGCGCCCAAGCTCCAGGTCTACGCCACCGCGAGCGGCGAGAAGCTCGGCGAGGTCGCGATCGACCCGGTCGCGATCCGCGTCGCCACCAGCCCTGACGGCAAGACCATCGCCACCAGCAACGTCGCCGCCGGAACGATCAACCTGGTCGACGTCGCCGCCCGCAAGCCCCTCCGCACGCTCACCGTCTCCGGAAGCAAGGAGGCGGGGCAGGTCACCATCCTCTTCTCCCCCGACGGCAAGCGCCTCTACGCCGCCGAAACCGGCCGCGATCAGGTAGCCGAGATCGACGTGGCGTCCGGGCGCGTGCTCCGCCGCCTACCCGCCGGCAAGAACGGCGATGGCCTCGCCCTTGCTCCTGCCCTGCCCCGCTGAGGTTATTTCCCCTATGCGCCATATCGCCGTCATCGGATCCGGCCCCGCGGGCTATTACACCGCCGAGGCCTGCCAGAAGCAGTTCGGCGAAGACGTGCGCGTCGACATCATCGATCGGCTGCCGGTGCCCTTCGGGCTGATTCGCAGCGGCGTCGCGCCCGATCACCAGTCGATCAAGGGCGTCTCACGCCGGTACGAGGCAGTGGCGCTCACCGAGAATGTCCGCTTCATCGGCAATGTGAGCGTAGGCAAGCATGTCTCGATCGACGAGCTGCGCACCCTCTACGATGCCGTGGTGCTCGCCACCGGTGCGCCTGTCGACCGTAAGCTCGAGGTCCCCGGCGCGGAGTTGCCGGGCGTGATCGGCTCGGCAGCCTTCGTCGGCTGGTACAACGGGCACCCCGATCATGCCGATCTCGCTCCGCCGCTGGAGGAGCGCGGCGCGGTCGTGATCGGCAACGGCAACGTCGCGCTCGACGTGGCGCGCATCCTCGCCAAGAGCGAGGAGGAGTTCGACGGGTCGGACATCGTCGGCCATGCGCTGGCGGCGCTCCGCAGCGCGCGGATGGAGACGATCGCGATCCTCGGCCGCCGCGGGCCGCACCAGATCGCAATGACCCCCAAGGAGCTCGGCGAGTTGGGTGAGCTCGCACGCGCGGTGCCGGTGGTCGATCCCGCCGACCTCCCTCCGGCAAGCGAGGACGCGCTGCTCGAGCCGGGTCAGCGCAAATCGGTGGCGCACCTGCGCAACTTCGCCGCGCGCGCGGACGGTGCCGACAAGCCCACTCGCATCGTCTTCGATTTCTTCGCCATGCCCGTCGCGATCGAGGGCGACGGCCGGGTCGAGCGGGTGATCGTCGAGCGCACTGCGCTGGATGCGGAGGGCCGCGCGCACGGCACCGGCGAAACCTATGTCGTGCCCGCCGGGCTGGTGGTGAGCTGCATCGGCTATCGCACGCCGCCGATCGACGGCGTTCCCTATGACGAGCGCGCCGGCCGCTTCGCCAACGACGAAGGCCGCATTCTCCCCGGGCTCTACGCCGTCGGCTGGGCACGGCGCGGCCCGACGGGAACGATCGGCACCAACCGGCCGGACGGCTTCGCGATCGTCGAGAAGATCGCAGGCGACATCGGCGAAGGCAACGGCAAGCCCGGCCGCCCGGCGCTCGACGCCCTGCTCGCCGAGCGCCGGGTAGAGGTGGTCACTTTCCGCGACTGGCAGAAGATCGACACCGCCGAGATCGCCGCAGCGCGCTCCGGCGCCCCGCGCGAGAAGTTCATCTCGGTGGAGGCGATGCTGGGCACGGCGAAAAGCTGATTCAGCGGCTTGCGCGACTCTGCGGGCGTGGGTATAGGCGCCCCCTCGCGGTTCGGGCGTTGCTCGAGGCCGCGCCGGTCGGGGAATAGCTCAGCCTGGTAGAGCACTGTGTTCGGGACGCAGGGGCCGGAGGTTCGAATCCTCTTTCCCCGACCATTTTCTCCCGCAATTTCTTATAGTTGATCCTCCGATTCGGCTGCGCGCACACCGGACAAGCGAAGCGGGCGGGAAGTCGCCTCCCGCCCGCCCGATGCATGCGCCCACGCTGACGCGCCTACTCGTAGCGAAGGGCATGCACCGGATTGGTTCGCGCCACGCGGAACGCATGGGCGCCGATCGTCGCCACGGCGATGACGAGCGCCAGCACCCCTGCGAGCGCGAAGGGTGTGGGGGTGAGGTCGATGCGGATGTCGAACTGGTTGAGCCAGTCGCGCATCACCCACCAGGCGACCGGCCAGGCGATCAGGTTCGCGATCAGCACCGGCCGGCTGAACTGCCAGACGAGCAGCCGTACGATGTCCTGCGTCCGCGCCCCCAGCACCTTGCGGATGCCGATCTCCTTGGTGCGGCGCTCGGCGGTGAACGAAGCGAGACCGAACAGCCCCAGGCAGCCGATCACCGCGGCCAGGATCGCAAACATCCCGAACAGCTGCGCGCGCCGCTCGTCCTGGTTATAGAGATCGTGGACGACGTCGGTCACGTAGCGCGAGAAATAGGGATGATCGGGCACCAGCCGCTTCCAGATCGCCTCGACCTGCGCGTTGATCGCCTTAAGATCGCCGTTGGCGCGGACGAGCAGCTGCTGATAGCCGGCCGTCTGGTAGAAATAGAGGATCGGCTGGAGCGGCTGGCGCACGCTGCGGTAGCGCACGTCGGTCACCACGCCGACGATCGTCGCAGGCACCCAGCTGCCGGCCTCGGGCACGGTGAAGCCGACCTGGATCGGCTTGCCGATCGCCTCCTGCGGCGTGGCGTAGCCGAGCCGCTTGGCGGCGGCTTCGGAGACGATCACGTTGGTGCCGCGCGCGACCAGCGCCTTCTCGGCCTCGATGTTCACCGGGGTCGGCGTGGTCGAGTCGTCCATTGCGATGGTCTCGTTGAAATTGCGGCCGGCGAGCAGCTTCATGCCCAGCGCATCGATCACCCCCGGATCCATGCCGTAGACGCCGATCTGGACCGATTGGGTCTGGCCCAGGCGGCGTGCGCTGGTCATCGAGTTGTTGCCGGGATTAACTGAAATTGAAGTGCGGCCGGCGGCGGTGACGCCGGGGATGCGGCGCACTTCCTCGACCAGCGTCTTGGCGACCGGCTCCACCGCGGGAGCGTTCAGGTTATAGACCTGGAACAGGCCCTCGCGCTTGTAGCCCGCATCCATCGTTCGCGCATAGATCGTCTGCGAATAGACCACCGCGGTGCAGATGATCAGCCCGATCGAGACCGCGAACTGCCCGACCACCAGCAGGTTCCGCAGCCGGCCGCTGCCTTCGGCCTCGGCGCCCGACTTGTTCGCCTTGAGCACGCGCGCGGGCTGGAAGCGCGAAAGATAGATGGCGGGATAGACTCCGCCCGCCAGCCCGACGATCAGCGCAAGCGCGATCACGGGCAGCAGGATGCCGTCGCTGCCGAGATAATGGATGCTCATCTCGGCCTCGAGGAAGGCGTTGAGCGGCCGGATCGCCAGCTCGGCCAGCGCGAGCGCGATCACCATTGCGATCCCCGCGACCAGGATCGATTCGCCGATGAACTGCGTGATCAGCTGGCGCCGTGTCGCGCCCAGCACCTTGCGCAGCGCCACTTCGCGGGCGCGCTGCGAGGCGCGCGCTGTGGCCAGATTGGTGAAGTTGATGCACGCCATGGCCAGGATCATGAGCGCGATCACCGCGAAGGTGAGGATCGTCTGCTTGTCGGCGCCCGGCACCATCGACGCGGCCTGACCTTCGCCCAGATGCACGTCGCGGATGTTGACGAGGCGCCAGTCGCCGTAGGAGCCGGGATTTGAATGGGGCCCGGTTTCGCCGGGATCGTCGGGGATGTTGCGCTTCTCCCAGGCCGGGAATTGCGCCTCGATCGCCTTCGCGTCCGTGCCGGGGCGCAGCTTCACATAAATATAGCCGCCCTGATTGTTCCACGATGTCAGCATCGTGGGCACCTTCTGGAAATAGGTCTGCGGATCGAAACGCGCGACCACGCTGAAGCGCAGGCTGGTGTTCTTGGGCAGGTCCTTGAACACGCCGGTGACGCGATAGTCCTGCTTCATGTCGCCCGACGTGACGGTGAGCGTCTTGCCGACCGGATCGGTGCCGGGGAAATATTTCTCGGCCTCGGCCTCGCTCAGCACGAGCGAGCTGGTGTCATCGAGCGCGTGCGCCGGATCACCCTTCACGAAGGGGATTCGCAGGATCTCGAAGATGTTGCCGTCGACGAGCACGCCGCGCTCGGGCGCGGTCGGCTGGCCGTCCTTCTCGATCACCATGCCCTGCGAGGTGAGATAGACGCGCTTCTCGATCTGCGGGAAATCCTTCTGCAGCGCCGTGCCCGAAACGAAGCTCGTCATCTGCAGCTTCATCTCCTCGCCGCCGCGCTCCGTGGGCAGGTAGAAGTTCTGCAGCTGATAGGCCCGATCCGCCTCGGGCATCCAGCTGTCGTAGCTGAATTCGTAGCGCACGAAGGTCAGGATCAGCAGGCACGCCGCGATCCCGAGCGACAGCCCGAAGATGTTGATGAAGGCATAGACCTTGTTCTTGGTGAGGGCCCTCAGGCCGACGGTCACATAGTTGCGCCACATGGGTCAGATCCTACTCGTAGCGAAGGGCATGGATGGGGTTGGCACGCGCCGCGCGCAGTGCGTGGCTCGACACCGTCGCCAGCGCTATTCCCAGCGCCAGCAGGCCGGCGAGCGCGAAGGGCGTGGGGGTGAGCGCAATGCGGATGTCGAAGCTATTGAGCCATTCGCGCATCGCCCACCACGCCGCCGGCCAGGCGATCAGGTTGGCGAGCACCACCGGCTTGGAAAACTGCCAGGCGAGCAGCCGCACGATGTCGCGCACCTTGGCCCCCAGCACCTTGCGGATGCCGATCTCCTTGGTCCGCCGCTCGGTCGCGAACGAGGCGAGGCTGTAGAGACCCAGGCAGGCGATCAGCACCGCCAGCGCCGAGAAGCCGGCGAACAGCGCCCCGCGGGCGCGATCGGCGGCGTAGAGCTCCGCAACGATATCATCGACGAAGCGCGCCTCGAACGGGATCTCGGGCTCGAACTTGCGCCAGACCTTGTTCAGCGCCGCCATCACCTCGCCCGGGCGGACGGCGGCGAAGCGGACCAGGACCACCTCGGTCGCGTCCGGATCGACAGCATAGAAAGCCGGTTCAATGGCCTCGCGCGCACTGCGAAAGCGCATGTCCTCGACCACGCCGACGATCGCCGAGGGGACCAGAGGGCCACCGCGCATCGCCCGCACCGTTTGCCCGATCGCTGCTTGCGGGGTGCGGAAGCCGAGCTTACGCGCCGCGGCACGGTTGATCACGACGTTAACGCCCCGCGCGGCGCGCGCCTGATCGTCGCCCGTCGGAACCCGATCGAGCGCGATGCGATCGTCGAACCGGCGGCCGGCGAGCAGGTCGATGCCCGTCGTCTGAAGATATTCGGCATCTACGCCATAATAGCTGAGCGACTGATACTCCTCGGCGCCGGGGGCCTTCACCAGCCATACCGGCCGCGTGTCGGAAGCCAGCGGGACCGAGATCCGCGTCGTACTGGTGACGCCGGTGATCGCCAGCATCTCGGCGTGGGCGGCGTCGTATTCGCTTCCCTTGGCGAAGCGCCAGGCATTGACGATCTGGATCAGCCCGTCGCGGCGATAGCCGGGATCTACCGTCTCGACATAGCGGGTCTGCGAGAAGATCACCCAGGTCGAGGCGATCAGCCCGATCGCGATGGCGAACTGGATCATCACCAGCCCGGTGCGGAACCGGCCATTGCCCGGCGTCTCGACAGAGGACTTGTTGGCGCGCAGCACCTCGGCCGGGCGGAAGCGGCTGAGATAGAAGGCCGGGTAGAGCCCGCCGAGCAGCCCGGTCGCGAGAAACAGCCCCAGCGCGGGAAGCAGCATGCCCGTCGGGCCGAGATAGGCAACGCGGATGTCCGCGCCGATCGCGGCGCTGATCCACGGCGTCGCCAGCTCGACGATGGTCAGCGCGAGCAGCATCGCCACTGCTGCCATCACCACGCTCTCGCCGAGGAACTGCGCGATCAGCTGGCCGCGCGAGGCGCCGAGCACTTTCCGCAACGCCACTTCGCGGGCGCGCTGGGTAGCGCGCGCGGTCGAGAGGTTGACGAAGTTCATCACCGCCATCGCCAGCGTGAGCAATGCGACGACCGCGAAAGTGGCGAGCGCACGAGGATCGCCTCCGGGCGTGAGCGCCGCGTCCTGCGTGGCGCCGAGATGGACGCCGGTCAGTGGCACCAGCTTGAGATCGACGGCGTCCGACATGGTCGCAGGCTTTCCGTCGATGGCGGTATTGCCGATATTGCGCTTCTCCCAGCCCGGGAGGCCCGCATTGACCGAAGCGGCGTCGGCCCCGCGGTGCAGCTTGACGTAATGCTGCTGACCGAAATTGTTCCAACTGCGCTGCTCGGGTGGGATCACGCCCAAGTCGCGACGGAAGAGCAGGCCCAGCCGCAGGCTGGTATTGCGCGGCAGATCGCGCAGCACGCCGGTGACGCGGTAGTCGCGCTTGCCGGGCCCCGCGCCGAGGCTCAGTTGTTTGCCGAGCGCATCAGCCGTGCCAAGATGGCGGATCGCCTCGCTCTCGGTGAGCACGATCGAATTGGTGTCGGGAAGCGCGGTTGCCGCCCCGCCCTGCGCGAAGGGAAGGCCGAGCACGTCGAAGAAATTGGCGTCGACCGTGGCCACATCGATGAAGACCGGCTGGCCATCGCGCTCGGCCACGGTCTTGCCGGGCGCGAGCGAGGTCACCGCTTCGACCTGCGAGAAGCCGCCGGGCAGCTTCTCGTAGACGATGAACGGGCTCATCTGAACATTGCGCGCGGGCTGGCCGGGCAGATTGAACTTCGTCTGGACCTGATAGATGCGGCCGCTGTCAGGCAGCCAGCTGTCGTAGCTCCGCTCGTAACGAACATAGCCAAGGATCAGCAGGCAGCCGGCCAGCCCCAGCGCCAGCCCGCCGATGTTGATCGCGGCGTATACGCGGTTGCGCACCAGCAGCGTCAGCGCGATCGTGAGATAGTTCCGCCACATGGTTATTCGTACCGCAGCGCATGGATGGGGTTCGTCCGCGCGACCCGCAGCGCCTGACCGCAGACGGTCGCGACCGCGATCAGCATCGCGAGCAACCCGGCCACCGCGAACGGGACCGGTGTGAGCGCGATCCGCGTGTCGAAGCCGTTGAGCCAGTCGCGCATCACCCACCAGGCGATCGGCCAGGCGATCAAATTGGCGATCAGCACCGGCCGGCTGAACTGCCAGACGAGGAGCTGGAGGATGTCGCGGGTGCGCGCGCCCAGCACCTTGCGGATGCCGATCTCCTTGGTTCGCCGCTCGGCGGTGAATGCGGCGAGCCCGAACAGCCCCAGGCAGCCGATCGCCACCGTCAGAATCGAGAAGGCGGCAAACAGCGCGCCCCGCGCGAGTTCCTGGCGATATTGTTCGCGCACGAGATCCTCGGCGAAGTCGGCGCTGAAGGGCACCAGCGGCACCGTCTGGCGCCACACCTGCTCGATACGGTCGCGGATCTCGGCAGGCCTTACTCTGGAATAGCGCACCGCAATCTGCGCAAAGCCGATGCGCTGCATGACATAGACCGTCGGCTGGATCGGCTCGCGCAGCGAACGGAAGCGGGCATCGGAGACTACTCCGACGATGGTGCTGGGGATCAGGCCGGCCTCGGGAAGGCTCACCTCCCCCTGCATCGTCTTGCCGATCGCCTCCTGCGGCGAACGGAAGCCCAGACGCCGCACGGCGGACTCGGAGATCACCACGTTGATCCCGCGCGCCGCAAGCGCCCGCTCCGCCTCGATCTGGACCGGGAAGGGCGTGGTCGCGTCGTCCTTGCCCTGCGAATCCTGGAAGAAGCGCCCGGCGACCAGCCGCATCCCCATCGCCTCGAAGAAGCCTGTCTCGATGCCGTACAAGCCCAGCGAGACCGAACTGGTCGCGCCGCGGAGGAAGAAGTCCGCGGCCGAATTGCCGTCGGGCGAAACCCCGATCTGCGTGCGCGCGGCTGCCTGCACGCCCGGCACCCGACGGATGCGTTCGACAAGCTGCCGCGACTGTTCCTGCGAGACGCCGCGGAAGTTGAGGTTGGCGACCTGGAGCAGCCCGTCGCGCTGATAGCCCGCGTCGAGCGTCTGGGCGAAACGGGTCTGGCCGTAGATCACCGCGGTGCAGACGATGAGCCCGATCGAGATCGCGAACTGCGCCACGACCAGAAGGTTGCGCAGCCCGCCCGACCCCGCCGCATCCGCGGTCGACCTGTTGGCCTTCAGTATCTTCGCAGGCTGGAAGCGCGAGAGATAGAAGGCGGGATAGAGCCCGCCCGCGGTGCCGACGACGAGCACCAGAAGGATGGCTGGGACCCAGATATTCTCACCGCCCCAATAGTGCAGCGCTATATCGGCATCGAGGAAGCTGTTGAACGCGGGCAGCAGCAACTCGACGAGCGCGAGCGCCACCAGCATCGCGAGCAGCGTGATCAGGATGGATTCGGTGAGGAACTGCGCGATCAGCTGCCCGCGCGAGGCGCCGAGCACCTTGCGCAGCGCCACTTCGCGGGCGCGCTGGCTCGCGCGAGCGGTGGCCAGATTGGTGAAGTTGATCGAAGCCATGCCCAGCACGAGCAGCGCGATCACTGCGAAGGTGGTCACCGTGCCGCCGTCGTTGCCCGGCGTGAGCGGGTACATCTGCGCCTTGCCGAGGTGCACGTCGCGAATATTGACCAGCCCCAGGTCTATATAGTCGCCCGGGTTGGTGCGCTCGCCGTTGGTGACCTCGTCGGGGATGTTGCGCTTCTCCCAGGCGGGGAATTGCGAAGTGAGGTGGGCCGGATCGGTACCCTTGCGCAGCTTGACGAAGTTCCAGCCCTGCTGGCTGGTGAAGCGCGTCACCTGCCACATCCGATCGGCTAACTGCGTGCCGAGATCGAAGCGCGCGACCATGTCGGCAGAGATGCTGCTGTTCTTGGGAATGTCCTTGAAAACCGCAGTGACGCGATAATCCACGTCGCCGGCGTTATCGACGATGGTGAAGGTCCTGCCGATCGGATCGGCATCGCCGAAGCGGCGCTTTGCCTCGCTTTCGCTGAGCGCAACCGAGTGCGAGTCGGGAAGCGCAGTGGCGGCGGAGCCGCGAACAAACGGCAGATCGAACACCTCGAACAGATTGTCGTCGACCATTCGCAGCGTCTGCACCTTTGCCGGCTGGCCGTCCTGGATCACGATGGGCGAGAAGGAGCGCATCCACACCACCTTCTCCACCTGAGGAAAGTCCTTCTTGAGCGCGCGCGCCGCGGCGATCGAGCTCAATTGAATGTCCTCCTGCTCGCCCCCGCGGGCGTTCGCCGAATAATAAGTCTGGAGCTGGTAGACCTGATCGGCGTTCGCGAGCCAGCTGTCGTAGCTTCGCTCGTAGCGGACGTAGAGCAGGATCAGCAGGCACGCCGCCAGGCCGACGGTGAGCCCGACGATATTGATGAACGCATAGACGCGGTTCTTCAGCAGCGCGCGAACCGCGACCTTCAGATAATTCCACCACATGCCCCGGTCCTCCCAGAACCTGCCTCGCTTTCCGAGCGCTTCAGGCGGCGCGGCGCCGCTCCTGCAGGATGCGGCCGTCGAGCATGCTGACGATGCGCCCCGCATAATCGGCGTGCGCGGGCGAGTGCGTGACCATCACGATCGTCGATCCCTCGCGGTTGAGCGCCTGGAGCATGCGCATCACTTCCTCGCCATGGTGCGTGTCGAGGTTGCCGGTGGGCTCGTCGGCCAGGATCAGCTTGGGGCTGGCGACGAGCGCGCGCGCGACCGCGACGCGCTGCTGCTGTCCGCCCGAAAGCTGGCTGGGCCGGTGCTTGGCGCGGTGCGCGACGCCCACCTTGTCCATCACTTCGTCCACCCGGCGCTTGCGCTCGGCGGCCGGAACATTGTGATAGAGCAGCGCCAGCTCGACATTGTCGCGCACGCTCAGCTCGTCGACCAGGTTGAAGCTCTGGAAGATGAAGCCGATGTTCTCCTTGCGGACATCGGCCAGCTTGCTCTCGGAGAGGCCGGCCACTTCCTGGCCGTTGAATACATAGCTGCCGCTCGACGGGCTATCGAGCATCCCGATCATGTTGAGCAAAGTCGACTTGCCGCAGCCCGAGGGGCCCATGATCGCGACGAACTCGCCATCGGCGATCTCGAGGTCGATCGCGTCGAGCGCCGTCGTCTGCACCGTGTCGGCGCGGTATACCTTGGAGAGTTCGCGCATCGTCAGCATGGATTTTCCTTCCTTGTCCATCACTTCTTCAGGTCCAGGCGCGTCTTGTCGGTGTATCCGGTGTAGGGTGAGGTGATCACTTTCTCGCCTGCATCGAGCCCCTCCAGGACTTCGATGAACTCGGCGTTGCGGCGGCCGAGGCGGACGGTGCGCTTCACCGCACTTCGTCCGTCGGGAGTGACGACGAAGATCCAGCTCCCGCCGGTCTCGTTGTAGAAAGCCCCGTTGGGCACCAGCAGCGCCGGCGTGGGATCGCCGAGCGTCAGTCGTGCCTGCATCGTCTGGCCACGCTGGATCTGCGCGGGCTCGTCGCCCAGGAACTGCAAATCGACCTGGAACTGGCCGTTCTGCACCTGCGGATAGATTTTGGTGACGCGCGCCTGATAGCGCTTGCCGCCCCAGTCGAGCACCGCACGTTGCTGGAGCTGGACGCGGCCGAGGTAGAATTCGTCGACGCCCGCGATCAGCTTGTTGCGCCCCGGGCTGTCGATCTGCCCCACCCGCTCGCCCCGCTGGAGCGACTGGCCGACCTGCACCGAAAAGCCCGAGAGCTGCCCCGCCACCGGCGCGCGAAGCTGAAGCGCGTCGAGGTTGGCGCGCGCGATTGCGAGGCCCGATTGCATCGATTGCGCCGCGGCCTGCTGCTGCGCGAGCTGGCTCCCCTGGAGCCGCGCGTCGGTCGCCTGGCTGCGCTTCACCGCGGCGAGCCGGCGCTGCTCATATTCATATTGATCCTGCGTGTCCGCGAACTGCCGGGCGGTGACGAAGCCACGCGCCGCGAGCGGCCGTTCGCGCTCATATTGGCGCTTGGCCTTGTCGAGCGCGAGCTCGGCCTCCAGCACCGCGCGCTCGTTGGCGAGCCGGGTCTGCGCGAGCGCGAGTTCCTGGCTGCGCATGTTGTTGATCTGCTGCTCGACTTCGGTCTGGCGCGCGAGCGTCGAAAGCTGGAGCTCGGCGTTGGAGAGCAACGCGATCGGCTGCCCTTGCGCCACCGTCGCGCCGTCCTCGACCAGCATCTTCTCGACCCGCCCGCCCTCGACGGCGTCGATATAGACGGTGAGCAGCGGCGTGACGCGTGCGCGCAGCGGGATGAAATCGTCGAAGGTCCCGCGCGTGACGGTGGAGACAGTGACGTTATCGGCGCCCACCGTCTGGCTCGATCCGCTCGGTGCGAACCACCAGAAGAGGAGCGCGGCCGCGAGGACAACCGCGCTCCCCAGGGCGATCTTGACGCGCAGGGGCAATTTGCGCGTCTCGACCACCCGATCCATCCCGCTTCCCGAGGCGGGCTGATCCCCCGATTTCTGCATGCGAACGACACCCATGTTCATGACGTAGCAACCGCCGTGCCAGCCGGTTCCGGTAAGGCATCGGCAAGCGATGGCGGCAAAAGCGGAGCCGTGCATCTGTCCGATTTCGAACACTCCTGTCCGGAATCGAACGCGATCCGGATCGATGCGAAGCCGATGCGGAGCAGCGCCCAGGCGCCGCTCTGCGTCACCGATATGTCGAGCGCCGCCGGAGGGGCGCGGAACAAGGCCAGCGCGATGCAGCCGGCGGCGACGAGCAGCAACGTTCTTCCCCATTTACGTGAATGTCCCGGCACTGACGTCTTCCTCCCTGCACGGATGTCAGCACGAGCCATGCCAATTGATGTGGCACGCAATTTGATTGTCCGGAATCGCACAGTCGCGGTACGGGCGCGGTACGGGAGGAGCGCATGGGGAGCACGGAGTTCGACTATTGTGTCGTCGTCGATGATGATGATGACATCCTCACCGCCTCGCGGCTGCTGCTGCGACGGTTGTTCGCCGATGTCGCCACCGCGCGCTCGCCCGACGAGGCGCTGCCGCTGATCCGCGCGCGCACGCCCGACGTGGTGCTGCTCGACGCCAATTTCGCGCGCGGCGCCACCGACGCGGCCGAGGGGCTCGCCTGGCTCGACAAGCTGCTCGCGGTCGATCCCGAGATGGTGGTGGTGATGATCACTGCCCACGCCGGCATCCAGATCGCGGTCGCCGCGATGAAGCATGGCGCGACCGACTTCGTCTCCAAGCCCTGGTCGAACGAACGGCTGCTAGCGACGGTGCGGACCGCCGCCGCGCTCCGGCGCTCGCGCAAGGCCGTCAAGGGCGGCGCCCCCGCTCCCACCGCTGCCGCCCCGCTCGGCAACGGATCGGCGATCCTCGGCCATTCGCCCGCGATGGCACGCATCCATTCGCTGATCGGGCGCGCCGCCCCCACCGACGCCAATGTGCTGGTGCTGGGCGAGAACGGCACCGGCAAGGAGCTGGTCGCGCGCGAGCTCCACCGCCAGTCGCTGCGCGCCGACAAGGTGATGCTGACGGTCGACTTGGGTGCCGTATCCGAGGATCTGATCGATTCCGAGCTGTTCGGCCATGTGAAGGGCGCCTTCACCGACGCGCGCACCGATCGCGTCGGCCGCATCCAGGCTGCCGACGGCGGGACCCTGTTCCTTGACGAGATCGGCAATCTGCCGCTCAGGCTCCAGCCCAAGCTGCTGACCGTGCTCGAACAGCGCCAGGTCACCCCCGTCGGCGCGAACAAGCCTGTGCCCGTCGACATCCGCGTGATCGCCGCGACCAACCTCCCGCCCGAGAAGCTGCGCGACGAAAGCCATTTCCGCCAGGATCTGCTGTTCCGGCTCAACACGGTGGAGATCGACCTTCCGCCGCTCCGCGAGCGCCGCGAGGACCTGCCCGAGCTGATCGACCATTATCTCGGCCACTACGCCCGGCGCTACGGCCGCGAGGTCCCTGACCTGAGCCCCGCCGCGCGGGTGGCGCTGCTCGGGCACGACTGGCCGGGCAACGTCCGCGCGCTGCGCCACGCGCTCGAACGCGCAGTGATCCTCGCGCGCGACGTGCCGCTGGAACCCGAGGATTTCGCGCTGATCTCCGCAAGCCCGCGCATCTCGCCCCAGGCCATCGTGCCGCCCCACCCTGCGGAGGACCTCAACCTCGATCGGGTCGAACGCCGGCTGGTCGAGGAAGCGCTCAGGAAGCACGGCTACAACATCTCGCTCGCCGCCGCCGAGCTCGGGCTTTCGCGCGCTGCCCTCTATCGGCGAATGGAGAAACATGGGCTTTGACCGCCGCTTCACGCTCGGGCTGATCGTCTGGATCCTGGGGCTGACTGCCGCGCTCGCCGCCTGCGTCGCCGCCTTCCTAACCCCGGGATTGGGCGCGGCGCGGATCGTCGCCGCGATCATCGTCGCCAGCCTGTTCGCCGGGCTGCTCCACCACGTCACCCGCACCAACCGCACCGTCGGCCGCTTCCTCGAAGCCGTGAAGTTCGGCGATACGGCGGTGCGGTTCGATACCACCGGCGGAGCCGGCTTCGGCGAGCTGGGCTCCGCGCTCAACGACGCGCTCGCGCGCTTCCGTACCGAGCAGGAGCGGATCTCGGGCGAGCTTCGCTACCTCGATGCGCTGGTGGACGACATGCCCGTGGCGGTGCTCACCGTCAGCGGCAGCGGCCATGTCGCGCTCGCCAACAAGGCGGCGCGGCGGCTCTTCGGCGGTGAACACGGCACCCTCCCCCAGGACTTCGCTCCCTATGGCGCGACCTTCGCCCGGCGTCTTGAGAGTGGTTCGCAGCAAGAAGAGATATTGATTCTCAATATCCAAGGCCGTGCGCAGCGGATGCTGGTGCGCTCGGCTACGCTCGAGCGGCTCGGCCAGCGCACGCGTGCGATCAGCGTCCAGCCGCTTCAGGGCACGCTCGACGCGGTGGAGATGGCCGCGCAGAACGACCTAGTGCGGGTGCTCACCCACGAAATCCTCAACTCGATGACGCCGGTCACGTCGCTCGCTGGAACCGCGGCCGAGCTGCTTGCCGATCCCGATCTCTCCGCCGATCCTCGCGTCGGCGATGCGCGCATGGCCGTGGAGACGCTCGCCCGCCGCGCGCGTGGGCTCAGCCATTTCATCGAAGCCTATCGCGCCGTCGCCCGCACGCCGGAGATCAAGCGCCAGAGCTTCGCCGCGCGGCCCTGGGCCGAGGAGTTGGCGCGGATCTTCGCCACCAAATCACCCGAGGTGCCGCTCACGCTCGAGATCGCGCCCGACACGCTGGTGCTCGACGCCGACCCGGACCTGCTCGCGCAAGTGGTGATCAATTTGATGCAGAACGCCGCCCAGGCTATGACCGGCACCGATCGCCCTCCGCGGCTGGCGCTGCGGATGCTGGGCGACGCCCGCGGCACCGCGATCGAAGTCGAGGACAACGGCCCCGGCATCCCCGCATCGCTGCGGCAGGACATCTTCCTCCCCTTCTTCACCACCCGCGCTACCGGCACCGGCGTCGGCCTCAACCTCGCCCGCCAGATCGTCATCGCCCACGGCGGCGCGATCGACGTCACCGACGCACCCGGCGGCGGCGCGCTGTTCCGGATCGTGCTTTAGCGCGAAGCTGGGGGAGCGGCCGCTATCGGGTCGGAAGCGGACATTGCATCAGGGCAGCGCATTTGCTGTCTTCAATCCTCCCCCGGAGGGGGAGGGGGACCAGCCGTAGGCTGGTGGAGGGGTAGATTGCCGCATGCTGCACGGCCCGAAGCTAACGCAAAGACGCGCCGCAAAGCTGCGCCGGGAGATGAGTCTGCCGGAGGTGCTGCTGTGGCAGCAATTGCGCAAACGCCCCGGCGGATTGCGATTTCGGCGCCAACACCCCGCCGGGGCATATTCGCTCGATTTCTTCTGCCCGCGGTACAAGCTGGCAATCGAGGTCGATGGCGAAGCCCATGAACGCGGCGATCAACCCGAACGCGACGCTGCTCGCGACGCAGGCTGCGTTCACAAGGCGTGCGTGTACTCAGAATACCTGCCGCCGAGGTCCTCTGCAGTCTTGAAGGCGTAGTGCTCCACATCACCAACATCGCTCGGGGAGAATACCCCTCCACCGGCTTCGCCGGTCCCCCTCCCCCCTCCGGGGGAGGATTAGAGAACCTCCGCTATTGGGGCGCTAGCCACCGTTCAAATTTGCTGGAAATGTAGGATTTGTTCTGTTTCCGTTCGCATATGTGTGCGCAGAAGAATTCCCCTTCCCCGCTTGTCGCCGCACCGGCGCCGCGTACCCGTCGCGCAGGTGCCGCTTCGCTGCTGCGTCGGTGCCGCGTAGGTGTAGCTTCGGTGCTGCGTCGCTGTAGCGTTGCTGCCGCGTGGGCGGCGCGTCGTTGTAGCTTAGCTGTAGCGCCCGTGGCGCGTCCCTGTAGCGTCGGTGTCGCTTCGTTGGCGCTTCGCTGGCGCGTCGCTGTCGCTTCGGCCGAAAAACACGCGATCGAGTCAACCGGAGCCAACCAAACAGCGGCTTCCCTACCCGTTCGGTACCGGCAACGGCGGCGCGCCGGGCGGGACGGCGGCGTTGCGCCAGCGCTCGACCGGTATCGCTTCGAACCGGCCGTCGGGCGTGCGGCGGCGCTGGATCAGCGTCGCGGCCTGCTGGCTGGTGCCGCCGATCGTCGCCCGCGTGCGCACCCAGAAAGTATTCGAGCGGAAGCTGGTGCCCCAGGGGAGCGTGACATTGTTGTCCGCCAGATCCTTCTGGGTGAGGAAGCCCTGGCGGTCGCGAATCTGCGCCAGCCGCGCCCCCACCAGCGGGTCGCGAAAGAGCACCGCCAGCACTTCCTCGCTCGCCGCGTTGAGGTTGAGCGTGGTGCGCCCGGGAAGCGCCGTCACCAGCCGCTCCAGCCGGTCGGCAACCTTGGGATCGATCCCCGCGAGCCGCAGCGGACGCAGGTCGGTGACCGGCCCCTCGAGCCGCACATATTGGATCGCGGCGACGATCTGCTCGGGCGTGAGCCCCGCCGCCTCGCCCACGCCCATGAACAGGATCGTCGATGCCGCGTCGCCCCGCCGCACCGAATTGATGTTGAAGCGCCCCTCGGCATCGGCGATCGCCAGGTCGAAGCTGCCACCCTCGATCGGCGCGCCAGCTTCGGAAAGCCGTGCCCAGGGCTCCCCGACATGGTCGGTGTCGGGCGCGGTCTCCCCGTCGCGGCGCAGCGCCACCAGCGCCGAAAGCTCGCCGCCGCGCACCACCGCCATCGCCCGCGCCGCCTCCCGCGCCCGCAGCGCGCGGTCGAGCGCCAGCTCCTCGCGGTTGATCATCAGCACGACCAGCCCTGCCGCGATCGCCACGAACATCAGCACGTTGACCAGGATCATCCCCGATTCGTCGTCGCGCGCGCTCATGGCTGCGGCTGCCCCGGCTGCTGTTCCTGCTCCTCGTCCTCCTGCGGCCGCACCGGCAGCGCGATCACGCGGCGGAGCGTGGCTGGGGTTCCGCCCGGGCCGGTCGCCTGCATGCTTAGCTCCACTGCGCCCGGCCAGCGATCGGCATCCTCCTCGCGCAGCGGCCAGCGGTCGACCCATGCGCCGTCCCAGAAGCGCCACCGGGCCCGCCCCACTCCCGCCAGCACGATCTGCGGAGCCGGGCCGATCCGGCGGACGAGCGCGCCTCCTGCCGCACCATATTCCAGCTTCACCGCCGCGCCGCCGATTCCCGGTGCCGCACGCGTGAAGACAAGGCCGCTGCCGCCGCCGCTGAGGGGTCCGGAAGCGATCTGGTCGAGGTCGTTCGTCACGACGAACATCGCGCGCTGCAGGTCTGCCAGCCGATCGAGCCGCTTCTCGGTGCGCCCCTGGACGCTAATGATCCCATCTACCAGCGCCAGCCCCGCGACGGCGATCAGCGCGAACAGCCCGAGCGAGATCATCAGCTCGATCAGCGTGAAGCCGGCCTCGCCGCCGGCGGGCGCGGAACGATTTCCGGTGCGGGGCGGCATCGATCGGTTCGCGGGCTCAGGCGCCCGAACTCACCGCCACGGGCTCATAGCCGTGGGCACGCGCGAGCAGGATCGCGAAGTCGCGCGCGACCGAACCGTCGGTGCGGAACTGCACCGGGCCGGTGACGCAGCGAAAGCCCTTGCTGTCGAGCAGCCCTTCCGGACCCAGCGTGCCGGCATCGCGCAGCGAATTGGCGATCCCCGCGGCGTCATAGGCCAGCGCCGCGATCGTGCCCGGGCGTCCGCCGTTGCGCGCCGCGAATTCGCTCGCGAAGGTCCCGAACGCAGCCGGATCGGGACTCGCGATCCAGGCGCCGTCGAGCGCTTCCAGCGCCTGCGGGCGGTGGTCGAGCCCCTGGAGCGTGCCGAGCAGCTGGATGCCGGTCTGCTTGAGGTTGCGCGCCGCGGCGAGCACTGCCTCGCCGCTGCCGGGCAGCAGCACGGCGTCGGGCGCCTCGCCCGCGGCGGGAAGCGGCTGGCCGTCGCGCACTTCGAGCACGCGCACACTGATGCCGAGCTCGCCTTCGTGCTGGCCCGCGGCGACCGATGCGGCGGCGCTCCACGGCGTGCCGTCGTCGATCACGGCGATGTCCTTCACGCCGCGCGAACGCGCATAGCGCAGGATCGCCCCGGTCACTTGCCCGGGGGTAATCCCGAAGATGTAGGTGCCCGGCTGGCGCAGAACCGTATCGTTGCTGAACGCGATGATCGGCACGCGGCCGGCCACCGTACTGCTCACCGCCGGCACTTCCTCGGCCGAAAGCGGCCCCAGGATCAGCGCGGGGCGCTTCTTGAGCGCGCTCGCCGCCGCTGCCGCGGCCCCCGCCGCGGTGCCGCCGGTATCGAAGCTCTGCACATAGGCGCTGTTTTCCGCGAGCAACGCCGCCTGACGCATGCTAAGGCCGATCCGCGCTCGCGGGCCCGTGAGCGGCACCAGCAGCGCGACCGGACGCTTGTCCTTCTTCGCCGCTGCGGCAAGCGCAGATTGGGGAAGCACGACCGATGCCGCTGACGCGACCAGGCCTGATTGCAGCAACCTCAGCAGGGACCGCCGGTCCATTGCCGACTCCAGGTACGGGGGGTGTGGCACGCCGGCGTATTATCGTCTTCGCGGTGCTGGGCATAGCCTCCTATGTGCTGGCGATGCTCGCGACGCTGCCGGCCAGCGTGGTGGTGAAGAACCGCCCGTGGCGCACCGGGGTGGCAGGGACGGTCTGGAACGGCGAGGTCGGCGTCGCCGGCGGCTCGAAATTCGAATGGCAGATGGCGCCGCTGCGCTCGCTGACGTCCCTCGCTTTCGCCGCGGACTGGAAGGCGACAGGGCCGGACACCGACATGGGCGGCCGTCTGCTCGTGCACCCGGGCGGGCGCGTGGTGATCGACAAGGCGAGTGGATCGGCCGACGCCAGCCTGCTCCAGGCGATCCAGCCCAACCTGCCCTTCACCTGCGACCTGACCATGCAGGTCGAAATGGATCGGATCGCGGTCGGCGGCGGCACGCAGATGCTGTCGGGCACCGCCACCAGCGATCCGGGAAGCTGCCGCCCCAAAGGTGCAGGGCCTGCCTCCCCCCTCCCCGCGCTGATCCTCACCGCCGAGCACATCGGCAACCGCACGACGATCCGCATCGCTCCCATGGCGCAGCGCCGCCGCGTGCTGGTGTCGGCCGAGCTCGCCGAAGACGGCACGCTCGATTTCGGAGTCACGCCGGATGGCGCCGCGATGATGCCGTTCCTCGGAATGCCCGCAGGCGCGCGGATCCAGGGGCAGATGTGATTACAGCGTAACCAGATTGTTGAGGTTGATGATCGGAAGGAGGATCGCGAGCACCATCATCAGCACCAGCCCGCCCATCACCAGCAGCACCAGCGGCTCGACCAGCGAGACGAGCGTCGCGACCAGCGCATCCAGCTCGCGTTCGAGCTCACTGGCGGCGCGGCCGAGCGCGGGGGCAAGGCGGCCGCTGGACTCGCCCGAGGCGACGATCGCGACGAGCATGGTGGGGAACACCCCGGCTTCCTGCATCGCCGCGCGCAGCGAGATGCCTTCGCGTACCCGCTGCGCCACCCCCAGCGCCTTTTCACGGACCCAATGGTTGGGCGTCACGGCGGCGGCGGCGTGGAGCGCTTCGACGAGCGGCACAGCGCTCCCCACCAGCGTCGCGAGGCTCCCGGCGAAGCGCGCGGCGCTGAGCTGGCGGCTGAAGCGGCGGAACGGGCGGCGCTCGGTGAAGAAGCGATGCAGCCGCAGCCGGTTGGCGGGCACCCGCACCCAGCGCCCCGCCACCAGCCCCGCCACGGCGACCGCGAGGATCAGGTACAGGCCGAAATTCTGGAGGAACCAGCTGATCGCAATCAGCACCCGCGTGAGCAGCGGCAGGTCCGCGCCACGCGAGACGAAGACGCGAACGATGTCGGGCACGACATAGACCATCAGCAGCGCCATCATCCCGAAGGAGACGCAGGCCAGCAGCGCCGGATAGAGCAGCGCGAGCTGGAGCTTCTGGCCGTTGGCCTGGCGCATCTCGACGAACTCGGCGAGATGGTTGAGCACGTCGGGAAGCTGCCCCGACGCCTCGCCCGCCGCAACCGAGGCGCGGTAGAATTCGGGGAAGGCCTTGGGATGCGCCGAAAGCGCCGCAGCGAAGCTCCGCCCGTCGAGGATCGCGCCGCGCACGTCGAGCAGCAAGCTGCTGACCGCGGGCGCCTCGGACTGAGTGGCGACGAGGCGCAACGCCTCCTCGACCGGGATGTCAGACCCGACCAAAGTCGCGATCTGGCGGGTGAGCGTGGACAGTGCACGCGGCGAGATGCGATTGCGGCGGAACAAGTCGATGCGGAAGCCCTGCCCCCGCTCCGACGCCGGCTCGACCGAAAGCGGCAGCAGCGCCTGCTCGCGCAGCAGCGCCCGCGCCGCAGCGGGGCTCGACGCCTCGATGATCCCGCGCTTCGCCGCACCGGCGCGATCCGCGGCACGATAGGCGTAGGCGGGCATCAGGCTTCTTCCCGCGTGACGCGCGCGACTTCCTCGACGGTGGTGAGCCCTTCCCGCAGCTTGGTCACGCCATCCTCGAGCAGGCTGGGGCTGACCTTGCGCGCTGCCTTTTCGAGGTCGGCTTCGGACGCCCCGTCATGAATCAGCTTCTGCAGCCGCTCATCCACCGGCACGACTTCGTACAGCCCGGCGCGACCGCGATAACCCTCGCCGTGACAGGAATCGCATCCGCCGCGCCGCCAGATCTTCTTGCCGGGCTTGAGCGCCCCGCCCAGCAGTCGCGAATCGGCCTCGGTCGCTTCGTCCTGCCAGCGGCATTCGGGGCACAGCCGCCGCACGAGCCGCTGCGCTACCAGCCCCACGAGCATCGGTGCGAGCAGATAGCGCTCGACGCCCATGTCGATCAGGCGCGTCACCGAACCGATCGCGCTGTTGGTATGGAGCGTCGAAAGCACGAAATGGCCGGTCATGGCGGAGCGCACCGCAACCTCGGCAGTCTCGTGGTCGCGAATTTCCCCGACCATGATCACGTCGGGGTCCTGCCGCAGGATCGCGCGCAGCCCACGGGCAAAGCTCATGTCGGTGCGCGGGTTGACCTGAGTCTGCGCGATGCCCGCCAGCTCATATTCGATCGGGTCCTCGACCGTCATGATATTGCGCTTGCGATCGTTGAGCCGCGTCAGCGCGGAATATAGCGTGGTGGTCTTGCCCGACCCGGTGGGACCGGTGACGAGCATCATCCCGTGCGGTCGATCGAGCAGCCGCGCAAACACCTCACGGTCCTTTGCACTCATTCCCAGCGATTCGAGGTCGAGCCGCAGCGAGCCCTTTTCGAGCAACCGCATCACCACCCGCTCGCCGTGCTGGGTCGGGATGGTCGAGACGCGCGCGTCGACATCGTGCCCGCCAATGCGCAGCGTCACACGCCCGTCCTGCGGGATGCGGCGTTCGGCGATGTCGAGCTTGGCCATCACCTTGATGCGGCTGACGAGCAACGGTGCCAGCGCCCGCGGCGGCTCGAGCATGTCGCGCAGCACGCCATCAATCCGGAAGCGCACCACGAGACGCTTCTCCTGCGTCTCGATATGGACGTCCGAGGCGCCTTCCTTGACTGCCTCGAGCAGCAACGCGTTGATCAGCCGGATGACCGGGGCGTCGTCGCGCGTGTCGAGAAGGTCGTCGATCGAGGCGACGCTGTCGGCGAGCGCGGCGAGGTCCATGTCGCCGATGTCGAAGTCCGCGGCGACGCCGGCACGCTCGCTATAGGCCTGGCTCAGCGCGGCGTCGAACGCCTCGTCGGCCACTGCTACCAGCGGCACGCCCGGCGCGATGCGCTGGACTTCGAGCAGCCCATCGAGTCCCGCTCCCACACGGTGGAGACACTCGAGCCCCGCCGGCCCCGCGCGCAGCAACACCCCATGCTTGCGCGCGAAGCTGTAGGGGAGCGTGCGCGGCGGCGGCGCGTCCTCCACCAGGATCAGCTCTTCGCTCATGCGCCGAGATCCACGGTGGCCGAGACGTGCCCGGCAGCCGGGCGGCGCTGGATCTCGAGCCGGCGGACGCGCAGGTCGCTCGTCGCGCTCAGATCGGCGAGCCAGGCCATGAGCGATTCATATGTGGCGTCGGCCACGGTCACGCGCACGCCCCCGCCCACCGCTTTGGGCACGACTGTGAGCCCGAAGCTCTGCGCCGAACTGATCGCGACATCCCGAGGTGCACCCTGGCGGCGCGCGGCAGGCGTGGCACTAAGCGTCCCGGCAGCGCGGATGCGTGCGGTGAGCGTCTCGTGCGTTCGGATATCGGCGATCGCCTGCGCGCGCGCAGCCTGGAGAGGCTTCACCACGCCGAAGATCAGGATCGTCAGCGCCAGCAGCGCCCCGAAGATGGATACGAGCACCCGTTCGCGCGACGAAAGCGTACTCCACCAGCCATCGAAGCGGGCGAGCGCCGCATCGAGCGCGGGCATGCGAGAGATGACGAGCCTCATGCGGCGCTCGCCGTAACGCGGATCGAGCCATCGGGCGAGCGTGTGACGCTGCCGGGCACGCGCGCACCGCGCAATGCGGCGTCGATCCGGCCGGCAAGCCCTGCATCGGCCCCGTCGAGATCGAGCGTGAGCGTGTTGGCCTGGAAGGTCATGCTGCGCACGGTGAGCCCGCCCGCCAGCGGCCCCAGCGCGCCCGAGACGCGCGTCAGAAGCGGCAGGAACGCATCGGGCGCGGCCGTGCCCGGTGCGGGAAGCATGTCGGTGACGGTCGCGGCGAGATCGGCACCGGGCGTCGCTCCCGGCGCGGCGGCCGCGAAAGCCGCGCGGGTTTCCTCGGCACGACGATCGACGATCCGCTGGAGCATCAGCGTGTCGGCGGCGGCGATCACGACATGCGCGGCGGCGCCGATCGCGACGATCCAGCCGAGCCGCCGCCAGACGTTGGGCAACGCAGGACGGCGGCGCGCATAGGCACCCTGGCGCAAATCAAGCGCGGGTTCGAGCAGCCGTTCGGAGAGCGCTGCAATGCTCGCGGCGCTCTCGATCGCCTGCATCGCCTCCGGCAGCGGCGCGCCATAGGAAAGCACGCCCGGCCTGCCTGCTGCTTCCCAGGCGGGCAGCAGCATTGCCGCCGGACAGGCGAAGCCCGTCCCGTCGCCCGAACGCACTGTCGCGCGGTCACCGGCGAGATCGACCGCCCATTCGCCCTCGGCCGGACGCGGCACCGCGAGCGCGTCGGGCACGAGCGCGGCATGATCCAGCCCCGCCTCTTCGGCGATCTCGATCCAGGCCGCCATCATTTCGTGGCGCACCACCCCCACCAGATAGCGTTTGGGGGCGACTTCCATGCCGAGCGCGAGATGGACCGATTCGGGCGGCTCGGCGATCGCTTCCTCGATGGCGAAGGGCAGCGCCTCGAGCCTCTTGGCCTTGTTCGGCAGCGGCAAGTCGACCGCGAGCAGACGCACCTGCTCGCTGGGCACGAGGATGGTTGCAGGACCACCCCGCTCGGCTATGATCAGCCGGCCGCTCGCCAGCGTCCAGACGCCCGCGGCGCGCGGTTCCGGCGCATCGGGCGCACCAAGGGCACGGCCGGAGGCTGTCACATTTGCTTCATGGGAAGGACGCATGGGGCGGGGATGCGCATAGTTTTGAAACAGTTTAGTGACATCGCACTGCTTAGGCAGAACAGCAAGCGCCGCACAACTCCGAAGGGCGAAGAAGGACTGACTCTCGTCGAGATGATCGTCGTGCTGGCGATCATCGCACTCGTGGCGGCGCTGATCGTCCCCAACGTGATCGGCCGGCCCGATCAGGCGCGCGTGACCACCGCGAACACCGATATCGCCACGATTGCCAGCCAGCTCACCACCTATCGCCTCGACAACGGCGCCTATCCTACCAGCGAGCAGGGCCTCAAGGCGCTGGTCGAGCGCACTGCCGTGCCGCCGGCTCCCACTGCCTTCCCGGATGGCGGCTATCTCTCGACGATGCCGCAGGACCCGTGGGGGCGGGACTATGCCTATACGTCGAATGGCCAGACCTATGAGATCAAGTCGCTCGGCCGAGACGGCCAGCCGGGTGGCGAGGGTGTCGACGCGGACATCGTGAGAAAGCGCTGACGCCCATGGGGGGGACCGGCAGCACCGCGGCAAGGCGGCACGGCGAGGCCGGACTCACGCTCGTCGAAATGCTCGTGGTCCTCGCGATCATCGCCGTGATGGCGGGCGCGGTGTCGATCGGCGTTGGGAGCATCACCCGAGCGCCAAGCGCCGAGGCCGAGGCACGGCGCCTCGCCACCCGCCTCCAGGCGGCGGCTGACGATGCGATGCTGGGCGATCGAATGATCGCGTTCACCGCCGCCAAGAACGGCTATGGCTTCGCCACGATCGGCGCAGACGGAACGCTGCTAGCGCGCACCGACGATGCTTTCGGCTTCCACCGGCTCCCGGGCGGGATGGTCGTGACCCTCGACGTGAGGCCGCCCGTGATCCTCGGTGTCGACGGCGGCGGGCGTCCGCTCTCGGCGCTCATCGAGTCGGGCGACCAGCGCTGGCGCGTCACTTATGACGGGCTGACTGCAACGGCTTCCCCGGCACCCGCGGCATGAACGACGAGGGTTTCTCGCTGATCGAAGCGCTCGTTGCGCTCGCCGTCCTCGCGATCGCCACGGTGGGGCTGATGCGCACGGTCGAATCGCACATCGATTCGACGCGCGGAGTCGAACGCCGGACCGCGGCAATGTGGGCGGCGGAAAACCGGCTGGCGGAACTCGAGGCGCGTATTCCGCCGGCGTCCGATTCCGTCGATATGCTCGGCCAGCAATGGCGTGTCGCAGTCGAGCGGCGCCGCACCGACGATCCCGAAATCGATCGCGTCCGCGTCGCCGTTACCGCGGCCAATGAAAAAGCACCTCTTGCATCGCTCGACGGGTTCGTGGACGCACGCAGACGATGATCGGGGGTTTCAGCCTAACACCGCGCCAAACGCGCACTGCGCTCGATTTGCTGACCGGGACGGTAGTCGTCTCGGCCGCAATCGCGCTCGCCGGGCTCACCTGGCGAATCGCCGGCCACGCGGGAATGGGGGCGATCACGATTCCTTCAGGCCGCAGCGGCCCCGCCGTGCCGCCCGACATCGCCCCTGCCCTCGCGCTCGCGCCGTTCGGCAAGCCGCTCGTCGCCGAGTCCGGCCAGCCGACGACGCTGCCGCTCGAGCTCAAGGGCGTGATCGCAGCCAACCCGGCTACGCTCTCCACGGCTTTCATCGCAGTGAGCGGCGCAGCGCCGGTCGCGTTCCACGTCGGCGAGAGCGTGAGCGGCGCGACGATCCAGTCGATCCTGCGCGATAGGGTGATCCTGGCGATCGGCGGACGCACCGAGTTCCTGGCCTTTCCCGATCCGTCGCTCACGCCCGAGGAGCGTCAGGCAGCCGCGCAGGCGGCGCCACCGCCTCCGCCCGGCGGCGCGCCGAACGCTGCGCCTCCGGCTCCAGCAAATCCGCCGCCGGCCGCGGGCACCGCGGCGATGCTCGAGCGCTTCGGTGCTTCGCCCGGGCCGGGAGGTTATCGCATCGGCGCAAATGCTCCCGCCGGGATGATGGCCGGCGACGTGATCCAGTCGGTCAACGGCACGCCGCTCAACGATCCCGCAGCCGCCAACGCTGCCTTCGCTGCCGCCCAGGCGAGCGGCTCCGCCCAGATTCAGATCCTTCGCGACGGGAAGCGGCTGACGCTTACCGTTCCGCTCCGCTAGAAAGTACCTCCCGTGAAGATTCGCTCCACCCTCGCCGCTCTTGCCCTCACCGGCATCGCGCTGGACGCCGTGGCGGCGGCGCAGCTCCCGGCGGCGCAGGAGGAGACTGCCGACGTCGTGGTCAATATGCGCGGCGTCGAGATCGCCGATGTCGCGGACCAGATCTCGCGCATCACCGGGCGCACGCTGATCCTCGATCCCGCAGTGAAGGGCGTCGTCACTGTCACGTCGGCGACTCCGCTCACGCCCAGCGGCGTCTGGGAGCTGTTCCAGTCGGTGCTGCGCGCCAACGGATTCGCTGCGGTCCGATCGGGCCGCGCCTGGCGCATCGTCCCAGCCGCCAACGCGGTGCGCGACGGGGGCGTGCCCAGCCGCGGCGCATCGGGGCAGGAGCTGGTGACGCGCATGGTGCGCCTCTCGAACGTGCCCGCAGCCGATGCCGCGCGCATCGCCCGGCCGCTGGTCGCGACTTTCGGCAGCGTTGAACCCCTCACCAGCCCCAATGCGGTCGTCATCACCGACTATGCCGACAATGTCCGCCGGATCGAGGCGATCGTGCGCCAGCTCGACGGCGGCGGCGGCGCCAGCTTCGCGACGATCACGCTCAAGAACGGCAACGCGGCGGACGTCGCCGAGTCGCTCCAGGCGGTGCTCGGTGACCAGGCGGGCGCCGGCGCACGCGTGGCAGCCGATGCGCGCAGCAACACGGTGATCATCCGCGGTACGCCCGCCGCCGTAGCCGAGGCGCGACGCATCACCGCCTCGCTCGACCAGCCCGGTGGCGCAACGCCGATCACGCGCATGTTCCGGCTCAACTATGCCGATGCCGAGACGGTGACGGACGTGCTGCGCGGTATCCTCGGCCAGGGCGAGTCGGCCGATAATCCGGTGGCGCGCAGCCTTTCGGAGAACCAGAATCCGTTCGCGCGGCCGAACCAGTCGCAGATGCTCGCAGGGCTGGCGAACGGCAACAGCGCTTCGACGCTCGCCAACGGCCAGGCGAGCGCGCCCACCCAGCCGGTGATGCAGTCCCCAACGGTCGAGACTCCGCAGGGTTTCTCGACCCCCGAGCTCACCGTCCAGCCCGCGCCCGAGCTCAACGCGGTGGTGGTCCGCGGAACGCCACAGGCGATCGCCTCGATCGAATCGCTCATCACCGATCTCGACGTGCGCCGCCCGCAGGTGCTGATCGAGGCGGCGATCGCCGAGATCACCGGCGACGATGCCGAGGCGCTGGCGGTACAGCTCGGCACCGGCGGCGCCGTGCTGGGCCAGGAAGGCGCCGGGACCTCCTTTTCGCAGAGCGACAGCGGCTTCGCGTCGCTGGGGCAGATTCTGCGAACGCTCGGCGTGCCGCTCGGCGCCCTGATCGGCGAAGGCTTCACCGGCAATGTGGCGATCGGCGACGATTTCTCGATCCTGGTCCAGGCGCTCGGCGTATCGACCAAGGCGAACCTGCTTTCGACGCCGCAGATCACCACGCTGGACAATGTCGTCGGCGAGATCGTCGTGGGTCAGAACGTGCCGTTCGTCACCGGCTCGGTCCTCACCGACAGCACCAACGTGCGCCCCTACAACACGATCGAGCGCAAGGACGTGGGCATCACGCTGCGCATCCTGCCGCGCGTCAACGCGGGCGACACGATCCGCCTCCAGGTCAATCAGGAAGCCTCGTCGATCGCCGCGAGCACGGTGCCCAACGCATCGGACCTGATCACCAATCGCCGCGCGATCAACACCACCGTGCTCGCAGACAACGGCGAGACGATCGTGCTCGGCGGACTGATCAGCGACGATTATCAGGACGTCCGCCGCCAGGTGCCGGTCCTCGGCGACATCCCGATCGTGGGCGAGCTGTTCAAGAGCCGCCGCGAGACGCGCCAGAAGCGCACGCTCTTCATCTTCCTGCGCCCGCGGATCCTGCGGGACGGCGCCGATGCGGCGGCGGCGGCAAAGGAGAAATACGCCAAGCTGCGCGCCGACGAGATGGAGAACAATCGCCGCTCCAGCCTGTTGCTCGCGCCCCCCACGCCGCGGCTGACGGTGGAGATCGAGGGCATCTACTAAGCGAGGCTATTCCGCCTGCAGGGGTACGCGGATACGCTGCGCCCCTCGCGTGAAGAAAGCCGCGTCGATCGCGAGCGACGCCAGTTGCCAGCCGTCGACGCTCTCGCCGATCGCCAGCGTGCGTGTGGCGCCGTCGGCGCCGCGGACCAGCGCCACTGCATCGGCACCCAGCCTGCCGGCCACGCCCACCAGTACGGGCGCATCCTGCGGCAACGCCTCTGCTGCGACCCCTTCGGGCTGGCCGAACAGCGCGCGCTCATAAGCCGCTGTCAACGTTGCGGGCGCCGCGGCAGTCAGCGGCGGAAGCGCGCGACGGACAGGGATGGGTGACCTGCGCTCGGCCGACGCGAGCAGCACCAACGGAGTCAGCACGGCAAAGGCGCCCGCCAAACCCAGCGCGATGGCATCGCGGCGCGCGATCATCGCCATCCCGCCACCAGTTCGCCCGAGAGCCGGACGCTGCCACCCGGAAGCGCCTCGATCTGCCAGCCGCGCAGACGCAACAGCGGCTTTTCGCGTTCGAGCGCATCGGCGAACTCGAGCACGGCCTTCTCGGCACCCGAGACGCGCAGCCGCAGTGCAATGACTCCCGCCGGAGCCGCCAGCGCGCCGCTGTCCTCGACCAGCAGACCGCCTGCCTTGGCACGCGCCTGCACGCGCGCGGCAGCGAGAGTCCGCGCCGCGGCAGCGTCTCCGGCGCGCAGGGCAAGGCCGGGAGCGAGCAGCGGCTGGCGCGTCGTCGGAGCATCGGCCTCGGCGCGCAGCGAATCCCGCTCCGCCCGTGCCGACGCGAGCTCCCCCAGCGCCGAACCGGCGAGGGGTGCGATGAGTAGCGCGCCGATCAGGCCGGCGCCGACACCAAGCAGGAGCGGCGGGACCTTCACGGCGCCGCGATCCTGAAGCGGCTGATCATCTCGCCATCGCCCGCACGCTGGCCCGCATCGCGCACCCTGGCAAATTCCGGCGCGCGGCGCAGCGCCGAGCGAAGCCGGTCCGGATCTGGCGCGGCGACTTCGAGATCGATCGCGCCACCCGGCTCACGCGCAAGCCGCGCAATCTTCGCCTCGGCCGGCAGCGTTCGCGCCAATGCTTCGATCGTTCCACTGGGCCCGGGACCACGCAGCGCATCGGCGAGCCGCTGGTGCGCGGCCTCGGCTTCGCGCTGTGCAGCAATGCGCGGCGCAAGCTGGGTGCTGAGCGCCGAAGCCTCCCGCTCCGCTCCGCCAGTCAACAGCTTGGCACCCACGATGGTCAGCAGCGGCGCCGACAGGATCAGTCCGGCGATCGCCAGCGCAACCCGCCAATCGGCCGGTGGAGCGGTTGTCGGCGCACGCGCAGCACGCGTGCGGGCGCGCTGCACGAGCCGCTCCGCCAGGCTGCTGGGCGGCCGCGTGCCCGCAAGGTCGTCTGATGCCGGCTCCGGTGTCACGCGTGCTCGCTTACCCCGTCGCAGGGATCGGAGCAAAGCGTCACGCGATCGACGCGAAGAAGTCACACGCGTGTCACGGCTGTTCCATCACCCCGTAAACCGCACCTCCCAAAGCAACCGGAACCGGACCGCGACTGGCCCGGATGCTTGGGGGTTTCCATGAACGATCTGACCGAAACCGGCTTCGGCTATTCCGACGGCGACGTCGACACCAATCGCAGCACCACCACCACGCTCAACGAGCTGGCAGCGCAGCGGCTCTCGCGCCGCCAGACGCTCCGCGGCGGCTCGGCGATCGTCGCCGCCACGCTCGGCGCATCGGTGCTCGCGGCATGCGACGACAACGAAGCGAACGCCACGCCGCCGCCTCCCACCGCCGAACCCGGCACCTCCGTCACTGCCAGCTCGGGCCAGATGGTGACGCTCACCGGCACCGGCACTACGGGCGGCCAGAGCTGGGTCCAGGTTTCCGGCCCCGCAGTCACGCTGAACGGCGCCCTCACTTCCACCGCAACCTTCATTGCGCCTGCGGTCTCGGCGGCGACGCAGTTCGTCTTCCGCTATGTGAACAACACCACCAGCACCACCTATCGCGACACCACCGTCACCGTGAACCCGGCGACGCTGAGCTTTGCCGCGGTCGCGAAGAACTTGAACGACGTGGTTACCGTGCCGACGGGTTACACCGTCCAGATCGGCGCCCGGCTCGGCGATCCGATCGCCGCGGCCGTTCCCGCGTACAAGAACGACGGCACCGACACCAATTTCGCCCAGCGCATCGGCGATCATGGCGACGCGCTCTACTGGTATGGTCTCAGCACCACCGGCACCCGCGACGACAACAGCTCGACGCGCGGCCTGCTCGTGCAGAACCATGAGAACGTCACTGAATCCTACCTGCATCCGGCAGGCCCCACCGGCATCGGCGCCGGCCAGGCTCGCCCGGAAGCCGAGGCGATCAAGGAGATCGAGTGCCACGGCGTCAGCGTCGTCGAATATCGCGAAGGCGCGAACCGCAGCTGGGCCTATGTCCAGAACAGCAGCTTCAACCGCCGCATCACGCCGAATACCCCTATGGTATTCAACGGGCCGGTGCGCGGCTCTGACCTGATCAGGACCGCCTATTCGCCCGACGGAACCACCGGCCGCGGCACGATCAACAACTGCGCCAATGGCGTGACCCCCTGGGCCACCAACCTGACGTGCGAGGAGAATTGGGCCGGCTATTTCCGCCGCAGCGGCGACAATGCGGCGCGAACCGCCAAGGAGCTGACCGCGCTCGGCCGCTACGGCGTATCGAGCAGCTCGGGCAGCTACAGCTGGTCGACCGTCGTCCCCGCCGATGCCGCCGACACGCGCTTCCGCCGCTGGGACGCGCGCGCGACGGGCGCTTCGGCGACTGCGGACTTCCGCAACGAACCCAACCAGTTCGGCTGGATTGTCGAGATCGATCCCTATGATCCCGCCTCCACGCCGCGCAAGCGCACTGCGCTCGGCCGCATGGGCCATGAGGGCTGCTGGCCCGGCCTGTTCGTCGCCGGCCGCAAGCCCGCCTGGTACATGGGTGACGATTCGCGGCGCGAATATTTCTACAAGTTCGTGTCGGCCACTGCCTGGGCCGCAGCGGATGCCAACTCCGCCAACCGGCTGGCGATGGGCGACAAGTACCTCGACAACGGCACGCTCTACGTCGCCAAGTTCAACGCCGACGGCACCGGCAGCTGGACACCGCTGGTGTTCGGCCAGAACGGCATCGACGCGAGCAGCACCGTCTATCCGTTCGCGGACCAGGCCGATGTGCTGGTGAACACGCGCCTCGCGGCGGACGTGGTCGGCGCCACGCCGATGGATCGGCCGGAATGGACCGCGGTCAATCCGGCGAACGGCGAGGTCTATCTGACGCTCACCAACAACAATGCCGCCGGCCGCCCGCTCAACGGCACCGATTCCGCCAATCCGCGCCACTACAACGATCCCAAGGGCGCCAGCAATCAGTTCGGCAATCCCAACGGGCACGTCATCCGCATCCGCGAGAACGACAACTCGACCGAGGCGACTGCCTTCACCTGGGATATCTATCTGTTCGGTGCGGACTCGGCGCAGGCGGACGCCGCCAACGTCAATCTGTCGGGCCTCACGGCCGATCAGGACTTCTCCAGCCCTGACGGTGCCTGGTTCAGCCGCGCCACCAACCCGGCCGGCCAGGTCCGCCCGCTACTCTGGCTCCAGACCGACGATGGCGCCTTCACCGACGTGACCAACTGCATGATGCTCGCGGCGCTTCCGGGCACCGTCGGCGACGGCGGAGCGCGGACGATCACCAACACCGGCACCGGTGGCGCCACCGCGACTCAGGCGACCCGCGTGGGCGCACCCGCGACCGCCGCAACGCTCAAGCGCTTCCTCGTCGGCCCGGTGGCCTGCGAAATCACCGGCGTCGACTCGACCCCGGACGGGCGCACGCTGTTCGTCGGTATCCAGCACCCGGGCGAAGGCGGTTCGCCCGCGGCGCCGAACAGCCACTGGCCGGACAGCCAGGCGACCGGCACCGCCGGTGCCACCGTCCGCCCGCGCTCGGCGGTGGTGATCATCACCAGGAACGACGGCGGTGTCGTCGGCCTCTGATTTTCCCCTCCCGGAAAACACTGGGGAGGCTCTTTCCGGAGCCTCCCCATTTTTTCTGGCTTAGCCCCTCCCCTTCAGGGGAGGGGTTGGGGTGGGGCTGTCCACACGCACGTCGGCAGCGATGAAGCTACATGCCCCAAACCCCTCCCCTGAAGGGGAGGGGCTTTAACGTCCGCTATCAAGTTTCAGCGCGCTCCTGTCAGCGGTCGGTACGGCTGGCGATATTGGCGGTGCCGTCGGGCGAGATGCTGATCAGGTGGCTGGTGCCGCCCACGCAGGTAGCGCGCCACGCGGGCTGGCCGTTCAGGTCATCCACGCGCTCGGACGAAGTGACGCCTTCGCACGGAAGGCCTGCATCGAGCAGCGCGCGAATGAACACCACGTTGCGCTGCCGGTCGTTCATCTCGAGCACGGCGGCCAGTGCATTCTCAGGTCCCGCCGCATTGCCGATCGCGTTCGCTTCCGCATCTGCATTGATCGGCTCGGCCGTGTTGACCGGAACGGCAGCATTGTCCTGCGCCGGCTCGGATTGGCACCCGGCCAGCGCCAGCGCTGCAACCGCGGGCAGCAGAATGCGCTTGGTCATGTCATTTCTCCCATCCAGGCCCGCCGGCGGCGTGGCCACGCGTTCAGCCGCAGCAATGCCACAGCATCATGAAGGTTCCGCAACGACCCGCCGGCTCAATGCTGATAAGCCTTGGGCAACGCGCCTTCCTTCGGATCCCAATAACGCTCGCGCAGCCGCGTCTGGCGGCTCGTCATCGGCTGTTCGACGCCGTCTATGAATACCGACACGGCCGAAGTGCCGATCTCGAGCGGGTCGCCGTCCCAGATCACCACGTCGCCACGCCGGCCGGGCCGAAGCGAGCCGAATTCGTCGCCCATGCCGAGCGCCTCCGCCGGGCGCGCAGTGATCGTCGCGAACGCCTCGCCCCAGTCGAGCCCGGCGGCCCCCGGGATACGGCCCAGCGCGACGAGATTGCCGGCGAACTGCTTCTCCCAGCGCGCCTGCCGGGCCTCGTCCTCGTTGATCGTGCCGATGCCCACCGTCACGCCGGCGGCCTTCATCCGGCCGATGTTCGACTGGGTCGCCGCGAGCGATTCGAACGACGCCGGCAGATCCGCGAGCGCGGAAGCGATCACCGGCACGCCTGCCGCCGCGATCTCGCGCGCCACCGTCCAGCCTTCGGTCGCGCCGACGAGCACGAGCTTGAGCGCGGGAATCTCCTGCTTGAGCCGCAGCACACCGAGAATGTCCGACGCGCGCTCGACATGCGCGAGCAGCGGTACCTTGCCCTGCACCACCGGCACCAGCGCCTCGGCGTCGGCGCGGGTGAGCAGCGCGTCCTTGCCGCGATCGGCGAAGCTCGCCGGGTTGCGGACATAGTCGCGCACTTCGAACAGCGCATTGCGCAGCATCGCATAGGCTGCCGGCCGGCTGCCCCCGGCGCTGCGGGCGCCCACCTCGCCGAATTCCATGAACTGGAACGCGCGCGGCCGCGTGACTGCTTCCATGTCAGGCGCGAGATCGATGATCGCGCCCTGCCCGGCGAAGATCGATCCGTTGCTGTTGTCGGGCGCGACCACCGCGCGGGTGACGCCTTCGAGCCGATTGACCGCGAGCGGGCTCGACTTGGGGTTCACCGCGGGCGCGACATCGAGCGCGGCATTGAAGGGCGAGCTGCCCGCGCTGCTGTCGTTGGTGCCCTGGACGGCGTCGACCTCGACGATGCCCATGCGAGTGAAGCCGGCGAAGATGCCCGGAGTCACATAGCGCCCGCCGGCATCGACCGTGCGGACGCCCGCAGGCACCGCGACACCCGGGCCGGCCGCAACCACCCGCCCGCCGCGGACCACCACGGTTCCGCCCTCGACCGGGCCGGCGCCGTCGCCGATCACGAGCTTGGCATTGGTGATCGCCACGTCCTGCGCGGCGGCGGGCGCCGCCAGCGCGAGCGCGGCGGCGGTGCAGAGAAGTAGCTTGTCGATCACTTCACATCCCCCTCGCCCGGCTGGCCGAGCTCGAAATCGGAAACGGGCCGCAGCTTCGGGTTCGCCGCATCGTAGAGAAGCGCGCCGTCGACCCACACCATCTGCGGGCGCGTGTAGACGCTGAACGGATTGCCGTTCCATAGCACCACGTCCGCCATCTTGCCGGGCTTGAGGCTGCCGGTCTCGTCCGCGATGCCGAGCGCCTTGGCCGGGTTGATTGCCAGCCAGCGCCAAGCCGCTTCCTCGGAGATGTTCAGCCCGCCCTTGAGCGCCGCGGAGCGCGCCTTGGCGACTTCCTGGTTGAGCCGCTGGATGCCGTTCGCGTCGTCCGAATGGATCATCGCGCAGGCGCCTTCCTTCTCCAGGATGGCGAGGTTCTCGTTGATCGCGTCATAGGCTTCCATCTTGAAGCCGTACCAGTCGGCCCACACCGCCGCGCAGGTCTGGTTCGCCTTGAGCAGATCGGCGATCTTGTATGCCTCCACAGCATGGTGGAACGCCGTGACCTTGTAGCCGAACTCCTTGGCCATATCCATGACGACCGCCATTTCGTCGGCGCGGTAGCAATGGTTGTGGACCAGGATCTCGCCCTCGATCACCCCGCGCAGCGTGTCCATCGCGATGTCGCGCGCCGGGGGCTCGCCGCCCTTGTCCTCATATTTGTCCCAGCGGCGCTTGTATTCGGCCGCGCGCGCCCAGGTCTGGCGGTCGACCGCGACATTGCCCATCCGCGTCGAGGGCATCCGCCCCTTGGCGCCGTAGACGCGCTTGGGATTCTCGCCGCACGCCATCTTGAGGCCATAGGGAGCGCCCGGGAACTTCATCCCCTGCATCGTGCGCGCATAAACGTTCTTCACCGTCACCGAGCGGCCGCCGAACAGATTGGCCGATCCCGGCAGGATCTGGAGCGTGGTCACGCCGCCGTTGGTCAGCGCGCGCCCGAAGCCCGGGTCCTGCGGCCAGACGCTGTGCTCGGCCCAGACTTCCGCGGTGACGGGCGAGGTCATCTCGTTGCCGTCCGAATGCGCCTCCACCCCCGGGGACGGATAGTCGCCCAGATGGCTGTGGACGTCGATCACGCCGGGGGTCAGATATTTGCCGCGCCCGTCGATCACGGTCACGCCGTCCTCGGCCGCGAGCCCCTGCCCGACCGCGACGATCTTGCCGTCGCGGAACAGCACCGATCCGTTCTCGATCCGCGCACCTTCGCCGTCGAAGATGGTGACGTTGGTAATCAGCGTGGCCCTGCCCGGATAGGGCCGATAGGTCGAAGGAAAGGGATCGTGGCTATAGCCCTTGCCCTTGCCGGGCCCGTTCGCGGACGCCGGCTCGGACGCGCTGCTGCGCGGCTCCCCGGCGTTGGCGGCACACCCGCCCAGCGCCACTACGGCGCCGAGAATTAGGACCGAACGGTTCAAGCGCGACTCCTCCTGTTGATATTCTGGCAGCGCCCCCCGGCGCAGGCGCCTGTGATCGCGGCAAGCGGGGGCTTTGGCAAGCGCGCGGGATGCGCCTCTTCAGAAATCCTTAGTGCCTGCAGGGCAGCTTGTCGGCGCCGCCGGACCCCGCGGAGCCTTCCGCACCCGGTTGTGTTGTGCTGTCTTGGGGCTGTTGGCTCGTTCTGGGGAAGATCGGCGTGCAGAGAGATCACCGGGCACCCGTTTCCACAGCTACGCACGCCACGCGGTTCGATGCTGCCACGCTGGCTTTCCTGGGCGCCCTTTGCGGCGCGCTCGCGCTTTCGGGTTGGATCTTTGATCAGCCGCACCTGCGTGGTTTCGGCATTGCCTATTTCCCGATCTGGCCGCTGACCGCGATCGGCTTCACCGCGCTTTCGCTCGGCCATCTCGCCGCGATCCTGGATCAGCGGCGCATCGCGGCCGCGCTCTGGATCGTGCCGCTGGCGGTGGCGGCGACTTCCGCGCTCCAGGCTGTCACCGGCAGCGACTTCGGGATTGATCGGCTGTTGTTCGGCGATCTCCTGGCGCAATTCCCCGCCGCACACCCCGGCAGGCCGGGCCTCAACCCGGTGACGCTCCTGGTGCTGCTCAGCCTCGCCGGCTATTTCTCGATCGCCCGCCAGCGCGGCTCGGACGAAGCGCATGGCGTAGTGATCGCCGTCGCAGTGGGCGTCACCGCAGTGGCTGCATTCCTCGCTTTCTCGACGCTTCCCGCGATCGCCGTGCTCTCGATCCGCCCCGGCGACCCGGTCGCCTATTACCGCTCGATCTCGATACCTTCGGCGATGTGCGCAGTCTGCGTGGCGGGCGCAATCCTGGTCCAGCACGGCAGCTTCAACTGGATCCGGCTCTTCGCGGTGCGCAAGGGCATCTGGCGCGTGGCGCGGCTGCTGCTGCCGGCGGCGCTGGTGGTGCCGCTGCTTCCGCCGATCTTCAACCTGTTCTTCGTGCAGAGCGACCGCGCTTCCTCGCTCGGGCAGGAATTGCTCCTGCTGCTGTGCAACCTGCTGGCAGTCGCGATCATAGGCTATTGGGCGGCATCACGCATCGCACGGGACCAGGCGGCGCTCCTCGAACTCAGCCATGCGCTCGACAACGCCACAGTCGCCGTCGTCGCCCCCGACGGAACCATCGTCCACTGGTCGCAGGGCTGCGAGCAGCTTTACGGCTGGAGCGTGGACGAGGCGCGAGGCAGGAACAAATATGCGCTGCTCCGCTCGCGCTGCCAGCTGCAGGACCATGGCAGGCCCACCCGCATCGGCGCCGATGTCCAGCAGCTCGTGGAAACGACCAAGGACCGGCGCGAACTCCATGTGCTCGAACGCGTGCACCGGGTGGAGAGCCCGCTGCGCGGGACATTGCTGGTTCTCGGCGTCAACGACATCTCGCAGCAGGTGGCGGCGACCGAGGCGCTGCGTGCTAGCGAGGAACGGCTCGCCGCCGCAGCTTCCGCGCACGAGTTGGGCATTTTCGAGTGGCACGTGCCGAGCGGCCGGATCGACTGGTCGCCGGGCACCGAGCAGCGGCTGGGCCTCGAGCCCGGCGCGCTGTCCAACATCGATCGTTGGCAGGCGCAGGTCGATCCGGCGGATGCCGAGGACGTGCTGGAGACGATCGCACAGGCCGAGCGCGATCGGGCCGACAAGTTCAGCTTCCGCTGGCGGTTGGCGCACCCTCGCGACGTTCGCGTGGTCGAGGGCTCGGCGCGCGTCTTCTACGATGGCCAGGGCCGGATGGAGCGCGGCGTCGGCATGATCCTGGACGTCACCGCACGCGACGAGCGCGAGGCGGCGCTTCGCCGCCGCGAAGTGCATCTCCAGTCGCTGCTCGACACCGTTCCCGATGCGATCGTCGTCATCGATGCCCAGGGGCAGATCCTGCAGTTCAGCACCGCGGCACAACGGCTTTGGGGCTATGCTCCCGAAGAGGTGGTCGGGCAGCATTTCACCATCCTCGCACCGGTCACCGAGCGCGAGGGTATCGCCGCCGTGCTCCGTCGCTTCCTCGAAACCGGCCGGGGGCTCACGGACCGGGTCATCACCTCCGTTGCCCAGGCGAAGGACGGGCGCCAGTTCCCGGTGGAAGCGCGCACCGGCGTGGCGCACAGCGATCAGGATCTGCTGCTGACCATCTTCCTGCGCGATCTCACCGAGCAGGTCACGGCCGAGGAGCGGCTGCGCGACCTCAATGCCGAGATCGCGCATGTCTCGCGCCAGAGTGCGATGAGCGAGCTGGCAGCCGATCTGGCGCACGAGCTGAACCAGCCGCTCAGCGCCACCTCCAACTTCCTTGCTGCGGCACGCATGCTGCTAGAGCGCGGCGAAGACCCGGAGCGCATCTCGGAGCTGCTGCGCATGGGCGTCGAGCAGACCCAGCGCGCCGGAGAGATCATCCGGCGGCTGCGGGCTTTCATGGCGCGCGGCGAAGTGGAAATGCGCACCGAGCTGGTCGATCGCACGGTTCGCGACGCGGTGGACCTGGTGCTGGTGAGCACCGGCCTGGCCAACATCCGCGTCAACTACCAGCTCGACCCCGACGTGCAATTCGTCTTCGCCGATCGCATCCAGGTCCAGCAAGTGCTCGTGAACCTGCTGAGAAATGCAATAGATGCCCTGCGCCAATCAGATCAGAAGGAAAAGATAATCACGATCGCCTCGCGCAGATCGGATGATCACATGATCGAGATCGCAGTAACGGACAACGGCCCCGGCATGCCTTCACATGTGCTGGATAATCTTTTCTCCCGCTTCACTACGACGAAGGGCATCGGCGGAGGCGGAATGGGTATTGGTCTTTCGATCAGCAAACGTATCATCGAAGCGCACGGCGGAACCTTGCGGGGCGACAATCGTCCGGAAGGCGGAGCATGTTTCCGCTTCACCTTGCCCGCCGTGGAACAGGGGGAGACGAATGACCAGGACAATCTACATCGTTGACGACGACGACGCGGTCCGCGCCTCTCTGCACTCGCTGCTCTCCGTGCGAAGCGACTTAGTGGTCCGCAGCTATCGCTCGGGCGACGCATTTCTCGAGGAAGCGGCCGAGCTCGATCCCGGCGTGCTCCTCCTCGATTTCCACATGCCGGGTGCGACCGGCCTCGACGTGCTCCAGGCGCTGGACGGCAAGGCGCGGTTCGTGCCGGTCGTGCTCACCGGCCAGGGCAATGTCGGGCTCGCGGTCCAGGCGATGAAGGCCGGCGCGCTCGACTTCCTCGAAAAGCCCTATGAAGCCGAAGTGCTGATGCAGGTGATCGACAACGCCTTCGCGCGACTGGAAGAGAATAGCGAGGAGGCTGCCCGCCTCAATGCCGCCGAAGCCAAGATCGCCAAGCTCAGCCCCCGCGAGACCGATGTGCTCAAGGGGTTGATCGAAGGCCGATCGAACAAGATCATCGCCTATGAGCTCGACATCAGCCCGCGGACGGTGGAGATCTACCGGGCGAACCTGATGGAAAAGCTCGAGGTGCGCAGCCTTTCCGAAGCACTGCGTATCGCATTCGCGGCAGGGCTTTTCCCCAAGGATTGAACCGCTGGCACTTGGCGCTGTCGCTGAGCGCCGCTGTCCAGACTTAGTACCCGAAACGAGGGAACGCTAATCCTCCCCCGCAAGGGGGAGGTGGCGCCGAAGGCGACGGAGGGGGCGGATGCCAGAACATGAGTGGCGTGCTTCCTCCCCCGTCAGGCTACGCCTGACACCTCCCCCGCCAGGGAGGGATCAGCGTGCTAGGTGAATCTACGGAAGCGCTTTCGCGCCCCCGAGCAGCCGGGCCCCTCCCCGCGTCTCCTATAAGTCATGGGTCAGTTCCTGGGGCGGGCGGCCCTCGCTTGCCTCCACAGCAAAGGTGCACCCATGGCGGATATGCTCGCCCGATTTAAGATTTCCACGAAGATCCTCGCGCTGCTGCTGATGCTCGGCGTGGTCACGCTCGCGGTCGCCTTCTATGGATCGCGCGCGCTCCAGAGCACCAACGATTCCTATTCGGCTCTCGTCGAGAAGAAGCTGCCGGTCAGCACGTTGATGGCACGCGTGAACCGCCTCTCCAACCAGATGGTCTATTCGGGTTATCGCGCGATGGCCTATCCGGGCACCTCGGCCGAGGCACGTGCCGCCGGCGAAACCGAGCGCAAGGCCCATGCCGATGCGCTGCGCTATCTGGACGAGGCCAAGCAGCTCGATCCCAGCTTCGGCGGCGAAATCGAGGTTCTGCGCAGCAACATCGTTGCGATCCATGAAGGCGCGGAACAGGCTATCCGCTACGGCCAGCAGGATCAGAACGACGCGGCCCGCGCGATCCTCGCCGATCTCGACAAGAAGGCCGACGAATTCAGCATCATTGCCACCAAGGCGAACAACGAACGCATCGCCGCTGGGCGTGCGCTGGCAACCGAGCTTTCGGCCAGCGCGAGCAGCACGTCCATGATCATGCTGGCGGTTTCGCTGATCGCCATCGGCGGCGCCATTGCCATCTCGCTCTTCGTTTCGCGTAGCGGCATCACCGGCCCGATCGCGCAGCTGCAGGATCGAATGAAGACTCTTGCGGCGGGCAACAACGCGGATGCAGTTCCCGGCACCGATCGCGGCGACGAGATCGGCGCGATGGCGAAGGCGGTGCTGGTGTTCCGCGAGGCGGCTGTCGAGAAGGA